>NZ_CP014691.1:0-1200000 GCF_002005465.1 Neoasaia chiangmaiensis | reverse complement strand
ATTTGCGCCTGACCGTCGATCCGGTGGAGTTGCGTGGCTGGCAATATCACACCGGCATCTGCATGACGGTGTTCGCACGCGGGCAGCGTGAAGAACTGGGCCGGGGCGGACGCTATCTCGCGTATGACGAAGAGGCGGCGTGCGGCCTGACGCTTCGTCCGGAGGTTCTGTTGCGGGCGGCTGCGCCGATCGAATTGCGACGGCGTGTCTACGTTCCGGCCGGGATGCCCGAGAGCGTTGCGGCGTGCCTGCGCGAGAAGGGCTATGCCACGGTGGCCGGGCTGTCCGCTGTTGACGATAGTCAAAACGAAGGGCGACGATTGGGCTGCGCCTATGTTTTGTCCAACGATGATCTGATCGAACTGTAAGAGGAAGCGCACATGTCCAACGTCACCGTCATCGGCACCCAGTGGGGTGACGAAGGCAAGGGCAAGATTGTCGACTGGCTGGCAAGCCGTGCGGATATCGTCGTGCGGTTCCAGGGCGGTCACAATGCCGGCCATACGCTTGTCGTGGGGGACCAGGTCTATAAGCTTTCGCTCCTGCCGTCCGGTCTGGTGCGCGGCAAGACCGGCGTGATCGGCAATGGCGTGGTCGTCGATCCCGAGGCGCTGCTGGCGGAGATCGATCGTGTCTCGGCGCAGGGGCTCGTCGTGACGCCGGAGACGCTCTGGGTGGCGGAGAACGTGCCGCTGATCCTGCCGATCCATGTGGCGACCGACCGCGCGCGCGAGGCCGCGCGGGGCGATCGCAAGATCGGCACGACGGGGCGCGGCATTGGTCCGGCCTATGAGGACAAGGTGGCGCGGCGTGCCATCCGTCTGTGCGATCTGGCGGAGCCGGAGACGCTGGACTGGAAGCTGGACGAACTGCTTCTGCATCACAACACGCTTCTGGCGGGGCTGGGTGCGGAGACGTTCACCAAGGAGGCGTTACTGGCGCATTTGCAGCGTCTGGCGCCGCGGGTCCTGCCTTTCGCCTGTTCCGTCTGGGAGCGGCTGGACGAGGCGCGCCGTGCCGGTCGTCGCATCCTGTTCGAGGGTGCACAGGCTGTCATGCTCGATGTGGACCATGGCACCTATCCGTTCGTCACGAGTTCCAATACGATCGCGGCGGTGGCGGCGAGCGGCAGCGGCGTGGGCCCGAATGCCATCGGATTCGTGCTCGGGATCGCCAAGGCCTACACGACGCGCGTTGGCGAAGGGCCTTTCCCGTCGGAGCTCGATGACGAGAACGGCAGGCGGCTGGGTGAGCGTGGGCATGAATTCGGCACGGTGACAGGCCGTGCGCGGCGTTGTGGCTGGTTTGATGCGGCGCTGGTGCGCCGGGCTGTCAAGGTGGGCGGTGTCTCCGGCATTGCCTTAACCAAGCTGGATGTTCTGGACGGCTTCGACGAGGTGAGGATCTGCGTGGGCTACACGCTGGATGGTGAGGCGATTTCGTCGTTCCCCTCGGCGCCTGCCGCGCAGGAGCGTGTGCAGCCGATCTTCGAGACGATGGATGGCTGGCGCGAAACGACGGCGGGGGCGCGTTCCTGGGGTGAGTTGCCGGCGCAGGCCATCAAGTACGTGCGCCGGATCGAGGAATTGATCGAGGCCCCTGTGACGCTTCTTTCGACGAGCCCGGAACGCGACGACACGATTCTGATGCGCGATCCGTTCGAAGATTGAGGATTTCTTAAGGTTTGGTCTGCCATGTTCAGCGCCGAAAGGGGTTGGCATGGCCGGGCTAAACAGTTTGCAGGCACTCCGGGGTCGCCCGGGCAGCGGAATACGCCTCGCGGGCCGTTTTCAGGTCTCCAGGGACGTGCCGCTGCCATCGTTGGGGGGCGCGGCGGCCTTTCAGGCGACGGATATCATGTCGCCCGGCACGTCTTTCGTCGCGTTGGCGCCAACATATGTATCGCCTGCCTTTCAGGAAATGGAAAGGATACGGCATCCCGCATTGCTGCCGGTTCTTACGCAGGAGCGGCAGCAGGGCGCCTTATGGGTGCTGACGAATCATCCGCCGGGACCTGCCATTGACGTGAGGCTGGCGCCGTGGCGCGAAGGGCAGCTGATCGAGGAGGTGATCCAGCCACTGGCGGCCTTGCTGAAGCACGTCGAAAACGCTGGCCAGACACTGCGCAATATCCGACCCGATAACGTTTTCATCAATCCCGGACGGCATCAGTTGACCCTTGGGCCGTTGGGTGTCGCCATGCCGGGTGCCGATCAGCCGGTCGTCTTCGAGGCACTGTCTTCGGCGGTATGTACTCCTGAAGCGCGTGGAAAAGGCACGATCGCCGATGACACCTTTTCGCTCGGGGTATTGGTGCTGATGCTTTGCCTTGGAGAGGTTCCGCTCTCAGGGCTGAGCGACGAGAAAATTCTCGCGCGCCGCTTCGAGCTTGGCACGGCCGATGCGTATATGCGTGACCGACAGGTGCCCCAAGGGCTTGTTTCAGTGCTTCAGGCGATGTTGTCGGACGATCCGACGCAGCGCCCTGCGCCGGCGAACCTCATCAACATGGTGTCCAGCAAGATGTTTTCGGTCCGCAGCGAGAAGCGTGCCCGGCTTCCGCTGGCGATCGGCGGCCAGAAAATCAGGACAGCCAGGGCGCTCGCCTGGCAGGCGACACGCTACCCGAGCGAGTTCGTCGATCTGTTGAAGCACCATGTGGTTGATACATGGCTGTCGCGTGAATTGCAGGAAGCGGGTCTCGCGAAGGTCATCAATAATGCTGTCAAAAGCCTGTCTCTCGCAGCCGGGACTGACAGCGAAATAAGTGTTGTCGGTCAGGTCGCGCGTCTTCTGGATCCGCATGCCCCTCTTTTCCGAGGTGGCCGCTGGTTCTGGCCGCAAGCAATTCCCGCAATGCTGGCGCGTAGTGTCGAACGATCCGAGACCGTGGACGCGATGAATGGGCTTTTGCCGGTCATCTCCCAGCTTCTTTCGCCGGAGCAGGACTACGAACACGAGGCCGATGAGATCGGCATGCAGTTACGGTCCATGATGCACCTGGTGCGACGCACCGGGCGTAAGGGAGCGTCGCGCCTGTTCAGGCTGATCTACGATGCCAATGAGTGGCAGCGTTGTCTGTCGCCGGTCTGTCTTCCAGACCGCCTCTCAAGCATGTCCCACGTTCTGGGGGCGCTGGATGAGTCGCTTCGTGGACAGGCAAACGCCAGCGATCAGGTGGAGCGACAGGGGCTTCTCGATGCGCAGATACGTGCGTTTCTGGAAAGCCAGTGCGCGCGTCGCGGGATCGTGACGCCGCCATCTGCCTCGGCAAGCGGGTGGCTGCCGTGGCTGGCGGATCTGCTCCTGATCGCGCATATCCAGCAAAGGCTTGGCAGCTTGCTCCTGCCCGGCATTGGCCAGACCATCCGCCCGATGCTGGGGGGTGAACTGAAGGCATGGCGTAGCCGTCACGAACGTGATCGGCGCGAGGCGCAGCTTGCGACCTTGAGCGAGCAGGGCCGTCTGTCCGCCATGCTCGATACAGTCGATGACACGGTGGCGTTGCGGCAGGATCAGGAGAATGCGGCGAACGCCCAGGCCGAACTTGTTGCGATCGAGGAGGAACTTGCCCAGCAGCCGGAGGGTATGCCGGCGGTGGATGCGGAATGTCGGCAGACGGCGCAGATTGTCGGCATTTTGAGTGGGATCGGCCTGAGCATGTTGAGCTTCGGCGTTGAATTGTGTCGCTGAGGTTCTGGTCGAAAAAGCTGCGTCCCAGGGTGGCGCCGCGACTGGAATGGTGGCACGGGATTGTGGTCGGTGTGCTGGCGGCATGCTTGCCGGGGCCTGCCCTGGTGCTTGCGGTATATATGGTGCCGCTTGCGCTTATCTATGCGACTGACCCGCTTAATGAGCCTTATCGTGTCGTGTGCGCCGCTTTCTTCATCATTGCCGCGTTCGCATCGCCAGCTCACACGATATGGTTGAAAGATGCTGACTGGGACGCCTGTCTGGCGGCCATTACCAATCGTCATCTTCTTTTACTGGACTGGTGCGCCGCCGGATTGGCGTGGATCATCATGGAAATTTCGATGATGGTGTGGCGCCTCATGCGCGCCCAGCAATATCGGCTGAACCGCAAGGCCCTTCAGAAACGGGCAGCCGATTTGCGCGAGGAATGGGGTTTCGCAGTCCCTGAAAACGACAAGGCCTCGTCCGCATAGACCGGTGACAGCCCGGTTTTGACGAGAGGGGACGCATCTTCCTGAAGAATGCGTCCCTTTTCGCAGATCAATCGTTACCTGCTTCTCGACTGTGCCGGCGCCGATCGGCGACCTCGGCCGACATGGCCTTTTGTAGCTTCTCGAACGCGCGTGCCTCGATCTGACGGACGCGCTCGCGGGAAATTCCATATTGATGCGACAGGTCTTCCAGCGTGGAAGGATCGTCCTTGAGACGACGTTCGGTCAGGATATGGCGCTCGCGGTCGTTCAGACCTTTCATGGCTTCCGTGAGCAGGGCCTGACGTCCGCTGAGTTCCTCCGACTGGGCAAAAGTCTCTTCCTGATTTTCCTGATCGTCGACCAGCCAGTCCTGCCACTCGCCATCGCTGTCGGCACGCAGGGGCGCGTTCAGGCTATGATCCGGCGCGGAGAGGCGCTGGTTCATCGAGATCACGTCCTGCTCCGGCACGCCGAGCACGGTGGAGATCTTGTTGACCTGCTCCGGCTTCAGATCGCCATCGTCGATAGCCTGCATCTGACCCTTGAGGCGGCGCAGATTGAAGAACAGCTTTTTCTGCGCGGCCGTGGTGCCCATTTTGACCAGAGACCAGCTATGCAGAATGTATTCCTGCATGGCCGCACGAATCCACCACATGGCGTAGGTCGCCAGACGGAAACCGCGATCGGGATCGAAGCGGCGCACGGCCTGCATCATGCCGATATTGCCTTCGCTGATCAGTTCGCTGATCGGCAGGCCGTAGCCGCGATAGCCCATGGCGATCTTGGCGACGAGGCGCAGATGTGACGTGACGAGCTTGTGCGCCGCCGCCGTATCTTCCGTGCGACGCCAGCGTTGCGCGAGATCGAATTCCTCCTGCGGCGTCAGCAGGGGGTATTTGCGGATTTCCTGCAGGTAACGGGTGAGGTTGCTTTCCGGACCTACGGAAATGACGGCAGAAGAGGCCATGGGCTGCTGCTCCTTTCGCCTGGGCGATGCATGATGCGACTGGCGGAGTGCTTACGGCACAGCGCCGGGATGGTTGCATCCTGCTCCAGGTGATGCAGTGGAAGGACTTCACGTCCTCGTCGACCACCCTCATGGAGCAGCGGCGGACGAGACGTCCATTCCGGCGACGCATCAGCTCGTCGGATCGACTGTCAATACACCATAGGCGTATTGTCCTGTCAATAAATCGTACTAGATAACTCCGATTTAACCTTTGCTTCGGAGGGCGTCGAGCAGGGTCCGGAAATCGTCGGGCGGGGGGGTTTCGAACGACATTCGTTCGCCGCTGCGGGGATGGATGAAACCCAGACGGGTCGCATGCAGGGCCTGCCGGGGGAAGTCGAGTGCCGCCCGCCGCGCGTCAGGCGCAAGCTGCCGTGCGGCGGCCGGAATCCGGCGCAGATAGATCGGATCGCCAAGCAGAGGATGCCCGGCATGGGCCAGATGTACGCGGATCTGGTGCGTCCGGCCTGTGGCAAGGCGGCATTGTATGTAGCTCACGCCCGTCTGGAATGTTTCCAGCAGCTTGACATGGGTCAGGGCTGGCTTGCCGGTCGTGCCCGTGACGACGGCCATGCGTTTGCGATCACGCTTGTCGCGGCCGATCGCGCCATCGAATCTGCTCTCCGGGGGCAATAACCCCCAGGCCAGCGCCAGATAGGCACGGTCGATGTCCCGTCGTGCGAAGGCGTCCGAGAGGGCGTTGTGGGCCAGCGGGGTTTTGGCGACCACCATCAGCCCCGAGGTGTCCTTGTCCAGGCGATGTACGATCCCGGGGCGTTTCTCGCCGCCGATTCCTTCCAGATCTTCGCCGCAGTGACCGAGCAGGGCATTGACCAGCGTGCCGCTTTCATTGCCCGGCGCGGGATGCACGACCAGCCCGGCGGGCTTGTCGAGCACGATCAGGTCGCGGTCCTCGAACAGGATCGGCAGCGCATGGTGTTCCGCTTCGGGGCGTGCCGGCGTGGCAGGCGGGATATGCAGGTGAAACGTCTGGCCGACACGCGTGGCATGCGACGGATCGCGCAACACCTCGCCGCCGCTGGATAGGTGACCGGCTTCGATCAGGCTCTTGATGCGGGAACGCGACAGGCCGTCGCATTGATCCGCCAGAAGACGGTCGATGCGCTGGCCAGCCTTCGCCTCGTCTATCGTCACGGTGTAGGCATCGGGTGGCGTCAGCAGGGTTGGCTCGGTCATGGCAGTGCTGTAGCGCAGGCTGAGGAGAAGGAAAATAATGGTCGTAAATGCAAACGAGGCTCCGCCACCCGTATCGCGCGCGCTGATGGGGGCGGTCATTGGTATGGGGGTGTTGATCGTAGTGGGAACGATCGGGCTGGGCGCGGTCATCGTGCATCGTCTGGCGCATGGCCACATACCGTCGGCCACGGTTGCGGCGACGGAACTTGCGCTATCGGTGCCGGCCGGGACGCAGGTGCGGTCGGTGACGGCGGTCGGGGACGGCCGTCTGGCCGTGCAGCTGCATGCCGAGAACGCCGACCGGGTCGTCTTATGGGATCCGGCCTCCGGGCGCGTCGTCGGGCAGCTTCTATTGTCGTCGCAGCACTGATCCGGAGCAACTCGACAGGCCGCCTCGCGTAGATTGAGGACACGCGTAGGATGATCGACATGAAAGCGCTGACATGGCGGAGCAAGGGCAAGATCACGTGCGAAACGGTTCCTGACCCGACGATCGAAGATGGCCGCGACGCCATCATCAAGGTGACGGCTTGTGCGATCTGCGGTTCGGATCTCCATCTGCTGGGTGGCTTCATGCCGACGATGCAGAGTGGCGACGTGTTGGGGCATGAGACGATGGGGGAGGTTGTCGAGGTGGGGGCGGAGAACTCCCGTCTGAAGCCGGGAGACAGGGTCGTCGTCCCCTTCACCATTGCCTGCGGGGCCTGTCGGCAGTGTCGCTGGGGCAACTGGAGCTGTTGTGAACGCAGCAATCCCAACGGCGCGAAGCAGGCGGAGACATTCGGCTATCCGCTTTCCGGCCTGTTCGGTTTCTCGCATATCACCGGGGGGTATGCAGGCGGCCAGGCGGAGTATCTGCGTGTGCCTTATGCCGACGTGGGGCCGATCAAGGTGCCGGCGGGCATCGATGACGAGAAGGTCCTGTTTCTCTCCGATATCTTTCCGACGGGGTATCAGGCGGCTGAATATTGCGAGATCACGCCGGAGGCCGAAAAGACGATCGCCATCTGGGGGTGTGGGCCGGTTGGCCTCATGGCCATCAAGTCCTGTTTCCTGCTTGGCGCGAAGCGGGTGATTGCGATCGATACCGTGCCTGAGCGGCTTGCGCTGGCGCAGCAGGCGGGCGCGGAGGTCATCGACTATGCCGTCGACAGCGTGCAGGACCGGCTGATCGACATGACGGACGGTCGCGGACCGGATGCCGTTATCGAGGCGGTCGGAATGGAAGCCCACGGTCATGAATCGATGCTGGACACGCTTGCCTCGGCCGTCATGTCCAAGACGACCAGCATGGAGCGGCCCTTCGCCCTCAATCAGGCGATCATAGCGTGTCGGCCCGGCGGGATCGTCTCCATGCCGGGCGTGTATGCGGGACCGGTCAATGCGGTCATGGTCGGTGTTCTGATGAACAAGGGCCTGACGCTCCGGACGGGACAGACGCATGTGCAGCGCTATCTGTCGCCATTGCTGGAGCGCATCGAGCGCGGCGAGATCGATCCATCGTTCATTATCAGTCATCGCTCGACAAATCTCGAGGACGGACCGGCACTGTACGAGAAGTTCCGGGACAAGGCGGATGGTTGCACCAAGGTGGTGTTCAAGCCGCACGGCTGATCGCCAGGGCGTGTTTCAACGGGGATAGTGGAGAGGGAGACGTATGAGGAAAATATTCGCAGCCGTAACAGCGTTCGGTGCCCTGGCGGGAGCGCAGGGACTGGGGCGCCGGTTCAGTCCGACGCCGGATCACGCTCGGACGCGCCAATGGTATGAATGTCTCTCGAAGCCCTCCTTCACGCCGCCCGGGCCGGTATTCGGCGTGGTCTGGATGGGACTGGATGCGCTGATCGGCTATGGCGGCTACCGTCTTCTCCAGGCGCCTCCATCGGAGAAGCGCCGGATTGCCTTGTGGGCATGGGCGTTGAGCATCGCGGGCATTGCCGGGTTCCCCTATGTCGCCTTCCGTGAGCGCAAACTCGGCGAGGCGCTGGGCGTATCGATAGGGCTGATCGGGACGACGGGGCTGGCAATCGGGACAGCGTCGCATGTCGATCGCAAGGCGGCCCTGAGCGGGCTTCCCCTGTTCGGCTGGCTGCTTTTCGCGACCTTGCTTCAGGAGGAACTATGGCGGCGCAACCCGACGCAGGCGGCGCCGGACGCATAATGACGGTCAGTCCCTGAGGACGGCGTCGAGCAGGCCGGGGAAGCGTGCGTCGATCTCGGCGCGGCGAAGGGCATTGAGATGCTGGACACCCTGGACATCGGTCTTGACCAGACCGGATTCCCGCAGAACCTGAAAATGGTGCGACATGCTCGATTTCGGGCGGTCGCCCAGCAGGGCGGCGCAATTGGCATAGTCGACCCGGGCGAGATGGCGCACGACTTCCAGGCGAATGGGATCGGCAAGTGCGCGCAGGAGAGGCAATAGCGCGATTTCCGATGAGTCCGGATGTTCGTAGAGCGGCATCTGTATTGTTTTCTCCGTAACGTGTGGCCAAATCTTCATGCGTTGCAGGCGACGGCAATGCAACTGGATCCAGCTTGTCATGTTAGTTCGATGAAAAGCGAACCGATACATCTTTTCTGAATTGTGGAGGCTCCATGCCGAGCTTGTTCGATCCGATCCAACTTGGTGCCCTGACGGCGCCTAATCGTGTGTTGATGGCACCCCTTACCCGCGGACGCGCGACCCGCGAACACGTGCCGACGCCGATCATGGCGGAATATTACGGTCAGCGGGCCGATGCCGGTCTGATCATTACCGAGGCGACGGGAATCAGTCAGGAAGGGCTGGGTTGGCCGTATGCGCCTGGTTTATGGTCGACGGAACAGGTCGAGGCGTGGAAGCCTGTGACGGCTGCGGTGCATGAACGTGGCGGTCGTATCGTGGCCCAGCTTTGGCATATGGGCCGGATGGTGCATTCGAACGTGACGGGGGTGCAGCCTGTCGCGCCGTCCGCGACGCAGGCGCCCGGGGAAGCGCATACCTATGATGGCAAGAAACCTTACGAGACGGCGCGGCCGCTTCGTCTGGACGAAATTCCGCGTATTCTGAACGATTATGAAACGGCCGCCCGCCATGCGCTGGCCGCCGGGTTCGATGGTGTGCAGATTCATGCGGCCAATGGCTATCTGATCGACGAGTTCCTGCGGGACAACACGAACCACCGCGACGATGCTTATGGCGGTGTCCCGGAAAACCGGATTCGCCTGATGCGGGAAGTTACGGAACGGGTCATTTCCGTTGTCGGGGCGGCACGGACATCGGTGCGTCTTTCACCCAATGGCGATACACAGGGATGCATCGACAGCAACCCGGCAAGCGTGTTCGTTCCGGCCGCTCGCTTGCTGGGAGAACTGGGCATTGCTTTCCTGGAACTGCGCGAGCCCGGCCCGAACGGGACGTTCGGGAAAACGGACCAGCCGAAACTGTCGCCGGAAATCCGCAAGGTCTTCAAGGCACCGCTGGTCCTGAATCAGGACTACAGCCGGGCGGAAGCCGAAGCGGTTGTCGCATCCGGTGAAGCTGATGCCATTTCGTTCGGGCGGGCATTCCTGGCCAATCCGGACCTTGTGACGCGTCTGCGCGACGATCTGCCGCTCAATCAGGACAACATCAAGACCTGGTACAGTCGCGGACCGGAAGGTTATGTCGATTACCCTTCGGCTGCAGAATAGGGCGCACGGTCAGGGACGCGCCGGTGATGGACTGGAAGAAGAGGGCAGACGATCGCTAACCCCCTGTCGTGATGACGTTCATGGACATGGCGGTTGCCATGTCGCCGTGAACGTCGGTCCAGAAGTTGACGGTCATTCCGCATACGCAGGATGTTGCTGCGGCAGACAAGGCGGCAGGCTTTCCCGCGTGGCGTGCAACCCGGCCTTTCTGTAGGGTGATAGGGTCGATCGTTTTATGCCGGCGTCGAACCGGCCTTCAGTTCGGCGAGGGCTTTCGAGACGGCTTCGTCCGTCGTTTCATGATTGCGGGCCATCTTGCTGATGATGATCGGGAGCAGCCTGGCGATGACAGGCAGCAAGGGGGCAAGGGGCAGGCCAGTGCAACTGGCGATGAACTTCGCCTGATCGCTGGTCAGGACGCGCTGAATCTCTTCGGTGCTCAATGGTTGCCGTGGACCGTCGCCGACCCAGGAGCGTGCCTTGTCGCCCAGACCGGCCTTGTCGAACTGTTGCATGATATGTTCGATGCCAGTCTGGCCGCCCTCACTGGCAATCAGTCGGCGCAGGGCATCCGAGGCCTTGTCCTCGATCCCGCTGAGGTTCAGCGCCTTGTCCTTGATGCGATTGAGGAAGCCGCTCATGTTTTTGCTCCATATTTCGGATATGTCGGCATCATAACTTGCGGCTGTCTGCTTCGGTTGCGGTGAATACCCTAGACCGTGAAGTATTTGGCTTTCGGATTCAGGGTCACCAGCGCTGACGTCGACTGTTCCGGATGCAGCTGGTAGCCGTCCGAGAGCGAGACGCCGATCCGCTCGGCGCCCAGCAGTTTCAGGATGGGTTCCTGATCCTCGAGACGGGGGCAGGCCGGATATCCGAAGGAGTATCGCGAACCGCGATATCCCTGACTGAGCATCTTCTCCATGTCGCGTGCATCTTCCCCGGCAAAGCCAAGTTCGGCACGAATGCGCTTATGCGTGTATTCGGCCATGGCCTCAGCCATTTCGACGGAGAGGCCGTGTAGATACAGGTAGTCCTGATAGCGATTGCCTTCGAACCACTCGCGCGCGAGATCGGAGGCGCGCTGGCCGACCGTGACGATCTGCAGGCCGATCACGTCGCGACGGTCACTGCCGATATCGTGCACGAAATCGGCAATGCATTCGCCATCTTCCTTCGGCTGGCGGGGGAGGGTGAAGCGGACTGCTTCCGTCGTGCCGTCTTCTTCGAAAATCACCAGGTCGTTGCCGTCGCCCGCTGCCTTCCAGTAGCCGTATATCGCCTGTGGCTTCAGGATGTTTTCCGCGGCCGTGATGTCCAGCATGCGCTTGAGCACCGGGCGGAGTTCCTGCTTCGCGTAGACCATGAAATCATCCAGCGAGCGCCCCTGTTTCCGGAAGCCCCACTGGAATTGATAGAGCGAGCGTTCGTTGAGGAACGGCAGGACGGCATTTGGCGCGGCCTCGACGATCCGCGCGCCCCAGAACGGTGGCGTCGGCGGTGTCAGGCTGTCGGCGATGCGGGCGCGGCGGGCACGGGCAGCGTCCTTGTCCACGGGCTCGAAGCCGCGCGTATCGGCCACTTCCGGCGCGCGCTCGGTGCGGCGCTTCGACTTGCCCGCGCGACGGGTCTGGATGGCGCCGAGATAATCGTCGAACTGCTTCGTGGCGACCTTATCCATCAGGGAAAGGCCGTCGAAGGCGTCGCGCGCGTAGGCGACACGACCGGGCGTGCCGTTGCCGTAGGCCAGGGCGCATTCCTCCTCGACGTAATTCCGGGTCAGGGCCGCGCCGCCGAGGAAGACCGGCAGGTCGATGCCCTGGCGCGCCATTTCCTCGAGATTCTCGCGCATGATGACGGTGGATTTCACCAGCAGGCCGGACATGCCGATGGCATGCGCGTTGTGCTCCTTCGCGGCGGCGATCATGTCGGCCAGCGGCACCTTGATGCCGAGGTTGACGACCTGATAGCCATTGTTGGTCAGGATGATGTCGACGAGGTTCTTGCCGATGTCGTGCACGTCGCCCTTGACGGTGGCGAGCACCATAATCCCGCGCGATTGCCCTTCCACGCGCTCCATATGCGGCTCCAGCCAGGCGACGGCGGTCTTCATCGTCTCGGCCGACTGGAGCACGAAGGGAAGCTGCATCTTGCCCGCGCCGAACAGTTCGCCGACCACTTTCATGCCGTCGAGCAGGACGGTATTGATGATGTCGAGCGGCGGCATGTCCTGCATGGCGGCCTCGAGATCGGCCTCGATGCCCTTGCGGTCGCCGTCCACGATGCGGTCCTTAAGGCGTTCCGCCGGTGTTTCCGCCTTCTTTTTCTGAACCGCGTCAGCGGCCTTGCGGCCGGCGAAGAGTTCGAGCAGCCGCTGGAGCGGATCGTAGTCTTCAGTGCGCCGGTCGTAGATCAGGTCTTCCGCGACCTTGGCCTCCTCCTCCGCGATCAGGTGCAGCGGCCTGATTTTGCTGACATGTACGATCGCGCCCGTCATGCCGGCCCTCACCGCGTGGTCGAGGAAGACGGAGTTGAGAACGGCGCGCGCGGCCGGATTGAGGCCGAAGGAGATGTTCGACAGGCCGAGAATGATCTGGATGTCCGGAAATTTCTCCCGGATCATGCGGATGCCTTCGAGTGTCCATACGCCGAGCTTGCGGTCGTCCTCCACGCCGGTGGCGATGGTGAAGGTCAGGGGATCGATCATCAGATCCGACTGCGGCAGGCCGTGTTTCTCGCAGGCGAAGGCGACGAGACGCTCGGCGATGCGAAGCTTGTCCTCCGGTGTCTTGGCCATCCCGACCTCATCGATCGTCAGGGCAATGACGGCGGCGCCGAATTTGCGAGCCAGCAGCATGCGGTCTTCCGCGTGACCCTCGCCATCCTCGAAATTGATCGAGTTGATGATGGGCTTTCCGCCATGCAGCTTGAGGGCCGCTTCGATGACGGGCGTTTCGGTTGAATCGATCACCAGCGGCGCGTTCACCGAGGCGGTGAAGCGGGTGATGATCTCGTTCATTTCCGCCGTTTCGTTGCGCCCGACGAAGGCGGTGCAGATATCGAGCGCGTTCGAACCTTCCGCCGCCTGTTCACGACCGACGCCGACGCAGCCGTCCCAGTCGCCGGCTTCCTGCAACTCGCGCCATTTCTTGGAGCCGTTGGCGTTGCATCGTTCGCCAATGGAGAAATAGCTGTTCTCCTGCCGTAGCGGAACCTGGCTGTAGAGGCTGGAGACCGATGGCATCCAGAACGACTTGCGCGCCACTGGCGCGGGCCGGTGGCGGTCGCCGCCGCGACGACGCAGCATCTCGTCGAGCGCCTGGATATGGGGTGTGGATGTGCCGCAGCAGCCGCCGACGAGATTCAGGCCGTCTTCCTGGATGAAGCGTTCGACCCAGCTGGCCATTTCGCCCGGGGTGAGGGGGTAGTGGGTCTTGCCATCCACGAGTTCCGGCAGGCCGGCATTCGGCTGGATGGAGATCAGGCCGGGCCAGTTTTCCGACAGCCATTTGACGTGCTCGGCCATTTCCTGCGGGCCGGTGGCGCAGTTCATGCCGAGCAGGGGTACATCGAGTGCGTGTATGGCCGTTGCCGCGGCGGCGATGTCCGGGCCCACCAGCAGGGTGCCGGTGGTTTCCACCGTGACCTGCACGAAGATCGGGGCATCCGAGCCGAGTTCGCGCCGGGCGATCTTGGCGGCATTGACGGCGGCCTTGATCTGCAGCGTATCCTGGCAGGTCTCGATCAGGAACGCATCGACGCCACCATCGACGAGGCCGCGACACTGTTCGACGAGGCCTGCTTCAAGCGTGTCGTAGTCGATATTGCCAAGCGTCGGCAGCTTGGTGCCGGGCCCGATGGAGCCGATGACATAACGATGCCGCCCGTCGGCGAAGGTTTCCGCGGCTTCGCGCGCCAGCTCCGCCGAGCGGCGGTTGATTTCGCGCGCGCGGTCCTGAAGGCCGAATTCGCCCAGCGTGACGATGGAGCCGCCGAACGTATTGGTCTCCACCATGTCCGCCCCGGCTTCGAAGTAGCCACGGTGGATTTCGCGCACCAGTTCGGGTCGCGACAATGTCAGGACCTCGGTGCAGTTTTCCTGATTCCAGTAATCGCGTTCGACATCGAGATCGAGCATCTGCACGCGCGATCCCATGCCGCCGTCGCAGAGAAGAACCTGGTCGTGCAGGGCGTCGAGCAGATGGGGGCGGGTTGTCATATCGGGCGATCGGTCTCGGTTAAGTGGAAAATCGAAAGGACGGGGTGGCGCTTCTTTCAGGGGAACCATACCATGTCTAGCATGATGATCTACGGGCGGCGATTAAACGGGCTGGAGCCCCGTCAGGACAATCCATCTCCTGCGGAGGGGCACGCGTGATCGGTGATGGACGTGTGCCGTTGTGGCTGTGTGCGTCGGTTGCCGGCTGGTCGGCGACGCGTCGCGGCCATGCGGCGCTGCTGGCGATCGGCGATGTGGCGATGAACGGCGGCTGGCTCGTGACGCGACATCTCAAGGTGACGCCGCGGCTCTGGGGCGGGCATGGTGTGAATTGTCCGTGTTGCCAGCCGCATGACGAGGTGGCGCAGGCGCTCAACCTGCTCTTTCAGGACCGGGTTCGGCATCGCTGCGGCGAATTCGGCGAGATTGCGCTGCTCGAATCGTCCTCGCGCATTCCGGCCCGGGCCGCGTCACTGAATGCCAACCGGCTGGTGGAGGCGCGGTATCGCCTGCGTCTCGATGCGACGACGCATGACGGCCAGCAGGCCCATCGCATATCGCGTCGTCCGCATTTCGCGATCGATACCTGACATGCTAGGAAAGCGTTCCCGCGTTTCGGTATGCAACCGTTCGACAGGTGGGTTATACTTGCTTCATCTTGCTTCGCAGCCGTTTCTTCATGCTGTGCGGCTTATATGATTCGCTAATTAAGAGGAACGTCCGTGGAGCATAACGAGCGCGTGTCAGGCGATGCCGAATCCGCCAGTCCGGCGTATATCCGTCTGCGCGCCGCCATGGAGGCGGCTCGTTTCCACGGTGTGGAACTCGATATTCGTGACTTTGCCGCGGAGCCGGGGGAGGCATCGCCGTCGCCGGCTTCCCTGGCGCGGTGGCTGAACGACCAGGGCGCCATTGCCAAGGGCATGCGCGTGCGCTGGCGCTATCTGGTGCGTTTGCAGAACACGCCACCGATCGTGCTGATGTTCAAGGACGGTTCGGCGGCGCTTATGGTGCGTGCCGATCCCGAGCGTGGGGTCATCTGGTTGCGCGATCCGCTCGGGGATGTCGGCAGCGTGCCGGTCGCCGTGGACGAACTCCGGCTGTCGCAGGTCTGGACGGGCGACGTGCTGCTGGTCAAGCGCCGCCGGGATCTGTCCGAAGCCGATGCGCCGTTCGACGTCGCCTGGTTCGCCAAGATCGTCCTGCGTGAGAAGTCCGCGCTGCGTGACATCCTGATCGCCTCGTTGGCCCTGAGCATCCTGACGATTTTCCCGGCGCTGATCGTGATGCAGGTTATCGATCGCGTGGTGAATTACCATTCGATGGCGACGCTGGTCTCGATCACCGGTATCGTGGTCATCCTCTCCTTCTACGAAATCCTGCTGACCTATGCGCGCCGGGAACTGATGCTGGTCGTGACGACGCGCATCGATACCCGGCTTTCGTTGCATGCCTTCAATCGTCTGCTGGCATTGCCGCTGGAATTCTACGAGCGTGAACAGGCGGGCCGCATTCTCGGTCGCTACATGGCGATCTACAAGGTTCGCGACTTCCTGACCGGGCGGTTGATGACCACCTTCCTCGACATGTTCACGTTGCTCGTCATCCTGCCCCTGCTTTTCTACATGAGCTCGACGCTTGCCTGGATGACGGTGGCCTGCGCCGGCCTGATCGGCCTGATCGTCATGGTGTTCCTGGGGCCGATGGCGCGCGTGTACAGCAAGATGGTCGAGGCGGAGATGCAGCGCGGCTCTGTCCTGTATGAAACCGTGGCGGGTATTCGCACGGTCAAGACGCTGGCGCTGGAGCCGACCCGGCGGGAAAGCTGGGATGAGACGACGGCGGATGTCGTGCGCTGGAAGCTGGCGGCCGGCCGCATGGCGAACTGGCCGGCGACGCTGGTGATGCCGCTGGACATGTTCATCAATCGCGGCATCATCATCGTCGGCGCGTATCTGGCCCTACAGAGCGACTCCGGTATGGGGGCCGGTGCGTTGATGGCGTTCATGATGCTGGGTGGCCGCGTGGCCGCGCCGCTCGTGGGACTGGCCAAGCTGCTGGAAGACGTCAATGAGGTCAGCACGTCCCTTGGAGAGGCCGGGGCGGTGCTCAACCAGCCGACGGAAACCAAGGCGCTGACGACAGGCATGCGTCCCCGTGTCAAGGGGGCGCTTTCGTTCCAGAGCGTGAACTTCACCTACCCTGGCGCCGCGATCAAGGCTCTGAACGATGTGAACTTCGAGGTGCCGGCCGGCACCATGCTGGGCCTCGTCGGGCGATCGGGTTCGGGCAAGTCGACCGTGACGCGTCTTCTGCAGGGCGTGAGCCGCAATTATACGGGCTATCTTCGACTCGACGGCGTCGAACTGCGCGAGATCAATCTGACGCATCTGCGCCGTTCGTTCGGCGTTGTGTTGCAGGATAACTTCCTGTTTCGCGGCACTGTGCGGGATAATATCACGGCCGGTCGGCCGGGACTGACGATCGACGATGTCGTGCGTGCCGCGCGGCTGGCCGGTGCCGAGGAGTTCATCGAACGGATGCCGGCTGGCTACGATACGTGGATCGAGGAGGGTTCGACCAACATTTCCGGTGGACAGCGCCAGCGGCTGGCCATCGCGCGCGCGGTCATCTGCGATCCGAAGCTGATGATTCTCGACGAAGCGACATCGGCGCTCGACCCCGAGAGCGAGGCGCTCGTGAACGCCAACCTTCAGCGTATCGGCAAGGGGCGAACGATGGTCATCGTGTCGCACCGTCTGTCCTCTCTGGTTGATTGCGATCAGATTTGCGTCATGGAGCGTGGCTCGGTCGCCGATATCGGGCCGCATGCCGTGCTGCTGGAACGTTGTGACATCTATCGCACGCTGTGGATGCAGCAGAACCGGCACCAGACCCGGGGTCAGGGCACGGGGCCGGCATCGATGCTGGCGGAGGGAGAATAGGCATGAGCGGCTCCGACATCGTACCGCAGAACGACGAAAACGGCGTTGAGCGTTTCGACCAGCATGTGCCACGCCGGGCAGACGATCCGTTCGCGCAGCAGGGCATGCCGCTGGCGCTGCTGGAATTCCATTCGCCGAGCGCGGCGCTGGTCAACATGCCGCCGACGCCGGCGGCAAGGCATATCATCTGGCTGATTTCAGGGTTGTTTGCGGCCAGCATCATCGCCGCGGGCATCTTCCCCCTCAATCGCGTTGTCTCGACCCCCGGGCGACTTGTCTCCCTTGAGCCGACGCTCGTCGTGCAGCCACTGGAGACGTCGATTATTCGCTCCATCGACGTGCATGTCGGTGATTTCGTTCATAAGGGCCAGGTGCTGGCGCATCTCGACCCGACGGTGTCGACAGCCGACATCACCAATATGAAGTCGCAGCGGGATTCGTATCAGGCGCAGGTCGATCGTCTGAAGGCGGAGGCTGACGGACACGATTATCGCCCGAATACGGCCATTCCGGCATCCGTCGAGCAGGGCGCGGCCTTTGCGCGGCGTCAGCAGGAATATACGGCGAAGATCGCGCAGTTCGATGGGCAGATCGCTTCGCTGCAAAGCCAGATCGAAGGCGATCTGGCCAATGCGGCGATGTATCAGAGCCGTTCACGCGTGGCATCTCAGGTGTTGGAGATGCGCCGTAGCCTGCAGCGCGATCAGGTTGGCAGCCGCCTTTCCACGCTGGCCGCGCAGAATGACCTGATGGAAGCGGAGCGGGCGCAGATTTCGGCGCAGCAGGATGCCAATTCGGCGAAATCGCGTCTGGTCAGCACGCAGGCCGAAAAGGAAAACTACGTCCAGAACTGGAAGAGCCAGGTCTATAGTGACCTGAATATCGCGGAGCATCGCCTGGACGAATCGGTCAGCGATTACGAGAAGGCAAATCTACGCAACAGTCTGGTTGTGTTGCGTGCGCCGCAGGATGCCGTGGTGCTGACGGTTGCCCATCTGTCCGTCGGATCGGTGGTGGCAACCGCGAACCAGATCATGTCGCTGGTGCCGACGGGATACGGTCTGGAGATGGAGGCGGTTCTCCGTGGCCAGGATGCGGGTTTCGTGCATCTGGGCGATCATGCATTGCTGAAATTCACGACCTTCCCTTACGACCAGTATGGCGGCGCGGAAGCGACGGTGCGCACGATCAGCGCCGATGCTTTCTCGGGCGAACAGAATACCGGCGGCGCGCAAGGGGGCGGTGGGCAGGGCGGCGATTCTACGTCTCTGAACGGGTATTATCGCGTGCGGCTGCGGATTGATCGCTACACGCTGCATGGTGTGCCGACCTTCTTCCATCCCATCCCCGGCTTACCGGTGACGGCGGACATCAATGTCGGCAAGCGCACCCCGTTGCGTTATTTCTTCAACCGCATCATCCCTGCGGCGACTAACGGCATGCGCGAGCCTTCCTGAACGGGAAGGCCGCTTCTGCCATGAACGATGAACGAGGCACGCCGTGTCGTTGAAGCTCCGGATCGCTGCCCAGTTTTCGCGCGATGCCAAGCTGGCCTATGGCATTTCCCTGATGGAAGCGGGGGAGGATCCCGCCCGGGGATTCTCCGTGCTCAGCAGTCTGGCGTCGCAGGGCGTTACGGAGGCGCAGTTTCGTGTCGGACGGGCCTACCTGGACGGGATGGGAGTGCCGCCCAGCCTGGAGGAGGGCGCTCGCTGGACGCAGATGGCGGCCGAGAGTGGCCATGTGCAGGCGCAGTTTGTATTGGCGACGCTCTACACGATCGGCCTTCCGGAAGGATTCGAGGCGCAGAAGAAGGTCTCTATCGCGGCCAATGCGCAACCACGCCCACGTGTGCCGGATTTCCGACAGGGTGGCGTCTGGGCACGCAAGGCGGCGACGGCCGGCTATCCCGATGCGCAGGCGCTGCTCGGCTATATCCTCACGAACGGACCGGAAGACCTTGCGGACCAGCAGGAGGCCTTCGACTGGTACGAAAAAGCCGCGCAAGGTGGGTCCTCGCAGGGGCATCTGGGCCTCGGCATGGCCTATCTCTATCGCGCGCAGGACGATGAGACGCGCCAGCGTGCGACGGAGGAGCTGAAGAAGGCGACCAGAGGCGGCCTCAGCACGGCATTCTATCTTCTGGGCGTGATTTTCGAGCAGGGCGTAGGCCAACCGCGCGATCCGTCGGCGGCTGCGCATTACTATCGTCAGGCCGCCGAGAAGGGCATGCCGGCAGCGCAGACCAAATACGGTCTGGCTCTTCTGGAAGGGCGTGGCGTTACGCGCGATATGCAACGCGCCGAGACCTGGCTGCGTCGTGCCGCGCTGAATGGTGAGACGCAGGCTGCCGCCTTGCTGGGCGATATCTATGCGCGCGGCGGCGAGTTGCCGCCGAACTATATCGAGGCCGCGAAATGGTATCGCCTGGCGGCGGATCAGGGGCACGGCCCGGCAGCACGGGCGTTGGGGCTTCTGTATCTGACAGGTGCGGGTGTCCACCGCGATCCGAACGAGGCGGCGCGCTGGTTCCGCGTTTCAGCCGAGCGTGGGGATCGTACGGCGGATTCGGATCTGGGCAACCTCGCCCTGTCCGGGACAGGGTCGGAAGAGGAGAAGCGTGCCTTGAAGGCGCGTTTCGAGCGTGCGGCGCAGGACGGCGATCTGGTCGGGGCCTTCAATCTCGGCGTTTGTCTGGCCGAAGGCGTCGGCACGGTGCGGGACGAGCGCACGGCGGCGGTCTGGATGAAGCGGGCGGCGGATGGCGTGGTCAATGCCCAGTATTGGCTGGGCCGCATGATGGTCGAGGGGCGTGGCTTCGAGACGAATATCGCCGAGGGTTGTGCATGGCTTGAGAAGGCCGCGGCCGCCGGGATGACGGATGCGCAGATGCTGCTGGCGCAGATGCTTGTCACGGGCCGTGCCGTGGGCGGCAAGGACCACGCCCGCGCCATGGCGATGTATCAGACTGCCGCCGAGCGCGGCCAGGTGGATGCGATGTTTGCGCTGGGAGCGATGTATGGCGGAGGGCATGATGTGCCGGAAGACCGCGTCGAGGCTCAGGTATGGTTTCGGCGCGCGGCGGAACGCGGCAACGGGCTGGCACAGTTGATGCTTGGTCGTTATCTCGTCCGGGGGCTCGCAGGTGTGCGCGACGAGGATGAGGGGCGCCGCTGGTTGCAGCGTGCCAGCGCGCAGAATATCGACGAGGCAAAGGCCGAACTCGCGAAACTCGGCGGTCATGAGCCGGCAGCACGTGTCGGCTGAAGCGCCGACGCAGGTTCCTCCTCGTCCGGTATTCGCGGGATACGGGCATGAAATCTCGGATCGGGACCGTGCGGCGTGGCAGCGCTGGATTGATGGCCGCGCGCAGGATTCATTTCGGCGTGGACAGGCGGCAGCTTCGGCAGGTGACGGACCGACAGCGCTTTTCTGGCTTGATCGCGCGGCGCGCATGGCACGCGACAATACCCATGTCGCGCTCGCGCTGGGGATGGCGCAGCTTTCCGCCGGGCGATGGGCCGAGGCCCTGGCGACAATGGACCGCCTTTCCGCAAGCTGTGTCTTGCGCGAAGCCCTCTTCGGGCAGGCAGTTGCCTGTTTGCGCCTGGGCGATCCCATGGGCGCGTCGCATATATTGGGACGCGCATTGTCGCGATTTGCACCGGCCCCGGCGGTTCATGCCATGGCGGCACAAGTGGCCGAGGCCGCGGGTGCGGCAGGGTGGTGCGGCGTGGAGGGCGGCGGACGTGTCCTTGGCCTGTCAACGGGGGCGGTGACGTGGCGATTGCGTCGCTCCGCATCGGCGGGGGGCACGACGCGTTGGGCATCCGGTTTTCCCGGCGATCTGCCTGCAAGCTGGCGTGACGCCGACTGGCTGGACGTTTTGGCCGACGGGCGACCGTTGCTTGGCAGCCCGGCCGATTTGCGGGCGATCAGACGGTCCGAGGGGGTTGTCCAGCCTGCGGAAGGCGGGGTGGAGGGTTGGCTCTGGCATCCGGCGGATCCGGATCATGTACCGGTCCTGCAGATCGAGGGCGAACAGGGGGCAGCGATGCACCTGACGCTGACGGTTCCCGCAACCGATGTCGATACCGATGTGCCGCTCGCGCGACCCCGTCGGTTTTTCGTGCCGACAGATCAACTGCCGGAAGGCACGCTGCGTTTTCTGGATGGGTATGGCGCCGGGATTTCGGGCAGTCCGATTGATCGGGGATTGATACGGCTGTTCGATGCGCCTGTGCGGCGCGCGCCGGAGAGGCCGCGACGCCGGAGCGGGACGCAGCCCATTCCGGCGGTCCGACCGCGTGCGGCGGGTTGGCTGGTCATCGTTCCGGCCTATCGCGATCTGCCGAAACTGCGTGCCTGCCTGCAAAGTGTTTTCGATACCATGCCGGATGGCGTCGAGATCATGGTGGTGGACGACGCGACGCCGGAGCCGGCTCTGGCGCGGTATCTCGATCGTCTGGCTGCGTCCGGACGCATCACATTGCGACGGCAGGATCGTAATGCGGGCTTTCCGTCAGCGGCCAATATCGGGTTGCGCGCGGCTGCCGGTCGGGATGTGGTGCTGCTGAACAGCGACACCATCGTGCCGCGTGGCTGGCTTGAGGGGTTGCGTCACGTCCTGGATGCCGAGCCGACGATCGGCACGGCCACGCCGTTCTCCAACGATGCGAGCATCCTGTCCTATCCGTCGGTCAAGGTTGCCAATCCTCCGCCGGATCGGCGCGAAACGCAGCGTCTGGCCGATCTGTGTGCGCGGTTGCCGTTGCGGCTCGATATCGACCTGCCGACCGCCAATGGTTTCTGCATGGCGATCCGGGGCGATTGTCTGGCGCAGACCGGCCTGTTGCGTGAGGATGCATTCGCGCAGGGTTATGGCGAGGAGAACGATTTCTGCTGCCGGGCGACCGCATTGGGCTGGCGACATGTCGCGGCAACGAATGTGTTTGTCGCTCATGTCGGGGGCGTATCATTCGGTGCGGCGCGCCGGGCGTTGATGCGGCGTAACCTGCGCATATTGAACAGGCTGCATCCCGGATATGACGCTGCTGTTCAGGCATTCGTGCGTCGTGATCCGTTGTTCGAGGCACGCCGCGCCCTCGATGGCGCCCGGCTTCGGCAGGCCTGTGGGAGGAAACGCAGTATTGCCATGCTGCTGCATGACAGCGGCGGCGGTGTCGCGCGCGTGGTGCGGGAACGAGCGGCGGCATTCGAGCATGGGGGGCTGTTCGTGTTGACGATCAGGCCTGACACGACAGGCTGTCGTCTTATCTGCGCGGCTGTTGAAACCGACAGCCTGGTTTTTCGCCTGCCAGCGGAATGGCCTCAGTTGCTGGGGCTTTTGCGTGACCTGCGTGTGCAGTCGCTGGAATGGCATCATCTCATCGGTCATGCGCCGATGATGCGCGGTCTGCATCAGGCGCTGGCTGTGCCCTACGATATTTTCATCCATGATTATGTCTGGTTTTGCCAGCGCGTTTCGTTACTGGGGCCGCGGGAGCGTTATTGCGGCGAGCCCTCGCCGGAGGGCTGCGCGGTTTGCATCGCCGAGGTCGGTAGTTACCTTGGAGAAACGATTTCCATGCCGGACTTCCTGGCGCGGTCGGACCGGGAGTTGCGGGGTGCGCGACGATTGATGGCGCCTTCAGGCGATACGGCACGTCGTATCGCACGACACTTTCCCGACCTGACGGTTGATGTCCTGCCGCTGGAGGATGACGCCGCGTGGCCGGACATTCGCATGATGACGCGCGGCTTCGCGCGGCGGCGGATCGGATTCGTGGGTGGTATTGGCGCGGAGAAAGGCTACGACGTGATCCGGGCGCTGGCGGAGGATGCGCAGATGCGCGATCTGGCGCTGGACTTCGTCGTGGTCGGGCATACACCTGATGACGAGGCGCTGTTCGAAACCGGTCGCGTTCTGGTGACCGGCGAATATCGGGAAAGCGAGGTGATGTCGATCATCCGCGATCTGCATATCGAGATTGGTTTCATTCCGTCGATCACGCCCGAAACGTGGTGTTTCGCGCTGGGTGTGATCTGGCAGGCGGGACTGCCCTGCGTGAGTTTCGATCTGGGTGCGCAGGCGGAACGTATCCGGCGAACGGGAAGGGGCTGGACTGTCCCGTTGGGCATGCCGGCATCGGCCCTGAACAATTTTCTTTTGCGTCTGTAGATGCGGGTGGATCGGGTTTACCACCGGGAAAGAACTGATAAGATAGAATAGTTTGGTAAGTGACTGGTGCTGGTCCCTGCGCCCTATGCATAGACGGTATCGGTTCGGGACGTTATTTTCTCAAGTATCGGAATGGTCGTAATGTCGAAGCCGGAACAGGCGCCTGGTCAAAACCGCGTTGTCGACCTGAAGGTCGCTGCTCATTTAATGACGCTCGATGCCGGATTGTTCTGCATCTTCCATGCGCCGGGCCAGTCTCGCGCGACGGCGGGGGGCTTGCCGGGCGTGCGTGTTTCCCATGCGCCGAACATGCCGGTGGGTCTGGTCTCGATTTCGACTTTCGATGACGACGGATGGCTGGGTGCCAGCGATGGGGCTGCGCTGGTAAAGGTCGCGCGTGGGCCGGCGCAGGTTCTGGTGACGATCTATCAGGCACCGAACAGCACGTCCGAAGCGCCGCGCCTGCAGGTGGTGCAGTTGGGTGGTGTGCGTCCTGCGCAGCCCGCGCCCGTCGCGGTTGCACCGTTGCCGCAGCCGCACGCCAATCCTGCCACGGCACCCCAGGCGATGCATGTGGCCGGCGGTGGCGCGACCGAGGCGCCTGCCGGTGGCAAGCCGGAGATTGCGGCGCATGTTCAGCGGCGCGGCGATGTGCTCTCGCGTCTGGGGGAGTGGATGGGCGCGCCAGGTAGTCAGGCGTGGATTGAAGGTTTCGGCGTCTCGCCGGATGGGATCGTCCCGGAGAGCGACATCGAATATCAGGCGGTGCTTGGCAAGGGATGGTTGTCTCCCTGGGCGGAGGGTGGCCAGTATTGCGGTAGCCGTGGCATGGCGCTGCCGATTCTGGGTCTGCGTGTGCGGTTGAAGGGCAAGTCTGCCGAGAAATTTGATGTGCAGTTGACGGCGACGTTCACGGATGGCAGCCGTATCGGCCCTGTGGACGGCAGGACGGCGGCGGAAGCCGAGAGTCTGGCGCCGCTGGAGGCGTTCCTGCTGGAAATCGTTCCGCATGGTGCAGCAAAGGTGGAAAAGCCGTCCTCGGGTCCGGTCGTCGAGAGCGCCGGCAAGGTTGCGGACAAGCCTGCGAAGCCGCGCAAAAAGGCAGCGGTCGCATCTGCGCCGGCTGAAGCGCCCGCGACAGTCAAAAAAGAGCCTGCCAAATCTGCGGCGAAGCCAAAGACTGCTGAAGCAACCGTGGTTCCGAAGAAGGCCGTGAAAGCAACGGGTGCCGCTGCCGGCAAGAGCCCTGCCAAGGCCGATCGTTCGCGTCGCTAGACGACAACGGCGTGCTCTCCGAACCACCAGGGGGGCACGCGCGTTCCGAAGTCGGATCTCATGCGCGGCGGTGACCCGAAAAAATAATATTCAGTGCGACGTCACCTCGTATTCCAGTCAGGCGCGGTCAATTGCGATATCTCTTCGTCCACCAGAACTTTCCGGGGCAGTTTCTTCACATTCTGCGTTATCTGCACCGGCAGGGTGGGCATGAGATCGTCTTTATCTCCGAGGCCAACGAAGGCGCATTACCCGGTGTGCGGCGCGTCATCTACAAGCCCACCCGCCAGCCGGGCGATACGACGCATCCGTCGTTAAGGGAGCTTGAACTGGCGCTGGGCCGTGCCGAAGCTGTGGCCCGGACGGCGAACACGCTCAGGAACAATCTGGGTTACGTCCCCGACGTCATCATCGGGCATCATGGCTGGGGCGAACTTCTGAACATCGGCGATGTATATCCCGGTGTTCCGGTGCTCGGTTACTTCGAATTCTTTTATCATGCCGATCGATACGATGTCGGTTTCGACCCCGAATTTCCGGCGCGACCGGAACTGGCGGCGCAGGTTCGACTGAAAAATGCCGTCAATCTGCTGGCGCTCAATCTGCCAGGATTCGGACAGACGCCAACGGAATTTCAGCGTAACACCTACCCCGACTGGGCGCGCCGCAGGATCGCGCTTCTTCATGAAGGTGTCGATCTCGATCTGTGCAAGCCTGATAGGCAGGTCGCGCGTAAGCCGGTCGAGATCAATGGCGTCGTGATCGCTCCGCAGGATAAGCTCGTGACGTTCGTTTCACGCGATCTGGAGCCTTACCGGGGTTTTCACAGCTTCATGCGCGCTTTGCCACGCATTCTCGATGAACGGGCCGACGCGCGCGTCATTCTGGTGGGCGGCGATGGGGTCAGTTATGGCACCCGACCGGCAGCCGGGACGTGGCGGGAGGTCATGTTGCAGGAACTTGGCGACCGGATCGATCTGTCACGCGTGCATTTCGTCGGGAAGGTGGAATATGCGCGCTTTCGTGTCCTTCTCCAGCGTTCCGACGCGCATGTCTATCTGACCTATCCTTTCGTGGCATCCTGGTCGCTTCGGGAGGCAATGGCCACAGGCTGCGCGATTGTTGGCAGTCGCACGGCACCGGTGGAGGAATTCGTCGAAGACGGCAGGACAGGCCGACTGGTTTCATTCCTTTCGCCTGTGGAGATTGCGGACGGCGTCCTGGAACTGCTGGAAGATCGCAAGCTGGCCCAGCGTTTGCGGAAAAACGCACGCCTGAAAGCGGAAGCGAGTTTGTCGCTTGACGATTATCTGCACAATTACGATGCCCTTATTCAGGATATCGTAAAATAAAAAGGGCCGCGCTCCCGAGAGCGCGGCCCTTCTTTCAGGCAGGAGAGAAAGATTTCAGAACAGTTCGATATGGGATTTGAAGCCCAGCATGGCAGCGTCCTTGAGGCCCTGCTGTGCGCCCGGACGGATGAAATACTGGAAGTCCGGCATGAACGTGACGCCACGGAAAACGTGGATCTGATACATGGCTTCGACGATCATCCCGTTCGTTTGTGGGAAGTAGGAACCGTTCAGCAGCGATGTGTAACCGAGGCTCTGTTGCAGTTCCTGTGAACGCGTCACGCGTTCTGCAACCTGCACGTAGCTGAAGTTGACGCCCCATGCGTCCAGCGGGCGGGCATGCCAGAAGCCGCGATCCAGGACGCCGAGGTTGTACTGACGCTCGCGAGTCTGGGTAACCGGGCTGTTGTTGTAGAACGTGGCGATCGCGATCAGGCCAGCGTCAGGACCGTTGCCGTGATGACGGAACAGCATCTGATCGGCCAGTGCCCAAGCGGACCAGGAGTTGTGGTGAATCTTCTGCTTCTGCCCGGTCAGGATGTAGGGATTGCCATTGATGTCGTAATACTGATCCGGGTGATCGGCCGTATCGACGGCGCCGCCGAGCTTATAGTGGCCAGGCAGTTTGTCGTGTCCGAACAGGGGTTCCCAGCCCACTTCGACCGGTGCGGCTTCGCCATCGATATCGGCGCCGTTGAGCTTGAAGCCGGTGCGCATCTGCTGGACGCCGTAGATGCCCTTCTCGTGGAAATAGACACCGGACTGGATATATGTGTCGGTCGTCGGACGAACGCGGAAACGCGCCGCCCATCCCGAGTCAGGATAGGACGAGTGGGACGTGTTGTCGGACGCTGCTTTCGGGTTACCGCAGAATGCATTGTTCATGAAGTTGCAGTACAGCGGGTTTGCCGAGAAGTCGGTCAGCAGTGGAATACGGCCTGCTGCTGCATCGAAGCGACCGTTCCACAACGTTTCCTCGCCATAGCCATAAACGAAATGGATCGCGACGTTGCCACCCGCGCCGTAGATTTCCTGGCTTGGGTTGAGGTTGTCACCGAACATGCGGCTGGCGGGAATACCGTAGCGGCCGACCATGACGGTGTGGGTCGAGAAGCCCTTGATGCCGGCCAGTCGTTCCCAGTCGATATCCGTTTCCAGGCCGTATTGACCGGCGTTGGCGCTACCCTGACGAAGGCCGAGGCCTTTCGTCGGGGAGGTGAGAGCGCCGGAGAATTCATCGACGTTATCGAGCAGGATGGCGATGCCGTGCGAACGAAGCCAGGTGTTCCAGCCGAACGGATCGGGCCAGAGGGCTTCCGGGTGCGGCAAAGGCGGCACGGAACTCTGTGCGAAGCTCGTCTGGCCCAAGGGCGTGGCCACGCGGACGCTGGGTGCCAGACCTGTTGAGTTGGGGGCGCCCCCGGCAGTCGCTGTTTGTGCGGAGGCGTAGGAGGATACGGCAATAGTCGTGAGCGCTGTAAGGATCGCGCCGAGCGACATGTGCATCAGACAAGCACGTAGCATAGGTTTTATCCGTCAGTCGGCCCATGATGGCCGATTGCCCTGGCTGGATACCGACGAAGCATCCTCCGTAACCAGAACATGACGGGGTTATTACATCCAATTCATAAAGCACACCAGTAGTGTGACGCGTCTCACGCTCAATCAAGCGTGAGCAGGCATCGAGGTGTTACCTCGATGCCACAGGTGCTATTTTGCGGCGTCCAGCGCGGCCTTGATGGCTTCCTTGGCAGCGTCCGGACCAGTCCAGCCGGCGATTTTGACCCACTTATTGGGTTCCAGATCCTTGTAGCGCGTAAAGAAATGCTCAATGGCCTTGCGCGTGATCTCCGGCAGGTCGTCGATTGTCTTCACGTCCGTGAACTGCGGATGAATCTTGTCGTGCGGAACGCAGATTATTTTCTCGTCCTGACCGCTTTCGTCTTCCATTTTCAGCATGCCGATGGGACGTGCGCGGATGACGGCGCCCGGTACGATCGGCGCGGGGGCGAGAACGAGCGCATCGGCCGGATCGCCATCGGCCGCCAGCGTATTGGGAATAAAGCCGTAGGCGGCCGGATAGGCCATCGGCGTGAAAAGGAAGCGGTCGACGACGACGGCGCCGCTATCCTTGTCCACTTCGTATTTGACCTGTGAGCCTTGCGGAATCTCGATGACAACATTGATGTCGTTCGGCACGTCCTTGCCGGGCGAGATTTTTGAGACGTCCATGATTCGATCCTGATCTGCGGTTGAAGACAGGAGTCGAAACTACCGTTCTCACGGAGGTCTGCCCAGAGGGCGATCGTCACGGTTTGTCCGTATGTCCCAGATTCCGTTCGGGAGAGACGACATCGCGAACGCGTTGCTTGAGTTCCTTGGGCCCTGGGAATCCGCCGTCGCGTTTGCGTTCCCATACGACGCGCTCATCAACTGCGATTTCGAAGCGTCCACCCATATCGGGGATCAGGGCGACTTCACCGAGCGACTCGCCGAATGTCGAGAGCAGTTCCTGCGCCATCCACGCGGCGCGCAGGAGCCAGTTGCACTGGGTGCAGTAGCGGATGGAAATGCGCGGGCCGGTCGTCGACATGATGCGAATGCTAGCACACATCATGAGCCGGACTTAAGCGGCAAGGTTGCATGGTGATGCCTCCCGTAGAAGCACCACCATGAGGAGTCAGAGCATTGGTTGCGCGGCTTTGACGGCGTTCTGGCATGTCGTCTTGCGCTGGTCGATCTGTAGGACCGCCATATCGTAGCGCGTGCCGTTGCGAGTCATGTAGCCAGCGGTGCCGGTCGCGTAATCCATGCTGCCACCGGTCATGTTGACGGACTTGTATTTCGCGATCAGGCCGTCGAGCGGGGGATTGCCTTCGTCGTAGGACAGATACTGAAGTTCGACGCAGTAGTTCAGCAGGCCTGCCAGATTGTCCGGGGAGATGCCGGTCAGGTTTTCCGTGCCGACGCCCAGGTTCGGTGTCGCGCCGGGGGGGAGCGCATAGGCTGCATTGGCGGAGAAACCGAGGCCAAAGGCAAGTATGGCGGCCGGAGCAATGCGACGAAGCATAAAACGAGATCCCTTCAACGAATCGGGGTTCCCCTTCGGGAGCCCGCCGCGAGGCGATTCGCGGCATGTCAGAATGGGCTCATACTGACCGTAAGAAAAGCATGTGACATTACATTTCTGCGTGATGGTCCTGTAGCGGGGTATGACGATTCGACGGGTCCAGGAACGGGTTACGTGCATCGAAAAAGGACCGGTTGCTATCGAGTTCGGTCGCGACGATGTCGAGGCTGGCGAGTGCCGCGATCAGGATGAACCGGATTCGGGGACTTTGTTCATGGCGTTCGTTGCGTCGCAGGGTCGCGATGGCCAGGCGGGTGGCGCGCAGGGTGCGGCCGTAATGCCCGCCGTAACGACCGCTGAAGTGGTTCATCCGGGCCAGCATCATGTTCAGGGCGCGTTTCGCTCCCGGCGGCAATGCGGCGCCCCGGGCAATCGTGCCCAGACGCAGCAGGTTGAGTGCCACGCGCATCGCCGAAAGGATGCCGTTCAGATAGGCCGTGACGACCGGGGTGGACGTGCCGCCCGCATTGTTCATCAGGCGAACGAAACGATCCACGTGGCGTGCGACGATGTCGTCAACCGTCGCGGCGCGTTGACCACCTGCCAGGTCGCGCAGGCCGCGCAGAATGTTTTCACGCATGGTCCATCGTTGCTGCGCGGCGTCGTAGGGCAGCACCACCCGGAACATCCATGTGGCGTAGAACAGGCCCAGGAAGAGCGGCAGGGCGGTATTGAAATAGATGATTTCGTCGGTTCGGCCCTGATTGCTGGGGCCGACGATGATCGGCAGGAACAGGTTGTAGGAGACGGCGGACAGTGTAAGCGGCGGGTGTGCGAATGCCAGTCCGCCCAGCAGCATGGCGACTCCGAACCACATGGCGAGAATCTCGAAGCTGCCGGCTTCGCCCAGCAGGCCGAGATCGAGGATGCCGCCGGCCAGTATTGCGCAGCATGCGCCGCGGAAGAAGGACTGCGTGGCCAGGGCGGGACGCTCGAGCGTGGAGAACAGGCTGCATACGATGCTGACGAACATGAGGAAGGCCAGACCGTCGGACCATGCCGTCGTCACCCAGATGACGCCGGCGCCGAACACGGTGAGGGAGGCGCGCAGGCTGTTCGTTACGGCCTGATGCCAGTCGCGATAGACGTGTAGCGGCTCGCGGAACGTGTCATGCACGGGCGGCTTTCGGCTTGCGTCGAACTGGCGCAGGGCCGTGCGGAGGGCGTCGATCAACTCGACGAGCGCCTGTTGCAGCATGCCGTGGCGCAGGTCGGCGGACTGCGTGTTTCCGTCCTGCGTCGTGGCGTCGAAGGCCTGGACGACTTCGGCACGGCAGGCATGCCGCAGGGTGCGTAATTCATCGAGCAGCGGGTCGATGCCGGGCAGGGCGCGCAGGCGCGACGGAAGACCGTCCAGGAAAGCGCGGATCGTTTTCGCCTGGGTGTGGAAGGTATCGTCCTGGCTCATGGGGACACGCATCAGCGTTGCGAGATCGAGGCCACGCGCCAGCAGGATGGCGATATCGGCCAACGCGGCGCGCGCATGGTCGCCGGCGTGGTCGTGGCGACCGAGTTCGACTTCCGCGAATTCGACCTGATCGCTCAGGGCGGTGATGTTGCCGAACAGGGCGTGCACATTGTCCATCGCTCCCGGCTTGCCGGCGAGCAGTCCGGAGATGGCCTGTAACGCCGGGGTCAGGGACGATTCGAAGTTCTCGGCGAGTTGCTGTCGGGTGCGCCTGGCGAGGCCGAGCTGGAAAATCGCGGAGACGGATGCTTCGAGGACGATGCCCAGGACAATGTATGTGGCGCGCGCGGCGGCGATCTGGAAAATGTGGTTGGGATCGGTGATGCCGTCGAGTGAGATGATGGCGTAGGTGAAGCCGGTCGCGCGCATGCCATGGATGCGATAGTTCGTCATGGTCGCCGGACCGGGCAGGAATGTGCCGATCAGGCAGAATGACCCGATACCCAGCGCCAGCAGGACGATGAACAGCATGGGTGCCTGAGGGCAGGCCGCGACCAGGGCGATGGCGGAGAACACGCCCAGGACCATGCCGAACAGATGCCAGCGTGCTTTCGCAAGACTGCGGCCGCGTGTGCCCTGTGCGACCATCCAGACGGTGAGTGCTGCCCATTGCGGGCTGCCCAGTTCCATCCACAGCGCGATTCCCAGAGCCAGAAGGGACGTGCATGTGGTGCGCAGGGCGTAACCCGCCATGACGGGGTCGGGCGCGTAGAGCCAACGGAAGCGCTTCAGGAAGGGCAAGGAAAAATCCCATGCCGCGTGTGCTCGCGGCGTGCGGTATGCGGATGGCATCGACGCCTCTCGTCCCCGGAGAAACCGCTGTAGACAGCGCCACGCCAGTCGGTCGGGCGGCGGGGACGCGTCCTGCCCGGGATGGTGTTGGCGGCACATCTTATGCGGCGACGCCATATTTTGTCATGTTACGCTCTTGCAAAACGGCGCGAGGTGCGCGATTTCGACGTGATCTGTGCGCCTGTAGCTCAATTGGTTAGAGCAGGCCGCTCATAACGGCTTGGTTGCGGGTTCGAGTCCTGCCGGGCGCAGGTCCAACGCTTGGCGTTAGGCGCGCATACTGCGCATTGATCCCAGATTTCTCAGGAGTCCTCTCATGGCCGCCTATCAGTATGTCTATGTCATGAAGGACCTGACCAAGGCCTATCCGGGCGGTCGAGAGGTCTTCAAGGGCATTACCCTCTCCTTCCTGCCGGGTGTGAAGATCGGCGTGCTGGGCGTTAACGGCGCCGGTAAGTCGACGCTGCTCAAGATCATGGCGGGCATCGAAAAGGAATTTGGTGGCGAGGCCTGGGCCGCCGAAGGGGCGCGGATCGGCTATCTGGAGCAGGAGCCGAAGCTCGACGAGAGCCTGACGGTCGGCGAGAACGTCGCGCAGGGTTTCGGCGAACTGAAGCGCGCGGTCGATCGGTTCAACGAGATCTCGATGAAATTCGCCGAGCCAATGTCCGACGATGAGATGAATGACCTGCTGGCCGAACAGGCCGAACTGCAGGAGAAGATCGACGCGGGCGACGGTTGGGAGCTGGATCGCAAGCTCGACATCGCGCTCGATGCCCTGCGTTGCCCGCCGGCCGACAGTCCGGTCACGAAGCTCTCCGGTGGTGAGCGCCGCCGGGTGGCGCTGTGCCGTCTGCTGCTGGAGAAGCCTGACCTTCTGTTGCTTGACGAGCCGACCAACCATCTCGACGCTGAAAGTGTGGCCTGGCTGGAAAAGACGCTGCGCGACTATCAGGGCACGGTCATGGTCATCACCCATGATCGCTACTTCCTGGACAACGTCACCAACTGGATTCTGGAAATCGAACGTGGCCGTGGGTATCCGTTCGAAGGAAACTACTCGTCCTGGCTGACGCAGAAGCGCAAGCGGCTGGCTCAGGAGGAGAAGGAGGAGAGTTCACGTCAGCGGGCGCTGGCGGCTGAGCAGGAGTGGATCGCTTCCTCGCCGAAGGCGCGCCAAGCCAAGAGCAAGGCGCGTATCTCCAAGTATGAGGAGATGCTGGCCGCGAGCGGCGAGCGCGTGAGCGGCACGGCGGATATCGTGATTACACCCGGTCCGCGTCTTGGTGGCACTGTCATCGAGGCCGAGGATCTGCGCAAGGGTTTCGGCAATCGCCTGCTGATCGACGATCTGAGCTTCAAGTTGCCGCCGGGTGGCATCGTCGGCGTGATCGGGCCGAACGGTGCGGGCAAGTCCACGCTGTTCAAGATGATCACGGGCGACGACAAGCCGGATTCCGGCGAACTGAAGATCGGCGATACGGTCAAGCTCGGTTATGTCGATCAGTCCCGCAATTCGCTGGCTGACGACAAGACAGTCTGGGAGGAGATTTCCGGCGGCACGGATGTGATCTATCTCGGCAAGCGCGCCGTGCCGTCTCGCGCCTATGTCGGGGCCTTCAACTTCAAGGGGCCGGACCAGCAGAAGCGCGTCGGCGTGCTGTCGGGTGGTGAGCGCAACCGCGTGCATCTGGCGAAGATGCTCAAGCAGGACAGCAACGTCATCCTGCTTGACGAACCGACCAACGATCTGGATGTCGATACGCTGCGCGCGCTGGAAGATGCGCTGGCGGAATTTGCCGGTTGCGCCGTGATTATCACCCATGATCGCTGGTTCCTCGATCGTCTGGCGACCCATATCCTCGCGTTCGAAGGCGATAGCCATGTCGAATGGTTCGAGGGCAACTTCCAGGACTACGAGGCGGACAAGCGCCGGCGTCTTGGCCCGGATGCGACGGAGCCCGCGCGCATCAAGTATCGCCCGCTGGCGCGCTAACCGCGCCATAGCACCTCATGGCGCTCGGCCGCCAAATCCAGACGCCTCGGCTACTGCTTGAGGCGGTCAACTGGCGTGACATGGAGGACATGGCGCGCCTGAAGGCTGATGCTGGTGCTTTCGGCAAGATGTTGGGCGGCGTGCGTTCGCGTGCGCAGGCCGAAGAAGAAATGGCGGACGATCTCTCGTTCTGGGCGAGACGAGGCGTGGGCATTTTCTCCATTCGTGAAAACGATGTGTTCCTGGGCATGACGGGCGTGCATGAACGGCCGGATGGACGCGGCCTTGGCCTGCGCTTTGCGCTCAGGCCTGTGGCTTCCGGTCGTGGCATTGCGCGCGAGGCAGCGGGAGCGGCCCTTCGCTTCGTGCTGGATGCGGGAGAGCCCCGTGTGGTTGCCGTTTCCCGCGAGGATAATATGGGCTCACGTATCGTGCTGGGCAGTATCGGCATGCATCATGCCGATACGTTCGAGCGCGATGGCTATACGATGCTGGTCTATGAAATCGTGCGGCCTGATATGGTTACAGGTCGAAAGATGCTTTGATCGCTGTCGCGATCTCATCTGCTGTTCGCGATGTCGTATCGACGACGAGATTGGACACTCTTCTGCGTCATCGGGATCGGAATGACGTCGTCGACGATAATGTCGTTGTCTTGAGAGGCCATGGCCGCAATAGCGCAACGCATGCCGCGTAGCAGGCGCTTCATGAGCGGACCGCTATGAATGTCGATGACGGGATGGCCGTTCTGGCGGCAGCATATCGATGAAATCGTCCATTGCGATATGAAGCATGGAGCGCGACGCAATCCGTTGAAGGGACCGCGTCGCAGAGGTCTTTCCGACGCTGCCGGCGCCGTTGAGGACGACGGCGCGTGGCGTCAGTGGTGGTGGTCGAGCTGGCGCTGCAAGGCGTTGTTCAGCGTATCGACGTTGCCGCCATTGCGCGCGAGGTAGGAGCTGTAGTCCTGACGCTGTGTCAGGCGCAGGCTGGCGCCTTCGCCGATCATATCGACGACCTTGGGGCCGTTGCTCTGCACGACCAGCAACTGCATATCGGCCGTCGGCTGGCCGGGGCGGCTGATCTGGGCGCTCACGAGTTCGCCGGTCGGGGCCTGCGAGGTGCCGGTGACCCGGAAGCTGACGCCCTGATAATCGCCGATCTTGTCGGTGATCGCGTTGACCAGCACGTGATCGAACAATGTCAGGTAACGTTGCTGCTGCTCGGGCGACGCCGTGCGCCAGTAACGGCCCAGGCAGAACTTGCCGATGGCCGCGGCATCCAGATTTTCCTGCAGCAGGGGCAGGACTTCCTGCTTCTTCTTGTCCAGCGATGCGCTGCTGTTGACGATGGCAACGAGCTTGCCGCCGAAGGACGAGACGAAGTCGCTGGCCTGATCCGCGCGGGCCGAGCCGGTAACGCCAAGGCCGAGGGACATGGCTGCTGCTGTCGCCAGGCCCAGAACGCGCCGGCGTGTGACGGAGGTGAGGGAGGTCAGCATGTCGGGAAGGTCCTTAGTTGTACCAGTCCGGCACGGTCGCCCGGTGGTCGTTGCGAAGCGCCTCGACCTGGCTTGCACGGTTCTGCTGCCAGGCGCTGCGGATAAACGAATACGGATCGAGAGAATCACGCTCGATATTGTCGATATTATCGATGTTGCTGGCAAAACCATCCAGCGTGCCGGCGATGTTATAAGCCCAGTTGAACGTAAGCAATCCATAGCCACGGGGTACGTAGTTGATCGGCGACAGGCCCTGCGCGATCGCGTAGCCGCCGGCATCGCGGAACGTGCTCGGACCCAGGCCCGGGAGGAACAAATACGGGCCGCTTGAGACGCCCCATGTCGCCAGGGTCATGCCCGGGTCGCCGTCATGGTGGGGATAACCCACTTTCGTGGCTACATCGATGAATCCGCCGAGGCCGGCCGTCATGTTGATGACATAGCGCATGAAGTCGTCGCCGGCGCGGCGGGGTTTGCCCGCACCGACATCGCTGAAGAAGACCGTCGGCATATACCAGGTCTGCGACAGGTTATCGATCGAGTCGCGTGCGAACTTCGGCACGACATAGGCCCATGCCTTGCCGATGGGGCGCAGCGCGTGGTGATAGGCCCACATCTGAAGATCGTACATCTTGCGATTAACGGGCTCGTAGGGGTCGTTGGCTTCCTTGTAGTCCGCCAGCGCCTCGGGGTCTTTCGGCGGTGGATTGCGCCAGCTGGCACAGGCGCTGAGCGATACACTCGCGACGAGGCCGAGCGAGATGCGGCTCCATAAGCTTCGTCGCGCTGTTTTCGTCTGGCGCCCAGAGGCGTGCCGAGAACCGAGTTCACAGAACCATGCGTGCATCGCTGTCCCCAAATCGCCCCGTCGTGCCGCCAAGGCGGACGCACGTTGCGACATCGTCATTTCGCCGCGGGTTGCCCATCGCGCCAAAAACAAAATTCACAAATCGACGCCTCCCGGCAAAGCCGGTTCGCGCCGTCAATCGTCTCATTATCTACCATGACATACGTCCGGCGCCAGACCGGTGCGAACGTTCATAGCCGAGCTTAACGGGTCGAGGGCGGTACAGATCGGTCATTCCGTTACAGATCGTGCTTGTAAACTGTGGTTTTTCCAACCACTGTGGCGGCAAATCAACAGTGCAGGACTTTGCCGACCCATGCCCTCAGGATCCTTCCGGAAACGTCCGGTCCCGATGTTTTTTCGCACGCAAGCCCGTCGCCTGGGTGGAATCGCCATCGCCGCGGCAATCGTCAGCGGCACCATGGCGAGCGCCGAGGCCGCGCCCCATGTTGCCGTGCAGCCATGGGGTTCGACCCCGGATGGACAGAACGTGCAACTGGTGACGATGACCAATGACCACGGCGTGGTCGTGCGTTTCATTACCTATGGCGGGATCATCCAGTCCGTCGAAACGCCTGATCGCAGTGGCCACGTGCAGGACATCGTTCTCGGCTTTGGCGATCTGAAGGGCTACACCGTCGACTCCGCGAAGGGTGGTCTGTTCTTCGGGGCCATGATCGGGCGCTATGCCAACCGCCTGGCTGGCGGCAATTTCACGGTGGACGGCAAATCCTACCATGTGGCGGTGACGGCCCCGCCGAACGCGCTGCATGGCGGCAAGCAGGGCTTCGACAAGAAGGTGTGGAAGCTTTCCGGCGTACGCTCGGGCGCGCATGATGCCACGGCGACGCTGACGCTCGTGTCGCCGGATGGCGATCAGGGCTTTCCCGGCACGTTGACGACGCGTGTGACCTACGCGCTCAACGATAACGATGCGCTGTCGCTACATTATCATGCGACGACGGATGCGCCGACGGTGCTGAATCTCACCAATCACAGCTACTGGAATCTCAACGGCGAGGGCTCGGGTTCGATCGCCGAGGAGATCCTGCAGATCAACGCCGATCACTACACGCCGACGGATTCGACCTCCATTCCCACGGGCGAGATCGCGCCGGTCGCGGGAACGCCACTCGACTTCACGAAGCCGACGATGATTAACGACAGGCTGCGCAGCAATTTCCCCCAGATGATGTATGCGCGTGGCTACGATCAGAACTGGGTGCTGAACGGCCCGTCCGGCGGCAAGCCGCGCCCGGCGGCGCATATCTACGATCCCCGTTCGGGTCGCTCGATGGATATCAGCACCTCGCAACCGGGACTTCAGGTCTATACGGCGAATTCTCTTGACGGCGGCTATGCCGGTATTTCCGGTCGCGCCTATCGGCAGACCGATGCGATTGCCTTCGAGGCCGAGCATTACCCCGACAGCCCCAATCATCCCGCGTTCCCCACCACCGAGTTGAGGCCGGGGCAGAGCTTCGACTACACGACGGTTTTCGCGTTCTCCAACAGGTAAGGGCGATCCGCTCTCGGAACGTTGGCGCGCGCCCCTGCGTTGGACGACGATGGACCGGCTTGTCAGTCGGTCACGATCGAGAGAACTGTATGCCGTCTGAAGAACGTTCGCCTTCGACGTCGAGCCGTCGAGGGCTGGACTGGATCAACCTGCTTTCCGCCGACATCCAGAGTGGTGTCGGCCCGTATCTGACGATTTTCCTGACCGCCCAGGGATGGTCGGCCGGCTGGATGGGGACGGCACTGGCGGCCAGTGCCGGGGCAGCCGCCATCTGCCAGTTGCCGGCGGGCTGGCTTGTGGATCATACGCGGCACAAACGTGCATTAGTGATCGGGAGCGGCATTCTGATCGGCATGGCCTGTCTGGTGACGGCATTCTGGCCGACCTTCATGCCTGTCATTCTGGCGCAGGGTGCCCTGGGGGCGGCCTCCTCCGTTCTGGCGCCGTCCATTGCCGCGATCACCCTTGGGTTGGTCGGACCGCGCGCCATGGCGGGACGGACCAGCCGCAACGAGATGCTCAATCATACAGGATCGGTGCTGACGGCGATCGTCGCGGGTGTGTGCGGGCAGAAGCTCGGCCTGCGATGGATATTCTACATGACCTGCGTCGCGGCTGTGGGCAGTGCGCTGGCCAGTTCCGCGATCCGGCCGCAGGAGATCGATCATGACATGGCCAGCGGGGGCGAAGCGGGTGAGCGCCGCCTGCCGATGGGACAGCTTCTCACGCGACCGGCGATTTTGATGTTCCTTGGCGCTGTGCTGCTGTTCCAATGCGGCAACGGCGCGATGCTCTCGCTGGCAAGCCGCCAGTTGGCGGTGACACATCCCGGGACAGAGACGTGGCTTCTGACGGCATGTATTCTTGGTGCGCAGACGGCAATGGCACTGGTGGCCTGGGCGGTCGGTCGTGCCCTGGCGCAAGGTTGGGGCCGTAAGGCGGTGCTGATCGTGGCGTTGCTGGCAGTGCCGTTGCGTGGTGTGCTGTTTGCCTGGGCGACGGATGGCGAGATCAACGCCGCGACGATCATGGGGATTCAGACGCTGGACGGTCTGGCGACGGGGGCGTTGTCGGTCGTCAGCACGGTCATGGCCGCCGACCTGACGAGGGGAACGGGGCGCTTCAATATCACGCTGGCCTGCGTTGCGCTGACCATCGCGGGTGGCAGCGCACTCAGCAACCTCATCGGCGGGGCGACAATGCAGACTTTCGGTGCGCCGGTTGCCTTTCTGGCGCTGTCGGCGATCGCGATCCTCGGGCTGTTTTTTGCGCTTGGCATGCCGGAAACGCGGCCGGATGATGGCGATCAGGACAGCATGGACAGCGCGCGACAGGCGGCCTGATGCTCCTTAAAGACGTCGGTCGCGCTTGATGCGGTCCCAGGCCGCGTTGATCCGGGCGGCGCGATCCTGTGCCTTTGCCAGATCCTTTGGGTCCAGGTTCTTGCGGCCCAGAACGTCGGGGTGATGCTCGCGCACGAGCGCGCGCCAGCGGAGGCGGACTTCCTCGTCGGCGCTGTCGCGCGCGATGCCGAGTTCCAGATAGGCGTCGTTTTCGTTCGTGTCCGGTCGTGCGCGGCCCGTCTCGGCGCGGTCCCATGTGCCGGGCGGCAGGCCGAACGCACGATGGGTGCGTTTGAGGAAGTCCATTTCGCGCGGGTCGAGCGCGCCACCGGGCGGTACGTCGGCACGGGCGATGGTGAAAAGGGCGACGAGCAGGTCTTCCAGCGGCGCGCGGTCGTTCGCGAAGGCACGGCCGAGTTCGCGGCCATACATCTCGAAATCATCCGTCCGGTCACGCGCGCGATCGAAGAGCAGCCCGACCTCGCGCGCGTTATCCGGCGGAAATCGGAAGCATTGTTTAAAGGCGTCGATCTCGCGCCGGTTCACCGGGCCGTCGATCTTCGCGACCTTGGCGCAGAGCGCGACCAGACCGATGGCATAGAGCTGATCGTTCTTGCCCATGAACGACGAAACCTTGGCGGCCGCCATGAAGGCCGCGCCGTTGGGATCGGGGCGGCCGCGCGCATGCCAGTGGTCGTTCCAGCCGCCGGCTGGCGCGTCGAGCAGCGATCCGCGATCCGCCGCGTGCCCGAGTGCCGCGCCCATAAGCGCGCCGAACGGACCACCGACCGCGAAGCCCGCCACGCCGCCAAACATCTTGCCCCATACACCCATGGTTTCCTGAATAGCATTTGGCGCGGGTGCCAGCAAACGATCGGTTACGCACGCAGTCGTGAACGATGTGCCTGAAATCCAGTGCCTATATTCAAAACACAGAACATAATTAAGTAATTATTAACTCAAATAAATAATTGATCTGAAGGAGATAAGCGCGTGTCCGGACGGAGGGGCGTGAATAACGATCTTGAAGACGCTGATGATCGTCATCATCGTCATTTTCGTTTTCATCCGCCCCATGTCCGTCTTCCGCACATTCATTGGCCGCATTTCCACATCCACTTTCATGACCGGCCTTTGGCGGGTGCACCGCATCCTGATCGTCCCCTGCACTGGCGGCTTTATTTCTGCGAGGCGATCGCGACGGCGGTGTTGATGATCGTTGGGTTGAGTTGCGTCATCCTGTTAAGCGCGCCCGATACCTGGCTGGGACAGGCGATGGCGGAACTGCCGCATCTTCAGTCCGCACTTTGCGGTTTATGTTTCGGCCTTGCGGGAACGTTGGCGGCCATGACGCCGTTCGGTCGCGTCAGCGGGGCGCATCTCAATCCGTCGGTCACGCTGGCATTTATGTTGTCTCGCAAGATCGTCTGGGTGGATGCGCTGGGTTACGCGGTGGCGCAGATCGTCGGCGCCTTCGGGGGCACGTTCTTCGTTTACGGGCTGGGGCGTCTGTTCGCGCCTTGGCGGTTGCTGGCGCGAGACGCGCATTATGGGGCGACGCTCCCCTACACGGGACTTTCCGTGTTCTATGCCCTGGCGTCGGAGGCGTGTGTCACGGCGTTGCTCGTCGGCATGTTGTATTGGCTGGCGGCGCATCCGCGCTTCCGGCGGGTCACGCCGTGGATCGGTGGCCTGTTCTTCTTCCTCATGAACCCGTTGACGGCGTGGCTGTCAGGCAACAGCGTGAACTTTGCCCGCAGCCTGGCGCCAGCCCTGTTCGCCGGTGCCTGGCCGGGATTGTGGATTTATCTGGTCGGGCCGTTCATCGGCTCGTCGCTGGCGGTGCTGATCATACAATCGAACCTGCTGGGCAAGATTCATCTGCTGGAGGCTCGGCTGATCAATTTCGGCCATCATGGCCGGGTGCCGCATCTCGATGATCCGGATTTCAGGCATGCGGCTCCCGACCATTATCATGCCTATCGCAGCCATCTGGACGATATCATGGCGCAACGCGGACAGGCGGCGAACCCGATCGCCGGCGCGGCGGCCCCGGCGAAGGACTGACGCATCCGCCCATCAGCAGGCATGGAAGCGGCGGCGGGGCAGCAGGACGATGGACAGCACGCCCAGCAGGAGGATGGCTGCCGTCAGATAGAACACGCCGTGGAAGTTGCCCGTGGCCTGCAACAGATAGCCAGTCACGACCGGCGCGGCGATACCGGCGCCGTTGCTGAAGGTAAAGGAGAGGCCCGTGGTCGAGGCAACCAGATCCTCCTCCACGATCAGGTCGGAGAGTAATGCCATGTTCGCGCCGATGCCTGCCATGAGAAAGGCCATGGCGATGGCCAGCAATGCGATGACGCTTGGCAGGCTCTGGCAAAGTGGCAGGAAGCCCATGCTGGTCGCCATCAGGAAGTAGCTTCCCACGACCCAGCGGCGCGTGCCGTGCCGCAGGTCCTGCTGGCGCATCGCACGCTCGCCGAGGCGACCGAGCATCAGCCCCAGCGCGGCGGAGACGAGGTAGCAGATCGCCGTCCAGACGCCTGTTTCGAGCAGGCTCAGCTTCAGCACCTGTTTCAGGATGATCGGCAGCCAGGACATCAGCAGGAAGTTGGCATAGTTGGCGCAGCACTGGCCCACGACGATCCCCCAGAACGGCGCGGCGCCGAAAATGCGGCGTATGGACAGGATGCGTCGTGTCGTGCCGCCGGGGGCCGCGGCATCACGCGGGTATGCCCGCCACCAGATCCACGACCAGGCCAAACCGACACCGCCCAGTGCCAGGAAGGCCGCGCGCCATCCGATATGCGTAATCAGCCAGGCGCCGGCGACCGATCCGGCGGCCAGTCCGACAGGCAGGCCGCAGATCAGTGCCGTGAGCATGATGCCGCGTTCATGGTCGGGCGCCCAGGCGCGGGCGACCTTGTTGCCGAGGGGGAAGGTCGGCGCCTCGCCCGCGCCGAGCATGACGCGTGTGACCAGGAACAGCGGGAGCGTGGTCACCATGCCGCCGAGCATCATGGCGATCGACCAGAAGGCGACGGCCCAGGTGCCGACGCGCCGCGCGCCGAAACGGTCCAGCAGCATCGCGCCCGGCAGGTTGAGGATGAAGTAGGACCAGAGGAAGCTGGACAACACCCAGCCGATCTGGCTCGGCGACAGGGCGAAGACGCGGGCGATAACCGGCATCCCGACCGAAAGCGCGGCGCGGTCGGCATAGCAGATGACGCTCATCAGAACGGTGAGCGTGTAGATGACATAGCGGAAGCGAAGTGGCTGGGCTGGCAAAACGGGCAGATCTCGCATGGCGGAAGATACCGGCGATCATGCCGGGCGGGGCGGGTTCTGGCCAGTCTTTGATAACGGCGGCGTATCGACCGGTTGCATCCTTGCGCCGTGCGGCATTGCGCCGCACATTGGGCGACATGTCCGACATGACCATCGATCTGGCCGATCAAGCGGCGACGGAGGCCCTGGCCCGCCGCGTTGCGGCATGTGCGCGCATGGGTGACACGATTGCCCTGAGCGGCGAGATGGGGGTTGGTAAAAGCGTGTTCGCGCGCGCTTTCCTGCGCTATCTGAGCGACGACCCGATGCTGGAGGTGCCGAGCCCGACATTCTCGCTCGTGCAGATCTACGACACACCGAAAGGCGCGGTGGCGCATTTCGACCTGTGGCGTCTGGGTGGGCCGGACGACCTTCACGAGCTGGGCTGGGACGAGTTGCAGGGCGGCATCATGCTGGTGGAGTGGCCGGATCGGGCGGGAGACGAGTTGCCGGCCGACAGCCTGCGCATCACGCTGCGGCACGGTGTGTCGGACGCGGCGCGGGTCGCGCATATCGAGGGATGGGGCGGTCGTCCATGAAGATCGCGACGATACCGGGGGCGCGGCCTTTCCTCGAGGGTGTGGCGGAACGCTGGCTGGCGGGGCCGGGCGTGACCGGCGACGAGGCAGGGCTGATCCTGGTGCCCGGACGGCGCGCGGCGCGGGCCCTGATGGAGGCGTTTCTGCGCCGTCTGGACGGTCGTGCGGCGCTGTTACCGCGTATTGTTTCGATCGGCGACGTGGATGAGGACGATCTGGCAATCGCCGGGGATGCGACGCTGAGTCTGCCGCCGGCTGTCGATCCGGTCCGGCGCATGGCAGTTCTGGCGATGCTGGTGCTGAAGGCGGATGGGGCGTTCATCGCCGCGCCGACGATCGATCAGGCGTGGCCGCTGGCGCGTGCATTGGCGGAGTTGATGGACGATGCCGAGCGATCGGGCGTCGATCTGCGGGAGCGGTTGCCGCAGGCGGCGGAACCGCGTTTTGCGGCACACTGGCACCAGACGCTGACCTTTCTCGAGATCGTCACGCATGCCTGGCCGAACTGGCTGGATGAACAGGGAATGATGAACCCGGTGGCGCGGCAGGTGGCCTTGCACCGCGCGCAGGCGCAGGCCTGGCGGGCCCATCCGCCATCGGTGCCGCTGTGGGCCGTGGGTTTCGCGGACGGCATGGCGTCGGTCTGTGCGGTATTGCAGGCGGCGGCCAGCGCGCCGCAGGGACAGGTGGTGCTGCCGGGGGTCGATCTGTCCTTGTCCGATGCCGTCTGGGACAGTCTGCCGGACAGTCATCCGCAGGCAGGGTTGCGACGGTTGCTGCACGACCTGGAGGTGGATCGGGCGGCCCTCGACGTTTGGGAGACGGGCAGCGGAAAGGACGTACCGGCGGGACGTCCGGCGCTCGTTTCGCGTGCGATGTTGCCCGCCATGGGCCTGAGCGACTGGGGGCGGGAAAGGGCGCCGCTGGATCTGACCGGGCTCACGCGGCTGGATGCTACCGACCAGCAGCAGGAGGCCGCGGCTATTGCCATGATCCTGCGCGACGGCATCCGTGAGGCCGGACGGGAGGTCGCTCTCGTAACGCCGGATCGTGGTCTGGCGCGGCGCGTGGCGACGGAGTTGCTGCGTTACGGCGTGGTGGCCGATGACAGTGCGGGCGAGGCATTGGCCCTGACTCCGGCGGCGGTGTTCCTGCGGTTGCTGGCGGAGGCGGTGTCGAGCGATCTCGCGCCGGTGGCGCTGCTGGCGGTGCTGAAGCATCCGCTGGCGGCGCTGGGGCTGACGCCGGGTGATTGCCGGGCGAGCGCGCGGCGGCTGGAGCGGCTGGTGCTGCGCGGTCCGGCTCCCCCGCCGGGGATCGAGGGGTTGCGGGCGGCGCTACGCGATGATGAGGCGATCGACGCGGCAAGTGCCGATCGCCCGGATCTGCCGGAGGCGGTCGATTCGTTTCTCGATCGCCTGGCGGCGGCGTTGCGGCCTTGTCCCGGCAGGCGGACCGCGCCGTTGCCCGACCTGCTGATCGGTCTTGTGCAGGCAGCCGAAGCTTTGGCGACGACCGACACGCAGCCGGGTGCCGAGCGGCTGTGGCTGGGCGCGGAGGGCCATGCGCTGTCACGCCAGATCGCGGCGCTGATCGCGCATACCGATCTTTTGCCGCCGCAGTCTTTCGATCAGTTGCCCGCCTTCCTGCTTTCCGCCATGGCCGGGCAGATGGTGTTTGGGCAGCGCGTCCTGCAGGGGCGTGACGGCGAGGCCTTGCATCCGCGCGTCTCGATCCTCGGTGTTCTGGAAGCGCGTCTGCAATTCGCGGATCTGGTGGTTCTGGGCGGGTTGAACGAGGGCATCTGGCCGCCCGCGACCGATCCGGGACCCTGGCTGAGCCGACCGATGCGCACGCGCACCGGCTTGCCGTCGCCGGAGCGGTTGATCGGTGTGGCGGCGCATGATTTCTCGACGGCGATGCTCTCCGCCCCGCAGGTCGTGCTGTCCAGCCCGGCACGGCGCGACGGCGCACCGGCCGTGCCGGCGCGATGGCTGGTGCGGATCGATGCGCTGCTTGGCGGGCGCGGCCAGCGGTTGCCGGTTCATCCGGCCTTGTCGTGGCATGCGCGGCTGGATCAGCCCGATGGTCCTGCGCGGCCTGTCTCCGCGCCCGAGCCGCGCCCACCCGTCGCACGGCGGCCGCGCCGCCTGTCCGTGACGGAGATCGAGACCTGGCTGCGCGATCCTTATGCGATCTATGCCAGACATATCCTCAAACTTCGGGCGTTGCCCGCGCTGGAAGAGGCCGCCGACCGGTCGGATATCGGGGTGATTATCCACGCCGGGCTGGATGGCTGGCTGAAATCCGATCGGCGGGACGAGGCCGCGCTGGCGGCGAGCCTTCATCATGCACTGGATGCGCGGCATCTTCGTCCGGCGCTGGAGGCGTGGTGGCGCCCCCGTCTGTCGCGCATCGCCCAGTGGGTGACGGAGCGGGAGGCCACGCGCGCGCGGCCGGTGCGGATCGAAACGGAGGCCAAGGGTGCCTTGACGATGGAACTGCCGACGGGCGCGTTTCGCCTTTCCGCGCGGGCGGACCGTATCGAACTGGATGCCGAAGGGGCGGCCACGATCATCGATTACAAGACCGGCACGCTGCCGGCGCAGAAGGATGTCGAGACCGGGTGGAGCTCCCAGCTCGTGCTGGAGGCGGCAATGCTGCGCGAAGGTGCTTTCGCGCAGCTGGACCCGGCGGAAACGGCGCAGTTGCTCTACTGGCGGTTGACCGGCGATCGCGACAGGGGTGAGGAACTGTCCGTGCCGAAGGACCCGGCCATGCTGTCCGATCTGGTCGAGCAGGCGATCGTGCGCCTGCGGGGGCGGGTGGCGCAGTTCGATCGGCCCGAGACGCCGTATCGGTCCCATCCGCATCCGTCGCAGGCGCCGCGTTATACGGATTACGCGTTGCTGGCGCGCGTGCCGGAATGGAGCGTCGCGCGTGAGGAGGGCGGAGAATGAGTAAATCCTCGGCACTCGTCTCGGCCAACAGGACGCAGAACATTGCCTCCGATCCGCTGGCGTCGGCCTTCGTTTCCGCTTCGGCGGGGAGCGGCAAGACGAAGCTGCTGATCGACCGCCTGCTGCGCCTGATGCTGCCGGTCGAGGGCGTGCATCCTGAGACCGGTGCGCCGATCCTGTTGCCGGGCACCGAGCCCGGGCGCATCCAGTGCCTGACCTTCACCAAGGCGGCGGCGGCGGAGATGGCCAACCGCCTGCAGTCGCGGCTCGGGTCCTGGGTGTCGCTGCCGGATGTGGAACTGGATCGCGAACTGTCGGCGCTCGATGTGCCGACCGTGCCGGAGACGCGTCAGGCGGCGCGCGCCCTGTTCGTGCGCGTGCTCGATCTGCCGGGCGGGATGAAGATCGGCACGATCCATGCGTTTTGCCAGTCGCTCCTGCGGCGTTTTCCGCTTGAGGCGGCGGTCAATCCGCATTTCACGTTGCTGGAGGACACCGATGCCAATCTGGCGCTGAGCGACGCCATCGAGCGCACGCTGGGCGCGGCAGAACATGATGCGGCATTGCGGTCGTGTCTCGATCTGCTGGCGGGGCAGGTCGGGCTGGATGAGTATTTGCAGCGTGTGCGGGCCTTGCGTGACAAGGCGGGGAAACTGGGCCCGGCGTTCCGGCTTTGGGAGACGCATCCCGCGCGGGTGCGGCGCATCTATGCCGCACTGCTCGATGCCGGGGATGAGGACGAGGTGGCACTGATCGCGCGCCTGCGGGAGCCGCCCGAGGCGGACCTTCTGCGCGATGTCCTGCGTGAATCGCTGGAGAGCGGTTCGGACGCCAACAAGGCGCGAGCGGCGGCGATGCTCGACTGGCTGGCTCAGCCGCCCGCGACGCGGCGCGTCGATGCCTGGCGAGATGCCATGCTGACCAAGGAAGGCAAGCTGCGGGCGACCGGTGCGTTCTTTCCGGCGCGTATCGTCAAGGGGCGGCCGGAACTGTTCGCGCCGATCGAGCGTGAGGCCGAACGTGTGCAGGCGATCGGCGCGGGCATCGCGGCGCAACGTCTGCTGGCGCTCAATCTGGCGCTGTTCGCCCTCGCCGCGCCGACGCTGACGGGTTATGCGCGCGACAAGACCGCGCGGGGACTGGTGGATTACGACGACCTGATTGCCGCGACGCGCGACCTGCTGCGCGAGCCGGGCGCGGCGTGGGTGCTCTACAAGCTCGATGGTGGCATCGATCATCTGCTGCTGGATGAGGTGCAGGATACGTCCGGCACGCAATGGGAGATCGCCGGTGCCCTGACGGCTGAATTCTTCGCCGGCGAGGGTGCGCGCGAGGATGAGGGGCGACCGCGCACCGTCTTCGCGGTCGGGGACTTCAAGCAGTCGATCTATGCGTTTCAGGGAGCCGACCCGCAGGGTTTTCACGAATGGCGTGAGCGTTTCGCGGCGATGGTGACCGCCGGGGCGCAGCAATGGCGCGATCCGGGGCTGAATGTGTCTTTCCGATCGGTCCGACCGGTCCTGCAACTGGTCGACGCCGTCTTTTCGCGGGAAGATGCCGCGCGGGGACTGCGGGAGCCGGGCTCGAACGAGCCATTGCCGCATCACGTTTCCGCCCGCGCCGAACAGGGCGGCCGGGTCGAGCTTTGGCCACTGGTGCCGCGCGGCGAGAAGGGCGAGGCGATCGACCCGTGGGATGCGCCGAGCGGCAATACCGGGCAGAGCAGCCCGCCGCAATTGCTGGCCGATGAACTGGCACGCTGGATCGCGGCCCAGATCGGCAAGCCGCCGCAGCCGGGACAGCCGCCGTTGCGCGCCGGAGACGTTCTCGTGCTGGTGCCGAGACGGTCGCCGTTTCTGCGGGCATTGATCCGTGCCCTGAAGGGGCAGGGCGTCGAGGTGGCGACGCTGGTGCGTGTCGAACTGACGAACCAGCTGGCGGTGCAGGATCTCGTGGCGTTGTGCGAGGCATTGCTGCTGCCGCAGGACGATCTGACGCTTGCGGCTGTCCTGACGTCCCCGCTGGGCGATCTGTCCGACAATTCGTTGATGGCGTTGGCCATGGATCGTGGTGACAGGCCGCTATGGACCGAACTGCGCGAGCGCCATGCCGAACGGCCGGACTGGACGGCGGCGTGGAACATGCTCTCCGGCCTGCAGCGACGTATCGACTTCGCCACGCCGTACCAGTTGCTTGCCGATGCGCTGGGCCAGCGTGGCGGGCGGGCGCGGCTGTTGCGGCGCCTCGGGCCGGAGGCGGCGGAACCGACCGACGATCTGCTGGCGGCGGCGCTGCGGTATGAGGCGCTGCATCCGCCGTCCATGCAGGGATTCCTCCATTGGCTGCGCGCCAGCGAGACCACCGTGAAACGGGAGCCGGAAGCGACGGCGGATGCCGTGCGGATCATGACCGTGCATGGCGCGAAGGGATTGCAGGCGCGTCTCGTCGTGCTGCCGGACATGACGGGTGGCGCGCGGCAGGATACGCGGTTGCTCTGGGCTGGGCGCGATGGGGTTGAATGGCCGATCTGGGCGCCCGGTCGAGGGCTGACCTGCGCTTTGACGGAGAAACTGGCGTCGGCGGAAGCAGCGGCGGCGCAGGCGGAGCGTAATCGCCTGCTGTACGTCGCATTGACGCGCGCCAGTGACTGGCTGGTGATTTGCGGATGGGAAAGCGGCAAGACGATGCCGGCCGACTCCTGGTATGCGCTGTGTCAGGCTGGTTTCGGCGGGTTGAACGCGCTCAGCACACCATTTGAGGGAGGATGGGATGGAGAGCGGCTGGTGCTGGAGGAGACCTGCCGCGTTCCACAACGGCAGGCGGCGTTATCGGCCGTGCCGGATGTCGCGCCGATGCCATCCGAGTTCGGCCATGCACCCGGCTGGCGTTCGGTGCCGCCAGTGCCGGAGGGAGCCTTGACGCGCCCCCTGGCGCCGAGCCGGCCCGATGGCGTGCAGTTCGGCGCAACGCCGCCTGCGCGGTCGCCGCTGGAGTGGGTGCAGGGTTCGGTGGGGCAGCGCGAGCGGGCCTTGCGGCGTGGCACGCTGGTGCATCGGCTGTTGCAGTTTTTGCCGGACCAGCCGCCGGCGGCGCGTGCGGCAATCGCGCTGGACTGGCTCAACCGGCCCGGTCGGGGCCAGCCTCCCGACGAAGCGGTGCGGCTGACCGACCAGATCATGGAGGTACTGGCGCATCCGGTGCTCGCGCCACTGTTCCTGCCGGGAAGTCTGGCGGAACAGGCTGTGACCGGCATTGCGGGCGGCGCAGTGATTGTCGGGCAGGTTGATCGCCTGCGCGTATCGGACGATGCCGTCTATATCTGCGATTACAAAACCAGCCAGCGCCCGCCGGTCGAGGGGCAGGCGCTGCCGGCGGCGTATCTGCGCCAGATGGCGGCCTATGCGGCGCTTTTGCGGCAGATCTATCCCGGGCGTGTGATCCGGGCCAGTCTCGTCTGGACGGAGGGGCCGCGCGTCAGTGTCCTGACCGAAGCGCAGCTGCGGGATTATGCTCCCGACGCACGGGCCGTTGCCTCGTCCCCCTGACGGTTCAAGGGGCGAGGCAAGCGGATAATTGCGTCGCGTCAGACCTCTGCGGGGGCGTTTGCCTAGTGATGACCACCGCCCATATGTCCGCCCATGTGACCTCCACCCATCGGGCCACCCATATGTCCACCCATTGGACCGCCCGGCCCATGCGGACCGCCGAACCCGCCATGGGGGCCGCCCGGGCCCGGGCCGTGCGGGCCACCCCAGGGTCCACCACCGTGCCAGTGTGGTCCGCCGCCCGGTCCACCGTGCCAGCGCGGGCCGACGGCATATCCCGGACCCCAGCTGCCGCCTCTCCAGCCCGGACCCCAGCCACCGCCGCCCCAGCCGCCGCCATAGCCGGTGTAATAGGTGCCGCCGTAGTAGTCCCCGCCGCCGTAATCGTCGTAGCCGACGCAGCCGGCAAGGAGAGCGAGCGTCGCGCCAAGGCAGGTCAGCCGTGCCAACCGACGCCACGGATGCGATGGTTGCAGGCGGCTCATTTCGCTTCTCCCATAGGGGTTTCACTGGGATATTCCATGATGCCGAAAACGGCGCCCGCCGGGTCGGCCAATATGGCAACCATAATTCCGTCGCGATCCACGTGCGGTTGCACGACGACGCGGCCACCCAGCGACGCGACCTGTTCCGCCGTGGCGCCGACACCCGCGACGCGGACGAAGCGTACCCAGCGGGCGGTCGCCGTGGTGGGGAAGCTGGCGGGGAACATGTTCAGCGATCCGCGCGCGTTGCCTTGCGAACTGATGAGGACGTGCCCGGATGCCAGCGTCTCCGTCTGGTATCCGAACAGTTTGCCGTAGAAGTCCTGCGCCTTGGCGGGATCGCTCGTGAGTAGCGCGCTCCAGCACCAGTTGCCGATCGCATCGGCGGCATCAGGTGGATCGCCGCCGGTTGCCCTGAGGGCGAGGAAGATCGCGCCGTCCGGGTCGGACAGGACGGTTTCCCGCCCATAGCCGGGGATGTCGCGGGGCCTGAACAGGATTTTGCCCCCGAGCGTCGACCCCTGACGCGCGGTGGCGTCTGCGTCTGGCGTGGCGACGATCGGCAGCCATGACGGGCGTTGGTCGGGATTGGTGAACGGGTGTTCGACGATGATGCCGACTGCCTTGCCCTGATTCAGTATCTGCGCCACGCGACCGTGCCGCACGGGTATGTCCTGAAATGTCCAGCCAAGGAGCGCGCCGTAGAATTTCTCGGTGCTGGCAAGGTCGGGCGTGACCAGTTGCGCCGAGACGATCTTGCCGGGCGCGGAGATGTGGCTGGCGGGAGATACGAGCGGCGGGAAGGTCTGGGACTGCGCGTAGGCGGGAAAGAAAGCCGTGGCGCAGGCCGTTGCGATGAAAAAAAGATGGCGTCTGACGGAGCCGGGCACGTTTTCTCTCCCTATGGCGGCTTCATGGGGCAAGGAACGGATTGCCGGGCGGGCCCGTCGTTCCGGGGATGTGGACGCTGAACGCCTGCCCAAGTGTTTTGTTCCGGCAACCATCGGCGAAGAGGGTACCTTGAACCCGGACCGCAGGCGAATGATATGGGATGTTCATGTCCCGGCATTCCGGCAGGAAGCAGGGTTTTTCAAGGAGTGCGATATGAGCGCGAATACGGTTGCCGTCACGGATGGAAGTTTCGAGACCGAGGTTCTTCAGGCCGAAGAGGCGGTTCTGGTCGATTTCTGGGCCGAGTGGTGCGGTCCCTGCAAGATGATCGCGCCCGCGCTGGAGGAAATCGGCGGCGAGTACAAGGGCAAGCTGAAGGTCGCGAAGATCAATATCGACGACAATCCGGAAGCGCCGACGCGTTTTGGCGTGCGCAGCATCCCGACGCTGATCGTCTTCAAGGGCGGCAAGCAGGTGGCGCAGAAAACCGGCGCCCTGCCGAAGAGCCAGCTCAAGGCGTGGGTCGACGCCTCGATCTGACAGTATCTGACGTTGGGGTCGCCTTGCGAAGGCGGCCTCAACTTGGGCACGAGACCGGTGCGAACGATTTGCCGGAGAGGCCCGGCCGATGACATTCGATTTTCCGCCGATTGGACAATTGATGCGTTCGGTACAACGTAACGCGTTGTATCCCTTATGGGCAGCGCAGTTGCTGACCGGCTATAAATCCTTCCGCGACAATCCGATTATTGGCAGTCCCGCCCTCAATGCGCGTGGGTTGCATGTATATCGCCAGCGGCTGGCGCACTGGCTCGCGGCATCGCGGCGGCGTGGGCTGGCGCGTGGCCTGTCACCCGATCAGGTCGCGGAATTCGAGCGCAATGGCTTCGTACTGGTGCGCGATGTCCGGCCACCCCATGAATTCAGCCGATTGCTTGACGAGGTGAAGCGTTATCGTGGCCCGGCGCGGGAGATGACGCAGGGCGATACCATCACGCGCCGTATGGCGCTCGATCCGGCGACGCTCGATCGTCTTCCGGCCGTGCGCCGCTTCCTGCGGCTGCCGACGTGGCGGCGTCTTCTCCGGTTCGTCGGCAGTCAGCGTGCCGAGCCGATCTGTTATATCCAGTCGATCCTCTCCGGCGCGATCGCCGGTGCGGATGCCGATCCGCAGACGGACCTGCATGCCGATACGTTTCATCCGACGGTCAAGGCATGGTACACTTTGACAGACGTTGCGGCGGATGGCGGGCCATTCACCTATGTGCCTGGATCGCACCGGCTGACAGCGCGGCGTCAGTCCTGGGAGAAGCGCATGAGCGAGACGGCGGCGACGGCGCCGAACCGGTTGACCGGGCGTGGTTCGTTCCGTGTGCTTGAAGCCGAACTGTTGGAAATGGGCTATCCGCCGCCTCAGGCACTGGCCCTGCCGGCAAACTGTCTGATTGTTGCCGATACGGGCGGATTCCATGCGCGCGGGTTCAGCGCGCAGCCCGGCGTGCGGGTGGAGATCTGGGCGTATGGCCGGCGCAATCCGTTTTTCAGCCTTCCCTTCGATATCTGGCGTATTCCGGCGCTTGGCGAACGGCGTGCATCGATTGCGTGGCGCATTGGTGACTGGCTGGCAAAAAAGGGTCTGAAGGGGCAGGTGTGGAAGCCGCGTGAGAACGTCTCGGCGTTCGATGCGATGCCGCGAGGGTAGTGGTTGGGTCGGTAGCTTTATGTCGCCGTTGGTGCGAGCTGCGGGACTCGAACAAGAACCGTCCCGGAGTAACGCACTTAAGGTGTTGAAAACAAATACTTTTATGGCGATACGTTTCGGGAGATTGTAGAAGACCTTTGTAAGTTAGTCTACCTTTTATCTAGGCGTGGCAATCCTCTGTATCGTTCTGAGGCCGACCCCATACTCCTTGGCCAGAGATGTCCCGGTCTCATTGCCATAGCGTTTGCGAATAGTCTCTTTCGCCTGCCTACTGAGCTTGGGCTTCCTGCCCATTTTTACCCCATTAGCGATGGCACGCCTGCGACCTGACTGTGTTCTGTCGATAATCAGGGCACGCTCGAACTCAGCGAAAGACGCGAGGAGGTTCATGGTCAGGCTACCCATCATATCATCGCGTATCGAGCCGACCCCATGAATGGTGATGGCGATGCCCTGTTGCCTAAGGTTCTGGATGACAGTCAGGATGTCGAGCGTGGACCTTCCGAGCCTGTCAAGCTTCATCACGACCAACTCGTCCCCGCTCTGAATCCTCTTCAGAAGCTTCCCAAACTGAGGTCTGTCATCTGATCTGATGACACCTGAAATCTTTTCCTTGAAGATATTCACTTTTGGAACGTCAAGAGCCATTAGGGCGTCTTCTTGTTCCTTCAAATCCTGTCCTACTGTGGACACTCTGCAATATCCATATTTCATGCCAATTTCCCCCTGTAATTCTAGCGGGGATTTATGGCGGTGCTTTTCTGGCTGATTTCTGCGGAAATAATAAACCGCCATATTTCCCAATCTATGGCGGTATTATACCAAAAAGATAGTAAGTTTTTTGGATTATTATAATCAATATCGTGCGGAAAATATTTATTCGTTCTCAAATATCTTCTGTTCCGCTCGCTGGTCCCATCGTATCTGTAACGGCGTAACGCCACGGTATGCGCCAACGTGAATGTGCGGTGCTCTCGCAAAGCCGTTATTCCCATCAAGAGCTACAATCTGGCCTGCGGTCACGTGGTCACCAATTTTGACACGAATATCAGTGACATGCGCATACACGACGATAACATCGTCGGACCGTTTGAAAACGATAAAACTGGGTAAAGTAGGTTGCAAATGCCCCGGCGTATTCGTCACGGGATTTCTGTAAATCCCAACAACCTCACCGTTCATTGGGGAGAGCACGGGAGCGTGCCACCCGTACCAGTCGGGATTGTGTTTTCCATCAGATTTAAAAAGCCGAAAATAACCTGAGTCCTTGTCTGCAAAGCCTCCTAGAATCAAACAGTCCGTGCCGAGCGCGTCTCCTAGTTCTGTTACCTCGCCCTCTGGATGATCTACACAAGTGAAGCGTCGATTGAACAAAGGAGAGACAACAACTGATTCTATTGCCGCTCCAGGGGCGACGACAGCCTTTCCGAACAAGTTTGGCGCACCAGGAAACTTGGGGAAGGGAACTGCGACTGCGGGTTGAGTGGCGGTTATGAACAGACCCGTTATGTAAATTGGGAACGACAGCCATAAGCGACCTGAGAATCTCATTTCTTCATTACCTTCGTGAGGATCTTTCGATGGCACATTGTCAATGTGCTTACGCCGCGCTCCGTGGAGTAGTCCCCCTTTGTTGTCAGTAAGGACGAGTCAGGGTTGCGATAGCAAGATTTTGTAACGGCAGGAGTATGGTATCAAGCTTAAAAAAAGTCAGAATGATTTTGCTATCGTCCCAAAAACACCTGTTTTGGAAATAGGTGAAATCTGCATGGCTAGGATTCCTGTCCTGCAATTCTGATACGGGGATTGCGGGACAGGATGTCAGGAGTTCATCGCCCGCCAGGCGGTCATCTTCGACACGTGTAGGAGCTTGCCTACCTCGCGGGCGGACAGCCCCTGCGCCTTGAGCCGACGCGCCTGAGCGATGGCGTCGTCGGGGAGGGCTGGTTTCCGGCCGAGACGCGTGCCTTTGGCCTTGGCGGTTTCCAGCCCCGACAGCACGCGCTCGCGGATGATGTTGCGTTCGAATTCCGCGAACCCCGCCAGCAGGAGTAGGAACAACCGGCCACCAGCGCCCGATGTGTCGATGCCCAGATTGAGGATGCGCACGGATATTCCGCGCTTTTTGAGCAGGTCGATAAGGGTCAGCACATCGAGTGCGTTGCGTCCCAGGCGGTCGAGCTTGACCACGGTCAGGCTGTCCCCGGCCTGTAATCGCCTGACCAGCTTCCGGAGTTCGGGGCGCGATTTCCAGGCGGTCGCCCCCGAGATGGTTTCGGTCACGATGCCGCCCTCCGGCACTCCCTCGCGCGTGAGGTCGGTGACCTGATTGTCGGTCTGTTGTCGTGTGGTGCTTACCCTCGCATAGCCATATCTGCCCATATCCCTTGTCCTGTCATTGCGGGACATCTTTCCGATACCCGGTCCGGGTCTTCGGATGTCCTCTGACAATCATAACAAAAACAGGTGTTTACGGGATAACCTGGAGGCAGGCGTCGATGCGCCCGGGGAATGACCTTCTCGTTCGCGAGGAATTGAGGGGTGTGTTTTTCCCCTGTTCTTCGGGGAGTTCGCGTCCGGGCATGGATATCGAGGTGTTGGGCAAGACCATGTGGCTTCACGGAATCCGGGGCACGGTTCGCGGACTGAACCAGTGGACGCAGACCACGACGCAGACGACCAGCGGCAGTGCGGTGCATACCGGGGGCGGGCACTATGTCATCAATGCCCCGCAAGTGAACACGAACACCACCCGGCACCAGACCTTCTGGGTCGTGGCCCCTTCCGGACGCGAGCATCAGGTCAGCGGAAATTACCCGCTTCGTGACGGACATGAAGTGTCCGTTGTCTGGGGCGGGCTGAAAGGCGCGTCTGCAAGCGGGCACTTCATCTGCCAGAACCTCACGACCGGCAATGGCTGGAAGAGCACGGCGGGACTGCCTGGCACCATCAGTCTACACGGCATGCGTAAGCTGACCCTTCAATATGTCCTGCTCATCATCCTTTGCCTAACAATCGGGGGCATATCCGGTTCAGTCAATCATTCGTCGAAGCTGTCAGCCTACGCGACGGCCGGATTCGATGTGCTTATCGTCGCCGGATTTTTCCATCTGCTGGTGCTTATCCAGCGCAATCGGCAGACCGCCCTGGCCACCATCGAACGGGCCGTCCGCGACAATCCGGCGTTCACGCAGTCGCTGTCCGCCTGACGGCCTCAAGGGGTCATCACAGGCGTGGTCCCTCTTTTTTCCACACAGCACAGGATATCCCATGAACATCATCAGGCTTGCCTTGGCAGGCGTCATGCTCACCGCCATGACGGCGTGTTCCTCAGCAGGCAATTCGTCCATGAAGAACGTGACGGTGGCGGACATTGACCGCAACGTCCGCGACGGTGTGACCACCTCGGCACAGGTGCGTCAGCTCTATGGCGAGCCGGCCGCGACCTCCTATGACAACGGCAATGAGGTCTGGAACTACGAGTTCGTCTCCGACCGGCCGGATGGCCTGTCCATGGCGCAGGACGCGGTGGGACTGGGCTTCCTCGGCACGAAGGACAGCATGAGAAGCAACGCGCTTGAGCTGACGTTCCGTAACGGTATTGTCGTTCATCACAGCTTCACCACCAAGAACATCGGTTCCGGCAGTGGGCTGAGGCGGTGACCATGACAAGGCTGTCTCTCCTCGCACCGGCTCTGGGACTGCTGACGGCGGGCATTCTCCCGGTTGCAGCCGACGCCCAGAGCATGACCGACTGCCTTCTGGCGCATAATCAGGGAGTGGTGACACCGGTCTGCGCCAGAATGCTGGGCCTGTCCACGACCAGTCCGGAACCACAGGCGCCACCGGATAACGGGGGCATTCATCTGAAACCCACGCTCGCCTACCAGCCCCTCGGCAACGCGCTTGGACAGGCCAGCATTGTCGGACTGACGCTGGGCCAGTCGCAGGCGAATGCGACAACGGCAATGAAAGCCTATTGCGGGACCGACCCGGAGGTCACCAACACCTATCTCTCCACAACCTACAAGGGAGTCGATGTGAAGACGCAGTTCTTCCCCAGTCAGATGGTGTGCCACAAGGAACAGGACAATCTCACTGTCCATCTGTCCCCGCCGGTGATGGGCACGGTGGTCACGAGAATCGAACGCAACGTGACATTCCCCTCCGATGCCTCGCCACGCTTTGCGGAGCTACAGGGCGATATCGCGTCCAAATATGGACTGCATCTTCCGCCTCTGCGGGCCAGCATGAACGAGGAGCGCACCCTGTATGCCGACGCGAGAGGGCAGACAGGCGAAAAGGAGAATGGCGGACCGGTGAACGCGATGGACCCGATGACCTACGAGGTGCCGGGTGAAATGGCGCATCTGCTTCTCACCACCCAGCCGGTCATGGGCAATCCGAGCCACGTTGCGAACATCAGTTTCGACCTTCAGGATATACGCGCCGAACGGGCGATTGGCGGAGAACTGCTGAAGCAGATGAACGGGTCGGTGGACGCGAAACTCGCCAACAGCGACGTCAAACCGGCCCTTTGATAAAGGCGGGCAGGGGCGGAAGCGTGGTGGCTTCTGTTTTCCCGGCCTGTCAGCCCAGCTTCCGGATACCACCTGAAAGCTGACGAACTCTCTCAGAGTATGCGACCGAAACGACGGCTTTCGCCCGCATATCGGTCGTGTCCGTCATTCAGTAAGCTATTGCAAAGCCGACATAAATAACGAAGCTGCTTGACCGCTGCTGCTGGCGTCAGCAAAGTCGTTTTTGCCTAAAAAGACAGCGATGCAGGTATGGTGATAACCTGTGGTCTCTCCGGAGACAGTCACGCTTGAGCGAATAAGCCTGCTCTTGGCCATGGCCGGACACGACGAGGATAGGCCTCGTCCGTGGTCGGTCGTCGTTGTCTAGATTGCGACCGGCTCGTGTCCGTCTTACCAACGGAAAGAAACAGTCATGAAGCTGAACCATATCAACCTCTACAGCCACGATACTGAGGCTGATCGCGCAATGTTCGAACAGTACTTCGGCCTGCGCACTCTCGTTGTGCGTGGGATTAAAATGGCCATCATGCAGGACAATGATGGGCTGGTGCTGATCGTCAACCATTTCTACAACAAGCTCGAAGGCTTCGATTATCCCACGCAATTCGACATCCTGCACATTGGCTTCATCCAAAAATCTCGCGAGGACGTCGATGCTCTCTATCAGCGCCTAAGCGCGGATGGCTGGGAGGTGCAGGCTCCATGCAACATACATGGCGCGTGGTCCTTCTACCTTCGCGCGAAGGGTGGCTATTTCATCGAAGTAACGACATTAACGCCGGTTCGCCCCGAAGAGGCGTATCAGGGAAACGCGCAATAATGCCCAGCATAAGCAGCTGAGTAACCTGAATTGCCTGTCTGATCTACGGTATGGGATCCGACAGGCAGCAACCGCCGTCATATCAGTTAATGATTACGAATTTCCTGGGTCGGGAAAGAAGACGTCATTTAACGAAGCACCGCCTCTGCATTGATCAGGTTCACATCGCGCATTTGGTCGAGATAGGCTTCGTAGTAAGCCTTGTGAGAGGCTCCAACAATTGCAAGCATCCGGGTGCCCGGTTCGCGAGTCAGCACCTCCCGAATATTTGCAACCATCCGGAGGTTTCGTGTCTCCCAATATCCGACGTAGTGTCGTCCGTAGCCTTGAGGTGACGGTTCCTTCAGTGCTGCTCCCCAATCAGACCGATATGCCTGAATGGCATAGGACGGCGCATTGAAGGCGCGGTAAACCGCAAGAAGGCCGTTGGGCTGTCCAATCTGCGCATAAAGTGCGGTTTCCTCAATCCCCCGTGCCTTGGTAGCGGAATTGTCCCACGCCTTTCCCAAGGCGGCGGCATAAGCTTTCTCGCTTATGGGCATGTCCCAGAAGTACTGACTATCGACGCTCCAGACGCGCTCCAGCCCTAGTCGTGCCGCCAGTTTTGCGCCAATGAGGTTGCTTTCGTTCTTGCGTGTTGCTTGAACCTTGAGCTTTGTCACCAGTTCATCTGTCAGTCCGTCGTCAGCCCGTTGTTCCGCATCGGGCAGACGCAACCATTGGACAAGGGCGGACGTGGGCTCTCCCGCAGCAAGGAAAATCAAAGCCAGCCGGCGACGCTGAGCCGGAGTTGGCGTCGCAGGCCAGGCTGCAAGCGTCCGGTCTGCTTCTGCGTTAGCTGCCACCACAGTCAGTCCGGCCGCCTTTCCGGCGAGCGTCGGGTCCGAACAGTAATGATCTACGGACGAAGCCTGGCTCTCTCCTTGATGACGCATGGCATCACACAACAAACCTGAACTGTTCTCTGTCGCGATTGCGCTTGGATGCCATGTGCCGAGGCGTGTCAAGACAGGCTCAAGCATGTCTGGCCGAAAGCTGTTTGGTAACCCCGAAAGGTGAGGCGTGCCGAGGACCAGAACCTCATTAGGAGGTCCGAAGGGGCGGTCGCTCATCGCATCCGGACGAAATGAGGGATGATATTGTTGTGCCTGAGCGTTGTGGAAAAGCGCCGAGGCCACGAGTAGAAAAATCACCGTCGCTCGTATCATTTCTACATTCATACCTCTTGTCCTCCAGCGGCATATGCGCTGGGGCTACTCGTTCCGGCATACCAACGGGTGAACTATCCAACAATCTATTGTTTTTTAGATAGCCTGACACGTAATGAAGGACGGCTAACGCTCTTGTCTGCTGCAAAGCGGACTGTCCGCTCTCCCCCCTACTCAGCTACGCCGTTGGCCGCAATATCACCGTTTGCTAAAGCTGAGGGTCCCGTTCAACCCAAATCTGGTGAATTGACGCGTTTGCCGGGGCGGGGGATTGAACGCTTCCCAACAGCCGGGTGACAACTTGCCGCCTCCAGTGCTTCCCTTTCGAGGGGAGCAATATCAGGCAACGAGGCCAGACGTTTCAGTGCCTCCTGCGGGTCGTCCCTCGCGAGCATGAGCAAATCGACATCCCGCGTGCGCTCCAGATACGTCACAAGCCTGTCGGTGTCGGCTTTTGCCTTGAGATAGCGTTGGACCTCCGGCTGTTCCTGCCATGTCCTGTGCTTCTGCTCCCGGCCCTGGGCAAACCATTCCGCCATCCAGCGAGTGGCGTAGGCGAAGTTCCCGTCATCGAGCAGGTCCAGTTTCCCGACATCGTGCCGGTCGTAGCCATAAGCCCGCAGGATGCCCTCAAAGGCTTCGCTTGCCTGACGTACCTCGGACGCATTCCATAGCTTCCATGCCCTGCTCCTGTCTCTGGTTTCCTTCCAGCGCTGGCGGGCGGATTCAAGCCTGCGCTCGTGTTGCTGACGGATACAGTAAGCGGTCCTGCTCTTCGGGTCGGCAAACGGCTCGGGCGGGAGATGCGTCCACCGACTGGCAAAGCTGGTGGTTATCTCGGACAACATCTCGGCAAAACGCTTCTGCTCATGAAGGAGGTCACGGAGCTGGCCATCTTTCTCGGCCTCGCGGGCATTGAAATCAATGACCGCCAGGATTTCCGCGTGTGACATTCCCTCAGCCGTTTGAGCGCGTGTCGAGCGGGACAGGGGAACGTCAGTTCCCAGCCAGTGCGTCGTTGGAACAGGCCGGGTCGGGAGAGCGCCTGAAACGGAGGATGCGCAAGACGACGCGGAATCCGTGCTCGTGTCAGCGGAATCATCTGCACTGTCATGTCGGGGGTCAACGGGGGTTTCCCCCTTGCCGGTTGGCCCTTGCGATGTATCGCGAGGTCCAGGGCTGGCTATGTCTTCCTTATGTCCCTGACGTATCGCGCTCTGCTCAGGTGTTTCCTGGCCGAAAGCGAAGGCGCTGAACTCTGCCTTGCGAACACCAAGCAGGCGGGAAAGTGAGCCCACGATGACGCCATGCTCGTCTTTCAGAAGCACCACGTTTGTTTTTTTGTTTCCTGCCATCAGAGACCAGCCTTGCGAGGATATCGCACTCTGGAAGGCCTGCCAGTCTGTGCTTCCGGCATAGAGGTCACGCAGGACATATTTGATGTCGAAGGGTCTGGCGCCCTGTCTCTGACTGCGTCTGGATTGTCGGTCAGAGAGAACCGAGTTCGGGAGAGCCCCTTCACAGAGCACCTGTAATCTCTCGCGATATTCTTCTGGCATTGCATGATACACAGCGAGGTTGTGGCGTCCCTTGGTCAGTTCCAGCCCGTGCTTCAGTTCGAACAGGCGGGCGACTTTTTCCTGACGTTCGTAGCGGTGAGACACGTCCAGAACCTTGCCTGTCTCTGCGTTCGTGGTGCGGACCAGGATATGACAGTGGCGGTTATCAGCCTCGCCATCATGGCGTGTCTTGGTGTGGATGACCGCAAGGGCAACATCTGACGCCCTGAACCCGAACTCCTGCGCCAGCATTACGATGCAGTCACCAAACTGCTCTGTGGTCAGTTTCTCGCGTGATGAGAGCTGGAAGTGCTGTACAGCATTGACGCGACCGAAAGCCGTGGCGTCTGCAATGCAGTCGTCGATATCCTGACGTCTGCCTTTCCATACGTGGATGTGCTCATTGTCGCCGGTCTTCCCGACGAGGTGATGATAGATGGCGCCGGAACCGGATGCGGTCTTGATGGGGTTGCTCTTGAGAATCATCTGACCCTTCCCAGAACGCGATTGATGCGGGCCTTGAGGTCATCAAGCTCAGGAAGTTTGGAGGCGATCTCCACCTGTTCGCCAGTATTCAGACGTCTTGCAATCTGGTTGAGGCTATTCCCTATGGCAGAGAGTTCCTGACGCAGGGCCAGAAGCTCCTGTGCAATCGAAATCCCTCCAGCCAGTTCGTCCAGCAGAACCCTGCGACACCAGACAGACAGTCTGCGTGGTCCTGCGATACGTTTTAATTTCTCCTGTTCCTCCGGACTGATCCGGATATGCACTGTTTCAGTTTTCATGATGCCCCTCGCGCGCGTGACTCATCGTAGCTTGGGGAGATGCAGGGGAGAGAAAATCTCCTGATGGCGTTATTGAGATTCTAGGGGCGGTCTGAAGTAACTGTATGTACAGATGCGAGAAAATAGACGATTTCGAAATCACACAAAATAAATACTTGACAAACCAAAATGAATTGGCTATACGTCTTCTTGCCCCACAAGGGAGGGCGAACAGAAGGAAAAATGACCTATCTAAAAGACATAATCAAACACTTCGATCTTGCTGAAAAGAATGCAGTCGAGAGAATGAAAGCCCTTGGAACGACAAGGCATATTGGCAATGCCTCTCTGTCAGTGACAGAAATCGAGCGCATTATTTCCCTCATCAGGGCAGACCTGAAGGGACAAGAGTTCACAACAGCAAAACGCGCGAACGCATATGCTGAAACTCTCAGAAAGTCCGCATATTTGAGAGATGCGAACCCTGCTCACCTGCTGAGCTTCTTTATGGGTTCACAGACCCCGGCAAGTGAAGTCAGTGCATTTGGCTGGGAGCAGGAAGATAGCAATGCCGAGCTGAAGGGCTTCGGAAATGCGCTCTTTGTCGCGCTGGGATTGCTGGTTTTTCGTGATTGGGAGCGCTATCACGCCCATAGCCTGGATTGTGAAATCCGGTATGTGCAATGGTTCGTCCGCTTTGCGCCAGATGAGTTCAATGCAGGGGCGTCGATTGCCTTGCATGCCCATTTCGATCTCGGCTTCTCGCTCCTGGCAGAGATGAAGGGCAAGGACCCACTTCCCTGGTCCCCCGAGAACATGGGAGGCGCGTTATGACCGGATACGAAAATGTCATGGCACGGCTGAAAATGGCCCGTACTCGCATGGAGGGCAAAATCCAAGCCTTTGATGCCGTCATGAACGAGTTGCAAAAACGAAAACGGGACGACGTGGCGTTGGAGCTGGTGGAGATAAGATGGTGCTACAAAAGCCAGCTCGACAGCCTCATCGACAGCATGCGGATTATCGACATCGTCCGGGATCAGGAAGAATGCGACGATGAAGGGTGAGCGTTAAAGACGCCCGCCATCTTCCGAAAAACTTCCTGACGAGAAGGGAGAGATCACGGTCTGTGATTCTCCCTTGCAATGATTGGGTGACCGACGCCCGTCGGCCTATTTCTGTCTGCGCGTAAAATATTTCTTGCGAACGGATCTGATGTGCCAATTCGCCTGTTTCTCGCCTTTCATGCGCTTCAAGAGCACCATGCCGCTTTCTGCGGAAAGATAAGCAAAAACTGCCCCCATGACGGCAAACCAGAAAACCAGTGCGGCAGTCGGTCCGGCCATCACATAGAAGCGTACAGACTGGTGCAATAGCAGTTGGAGTTCGCCTGTTCTCAGCAGAGAAGAACCATTGAAAATCTGGCCTATCTGATAAAGCAGGGAACTGATGCCCGATGTCTCGGCGGTACACAGCAGCCACCAGAACCATAAGGCATAGGTCGGCAGATCCTGCAACTGAGGGTCAGGGCGCCTGCTAAAAGGAAGTAGAGTGGTGGCCATCATCAGCATTCTCCGTCATCATATCTCAGGATTGCCTGTCTGATCCGGCTAATGTGTGCTCTTCTCCCTTGTTGCGTCGATATATTTTTTCGGCTCGCGCTTTTATCCCCTTTTGGAGGAGGCTGGCTCCTTGCCTTGAGCCGTTCGCAGGGCAAGCCGCATGGACGGACACCTTCTTGGTTCCTATATAAACAAGTCGGAACAGTAGCGAAACGAACCGATGGAAAAGCCTTGCGGATGCGGTGGCTGACCATGGATGTCATACGTCCGGATGAGGTCGTGAAATCCTTCACATCGCGGAAATGGATTGCATGGATGAAAGCGGTCAGCACCTTCTGCATCGGCCTTGTGACATAGGTGAAATCCGGATGGCGTGCCGATATCCGGTTCAGTCGCTCATCGCAGAATCCGCGCAACAGAAACAGGATGACACCGCTTGCCGTCTTGTTCGCCATCAGCCTCGACGCTCTGGCTATCCGGGCGTCCGACAGATTGGCGTGACGACTGCCTTGATAGACGCTGGCATACCGGCTTCGGATATCGCGTGTCAGTCCGATGAAGCTTAGGCTGGTCGCGGGTTTGCCGTGGTCTTTGGTCAGATAGCGTGATGTTCCCGCGACCTCGCGGATGTCCTTGATGGCGTCATCGCGTCTGTCGATTTCATTGGGGAAAGCATCGAGTATCTGGCTCTCGACCCATGCCCTGTGTTCGGGAGAAACATAGAGCTGGATATGATAATGCGGTGTTTCATCCTCATGGAGTTCCAGCGCTGTCATCCCCAGTAGGAGAATATCCCTGTCACGGGCCTTGCGTCTGACTGACTTCCAGCGTCTGCTGATTTCGGCCTTGGCATGCTCGTAGGAGCAGTGGCGATATTCTCCCGGCAGGGTGAGGGTCAGGAACAGCCCGTCGTATCCGAGGAATGTGGTCGCGACATCATGCAGTCCATCGGCGATGGCAAGATTAACGGCGTAGGTCCTGCGGAGACGGAACTGGCGCAAATCATGAGCGGACAGGCCGGAATCCGGATGTCGCCTGTCGGGCACGACAATGAAGGATTGGCTCGCCGTCAGCTTGTCGGCATCGAAGTCATTCTGGACGCTGTCGCGTTCGGGAGGCAGACCAAGAACCCGGCGCAGGTTACGGCGCAGGCGGTTGGCCCTTGAGGTCAGGACACGGCCCGTGATTCGCTGGGATTGCTTCAGCTCTTCGTGGGATTGGGAGAGAAGGTCAAAGCCGGAAACAAGGTCGTCTGGCAGGGTTTCAACCCATTCCACGACCTCCATGGCGACCTGTTCGGCCTCTTCGTAGCAGGCAAGAAAGTCGCAGTTTTCTGCTGTTTTTCGGGTGATGACGTTCTTGTAGAAGACATGCAGGGGCAGGAGCCTGCGCCAGATGTCGGGTCTGTCAGTCCGTATATAACTCTCTATCTGTTCATATCGCACATCGTCCTACGCAATCCCCGCAACAATCTCGGAGAGGCGTGTGATGGTGTATAATGGTCCTGTTGAGTAAACGCATCGCAATTTCCTTCTCGTGGCTGGTGTCCGGGATGTTTTCCAGCCATGAGAAGGAAGTATAGCAGACGGTTATGCAGTTTTGTTTCGATGAGCGATTATTGCTTTCCCATCAGTCTCTTCAGGTCCCAGAACTCTGGATATGACATGGAATCCGCAACACGTTTGAGGTTTGTGATGTCCACGTCGTCAAAATAGATGGTGTTCCCGACGGACCTGTTCTGTCCTTCATGTCCAAGGAAATCATCAATCCATGATTCCCGGAGGCCACCGTCACCATATTCGTGAATATTGCGAAGTTTAGTTGAAACGTTGTGGCGGAAAGAATGAAAAACTTTCTCCCGACCAATGCCCAGACGCGATTTGAAAGAAGAGAAATTTCTCTGGAAAATCCCGGACCTCTTCATGTCCATGCCCGTGAAATCCAGGTCCTTGAACAGGTAGCGACGACGCTGGTTTTTGGCGCGTTTTGCCATCTCCACAATACCGGTATCGAGAAGGGACCGACAAAGAGGAATGATGCGAGCCCCAGCTTCAGTCTTGGGGTCCCATGCTTCCCATGGGGCATCTTTATGAGCACGGTGGATCTGCACCACTATACTCCACACGTCGCGAATCTGGACGATATCCTGTGGCCGCAGACGGCAGATTTCTTCTTCCCGCATTCCTGTGTAGGACGCAATTCCGACAATCAGACCGTAGGTGGCCTGACTGATGCTTTGGAACGGCCATGGATTTTCGATGAGCGTTATCAGGTCGTCGTTAGACCAGCGGATACGGTGCGTCTTTGCGGTGGTATCGAACTTCCAGCCCCCGATAAACGGATTACGGTCAATCAGGCCGACGGGTTTGTAATGACGCCAGAGGGCAGACAGTCGTGTGAAGTGATTTTTGCTCGCTTTTCCGGAAATGCGTTCCAGATTTTTCCTGTTTGCCTCCGCTGTTAATTCGGCAACTGGCCGTGTGTCCTTCCGGTTTTTGCCATAATGGACAGGAAGCTGTTCTATCATGTTCTTGAATAGGCCCGCGTCCTCTCCCGTATAGTCGCGGATGGGTCTGTCACCACAGATTTCAACAAATCTTCTGTACGTGTTGCGATGTTCGCCCATGACAGAGGGTTTTGCCTTCTTGGCCTTGAGACTGAGGAAAGTCTCGGAAGCTTCCGAGAAGAGAGGAGAGGGGTTGGGGGCTGGCGGCTGAACAAGTTGTGTCAGAGCGGCAACCTGTTCTGACAGCTTTGTCAGGGCCTCTTCGCCCGGACTTCTCGCGGATTTTCCCAGTTTGTGAATGATGTCGGTCAGGGCATTGATTTCGGGTCCAATCTTCTCAAGCACGCTGGAAACCCGCTGATGGTCCTGCATCCGTGCCAGAAGGTGCTCGGCATTCATGGTTTTATAGCGAGCTTTCAGAGCCTGAATCTCACTGTCGTAGGTCTGGACAATGGACTGGAACAGGTCCTGCTGGACAGGATGAAGGTCAGATGTGGCCAGAGCCTCCTGAAAGGTCTCAACCGCCTTGGTAAGCGAGGATGTTTCTTTCGATGGAGACATGGCCAGACTGATGCACTCGAAAAGCTGAGAGGTCAGCCCATACAAGGCACAGGCACGGGTTCTGGCAAGATTCCTGTCGAGGGTCTCCAGAGAGTGCCAGATTTCCCGTTTTCCCAAAGCCGTTCGAAAGCGAACGGGAACCCCGCGTCTGAAATGAAAACCGGATTGCAGACGAATCAGCATAACAGGGCTCGTTTTGTAGAAGCCCCTTGTAGAAGAGAAGGGGCTCTGGGTTGCTGAAAACCCTAAAAGCCGTTTATTCTCAATAACTTATATGTGGTGCGAGCTGCGGGACTCGAACCCGCACGCCCTTGCGGACTCGAGATTTTAAGTCTCGTGCGTCTACCATTCCGCCAAGCTCGCAACCGGGCCGTCCTCTAGCACGCCCGTATCGGGGAGAAAATCCCCCGTGCTGGTGTTGCCGACCTGTAGCAGTGTGCCACCGTGTCGACGCAGCCAGGTTTCCGCCCGTTTGCGGGCCGGGCAGAATGTCTCGACCCGTTGCCAGAAGCGCTGGCTGTGATCGAAATGCGCCAGATGGGCGAGTTCATGGATGATGACGTAGTCGCGCACCGCCGGCGGTGTCATGACCAGTCGCCAGCTGAGCATGATCCGGCCCTGTCGTGTGCAGCTTCCCCAGCGCGAGCGCACGTCGCGCAGGGCGATGCTGGTGGGTTTGGCCTCCATGCGTGTGGCCCAGTGGTGAACGGCGCCGGGCAGGCGTCTGGCGGCCTGATCGTGCATGAAGGACAGGACACGACGCGGGAGGAATGCCGCGTCGCCGCTGACGTGAATTGCGTCGCCTTCGTGCCAGACGCCACGTCGGGCTGTCGGCGCGTGGCGGATGGTCAGTGTCTCGCCTTCCAGGGTGATCGTGCTGCCGTTCTGCAATTGTGGTGGTGGTCGGCGTTGCTGGCGTTGACGTTCGATCCAGGCGAGGTTGGCCTGGAAGAAGGCCATGCCGCTGCCCTGGGTTGCGCGAGGTGGAAGCGTGATGGTGACGATGCCGTCCGAAGGGTCGATCCGCAGGGCGATGCGGCGTGCACGGGTCGAACGGCGCCATCGGATGGGGATGCTGGTTAGTTGGTCTGAAGACGTGGTCATGAACGGCGGCGGCGAATGGCGGGCGGGCGCCAGCGGGCTGGGGTTGTTTCCGCCGATGGCCATTCCCCGGGCCAGTCCACGATATGATCCTCGAGATTGCCGGCGCGACGTTCGCTGATGATGCGACCGCCCGCCGAGGCGCCGGACTGGCGCACCGTATCGGGATCGTGGGAGCGCAGGGGATGCCAGGCGGGGAGATCCTGGCCGTCGCGGATCAGGACGTAGGCGCAGCTCGGGGGCAGCCAGTCGATGTCGGCAAGCAGTTCGGGCGTGAGGGAGACGCAGTCGGGTACCTTGCGGAAGCGGCGGTGGTAGTCCGTGCACCGGCACGTTTGGGTATCCAGCAGGCGGCAGGCGACGTCCGTATGATGGATCGCATCCGTTTCATCGTCGCGCAGTTTCTGCAGGCAGCAGCGCCCGCAGCCGTCGCAGAGGGATTCCCATTCTTCCGATGTCATGTCGGCGAGGGGGGTGGTTTTCCAGAACGGTGCGCCATCGGTCATGACGCTTGATTGGTCTTTCGATGGCGTGGCTGCAAGATGCCGGACCTTAAATTCGCACCCAATGAAGCAGGACGATCAAAAGGGCTGTCAACAGCGTGGTGACGCCGGCGGACGGCCCAAGAAGGGGGAGCCAGATCAGCCTGAGGCGCGCCGAGGGGCCGGCGCCCAGTCCCGCGCCGGTCCGGGCCAGTTGTGGATCGATGTGGCGCAGTTTGATGATGAGCGGCAGGAAGCAGGCGGGGGCGATCAGCACGCCTTCCCAGAACGCCCTGGCCGGTATCATCGCCGTTGCGGGGTCGCGTGCCAGCATCCATGCCACGACGAGGCCGGGGATCAGGAAGAGCAATATGAGGGGCAGGATGAACGTGGGGAGACGGTAACGGACGAGAAAGGCGGGAATGCCGGCGGCGATGACGCCGGCGATGGCGAAAAGGTCTGCGGCAATGGTCATGGTTTGGCGTTGAACCAGGTCTGGAACCGGCTTTCGAGATCGTCGAGATGATTTGTCCAGAAGCCGTCGTCGATCGTCAGGCTTCCGCTGTCCGGCGTCGTGTTGTCCGGGGCATCGTCATGATGCGGGTTCTGCTCGCGCAGGATGCCTGTCACGCGACGGGCGTCCGCGTCCGGCACGTTGTGCGGGACGGCCCAGGACAGGTTTTGTCGCAGGCTCTGATGCCACTGTGCCGCGAAGCCGGACTTGCGTTCCGCGCCGGCGAGTTCGTCGGCGGGTGTGCTGGTCATCAGGGCGCTGCCGTTGTCCATGATGCGCGCGGCGTCCTCGGGCGTCCGCCACCAGACGATGTAGGGGCGCAGCTGGTCGAGTTTGCGGAAGGCGCGATCGACGCCATCGGCGGTCGAAAGGGTGGCGTAGACGCCACTGGCGGGCACGCCGTCCGCCAGCAGGGCGATTTCGAGGGTGGAGCGTGGATCGAGGCGCAGGCCGCGTTTGCCGGGGTGGCGGGCGACGTCCCAGAAGTCGCCCCAGTTCGGCGCGACTGTCGCGCGGCGCTGGTCCCAGGCCAGCACGATGCTGTTCTGCCCGGCCGGGATGCCGCAGGGCGACGGCGACGTGCTTGGTGCGGAGGGCGCGGGCAGCATCTGCACCAGACCGTCACGACACGCGCTTTGCAGCAGGGTGTTGTCGATCATGATGGCGCTCCAGCTGGGGGAGCGTATCAAGGCGCGCTTGCGCAGGGTTTCGACCGTGCCGTCCCAGCTTCGCAGGGTGAACGGCTGATCGGGCATGGCCAGTGCGTTGGCGTCGAGAACGCCGGGCAGGACAGCGACGACGGGGCCGTTATTCGATCGTGTCGCGGAGGCGTTATGATGGGCGGGCCGGGCATGGCGGTGGGTGTGCGCGGCATCCGCCGGGTTCAACGAAGCCGCCGCGAGCGAAAGCACGTTGATCGCCACGGCGCGTGCGTATGCGGAGCGTGCGATACGAGAGATCAAGGCGTGCGCGGCGAACAGGTGATATGGCTTTCCGGTCGGGCGGGGTGGGGATGAAGCGAAACGGCATGACAGCCTAGTATGAATCTTCCCTCAACGGAAAGGCTGTTGCTTGTCCCGCCGGCCAGGCCAATTGCGCTCTGGTGCCGATGGCGACCCCGCGCAGGTTCTGCATCGGCGGTCGACGGAGTTCGATTTCCGCGCCATCTTCCAGGCGCAGCTTGAAGCGCATGTGATCGCCGAGATGGGTGATGTCCTGTAACGTTCCGATCAGGGGGTGTTCGTCATCCCCGCCCAGAATCGTCGTGCCGAAATGCGGCGCGATCCGGTCCGGACGGATGCAGACGGTGCATAATGCGTCGTTTTCCAGTCCGTCGGTGGCGATGGCTTCCACATGTGCGCCATTGGCCAGGCGGATTTCGGCGATATCGTCCGTGACGTCGAGAACACGACCCGGCAGGACGTTCGCCTCGCCGAAAAGCAGGGCGACGCGGTCATCTTCCGGGCGGTCGAGCAGGGTTGCCGCCCGGTCGCATTGCAGCACGGTGGCGGCGTCCATGACGGCGATGCGATCGCCGAGGCGCAATGCTTCCGCGCGCTGGGTGACGGCGCAGACCATCGTGAGTTTCAGTGCGCGGCCGAGCGTGGCGAGGAGCGTGACGATACGTCGCGCGGCGGCGCCGTTCAGTTTCTCCAGCGGGTTGTCGAAAAGCAGGAGGCGCGGGGCATAGGCCAGCACACGCGCCAGGCGGACGCGGAAGGCTTCTTCGGGCGAGAGGTCGCGGGGAGATTTTTCGGCGAGAGCGTCGAGACCCGTCAGCGCCAGCGTTCGCGCCGTCGTGGCCGCGATGTCCGATGGTGCGGCGCGACGTGCCCGCAGGGGGAAAGCGACGTTGGCGCGCACGTTCAGATGATCGAACAGCGGATCGCGTGCGCTGACGAGGCCGATCGGACGGTCCTCCGGCCTGCGGTGGGTGATATCGTCACCATCGAGAACGATGCGGCCGCGCAGGGGTGTGGCATGCCCCGCGACCATGTCCAGCAGGCGGGACAACAGCCGGGCGTCCGTGCCGAAAAGCGCGACGGGCGCGCCGGGGGGCACCCGCAGCGTGCAGCCAGGGCCGTGGCTCGTCGGGAGAACGTCGTCCAGGGAAAGCAGCGGCGTTACGGACATGAAACCTCGATGGTCGATGCGACGTTGAACCGTTCGTATGTCAATGCGGGTATTTCCGCGAACAGGAGACAGATAAAATGGGTCACGAAATCAGGAAGACGGTGGATAGCGCATCGAAGACGACGCAGGAACAGCTCGACAGCCTGAAAGCGCAGCTGGAGCAACTGCTGACCGAGCGCATCAATCCGGCCCTCCTGGAAGCAGCGGACCGCGCCGACCATGCGGTCGCCAGCGCGCGGGAGCTGCGCGACCATCAGGTGAGCAATGTGACGACCCGCGTTCGGGCGCAGCCGATCGCGGCGATCCTGATTTCGAGCGTGATCGGCTTTATTGCGGGCCGTCTGTCCAAATAGGTCCTTTTCCGTTTAGTATGCGGCCCGGATAAAACGACATCAGGGCCCCGACCCCGTTCACGACACTTGAAAATGCGATGGAACAATCGTTTCGAACGGGTTTCATCGCATTTCGATGCATTGTGACCGGCCGGCCACAATGAAAAGGCAAACGACATCCCATGAAGGTCATCGATCTCGGCCAGGAAGCACTGCAGGCGCAGGGTCTGGTCATGAAGCGCCAGGCAACGCGTATCGCAAGACGTGTCGCCTACTTCCTGATTGCTGCCGTTTTCGGACTGTTCGCGCTGGTTTCCGTCCATGGCGTTCTGTGGGCGTTTGCCCTGGATGTGTTGCATTTCAACGCCCTTGGTTCGGCGTGTAGTGTTCTGGGCCTCGATCTGCTTTTCGTGATTATCTTCGGGCTGCTGGGAACGCGACGCGTGGCCGATCCTGTCGAGTTCGAAGCGAAGGTGCGACGCGACCGGAAGTTCATTGAATTCAAGCAGGCGGTTGCCATCTCGACGCTGACCGGCATTCTGTTCGGGCCGATCGGTCGTTTCACCGGTCGCAAGGCGGCGGGCGGACTTCGCAATATTTTCATGCGCCGGTAAGCTATACTTTAAAAATCACTTTAATTGGCGTGCGTTCCATGGCTGGTCACGGCACGCCGCTTGATTTATGACAGTTCCGGTCAGTCGGCGTCGTGGTTCGCTGACGTCGAGATGAACCGGAAAGGGTATGTGCGCCAATCCCCGCGTGGACATCGGTATCCATAACAATGCCGATACGCATCGAGATCGAGCGGTTGCTGCCTGTTCTTCGCATGAAGATTGTGGCGACCGAATCGGTCGACGGCTTTCCGCTATAACCGTCTCCATTATTTCCCTGCAGATGGCGCGCTGATGCTGGCGGAATTCAACCTCTTCGGCGTCTTTGTTGCGCCGATCGCGGTTTATGCCGTTCTGGCCATTCCCGTGACCCTGCTTCTGCGATTCGTGCTGTGGCGCACGGGCGCGATCGAATGGTTCTGGCATGTCGCGCTTTTCGAAGTGGCGCTTTATGTCAGCGTTCTCTGCTTGATGATCCTCTATGTCTGATATCGGGCGCGTTATGACAGCATCGATTGTTCTTCCACTGCTTTCAGGAGGGAGAATTCAAGCATGCTCCTGACTCGTACGCTTATTCGGATCATCCTCACCCTGGCGGTTCTGGGCGTGGCGATCCTGCTTGGTTTCACCTTGTGGGAAACCTACATGATTGCGCCCTGGACGCGCGACGGGCGCGTTCGCGTCTATGTCGTGGATGCTGCGCCGGAAGTGTCGGGCACGGTGGTGAGCGTGCCGGTGCATGACAACGACTACGTTCATCGCGGCGACCCGCTCTTCGTTCTGGATCCGATGCGCTTTCGCCTGGCCATCCGGGAGTCGGAAGCGCGGCTGGCGAGTGTGGAGGAGGATCTCAAGCTCCGCCGGAATGATGCGAAGCGTCGCATGGGACTGAACGGTATCGTCTCGGCGGAAGAGCAGGAAATCTACAACTCGAATGTGGAAACACAGGTCGATGCGGTGAATGCCGCCAAGGCGGCGCTGGATACGGCGCGGCTGAACCTGCAACGTTCGATCGTCTATTCACCGGTGGATGGTTATGTCACCAACCTTAACCTGCGCGTCGGCGATTATGCGCATGCCGGCGAGTCACGCATGGCGGTGATCGATGCCAACAGCTACTGGATCAACGGCTACTTCGAAGAAACGAAGATGTGGGGCATCCATGTCGGCGACGTGGCGCGCGTCAAGCTGATGGGATACCGGGAGATCATTCCGGCGCATGTCGTATCCATCGCGCGCGGTATCAACGACCAGAACGGCGTGGGGGACAGGCTGGGCCTGCAGGATGTCAATCCGATCTTTACCTGGGTTCGTCTGGCGCAGCGTATTCCCGTGCGTATCCATCTCGATCGCGTGCCGCCGGAAGTCATTCTGGCTGCTGGCATGACGTGCACGGTGACGGTCGGCACGCCGCCACGTGGGCAGCGCGGCAAGCTGACGTCCTGGCTGCAAGATCATCTCTGATATGGGCGGATTCGGAAAACGCGCTCTGGCGCTGCTGGCGAGCGCCAGCCTGCTTGCGGGATGCACGGTCGGGCCCAACTACACGCCCGATCGCATGAAACTGCCGGACGCCTTCGCCGAGACGCCGCACCCGGCGACGGCGGCCGAGATCGAGCGCACCGAAGCGGAGATGAAAGAGTGGTGGGGGCAGTTTCACGATCCATTGCTGAACCGGCTCGTGACGCTGGCGCTCAAGGGTAACTATGATCTGTTGATCGCCGACCAGCACATCATCGCCGAGCGCGCAACGCGCGAGGAAGCGGCTTCGGCCTGGTACCCGCAGCTGGATGTCAATGCCGGCGGTGGTGACGGGCGTTACTCCATCAATGTCGATAACTGGCCGCTGCGCCCCGGTAACCCGGCAAACCGGCCGGAAGCGTCGATCCTGACCTATGGTGCGCGCGCGAGTTGGGAAATCGATGCCTTTGGGCGCATCCGTCGTGAGGTGGAGGCGACGGAACGCGGTATCGACGCGACCATCGAGGCACGTCGCGCGACCCTGGTGACGTTGCTGTCGGAACTGGCGGGCGATTACATGGCCCTGCGTGGCACGCAGCTTCGCCTTGCCATTGCCGAAGCCAATGTGCGGAATGCGCAGAATGAAGTCGACCTGACGCAGAAGCTCTATCTGGAAGGCGTCGGCAACACGCTACAGACGGCGCAGGCGCTGGCCGAGCGCGACAGCGAGAAAGCGACACTGGAGCCCCTGCATACGCAGCTGAACAAGATCGCGCATACGATCGGTGTCCTGCTTGGCGATATGCCCGGCGATCTCGAGCAGGAGCTGGAGCGGGTTCCGGCCGATCCGCATGGCGGGGTGATCCTGCCGGATATGCCGCGCTTTCCTTCGGCGCTACCGTCGATCGTCGTGGCGAACCGACCGGATATTCGGCAGGCGGAGCGGATGTATGCCGAGGACACGGCGCGTATCGGCGTGGCGGTCGCGCAGCTTTATCCGCATTTCACGATCCCGCTGAATTTCAATCCGAACGCGTCGGCGCTGTATCAGGCGTTTCAGGTCGGTGCGATGAGCTGGTCCTTCATGATGCTGGCCTCCCTGCCGGTCATGCATGGCGGGCGGTTCACGTCGCAGGTCGTGGAGGCCCGCGCCCATGCCGAAGCAAGCCGCCTGAACTATCGGCGCACTATCCTGAAGGCCTTCAAGGAAGTCGAGGACTCCATGACGGCATGGCAGGACGACGACAATTTCGTGCAGGAACTCCATCGCGCCTCGATCGAGAGCGAGCAGGCTGCGGATCGGGCGCGGCGTCTGTATGCTGCCGGTCTGACGGATTATCTTAATGTTCTGACGACGCAACGTACGATGCTGGGCGCGCAGGATCGGGAAGCCGTAGCCCGGACGGCGCGTCTGCGCGACGCGGTCGATCTCTACGTGGCGATGGGTGCCGGCTGGCAGGGGCAGGCCCTGCGCGATACCAATCTGCCGATCGATGCGGCCAAACAAAGCATTCTGGCCAAAGCTTTCTCTCGGTGAAGACGCTTGATTCGATTGCCTTCCCTTACGACATAAGGCGGCATGATGAATTATCCTGATACCAGAATGAAGGAGACGATGGCGTGAGCGATCCTTATGCGGCGCTCGGTTTGGCGCGCGGCGCAAGCGACAAGGAAATTCGCAGCGCGTATCGCAAACTGGCAAAACAATATCACCCCGATCACAATCCGAATAACAAGAGCGCGGAAGAGAAGTTCAAGGCGGTCAGTTCGGCCTATAATCTTCTTGGCGACAAGGAGAAGCGCGCGCGTTTCGACCGCGGCGAGATCGATGCGGAGGGCAACGAGCGCGGACCTTTCGGTCCGGGCGGCGGCTTTCGCGGTGGACCGGGCGGGTTCGGCGGACATGGCGGCGCCGAATTCTCGCAGGAGGATCTGGGCGCGTTCTTCTCCGATATGTTCGGCGGGGGCGGTTTCAGCGGTGACTTCCATCCGGGCGGTACGGCCGGTCGGCGACGTCCCGCACGTGGGGCGGACCGTTCGTATTCCCTGACCGTGTCTTTCGAGGATTCCGTTCTGGGCACGACGACACGCGTGACGCTGCCCGAGGCGGGTTCGGTCGAAGTCAGGATTCCGGCAGGCATCGAAGACGGGCAGAGCCTGCGACTGGCGGGCAAGGGCGCGCCGGGCCGCCAGTCGGCGAGTGGTGAGGCCGGGCCGGCGGGGGATGCCTTGATTACGATCCAGGTTTCGCCCAGTTCGATGTACACGCGTGAGGGGCGTAACCTTCGCGCGACGGTGCCGGTCGGCTTCCGGACGGCGATCCTCGGTGGCAAGCTCACCGTGCCCACGCCGAAGGGGCCGGTCACGATGAAGGTGCCGCGCCACTCCGACAGCGGGACGGTTCTGCGTCTGGGCGGTCGCGGCGTGGCCGAACATGGGCAGCACAAGGCCGGTGATCTGTATGTGACGCTACGGGTCGAGATCGGCAAGGTTGATCCGGCGCTGGAAGAATTTCTGGCCAAACAGCACGCGGATGCCACCGCGCAGGAGGCATAACGTGCCGACATCGTCCCGACGTGTGGCGCGCTGGCGCCTGTTTTTCACGCGGGAGGTGGTCGGGGTGGTCTGCGCGATGATCAGCGTCGCGGCGCTGATCGTGCTCTGTTACCAGGCGATGTTGATTTCGGGTGTCTGGACAGGGCTGTAGATGCCGGGGAGGACATGCTAGGGGCATGTTCCCCTCCGTTGTTTGTGAGCCGAAACTTTAATGACTGCCCTCACTCTGCCCGCCCGAAACGCGACGCGGCGACAGTCCTTCACGGTCGTGCTGGCGATCGAATTGTGGGAACGCTTCGGCTTCTACGGCATGCAGGCGGTGCTGACGATCTATCTCGTCTCCCGTCTGGGCTTGCAGGATTACGATGCCAATCTGATGATCGGCGCCTTCTCGGCAATGACCTATGTCACGCCGGTGTTGGGCGGCATGGTGGGGGACCGGCTGCTCGGCTCTCGACGGTCGATGGTCGGTGGCGCCGTCGCACTGGCCCTGGGCTACATGATGTTGGGGATCGCGGATCAGAGCAGAACACTGCTCTATCTGGCGATGGCCGTGATTGCGACCGGTAACGGCCTGTTCAAGCCCAATGCGGGCAACCTCGTCCGGCGCATTTACGAAGGCGACGACGCGGAAGTCGATGCCGCCTTCACCATCTATTACATGTCCGTCAACGTAGGATCGACTGTGTCGATGCTGCTGACGCCGTGGCTTCAGGATCGCTACGGACCGGGTGCGGCATTCATGGCGTGCGCGCTGGGGCTGGTGCTGGGCCTGATCTATTACGCATGGCGCGCACCGTGGCTGAAGGGGGTCGGCGGACATCTCGATCTGGCGCCGGTCAACCGACGCGCGCTCGCGCTCGTGAGCGGCGGCGCACTTGCCTGCGTCGCCGTGACGATCGTCATCCTTAGCAATGCTGCATTGGCGCGACTTTCCATCTGGCTGGCGGCGGCGGGCATCGCGATCGGCTGGATCGCGCTTTATCGGCGGATACCGGGCAGGGAGCGGCCGGGTTTGCGGCTGGCTTATCTGCTGTGTCTGGAGACGATGGTTTACGCGCTTTTCTATCAGCAGCAGCAGACATCCCTGACACTTTTTGCGCTGCGTGCCGTGGACGGCGATTTCCGCATTGGTCCGATGCGGCTTTTCCACTGGAGCGCCGGTCAGTTTCAGGCGCTCAATTCTCTCTGGATCATGGCGGCCAGCCCCGTTCTGGCGTTTCTGTATGATCGTTTGGGGCAGCGTGGACGGGACCTGTCTCTGGCGAACAAGATGGCGATCGGCTTCTCGCTGGTCGTCATCGGTTTCTTCATCTGGTGGCGGGCCGCTGCCGCGGCGGTCGGGCTGGTATCGCCATGGGTGATGGTCGTCGGCTACGGATTCACCTCCGTTGCCGAACTGCTGACGATGGGGCTTGGGTTGGCGGTGATCGCGCGCTACGTGCCCGCGCGGCTGAGCGGTTTCATGATGGGTTCGCTCTATCTGGTATGGGCTCTTGCGATGTATGTGGGCAGTGTGATCGCCAATATTGCGACGGCCACGCCGGGACACGGCGCTGCTGCATATGTCGGTCTGTGGCGCGATTTGTTCCTGCTTGCGCTGGCAGCGTTCGCTGCGGTCGTGGTCCTCCTGCCGATCGCTGCAAAATGGGCACGGCAATGTGAAGAATGACGGCGGCGGGTCGTTTCGTCGTTGACTTGAATTAATATCTGGTCATTAACCGTGCCGTGATTTGATTTATGTCAAATATTGCGGGTCGGCGCGTCTCCCGCGTGTTGCATCCGGTGAGGAGACAATGATTTGATGCGGAAACGCTTGTTCCGACTAGGTTTTGTCTTGGCGACCACGGGGCTTCTGCCTGTTGCGCAATCCTGGGCGCAGGCTGTCAGCCCGACGGAGAATCTGGCTCCAACGCCAACGCGGGAACAGGCTACCGGCCAAGCAGAACCGACCAACGCCACGCCGAAGAACCCGCCGATGCAGTTCGGTGATCCCTATGACCGCTCGCCGGTGAGCCTCGGCGAACCCAAGGCCCCGCCGCCACCGCCGCCGCCGGAGCCGTTTTTCCCCGCCAGCTTCACCGACTGGCTCAAGCAGGGCACGATGACGGGCGATTGGGGCGGCCTGCGCACGCGTCTTCAGAACATGGGTATCGCGCTGCAGGGACATTATCTGCAGGATTCGGCGGGTAATCCGGTGGGTGGACGAGGGAAGACCGTCCGTTATGCGCATGAGGTCGGGATCGGCGCGGATATCAACTTCGCGCAGTTGACCGGGCACGACATCGGCGTCTTCCACGTCCTGTTGACGGAGCGCGCGGGGGCGGGCATCGCGCGGCAGTTGCCGGCGCTGAACAGTCCGCAGGAAATCTATGGCTCCGGCGAGACGATCCGCTTCACGCGGCTGTCGCTGGAAAAGCAGTTCGGTCGTTATGTCGATAGCGAAATCGGCTGGATCAACACCGAAAACGATTTCGCGCAATCGACCATGCACTGGGGCATGAACCTGTATTGCCAGTTCGAATCCAATGCGATCTGCGGTATGCCGCAGGCTTTGGCAAGTAACGCAGGCTACGGTTATTATCCGACAGCGCATCCGGGCGCGTTCATCAAGCTGTTCCCGTTCGGTAACGACAGGATGCTGGTGTCCGCAGGCATCTATAATGTCGATCCGACGATTTCCAATACCGGTTATGCCTGGAAGCTTGGCCTGCATCACACCACGGGCGTCTATCTGCCGTTCCAGATCGGCTGGCATCTCGGCGGTACGGATACCGAGGGAAAACTGCCGACGAACTTCAAGATTGGCGGTTACTGGGATACGTCCGAGGTCAATAATGTGTTTGGCCAACTGGCTGGTTTCGAGACGGCGCATGTCGATCTCGGTAATTTGCCGATCGAGAAGATTCGAGGGCGTTACGGCGGCTGGTTCGAGGGTGACCAGATGTTGCAGCGCGACGCGAAGGATCCCAATCGCTCGACCGTTGCGTTCATGTCATTCATCTGGGGCGATCCACGCACAGCCATCTCACCTTATTTCGTGACATGGGGCGTTGTGCGGAAGGGAACTTTCCCGAGCCGGCCGAATGACACATTCAGTATCGGCGGCAAGTTCAACTTCCTCAATCCGAAGCTGACGAACTACGTGGGTGCGCTACAAGGTGCGGGCTATCCCGGTTTGCTGAAGCCGAGTGGTGAGCATGCGGGCGAGATTAACTATGGATGGCGTCCATCGCCATGGCTGACGATCCGCCCCGGCGTGCAGTATATCTGGCATCCTGGGGGGACCAACCGTTACAAGAACGCGTTGCTGCTCGATCTCGAAACGGGTGTGACGTTCTGATTTCGACTGAGGCGGTCCTGGAAAGGACCGCCTCTTTTTCTAGAGCACGACTGTGAACTGGACGCCCAGAACGGCGGCATCCTTGAATGTCGTCGTGGCGCCGGGCCGCTGGATGTATTGAAAATCCGGCTGGATCGCCATCGCCCGCGCGACATGGGCGCTATAGAACAGTTCGTATGTGTTTTCGTGCGATTGCACGCCGTAAACGTTGCCCCATTGATTGGAGATATAGGGCACGCCAAGCGCCTGCGATGCTTCCTGTTGCAACGCGACAGTATGACTCATGTCGAAATGCTGATACATAACGCCGATCGTATCCAGCGGGCGTCCCCATGGCTGACCGCTCTCGACGAAGCCAGCCCATTCATGATCGCGCATGGCGACGGTCTTGCCGTCCGTATACATGGCGCCGGCGAAGGCGATCAGGCCGTTCGTCTGGCCCGCGCCATTGCGGATCAGCATCTGGTCCAAGATGATCCAGGTGCTGTTCATCCCGGCCTGCTTTCGCGCGGGCAGCCCGGTTGCCTGATAGGACTCGCCGTTCTTGTCTTCATAGAGGTTGTCGTATTGCGAGTTGTCGTACGAATAGCCCAGCTTGTAATGGCCGACGAGCTTCTTCTTGCCGAAGGTCGGCATCCAGCCGATTTCGACCGGCGTCGAGAGTTTTCCCAGCCCGTCCTGACCGAGTGACCAACCGGAGATGCCGCCGTTATAGGCATGTGGGCTGACGGCGAAGAGGCCGCCCATGATGTAGGTGTGGGCAGTGGGCATGACACGGATGACGGCGCCGATATTGCCGGACGGCCAGTCGCGGTTGCCCGGTGTGTATTTGTTGGGCGCGGGGTTGCCGCAGATGGCGACGTTCATGAAATCGCAGAACAGGGGGGACGCGGCAAAGAAACTGCCGACCGGAATGTCCCCGGCGCTGATGTCGATGCGGTTGTGGAAGAAGGCATATTCGCCATACATCGACACGAGATGGGCGACCACGTTACCGCGAGCGCCGTAGATTTCCTGCACGCCGGCGATGGAATCGCCGAAATTGCGGCTGACATTCTGGCCGTGGCCGTTCACGACCAGCATATGCGTCCAGAAATTCCTGATGCCGGCCAGCATGCCCCAGTCGATATCCAGTTCCGCGCCGACCTGTCCTGCGTCGGAATAGGCGCGTTCCTTGCCGCCGGTGACATTGCCGGCGAATTCCTCGTTGATGGCGGCCAGCAGATGAATGCCGTGCTTCTGCAACCATGGCTGAATGCCGCCCCAGTCGCCGAAGAAATGTGTCGCACCCATCGGCGCGGCGAAGAACGGCCCTGGATCCTCGATGGATGCCGTCTGTGTCTGCGTCGATTTGCTCAGGCCCGGTGCGCTTGCACTATTGCCACTGGCTGCACTTGAGCCGGCGCCAGCGCCTGTCGTGGGTGTTGCGCCGCCTCCGGATGTCTGCGCGACAGCTGCGGCGGGTAATCCGAATGACATCGCGATGCTGCACAGAAGCAAGCCCTTCCTGAGCGAGATTCCCGAAACATTTCTCCGGATTTGGCTGGTCGAAAGGCGGTCGGCGGCGATAGACAATATTTCTCTCGTCGTTATCTGAAGGAAGGCGCGTTCTGCGGAAACATCCTGTATAAGTCAAATATCGCAGAAGATAAAATGAGTCTGTATTAATTTTTTTCTATTCTTGCGGTATCCAGATTGATAAGTAATGACAAAATAATTATGCGTGAGATGCATTGCGCAGGAAGCCGGTCGTCTCGCCGGGTCAATAGCCACGAAGTTGAATAGGCGAGCGGAACGGTTGTTGAAATTTTTTGGAAAAACGTGCGGAATGCGTGGCGTTGGTTATCGGCACACAGATAAACGAAACTGGTGTCGGACTTTTTCGGCTGGAGATCGTTTCTTGGCTCGTTTCCCTTTCTTTTCCCGTCGCCTCATGACGGTCGCATTGGCTGTTGGTTGCCTGTCCGGTTCTGTCGTGACGGAAACTGTGCTGACGCGGGCACATGCCGCTGCGGCGGCGCCGGCGGCGGATACGCCGCTGACGCTGAAGGTTCTCAAGGTATCCGGCAATCAGCAGATTTCCACGGATGCCATCATGGCGGCGCTGCCCTATCACGTCGGCGATACGGTGACGCGCAATCAGCTGGATGCTGGCATTCAGCAGGTCATGGCGCTCTACAAGGACAAGAATGTCGGAGCGAAGTTCGGCGAACGCGAAAGATTCGTCGGGAAGACCATCCAGCTCTATGTCACCATTCAGGAGATGGCACCGAATGCGGCGCCGGCGGCTGCGGCTCTTGTGGTCGACCAGATCAATTTCGTCGGTAACAGCAAGGTGCCGACGCCGGAGTTGCAGGCGGCCACAAAGCTGCGGCCGGGTTCACCGATCTCCACTGAGGCGGTGACGGCTGATGAGACAGCGATGCAGGCGGTCTACAAAAAGCACAATATCGGCAGTCAGATCCAGCCGGTAGCCACCCAACCGAATCATGACAATCATGTCGTGCTGACCTATCAGATCACGGAAACCGCACCGAAGAACAACGACTGACAACGCTGCGCCACGTCTCTCGGGGCGTGGCGTCAGACAGGTGCGTCGATGTCGAATATCCGGGGCTGGAGCGCGCCGGGAAGATAAAGCGGGTGCTCCGGTCGACCGGAGCGGCTGATGCGCATCGCATGCAACGGGATACCGGAAGCGGCCAGCATGTGCGCGACCTCGGTGCCGCGTGCGCGCAATGATTTATGATGCGGTGCGCCATAGGCGAGGATGGTCATCGCGGCATCGCGTGCCATGTCCAGCAGGGCGGCATCATTGCCCGGGCCGATCGGATCCGGCACTTCCAGCAGGCGTTTCTGATCGGTGCAGCGATAGGCGAAGGTATTGCCGACGAAAATACCGCCATAGCCCCAGGCGCGCGCATAGCGCTGGCATTTTGCGACAGTGCGGTCGTCTCCCACTTCCGTGGCGACGGAAGGGTTCATCATCAGCCACAGTATGGACGGTCTGGCGGCGTCCCAGACCCGATGCAGCCTGTAGCGGTAGCAATCGCCCGGCCCGTCATAGACGGCAGTGCTGACGACATCATCGCGAAGCCTCAACGGCCGCGCGTCGCCAACGTTATGACCCTGTTCGGAACTGACGGTTTTCACGGGGTCGAGGCATGCGCTTTCAGGTCCCTGACGGCTGCCATGGCGCGCGCGACGTGTTCGTCCGGCGACATCGCACTGTAGCTCATCGCCACATGGCCATCGGGCGCGATGACGTAGGACACGCGCTTGGCCATGGCCATGATCGGCATCTTGGCGTCATAGGCTTTCGTGATGTGGCCTTCCGGGTCCGCTGCGACCGGGAAGGCGCTGCGGCATTCGCTGACGGAGAATTTGTCGAGCTTCGCGATCGGGTCCATCGAGACGCCGATGACGCTGGCGCCCTGAGCTTTGAAGTCGGGAATGGCTTCCGCGAAGTCATGGGCCTCGATCGTGCAGCCCTTGGTGAAAGCCGCCGGGTAGAAATACAGGACGACCGGGCCCTGCTTCAGTGCCGAGGCCAGCGTGTAGGCGAACTCCTTGCCGCCCTGGCTGGCCTGGGCCGAGAAATCCGGTGCTTTCGCACCGACGGAAAGCGCGGCGTGAGCCGGCGTTATGGCGAAGTATGTGCCGACCAACTCGCCAATCAGGCAGACGGCAAACCATTGACGACGGGACATTGGGCAGCCTTTCAAGGCAGGAAGAAAATGCGGTTAGAAACCTGTCGGCGAGACGACGACGCAGGGAGCGGTATGTCCACCGAGACGGCGGCAGGCCGCAATGGCGTCGTCATGCGACAGACCGGTCAGCCGCGCGCGATACAGATGTGCATGCCCGGCATCGACCGGCGCGACGAATGTCCGGGCGCTCGCGAGTTGCATCTGGGCATGGCTGTGGGCCTGGCTGACCGCGCTTTGTGCCAGAGCGGCGGATTTGTAGGCACCGACCTGGATCGACCAGTTATGCGGCAGGACGGGGGTTGCGCGCTGCACCGTCGGCAACGGCTCCGCCATGGCCGGGGTAATGAGGTGGAAAGACATGCGGTGCTGCGCCGGTAGCGTCGCGGATGGCGGCTGCGTTACGCGGGCCAAGACAGGCTGCGCGCTCAGGGTCGGTGCCGCCGGGATCGGTTCGGCGACCGTGCGGCTGGCCCAGGCCTGCGATACGCTGGTGGGAGACGGGCTGGCCGACGGTTGCGCGCTGGCCATCTGGATGGGGGACGACGCAGGTGCCGGTTTTGGCGCGCTGATCCCGCGTGCCGCCCAGGCAGCGCTGACCGAGGACGACTGCGCGCCGCCGGAAGAAGCGGCGTTCCAGTTGCGCGTATAGGCCGGGGCCGGCGTCGCAGCGGTTGCCGGCGCTTCGGCGACCTGCACGGGCTGGTCGTCGTTATCATCCGACGATGGTTCGCTTCGATCGTGCTGGCGCCATGCGGCGCGCACCGCGGTTGCTTCGGCGGTGTTCTGGGCGACCATGACCGGATCGGGCGCGTTCGGATCGTGCGATGCGACCATCAGATCGGCCTGCGAGCGATTGCTGGGCCACGAGCCGACCAGTTGCGGGCCGATCGAGGCGACATAGCGGCGCGTCTCGCGCGGCAACGGCCGGCCGCGACGCAGATAGGCGTCCAGATTGCCGGGGCCGTCATTATAGGCGGCCAGAAAGCCGGGCGAACCGTAGATGTCGTACATCTGACGGATATAGGCGGTGCCGGCCAGGATATTGTCGTGCGGATCGTAGGGATCGTCGCCCAGACCGTATTGCGCGCGCATGTCGTCATAGGCGGGCGGCATGAGCTGCATCAGGCCCATGGCGCCGGGGATCGAGGTGACGAACTGCCCGTTTTTGTCGAAGAGACGGCCGCCGGATTCCTGCATCATCACGGCGCGGATCCATGTGCCGGGCACATCGAAACGTTGCGAGGCTTCCTCGATATACGGTCCCCAGGGATCGCTGCTCGAGCCCGGCGGGGCATAGTAGTTCTTCGCGTGAGCCCGATAGCTGGCGGCTTCCTGCACGACGGGAACCTGCGGACTGGACCCTTGCGTCGTGGCGCAGGCTGCGAGGCCACCTGCCGCGCCCATTGCCAACACGGCGCGCCCGATGGCGGGGAAACGGCCTTTGTCATGACGCATCGGCTTGCTCGGGCGTGATGTGGAAGCTCGGGCAGCGCGGGAACGTGGCATGGCGTCGATCACCTGAAGCGTAGAAATCCGAAGCGGGGAGCAATGGACGGAGATTGCGGCGAAAAGCAGGATAGCAGGGCAAAAAACCTCGCCAAATCATTTAAAGGGTACGATTTTTCCTTGCAAGGTCGCATCTGCGTTACCGACAGGCGCTGGATGCGGTTGTCGGCGCGTGATCGATCGGCTAGGCGGTCGTGATGGATTCCGGTTTGTCAGTCACAGGGCATTCGCCGTCGCGCGGTTCGACGTCGGCACGCGCCGCGCTCGCCGATCTGCGCGAGACGGTGGGCCTTTGGCGACTGGCGGTCTCACTCGGCTGGCTCGACATCAAGCTACGCTACCGCGGCTCCGTCCTGGGGCCATTCTGGCTGACGCTGTCCTCCGTCATCATGCTGGGATCGATGGGTGTGATCTATGCGCGCCTTTTCCATGTCGTCCTGCGCGAATATTTGCCGTTCCTGTCGCTTTCCCTCACGCTTTGGCAGGTCGGGCTGGCGGGGATCCTTCAGGAATCCTGCACATGCTACACGGATGCCGAGCGCAGCATTCGGGCCATTCGTCTCCCCTATGCATTGCAGGCCGTGCGTGTGCTGGTGCGCAATGCCATTGTTTTCGCGCATAATATCGTCGTGCCGCTGGGCGTGTTCGCGATTTACGGTCTGTGGCCGGGAGCGATTGCGTTGCTGAGTTTGCCGGCGCTGCTGCTCTGGGCGCTGGACGGGATGGCGGCGTGTCTGTTGCTGGGCACGCTCTGCGCACGGTTCCGGGATCTTCCGCCGATCGTGGGCGCGTTGTTGCAGATCGCGTTCTATGTCACGCCGGTGATCTGGCAGCCCCGTCAACTCGGCGCCCATGGATGGTGGTTGATCTTCAATCCGTTTTACTCACTGCTGGAGATCGTGCGGGCGCCGTTGCTGGGCCACGTTCCGTCATCGCAGGTGACGAGTGTGGCGCTGGGGGTCAGCGTTGTGTTCTGCGGTATTGCGCTGGCGGCGTTCGCCAGGGTGCGTGGCCGACTGGCATTCTGGGTCTGATGGACGACAAGCCTTTCATTCGCGTGGCGCATTATGCGCTGGCTTTTCCCGTGCTGCATGGCAATGCCCGCTCACTGAAAAAGACGCTTTTCCGGAGCGTGCGCGATATCGGGCGCGTCGGCGGCACGATGCGGCGTCAGGGGACTGTCGTCAGCGTGCAGGCGCTGGAAGATGTGAATTTCATGCTCTCGGCCGGCGAGCGCGTCGGCCTGATCGGGCATAATGGCGCGGGAAAATCGACCCTGTTGCGTGCCTTGGCGGGCATTTACGAATCCGGCGTCGGTTCGCTGGAGGTCAGTGGGCGGATGCACGCATTGCTCGACCCGCAGGCGGGTATGAACATGGCGTTGACGGGGCGGGAGAACATCCATCTCTTCGCGCGGCTGCTCGATTTGCCGCGCGAGGGCGTGGCGGCGCTCGAACGCGATGTCGAGGCTTTTGCCGAGCTGGGTGCGTTCCTCGATCTGCCGGTCAGGTTGTACTCCTCTGGCATGGCCGTGCGACTGGGCTTCGGTCTTGCGACGGCGCCGCGCCCGCAGATCCTGTTGATGGACGAGTGGTTCATGGCGGGTGACCAGCATTTTCAGGACAAGGCACATGCGCGGCTGGAGGAGATGGTCGCCCATGCCGATATCATGGTGCTGACCTCGCATTCCCTGCCGATCATGCGGGAATGGTGCACGCGCGTGCTCTGGATGGATGCGGGGCGTGTGCGGATGGACGGCCCGACGCATGCGGTGCTCGATGCCTATGAGGCGCACGTGGCGCAACAAGGCTAGAGCGCGTCGAGGAATTCCGGCGGGATGGGGCATAGCGGCGTATCCGGCGTCTCGGAGCCGCGGGGTTGATCCAGAAAGATATCCAGATTTTCCAGCCGGTAGTCGCGCTGCGCCTCCCTGAAAAATGCCCGCATGGCGCTGTCCGGCAATCGGTGTGAGTCGCCATGGCGGAGTGCGCGGGCGCGGTCGCTCCAGTCAAGCGCGCGTGTCAGCGCCAGTCGATCGAGCACGTAACGCAGGTCGGCATATTTGAGATGGAACAGCCATAAATCGCGATCCGGCGTTCCCGGTGGCGTGCTTTGATGGAAGCCGGGCGACCAGTTGAGCGGTTCGGCGGAAAGCAGTGTCTTGCAGGACCATGAACGCAGGGATGCGTAAGGGCGCTGGCGCAGGATGGGGCGCGACCAGTCGATCGGCCGGGCGTTCGGATGTTCCAGCACATCGGCGCCGACGCATCGCACGATGTCTGTCGTCCGTCGTGCCGCGTAATCGACCAGAGAGGTGTAGAGCGATGGACGTGCGACGAGGAATTCATCGCAATCGGTGAAAATAACGTCGTCGTAGTGGCGCAGAAGATGTCGTTGGTAGTCGGCGACCAGAGCGGCGCGGTCGATTTCGTCCAGCGTCGTGCGGGGAACGGGCTCGACATGTCCCTGTTCGAGCCGCACCGGCGTGTCGCTGCCGTGATCGAGGACATGCAGATGGTCGGCGCCGATTTCACGCGCGTAGTGCGCCAGCCACAACGGGAGCATAACGCTCTCGTTGTGGACCATGGTGAAGGCGGCAACCGACCGTGCCATGGAAGGCTAGAATGCCCGTTTGAAGTAGGATTGCAGCGGGGCGACTTCCAGCGCGCCGTCCTTCATGGCGGAGATCGCGTAGATTGCCGCGCGCGCACCGGCCAGCGTCGTGAAGTGTGGCACGCCGGCGACGAGTGACGAGCGGCGGATATCGAAGCTGTCGCGCACCGACTGCGCGCTTTGGGCGGTGTTGATGACCATCTGCACATCGCCGGAGCGGATGGCGTCCACGCAGTGGGGGCGACCTTCCAGCACCTTGTTGACGAGCCTGACGCCGATTCCCGCCTCCTCCAGTTTCGCTGCCGTGCCGCGGGTGGCCATGATGGTGAAGCCCATCTCGACCAGTTTGCGACCGAGGGCCTGGATTTGCGTCTTGTGACCGTCTCGGACCGAGAGCAGCACCGTGCCGGTCTGCGGCAGCTTCACGCCCGCCGCCAGCTGGGATTTGGCGAAGGCGCGCTCGAAGCTGGAGTCCAGACCGATGACTTCGCCCGTCGAGCGCATCTCCGGGCCAAGGATAGTGTCGGTTTCCGCGAAGCGGTGGAAGGGGAAAACCGCTTCCTTGACCGCGACGTGCGGGGCGATGGCATCGCCGTCCAGCTTGAACTCGGAGAGTTTCGCGCCGGCCATCACGCGGGCGCCGATCTTGGCGACCGGCACGCCTGTCGCCTTCGCGACGAACGGCACGGTGCGGGAGGCGCGGGGGTTGACCTCCAGCACGAAGACCTCGTGCTCCTTGATCGCATACTGCACGTTCATCAGGCCGACGATGCCCAGTTCGCGCGCCATGGCTTCCGTCTGTGCCTTGAGCTCGGTCACGATGGCCGGCGAGAGCGTGTAGGGTGGCAGCGAGCAGGCGGAGTCGCCGGAATGGATGCCGGCTTCCTCGATGTGTTCCATGACGCCGGCCACATACACGCTCTGGCCGTCCGAGATGCAGTCGACATCCGCCTCGATCGCGTCGTTGAGGTAATGGTCGAGCAGGATCGGGCCTGACGAGACCTCGGCGCCGGCGAGTTGCAGCGTGCTGCGGATATAGCGTTGCAGGCCCGCACGGTCGTGGACGATTTCCATGGCGCGGCCGCCGAGCACATAGGACGGGCGAACGACGACGGGATAGCCGACCTTCTCCGCGATCTCCTCGGCCTGGGCGGGATTGCGGGCGATGCCGTTCTCCGGCTGGCGCAGGCCGAGCTTGCGGAGCAGGGCCTGGAAGCGCTCGCGGTCTTCGGCGCGATCGATGGCGTCGGCCGGTGTGCCGAGCAGCGGAATGCCCGCATCCTCCAGTGCACGGGAGAGCTTGAGCGGTGTCTGGCCGCCATACTGCACGATGCAGCCGAGGACCTTGCCGCCTGCCTGTTCCGTGCGGATGAGGGCGATCACGTCCTCGTCCGTCAGGGGTTCGAAATAGAGGCGGTCGGAGGTGTCGTAATCGGTGGACACGGTCTCCGGGTTGCAGTTGACCATGACGGTCTCGAACCCGGCCTCCCGCAGGGCATAGGCGGCGTGCACGCAGCAGTAGTCGAACTCGATGCCCTGGCCGATACGGTTCGGACCGCCGCCGAGGATGATGATCTTGTCGCGCGCGGTCGGTCGGCTTTCGCACTCTGGCGTGCCGAACCCGCCTTCGTAGGTCGAGTAGAGATAGGGCGTGTCGGACGCGAATTCGCCGGCGCAGGTATCGATGCGTTTATAGACCGGCGCTACGCCAAGCTTCTGGCGCAGGGCGGCGATCTCGGCCGGGCTTTGTTCGGTCAGGCGGGCAAGCTGCCTGTCGGAGAAGCCCATGGCCTTGATACGGCGCAGGTCGCGCGCCGTGTGCGGCAGGCCGTTGGCCGCAATCTCGTTTTCGGTCGTGACGATTGCGTGCAACTGTTCCAGGAACCACGGCTCGAAGCGGCAGGCGGCGTTGATGTCTGCCAGGCTGAGTCCCGCGCGCAGGGCCTGGGCCGCCATCAGGATGCGCTCCGGACGCGGCTCGGACAGGGCGGCGCGATAGGCGTCCAGCGAGCCGTCGCCGGGCGCTTCCACGGGGTCGAGGCCGGTGAGGCCCGTTTCCATCGAGCGCAGCCCCTTTTGCAGGGCTTCGGCGAAGGAGCGGCCGACCGACATGGCTTCGCCGACCGATTTCATCGAGGTCGAGAGCAGCGCGGGGGCGCCCGGGAATTTCTCGAAGGTGAAGCGCGGGATTTTCACCACGACGTAGTCGATGGTGGGTTCGAAGCTGGCAGGCGTCGTGCGGGTGATGTCGTTCGTGAGTTCGTCCAGCGTGTAGCCGACGGCGAGTTTCGCGGCGATCTTGGCGATGGGAAAGCCGGTGGCCTTGGACGCCAGCGCCGAGGAGCGCGAGACGCGCGGGTTCATCTCGATCACGACCATGCGGCCGTCTGCCGGATTGACGCCGAACTGGACGTTGGAGCCGCCGGTCTCGACGCCGATCTTGCGCAGGCACGCGATCGAGGCGTCGCGCATGCGCTGGTATTCCTTGTCGGTCAGCGTCATGGCGGGGGCGACCGTGATGGAGTCGCCGGTATGCACGCCCATCGGGTCGATATTCTCGATGGAGCAGATGATGATGCAGTTGTCCGCCTTGTCGCGGACGACTTCCATCTCGTACTCCTTCCAGCCGAGCACCGATTCCTCGATCAGTACTTCCGTGGTGGGGGAGGCATCGAGACCGCCGAGGACGATCTGGTCGAATTCCTCGCGATTATAGGCGATGCCGCCGCCTGCGCCGCCCATGGTGAAGGACGGGCGAATGATGGCGGGCAGACCGACATCGGACAGTGCCGTGCGTGCCTCTTCCAGCGTGTGGGCGATGGCGCTGCGGGGGCTTTCGATGCCGATTTCATCCATTGCCACGCGGAATTTCTGACGATCTTCCGCGCGATCGATGACTTCCGCGTCGGCGCCGATCAGCTCCACGTCATGCTTCTTGAGGAAGCCGGACTTGTCGAGCGCCATGGCGGCGTTCAGGGCCGTCTGGCCGCCCATGGTCGGCAGGACCGCATCGGGCTTTTCGCGCAGGATGATGCGCTCGACGAATTCCGGGGTGATCGGCTCGACATAGGTCGCATCGGCCAGGCCGGGATCGGTCATGATCGTGGCGGGATTGGAGTTGATGAGGATGACGCGATAGCCTTCCTCCTTCAGCGCCTTGCAGGCCTGGGTGCCGGAATAGTCGAATTCGCAGGCCTGGCCGATGACGATCGGACCGGCGCCGATGATGAGGATCGACTTGATGTCGGTACGTTTGGGCATGGATCAGGCTCCCGCTTTGGCGTTGTTTTCGGGTGCGTGCGCTTCCGCGCGACGGTCCATGACCGCGACGAAACGTTCGAAGAGATAGAAGCTGTCCGACGGGCCGGGGCTGGCCTCGGGGTGGTATTGAACCGAGAAGGCGTCGTATTTCGTGCTGCGGATGCCTTCATTGGAGCCATCGAACAGGCTGGTATGGGTGATCTCCACGCCGTCCGGCAGGGATTTGTCGTCCACGGCGAAGCCATGGTTCTGGCTCGTGATCTCGACCTTGCCGGTGCCGAGATCCTTGACCGGCTGGTTCGCGCCGCGATGGCCGCGAGCAAGCTTGTAGGTGGTCGCGCCGAGCGCCTGGGCAAGCAATTGATGGCCGAGACAGATGCCGAAGACCGGCACGTTCGCCGCCAGCACATCCCTGATGGCCGGCACCGCATAGGCGCCCGTGGCGGCTGGATCGCCGGGCCCGTTGGAGAGGAACACGCCTTCGGGATTATGGCGCAGGATATCTTCCGCCGAGGCCGTGGCGGGCACGACCGTGACGTCGCATCCGGCGGTGACGAGGCAACGCAGGATGTTGCGTTTAGCGCCGTAATCGACGGCGACGACACGCCGCCTGGTCGTGCGTTCGGCAGCCGGGCGCTCCCAGACGCCGAGATCCCACGTGAAACTCTGCGTGCAGGAAACGTCCCTGGCGAGGTCCATGCCTTCGAGGCCCGGCCATGCCTGCGCCTGCTTGCGGAGGGCGACGATATCGAACTGGCCGTTCGCCGGGAATGCCAGCACGGCGGTCTGCGGACCGTCGTCGCGCAGGCGGCGCGTGATCTGGCGGGTATCGATGCCGGCGATTCCGGGCACGTTGTGGCGCTTCATCCAGTCCGATAGCGGTGCGGAGGAGCGCCAGTTGGCGGGGGCGGTGATGTCCTCTTTCACCACGGCCCCGCGTGCGGCGATGCGGGGGGCCTCGTCATCTTCCGCGTTGGTGCCGACATTGCCGATATGCGGGAAGGTGAAGGTGACGATCTGCCCGGCGAAGGAAGGGTCGGTCAGTGTTTCCTGATAACCGGTCAGGCCGGTGTTGAAGCACAGTTCGCCCACGGCGGCGCCATCCGTATGTGCGCCGAAGCCGCGGCCCCAGAGCACGGTCCCGTCAGCCAGAACGAGGGCGGCATTGGCGCCGTCGGGACAAGTATCGGTCAATTCCGCCTCGCTGTCGTGTGCAGGGTTATGGGTATGGTCCGGCGTCAGGTCCGCCAGGGAGATGTCGGGCTGTCGCAGCAGGGCGGCCCAATGCTTGGCCGGTATGGCGCGCGTCTGGCGCCATTTGCGGATAGCCTCGGAGCCGACGCCGGTGAGGGCGGCCATTGCTTCCGCGCCGCCGACCTTGGCGATGATGTTCTCGATATCCATGGCCGCTTTCCTCTCGGAGCGTCGATTAGTTAGTGCTAACTAACGCGTCAGAACGGCGATGGGAAGTTTTTTCCCGCCGTGTGAGTGTTGTTTGTGGCGGGAAAAAACTTCCTGCCCGTATGTATTTTGGAGGAACGGCCATGTCTCTGCGCACGCAGATTTCCGACGATCTCAAGACGGCGATGAAGGCCAAGGAAGCGGACCGGGTGGCGCAGCTGCGCGGCATTACGGCGAAGATCAAGGATCTGGATGTGGCGGCGCGCGTGAAGGGCGGCGATGTCGATGATGGCGATATCGTGCCGATGCTGCGCAGCATGATTAAATCCCGCACGGAGTCCGCTGCGATGTATCGCGATGGTGGCCGGCCCGAACTTGCGGAAAAGGAGGAGGCGGAAATCGCGACCATCAAGTCCTATCTGCCGCCGGAGATGGACGATGCGGCCCTGGCGGCGGCCGTGGACGAAGCGATCGCGCAGAGCGGGGCGGCGAGCATGAAGGAGATGGGCAAGGTCATGGCCGTCCTGAAGGCGCGTTTCGGTGCCGATCTCGACATGGGGCGGGCGAATGGCGTGGTGAAAGCCAAGCTTTCCTGATCCATGGCGCTCGACCCCGCCTTTCTCGACGAAATTCGTGCGCGCGTGCCGATCGCTTCGGTGATCGGGCGCCGTACGAAGCTCTCGCGGTCCGGGCGCAACTGGAAGGCGTGTTGCCCCTTTCATGGGGAGAAGACGCCCTCTTTCTATGTTTATGACGACCACTTTCATTGTTTCGGTTGTGGCGCGCATGGGGACGTCATTTCGTTCGTCATGCAGGCGGAGGGGCGGAGTTTCCCCGAGGCTGTCGAGCAACTGGCGGGTGAGGCGGGGCTGGACATGCCGCGCCAGGATCCGCGCGTGGAAGCGCGGGCACGGGAAGCGAAGTCGCTTGGCGATGTGCTGGAAGCCGTGCAGGCGATCTGGCAACGCAAGCTGCGGGAGAGGGAAGGTCGGGAGGGACTGGCCTATCTGCACCGTCGCGGCCTGAGCGACGAGACGATTGCGACGTTCGGTCTTGGCTGGTCCGGCGATGGGCGAGGCGGCCTGGTGGAGGCATTGCGGCGGGAGGATATCACGCCGGAGCAACTGGTGCAGGCCGGTCTGATGCGTGTCGACGAGCGCGGCGGGATCAAGGGGGAGCTGTTCTTTTCGCGCGTGACCTTCCCGATCCGGGACCGACGCGGGCGGCTGGTGTCGTTCGGTGGGCGGACACTGGGCGATGGGCAGCCCAAATATCTGAATGGTCCGGAGACGGCGCTGTTTTCCAAGCGCCGCAATCTGTTCAATCTCGACCGCGCACGGCAGGCCGTTCGCGAGCCCGGTCAGGAATTGCTGGTTGTCGAGGGGTATATGGATGTGATCGCCCTGCATCAGGCAGGGTTTCGGGCCGCCGTCGCGCCGCTCGGGACGGCGCTGGGATCGGAGCAGATCGAGATGTTGTGGCAGGTCGCGCCGCAGCCGGTCCTGTGCCTGGATGGCGACGCGGCGGGCAGCCGCGCGGCATTGCGGGCGGCGGAAACGGCCCTGCCGCTGCTGGGGGCGGAGAAGACGCTGCGTTTCTGTCGCCTCGATTCGCAGGACGATCCAGATAGTCTTGTTCGTCGTGAGGGGCCAGGTGCAATGGCGCGGGTTCTGGCTGGAGCGTCATCGCTGGCGGACGAACTGTTCGGGTTGTTGACGTCTGGCATGCAGAATCCGAGCCCGGAACAGCGCGCGGCGCTGAGGGCGCGGCTTGAGGCGGCGGCCGGCATGATCGCCGATCGCAATCTGGCGGCGGAATATCGTCGCACGCTGCTGGACCGGTTTTTTGGCATGTTCCGCCGTGGCGGTGCCCCGCGCGGGCGGAAGGCACCCGATCACGGGCCTGTGGCGGCGCGCGGCGCATTGACGAATGGGGCGGCGGAGAGGCTCCGGCTCATGACGGCTATCTTGCTGGCGCATCCGGAACACATACCGGAGGTGGAGCAGGCTTATGCCGGTCTGGAATTGCCGCCCGATCTGGACGATCTGCGCGAGGCGATGCTGGACTGGCTCGGCGACCAGCCGCCGGAGGCAGTGCTGGTGGCGGACGACCTGATGGTCTGGATGGAAAGGCGTCAGCTCGATGAGCGCGCGCGCGCGCTCCTGACCGGACGTTTGCCGCGCGTGCCTTCTGCCGGTGGCGCCGATGTCCTGCTGGAGGCGGGCGCGCTGCAACGGTGGTGGGAGGCATATGGGTTGGTGAACTTCCCGGCTTTCCGGCAGGCGGTGCTGGAGGACACGCAGCGCGCGCTGGAGGATCGGACGCTGGAGGCCTTCCCGGAGGGGCTGAATGCGCGTTTGCGCGCGATGGACCGGCTGAATCGCGCTGAAGCGCCGGATGATGACGATTAAGCCACAGCCACGAGTCGAAACGACGGAACGGGCCCTAGGCCCTTGACTTCGGCGCGCCGATCGCCCACCTGCACGCTGCCGAAATTGCTGGCCTTGGGGCTAGTGGATCGTAGCGGTCGGTAGCGGCCGGGTGGAGCGATAGACGTGAGCGGCCTTTACCGGGAGTGGAGAGGGCGCCGTTCGGCGTTTCTTCTGTTGGTGAAGGAATGCCGGTCGCTCCAAACCGCGAGTGTGTCGGCGGGGCACTCCGGAACATATATGTTGGGTACCGCCGCGCGCGGTGAGCAGGGAGCAGGGCATGGCGACCAAGACGGCCACGGGAACGGAGCGGAACGCGCAGGAACAGGACGGCGACACCAATGTCCTTGATACGCAATCCGGTGCGGTCAAGCGGCTGATCGCCAAGGGGCGCGAGCGCGGCCATATTACCTTCGACGAACTGAACGCTGTCCTGCCGCAGGACCAGATGTCCTCCGAGCAGATCGAGGACGTGATGGCGATCTTCTCGGAGATGGGCATCCAGGTTGTCGAGAACGAGGACCAGGAAGACGGCGAGGCGACCGAGGAGAAGGAAGAGGAAGCCGCGGAAGCCGACACCGAGGAAGCGCCGACGGGCAACGTCAACGCTGACAGCGTAGGCCGGACCGACGATCCTGTCCGGATGTATCTGCGTGAAATGGGCTCGGTCGAGTTGCTGTCGCGCGAAGGCGAAATCGCCATCGCCAAGCGGATCGAGGCCGGTCGCGACGAGATGATCGGCGGCCTGTGCGAAAGCCCGCTGACGTTCCGTGCCATCATTTCCTGGCACGATCGCCTCAAGGAAGGCGAGATGTTGCTGCGCGACATCGTGGACCTGGAAGCCAGCCAGGGTGGTGGCAATCCGGGTGAGGGTCCGGAAGGCGAGGGTGAGAGCGAGGAAGAGACCGACGACAGTTTCGAGGCCGATGGCGGCAGCGAGGACGGTGGCGATCAGGAGGGCAGCGGCCTGTCCCTGTCGGCGCTGGAAGAAAAGCTCAAGCCCGATATCCTTGCGCGTTTCGAGGCGATCGAGCCGCTGTATCACAAGCTGCGCAAGCTGCAGGTCAAGCGGATCGAGGCGCTGACGAGCGGTGAGGAAAGCTCCGACAAGTCGGAACAGACCTACGAGAAGCTGCGCTCGGAACTGGTGGCCATGGTCGAAATGGTCCATCTGCATAACAATCGCATCGAGGAACTGGTTCTGCAGTTGAAGATGCAGTTCCAGCGGCTGAACGGGCTGGAAGGCCAGATGCTGCGTCTGGCGGAAAGCTGCCGTGTGTCGCGTGACGACTTCCTGCTGAAGTATCGTGGGCACGAACTGGACCCGAACTGGCTTGAGGTCGTGTCCGCGTTGCCTGGCAAGTCGTGGAAGAACTTCACGACCAAGTATTATGAGCGGATCGCGGACCTGCGCGCGCAGGTGGCGGAGCTTTCGCATGGCACGGGGCTGCCGGTCGGTGAATTCCGTCGCGTCTATTCGACGGTTTCTCGTGGCGAGCGCGACACGACGCGTGCCAAGAAGGAAATGATCGAGGCAAATCTGCGTCTCGTGATCTCGATCGCCAAGAAATACACCAATCGCGGCCTGCAGTTTCTGGACCTGATCCAGGAAGGCAATATCGGATTGATGAAGGCGGTCGATAAGTTCGAATACCGGCGTGGCTACAAGTTCTCGACGTATGCCACGTGGTGGATCCGGCAGGCGATCACGCGTTCGATCGCCGACCAGGCGCGGACGATCCGTATTCCGGTGCATATGATCGAGACGATCAACAAGCTCGTCCGCACGTCGCGCCAGATGTTGCACGAGATCGGCCGCGAGCCGGCGCCGGAGGAACTTGCCGAGAAGCTCGGCATGCCGCTGGAGAAGGTGCGCAAGGTTCTCAAGATCGCCAAGGAACCGATCTCTCTCGAGACGCCGATCGGCGACGAGGAAGACAGCCATCTGGGTGATTTCATCGAGGACAAGACGGCGGTCATTCCGCTGGATGCCGCGATCCAGACCAATCTGCGCGAGGCGACGACGCGTGTGCTGGCGTCCCTGACGCCGCGTGAGGAGCGCGTGTTGCGGATGCGTTTCGGCATCGGCATGAACACCGATCACACGCTTGAGGAGGTCGGTCAGCAGTTCAACGTAACGCGTGAGCGTATCCGACAGATTGAGGCGAAGGCGTTGCGCAAGCTGAAGCATCCGAGTCGCAGCCGCAAGCTGCGCTCCTTCCTGGACGACAACTGAGTCCGGGCGGCCGTTGATGAACGATCTTCGTTCTTCCCCTATCGGTCGCGCCACGACGCGCATTGCTGTCGATGTGACGTTTCTGGAGATGCGCATGCAGCCTGATGTTGCTGCATTGCCATTTCCCGAAGGCTACCGGCTGGCCCTGGTCGAGCATCCGGCGCCTTCCTTCTATCTCGATCTGTATCGACGGGTCGGCGCGGCGCATTGCTGGTGGATGCGGTATGAAATGCCGACGGCGGAATTGACGGCCCTGCTGCATCACCCGGCTGTTTCGCTCTATGTGCTTTACACACCGGACGATAACGTGGCCGGATTCTTCGAGATCGACCGACGGCAGGGCCGGCAGCCTTATCTGTCCCATCTGGGTCTGCTGCCGGATGCGATCGGGCATGGTCTGGGCCGCGCCCTTCTGTATGCGGCTATTCGGCTTGCCTGGTCTGAGCCATGTCAGGTCTTTCGCGTCAACACCTGCACGGCCGACCATCCCCGGGCATTGCCGACCTATCTGAACGCGGGTTTCCGGAAGACGCATGTCCTGCGTGAGATATGGGATATTCCGGATGATCTCGGCCTGCCGATTCCGGAAACGCTGAGACTTGACACCACGCTCTAGCGCGAAACGGGCGAATATCCTTGCGGTGGCAGGCGGAATGTGCTTTACGCCGCGCTTCCCTGCCGGGCGATGTGGCGTCGCACCGGCTATACCCGTGCTTCGTGGAAGGAGCGTCGTCCGGCCGATGTCGGTGGTGGCGATCGGGTTGAACACATCCGAAGGGAGCAAACATGCCACTGTATGAAAGCGTGCTCATTGCACGTAACGACGTGTCGCAGGCGCAGGTCGAGGCCATTGTCGAGGAAATCGACACCCTGCTGACTCAGGATGGCGGTTCGATCGAGAAGCGTGAGTTCTGGGGACTCCGTTCGCTTGCGTATCGCATCAAGAAGAATCGCAAGGGCCATTACGTTCTGCTGGGCCTCAATGCCCGCCCGGACCAGATCCGCGAGCTGGAGCGTCAGCTTGGCCTCAATGAAGACGTGCTGCGTGTTCTGACGCTGCGTGTCGATGAGATCGACCAGAACCCGTCCGCGATCCTGTCGCGCAAGGGTGACGATCGTGGCGGCGAGCGCGGCGGTTTCCGTTCGGGTGGCGCCAAGCCGTCGGGTCGTTTCGATAGCGGCCGTGGCGGTCGTCGTTCGGAAGATCGCGAAGAGTATCGTGCGCGCGAGCGTGACGACGCCGAGCAGGGAGTGGAATAAAGCATCATGTCCGAAACCACGAACACTGAAGTCAATCCCGCGGCGCGTCGCCTCGCGGTTGGCGCACGTCGTCCGTTCTATCGCCGTCGCAAGTCCTGCCCGTTCTCCGGCCCCAACGCGCCGAAGATCGATTACAAGGACGTGCGTCTGCTGAGCCGCTTCCTGTCGGAGCGCGGCAAGATCGTGCCGAGCCGCATCACGGCCGTTTCGGCCAAGAAGCAGCGCGAACTGGCGCAGGCGATCAAGCGTGCGCGCTTCCTCGCCCTGCTGCCTTACGTCGTGAACTGAGGGGGCTGGCATGTCACAGACCGAATTGATCCTGCTCCAGCGCGTCGAAAATCTCGGCCAGATGGGTGAGATCGTCCGCGTGAAGCCGGGCTATGCGCGCAACTATCTGTTGCCGCAGGGCAAGGCGCTCCGCGCCAATGCGCAGAACCGTCAGCGTTTCGAGACCGAGCGCGTGCAGCTTGAGGCGCAGAACCTCAAGCGCCGTGAGGAAGCGGAGCGTCTGGCCGAGCGTATGCACGGGCTGACCGTCGTCATCATCCGCCAGGCTGGCGACAGCGGCAGCCTGTATGGTTCGGTGACGCCGCGCGACATCGCCATCGCGGCGACGGAAGCAGGCCTGAGCATCGACCGTAATCAGGTCGTTCTCGATCATCCGATCAAGGTCCTGGGTCTGGTCGAAGCGCGCGTGGCGCTGCATCCGGAAGTCTCGATCCCGGTGATCGTCAACGTGGCGCGTTCGGCGGAAGAAGCCGAGCGTCAGGCGCGTGGCGAAGCGATCGGCGTCGAGGAAGACGAGTTCGTTCTCGAAACGGATGCCGAGGAAGAGCCGGTCGAAGTGACCGAGGCGTCTGCCGAAGGCTGATCCGATATCTCGCGAAAGTGAGATTGCCGATCAAAGGAACCCCGTTCAGAGCATTGCTCTGGCGGGGTTTTTTTATGGCTGAACATTTCCGTCATGCATTGACGCACGTCGAGACAAACGATTTTGATTGTCCGCCGTATTCAACTGGGGGTGTGGATGTCACTGTTGTTCGATCAGGTCATCAAGCGTTTCATTCGGACGGGCAGCCTGACTATCATCATGCCGGACGGTTCGATACGGCGCTATGAGGGTTCGCCCGGGCCGAAGGCTGCCATGCGGATCAAGACCGACGAGGCGTTGCGAGCGCTGATCGTCAATTCGGGACTGGCTTTCGGCGAAGGTTACATGGACGGCCTGATTGAGCCGGTCGATGGTACGCTTGAGGATGTGCTTCTCGTCCTGATGACCAACATGCAGGACAGCCATCATATCTTCAATCGTCTTGAAAGCGGATTTCGCTTCCTGACCCGGCGTGTCCGGCAGTTCAATGATCGGCGTCGGTCGCGACGCAACGTCGAGCATCATTACGACCTCAATGGCGAGTTGTATCGGCTGTTTCTGGATCGGGACCGACAGTATTCCTGCGCCTATTTTGCGCAGGACGACATGACGCTCGAAGAGGCGCAACTGGCGAAGAAGCGACATATCGCGGCCAAGCTGAAGTTCGACCGTCCGGATCTCGGCGTTCTGGATATCGGGTGCGGTTGGGGCGGCATGGCATTGACGCTGGCGAAGGAGTTCGGCGCCCGTGTGACGGGCGTGACGTTATCGCAGGAGCAGTTGCAGGCAGCACGGCAGAGGGCGGCCGACGAAGGGCTGTCGGACCGGGTGCGGTTCGAACTGTGCGATTACCGTGCGATCCGGCACCAGTTCGACCGGATCGTATCCGTCGGCATGTTCGAGCATGTGGGCATCGGCCATTACGATCAGTTCTTCCGCACGGTGCATGAACGTCTCAAGCCTGATGGTGTGGCGCTCGTGCATTCCATCGGTCGCTCCGACGGGCCAGGTTCGACAAATCCGTGGATCAACAAATATATTTTTCCCGGCGGCTATTCGCCGGCATTGAGCGAAACGCTCGGCGCCGTTGAGCGGGCCGGGCTATGGGTGACGGATTGCGAGGTGCTCCGCCTGCATTACGCCAAGACGATTGCGATCTGGCGGCAGCGTTTCGCGGCCAATCGGGACAGGATTCTTGCGCTGTATGACGAGCGTTTCTATCGCATGTTCGATTTCTATCTGACGGGTGCCGAACTGTCGTTTCGCGTTCAGGGACATATGAATTTCCAGCTGCAACTCACGCGTAGCATCGATGCGGTGCCCCTGACGCGCGATTACATGTTCGAGGCGGAGCGCGCCGCAGCGATGTGACGCAACCGGCGAAGCCCAGGCGCGCTTAGATACCCGGTTCAGGAAGGGTAAAGTGCGTCATGGGCGAGGCCGGGGTTGTCGATCAGCATGAGCAGGCAGCCCGTGCGCATGCCAGAATGGCTTCCCTGCATTACGTCGATCACGACATGCCGGGTATCACGCGGCATCGGGCGGGAAAGGGTTTTTTCTATCGCGATCCGACAGGCGAACGGATTACCGACGGCGATGAGATTGCCCGGCTGAAGCGACTGGCCATTCCGCCGGCGTATCAGGATGTCTGGATATGTGCCGATCCTGACGGGCATCTTCAGGCCGTGGGGCGGGATGCGCGCGGTCGGTGGCAATATCGATATCATCCGCGATGGCGAGCGGTGCGTGATGAGAACAAATTCGAGCGGATGCTGGTTTTCAGCGAAAAGCTGCCGGAGATCCGGCGGCGGATCGATCAGGATCTACGGCAGTCGGCTTTATCGCGCACGCGGGTGATCGCAGCCGTGGTGCGGCTGATGGAGCGCACGATGGCGCGGATCGGCAACGACGAATATGCGCAGACGAATAAAAGCTATGGCCTGACCACCTTGCGCCACCGGCACGCGAAAATCCGGAGGCACCATCTGACGCTGGATTTCAGGGCGAAGCATGGGATCAGGGCGCATGTCGAGATCGACGATCCCCGATTGGCGCGGGTGATTGGACGGCTTGAGGACCTGCCGGGGCAACGTCTGTTCCGGTTTGTGGACGACGACGGCGCGCTGCACGATGTGCATTCACATGATGTCAACGACTATCTGCGCGACATCACGCAGGCGGACATTACGGCAAAGGATTTCAGGACCTGGGCGGCGACCAAGCTCGCGGCCATGGCGCTGACGGCTTTCGAGACGGTGGACACCAAGGCGCGGGCGCGGAAAAATCTTTTGCGGGCGATCGAGCATGTGGCGGCGCAACTGGGCAACACGCCATCGGTCTGCCGGAAATGCTATATTCATCCGGGTGTTCTGGATGGCTATCTTGACGGAACCCTGCGCGAAGCGTTTGCCGCACGGGCGGATGCGGTGCTGGACGGGACCGACGATTTTGCGTTGACGGCACAGGAGGCGGCGATAACCGCTTATCTCGCCCATCGGCTCAGGAAATAAAAAGCAACGCGAATTGACATAGATCATGGAAACGCAGGGTTCACGTGACGCACCATCCCGCCGACTGGCGGGAAAGGATGATTTGCGTGATGTTGGGGCGGCGGGTTAATGCGAAAATCGCGACGATCAGGACGCCCGTCATATGCGTCCTGTTTGTTCTGGCGACGCTGATCTTCGCCCAGCTTGCCTTTGCCGGACCGGCGCCGGCAACCGCGCAGCATCAGGCGGACTACTGCCCCATTCCAAGCAATCAGGTCATTCAGAACGGTCGCACCTTGCAGCCTTGCCCGAGACCGCCGCAGGAGCGAGGGCGAAGCTGGTATATTCAGCCGCTCAGTAATTTCTATTTCATGCAGAATTTCAGTCAGATCGGCAATCTGCCGAGTAACGATATTGCGTGGCGATATGCCTTCGCGACAGCGCGTTCGGAACATCTGCTGAGCGATGACGCGCTTTGGCGTCCCTGGCTGGCAGATCATGGCATCCGGTGGTCGTTATCCTACAAGGCCGAGGTTCTCGGTAATCCGTCAGGTGGCAACAGGCAGGGTATGGATTACGCGTCGGAAGAGGCGCTTCAGATCAATATAGACTGGAACAAGCTGGCGGGCATTCCGGATTTCTGGACGCATATGCTGGTGGTCAACCGTGCGGGCCGAAACCTGATGGCCGATAATTTCGGCGATTCACGCCTTTCGTTGCAGGAAGTCTATGGCGCCGGCGGGAATGTGCTGGCCCATCTCGTCTGGCTCTATGGCGAGAGCCTGCTGTTCAACAAGAAACTGGGCATCGATTACGGCCGTCTGCCTGTAGCACTCGAAGTGGCGCATTCGCCGATCTACTGTCAGTTCACGACGATATGCTCCTCGCCCAATGCCCTGAAACGTGAGCAGGCTTTCACGGTCTGGCCGAAATCAAACTGGGGTATTGCGGGGCGTATCCGTCCGGTGAAGGATAATATCCTGACCTTTGGCGCCTTCGCATCGGACGCGAAATACGGTGGTCCCTCGGGCTGGAACTGGGCGGATAACGGCAATACGGGCGTGCTCCTGCCGATAGAGGATATGTGGCAGCCTTATGTGGGCCCGCATGCGCTGGTGGGGCATTACAAGGTCGGTTACGCGATCGACACGACGCGTTACGCTCCGCTTGGTTCGTTCGCCAGCAATCCGCAAGCCAGGGGCAAGGTGCGCGATACGGTCTGGTTTCTTGCGGACCAGATGATTTATCGCACGGGCCAGAACGATCTGAGCGGTGTCGTGCTGTTCGGTGGCTACGTGCATAATACGGGCTCGCGCAGTGTCTATCGTTCGCAGGCTTTTGGCGGGATCGACGCCGGCGGAATCGTGCCGGGGCGGCCCTTCGATCGGCCCGGCCTCGTATTCGCGCATTACGACTTCAGCCAGAATCTTCAGCAGGAGGCGCAGACGCTGCAGGCGCTGCATCTGCCGACTGGCAATCTGCCGCTCATGGGTGAGAACGTCTTCGAACTGAAATACGGTGCGGCCATCGTGCGGGGCGTCCGGTTTCAGCCGGAATACCAATACATCGTGCATCCGGCGGCGTCCAAACGACTGGGCAACGCGTCGGTCTTCGGTTTCATGACGACGATGATCTTATGACGCGACGCGACGACACGACGGGAAAATCATGATCGAATCCATTATCGGCGCTTTATTGCCTATCGTCGTCACGTTGCTGCTCGGCATGATGGCCGGCTGGCATCATGACTTCGATGCGAAGCAGGCCGGCATCCTCAATCGCATGGTCATGCTCTACGCGCTGCCGCTGAGTCTTTTTGCCGGGATGGTCGGCACGTCGCGCGATGCGGTGATCGCGCAGTGGCCTCTCGCGCTGATGATCCTTTTCGGCATGATGGGCAGCTATTTCCTCGTGTTCGGCGTTGCGATCGTCCTACGGCTCGGGCAGGCGCGTGCAGCGTTGCTGGCCCTGGCGATTGGCGGGCCAGCGGTGCCGTTTGTCGGTGTTTCCGTGCTGGGGCACCTGTTCGGCGATCAGAGTGCCATCGCCATTGCGATCTGCGGTCTGGTGATGAACCTGCTGCAGGTGCCGATCTCGCTGATTGCGCTCAGCGGTGCGGCGCCGACCGGCGATGGCGCGCGGAAAGCACCCGGGCAACTCGTTCTGGATGCGCTGCGTGAGCCGGTGGTCTGGGCGCCGATGCTGGCGCTGCTCATCATCCTGATCGGCTGGCGGCTGCCCGCATCGATCCGGGACTCGCTGGCGTTGTTGGGTCGCTCGACCGGCGGCGTGGCACTATTCGCTTCCGGTATCGTGCTGTTCTCGCATCGCGTGGCGGTCTCCACCAGCGTCGTGGTGGCGACGCTGGCGCGCAATATCGCCGTGCCTCTGATCGTGTGGGGCGTGGCCCTGCTGTTCCTGACGCCGACGATCCGTGAGGAGGCGGTCGTGACGATGGCCATTCCCACGGCCTCCATCGCGACGATCCTGGCCGTTCAATATCACACGGCGGAACAGGAGATGGCCTCGATCCTGTTTTTCAGCACGATCTTTTCGGTTCTGACCATGGGTGGCTTCATGTGGCTTACAGCCCGATGACCATCCTTTCTGGAGAAAATGGCAATGTCAGATAACAAGCAGAATGTTGCGCAATTCATTGTCTCCTGCCTGAAGCAGGAGGGGGTGGAATATGTTTTCGGCATTCCGGGCGAGGAGAATATCCGGCTTGTCGATGCGCTCGAGGGATCGGGCATCCGTTTCATTCTGGTGCGCCACGAGCAGGGCGCGTCCTTCATGGCGGATATCTATGGCCGGCTGACGGGCAAGGCAGGCGTATGCACGGCGACGCTCGGGCCGGGGGCGATCAACCTGCTGCTCGGCGTGGCCGATGCGAACACCGACAGCACGCCGCTGGTGGCGATTACGGCGCAGGTGGGGCTTAACCGCATTTACAAAGAGTCGCATCAGATCGTCGATCTCGTGGCCATGTTCAAACCCGTTACAAAATGGGCGGACCTGATCATGACGCCGCAGGCCGTTCCGGAGATGGTGCGCAAGGCGTTCGATGTGGCGCAATCCGAGCGACCCGGTGCGACGTACCTTGCCATTCCGGAAGATATCGAGGCGATGCCGATGCCTGCCGGTTTCGCGCCGTTGAAGGATACGCCGACGCATGATGCCGGGGCGGACCCGCAGCGGATCGAGGAAGCCGTGGCGTTGCTGGGCAAGTCAAAGCGTCCGGTCATTCTTGCCGGACATGGCGTGGCGCGTGCCGGTGCATCGGCTGAACTTGTGCGTTTGGCGGAAACGCTGAACGCGCCGGTCGCGACCACCTTCATGGGCAAGGGGGTTATACCTGATCGTCATCCCAACGCCCTCGGCGTCATTGGCTTCATGCGGCATGACTATGAGAATTTCGCCTTCGATGACGCCGATCTCATTTTATCCGTCGGATATGAGTTGCAGGAGTTTGCCCCGTCCCGCGTCAATCCGCACAAGGACAAGACGATCATTCACCTGCATCGTTTCGCGCCGGATACGGATGCGGCGTATCAGGTCGCGGTCAGCATCGAGTCCGACATCGTGGGCGGCATCAATGCCCTGTTGACCGCGTGGGACGGTCATAAGGCACCGCCGAGCCGCAGCGAGCCGAAAATTCGTCAGTTGCTGGCCGATGAACTGGCTGCCGGGGCGAAAGACGACAGCTATCCGCTCAAGCCGCAGCGTGTGGTGACTGACGTGCGTGCGGTGATGGACGACGAGGATATCGTCCTCGCCGATACGGGGGCCATCAAGATGTGGATGGCGCGCCTCTATCCGACGCAGGCACCGCTGACATGCCTGATTTCCAACGGGCTTTCGACCATGGCATTCTCCCTGCCGGGTGCGATCGGCGCGAAACTGGCGCGGCCCGATCGGCGCGTACTGGCCACGATGGGCGATGGATCGTTCATGATGAATTCGCAGGAGATCGAAACGGCTGTGCGGGAGAATGTTCCGCTCAAGGTGCTGATCTGGGAAGATGGTTCTTACGGTCTGATCAAGTGGAAGATGGATCTCGAACTGGGCCATCATCGGAGCGTCGATTTCAAAAACCCGGATTTCGTTGCCTATGCCGAGAGTTTCGGCGCGCATGGCCACCGGGTTGAGGAAGCCGGGCAGCTTCAGACTGTCCTGCGCGCGGCTCTGGACGAGCCGGGTGTTTCCGTTGTGGTCGTGCCGGTCGATTATCGTGAGAACATCAAGCTGACCGATCGCCTCGGCGAACTTACCATCGCCTTGTAAGTTTCCTCCCCTGTCAGCAGGGGAGGCGATAATGCGCCATCGTGAATTGGGCAGTCAGGGTCTTAGCGTTTCGGCGCTGGGGCTGGGCTGCATGGGAATGAGTCAGTCCTACGGTCCGGCGGATGAAGGTGAGTCGATCGCCACCATTCACCGCGCGCTGGAACTCGGCGTGAACTTCCTGGACACGGCGGAAGTCTATGGACCGTTCATCAACGAGGAATTACTGGGGCGCGCCCTGGCAGGCAGGCGCCATTCGGCCGTTATCGCCACGAAATTCGGCTTCGATATCCGTGACGGGAAGCCGGTCGGCGTCGATAGTCGTCCGGCGCATATTGCGGACGTCGTCGAGGCGTCTCTGAAGCGGTTGCAGACGGATCATATCGATCTGCTGTACCAGCACCGGGTCGATCCTGATGTGCCGATCGAGGACGTTGCCGGCGCGGTCGGCGATCTGGTGAAGGCCGGGAAGGTGCGGTTTTTCGGTCTTTCGGAAGCGGGGGTAAAGACAATCCGGCGTGCTCACGCGGTCTTTCCGGTCAGTGCCTTGCAGAGCGAATATTCATTATGGGAGCGCAATCTGGAGCCGGAGATCATTCCGCTGCTGCGCGAACTGAATATCGGTCTGGTTCCGTTCAGTCCGCTTGGAAGAGGCTTTCTGACGGGCGACGCGAAACCGGCGGAGGAGTATCCGGCGGACGATTTCCGGCGCAATGATCCGCGCTTTCAGGGCGAAAATTTCGTGGCCAATCGACATGCGGCGGAGGTTGTGGGCGATATTGCGGCGCAGATCGGCGCCCGACCCGGTCAGGTGGCGCTGGCATGGCTGCTGGCGAAAGGTGATGATATCGTGCCGATCCCCGGAACGAAACGCCGGAAATATCTGGAAGAGAATCTGGGTGCCTTGAGTATCGTTCTGGAAGACGAGGCAGTCCGGCAGATCGACGATGCGCTTTCGGCGGGGCGAATTTCCGGCTCGCGTTATAGTGCGGCCAATATGGCGAGAATTGATCGTTAGCAAAGGCGTTGCGTGAGTCGTGTGGCGCCCAGTCGCATGACGCACGCGCCGTCGTCGTTCTGACGGATATTGAATGATATGTCGGCCTCTACTTTTTTGAATTGGCGAGGCAAACAAGCCATGGTGCATGGAACAGGTTGGATAACCGGAAACGAGAATGCCGATCCGGTAACCGTCGTTACGAAAGATGGATTGAATGGTCCGCCGTAATGGAATTCTGGGCGCTGTTATCTGTGCAATCGGCGCGTCAGTCGTTCTTCAGGCCAATGCGGCCACCGAAAACATCACTGTTCATGCGCTTTCATCAGCCGAAGTGAAAGCGGCCGTCAAGGCGATGACGCCGGTCAGGCCGAATCACCAGATTTCCCGCTGGAATCGGCCTGTTTGCCCAAAGGTCTATGGCCTAAATCCGATATTTTCCGATATTATTATCCAGCATCTCCAGTCTAATGCGAAACTGGTGGACATAGCGTTCGATAGAAACTGCGCGCAGCCTGATGTCTATATTGTTGCGTCAAATGACGGAGATGATGTTTTCAGGAAAATCCATCAGATAAATCCGACTCTTTGGCAGGGTGTGGATACGAACGGTGCAACATCGTTGAATCTGGATGCAATGAGTACCGCAGACACGGATTTATTGCGCAAGGATCGTCCGGTGAGATGGTTTCGTTCCGTGGGGGTCGAGGTGTCCGACGGCGCTTATGTGAGTTATTTACCCACCGGTCCCTGGAAGGACACTCCTACGATCGAAACATCTGACGTCTCAGCCCTAAACCTGCCAACACGGGAAGAGACCAAGTACGTTTTCATTATTATTGATGTATCGAAGACAGGAAGTATGACGTGGGGGGCGCTATCGAACTACATTTCGTTCGTGGCACTTGCTCAACCGGACATGGCAACGGCATTTGAGCCGTTCTCAATCATGGCAGATTTCGAAAACGGTCAATATCGTGCGGATGCACCAAAAACACTGACGCCTTTCGATATTGCGGCTTTGAAGGCTTTATATGCATCGGCGCCAAATCAGAGCCCGGAACAGGAGCGCAATGAGATGGTTCAGAATATTCTGCGAAGTTCAGGACGTTAGATTTCAGAGACTGTCGGCCGTGCGGCATGAGACGCATGATCAACGACACGCTGCTTTTTAAAAATAGAATTCCATAAAAAACCCGCATCGTTGCCGATGCGGGTGCAGATTGAAGCGTTTGCCTGTTAGCTCCGGCTGCCCTTGTGGTCGCCGTCGCGCATTGTGCCGGTTGGCTCCTGCACGTGGGCCTCGAGGAACCAGAGGTTCTTGTCGAGTGCGCGGGAGACCTCCGTGAAGAGGTCGGCCGTATCGGCATCGCCAGCTTCGTCCGTGATGTCGATCGACTGACGGATGTTGTTGGCTACCGTCGCATAACGATCGATCAGCGCCGAAATATGATCGGCGATACGATAGATATTTGTCGGATACGGTGTGCAGCCGGAGTTCTTCGTGACGTCCTGCGTCGTGCCATAGGCTGTCCCGCCGAGTTGCACTGCGCGTTCCGCGATCTTGTCCGTGCCGTCGTCGATGGTGTCGCGGAAGCCGTCCAGCATTTCATGAACGCCGATGAACTGCGGCCCCTTGAGGTTCCAGTGCGCCTGTTTCGTAATCAGGGCCAGATCGATCATGTCGGCGAGGCGGGCGTTCAGGGTTTCGATCGACACGGTCTTGGCGTTCGACTGAAGTGCGTTCTGCGTCGTATGCAACGTATTCTTGTTGGGCATTGAGCCGTCTCCTGTGGAAAAAAATTTCTCATCGCGCAATTGGCGCGTTGGTCTCCTTAACGTGAGGCATGGGGCTTGGTTGCGGTGACGCGGGAAGGAGTGAAACATGGGCGACCATCACGCGCCATCCTCCGGCTTGCCGTTGCCATGTCTGCGTCTGTCGGCCGATGCGACCGTCCGAGACGCGTTCGAAGACAATGCTGACGCAACCGGTATCCGCGCTCAGGACGGCGATGTCGCGTCGGATGTTGCGTCGTGGGGGTGCGCCACCGGTCCGTGCGCGGCGGAATGCCGCGATCTCGGCACTGCCGAACAGATTCTCGGTGGCCCCAAAACGGATGGTCTCCGGACCATCGTGGAACAGTGAATCCAGCATCGTGATGTCGTTTTGCGCCAAGGCGGCTTCATAATCGTCCGATGCCGCGATAAGAGCGGTGAGGGTCGCCGGGTCCCCGAACTGTCGTTTGGTCTGCATGCCGTGTGTCCTAACTCGTCAATTCAGGAAAAGAGGATGGCATGAGCGTTCAAGCTCACCAACAACCTGCGTCCGTTTCGGCTATTTTCTTTGCGCTCGGTCTCGGCGGCTTTGCGATCGGCACGGCAGAATTCGCGGCCATGAGCCTGGTGCCGATGATTGCGCGCGATCTGGGGATCAGTGCGCCGGAAGCTGGGCACGCGATCGTGACATACGCGGCTGGCGTGTGTGTTGGTGCGCCGACGATTGCCTTGTTCAGCGCGAAGGTTTCACGCCGCACGATGCTGATCGGCATGATGCTGCTCTATATGATTGGCAATGGTCTGAGCGCGCTGGCGCCGAATTACTGGACGCTGCTGCTCTGCCGGTTCATCACCGGTTTGCCGCATGGTGCCTATTTCGGCATCGCGGGCGTGGTGGCATCGTCACTGGTGCCGCCGCACCGCCGGTCGCAGGCAGTGGGTCGTGTCGTCCTGGGGTTGACGATCGCGACGATCGGTGGCGTGCCGATGGCCAACCTGATCGGTCAGGCAGTTGGCTGGCGCTGGGCATTCGTGTTGATCGCCATGTTATCGCTGTGCACGGCCGTTCTGGTGGCGACTTTCGCGCCGCGCGATCCACCGCGCCATGATGCGAGCATCATGGCCGAACTGGATGCATTGCGACGGCCACAGGTCTGGTTGACGCTGGGAATTGGAGCCGTTGGATTCGGCAGCGTGTTCTGCGTCTATACCTATTTGGCGTCCATCATGCTGGAAGTGACCCATACGGCGCCGACAGCGGTGCCGGTCATGCTGGCCGTGTTCGGGGCGGGGTTGACGTTGGGAACGCTGGTTTGTGCGTGGCTTGCGGACCGGCGGATGATGCCGACGATTGGCGGTGTGCTGCTGGTCGAAGCGGCGTCGATGGCCGGCTTCCCGAGTGCGACGCACGATATCTGGAGTCTGGGCGCCATCGTGTTTTCGATCGGCTGCGGCGGTGGTTTGGCCACCGTGGTGCAGTCGCGGCTGCTGGAAGTCGCGACCGGCGCTGAAGGTTTCGCTGCCGCGCTGAACCAGAGCGCCTTCAACATCGCCAATGCGGTCGGTCCCTATCTCGGCGGCCTGGCGATTGCTGCTGGTCTGGGATGGACGTCGGTCGGGTGGGTCGGTCTGGCCCTGGCGTTGGGTGGGTTCGCGATCTGGCTCGTCAGTGTGGCCGAGGATGCGCGAACCCGGCGCGTTACACAGGGTCAGTGAGGGTTGAGGGATCGGCGAGGTCGAAGAATGGCTGCCGGTCCACGGTGAAGAAGCGGGGATAGGCGGGGTCGCGCAGGTAAAGCGGGCTTTCGCCCCACCGGTTCTGCATGGCCTGGGTTTCCTTGAAGAACCGTGCCTCGTGTTCGGCTGTCTGATCCGAGCCGCGGGATAGTGATTCGTGGTGATAGGCCACGAATTCCGCGCAGAAGACGATGCGGTAGCCCGCCGCGCGGATTTTCAGGCAGAGGTCGACGTCGTTATAGGCGACCTGAAGATCGACCTCGTCGAAGCCGCCGATCTCATGGAAAACGCTGGCGCGCACCAGCATGGCGGCAGCCGTGACAGCCGTGACTTCATGCGACAGCATCGTGCGGCCGATATAACCGTATTCGCTGACCGGCTCGCCACGATGGACGTGGGCGCCGATGCCCGCGGGGCCGACGGCGACGCCGGCGTGCTGGATCGTGTCGTTCGGATATAGCAGCTTGCCACCCACGGCGCCGACATCCGGTGCCGAGAGCGCTTCACCCACGATGCGTGTCAGCCAGCCTTTTTCTTCCACGAACACGTCATTGTTCATGAACATGTAGAAATCGGCGTTGCAGGTGGCGACCGCGATGTTGTTCAGGCGCGAGTAGTTGAAGGGCTCCTCGACGTCGACCACGCGGACGTTGCGCAGCCTGCGCACCTTCTTGATGAAGGTGGCGGCCTCTTCGGTGATGGACCAGTTGTTGACGAGGACGATCTCGAAGGATTTGTAATCCGTGTTGGCCAGGAGGGCCTCGACGCAACGGCTTGTGGTGTCGATCTGGTCCTTGAACGGGATGATGATCGAGACCTTGGGCAGGCGGCGCGGCTTCCAGTTGACGCCATAAAGCGTCAGGCCACGGATCGAGAAGACCTCGGCCGGGACCTTGAGGCGCTTGAGGTGATCGGCGACGCACCGTACTCCGGCGTCGATGGCGTATTGCTTGTTGCCGACGCTGACCGCCGTGGAGTTCGGTGTCTTGCGCCAGTGATACAGGACTTCCGGCACGTGATGGATCTGGTTGTGCGGCACCGCCTCCGTCGCGCGGAGGATGAAGTCGTGGTCCTGCGCGCCATCGTATTCCTTCCGCAGATGGCCGATTTCGCGCATGAGCTTTGTTTCGACCATCGTAAGATGGCAGACGTAGTTGCAGCCGAGCAGATAGCGATAGTTGAAGTCCGGCTTGAGATTCGGCTCCAGGAAATAGCCGGCCTGGTCGATCTTGTCCTCATCGGAATACAGAAGGCGCGCGCCGGTGCGTTGGGCCGCGCGGATCATGACCTCCAGGGCGACATCCACCATCAGGTCGTCATGATCGAAGAAGACGGTGTATTCGCCCTGGGCGGCGTCCATGCCGGCGTTCGTTGCGCCGGAGATGCCCTGATTCTTCTTCAGGGTGACGGCGCGAATACGGGAGTCTTCCGCGCAGTAGGCCTTGATCCGCTCGGCGACTTCCGGTGATTTGCCGCCATCATCGACAATGATGAGTTCCCAGTTCGGATAGGTCTGGCTCATGACCGATTCGACGGCGGCTTCGAAATCCGACATCAGCGGTTTGTAGGTTGGACAAAGTACCGAGATGAGCGGCTTGTGCTTCATCGGTGCCTCGTCACGCGCCTTGGCGACGCGCGCGCGCAGGTTGGCGTAATAATGGCGTGCCCAGCGATCGTATCCGCCCAGATTATAGCCGGGCTTCGGAATGACATTGCGGATTTCGGATCGAAGGTTGGTCAGTTCCTTGTGCAGCCGGTCCACGATATCGGCGATATCGACGAGGCGTGATTCGAGTGCATCGTCAGCCACGGAGGTGACGAACGGGCTGCCGTTGAGTTCCTCCCCGTAAGGCAGGACATGGACCTGGAACTGCCGGGGCGACGAGCCGCGAAGATGTTGCGGCAGGATGACCTCGAAGCCGCAGTTCGGGTCACACCCCAGGACCGCGGCGACGTCGCCGCGATAGCGGTCGGCCCGGACCTGCGCGACCTTGACGCCATTGGCCGAGACCGAGATCAGCACGCCGCCACGTTGCGGGCCGCCCGGACGTTTCTCAAGCACCCATCCGCGGATGGCGCCCTGTTTGAAGCCGTCGACGAAGCTTTGGTATTCCGGTCGCACATGGCCGTTGAAGCGGTATTCCGGCAGATAGAAGCCCGCGTTCTCGGGATCGCTGAAGGGGACGATGCTACGATCGGCGAAGCGAATCGAAACGGCGTGCTCCTCGCCGTCGATGAAGTTTTCGGGAATCGCGAATTCGAACCCGACGAGGTCTGTGGGAAGGCCAAGGGCGGCCTGCACGTCAGGACGCGGGATATTGCATTCGATCTGCATGATCTCCTGCTTGTCGATCAGGACGTGCAGCCGCGCTGTCTGGTGTGGCGGCAGGAGATCGAAAGCCCATCCGCGGGCGACCCCATTTTCACAAGTGTCGAAATAACCTGAAAATCGAGAGGCCGGCGGTTGCGTTGTCATGACGAGGCGCGATTCCTTGGTAAAAGATCGGATACATAGAAAGCAGAATACGAGTGTATAGAGCGATTAAAAATCCGGTAAGCGCAAGACCGAAGCGCTCGGTGGAAATAAAGAAAAGGAATTGGAAGCTTGCGTGAGCCAGTTGTTCGCGTGGTCATGATGCAGCGGAATGAAGGAGCGCTTCTTCTGGCCTGGCTGACGCATTATGCCCAACTCTTCGGAATGGATCGGCTGACGATACTCGATAACGGCTCGACCGATAACCTTACCTTATATCTATTGCGTCACGCCGCAAATATGGGGGCAACGGTCAGGACCGACCTGAACGATATCGCTGATTTTCACGGCAAGGGCTTCCATATGGCGACCACGATGCAGGCGTGGGATGAGGAGGAGGATTACGATTTTGCCCTGCCGGTCGATTGTGACGAATTCCTCACGATGGTGGGGGACGATCGCATCAGCGGCGGTCGGGCCGATATCATGCGGGAATTCGTTCGCCTGATGGAGTGCAGGACGGCCTTGCGCATCGACCTTTCGCTGTTCAACGTGCCGGAACAGCCCGGCTGGTTTGCGGTCGATCCTGAATTCCACAAGGGCTTCCTGCCGGCAGGCGGCGTCGACACGGTCGATAACGGGCAGCACAATCCCAATTCGCGGCTGGCGTCGGGCTTCACGACGTCACGTTTCGCCTATCTGCACTGGCACAACCGCCCGTTCGAGGAGATGCGTGCCGCGGCGCGCCGGAAGCTGACGACATCGTTGGTCGATCCGGACGATCCGGCGGCGTTCGAACATTACCGGCGCGTTCCCAACCTTCCGGGACGGCACCTTCTGCCGATCCTGACGATGGACGAGGAAACGTATCGTCAGCGTTACGACCTGGCCTTGCGTCTCTTCCTTCCCTGGGCGCGCCACCCTGCCGGCAGCATGGCGGCGCCACGGGGTGACGAGCCTTTCTGCCTCGCGGATGGGCGCGGTGTTTTCGGATGGGATGCCGCGAACTATCTGGCCGGCAATGCGGATGTCCGCGCGTATGATATCGGGCCGCTCCATCATTTCCTGCGTTATGGGTGGGCGGAAGGTCGCAGCCTGGGGGGCGATGGGTCTGGCGAAGAGTCATAAAAGCTTCATCTTCGTCTTGCGGCTTCGATGTTGTCTGTGGCGGATGGTAAAGCTACAGCACGGGGACTTCGCCATGCTTATGGTCGCCGCATATCCGATGCGAAACAGACAGAGACAATGATCCCCGCCACAGCCGAGACGACCGATGCCTTGCCCAAGATCGTCAACACGCCATGGTGGCGGGGCGATCGGCTGTTTCGCCTGCTTGTGGGCGGATGTGCCCTGCTGGTGCTTCTGGCTCTCGGTGGGCTGATCGTCGTGATGGGTTTTGGCGGCCTCCGGGCGTTTCAGGCGTTCGGCCCGGGTTTCATCGTGCGTAACATCTGGAATCCCGTTACCGATCAATATGGTGCGCTGGCGCCGCTTTTCGGCACGCTCGGCTCCACGCTGATCGCCGTCATCATTGCACTGCCGTTGGCTTTCGGCACCGCGTTCTGGCTGACGGCCATTGCCTCGTCGGCGGTTGCCGAGGGGGTCGGAACGGCCGTGCAGCTTCTGGCTGCCGTGCCGTCGATCATTTTCGGCATGTGGGGTTTTTTCGTTATCGTGCCGCTCATGGCGCAGCATGTTCAGCCGGCGCTCCGGCACTGGTTCAATCATACGGCCGGGGTGCGCTGGCTGGTGCATGGTGCGCCGTTCGGTTACGGCCTGCTGACCGGCGGGCTTGTTCTGGCGGTGATGATTACGCCGTTCATGACGGCGGTCATGCGCGACACGTTTTCCGTCATGCCGCCGATGCTGCGCGAGAGCGCGTATGGTCTGGGCGCGACGCGATGGGAGGTCATGCAGCAGGTTGTCGTGCCGTGGTCGCGCAACGGCATGGTTGGCGGTGTCGTTCTCGGCATGGGGCGGGCACTGGGCGAAACGATGGCCGTGACCTTCGTCATCGGCAATGCGAATTCGATCGGCTGGTCGCTCTTCGCCCCACGCAACACGGTGGCATCGCTGGTTGCGCTGGAGTTTCCGGAAAGTCCGGCCGGAAGTCTTAAACTCGCGTCGCTGCTGGCATTGGGCTTTATTCTGATGCTGATTTCATTTGCAACGCTGGCCGCCGCGCGCTGGCTGTTGCGGAGCCGTCAGGCATGACGGCGCGCGGTTCGACAGTGGGCTGGCAGAAGACGTCGCGGGCCACGCGCCGTCGCGTTGTCGATCTCTCGGCGACGGCATTCGGCTGGGTGGCGACGGCTATTCTTGTGCTGGTGCTGGGTTCCATTCTCTGGACGTTGCTTCGAAACGGACTGGAAGGGCTCTCGACGGCGGCGCTTCTGCGCCCGATGGGGCCGCCCGGCAGCCATGGCGGTCTGGCGAATGCGATTGTCGGCAGTCTTGTCCAGACGTTCGTCGCATTGCTGATCGCGACGCCGATCGGACTGGGATGTGGAATCTATCTGGCTGAGTTCGGCAACCAGTCGCGTTTCGCGGCGATCGTGCGCTTCGTGGCGGATATCCTGCTTTCCGCGCCGTCCATCCTCGTCGGGCTGTTCGTCTATCTGTTGCTGGTTGCGCCATTCGGCCATTTTTCCGGAATTGCCGGATCGGTGGCATTGGCCATTCTGGCGGTGCCGATCATCATCCGCACGACGGAAGACATGCTCAATCTCGTGCCGACGTCCATGCGAGAGGCGGGTGCCGCGCTGGGGGCGGCGCACTGGCGGGTGGTGATCTTCCTTTGCCTCCGATCGGTCAGGCCTGGCGTGTTGACAGGAATCCTGTTGGCGCTTGCTCGCGTCAGCGGGGAGACGGCACCGCTGCTTTTCACGTCGTTGGGTGACCAGAACTGGTCCCTGTCTCTCAACCGGCCGATGGCGAGCTTGCCGGTGGCCATTTATCAATATGCCGGTGCGTCTTACAGCGACTGGGTGGCGTTGGCCTGGACCGGCGCGCTTATCGTGACTTTCGGTGTGCTGGCGATCAATATTCTCGTGCGGTTCGGCTTTGGCCGACGGAAAGGCTGAGGGCGGGTGAACGATACGAATGCGATGACGAACGATCGGCCGGCCGTCGTGGAAGCAGCGGATATCGCGCTCGCAGTGCGTGATCTCGATTTTTTCTATGGCCAGAATCATGTGCTGAAGAAAGTGACGCTGGATTATCCGCGCCGACAGGTGACGGCGATGATCGGGCCGTCCGGTTGCGGCAAGTCCACGCTGCTGCGTGTTTTCAATCGGATGTATGATCTCTATCCGGGGCAGCGCGCGACGGGCAGCGTCCTGTTCGATGGTGCGGATATTCTCGATGCGACGCTCGATCTGAACGTCCTGCGGTCGCGAATCGGTATGGTGTTCCAGAAGCCGACGCCGTTTCCGATGTCGATCTACGACAATATCGCCTTCGGCATACGGCTGCATGAGAACCTCTCCCGCGCGGAGATGGATGTACGGGTGGAGGACTCGCTTCGTCGCGTGGCGCTCTGGAACGAGGTGAGGGATCGGTTGCGAGCACCGGCCGGCGGCCTTTCCGGTGGTCAGCAGCAGCGCCTGTGCATCGCGCGCAGCATTGCGACGCGACCGGAGGTTCTGCTGCTGGACGAGCCGACATCGGCGCTCGATCCCATCTCGACGGCACGGATCGAGGAACTGCTGGATGAATTAAAGCAGGACTTCACCATCGTCATCGTCACGCACAACATGCAGCAGGCGGCGCGTTGCGCCGATCAGGTCGCGTTTTTCTACCTGGGTGCGCTGGTGGAGATCGATACGGCGGATCGGCTGTTCACCAATCCGGGAAAGAAACAGACGCAGGATTACATCACCGGCCGCTTCGGCTGAAGCCGGTCGCGTTTATCTGTCGAGGGAATTCGGGTCATGCCGTCAGAAAGCGTTCATACGGTCAGAAGCTACGAGCAGGAACTGGGGCGCATGCGTGCGCTGATGACCCGCATGGGCGGTATCGTCGAAAGCCAGGTGGCGCAGGCGTTGACGGCCGTGATCGAGAGCGACGAGGAGGCCGCCCAGGCCGCGCCGGCGCAGGACCCGCAGGTCGATGCGCTGGAGCGCGAGGTGGAAACGCTGGCCATCCGTCTGCTGGCCCTGCGCAACCCGATGGCCGGTGATCTGCGCGAGGTCGTGGCGGCGCTGAAGATAACCGGCGATCTGGAGCGTATCGGCGACTATGCGGCCTCCATCGCCCGGCGGAGCACGCGCTTCGATCTGGCGGACGGCCGGATTTCGCTTTCGGGGCTGGAGAGCATGGGGCGGCTGGTGCAGGAAAACCTGCGCCGTGCGATCGATGCGATCGTGCAGCAGGATGCGGATCAGGCCATGGACGTCTGGCACGCGGATCGCGCGGTGGATGAGTATTACACGGCGATGTTCCGCGCGCTGGTGACCTACATGATGGAAGATCCGCGCCATATCGGACCGTGCACGCATCTGCTGTTCATCGCCAAGAACCTCGAACGCATCGGCGACCATGCCACCAATATCGCCGAGCGCGTCTATTATGCCGTGACCGGCGACAACCTTCCGGCGCTGCGTCCTCGTGGCGGCGCGCAGTCGGATCTGACGGAGAATGTGTCGCCGCGATGAAGACGCCCATGGCTCGCGTGCTGGTGGTCGAGGACGACCCGTCCCTGCAGTTGATGCTGCGATATAACCTCGAAAAGCTCGGCTACAAGGCCGAGGCCGTGTCGGACGGCGAAACGGCTCTGGTGTCGCTCGAACGCGCGCGGCCGGATGCGTTGGTGCTCGACTGGATGTTGCCGGGCATTTCCGGTCTGGATGTATGTCGTCGCATCCGTACGAACGCGCGATTGCGGGATCTGCCGATCGTGATGCTGACGGCGCGGTCGGACGAGCAGGACAGTATCCGGGGGCTGGATGGTGGCGCGGACGATTATATCGCCAAGCCATGCAGCATTGAAACGCTGGATGCCCGCCTTCGGGCATTGTTGCGGCGCACGCAGGTCAATTACGACACGCTGAGCTTCGCCGATCTCCGTCTCGATCCGGAAACGCATCGGGCGGAGCGTGGCGGTCGTTCGCTGACGCTCGGGCCGACCGAATTCAAGCTGCTGGAATTCCTGATGCGTAATCCCCGCCGGGTTTTTTCACGGGAAGACCTTCTGCAGCGTATCTGGGGTGCGAACATGCATGTCGAATTGCGGACGATCGACGTGCACATCCGTCGCCTTCGCCGGGCGCTGAACCAGGAGGACGAGACGGATTACGTCCGCACGGTGCGATCGGCCGGCTATGCACTCGACGATGCGGTCTGACGCTGTTCGCGGCGCTTGAATGGCTGGGGTGGCTGCTTGCCGGTCTGGGCTGGTTCCTGGTCTGGCGTGGCCAACGGGTCGTTGCTGAATCGCTGGGCCGGGATGATGTCGCAACCGGTGGGTCGCCATCGCCCGAGGCCTTCGTGGAACTGCTGCCGATGGCGGTCGTGCTGCTTGATCCGAACGGGCGCATCCTTCACGCCAATCGCGAAGCCGTGGCGCAGTTCGGCAATGCGCTGAATGCCGTCATGCGGCACCCTTATGCCCAGGCGGCGATGCTCGATATGGCAGGCGAGGGGGCCGTTTCAACGCAATACGAACTGACTGTGCCGGTTCGTCGCTTTGTGCAGGTGACGTTTGCGCCATGGCATCTGGATTGGGGCGCGCCCGAGTGGCGCTCCGATGCGATCATCGCGGTTCTGGACGATCGGTCCGAGGCCGACGCGCTGGACCGCATGCGCGCCGATTTCGTCGCATATGCCAGCCATGAGTTGCGCACGCCGCTGGCCTCGTTGATCGGTTTCATCGAGACCCTGCGCGGGCCTGCGGCGGATGATCCGGCGGCGCAACGGCAGTTCCTGACGATCATGGCCGGTCAGGCGGCGCGCATGCAGCGTTTGATCGACCGGCTGCTTTATCTTTCGCGCGTTCAGCGGCTGGAGCATTCCCGTCCGAAGGAACTCGTCTCGACGCAGGATATTCAGGATCGTCTGATGGACGAGACGGCTGTGCTGTTGCGGGATGCCGACGCATCGTTCCGCATGACGGTGCCGGAGGAAGACGTGTTTTTCCCCGGCGACGAGGACCAGATTGTGCAGGTCATCCTCAATCTCGTCGAGAACGCGGTCAAATATGGTGGCGCTGGCGTGGCGGTCAGGCTGACGATCGAAACGAATGTCCAGAATGGGCTGAGCATCGTGGTTGGCGATAATGGGCCGGGGATCGAGGCGCAGCACCTGCCCCGCCTGACGGAGCGCTTCTATCGGGTCGAGACGCGCAATGCCGTGGCACAGCCGAGCGGGACGGGGCTGGGCCTGGCGATCGTCAAGCACATCGTTGACCGGCATGGTGGCAGGCTGACAATCGACAGCAGGCTCGGCGTCGGCACGCAATGCACCATCGTGCTGCCGCTGGCGTTATAAGGCTGTTGCCGCGCGGCCCTTACGGCTGGCCTGCGGCGGCTTCGGCGGCGACATCGGTCTGACCGTTGCCGGGTGAACCGGCATAGGTCTGGTAGGCGTTGTTGGTATAGGGCGGCCGGACAGGAGCGTTGAATTTGACCGGAATGCCAAACAGGCTGAAATGCGACGGCGCGTTATTGGGCAGGGACGTGGACTGATGCGCCTCGCCGCCGGGCAGGCCGAGCGTGCGATGGGTGCGGACTGTCGCGCTGTAGGTGGCCAGTTGTGCGTCGTTATCCTCGACCGTCGTATAGCCGTGAGGCGGCGGCGGTGCGCCGCCGTCAGGCAACGCCACCTGTTGCGCGGGGGTGAGTGCCTGATTGCCAGCGGGCAAGGGGGCCTGGATGTCGTGTGCCGGATCGGCGAGAGCGGCGGTGGTCGACATCAGACCGACGATCGTTGCAAAAAGGGTAACCTTCGTGGTGTGTCGCATGAACCTGTCTCCCGATGGCGCGTCTGGACAAGCCTGCAACCGTCGAAAGGGCTTTCGGTTTGCCTTCATTGTTCTTAGACCCGAAGATGGGGCAAATGAATAGTTTTGTCGCATTGTATCGCGACCGATTGGCGTCCATCCGCGTTCACGGTTGTGAGATGAGCCAAAACGGCTCCATTGCGACGGGCGCGAGCAAGAGAGGACTGTCATGACTTCACCCAATGGCGCGTCGGCTTCGGTCGGCGGTGAGATCGCATCCCTGGCGCTGGATGGCGACTCGCTGGCGCAGCTTCAGTCCGTTCTGGCGAAGGTCGAACAGGGGCGTGGCGTTCTGGTCCGTCTGGCCGATCTGATGGGCGGCGCGGTTGGTCAGGCGACGAAGCTTGGGATGAAGGGGCTGGGGCTGGCGCCCAATCTGCAGGGCAAGTTGCAGGGGCTGGCGGAATCGGCCATCGCCCGCGCTTTCGATATCGCCGTGCTGGGCATCGGGCACGATACGCCGGCGCAACGTCCGGCGTGGCGGGATCACGCGGGGCAGATGGCCGTCGCCGTCTCCGGTGCGATTGGCGGCTTCGGCGGCGTGATCGGTCTGGCACCCGATGTCGGCTTCACGACCCTGACGATCATGCGGGAAATCGCCCAGATCGCCCGTGAGGAGGGCGAGGATCTGCGCGATGAGGACACGCGCCGCGCCTGTCTGGAGGTTTTCGCGTTGCGCAGCTTTCCGTTGGGTCGCGAGGGTGAGGAGAGCGAGCTGGGCTTCTTCTCAGCCCGTGCCCTGCTGCGCGGCCGGCCGGTGGTGATGCTGGTGGCGGAGGTGGCGTCCCATTACGGGATCGGCCTGTCGCGCAAGTTCGCGTTGCAGATGATGCCGGTTGCCGGTGCGCTGTGTGGCGCGTCGCTGAATGCGGCCTTCATGGGACATTATCGCGCGCTGGCGCGGGCGCATTTCACGATCCGGCGTCTGGAGCGGCAGCATGGCCCGACGGTGATCAGGACGGCGGCCCATATGCGCGATCACGCGCCGGATGCGACAGCCGTCTGACGTCAATCCAGGCGGCGGTTCCGTATGGCGTCGATCGTGCCGGTGACGATCAGGGCGAACGAATAGATTTCCGCCATCGTCATGCAGAGGCCGCGTGCGTGCGGAGCGAACAGCGCCAGGATGGCGACGAGGACAAGTGCGATCAGGAACACGAAAGTGAAGGGCATGGTTGTTCTCTCTCGACGGAAGGTTTCAACACCTATCACGAGTGAGGGCGCGTCCCTAGTCGTGCCACTTCTGTAACCCGAAGGGAGCGCAGCATGGGCGTGGGAAGCGTCATCGGACCAGAGACTGGGGCGGGATCATGACGCCGGACATGTTGCTGAATGCCTATGCGATGGGCATCTTCCCGATGGCGCCCGACCAGAGCAGTGACCAGCTGGAGTGGTTCATGCCCGAGCGCCGGGGCATTCTGCCTCTGGACACCTTCCATGTGCCGCGCAAGCTGGGGCGCCTGGTCCTGTCCGGGCGTTATCGTGTCACCTCCGATACGGCCTTTCCACTGGTCATGCGGGAATGCGCCGCTGCGGCGGCCGGTCGTGAAACGACCTGGATCAGCGACCGGATTCTGGCGCTTTATGGGGCGTTGCACGCGCGGGGCGACGCGCATTCCGTGGAAGTATGGGACGATGAGCGTCTGGTCGGTGGTCTGTATGGTGTCAGTCTGGGCGGTGCGTTTTTCGGCGAGAGCATGTTCAGCCGCGTGACGGATACGTCCAAGATCGCGCTGGTGCATCTGGCGGCGTCGTTGCGGCGACAGTCCTATATTCTGCTGGATACGCAATATCCGACACCGCATCTCGCACGTTTCGGCGGGACCGACATCTCTGCCGATCATTATCGGACCTTGCTTAATCGGGCGATGCCGTTGAGTGTCGTCTGGAGTCGGGAGATCGGATTGGCCGCACTGGGCGACGAGATCCGCAGCATGCGCGAACGGCATGACGGTTCGATGCATTGAGGGAGTCCATCATGCACTCATTTTTCTACGGTCTTGGCGCCGCGATGTGCGTCACGGCGTTATCGGCACCGTGCCTCGCCCAGAGTGGACCGCATCCGCAGCTGGCGCCGACGCGTGACGTGACGGTAGTTTATGCCGTGCAGCCGCAAGGTGCGCCGGCGCCGCAGCAGGTGACGGTATCTTTCGCAAAGGATGGCGACCGTCTGCGGATCGACGAGGCGAACAAGATCGGCGCCACGGTGCTGGACCGCCCGGCGCAGCAGGTCATGCTGATTATGAACAAGCAGCGGATGTACATGCAGTTCTCGCCGCAGCATGGTCTGCGCAATCCGTTCCTGCTCGATCTTTCCATGCACTATACGCCCGCAGGGCAGGGGAATGTGGCCGGTCTGGTCTGCGACAAATGGACGATCGCCACGACCCACGGCGCGGCGACGGCCTGCGTGACCCAGGACGGCGTGATATTGAGTGAATTCGGCGCGGATGCCGATGGCGCGCAGGGGACGTTGACGGCGCAGAACGTCCAGTATGGCCCGATCGATCCCACGTTGTTTCAGCCGCCGGCCGGATACGAGAAAATCACTTCCCACATGCCTATTCCCCATAATCCGCATCCGGCGACCGGCGTGACGGCGCATTGATGCGCCGGGGACTGATCGGGTTCGCGCTGGCCATCGTCACGACTGGACCGGCGCTGGCGGAGAATGCGGCGCCGCTGGTGACGCCGCTGCAGGATACGGACATCACCTACGATATCCAGGCGCCGGACGGGCATGTTCTGCATCAGCGGATGCGCTGGCGATCCGCGACCTGGCAGCAGCGGATCGATCCGGGCGACTCCGCAACCGTGATGCTGACGGATTACCGGGCCGGGCGCTTGCAGGTGGTCGATCTATTGCACCGCACGGTAACGACGATGGATGTGCCGCTGGCGCAGTTCGCGCCGCCGGGCGTGCCTGCGGCGGGTGTCTGGCGGAAAGGCAATGTCGAGCATGTGGCCGGACGCGATTGCACCGAGTGGTCAGGAACGGACAGCGAGGCGCAGCCAGGCGTCTTTTGTTATACGACGGATGGTCTGCTGCTTGGGGCGAGCCGGAGCGGGGTGCATGTCGTTCAGGCGGCAAGCATCGCACAGGGGCCACAAGCGGAAGCGGTCTTTGCGCTGCCGCCGGGCCTGAAGACCCTGGCGCCCGCGACGCCGCATTGATTCCGAAGCGGACGTTTCGTTACAATTGGGGCGCGTTTGGGGCATCTGGCGTCCTAATGTCACCATGAAGGGCGCGCATCTTGCATCCTGTTAGATGGCTGGTGTGTGCATCGGCCGGTAGCAAAAAAGGAGATCCCCAATGCGTCGTTTCTTTCGGACAGGGATGCTGCTGCTTCCATTGATGGGCGGTCTCGCGGCGGCACCCGCTGCTCATGCACAATATTATCATCCGTATGGTGGCTGGCACGGCGGCTATGGCGGCTGGCATCGGGGCGGCTGGCATCGCGGGCCGGGCGCCGGCTTTGTTGGCGGTCTGATCGGCGGTGCGTTGGTTGGCGCCGTTGTTGGCGGTGCGGCTCATGCCTATTACCCGCCGCCTCCGCCTGTCGTTTACGCGCCCCCGCCGCCGGTCGTGTATGCGCCGCCGCCGCGTGTGGTCTACGCACCGCCGCCGACGGTGGTATATCCGGGCTATCCGGGCTATTGATGGCCGACCCATGGCGCGGCGATGATGCCGCGCCGACCCCGCGATAGAAGTTTTGCGATGATCGATATTGGAGACAAGGCGCCTTCCTTCCGGCTACAGGCCTCTCACGGCAGGGAGGTCGATAGCGGGAAGCTTTCCGGGCGTCCGTATCTGCTTTATTTCTATCCGCGTGCCGATACGCCGGGATGCACGACCCAGGCTTGCGGCATTCAGGAATCCTTGCCGAAATTCGATGAACTCGATCTGACGGTAATCGGCGTAAGCCCCGATCCCGTTGCCAAAATCGATAAATTCGCGGAAAAATTCGGTCTGCAATTTCCGTTGGCCAGCGACCCCGATCATGCACTCGCCGATCAGTATGGCACGTGGGTCGAGAAAACGATGTATGGCAAGATGTCCTTCGGCATGGAACGCAGTTCGTTCCTTGTCGATGGGCAGGGTATCGTCCGGGGTGTCTGGCGGAAGGTGAAGCCGGATGCACATGCTGCCCTTGTCGCCGAGGCCGCAGCCGCACTTTAAGGTTTTCCAATGACCTTGCCGCACGATCCCTTCCATCGTGCGTCCTGGCGGGCGCTCCGTCTTGGGGCGCTTGTGCTGGTTGTTCTGTTTCTCGTCGTTCTGTTGCCCATCTCCCTGCTTCTGTGGCGGTTGAGTGCGGCGCCTCTGGATGTGACGGCGCTCGCCTCGCGTTGGCTGCCGGTTGCCGTGCAGGCCGGCCCGCATCCCGGACAGCCTGCCGGACGGCTTGTCTGGCAGCGTCTGACGATTGCGTGGCATCCTGGCAGGGCGGAACGTGGTTTCTCTCTTCATGCCGATGATCTGCGCGTTCTGAGGATGGACGGCAGCCCGGCATTGCGGATGGGGCAGGCGCAGCTTGTGGTGCCGATCAGTCCGCTGCTGGGCGGTGTCGTCGCCCCCCGGGTCATGTCCGGAGAACATGTGGCGGTCGTCCTGCGGCGCGGCGCGGATGGATCGGTCGATCTCGACCTGCCGGGCGCCCGAAAGACAGGGAAGACGCAGGACGCTTTCAGTCTCGACATGCTGGAACGCGTGGCGCTGAAGGACGGTGCGATAACGCTTCTGGGTCGTGCCGATATCCCGCCCCTGAAGGTGCGGGATATGACCGTCTCGGGTAATCGCGATCCCCACGCGGGACGCTATCTGCTCTGGCGGGGCGATCTGCGTGCCGTGGTACAGGCACCGGGAGGCGAGACGGCACAGCTTGTGGCAACGGGGCGAGCCGCGGCGGAGGGTGTTGCCTGGCATCTCGGCATGTCGCCGATCGAGCCCACGGTGTTTGCGCCGTTCCTGCCCAATCTGGCGAGGTGGCATGCGCCGCTTTCCTTCGTGTTCGACGGTGTGGAAACGGAGGGGCGTTTCGGTGACCTGTTCCGGCCACGTTATGGTCTGGCGATTGCCCGGATGAATGGCCATGCAACGCTCGGGGCCGGGCAGATCCTGCAGGATGGCGCCCCCCCGCTGACGATATTGGGCGGGAGCGCCGGGCTGACGGTCTCGCCGACGCATCCGGGACAACGCAGCGCCCGGCTTTCCATTACGAATGCACGGCTTTCCCTGGCGGACCGGCAGAACAGGCCGACCAGCTTTGCCGCCGGTGCGGAATTCGTGTTGTCCGATCTGCTCGCGCCACGCGGGATCGATGCGACCGCTCACGCCGAGGGCTCCTCTTTCGATCTGCCCGCCCTGAGCGCCATCTGGCCGGTGGGGCTGATGAAGGGCGCGCGACGCTGGGTGGTCCGCAATATGGTGGCGGGCACGGGGCGCGGGTTGTCGGTCGATGCCGTGTTGCACAGTGCGGCTGGCTGGGACGGGCTGCAACCGACGGCCATGCGCGGCGCCTTGCATATCGACGATGCCACCGTGCATTGGCTGCGCCCGGTTGTGCCGGCCGAGCATGTTTCCGCTGATTTCGGTTTCGAGAGCGCGGACACGCTGAAGATCGTCGTCCATAGCGGCCAGCAACGGGCGGACGACGCGCCGGGCGCACCGACATTGGCATTGTCGGATGGTGTGATCCGCATTGCCCAGCTCTATGCGCGGGATCAGACGGCGTCGTTCACCATGGGGCTGGATGGCGATCTGGCCAGCTATATCCGGTTGCTTTCCGTTCCGCGCCTGCATCTGCTCGCCGGTCGCCACCTGCCGTTCGCGTCGCCTTCCGGACCGGTGCATGCGAATGCGACATTGACGATGCCGCTGGTGGCACATGTGCGCGACGAGGATATCCATGTGCGGGCGCATGCCGCCTATCATGATGTGCATCTGGACGATGTGCTGCTCGGTCGCGCCGTCGACGCGGCATCGGGTGAGATCGACGCGACGGAGACCGGCCTCGATCTCCGGGGGCAGGAAACCCTGGGCGGCGTGTCGACAAAGACCACGTTGCACCAGTCTTTCCATATGCGAGGACTGAAAGATGAACTGGTTCGTATCCGGAGCGAATCGGATTTCGATCCGGAGTCTTTGATTCGCGCGCGTCTGGCGACAGATGGCCTGTTTGACGGCCACGCGAAGCTGACGAGCGATTTCGTCGAATATCGCGATGGAACGGCGAATGTCGATCTGACGCTCGACCTTCACGATGCGGCACTGGAAATTCCGGTCTGGCGCAAGGCAACGGGAACGACGACGACCGCGCATGCGCATATCGGCCTGCGCGACGGGGAGATCGCCGTGCTTGACGATCTCCATGCCGAGGGCCCGGATCTCAGGCTCAACGGCCGTACCCGGGTCCGGGATGGCAAGGTGCGCGACATGATGATCGATGCGTTCCGGATCGGGCGCTCGGGCGGCGATGCGACCATCGGGTTGCCGCAATCGACACGCGAGCCGATCATCGTCAGCGTGCATGCGCCCGTGCTTGATCTGGCGCCATTGTTCGAACCCACATTGAAGAGTGGGACACTCACGGGGCGCCGGCTGGCGCCGTCTCCACGGCGCAAGTGGTCGCAACGCACATTGCCGCAGCAGAAATGGATCGTCGACGTGCAGGCGGGGCGGTTGTTCTACGCCCGGAATGGCGCGCTGGGCGGCGTGGTTGCCCATCTGGAGGATATCGACGGGCAGCTTCGACGTGCGGACGTCGCATGGTCCACGCCGACGGCCGCGCGAATTGTGCTGGAGCCCGGTCAGAAAGGGCGGCGACTATCGGCCGATGTGCAGGATCTGGGCGTCATGCTGTCGGCGAGCGGGTTGAACGACCGGCTTCGCGGGGGCAGGGCGCGGTTGAGGGGGATCGTGGGGCAGGGCGGCGCGACAGGCCTGCCGCCGTTCGAAGGACAACTGGATGTTGGTCCGTTCGCATTCCGCCGGCCGCCGGCGGCGTTGACCACGGCGACGCATCTTTCACTCTATGACTGGTCCAAGGCGGATGCCGACCGTTTCCAGGTGCAGGAACTGAGTTTGCCGATCTCGGTTCGGAACGACGTCCTGACGATCCACGATGGTCATCTTGGCAATGCGGCACTGGGCGCGACGGTGCGCGGCGCGATCGGCCTCGATGATCTGAAGCTCGATCTGCATGGAACGGTCGTGCCTGTTTTTGCGGTGAATGCGTTGCCGGGCCGCCTGCCGGGAATCGGGAAGCTGTTCTCCCCGGAAAAAGGTGGTGGCCTGCTGGCGGCGACATTTACGGTCGGCGGCACGACGGGGGCGCCGGACCTGCGGGTCAATCCGTTCTCCGTATTTTTACCTGGTGTTTTGCGACGTCTCGTCGAATGAGCGTTATACTATCGGTAAAGCAAGAATTCTCCATGCTTCGTTAAGAATCCCACGATAAAGGGGGGGTCTTATGGCGAGTACAGGACGACACCTTCTTTTGATGGCGGGGCAGCCCGAACTGGGCGTGCCCTGGGCGGACGCGCTCTCAAGCGCGTTGTCGGCGGACATCTGCGTCCGATTGTCACCGGAACCGGAAAGCGAGGTGGCGCAGTCGCGCGCCGGATTGATCGTGCTCGACTGGCCGATGGCATTTTCCCCGCGGCTGTTGCGCGCGCGGGTGCTGGCCCTGGCGGCGTTGCGGCATGGCGACGTGCCTATCCTGCTTTGCATTGCGGACCCGTCTGTACGGGACAAGGTCAATGCGCAGCGATTGGGCATTGCCGTGGTCTGTGACCGGCGCGAGCCGTCGAGCGTGCTGGCGGAACGTTGCGTAAACGTCTGGCAGGACGCTGTTGACCGGCGTCTGGGCACGATGGTCGATCGCACGGGTGGCATGATGGCGGCAACGATGCGCACGGTGCGTGCTGGTGGTTTTCCCGATACGATGGCGATGAAGGCGGTTGCCGAGCAGATTGCCGGGACGGTGGCTGACGAGGGGCTGAGCCAATGGATCGACAGGGTTCGGCCGATCGGCGACCAGGCCTGCCGGCATTGTTTTCTGATTGGCGGGGTCACGGCGTTTTTCTTGCAGAGACTGGGTGTACGGGCGTCGGATGTCGTGCAGATGACGGAAGCCGTGTTGTTCCACGATATCGGCAAGGCGTTGGTGCCGTTGGCGCTGCTGGACAAGCCGGGACCGCTCACGGCCAGGGAAACGGAGATCATGCGTCTCCATCCCGCTCTGGGCCACGATCTGCTGGTGCGGCAGGGGGGGCATAATGCCATGACGCTGTCGGTGACGCGTCATCACCACGAGCATCTGGATGGCGCCGGTTATCCGGATCGGCTGTCGGGTCGTGAGGTCAGCGATGCAGTACGCGTGGCGACCATCTGCGATATTTTCGCGGCGTTGATCGAGCCGCGTCTCTACAAGGCGGCTCTGACGCCCGCCGAAGCCATCGCCACGATGAAGGAGATGAAAGGGGCGATCGACATGGATATCCTGACGGCCTTCGAAGGGGTGATGATGCCCGCCCTGTCGACGATGCCGGCGATGAAACATGCCGGTCGGGACGCGGTCCTGAGCGAGGGGCCTCTCGTCTGACGCGCCATGGGCGCCTATATACCACAGACGGTTTCGTCACGGCCCCAAAGGAAATTCCATGCGCGACGACGCGCCACGCGATCTGTTCGGACAGAATGATTCCGTTGCCCCGGCGCGCGAGGCGACGGGGCGGCGACAGGCCACGCCGGAGCGCGCTATCGAAGCCCCTGTGCCCCCGCCATCGCGCACGCAACCTCTGGCGGACCGGTTGCGCCCGCGCGCGCTCTCGGAAGTGCAGGGGCAGGATCATCTGCTGGGGCCGCAAGGTACGCTGAGGCAGATGCTGGCGCGCGGCACGTTGCCGAGCCTCATCCTCTGGGGCGGGCCGGGCTGTGGCAAGACGACGATCGCACGTCTGCTGGCCGCGCAGGCGGACCTGCGATTCGAGCAGATTTCGGCGGTTTTTTCCGGGGTTGCGGATCTCAAGCGTGCTTTTGACACGGCCGCGCGGTATCAGGCCGAGACGGGGCGTGGCACGTTGCTGTTCGTCGATGAAATCCATCGTTTCAATCGGGCGCAGCAGGACGGGTTTCTGCCGTATGTCGAACGCGGCACGGTCGTGCTGATTGGAGCGACAACGGAAAATCCGTCCTTCGCGCTGAATGGGGCGTTGCTCTCGCGGTGTCAGGTTCTGGTGCTCAATCGTCTCGACGATGCCAGCCTGGAGGCGTTGATCGCCAGGACAGAGGTGGAAATCGGCCATCGGCTGCCACTGGACGACGCGGCGCGAGCGACGTTGCGGGCGATGGCGGATGGCGATGGGCGCTATCTGTTGAACATGGTCGAGCAACTGGCGGCCCTGAAGCCCACCGGCGAACTGCTTACGCCAAACGATCTGGCGACGTTGCTGGCGCGTCGTGCCATCCTGTACGACAAGGATCGGGAAGAGCACTACAACCTGATCTCCGCCCTGCATAAGTCGTTGCGCGGTTCCGATCCGGATGCGGGTCTCTACTGGTTTGCGCGAATGCTCGAAGGGGGTGAGGATCCGCGCTACATCGCGCGGCGGCTGACGCGTTTCGCGGCGGAGGATGTTGGCATAGCAGACCCTTCCGCGCTGCCGCTCGCGGTGGCGGCGTGGCAGACCTATGAGCGGCTTGGCACGCCGGAGGGCGAACTGGCGCTGGCGCAACTGGTGGTGCATCTCGCGACGGCGCCGAAATCCAATGCCGTCTACAAGGCATACGGCGCGGCGCGGCGTCTGGCGAAGCAGACGGGCAGCCTGGGTCCGCCGCATCATATCCGCAATGCACCGACCAGGCTGATGAAGGATATCGGCTACGGAGCGGGTTACGAATACGATCACGATACGGAAGAGGCGTTTTCCGGCCAGAATTATTTTCCGGACGAGATGGAACGTGTCCGGCTGTATTCGCCCACGCCGCGTGGACGGGAGGCGGAAATCCGAAAAACCCTGGACAGGCAGGCAGCGTTGCGGGCAAGCCGTCGCTCATGAGTGTTCAGACCCGTATCGTGAGCGAAGACGAGGCCGATTTGCGCCTCGACCGTTGGTTTCGCCGTCATTTCCCCAACGTGACGCAAGGCGCGTTGCAGAAACTCTGCCGTACCGGACAGGTGCGCGTGGATGGCAAACGCGTGACAGGCGCCAGCCGTCTCGTGCCCGCGCAGACCGTGCGGATTCCGCCGTTACCGGATGCCTCGGCCGTGGCCAAGGAAGGGCCGCCGCCGCTGGACCCGATGCTGGCGCGTGAGATCGAGCGCATGGTGATTTACCGTGACGACAAGGTGATTGTGCTCAACAAGCCGTCCGGTCTGGCGACGCAGGGCGGGCCGGGCATCATCAAGCATGTCGACATGATGCTGGAAGGTTTGCAGGGCGACAGCGAGCACAGGCCCCGTCTCGTGCATCGGATCGACCGGGACACGTCCGGCATTCTGCTGCTGGCGCGCACGCCGGGCGTGGCCGCCAAGCTGGCCGCGGCATTTCGCGGGCGCGATGTGCACAAGACATATTGGGCGGTGGTCGTGGGGCGCCCGACGCCTGCGAGCGGCGTGATCGACCAGCCGCTGGCCAAGCTGGGGGCCGGTAACGGCGCGCTGGTGATTGCTGCGGAGCGTGATGACGAGGACGCGGCGCATGCGCGCACGGAATACGAGACGCTTGACGGTGCGGGGCGCAAGATTTCCTGGCTCGGCCTGTCGCCGCTGACGGGGCGGACGCATCAGCTGCGCGTTCACTGCGAGTCGCTCGGCACGCCCATTCTGGGCGATCCGCGCTATGGCGGTAAGCTGGCGCATCCGGAGGGCTTCACCGACCGCTTGCACCTGCATGCGCGTGCGCTCGACATTCCGCATCCCGATGGTGGCCGCCTGATGGTTGCGGCGCCGTTGCCGCCGCATATGCGCGACACGTTCAAGGATCTGGGCTTCGTGGCGGGCGAGACGCCCAAGCCTGAGCGCCGTCATGGTGGAGGCGCCGAGCGCGCGGTTGCCAAAACGGGGCGGAGCGCACGGCGATGAAGCGGCTTCTCGGGGCGCTGATCGTCCTGCTGGTTCTGCTGACCGGGTTCGGCATCGCGGCGCATGTCCTGATCGATCGTTCGGCGTTACGACAGGATGTGATCGCGGCGGTCAAACGGCAGACCGGGCGGGATCTGGAAATCGGGCATTTTTCCGTTCAGGTATTCCCGTGGCCGAGTTTCGCGGCGCGGGATGTGACGTTGTCCGATCTGCCCGGCAGTGACCGGCCGCCCATGCTGCGCGCGCGGGAAGTGCATGCCTCGCTCGCGTTGACGCCATTGATCTGGCGGCAGCTTCGGCTGGAGCATGTTGTGGTGACGGGCGGTACGCTGACGTTGCGGCGTGCGGTCGATGGCACGGCGAACTGGAATTTTACGCCGCCTGAGCGTGACGGCGCCAGGGCGACGACCGGTAGCACGCATCGCGTCCAGGCGCACTGGAAGGCCGAGCTGGGCAGCGCCAGCATCATGGATACCGGGATCGACTTTCAGGATCTCGCCGCCCGGCAAGGTGGTCATGTCACGATCGATCGGCTTGAACTCGATGGTCTGCCGTCGAGCAGCCCATATCTCGATTTGCAGGCGCACCACGCGAACACGCCTTTCACGTTAACCGGCCATATCGGGCCACTTTCCGTCCTGACGGGGAAGAACCCGCCATGGGCAGTCAGTCTTGGCGCGACATTGGGCGCGGAGAGCGCGCATCGCGACTGGGTGAATATCGACGGACAGATCAACGATCCGCGCCATCTGCAGGGCATTTCCGGCACTGTGCGTGGTGAACTCGCGCATCTGAACGATCTTTCGGGCGTATTTCCGCATGCCGATCTGCCCGCGATCGACGGGCTGGGAGGCGAGGTCGGCGTGTTCGACGTGCCGGCGCTGAGCCAGGGGTGGCACGCCATAGCGGCCGGGATCGGCGTCAATCATATCCATCTGCATATGGCGAGCGCGCCGGGCTGGAACGGCGTTCAGGCGCGGCAGACGAGCATCGATGGCGAGACACTTTCCTCCCCGTTGACCGTGACGACCGATCTGCAATGGCGGACGCGTATCGGGCATGTGCAGGGACAGTTCGGCACGTTGTCGCAGGCTCTCGCCGCCTGGCACACCCGACTGGGAACCCCGCTGCCGGTTGCCATCGAGATGCGGGAGCCGGGCAAGAGCGGTCTTGCGGCGACGGATCGGCACGACCCGGATCAGGATGCGACAATATCTCTACGTGGCACGCTGGGGGCGCATGGCACGCAACTGGCGCTCGATGGCCATGCGCAAGGCTTCGCTATTCGTGGCGCGACACTGACGAACGCGGCGCTCAAGGCCACGCTCGGTGCTGATGGCACGAAGAATGTGCAGTTGCGTGATCTTTCCCTGAGCAGCCAGGAAGTCAGCCTGACGGGAACCGCCGGTTTCGCGCTGACGCGCAATCCGGATATCCATGCCGTGCTGGAGGTGGCGCATCTGGACATGGATGCATTGTCCGGGTTGTGGCGCCATGCTTCCCCGCCGGCGGCGGTCATCCCGGATGCCAGGTCGGCACCGGACGCGGCACCCGGCGTCGCCGGTGTCGTGGCGTCGGCGGTGAAGCCGATGGCCGGGACGCAACAGGCACCGACGACCGCCGCGAACCCGGACGTGAGTCCGGCATCGCGTTCGCTTGTCGAGATGTTGCGCGGGCGGAATGGCGATATCCGCCTGCATATCGGGACGTTGCGTTTCAACGGTCAGGATTACAGCGATCTGTTGGCGCATGCTGTCTTGCGTCAGGGTCATCTCACCCTGGACCCGCTTTCAGGTCATGGTGCGGGCGGGGCGCTGTCCGGCGTGATCGACTACGATGCCAGCCAGGAGCCGGCGGTACTGAGCTTTCGTTTCGCGCCATTCCTGCTGCCGGCGACGTTAGCAGAAATGCAGGCGGGTCTGCCGCTGCTGCTGCGTGGCCCGCTTGAGGCAGTCGGTGAATTGCATGCGCAAGGTGGCGATCGCGCCGCGCTGCTGGCGTCGGCTTCGGGGCATCTGGGGCTGTCGATGGTGGGCGGCAATATCGATGGGCGCCTGCTGGGGCAATTGATCGGGCACGATGCGCAGGTCGTTCTGGGGCATGGTGATGTCGGGTTGCGGTGTCTGGGCGTGCACATGCAGATCGACCGGGGCAAGGCCAATCTGGATACGATCGGCATGCAGGCGGGGCCGGTGGCGGCGACGGGATCGGGAACGATCGATCTTGCGACGCAGGAACTGGCACTGAACCTCACACCCCGGATCGGCTTCGGCAGTGCCGGCGCATCCACGCCGGTTTCGGTTGGTGGCACCCTGGGCGCGCCGATGGCGCGGCAGGCGGCGGGGCAGGATGGCCGCTTCGAGGTCACGCTCGGTGGGGCGGCGCCCGACCCCTGCGGGCCGGCCTTGAACGCGGCGCGTGAAGGGCTGGGGGGCGATGCGCCGCCGGAGGCCAGGCACCATTCGCGCGCGTCCGACTTCCTGCACGCACTGGGAATCCTGCATTGAGTGCGGCGCGGCGACGTTTCTGGAAAGAGGTAACGGTCTGCCATCTGGCGTCGGGGCTGTTCGCCGTCCAGTTGGACGGGCGGTCCGTCAGGTTGCCGGCGGGATATGAACTGGCGGTGCGGCAGGCGGCGCTGGCTTCCGCCATTGCCGAGGAATGGCGTGCGATACCGCCGGATGTCGCGTTCGACCCTGGAAGCCTGCCGCTGACGGGCATTGCGGGAACGATGATCGAACGGATTGCCCCGGATCGTCAGGCGACGGTAACTACGCTTCTGAATTATGGCGCTTCCGACCTGCTCTTCTATCGCGATGCGGCGGAGGCCGACGCGCAATCGGCTCTCTTCGACCCGGTTATGGATCTGTTTGCGGCACAACACGGCGTCCGGCCGGATGTGACGACGGCATTGGCACCCTTACCGGCCGATCCGCGCCTGAGCGATGAATTCACGCGTACGCTCCTAACCTTCGATGACGCGGCGTTGGCGAGTCTGGGCGTTTTGACGCCAGCGCTGGGGAGTCTCGTCCTTGGGATTGGATTGCTTGAAGGGTGGCTCGAATCGGAAACGGCGTGTGCTGTGGCCTCTTTCGAGGAGCGTTCGCAGATGCAGCGTTGGGGAGAGGACGTGGATGTTCTCGACCAGTTGGCCGCCCGGGCGCGTGATGTTGACGATGCGATGCGGTTTTACGAATTGTCCCGGCCATAGGGATGTCGACCACATGAAATCCGGCATGTTTTTGCCATTTTCATGTGGGAAATGACGATTGTTGAATTTCGCGACGCGATGAGACGATCAGTAACTCGACCTCGACGCGAAAGTATTCGACAAGTTCCGGGCCATATGCGCACGGGGATTTGGAGAGTTTTGAAATGATTGATGGCACGGCGGACATGGCGGTTCTGCATAGCGACACCGAGTTGCGTGCGCTCAGGGCGCGGAGGGGATCGCTGCGCCAGCGTTCCGCGCGTATATTTGCGACCTGCGCACAAGGTGCGTGGCTTCTGCTGGCGGCGACGCCGGTTATCGTTGTGGTCTGCGCCCTGAAGGGCTGATCCCGCTGGATTATTGCGGACAGACCGCCTGTTGAGCGGTCAGCCTGTCGGTTCCGGGATGTGGCAGGTGTAGGCAAGCCGACGATCGTTGCCGATCGTCGCCCTGATTATGGAAGCAGGACAGTCGCGACGGCTGTGGCGGCAATTCCCTCTTCCCGGCCTGTGAAGCCCAGACGTTCGGACGTCGTGGCCTTGACGGAAATCCGGTCGACGTCGACTTTCAGCAATTCCGCCAAACGGTTGCGCATGGCTGTTGCATGCGGTCCGATTTTCGGGCGTTCGCAGATCAGGGTGACGTCGGCATTAATCAGCATGCCGCCGCGCGCGCGGATACGCTCGCCGGCGTGGATGAGGAAACGTGCGGAATCCATGTCTTTCCACTCGTTCTCGCTCGGGGGAAAATGGCGACCGATATCGCCTTCCGCCAGTGCGCCGTAGATCGCGTCACAAAGTGTATGGATGCCGACATCGGCGTCCGAATGACCGGCGAGCCCGCGGTCGTGGGGGATGGTGATACCGCAGAGGATCAGGGGACGACCGACCTCGAAGGCATGCACGTCGTAACCAAGGCCGGTACGCGGTAGGGGCGTGGTGCCGAGCAGTCGTTCCAGTCGCACGAGATCCTCCGGGAGCGTGAGTTTGATGTTGTCGTCCGATCCCGGAACGAGAGCGACGGCCTGACCGGCTGCTTCCAGCAATGCCGCGTCGTCCGTGGCGTGGGCATCATGCTGACGGTGCAGGTCGCGCAGCAGGGCGAAATGGAAACCCTGCGGCGTCTGGGCACGCCAGAGCGAGTCGCGCGGGACGGTGCTTTCGACAAGGCCGTCGCGTCCGCGCTTGATCGTATCGGCGACGCGGACGGCGGGAATGGCGCCGGGATGCCGGGACAGGGCGGCAATGACCGCTTGTGTCAGTTCGGCCGGGACGAACGGGCGCGCACCGTCATGCACCAGAACGAGATCGGGTGGTTCGGGCAGGGCATCCAGCGCCTCAAGACCGGCGCGGACGCTATGCTGGCGTTCCGTGCCACCGCTGACGGGCGGCAGGACATCGAGACCGTCGAGCGCGTCGAGCAGGGCCGGATCGGTGCCGACGGGCTGGAGCACGTCGACATGCGGCAGCAGCGCTTCGGCGGCATGGCGGATAACGGGTTTCCCGCCAAGAAGGATGAATTGTTTGGCGGGGGCACCCGCGATGGCGGTTTCGGCGAAGCGTCGACCGGAACCGGCGGCGAGTAGAATGGCGGCAATACGCATGGTGTTCATGCAATGCGGGGTCGTGGGCCGCGCGTCAAGATCACAAGCGGTCGGGGGAGGCAATGCGTTGTGAAAGAGTCCCTTCGCTTCAGGAGAAGCGAAGGGAAGGCCGGATTAGCGGCCGATATCGCGCAGGCGGTAACCGGCGTTCAGCTTGCGCTCGATGCTCTCCAGCGCGACGCCCCGGGTCTCCGGCACGAAGGCGATGGTGACGAGGATGAACACGGCGTTCAACGCGGCGTAGAGCCAGAAGGTATGCGACGCGCCGAGCGTGCTGAGCAGGGAGAGGAAGGTCGCGCCGACGATCATGTTGGTGACCCAGTTGGTCAGCGTCGAGCATGCGATGCCGAAATCGCGGCCTTGCAGGGGCTGGACTTCCGCGCAGAGGATCCAGATCAGCGGACCGGCGGAGAATGCGAAACCGACGATGAAGCACAGGAGCACCGTGACGGAGAGGTAATGCGTCATCGTGCTGGCGCTGGGACCTGCGGCGAGCAATGTCGCCAGGGCGCCCATGCCGGCGGCCATGATGATGAAGCCGGCGATCAGCATCGGGCGGCGACCCCAGCGGTCCACGAAGCCGATGGCGATGAAGGTTGCCAGCATGTTGACGAGACCGACCGTGGCCGTGCCCCACATCTGACCGTCCTGACCGAAGCCTGCGACCTCGAAAATGCGCGGTGCGTAATACATCACCACGTTGATGCCGGTGAATTGCTGCACGATCTGCAGGCCGATGCCCAGCATGACCGAGCGGCGGAAATTGGGATTTTCCATGAACATCGAGAAGCCGCGCTGCTTCTGGGTGAGCTGGGCGCGGATGGCCGAAATTTCCTTATGGGCTTCCTCGCGCGAGTGGCGCAGGGATTCGAGCGTTCTGATCGCGTCGCTTTCGCGACCGCGCAGCATCAGCCAGCGCGGGCTGTCCGGCAGGAAGAAGGCGCCGACCAGGAAGATCGTGCCGGGGACGGCGACGATGCCGAGCATCCAGCGCCAGGCATGGGCATAGGCGAACAGGGCGTCCGAGACGAAGGCGAGCAGGATGCCCATGGTGATCATGAGCTGATAGACCGAGATCAGGCTGCCACGATGGTCTTCGTCCGCCACTTCGGAGATATAGAGCGGGGCGACGAAGCTGGCGATGCCGATGGCCAGGCCCAGAACGGCGCGTGCGACGATCAGCATGGTGACCGAATGGGCAAGGACGCAGCCCAGCGCGCCGATCACGAAGAGTGCGGCACTCAGGATCAGCGATTTGCGGCGACCGATCGCCGACGAACTGCGACCGGCACAGAGCGCGCCGATTGCCGCGCCGAACATCATGGACGAGACGATCCATTCCTGTGCCACCTGAGAGGCATGGAACTCATCGGCGATGAAGCCCAGCGCGCCGGATATGACGCCGATGTCGAGGCCGAACATCAGACCGGCGACGGCTGCGAGAATGGCGGCGAGCATCATCCGCCCGACCATGGGACGACGGACACTGAGCCGCGTGTTGAGGATTGCATCGCTCATTGGATAGGGAGTCTCCTGCCCGGTAACCTGACGGACGCCACCCGGAAGCCACGCCAATCGAAAGTGCCGTTTTTCGTGAAGCCTGCCGCTTCACCCAGGAAGCGTGTGCCACACAAAGACGAGCGTTGGTGTTCAAAAGTCGAACACAGGCGCATCGAACAGCGCTGTGTTCGATGTGACCTTACCCAAGCATTAAGAACAATTCATGGCACGTTTGCGTGAGCAGCGATGTGACAAATCGCTTCCCGCGTCATGCAGTGTATTTCAGTGCAAAAGCCCGGATTGATGAGGGCTGTCGAGGCTGAAAACCGGAATCTTGACGTCGAAGCGCTGCTTCGTGCCCGGCACGATCATGTGATAGGTGCCGCGCATGAAGCCGCTGGGTGTGTCCAATGCCGCGCCGGATGTGTATTCGAAGCTCTCGCCGGCGCCGATGACCGGTCGCTCGCCGACGACGCCTTCACCGTGGACGTGTTCGACCTGCCCGCGCCCGTCGATGATTTCCCAGGAACGGCTGACGAGTTGCACGGTCTCCGTGCCTTCGTTGGCGATGTGGATGTAATAGGCCCAGGCATACCGATGCTCGTCTGGCTGAGACTGGTCGTCCAGCCAGAAAGTGCGCACGCAGACCGTGATGTCGTTCGTGCGTGCTTCGAACCGTGGGGCGGCTTCCATGGCTTCGGCAAGCGCGGCTTCGGGATCGGCGATCAAACGCGGGGGGAGCGGTTTCTGTGCCATGGCGCCCTCATAGCCACTCGCCCCCCTGAAATGCAATCAACCAATATGGTTGGCCGATGTGATCAGGCCTGGCGTGCCGCGACGAGACCCTGCTTCAGGTCGGCGATCAGATCCGCGCTGTCCTCCAGGCCGATCGAAAGTCGCACGATGCCGTCCGTGATGCCGAGGCGCGCGCGATCTTCCGGCGCAATGCGCATATGGGTCGTGGTGGCCGGATGCGTGGCAAGCGAGCGTGCATCGCCGAGATTATTGGAGATGGCGATCAGCTTGAGGCCGTTGAGGAAACGGAAGGCACCCTCACGACCGCCCTCGATCTCCACGGCGACGAGCGATCCGCCGTTATGCATCTGCGCGCCGACGAGGGCCGCCTGCGGATGGTCGGAACGACCGGGATAACGGACCTGGAGAACGCCGGGGGCATCGGCCAGGAAGTCGGCGACGGCGGCGGCGTTGCGCGCCATGGCATCCACGCGCAGCGAAAGGGTCTCCAGTCCCTTGAGCAGCACCCAGGCATTGAAGGGCGACAGGGCATTGCCGGTGTTGCGCGTGAAAGGCTGGAGGGTTTCCTCGATCCATTGTTTGCGGCCCAGTACGGCGCCGCCCAGCACGCGGCCCTGGCCGTCGATATGCTTGGTGCAGGAATACACCACCACATCCGCGCCCAGTGAGAGTGGCTTTTGCCCGACGGGAGAGGCGAACACGTTATCGACCATCAGCAGCGCCCCGGCCCGATGGGCGAGATCGGCGATGCGGGCGATGTCCAGCACGTCGAGCATCGGGTTCGACGGGCTTTCGATCAGCACGGCGGCGGTCGGCTTCGACAGGGCTTCGGTCCAGGCGTCGAAATCGTTGCCGTCCACGAAGATCGTCTCCACGCCGTAACGTGGCAGCAGATTGGCGACGATCCAGAAACACGAACCGAACAGCGCGCGGGAGGCGACGACGCGGTCGCCGGTCTTGACGTGCGAAAGCAGTGCGGACGAGACGGCGCCCATGCCTGTCGCGGTGACGATGCAGGCTTCCGCGCCTTCGAGTGTGGCGAGACGTGCCTGCAGTGCATCGGTGGTGGGATTGCCGAAGCGGGAATATTGATAATGCTGCGTTTCGCCGGTGAAGGTGGCGGCGGCCTGCTCGGCGCTGTCATAGACGAAGCCGGAGGTGAGGAACACGGCCTCGCTCGTTTCGCCATAGGCCGTGCGTTCAAGGTCGGCGTGGAGAAGGCGGGTGTTGAGTCCGAAGTCGGCGGTCATGATAAGACGCTCCAGAATGCGGATGGCGCGAAGCGCCATGCGGATACTGGCCGTGGAAGTCCTGGATCGCGGAAGAACGTATCCCGGGCCTCTTTAGCGCGGTTGTTTAGCCTCGCCGCAAGCCGGCCGTTCAAATCGCGAGGGACGCAGGGGCGTGATGCCATCGTCGTCGCCGTCGTTATGACGGGGTGCGGCAATGGCGTCAACAGAAGGGGCGTGCGATCCGGATGGATTGCGTCCGGGATCGCGATCGGCTAGTTTCCCGGTCGCTCCCGAAGCGGGTGTAGTTCAATGGTAGAACGGCAGCTTCCCAAGCTGCATACGAGGGTTCGATTCCCTTCACCCGCTCCATCGCACCTTAATTTATTTCGGTGCCTGCTGCGCTTTCTGATGCGCCTCGATGGACTGGCGCAAATCCCCTACCGGTGCGGCGGGCATGGTGTCCTGATAGGACGAGCCGTTCCAAACCCAACGGTCGTGATTCCCGATCAGCAGATCGCGCATGCCGCGATGCCGTGTGGGCAGGACCGAGATGCTGCCGCTGACGGCGTCGAGCACTGTCCGCCATTCATTGTTGTGCCGCAGATAAACCGATGTCGCGCAGCCTGCCGAACCGCAGAGGCGCGCCGATTGCAACTGGGCGAACAATGCCATGTCGTCCCGCGCGCTGGATAGCGGCGCGGAGGCAACGAGCACGATGGGCGAATCGTGATGGGCCTTTGCGTCTGCGAGATCGGAGGCGTTGAGTTCGCGGGCGCGGGCATCGAGATCGGTATGGGGCTGCTGGGTCAGGATGACCGGTTGCGCGCCGCTATCGGCCGGGTGCGTCGCGCGGTGGCGCGTCTGGCGTGCCTGTGCCGGAAGCGCGACGAGCAGGGCGGCGGTCAGGGCGGTCGTGAGGAAAACAGGGCGGCGCCGCATGAAGTCGGTCTCCGAAGCGATGAGGACGCGGCGATGCGCGAATTGTTCGCTTTTACTCGTGACGGAGGGTGACGACCAGTACATCGCGATGCGCCTCGCGACTGCTGTCGATCGGCTCCACGGCCGTGACGCCATGATAGACGCGGTGATCGTCCACGATGGCGGCGTCGAACGGGTTTTCCAGCGTGAAGGAGCCGACCGTTTCACGCTTGTTATCGTGAATTGTGGTGACGCCGGACTTGATGTTCTGTCGCGACACCATCAGGACCAGCACCCAGTCCACGCCATCGCGATGCATGCCTTCGGGCGTCGGCTGGCCGGACATATCGGTGCGCGCCTCGATCCGGAACTGATGGACTTCGACGTGCCATGTCTCGGGGCGTTCGCTGTCGTCGGTCAGATCATGTGCGAGCGTGCCGAAACTGCGCAGGATGGCCAGCATTGCCGGGTGGGCGGCGATGCTGTCTTCCATCGGGCGGAACCAGCGCTCGATGCCGCCATTCAGGAGATTGTGGTCGCGGCTCTGATAATGCGGCTGGTGGCGCTTGCGGGTAATGCTGCCGGGCTGCATCGAGTAGGTGGCATGACGGCGACGGCGATAGCGTCCGCCATCGGCCATGTAGCGGTCCAGGCCCAGCCGGTTCCAGCTTGCGGCGAATCCTTCCCAGTCTTCCAGGCCGAAATGCTCCAGCAACGGCTTCATCGATTCGGCACGCTCGAACGAGAAGCCCTTCTCCAGAAGATTGGCTTCGATCTGCTCGAAGGCAGGTGCCAGCACGGGATCGACTTCGGTGCCGTCGGTGTTCTGATCGGGGATATCGTTCATGGATGTCAGCTTAAGGGGAGTTCGAACCGGCGTCGAGGAAAGCCGATAAGCCTTGCCGAAGTCCAAGGATTTCGATCCGGTGGCGTTGATAGAGTGCGTCATGCAACAGGCGTGGTTTGAGGCCCTGCGATACGACGCCGCCGAATGTGCTCCATCCGTCGTCCTTGCCGAACACGACGACGCTGCCCTGATGGCGATAGACGAAGGGCGGCGGCTGGCCGCCGGCTGCGATCAGCGGGATGGCGCGGCCGAGGTATTGGCCCTGCTGCCGGGCGACCTGCGCGGTGGCGGCCTGCGGGTGGACCGTCATCGTGGCGCAGTCCCCCAGCGCATGGATAGCCGGATCTGACGTGCGCAGGATCGGGTCGATCAGGATGCGTCCGGTTGTCGGATTCAGGGCGCACTCGAATACCGATGTCGCGGCGTTGGCGCGTACGCCTGCGGCCCACAGGCGCAGATCGGCATGCAGGATCTTGCCATTGCTCAGTTGGAAGCCGTCTGGCGTGACGGCATCGATTCTGGTGTTCGTATGAATGGTGATGCCGAGTTGCCGCAGCCGGGTTTCAGCAGATTCGGAGACGGACGACGGAAACGATGGCAACAGGCGTTGCCCGCTTTCGATCAGCATGATGTGGGGACATGTGGCGGCTGTCATACTGGCGATGACGCGGCGGAACTCGCCCGCCATCTGCACGCCTGTCGGGCCGCCACCGACGATGCCAATGGTCTGATGCCCTGAGCCGTGACGTATATTCTCGAAAATCCTCCGGATTGCCAACGCATCCGGCAATGTATCGAGGAATGTGCCATGTGCCGCGACGCCGGGAATGCCGTAGGGGTCGGAGCGGCCGCCGAGGGCGATGACCAGCAGATCGTAGGGGATCTTCGTGCCGTCAGGCATAGACAGGCGGCGCTGACGACGATCGATCCCGTTCGGCGCGCCCTGGAGGAAGGTGAAGCCGTGCCGTCGGGCCAGATCGGCGAAGGGCACGGTATTGGTGTTTTCCGATGCGGTTCCGGCTGCGAAGTTATGCAGCATCGGCTTCCAGCTATGCCGGTCCTGCCGGTCGATGAGCGTCAGGTCAATGGCGCTGTTGCGTGACCGCGCGAGCGTGAGGGCCGTCGCCAGACCGCCGATGCCGCCGCCGACGATAACGACCCTGAATCCTGCGCCATGCATGCCGGTCAGCTTCGGTATGAGCCGTTGATGTCGATATAGCCGTGCGTCAGGTCGCAACTCCAGATCGTGGCGTGGCCGTTTGCGAGGCCGAGGTCGATCTGGATGTCGATTTCCTGGCCTTTCATGTGTGCGACGACCGGTGTTTCGTCATAGCCCTCGACGACGGTGCCGAGGCGCGCGATCCATGTGCCGCCGATGGCGACGGAAAGGGTATCGCGGTTGGCGGGTTCGTCCGCCTTGCCGACGGCCATGACGATGCGGCCCCAGTTCGCGTCCTCACCGGCGATCGCGGTTTTGACGAGGGGGGAGTTGCCGACCGAAAGGGCGATGCGCCTGGCGGATTCGTTGCTCGTTGCGCCGGTGACGCGGATGGTCATCAGTTTGGTGGCGCCTTCGCCGTCGCGCACGACCATCAGCGCGAGTTCGTGGAGCACCGAATGCAGGGCGGCCCTGAAGTCGCGCAGGGCGGGATCGGCGGCGTTGGCAGGGGTATCGTTGCCCGCCTTGCCGGTGGCGAACAGCAGTACCATGTCGGATGTCGAGGTGTCGGAATCGACGGTGATGCTGTTGAAGCTTTGGTCGATACCCTCGCGCAGCAGGGCTTGCAGGACGTCGTTGGGCAGGGCGGCGTCCGTCGCGACGAAGCCGAGCATGGTGGCCATGTCCGGGGCGACCATGCCGCTGCCCTTGGCGATGCCCTGGATACGGACCGGCGTCTCGCCGATGCGGATATCGCGGCGCGCGGCTTTCGGGAATGTATCGGTCGTCATGATGGCGCGTGCGGCGTCGGCCCAGCCATCTTCCTGAAGGCTTTCGTGCAGGGCCGGGATGGCCTCGACGATCTTTTCGGTCGGGAGCCGTTCGCCGATCACCCCCGTGGAGGCGAGGAAGACTTCCGTCGCGGAACACTGCACCGCGCGCGCGGTGGCGGCGGCGCTGGTCTGCGTGGCGAGAACGCCGGCGCGACCGGTGAAGACGTTGGCGTTGCCGGAATTGACCAGAAGCGCGCGTGCCTTGCCTTCGGACAGGGCGGCCTTGCTCCAGTCGATGGGGGCGCCGGGGCACTTGCTGCGGGTGAAGACGCCGGCGACGGTCGTGCCGGGTGCGAATTCCATCAGCATCAGGTCGCTACGGCCGGTATAGCGGATGCCGGCGGCGACCGCGCCCAGACGCAGACCGCTGATTTCAGCTAGTTCGGGCAGCGGGCGGGCGAGGGGTGATGGAGAGAGGGTCTTGGCCATGCTGGTCCTCCGGAAAATGCGACCGTCGCAAACGTGACCCGCTTGCGCGAAACTTTGCCGGAGGATGCACGCCTCGGGGCAAAGGTCCAGTCCTTCGCCCATCAACAAGCTGAAGAACTTGCGCTCTCCAGCCTGTATCGCGTGATTTTATTTCGCGACGGGGGTGGTCGGCATGGGGGCCGCGATCGGTTTGCCCTGCGCGTCGTAACGAACGATCTTCACCTGGGACTGCGCCTCGGCGACGACCTTGCGCACGTCATCGCGGATCAGCTCCTGGCGGATCTGGTCATGGACCTGCGACAGCGGCGGAACCGGCGCGACGCGGGTGCCGAGCACCTGGATGACATGGTAGCCATACTGCGTCTTGACCGGCGTGGTGCTGACGGTGTTCGGCTTCATCTTGAAGGCGGCGTCCGAGAATGCGGGCAGCATGTCGCCCTTCTTGAACCAGCCGAGATCGCCGCCGCTGGCGCCCGACCCCTTGTCGGTCGAGAGCTTCTCGGCCAGCTTCGCGAAATCCGCGCCATGGTTGAGCTGCTTGATGACGTCCTGTGCCTGCGCCTCGGTCGCGACGAGGATGTGGCGCGCATGCACCTCTTCCTCACCCTTCTTGTCAGCGTAGTTGGTCTGGTAGGACTGCTTGATGGCGTCTTCCGTGACCAGCGGCGCAACCTTCTGCTGCAGGTAGGCGTTCTGCAGGGCGCCATCGGCTGCGCTCTGCATTTCGCTCTTGATATTCGGCTGCTTGTCGAGACCTTCCTTGTAGGCCTGGATCTGGATGGCCTTCTGGTCGATCAGCTGGCCGACGAGGAGGCCGATCAGCGTGTTGGCCGGAAGCTGTCGCGCCTGCGGTGGCAGGTTGGCGGCGGCGCGCTTGACGTCGTCCAGATGGATGTCCTGACCGTTGACCGAGGCGATCAGCGGGTTCGGGTTGCTCGGCGCCGCCGGAGCCGCGGCTGGCGCGGGGCTCGCGGCGGGGGCGGCGAAGGACGGCGCGATCAGCATGGAGCCGGAGAGAAGAGCGGCGCAAGCAAGCGCCGAGCGGGTAAGCCGCATGAATGCAAGACCTCAAAAAAATGCGGGAGAAGGCGGGCACCATGGCCCAGCCTCGGCCCGGGAGCAAGGGAGGTTGACGGAGAGAATGCCCGGCGGGGTGCTTTTTTGCCTTATAATGCCGCTTGGGTGGACGGAACGCAGGCTGTTCGGTTGACCGGGCGGGGTGCCGGTCTTATCTGATCCTCGCGCGGAAATCTCTCCTGACCGGTCGATGGTCTCGATGCGGTGTCGTCATTGCTTGCGATGCGTCGGCTGTCGGGGAGGCCTCCTGCCGGAATGGGCCGCGCTTGTCGTCAGAAGGTTGATCATGTTCGCTAGTCTTGCCCGCGCCTTGTTCGGAACCGCCAACGATCGCTCGCTGAAGGCGTATCAGCGGCGCGTACCGGAAATCAACGCGCTCGAGCCTTCCATCCAGGCGTTGGATGACGCTGCGCTGCGTGCCAAGACGGAAGAATTCAGGCAGCGGATCGCCAGTGGCGAGAGGCAGGACAAGCTGCTGCCGGAAGCCTTCGCTGTCTGTCGCGAGGCGGCGCGTCGCGTATTGGGCATGCGCCATTTCGACGTGCAGCTGATCGGCGGCATGGTGCTGAACTCGGGGCGCATCGCCGAGATGCGGACGGGTGAGGGCAAGACGCTGGTGGCGACGCTGGCGGTGTATCTGAGCGCGCTGGCCGGTAAGGGCGTTCATGTGGTGACGGTCAACGATTATCTGGCCCGTCGCGATGCCGAGGAAATGAGCCAGCTCTATAGCTTCCTCGGGCTGACGACCGGCGTCATCGTTCCGAACCTGTCCGATGACGAGCGGCGCGCGGCCTATGCCTCCGACATCACCTACGGGACGAACAACGAATTCGGCTTCGACTATCTGCGCGACAACATGAAATACACGCTGGAGGAAATGGTCCAGCGACCGTTCCATCATGCGATCGTCGACGAGGTGGATTCGATCCTGATCGACGAGGCGCGGACGCCGCTGATTATCTCCGGCCCGGCGGATGACAGTTCGGATCTGTATCGTTCCGTGGACGAGGTCGTGGCACGTCTCGTCAAGGAGCCGGAGGTCTATGACAAGGACGAAAAGCTCCGTACGGTCATCCTGACGGAAGCGGGTTCCGATCGCGTCGAGGAAATGCTTCGCGAGGCGGGGGTGCTGAGTGAGGGCGGCCTCTACGACATCCACAATATCGCGGTGATGCATCATGTGCAGCAGTCGCTGCGGGCGCATACGTTGTTCGCGCGGGATGTCGATTATATCGTGCGTGGCGGCAAGGTGGTCATCATCGACGAGTTCACCGGTCGCATGATGGATGGGCGTCGTTATTCCGACGGCCTGCATCAGGCACTGGAGGCCAAGGAGCATGTGGAGGTCCAGCCGGAGAACCAGACGCTCGCCTCCATCACTTTCCAGAACTACTTCCGGCTGTATCCGAAACTGTCCGGCATGACCGGCACGGCGATGACCGAGGCGGACGAGTTCGCGGAGATCTACAATCTCGAGGTTGTGGAAATTCCGACGAACCTGCCGGTCGCGCGTGTCGATACGGATGACGAGGTTTATATAACCGCCCGCGAGAAATACGAGGCGGTCGCGAAGCTGATCCAGGAGGTCTCGGCGACGGGCCAGCCGGTGCTGGTCGGCACGACGTCGATCGAGAAGAGCGAGCATCTGTCCAGCCTGCTGAAGCAGGCCAAGATCAGGCACAACGTTCTGAATGCGCGTTTCCACGAGATGGAGTCCCAGATCATCGCGCAGGCCGGTGCGCCGGGCGCGATCACGATCGCGACGAACATGGCGGGGCGTGGCACGGACATCAAGCTGGGCGGCAACGTCGACATGCTGATCCGCCAGCAGCTTGAGACGATCGAGGACGAGAGCGCGCATGAAAGCGCGGCCCTGCGTCTGCGCGAGGAGATCGCGAAGAACCACGGCCAGGTGCGCGAGGCGGGTGGTCTGTATGTGATCGGCACAGAGCGGCATGAGAGCCGCCGGATCGACAACCAGTTGCGTGGCCGTTCGGGCCGCCAGGGCGATCCGGGTGCGTCACGCTTCTTCCTGTCGCTCGAGGACGATTTGATGCGTATCTTCGGGTCCGACCGCATGAGCGGCATGTGGACGAAAATGGGTATCAAGGAGGGCGAGGCGATCGTCCATCCGTGGCTCAACGGCGCGTTGGCGCGTGCGCAGAAGAAGGTCGAGGCGCGCAATTTCGATATGCGCAAGAACGTCCTCAAATATGACGACGTGATGAACGACCAGCGCAAGGAAGTGTATGCCCAGCGCCGGGAATACATGGCGATGGCGGATGTTTCGGGCATCATTCAGGAACTGCGGGAACAGTCCATCGACGAATGCGTGCATGCGCGCATTCCGGAAAAGGCTTATGCCGAGGCCTGGGAGAGCGAGGAACTGGAGCAGGACGTGCTCAAGCTGCTCAATCTCAACCTGCCGATCCGCGAATGGGCCAAGGAAGATGGCATGGACGCCGAGATGGTGATCCAGCGCATCGACGAGGCGGCGACGCAGGCGCAGGCCGCGCGTGCGGCCAATATCGGCCCGGACATCATGCGCCATATCGAAAAGCAGGTTCTGCTCACGTCTTTCGACGGTGTGTGGAAGGAACATCTGCACGCGCTCGACCAGCTGCGTCAGGGCATCGGGCTGCGGGCTTACGGTCAGCGCGATCCGCTGAACGAATACAAGCATGAAGCATTCATGCTGTTCACGGCGATGCTGGACGACATGCGCAATCGCGTCACGATGACCATGTCGCGCATCGAGGTGATGCAGCCCGAGCCGTTCCCGCAATTCGAAGGGCAGGCGATTGCGCCGAACGGCGAGATTTCCGGGCCGCCACCGGCGCATGCTGGCCAGGTGGCACCGATGGCCCAGGCCGGCGAGGTGCATGTGTCGGATGCGCAGTTGCAGGCCTGGGCGGCCGAGACGCCACGGAATGCGCCGTGTCCCTGCGGGTCGGGAAAGAAGTTCAAGCATTGTCACGGCCGTCTGGCCTGAGCATCTGACGCGGAGGGGAGCGTAGCCATGGCCGGTCATTCGCAATTCAAGAACATCATGCACCGCAAGGGTGCGCAGGATGCCAAGCGGGCGAAGCAGTTCGCGAAGGTGATCCGCGAGATCACCGTTTCCGTGCGGTCGGGCCCGCCTGACCCCGCATCCAACCCGCGTCTGCGTGCGGCCATCTCGGCGGCGCGCGAGGTGAACATGCCGAAGGACACGGTCGATCGCGCGATCAAGAAGGCCAGCGGGGCCGCGGGTGGCGACGATTACGTGGAGGTCCGTTACGAAGGTTACGGGCCGGCTGGCGTTGCGATCATCGTCGAGGCGCTGACGGACAACCGCAATCGCACGGCATCGGACGTGCGCGCCGCCTTCTCGAAGCATGGCGGGTCGATGGGCGAGACGAACTCGGTATCCTTCATGTTCCAGCGTCTGGGCGTCGTGTCCTATCCCGCCGATGTCGCGAGCGAGGACGACATGCTGGAAGCTGCGATCGAGGCGGGAGCGGACAATGTCGTCTCCGATGAGGAACGGCATGAGGTAACGTGCCCGATGGAGGCGTTCTTCGCGGTGCGCGATGCGCTGGAAGCGCGTTTCGGCGAGCCGCAATCGGCACGCATCGAGTGGCGCCCGGAAACGACGACGCCGCTGGATGAGGAAAAGGCACGGGCGGTGCTGAAGTTGATCGACGTGCTGGACGAAAGCGACGACGTGCAGAATGTCTATGCGAATTTCGATCTGCCGGAAGACGTGGCGCAGGCGCTGGCCGCTTGATCCGCCTGATCGGCATCGATCCGGGATTGCGCTTCATGGGCTGGGGCGTGATCGAGGTTGACGGCAATCGGTTGCGGCATATCGCCGATGGTGTTCTGGCGACGGATGGCGACCAGTCGGTGCCGTTGCGGCTGAAAACGCTGCATGACGGGCTGATGGCGTTGCTGGAGAAGCATCAACCGCGCGAGGCGGCGGTCGAGGAGACCTATGTGAACCGCAATGGCGCGTCCACGCTGAAGCTCGGCTATGCTCGCGGTGTGGCGCTCCTGACGCCGGCGCAAGCCGGGTTGCCGGTGGCCGAATACGGGGCGATGGCGGTCAAGCGCGCGGTGGTCGGCACGGGGGCGGCGACGAAGGAGCAGGTCGAGATGATGGTGCGGCGTCTGTTGCCCGGTGCGACGATCCGACGCGCCGATGCGTCGGACGCGTTGGCCGTGGCGATCTGCCATGCGCATCATCGTGCCAGCGCCAGTCGCGTTGCTCAGGGACAGCGGATGGCATGATCGGGCAGTTGACCGGTCTGATCGGCCAGGTCGAGGCCGATCGTTGTATCGTGGACGTGAATGGCGTCGGCTATCTCATATCCGCGTCCACGCGGACACTGTCGGTTCTGCCCATGCCGCCGGAACGGGCGCGGGTTCTGGTCGAGACGGTGGTGCGTGAGGATGCGATCCAGCTTTTCGGGTTCGCGACGTCGGAAGAGCGCGAGTGGTTCCGGCTGTTGACGACGGTGCAGGGCGTTGGCGCGAAAGTCGCGCTGGGCATTCTGTCGGTCGCGGGGCCGGGTGAACTGGTGACCATCATCAGCAGTGCCGACAAGGCTAGCCTTACCAGGGCGGCCGGGGTAGGCGGGCGACTGGCCGAGCGTATCCTGACCGAACTCAAGAGCAAGGTGGCGAAGATGCCGGGCGGTGGTGGCATGGCCATGGCATCCGCCGGACCGGTTGGCGCAAGCGTGGAGGCCGATGCCCTTCTGGCGCTGGCAGGGCTTGGATTCCGTCGCGCGGAGGCGTGGCCGGTGCTGAGTCGTGTGATGACCGAGCATGAGGGCGTGACGCTGGATGCGGCGATCCGGCTGTCCTTGAAGGAACTGGCGCGATGAGCGAGGATTTTCGCGGCCCGCTGGAAAGCGCGCGGACGCCGGAGGACGCGGCGGAAGCCGGATTGCGGCCACACACGCTTGACGATTTCACGGGGCAGAAAACCAGCCGGGAAAATCTCGCGGTTTTCATCAGTGCCGCCAAGTCGCGCGGCGAGGCGCTGGATCACGTCCTGCTGCATGGTCCGCCGGGTTTGGGCAAGACCACGCTTGCGCAGATCGTGGCGCGTGAACTGGGCGTGGGCTTTCGCGCGACGTCGGGGCCGGTCATCCAGCGCGCGGGCGATCTGGCGGCGATCCTGACCAATCTCCAGCCGCGCGATGTGTTGTTCATCGATGAAATCCATCGTCTCCAGCCGGCGATCGAGGAAGTGCTCTATCCGGCGATGGAGGACTTCCAGCTCGATCTCATCATTGGCGAAGGCCCGGCGGCGCGTTCCGTGCGGATTGATCTCTCGCCGTTCACGCTGGTGGCGGCGACGACGCGGGCCGGGCTGCTGGCGACGCCGCTGCGCGATCGCTTCGGGATTCCGCTGCGGCTGATCTTCTATACGCCGGACGAATTGCGGCAGATCGTCGAACGCGGGGCGGTGAAACTCGGCATGAACCTGACGGCGGAAGGCGCGGAGGAAATCGCCCGGCGGTCCCGCGGGACGCCGCGCATTGCCGGGCGCCTGCTGCGTCGGGTGCGTGATTTCGCGGCCGTGGGGGCGCCGCGGGACCGGGCGATCAGCCGGGCGATGGCGGATGCGGCGCTATCGCGCCTGGAAGTTGATTCGATCGGGCTGGATGCCATGGACCGGCGTTACCTGTTGCGGATTGCCGAGCATCATCATGGCGGACCGGTCGGTGTGGAGACTCTGGCGGCGGCCCTGGCCGAGGCGCGCGACACGCTCGAAGATGTCATTGAGCCTTATCTGATTCAGGAAGGTCTCGTATTGCGCACGTCGCGTGGGCGGATGCTGGGCGAACGCGGCTGGCGGCATCTGGGGCTCGCCCCGCCGACCAGCCAGGTCGATCTGCTGTCTTCGCTCAATGACGAAGCGGCTGGACAAGTGCTGGAGGATTAGGCCGCTTGGCAACGCACAGGATTACTTTTCGGGTCTATTACGAGGACACCGATGCAGGCGGCATCGTCTATCATGCGCGCTATCTCGCTTTTGCGGAACGCGCGCGGACCGAGGCGATTCGCTCCGTCGATGCGGCCGTGACCGATCTGGCGCGGGAATACGAGCAGCATTTCGTGGTTCGCAAGGCCGATATCCGCTACATGAGCCCGTTGCGCCTCGACGATCTGATGGAAATCGAGACGGCACTGGTCGATTTGACCCCGACACGCATCAAGTTGTCTCAATCTTTCCGCAATGTTTCGCGAAACAACGAATCGTCAGCAATCGTGAACGTCGAACTGGCTTGTCTTGGGATTTCGACCATGAAACCCGAGCGAATCCCGACGTCATGGTGCGAGCGTATTCGAAAATTAGAGGCTGGAGAGGTCTAGCCACCTTTTCGGCCATGCGATGAAATGCGATGGAGTGTGCCGGCCGGTGGCCGGATAGCGGATCGAAACAGGAGAAAAGAGTGGATCACGCGGTGAATTCGAGTGCGCTGGGCGCGGTGGCCGCATCGGGCCTATCGCCTCTGGACCTGTTTCTCCACGCCTCCATCGTCGTTAAGCTGGTTATGCTCGGTCTGATCGGGTGCAGTGCTTTCGTCTGGGCGGTTATTGTCGAGAAAATCATTCTGATGCGGCGCGTCAATCGCGAAGCGACGGAGTTCGAGGACCGTTTCTGGTCCGGTGGCAGCCTGGACGATCTATACGATTCCGATGGTGCGAAGCCGGTGCATCCCATGGCGGCCGTTTTCGGCGCGGCGATGGGCGAATGGCGTCGCTCGGCCCGTATCTCCGGGGTGGATCTGGCGCGCGGCGGCGTGCGCGACCGCGTGGACCGCGCGATCAACATCACGGTCTCGCGCGAGATCGAGCGGTTGAGCCGCCGGGTCATCTTTCTGGCGACGATCGGCCCGGTTGCGCCTTTCATCGGCCTTTTCGGCACGGTCTGGGGCATCATGCATGCGTTCGGCTCGATCGCGGCGATGCACAACACGAATCTTTCGGTCGTGGCGCCCGGCATCTCGGAAGCGCTGTTCGCGACGGCCATCGGTCTCGTGACGGCCATTCCGGCTTACATCGCCTATAACGTGACGACCGCGTCCATCGACCGCTTCGCGGAGCGGATGGAGGCATTCGGCACTGAATTCGCGGCGATCCTGTCGCGCCAATCCGAAGAGCGGAGCTAAGCGTCATGGCGATGTCGGGAGGAGGCGGGCCCGCTCGGGGACGCAGACGCCGTCCGGCGTCGGAGATCAATGTCACGCCGCTCGTGGATGTGATGCTGGTGCTGCTCATCATCTTCATGGTGACGGCGCCGATGATGACCAGCGGCGTGAACGTGGATCTGCCGAAGACGGATGCCAGCCCATTGAACGCGGATACGAAGCCGATCACGGTCTCCATGAAGAGCGACGGTTCCCTCTATATGGGTGACGATCCGGTGTCGGCCGATCAGTTGGTCGATCGCCTGAAGGAGGCTTCGCAGAATGATCCGACGCATCGGATTTTCGTGAAGGCTGACGCGCACATCAATTATGGGCAGGTGATGGAGGTCATGGGCCGGATCACGTCGGGCGGGTTTACGCATGTGGCGCTGCTGGCCCAGCAGCCGACCTCGGCCGCGCAGTAGTTTCGAGGGAGAACGGCGCCGTGTTGCGTCCACGCCGAGCCGATACGCGGCGTTTCCGCCGGGCCTTGGGTGCCTCGATCGGTGCCCATGCCCTTCTTGTCGTGTGGCTGCTGGTCCGGATGCCGCTGAGCAAGCCGCCCGAGCCGCCCGAGCCGCCGGCAGTGGAGATGGAATTCACGCAGTCCGGGCCGCCGGCGACGCCGCACAAGGCCGACAAACCCGCGCCGAAACCGGCACCCGCGCCCGCGCCGACGCCGACCGATGCGCCACCTTCGCCGACGCCGCCTTTGCCGCAGCCGACGGAAGAGCCGCCGCCGCCTCCACCGCCGCCGCAGCCCGTGCCGCCGCCTGCCGAGAGCAAGCCGGTACCGCTGCCGGATGTGAAGGTGCCGCCGAAGATGACGGATGAATCCGCCGAGCCGCTGAAGGCCGCGCCGCCCAAGCCGACGCCGCCTTCGCCGTCGCATCAGGTCGCGCCGCCGACGCCGCAGACGCAGCCGGTCGACAAGCTGCCGGAGACGCCGACGTTCTCGCACATCACCCAGCCGAACAAGGCGAAGAAGACGGTAGCGGATTCGCATTCTCTTCTGGCGACGCTGGACAGTTTCCGTGCCGACCAGAAGCAGACGCATGCACCGACCGCGCGCGCCAATCCGAAGCAGGGTGGTGCGCCGGATGGCGGTGGCGCGCCGAATGGCGACATCACGCGTGCGCTGAGCAATGCCGACCAGAAGGCGATCGGTGGTTCCGTGCGGCGTTGTTATGTGGAGGACACGGAGGCACGGAACTATGCCAGCTTCAGCGCGCATCTGATTGTGACGGTGGATGCCACGGGCGAGGCGCGCATGGCACGTTTCGCGCCGGACACGCAGGCACGGGTCAACAACGATCCGGCCTATCGTGCGCTTGCGGAGCGGGCGCGGGACGCGGTGTTGAGCCCGACCTGCTCCAAACTTCCGATACCGTCGAACCTTTTGGGTCAGACCCACGAATTGCGTTTCGTATTCCGGCCATAATCGATCGATATGGCTGACAAGATTTTGACATAGAGAGCCTTGTTCATGCGTTCCGACGACTTGCCGTTTTTCAGTGACGATCAGGCGCAGGGTCTGCGCAATCTCTTATCCCGCCGCCATATTCTCGGCGGCGCGGCCGCTGGCGGACTGCTGGCGACGCCGCTGATGGCGCGGGCGCAGACGGCCCCGGCCCCGGCCCAGCAGGGTGAAGCCGAAATCACCGTCGATCAGGCGCGCACGGCCCCGATTCCCATCGTGATCCCGAACTTCGGCGCAGGGATCGGCGGGCAGATTTCCGGCGTGATCTCCGCCGATCTGGATAGCACCGGGTTGTTCAAGGTCATTTCGGGCGATGTCGGTCAGGGGACGCCCGACTTCGCGGGGCTGAAGGCGCAGGGTGCGCGGGCAGCGGTTTCCGGCTCGGCCAATGGATCGGGCAGCGTGCGTGTCGAAATGCGCCTGTGGGATGTCCTGAACGGTCAGCAGTTGCAGGGCACGGCCTACACGGCATCGGGCGCCAACTGGCGGCGGATCGCGCATATTATCGCGGACGTCATTTACGAGCGTATGTTGGGCGAGAAGGGGTATTTCGATACGCGTATCGCATATATCGCCCGTACGGGACCGCGCCATCGGCAGACGACGCGTCTGGCTGTCATGGATCAGGACGGCGCGAACGAGCGGATGCTGTCCTCGGGACAGTGGCTGACGCTGACGCCGCGTTTCAATCCCGTGCGCGATCAGATCGCATTCATGTCCTATGCCAATGACCGGCCTCGCGTTTACCTGTTCGATCTTGGCTCCGGCAGCCAGCGTCTGCTGGGAGAGTTCGCGGGTATTTCGTTCGCGCCGCGTTTCTCGCCCTCGGGTGGGCAGGTGGTGCTGTCCGCCACGCGTGGCGGCGGGTCGGACATCTTCGTGGTCGATCTTGGCTCCGGCAGCAAGCGGCAGATTACCAATTCCGGTGCGATCGATACAAGTCCGTCCTACAGTCCCGATGGTAGCCAGATCGTCTTCAATTCCGATCGTGGCGGCAGCCCGCAGCTCTATATCATGAGCGCGTCGGGTGGTGGTGCGCGGCGCATCTCCTATGGCAACGGGCAATACGGTTCGCCGGTATGGTCGCCGCGCGGCGACCTGATTGCGTTTACCCGCATTGCAGGAGGGCGATTCTCTCTTGGCGTGATGGCGCCCGATGGAACGGGCGAGCGTATCCTGACGGAAGGTTTTACCGTGGAGAGTCCCACCTTCTGTCCGAATGGCCGTGTGATCGCGTTCTGCCGCCAGTCGGCGTCGGGTGCGGGTGGCGCAGGGTTCGCGTCGGGAATCGGCATGATCGACATTACCGGCTTCAATGAGCGGCCGATCCATACCGGAACCGGCGCTTCGGATCCGGCGTGGTCGCCGCTGAACGGCTGATTTCTGTCATCTGACGGCCACAAACTGTGGCCGTCAGGGCACTATTTTTGAAATTGTAATGAAATCGGCGTCATCATGGACAACGTGGTGTTCGTGGTGCTTGACCAGCTATCGTTCCAATGAGTAAGGCGGGTCGTGGTCTCCGACATTCGCAAGCGGCCCGCGTTTTTCTAGAACGCGCAAGCAAAACGACGGCCGCGACCAGTCTTCACAATTTGGTTCACGCTTCCTGGTCCTGGGATGGGACTGTATTCAGGGTTGGCAGAAATGAATTTCAAGCTTATCGGCGCGCTCGGTCTTGCGGTCGTTCTTGCGGCATGCTCAAGCGACAAGAACACGGGTGCCACCACTGGTGCTGGCGCATCCGCTCAGGAAACCGGCGCTGCGCCGGGCAGTGAGGCGGATCTGGTCGCCAATGTCGGCGATCGCGTCTTCTTCGAACTGAACCAGAACTCGCTCTCCGACGACGCGAAGGCGACGCTGGACAAGCAGGCAGCCTGGCTTGCCCGTTATCCGCAGGTTAGCGTGCAGATCGCCGGTAACTGCGACGATCGCGGAACGGAAGAATACAACATCGCGCTGGGTCAGCGCCGTGCGAATGCTGCGCGCGACTATCTGGTCGCCAAAGGCGTTTCCCCGTCGCGTCTCAGCACCATCTCCTACGGCAAGGACCGTCCGACCGCCGATGGCGATGACGAGCAGTCCTGGTCGCAGAACCGCAACGCGATCACGTCGGTCAAGTAAGACCGATCACGCGCTTATTGCGTTGATGATGTTTGGCGGACCGGCCAGTGCTTATGCGCTGGCCGGTTTTGCTTTATCTGGAGACTCGCCTGCCGGAATATTCGCATGTTGTCGGCGGATTCCGGGCGGGCCGAGCGCCGGTATTTTCGGTGCTTGAGATGACAGGGCCTTGCGTGAAGGGTGCGCTATGCGACGAGCCGTTTCCTATCGATTCCATTTCCTTGCAACGGCGGCGGCCGTCATGCTGGTTGCCGGGGGCATGTCCGATGCACGGGCGCAGCAGATCACCAGTCGTGAAGGCATCGCACTTCAGAACCAGATTCAGCAATTGAATCAGCAGATCGGTCAGCTGCAAGCCGCAGGTGGCAATATCACCGCGACGCCTGCCCCGACGAGCGGTGGGGGACAGAGCGGCGATCTCGTGGCGCAGTTGCTTGATAGAGTCTCGGCGCTGGAGGCGCAGAATCGTGAAATGCGCGGTCAGCTCGATCAGTTGACCAATCAGGTGCAGCAGCAGAACGCCACCATGTCGAAGCAGATTTCCGACATGCAGTTCGCTGCCCAGAACGGTGGTGGTGGTGCTGCTGCTGCCCCAGCCGCGGCAGCGGGCGGCGACACGCCGGCGGCCCCTGCGGCGCCCACGCCGGCCAAGCCGCGAACGGCCGCCGATCTCCTGCAGGCCGGTCAGTCGGCATTGCGTGGTGGCGACTATGCGACCGCGCAGAGCGACGCGCAGCAGGCGTTGAAGTCCGCGAAGTCTGCACAGGGCAAGATGGATGCGCAGTTCCTGCTTGCCCAATCGATGGCCGGGCAGAAGCAATATCGCGATTCGGCCGTGGCTTATTACGATGCCTATAACCGTGCGCCTCATTCGCCACGGGCGCAGGAGGCACTGCTGGGCGTTTCGGCTTCCATGCTGGCGTTGGGTGATAAACACTCGGCGTGCGAGGCGCTTGCAAAACTTCATATGGAGTTTCCACAGCCTTCGCCCCGCGTAAAAACCGCCGCGGCATCGTTCAAGACGCGCGCAGCCTGCCATTGAGCGAGGGTGCGATCCAGGCGGCGGAGTTTGCTGTCTGGATGCAGGAGTTCGAGCCTTTCCCGGCTGATGATGCCGATTATCCGATCGCAGTTGCCGTCTCCGGCGGTGCCGACAGTTTGTGTCTGGCATGGCTGGCACGGCGATGGCGTCGCCATGTGGTCGGGTTGATTGTCGATCATGGATTGCGTGCCGAGTCGTCGGATGAAGCACATCGAACGGCGGCTGTTCTCGATGGCTTTGGGATGGCCAGCCGGGTGTTGCCATTGACGGGATTAAGGCGTGATGGGGGCCTTCAGGAAGGTGCGCGTGCGGCCCGCTATCGGGCTCTGACCCGGGCTTGCCGGGAAGCGGGCTGTCTGGACCTGCTGATCGGCCACCATGCGGGAGACCAGGCCGAAACGGTGGCGATGCGGCAGCGCGCAGGCAGCTCAGCCTACGGGTTGGCCGGGATGGCGACATGTCGGGAACTGGCGGATTTGCGTCTTTTGCGCCCCTTGCTGCGGGTGTCTTCCGCGCGGTTGCGCGTGACGCTGCGGGAAGCAGGCATCGCGTGGGCAGAGGACCCGTCGAACCAGAACCGGCAGTTCGAGCGCGTGCGGGTGCGCCAGTCTCTCGGCACGCAGGATGTCTCGGCGTTGTGCCATATGGCGGGCGCTCACGCGCGTGAGCGTCAGGAGGACGAGGCCTGCCGCCTTGAGGAGGCAGCGGAGCGGATCGTCTTTCACCCGGGGGGCTTTTTCCTTCTGCCAGCTGACCTTTGCGGTCCGGTATTGCTGGGTCTGCTGTGGCAGGTGTTGTCCGGACGCGCCTATCCGCCTGCGCGGCGAATCATGTCGGCGCTACTGAAGATGCCGAAAGCTTGCACCCTGCATGGCGTGACGTTGCGGAAGGCCGGGCGGCTGGGGCCGGGCTGGGTGTTATGTCGGGAGGCGCAGGCCATGGAAAGTGCTGTTCAGGCGGTGGATGGCGCAATCTGGGATGGGCGCTGGCAGTTGCGATCGGCGGGAACAGCGACAGGCATGGTCGTCTCGGCAGTCGGGCATGATGGCGGCAATACGGGCTTGCCGTTTGCGGTTCGGCGGACATTGCCGGCATTGCGCGCCGTATCCGGCGCCGCGCCGCATGACGCCCGGTTCGACTTTATTCGCCCAATGGCGGTGTTTTCGGGCTCGTTCTGGTCCCTCGCGGCGCAATAGTCACGGAAAACGTGCATGACAGGGTGGGAACGTCCGGGTTTATGCTTATGTTAAACATATTCTGACAGTGGCATGGCCTGGTGCCGCGCCATACGCGCTTGAAACGATAGAGACCACGATGAACAATTTTGGCCGCAACCTTGCGCTCTGGGTAATTATCATCGTTCTGCTGATGCTGCTTTTTACGGCATTTCAGCCGGGCGGTAGCCAGCATGCGTCTCAACAACTCGCCTATTCCGATTTCGTGACGGACGTGGATCATAACCGGGTGCGCTCGGTCGTGGTGCAGGACCAGAACATCTCCGGCACGCTGACCGATGGTACGTCCTTCGAGACGTATTCGCCGCAGGACCCCACGTTGATCTCGCGTCTGACGAGCAAGAACGTCGAGGTCGTGGCCAAGCCGCTCGATACGGAAGGCAGCCCGCTTCTGCGTTATGTCCTGAACTATCTGCCGATCCTGCTGATGCTGGGCGTGGGCGTTCTGTTCTTCCGGCAGATGCAGTCGGGTAGCGGGCGTGCCATGGGTTTTGGCAAGTCGCGTGCGCGGTTGCTGACGGAAAAGCAGGGTCGCGTGACGTTCGACGACGTAGCCGGCATTGACGAAGCGAAGTCCGAATTGCAGGAGATCGTCGACTTTCTGAAAGATCCGCAGAAGTTCACGCGGCTGGGTGGCAAGATTCCGAAGGGCGCACTGCTTGTCGGCCCTCCCGGCACGGGCAAGACCTTGCTGGCGCGGGCCATTGCGGGTGAGGCCAACGTGCCGTTCTTTACGATTTCCGGCTCGGATTTCGTGGAAATGTTCGTGGGTGTGGGCGCGTCGCGTGTGCGTGACATGTTCGAACAGGGCAAGAAATCTGCTCCTTGCATCATCTTCATCGATGAAATCGATGCGGTCGGTCGTCATCGTGGCGCCGGTCTGGGTGGCGGCAATGACGAGCGCGAGCAGACGCTGAACCAGATGCTTGTCGAGATGGATGGTTTCGAAAGCAACGAGGGCGTAATCCTGATCGCGGCCACGAACCGTCCGGACGTGCTTGATCCGGCGCTGTTGCGGCCCGGTCGCTTCGACCGTCAGGTCGTGGTGCCCAATCCCGACGTGATGGGCCGTGAGCGCATTCTGCGCGTGCATATGCGCAAGGTGCCGTTGGCGAGCGATGTCGATCCGCGGGTGATCGCACGTGGCACCCCCGGTTTCTCCGGTGCCGATCTGGCCAACCTCGTCAACGAGGCAGCGCTGCTCGCAGCCCGGCTGGGCAAGCGTACCGTGGCGATGCTGGAGTTCGAAAACGCCAAGGACAAGGTGCTGATGGGAGCCGAGCGTCGTTCGCTGGTCATGAGCGACGATGAGAAGCGCATGACGGCCTATCATGAAGGCGGCCATGCCCTCTGCGCGATCCTGACGCCGGGTTGCGATCCGGTACACAAGGCGACGATCATCCCGCGCGGTCGTGCGCTGGGGCTGGTCATGAGCCTGCCGGAAGGCGATCGTTATTCGAAAAGCAAGTCGAAGTGCATGGCGGAACTGGTTCTGGCCATGGGCGGTCGTGCGGCGGAAGAGATCGTATTCGGCGCGGAGAATGTCTGCACGGGAGCATCCGGCGATATCAAGATGGCGACCGATCAGGCGCGTCGCATGATTACCGAATGGGGCATGAGCGAAAAGCTCGGCATGATTGCCTATGGCGACAATGGCCAGGAAGTCTTCCTCGGGCATTCCGTGACGCAGAACAAGAATGTCTCCGAGCAGACGGCAAGGGAGATCGATCGTGAAATCAAACAGTTGATCGATCATGCCTACCATACTGCTCATTCGCTGCTGCTATCGCGGATTGACGATCTGCATCGTCTGGCCAAGGCGCTGCTGGAATTCGAGACGCTGACCGGTGAGGAGATCGGCAAGGTCTTGCGTGGCGAGCCGATCGAGCGTGTCGTGGTGGACGATCCGGCGCCGGAAAACCGCCGGGCCTCCGTGCCGACAACGCGGCCGGGGGCGGGCGGTACTGGCGGGCTCGATCCTGCTCCACAGCCCAGCTGACTTTTGGGAACAAAGGGACTTTCGGGTCCCTTTTTTCTTTTCTACGGCCGTATGCGTGAGGCGGATTGCTTTTCGTGCATGTTTCGGCAAATTTCCGCCCCCAAGTCGTCGGGTTCGTCCCGGCGCTCCTGTGCTTTTGTCGGAGAGCGAATGATGAGCCTGCCCAAGTCCCGCAAGCTGTTCGGAACGGATGGGATCAGAGGCACGGCCAATCTGGCCCCGATGACCGTCGATATCGCGCAACGTCTTGGGCAGGCGGTGGGATTGTATTTCCAGCAAGGCGCGCATCGGCATCGCGTCGTGCTGGGCAAGGACACGCGACTTTCCGGCTATATGATCGAGTGCGCGCTGGTTTCCGGATTTCTGTCGGCCGGTATGGATGTGACGCTGGTCGGGCCGCTTCCCACCCCGGCCATCGCCATGCTGACGCGTTCGTTGCGCGCCGATCTAGGTGTCATGATTTCCGCATCGCATAATCCATTCGAGGACAATGGAATCAAGTTGTTCGGGCCGAATGGCTTCAAGCTGTCGGACGCGGCGGAGGAAGAGATCGAGGCCCTGATGCGTGAGGATCTGACGGGTCGTCTTGCGCAGCCGGCACTGGTTGGCCGAGCGTCACGACTTAACGACGCGGCTGGTCGTTATATCGAGAATGCCAAGGCGTCCTTTCCGCGTGGGTTGCGTCTGGACGGACTGAAGATCGTCATCGACTGTGCGAACGGTTCCGCCTATCGCGTGGCGCCGACGGCGTTGTGGGAACTGGGTGCGGAGGTCGTTCGCATCGGGTGCGAGCCGGACGGCATCAATATCAACGATGGTTGTGGCTCAACGCGGCCGGAGAAGCTCTGTCAGGCGGTCGTCGAACATGGCGCGCAGCTTGGTATCGCGCTGGATGGGGACGCCGATCGCGTCATCATCAGTGACGAGCGTGGCGAGATCGTTGACGGAGACCAGATTCTGGCCCTGATTGCGCGTTCCTGGCATGAGCGCGGTAGCCTCCGCACAGGAAATGTGGTGGCGACTGTCATGTCCAATCTGGGGCTGGAGCGCTATCTGGAAAGTCAGGGGTTGACCTTGTTGCGCACGGCGGTCGGCGATCGGTATGTCGTCGAGAGGATGCGCGAAATCGGCGCCAATCTCGGTGGCGAACAGTCAGGACATATGGTGTTGTCGGACTATGCAACGACAGGCGATGGTCTGATCGCTGCTTTGCAGGTTCTGGCCGTGCTCGTGGAGACAGGGCGACCGGCAAGCGAGATATGCCGTGTGTTCCAGCCCTATCCGCAAATGTTGCGTAATGTCCGGTTCAGTGGACCGAGCCCCTTGGGATCGGCTGTGCTTGATGAGGCAAAGGCCAAGGTGGACGAACGCCTGAAGGGGCGCGGTCGACTTGTTCTGAGAGCCAGCGGAACAGAACCCTTGTTACGTGTAATGGTCGAGGCTGACGATCCGGCATTGGTGGAGGAATGCGTCACCAGAATGTGCGACGCCATTCTCAGCCTGACGCTGGCCTAGAAATGCGCGGTCGCGTTCTGATCGTCGCCGGCAGCGATTCCGGCGGTGGTGCTGGAATTCAGGCGGACATCAAGACGGTCACGGCACTGGGCGGTTATGCGGCGACGGCCGTTTCGGCTCTCACGGCCCAAAATACGCTGGGGGTGCAGGAGATCATGCGCGTGCCCCCTGCATTTGTTGCGCGTCAGATGCGATCCGTGCTCGACGATATCGGAGCAGACGTCATCAAGTTGGGCATGCTGCCGAATTCCGATGTTATCTCGGCGGTTGGGGACGTTCTCGCTGCTTTTCCATCCATTCCAGTCGTTCTGGACCCCGTCATGGTGGCGTCAAGCGGTGCGGCGTTGATGATGCCGGAGGCGCGAGAGACATTGAAGTCGCGTCTGATGCCCAGTGTGGCGTTGCTGACGCCGAATATTCCGGAGGCCGCGCTTTTGAGTGGTCGGGATATACGGACGATTGACGATATGGTGGAGGTGGGGCGTGCTCTAAGCGGCGCAGATGGTCCTGCCGTCCTAGTGAAGGGCGGCCACATGTCCGGCGACGTTCTGGTGGATGTGCTCGTCGAAGATGAAACGGTCGAGTTTTTTGAAGGCCAGCGGATTCAATCCCGAGCGACACATGGAACCGGATGCTCACTAGCGAGTGCGATTGCGACGGGTCTGGCGCAAGGTATGGCGATGCGTGATGCGATCGAACGGGCTCGTCGCTATGTACGGGCGGCGATCCAGACGGCATCTCCCATGGGTAACGGCGTCGTCGGACCCATGAACCATGGCGTCAGTCTGTCCTGAATTCCGGGATTCTGTCCTCATGCTGACATGGATGCCAGCATGGGGGCGGCCGGCATCATCTCAGCTTCAACCGTACGTTCCTCCCGGAGAACGTAGCCGCGTCCCCAGACCGTGGTAATAAGGTTGCCGGCGCCTTTGACCTGTAGCTTGCGACGTAGCTTGCAGATGAACACATCGATGATTTTCATCTCCGGCTCATCGATGCCGCCGTAGAGGTGATTGAGAAATGCATCTTTCGTCAGTACAGCGCCGCGTCTCAGAACGAGCAGTTCAAGAATGGCATATTCCTTGCCGGTAAGGTGAACTGGCGCGCCATTGACCAGGGCTTCCTTGGCGTTCAGGTCGATTTCAAGCGGCCCGATGGCCACGCGTGCGGCGCTCAGTCCGCGTGAACGACGCAGCACAGCCTGCAGTCGGGCAATAAGTTCGCCGGTATCGAAGGGTTTAGTCATGTAATCGTCGACGCCGACACCGAACGCCTTGATCTTCGCCTGGGGACGGGTGAGGCTGCTGAGAATGAGGATTGGCGTCGTGATGCGCGCCTGTCGTGCCTGACGAATGACATCGTAACCTTCGATATCGTTCAGCATGAGCTCCAGCACCGTAATGTCATAATCGTAGTGCCGGAGCATCTCCAGAGCTTCCCGTCCTGACGCCGTGTGATCCACGGTGAAACCACTGCCGCGCATGATCTGAATAAGGCTCATGGCGATGTTGAGATCGCTGTCGACGAGAAGGGCGCGCATAGTGGCAACTCCGAAGTTTGTTGATAAACGGTTACCACCCAAGGTTGCATATCGCAACGAGAATTGTTGCGCAGGAAGAAAATTATTTTCAGCACGCTTTTTTTAACCGGATATTAAAAAAGCTGCGGCAAAAAACCGGGAATGAGCGACGACCCTTTATTCGCCAGTCTGCAGAAGATTTTTGACGAGTTGAACGCGGCCGTGACGCTTGCCGAAGTCGTAAGCGTCATCGGGGAGGTCCGGGAAATCCTGGGTCTTTGCGCGACCGTCGATGGCTTGAACGATTCTCTTTCCATCGGCGATCGTGTGTCGCTCTACGCGCGGGATGGTACCAGAATACCCGCAGAGGTTGTGGGTTTTCGGGATAACAGTGCATCGCTAATGGCATTTGCGGCGCTTGATGGCGTGGGGCCTGGTTCCGAAGCGCGGCTATGTATCGATCCCGGTGCGCCGAAGCGCGGTTTGTATATCGATGATGCCTGGCTCGGGCGGGTGATCGATCCGCTTGGCAACGCGATCGACGGGAAAGGACCTCTCCGTCTCAATTCGCGGTGGCGATCAACCGTTACGTCCCCGCCATTGGCGACAACGCGGGCGCGCCTGGGGCCGAGAATGAATCTTGGCGTTCGTGCTCTGGATGCGTTCACCACATGTCGGATCGGGCAGCGGCTTGGTTTGTTCGCGGGGTCGGGCGTTGGAAAATCGACGCTTCTGTCCATGTTGGCGCGGCAGGCCGATTGCGATGTTGCAGTAATCGCATTGGTCGGCGAGCGCGGGAGGGAAGTCCGTGAATTCATTGAAGACGACCTTGGGGCGGAGGGCCTCAAGCGCAGCGTCGTGGTTATTGCGACATCCGATTCGCCGCCCTTGATGCGTCGGGAGGCAGCCTATGCCGCCATGGCCATCGCCGAATATTTTCGCGATCAGGGGAAGTCTGTGTTGCTGCTCATGGATAGCGTGACGCGTTTCTGCCTCGCATTGCGTGAGATCGGCCTGTCTGCCGGCGAACCGCCAGCAACGAGAGGTTATCCGCCATCCGTCTTCGCAACGCTCCCGGCGTTGCTGGAACGAGCTGGACCCGGCGCCGTCGGACAGGACGGGAAAGCAGGATTCATCACGGCGTTGTTCACGGTTCTGGTCGAAGGGGACGATCACAATGAGCCGGTGGCCGATGCGGTGCGTGGCATCCTCGATGGCCATATCGTTCTGGATCGCAAGATCGGTGAGGCCGGCCGCTATCCGGCAATCGATGTTCTGAAATCGCTCTCACGCTCCGTGCCGGGATGCAACTCGGCGGCGGAAAACAGCATGATGCGTCGGGCAAGGGCCATCATGGCAAATTATGAAAGGATGGCCGATATGATCCGGCTTGGTGCCTACAAACAGGGTACGGACCCCGCTATCGACGAGGCGATCGTTCTGATGCCGGCGTTAACGGCGTTCCTGACCCAGGACTGGAATGAGACGGCGACCATTGAGGGCAGTTTCAACGCGCTGCGCAACATTCTGGGAGAGGTCGCATGAATCTTGGTCCCCTCGAAACATTGATGAGCTTGCGCAAACGGGAACTGGAAAAGACTGAGCGGGATCTGGCGATGGCTGTTGCCGTGGAGAAGATGGCGAGTGACGCGGTGAAGGATGCCGAGCAGCGCTATCTTGAAGAACGGGAATTTGCGTCCCGTCCTGAATGTGACGATTTCGTCGTCAGTGCCTTCGCGCAGTGGATGCCGCAGGGGCGGGCCACTATTCGCGCCGCGCGACAGAACGAACAACGGGCTGCTGCCGATCGTGCACTGGCTCAGACGGCTATGAGCATGGCGCGGGCTGCCCATCGGGCAGTCGAGATCGTTTATGACGAACGCCGCGCCGAGGTTCGTCGTGCCGAATTACGCAAGGAACAACAGCAGATCGACGAACTCTGGCGCCCGTCGGCGTGATGCGACGACGGGCCGGGCGGATGGCGTCTCAGTCGCGTGGTGAAAGCAGCGCCATCAGATGGTCTGTCGTGCCGATCAGGACGCAGACGACCGGATGCTCCCTGTCGCGCACGAAGGAAAGATTGACGCTGCCGTTCTCCGTAAAAAGATCGCTGGGGCAGGTGATTGTTGCCGAGACTTCTCCAGCAGATTGCGTGGCCAGTGTGGTGGCCGCGTGGGAAAGAAGGCGATGGGCAGCGCCCTCGAGCGAACGAAGGATCTTGCGAGGGTCGTCAATTCCATAACGGTCTTCCAGTTCGAGCCAGCCGAGGGCGGTGACGAAAACGGGAATGCCATCAGGGGGTGTCTGCTGTTCGGCGCGTCGGATCGCGCCGGTATTCGCCAGTTCGACGATATCGAGTACCGGAAGCGTATTGGGGTCCAACTGGATGCTGTTGCTCATTGCGTGGCGCCGGGAGGTTGACCCATTGCCTGCATCAGGGCCGTGACATCCTGCGGATGAGCGTGGAAAAGAGCGATATTCGCAGGATTGGGGTGTGGAAGGTCGGGCGGCAACTGCTGCCCGTTCGTGGCGGCCAGTGTCATGCCGAATGCCGTCATTCCCATGACGAAGCTGTCCACGGAAAATCCGTGTGCAGCGAGTATGTTGGGCAATCCGGGAATGCCACGCATGGTCTCGATCGTCTGATGCAGGTCCATGCCGGCTGAACTGGGCGGCTGGATGCCCGCGCCTTGCAGCGCCATCAAGGTGTCGCGTGCGCGGGTCAGGAAATCCTGCGGAAGCGGGTAGGCCATGCCGCGCGCAATGTCGGCGCGCATGGCGGGGGTCAACTGCTGCGGCAGTGCCTGCTGTTCGGCGCCGGGGGGCATGGTGGACGGATCGGTCTCCTGCGCGAGAGCGACGGGCGTTGCGCTCAACGCCATAATGCAGGTTGCGAGGGCGATATGCTTCACGATTGCACCCATTCACCGGCACGCATCAGCGGCGTTGCATGGCCGTTGGCGTCCAGGCCATCGAGATTGATCTGGTCCGAACCGATCATCCAGTCGATATGGATCAGGCTTTCGTTCGCGCCGCGTGCGTTCAGTGCGGCGGCGTCCTGACCTTCGGTGTCGAAGAGGCATTTCGTATAGGCCTGGCCGAGCGCGATGTGGCTGGCGGCGTTTTCGTCGAACAGCGTATTACGAAAGAGGATACCGGTCTGGGAAATAGGGGATGAGTGCGGGACCAGCGCGACTTCGCCCAGTCTGGCTGCGCCGTCGTCGGTTTCCAGAATGCGTTGCAGAACATTTTCCCCGCGCGACGCATGGGCTTCGATGATGCGTCCCTCCGCGAAGCGGACCTGGATATCGTCGATCAGCGTTCCCTGATGGAATAATGGCTTGGTGCTGCGGACGTGCCCCTCGACCCGACGGCAATGCGGCGTGGTGAACACCTCCTCCGTCGGGATATTGGGGTTGCATTCGATCCCCGTGGTCGTGTTTTCCGAGCCGCCGGCCCATGCGTGTCCCTCGGCGAGTCCGACCTTGAGGTCCGTGCCGGGACCTGTGAAACGCAGGGAATCGAAGCGCGCTTCGTTCAGGTATCTGGCCTTGGCGTGAAGAAGGGCGTTATGGGCGCGCCAGACTTTGACCGGATCGGGGACATCGACGCGGGAGGCCTTGAAGATGGCGTTCCAGAGTGCGGCCTGTGCCTGATCCTCGGCCATGTCCGGAAAGACCTGCTGTGCCCAGGCGGGCGTGGCGTAGGCGATGATGTTCCAGTTCGTCGCGAAGCTGGTAATCACCTCCATCGCCGGACGGTTGACCGCGGAGGCGGCGCGGTTGGCGCGTGAGACATGTGCGGGGTTCTGCGCGCTGAGCAGCGTCGGGTCGCTACCTGTGATCGCCATGCGCGCCGCGCCCTGGCGGAAAGCGTCGGCCATCCCGTTGGCAAGCCAGGCGGAAGCCGTGTCGAATGTTTCTTCCGCGCCGTGCTGGAAGCGCGCAAGTGTGGCGGCATCGTCGGCGTAGAGTGTCGTCACGAGGCTGGCGCCCTGGCGGTAGGCGTGTTCGGTGATGCGGCGCACGAGCGGCACGGCATCGAGCGGCGCCGTAATGACGAGCTGCTGCCCTTTCTGGATGTTGAGACCGATGCGCACGGCCACGTCGCCCAGCTTGTCGAGCAATGTGGGGTCCGGCGCGAAAGGACGAGGAGAAGCCTGAACGGACATGGTCGTGCCTTCTGCCAGTAGAACGATATTGCGCCTGTTATGAGCCGCCTCGGCGTTTATGGGAAGCCGTCCGTCTTGCGGCAAGGAAGGTACGAACCGACATCATGAGAGATGAGACGGGTGAAGCGCGTTATCGATGATCGCACAGGATCGGCGCTTCCAGCGTCCACCGTTTGCGTGCTTTGCGGACGGATCATCCCGCAGCATGCGCGCGCGTCGCGCCATCATCTCGTGCCGAAGCTGCGGGGAGGGGCGCGGGGCGACGCGCCGATGCTGCATCAGGTCTGCCATGCGGCCATTCATGCACGTTTCAGTGAGGCGGAGCTGGCGCGATATTTCTCAGACCCTGTCGCGTTAAGGGACGATCCCGACTTGCGGCGGTTCATCGCCTGGGTCAGTCGTAAACCCGATGATTTCCATGCGCCGACCCGGCGATCGCGCCACAAGAAAGGGCCGCATCGGGGGCGGGGCGCATAACCGGCGAAAATCGTGTAGTGACGAGGGATGCAGCCCGGTCTCTTCAGCTTCGGTTCGCCCGTCGGGCAGGCGCCATACGATGTGGGTGTTGTCATGCCCAGTCTGCTGCGTCCCAGCCTTTTTCAGGCGCTATCCTCGGTGTTCCGGCAGGATGTTGCGGGGCGCGTGCAGGTTCTGATCGGTGTGGACCAGTTCCCTGACGATAACTCTGGGTTGCGAATGATTGAGGCGGCTTGCCGGCACTGTCCTGCCGGGTGGTCGGTCCAGTTGCTGTGGCCGGGTTATTCGACATCCGTAAGGCATGGGGGTGTGACGGCGGCGCGTGACGGTGGGGCGTTGCGCAACATCCTGAGCCTGATGGCGAATGCGCCGCGCATTGCGTATCTTGACGACGACAACTGGTGGCGGGCGGATCATCTGTCCGGTCTGCTTTCCGCCATTGAGGGGCATGACTGGGCATGGTCGCGGCGCTGGTTCGTGCATCCGCGCAGTTTGCGCCCGGTCTGCGTCGATCAATGGGAGTCCGTGGGGCCTGATGCCGGCATATTCGCTGAGCGGCAAGGCGGTTTCGTCGACCCGAATTGTCTGATGATCGACCGGCAGCGCGCGGTGGATGTGCTGACGTGCTGGAATACGCCGCTGTCCGGGGATCTTACGGGCATGACGGCGGATCGGCACGTGTTTCAGGCGTTGAGGACGCGTCCGGGCCGCTGTAGTGCCCTGGACAGTGCCTATTATGTCGTGCGGGAGAGTGACTCCATGCATCCGTTTCGTCAGAGAATGATGGGCGCATTGTGGGCGGTGGCCGACGGCTGGCGCGGTTAGCGCACCCGTTTGCCGCAAGGAATGGCTTTTATGGCGTTATCTGCGTGTTGTGGATGCTGTAGGTTTTCTGTCCGCTGCTGGCGGGCAGCGTGACCTTCAGGGTCTCGCCGAGCGTGCTGATATGGGCATGGTCCCGGCAGGTGCCGAATGTCCGCGTTTGCTTCGGTGTCGGCACCAGGGAGATCACGCGGTATTTCACGGGACAGGCATTGCCCGCATAGCGTTGTTTGATAACGGCGTAGGGATGGCTGTTGGCGGTGTAGATGCCAAGCACGGACAGTTCCGCGTCACTCCGATCGGAAAAAAGCGGTGTTCCGTTGACGACGACCGTGTGGCCGCCGTCCGCAGGGTGGGTGATGTCCACTGAATGGCCGAACGCGCTGGCGCTTTTGCGCGCTTCGTTATCCGCGGCGAGTGCGTGACCGCCGATCAGTGCGATCACGCTCATTCGGATGATCGCACGCGGGCAGGAAGCCAGCATCCGACGTATTCCTGCTGGTCCCGTCATGACTGTGGACGGCGCGGGCGACGCGGCGCGCTCGAATCGCCGGCGCGGGAGGGCATGTTCTGACGTTCAGCGGCGCGTGCCGCACTTTGCCGTTCGGCGGTGCGCAGTTCGGTCTCGAGTTCACGGATGCGACGCTGGACGCTCTGGCGAAGGGCCGGCGAGGTCTGCGGCTTCATGGACGCCAGAGTTTCCTTGAGTTCGCGGAGTTGTTTCTGCTTTTCCGTTGTATTGCGCCGGATGGGCTGATTGTCCGAAAGCTGTCCGTTGTATGCACGCATGGTCTTGGTCCGTCGAAATAAAAAGAGGCGGGAACACGTGTCTTCGCCACCCATGAGAAGATGGGGTTCGAAGTGTAGTTTCCTACCCTGTCGTTAATTGCCAATCGGTTAACGCCGATCGGTTCAGAAGGTGCGGAAATCATCCAGTGCCGACAGAAGGCGGCCGCTGTCCTGATTCGTACCGATGGAGATGCGCAGCCAGTTCTGGATGCGCGGGTGGCTCAGCCGCCGGACGATGATATGCCGGTCGCGGAGGTGTTGCTGGATATCCGTCGCGCGATGCGTCGGATGTTGCACGAGAATGAAGTTCGCACATGATGGCAGAACATGAAACCCGCGATCGTTCAGCGACGCCGCAAGCTGGGCGCGCGTTTCGATGACGCGTCCCGTGGCCTCGTTCAGCCATGTCGTGTCTTCAAGGGCCGCGGCGGCGCCAATCTGGGCGAGGCGATCGAGAGGATAGGAATTGAAGCTGTCCTTGACGCGCGTCAGGCCTTCGATCAGGTCGGGATGGCCGATGGCATAGCCGACGCGCAGCCCGGCCAGGGCGCGGGATTTCGATACCGTCTGAACGACGAGGATATTGTCGTGACGGTGCGTGAGCGAGACGGCGGATTGCGCGCCGAAATCGACATAGGCCTCATCGACGATGATCGTGCTGTCCGGCTGGGCAACCGCGAGTCGCTCGATGTCCTCGGCCGGCAGGGCGATGCCCGTATTGGCGTTGGGATTGGCGATGGCGATGCCGCCGCAGGTGCCCGTATAATCATCCACATCGATCGAGAAATCCGACCGTAGGGGGATTTCCCGATAGGGTTGATCGAACAGGCCGCAATAGACGGGATAAAAGCCGTAGCTGACATCCGCGAAGAGCAGGGGCGCATCGTCACGAACCAGTCCGCGGAAGGCGTGGGCCAGCACTTCATCGGACCCGTTGCCGACGAAAACACGATCGGCTGTCGTGTCGAAACGGGCCGCAATCGCCTGTCGCAGCGCCATGGATGTGGGGTCTGGATAAAGGCGGAGCGTGTCGTCGCAGGCGGCCCGAATGGCTGCCAGGGCCTTCGGGCTGGGACCGTAGGGCAACTCGTTGGTGTTGAGCTTGAGAAGATCGAGGGCGGCGGGCTGTTCGCCCGGCACGTAAGGATCGAGCGATGCGACCCGCCGGTTCCAGAGACGGCTCACGAGGCGGCCTGCTGTGTCGTGAAGAGATCGCCGCGTCCCTGTCCTTCTGCCACGTCGCGTGCGGACACGCCTTCCGAATCAACGGCATCCGGATCGGCGCCGGCTGCGGCAAGCAGTTTCGCCATGTTGTCACGACCGAACATGACGGCGAACATCAGCGGGGTGCGACCGACGAGATTGTGGCGGTCGACATCGGCGCCATGGCCGATCAGCAGGCGCGCGAGATCCTCGTTGCCCTTGAAGGCAACGCCGGAAAGCGCGGTCGCGCCCTTGAGATCGCCGATGTTGGGATCGGCACCGCGCTCGAGCAGGAGGCGGGTCGCCTCGAGCTGGCCGTTATACGCGGCGACGATCAGCGGCGTGTAGCCGCGGCTGTCCTGCGTATCGATCGTCATGCCGGCGTCGAGGAACTGGGTCAGGAGGTCGATATCGCCTTGGCGCGCGGCGTCGATGAAGAGTGCCGTGATCTGTTCGGGCGTAAATCTGCCGGCGGGCGGATGGTCGTTCATGGCGCGTCTTTCGGCTGACGATAGTGGTTCAGGTGATGATTTTAGCTTGGTGTGTCGGGTTGCGATACGGCGTTGCGCGAGAAGAGGCGCGATTCGCCGTTGCCGAGTGTGTCGAAGGTATCGTCCGGCAGTCCCGCGGCGCGTGTTGCGAGGCGCAAGCGGGCGGGCGGTTCGTCGATGCCTTCGTCGGTAAGCTGGAATGTGCCGAAATGCATGCCGAGGCCGCGCTTTGCGCCGAGATTCCGGAAGGCTTCGAAGGCTTCTTCCGGATTGACATGGACGCGTCGCATGAGGTCGCGCGGTTCATAGGCACCGATCGGGAGCAATGCGAGATCTGGTGCGCCGAGGCGTTCACGAATCATGGCCCAGTGCCGCCCGTGGCCGCTGTCGCCCACAAAGAACACGCTGGGCACCTCGTTCCCGGCGAGGGTGAACAGGAAACCCGCCCATAATGCCTCGTTGGCGTCGAACGGTGTGCGGGCAGTAGCGTGCCGTGCGGGGGTGAGGGTGATCCCTAGGTCGCCGAGTTGCGCGTGTTCCCACCAATCCTGCTCGACGATCTGGGTCAGCCCCGCCTTTCGAAGGTGACGCCGGTTGCCGAGTGGCGTGATGCAGGCCGGGTCATCGCGTTCGGCGAGGAAGCGCAGCGTCGGCAGGTCCATGTGGTCGTAATGGCAATGCGAAACGGCCACGACATCGATTCGTGGCAGCGCGTCGAGAGACAGGCCGGGGGGCTGGACCCGTCTGGGGCCGAGGTGGCGGAAGGGCGAGCAGCGTTCGGAGAAGATGGGATCCGTCAGAACCGTCAACGGCGCTTTCCCATGGCGTCCGAAGCTCAGCAGGAAGGTGCTGTGGTTGACGAACGTGGCCACGAGTTCGCCGGGTTCCGGCGGGGGAGCGTCGGGATAGGTGGATGTGGGGCGATCGACCGGCCACTTCGGACGAAGGCCGAACTGCCATCGGAGAATGCTGCCGCGACGGTTGGGCGTCGATGTCGGGGGTGGCGCGTCAGGAAACGGGAGGTTCGTCGGATTATGGAAACGGTGGCCGTCGAAATGATCTGAAAGTGGATGGGACACGTGTCGTGGTTTCTCCGAAAAGCGCGGTGGAACCCGACTGATTGGGGATCGTTCCAGTCGAGCAGTCGTGAATAGATGCACTCTGGCACAATGTGAGCAATGGGCGCTTTATAAGGCCGCAATGTGTAGCAAAACTGCCATGTGGCGGGCTCTTGTCGGGGTCGGGTGCACGTGAGAGTGTGCGCGATCCCAAACGGGTGCCGCGAGCGCGACCGGACTTTCGATGAGAAAGTACCGCGCCAGGTGCCTGTCGGTGCCGTGCAGCGTGACCCCTGCCGCAACGGTAGCGAGCCGGGAATTCGCAAACGTCTTGCAAGACATGGCAGTTAATTCGGAGGGTCGAATCTTGATGCGTTCCAACAGCAACAATGCCGCCTACGGGGCGGACGCCGGCGGCGCGATTGGCGCGGGTGTGTCGGACATCAGTCAGCTTAGCATCAATACCATTCGCACGTTGTCGATGGACGGCGTGGAGAAGGCCAATTCGGGCCATCCCGGCACTGCCATGGCGTTGGCGCCGGCAATGTATGCGCTGTGGCAGCACGAGCTGAACTACGATCCGGCAAACCCGCTCTGGCCGGGCCGCGACCGGTTCGTGCTCTCGGTCGGGCATGCCTCGATGCTGCTGTATTCGACGCTGTACCTTACCGGCGTGAAGGATATCGAGCACGACAAGGTCGTTGATCGCCCTTCGCTGACGATCGATGATCTGAAGCAGTTCCGCCAGCTAAATTCCAAGACGCCCGGTCATCCGGAATACCGTTTCACGGCTGGCGTCGAGACGACGACCGGGCCGCTGGGCCAGGGCTGCGGCAACTCCGTCGGCATGGCGATCGCCGAGAAGTGGCTGGCCGCGCGCTATAACAAGCCGGGTTATGACCTGTTCGACTACTACACTTATGTGTTCTGTGGCGACGGCGACATGATGGAAGGCGTGGCCTCGGAAGCTGCTTCCACGGCGGGGCATCTGGGCCTGGGTAATCTGATCTGGCTGTATGACAGCAACCAGATTTCGATCGAGGGCTCGACGGATCTGGCTTTCACGGAAAACGTGGCCAAGCGTTTCGAAGGCTATAACTGGCACGTCCAGACGATCAATGACGTCAATGACGTCGCGGCGGTTCGCAAGGCGCTGGACGCGGCCCGGGCCGTCAAGGACAAGCCGAGCATGATCGTCATGCATACGGTGATCGGGTATGGCGCGCCGAAGAAGGCCGGCACCGCTTCCGCCCATGGTGAGCCGCTGGGCGAAGCCGAGATCGAGGGTGCGAAGAAGGCCTATCATTGGCCGTCCGCCGAGCCGTTCTATGTGCCGGAAGGCGTGAAGGAACATTTCCAGGAAGGTCTTGGCAAGCGCGGTGCTGCGGCGAGCGCTGCATGGAAGAAGAAGTTTGAGGCTTACGCCAAGGAATATCCGGCGGAAGCATCGCAGCTGACGGATATCTTCGAGCATCGTCTGCCGGCCGGATGGGACAAGGATATTCCGACATGGGATGCCGACCCCAAGGGTGTGGCGTCGCGCGCCAGCTCGGGCAGGGTCATCAATGCGGTTGCGAAGAACCTGCCGTGGATGATCGGTGGCTCGGCCGATCTTTCGCCGTCGACGAAGACCAACCTGACCTTCGAGGGTGCGGGTTCGTTCCAGCCGCCGCAGTGGAACGGTTCCTATGCCGGTCGTAACCTGCATTTCGGTGTGCGCGAGCATGCCATGGGGTCGATCTGTAACGGTATCGCGCTTTCGGGTGTTCGTGCCTACGGTTCCGGCTTCCTGATCTTCTCCGACTACATGAAGGCGCCGATCCGTCTGTCGGCCATCATGGAAGTGCCGGTCATCTATATCTTCACGCATGACTCCATTGGCGTGGGTGAAGACGGACCGACGCATCAGCCGATCGAGCAGCTGGCTCAGCTTCGTGCGACGCCGGGCATCATGACGATCCGCCCGGGCGATGCGAACGAGGTTTCGGAAGCGTGGCGTACGATCATTCCGCTGACCGAGAAGCCGGCCGTGCTGATCCTGAGCCGCCAGAACCTGCCGACGCTGGATCGCACGAAGTATGCGCCCGCTTCCGGCCTGGCGAAGGGCGCGTATGTGCTGGCAAGCTGCGAGGGAACGCCGGACGTCATTCTCATGGCGTCGGGCTCTGAAGTCAGCCTCGTGGTCGATGCCTACGAGAAGTTGACGGCGGAAGGCGTCAAGGCGCGCGTGGTGTCGTTCCCGTCCTTCGATCTCTTCGAGGAACAGGATCAGGCTTACAAGGACAGCGTCCTGCCGCCGGAAGTGAAGGGCCGCGTGGCGGTCGAGCAGGCCGCGGCGTTCGGTTGGGACCGTTACACCGGTCTTGGCGGTTCGATCATCGCGATGAACACGTTCGGCGCGTCAGCGCCGCTCAAGGATCTTCTGACGAAATTCGGTTTCACGCCGGAGAAGGTCTACGAGGCTGCGAAGGCACAGGCCGCGCGCAAGTGAAAGAAACGGGCATCGCCACTGGCGATGCCCGGTTTGCTTCGGAGAGGGTCCGAAGCCTGGAATTTTTGGCAACGCGGGAAGTGCGTTGCACGCCGCTGGGTCTGTCCGCACGGGCGGACGCCATGCAAAACGGGGAGATTTTCAATGGACGTCGAGCAGAAGCCGAATGTCGGCAAAGTCGCCAATGTCCTGCGCGATTTGGGAAAACATGGCCAGTCGCCGTGGCTGGATTTCATCCAGCGTTCATTCACGGCCGATGGCAGCCTGAAGAAGCTGGTCGATGAGGATGGTCTGAAGGGTGTGACGTCGAACCCGGCCATTTTCGAAAAGGCCATGGGTTACGGCACGGACTACGACGCGCAGATCAAGGAGCTGCTGTCGAAGGAGACGTTGTCCGCCGGTGAGCTTTACGAGAAGCTGGCCATCACGGACATCCAGGAAACCGCCAAGATCATGCATCCGGTCTTCGTCGAGACGAAGGGCCTGGACGGTTATGTGAGCCTGGAAGTCTCGCCTTATCTGGCGTTCGATACGGAAGGAACCGCCGAGGAGGCGCGCCGTCTGTGGAAGGCCGTCGATCGTGAAAACCTCATGATCAAGATTCCGGGCACCAAGGAAGGCGTTCCCGCTTTCCAGCAGGTGACGTCGGAAGGCATCAGCGTCAACGTTACGCTGCTGTTCTCGCTTGATGCCTACAAGGATGTGCTGGAGGCCTATATTTCCGGCCTGGAAGCGCGCCATGCCAAGGGCGAGGACATTTCCAAGATCGCCAGTGTCGCATCGTTCTTTGTCAGCCGTATCGACGGCAAGATCGATGGTGCGATCGACAAGCGCATTGCAGCGGGTGACAAGGATGCGGAGGCGCTCAAGGCGCTGCGCGGCAAGGTTGCCATCGCGAATGCCAAGGTCGCCTATCAGCATTATCTCGAGGTCAAGAAGAGCGCGCGCTGGCAGAAGCTGGCGGCGGCGGGTGCCAACCCGCAGCGTCTGCTCTGGGCTTCGACCGGCACCAAGGACAAGGCCTATTCCGATGTCCTGTATGTCGATGAACTGATCGGGCCGGAAACGGTCAACACCATTCCGCCGGCGACGTTCGATGCGTTCCGCGACCATGGCAAGCTGCGTGACAGCCTTGAAGAGGATGTCGACGGCGCCAGGAAGGTGATGGCGGAGACGAAGCGTCTTGGTCTCGATCTTGACGGCGTGACCACCGCGCTGGTGAAGGATGGCTGCGCCTCGTTCAGCGATGCGTTCGATCAACTGCTTGGCGCGGTTGCGAAGAAGCAGCAGGCGATCCTGGGCAACAAGCTGATCGAGCAGGAGACTCACCTGCCGGGGGAGCTCCAAGGGGCCGTTGAAGCGGCCCTCGAAGACTGGCGCAAGGCTGGCAAGCTCCGGAAGCTCTGGGAACGCGATCCGTCTGTCTGGACAGGTGGTGACGAGGCGAAATGGCTGAAGTGGCTCGACATCGTCGAGGAACGTCTGGCGCATGTCGATGAACTCGAGGCGTTCGCCAAAGAGGTGAAGGCCAAGGGATTCTCGGATGTCCTGCTGCTCGGCATGGGTGGCTCGAGCCTCGGTCCGGAAGTGATTGCGGAGACGTTCGGCAAGATCGCCGGTTTCCCGACGCTTCATGTTCTGGACAGCACCGATCCGCAGCAGGTTTCGACCTATGAGAAAGCGGTCGATCTGAAGAACACGCTGTTCATCGTGTCGTCCAAGTCGGGTGGCACGCTGGAGCCGAACATCCTCAAGGCATATTTCTTCGCGGCGGCCGAGAAGGCGCTGGGCAAGGCGCCGGGCGAGCATTTCGTGGCGGTGACCGATCCGGGCTCGCACATGGAGGACGTCGCCAGGAAGGACGGTTTCTGGAAGATCTTCTATGGTGAGAAGGCCATCGGTGGTCGTTTCTCCGTGCTGTCCAATTTCGGTCTCGTTCCGGCGGCGGCCAGCGGGCTGGACGTGCGTGCATTCCTGAATTCCGCATTGTTCTCGGTGAAGGAATCGGCAGCGAGCGTTCCGCCCAAGGAGAACACCGCGCTTCAGCTTGGTGCGATCCTTGGCACTGCGGCAACGAAATTCGGTCGCGACAAGGTCACGATCGTCGCCTCGCCTGCGATTTATGATCTGGGTGCCTGGCTTGAGCAGCTTATCGCTGAGTCGACCGGCAAGCGTGGCACGGGCCTTGTGCCGATCGATGACGAGACGCTGGGTGCGCCGGGCGTCTATGGCAAGGATCGGGTCTTTGCCTATGTGCGCCTGAAGGCCGAGCCCTGCCCGAATCAGGAAAAGGCGATCGCGGCGTTGAAGGCGGCTGGCGAACCGGTCGTGACAATCGACCTGTTCGACAAGATCCAGGTGGCGCAGGCGTTCTTCCATTGGGAATTCGCGACAGCGGTGGCGGGCTCGATCCTCGGCATCGATCCGTTCGACCAGCCGGATGTTGAGTTCAGCAAGGTCGAGACAAAGAAGCTGACGACAGCCTTCAATGAAACGGGCTCCCTGCCGGCGGAAACGCCTTTTGCCAAGGACGGCGTATTCGCGTTCTACGCGGATGAAGCCAATGCCAAGGCGCTGGGTTCCGGTGATGTGGCGTCGATCCTGAAGGCGCATTTCAACCGGGTGAAAGCGGGCGATTATGTGGGCGTGCTGGCATATGTCGAACGCGATGCCCAGACGCGGGACTGGATTCAGAAGGTGCGCCTTGGTCTGCGCGACGCGCTGAAGGTGGCGACGGCGGCCGAATTCGGTCCGCGTTTCCTCCATTCGACGGGTCAGGCTTACAAGGGCGGTCCTGCCAGCGGGGTGTTCCTGCAGATCACGGCGGATGACGCGGCCGACGTCGCGGTGCCGGGTGAGAAATTCACCTTCGGCGTGGTCAAGGCCGCGCAGGCCCGTGGTGACTTCGATGTGCTGTCCGAGCGTGGACGTCGCGCACTGCGCGTGCATATCAGCGGTCCGCTCGAAGCTGGTTTGAAATCGCTTGCCGCAGCGATCGAAAAGGCTGTCTGAGACACGAAACGATCCGCTCCAGCTTCTGGAGCGGATCGTTTCTCAATGGAATGAATTGAAGCGCGTGTTTCCCACGCGAGGAGAAGAGTTATGCAGATCGGTATCGTCGGCTTGGGCCGCATGGGTGGAAATATTGCGGTTCGTCTGACCCGGCATGGCCATGACGTGGTGCTGTTCGATCGCGATCCGGCGGTTGTGTCCAAGACGAACGACCGTGCGGAAAGCGGACGCGCGATCTCGGCAAGCAGCGTCGAGGATCTGGTCGGCAAGATCACGGCGGATCGCAAGATCGTTTGGGTGATGCTGCCGGCTGGCGACATCACGGAAGCCTGTGTGCAGCAGCTCAAGGGTCTGCTTGGTGACGGCGACATCGTGATCGACGGTGGCAATTCCTACTACAAGGACGATGTCCGTCGCAGCCACGAACTGATGGAGAAAGGCATCCATTACATCGACGTCGGCACGTCCGGTGGTGTGTGGGGCCTCGATCGCGGCTATTGCATGATGTATGGCGGCACGAAGGATGCGGCCGATCATGTCGATCCGATCCTCAAGGCGCTGGCGCCGGGCAAGGGCGATGTGCCGCGCACGACGGGGCGTGATGCCGAAGGGCTCGATCCGCGTGCGGAGGAAGGTTATCTGCATTGTGGACCGGCAGGTTCGGGCCATTTTGTGAAAATGGTCCATAACGGCATCGAATACGGCATGATGCAGGCCTTCGCCGAAGGCTTCGATGTCATGAAGAGCAAGAACTCCGAAGCCCTGCCGGAAGATCAGCGTTTCGATCTCAACATGGCCGATATCGCCGAAGTGTGGCGTCGCGGCAGTGTCGTGGCTTCCTGGCTCCTCGACCTGACGGCGGATGCGATGGCGAAGAACCAGTCGCTCTCCGAGTTCTCCGGCCAGGTAGCGGATTCCGGTGAGGGACGCTGGACGATCGAGGCCGCGATCGAGGAATCGGTGCCGGTTCCTGTGATGACGGCATCGCTGTTCACGCGTTTCCGGTCGCGCACGGGCAATAACTATGCCGAGAAGGTTCTCTCGGCGATGCGCTTCGGCTTCGGCGGACACGTCGAGAAGAAGTGAGTTAACAAGACGCCCGGTCGAAATGGGTTGACCGGGCGCCTCTCACGATTTTTTCCCGCGTGCAGTCGGGATTATCAGCTGCAGAGGTTTTGAATTATGGTTGAGGTTCTCGCGTCCGCGCGCTCGTCGGTTCCAGGTCCGCAGGAAAAAGCACGGGGGCTGGCGGTTGCGCCTCCCGGTGCGTTCGTGATTTTCGGCGGCGGCGGCGACCTCACGAAACGCCTGCTGATGCCGGCGATATACAATCTTGCCTGCGCCGGTCTGCTGAATGATGATTTTTCGATCATCGTCGTGGACTGGGCCGAAATGACGGATGAAAGTCTGGTCGCGCAGTTTCGTGAGTCGATCGATGATTTCGTCAACAAGCGCGGCACCAGTGCGGCGGTATTGCAGAACGATGTCTGGGACCACCTGACGGCCAACATCAGTTACCTGCGTGGTTCCTTTGAGGAGGAATCGACGTTTGCCGCGTTGAACGAGCGTCTGTTGGGCCGCAATGCGGTCTTCTACATGGCCGTAGCGGCGCGTTTCTTCGGGCCGATCGTCGATTTCCTCGGGGAGAGCGGCTTGGCTTCGGAAGATAACGGTGTCTATCGGCGTGTCATCATCGAGAAGCCGTTCGGCGCCGATCTGGTATCGGCCAAGGCGCTCAATGCGCGTATGCTCAAGTCGCTCGATGAAACGCAGATTTATCGCATCGACCATTACCTTGGTAAGGAGACGGTGCAGAACATCATGGCGCTGCGTTTTTCCAACGGTTTCTTCGAACCGTTGTGGAATCGCCAGAATATCGACCACATTCAGATCACAGCCGCCGAGACGGTCGGCGTTGAGAAACGTGGCCGTTTCTATGAAGGCACGGGCGCTATTCGCGACATGGTGCCGAACCATCTGATGCAGTTGCTGTCGATGACGGCGATGGAAGCGCCGACGTCGTTCGATGCGGATGCGGTTCGCGACGAAAAAGCCAAGGTGCTGAGCGCGATTCAACCCGTGAAGCTCGAAGATGTTGTCCGTGGGCAGTATGTCAGTGGGTCTTTCGGGATCGGCGACGAGGCGGAGGCACTGCGCGGCTATCGGGAAGAGCCCGATATTGCCATGGGCAGCCAGACTGAGACCTACGCCGCCATGAAATTGTCGATCGATAACTGGCGTTGGGCGGGCGTGCCATTCTACCTCCGGACAGGAAAACGGCTTCGCAAGCGCAAGACGGAGATCGCCATTCATTTCAAGCAGGCACCTTATGCGCTGTTCCGCGACACGCCCGTCGACAAGCTGACGCCGAATATCATGGTCCTGCATATCCAGCCGACGGAAGGCGTGACGATGCAGTTCTCGGCGAAAGTGCCGGGGCCGGCGGTGCGTCTCGGCGGTGTGCGCATGAAGTTCGATTATTCCGACTGGTTCAGCGATGGACCGAGTACGGGATATGAGACGTTGATCTATGACTGCCTGATTGGTGACCAGACGCTCTTCCAGCGTGCGGACACGATCGAAGGTGGATGGCGTATCGTGCAGCCCGCGTTGGAACGTGCTGCGGCGGAGCATTCGCCACTATGTTTCTATCCCGCAGGTCTGGACGGGCCGCGCGAAGCCGATGAACTGCTGGCGCGCAGTGGTCGCCGTTGGCTGGATCTGTCTCGGTGAGCGTCGATCTGAACGCAATCCGCGCCGGTCTGCGGCCAGCCGCCGATACGATCCGTCTTGTCGTTTCGGACATCGATGGAACGTTGATCGGGCCGGACAAGCAACTCACGCCGGAAACGCTGGCAGCCGCGCGGGAACTGCGCGCGGCGGGCATCGCGCTCTGCCTTGTCAGTTCGCGTTCCGCGGACGGCATGAACATGTACCTTGGTCCGCTGGAAATCGATACGCCGCGCGGCGCGCTCAATGGCGGCATGATCGTCGCGCCGGACGGGACGATCCTGTCCAGCCTCACGTTGAGTGCTTCGGCCAGTGCGGCGGCATGCGATATGCTGGATGTGCATCATGTCGATGCCTGGCTGTTTCGTGGTCATGAGTGGCTGGTGCGCAATCCGGCTGGTCCCTATGTCGAGCGGGAGCATCGTGCGGTTCGTGTGGAGCCGACGATCGTGGACGATTTCAAGCCGTTCTATGAAGGCGTCGGCAAGATCATGGGTTCGAGCTCGGATTACCCGCTGCTGGAGCGTATGGAAATCGAGATCGGTGCGATGTTGGCTGATGAGGCGAGCGTGCATCGTTCGTCCAACTACTATCTCGACATCACGCATCGCGACGCGAACAAGGGTTACGCTGCAAAAGCGTTGGCTGGCCGTCTGGGGATCGACATGCGCGAGGTTGCATGTATTGGCGATATGACCAACGATATCCCGATGTTGAAGGTGGCGGGACTGGGCATTGCGATGGGCAATGCAACCGAGCGGGTGCAGGCCTATGCGCATGAAGTGACCGCCGCGAACGATCATGATGGCTGGGCGCTGGCCATGCGGCGATATGTCCTGCCGCGTGCGCCGCGTGAAGCCGCGACCAAAGAAGTTCAAGGAGCCGGCATATGAGCGGGCATGACGTCAAGACGGCCAATATCGTTGTTCTGAAGGACGGGGAGGCCATCGCGCAGCATATGGCGCACTGGCTTCTGGAGCAGGCGCTCGAGAAGAAGGACGGCCCGTTTGTCGTGGCGCTGTCCGGCGGATCGACCCCCAAGCATTTGTTCCAGCTTCTGGCCGAGCCGGCGATCGCCGAGCGTTTTCCCTGGGACAGGACGCAGATCTTCTATGGTGACGAGCGCTACGTGCCCATCGACGATCCGTCCAACAACTATGCGATGAGCCGTGAAGCTCTGCTGTCGCATGTGCCGGTACCGGCGGCCAATGTGCATCGCATGCCGACGGAAGGCGAGCCGTCATCGGATGCCGCGCGGTATCAGAAGGAACTACAGGAAGTTTACGGCCAGGACACGTTGCAGCCCGGCAAACCGTTGTTCGACGTCGTCATGCTGGGGATGGGGCCGGATGGTCATACGGCGTCCCTGTTTCCGCGTCAGCCGGTGTTGCAGGAGAAGAAGCTCTGGGTTTCAACCTGCACGCCGGACAATGCGCCGCATACACGCCTGACGCTGACCTATCCCGCGATCCATTCGAGCCGTCATGTCGTTTTCATGCTGGCCGGGGACGGGAAGGCGGAGATGCTCGCGCGGGTTCGCCGGGGCGATGATGCAAGCCTCCCATCGAGCCATATCACGACGGAAGGCGATCTGACCTTCCTGGTCGATGAAGCAGCGGCGAAGGATCTGCCATCATGCTGAAACCGGAGATGTTGCAGGATGAGGGTATCCGCGACCGCGTGGCGCAGCTGAAAGAGGAAGCGGCGCGCCAGGCCGTGACCTATGTCGAGGACGGCATGGCGATCGGGCTGGGAACCGGCAGCACGGCGCGTTTCATGATCGACGCGTTGGGTGAGCGGGTGAGGACGGAGGGTTTGCGCGTTTGCGGCATTCCGACTTCGGAGGCCAGCGCGGAGCAGGCGCGTCGTCTGGGCATTCCGCTGACGGATTTCGTCAATCATCCGATACTGGATATTGCGATCGACGGCGCCGATGAGGTTCTGCGCGGTTCGCTGGGGCTGGTGAAGGGTCTTGGTGGCGCATTGTTGCGCGAGAAGATCGTGGCGACGGCAGCGAAACGCTTCGTCGTGATCGTGGATCAGAGCAAGCTGGTGGACAAGCTCGGAACCCATGCGCCGGTGCCGGTCGAGGTTACGCCCTGGGGTTGGGAACGTGCGGCGAAATGGCTGGGCGAGACCGGGGCGCGGGCCTGCAAGCCGCGCATGACGCGTGATGGCAGCCTGTTCATCACCGATAATGGCAACATGATTCTCGATTGCCATTATCCCGGCATCGATAACCCGGACGAACTTTGTCAGGCTATTCTGGCCATCACAGGTGTTGTGGATCACGGGTTGTTCCTCGGTATGGCGTCCGAAGTGCTGGTCGCGGGGCTGGATGGTATCGAACGGTTGGTGCCATGAGCGGATCACAGGCATCCCTGCCGCCGCGTCTTGTCGTGGTCATGGGCGTTTCGGGCAGCGGAAAGACGACGCTGGCGCAATCTCTGGCGACCATGTTCGACTGGCCGTTCGAGGAGGGCGACTCCCTTCATCCGGCTGCCAATGTGGAGAAGATGCATGGCGGCATCCCGCTGACGGATGATGATCGCGCTCCGTGGCTGGAAAAATGCCATGACTGGCTGGTGGCGCATCGTGAGGGCGGCGGTGTGTTGACCTGCTCCGCGTTGAAGCGGGCGTACCGCGATGTTCTCCGGCGCGATCTTTCCGTGACGTTCGTTTATCTGCATGCGCCGGAGGCGTTGATCGCATCACGCATGACGCATCGCCCCGGTCATTTCATGCCGGCAAGTCTGCTGCCCAGCCAGTTGGCCACGCTCGAGCCGCCGGGTGCCAATGAGCATGCCATTGAAATCGACAGCGAATACACGCCCGATCAGGCATTGAGCGAGATCGTCGAGAAACTGCGTCACGATCCCGCGTGACGAAGCCGGTACGTCTTCTTGTCGATGGCGATGCCTGTCCGGTCAAGGACGAGGTCTATCGAGTAGCGGAGCGGCATGGCCTGCATGTTGTGGTCGTGTCCAATCAATGGCTGCGTGTTCCACCGTCACCGATGATTGAGCGGATCGTGGTCGAGCAGGGCCCGGATGTGGCGGATGACTGGATAGCCGAACGGGCGGATGATCGGGATATCGTCATTGCCAGCGATATTCCGCTTGCGGCGCGGTGTGTGGCGAAGGGCGCGCATGTTCTGCGACCGGATGGCCGGCTTTTCGATGAGCGCTCGATCGGTGAAATCAAGGCCATGCGCGATCTCATGACGACATTGCGGGAAACGGGCACCATCACGACCCGCAACAGCGCGTTTTCCCGCCGTGATCGCAGTGCCTTCCTGTCCGCGCTGGATACGCTCATCGTCAGACTGAAGAAGCGCAGCTGAGGGGAAAATCCCGCGGCGTCCTGTTCAGGGCTTGTGGGGATGAATCGGCGATTCGTGCCGGTTATGCCCAGACTATGCACAGGGGCGTCCCCAGTCTTATGCCCGCAATCTGGGGATAAGCCCTCCGGGCATGCCATCAAGCGAAAGTGACTTCGTTTCCGCTGGACGAATGCGACCGGGTTGGTCTTGGTGAACTTAAACATGAACGCAAGTTCACCAAGCGGACAGGCAAAATTCATGAGTTTTCAGCAGATCGGTCATCGGTTCAAACCGCGTTTCGACGGCTTTTCACGATCGACGCCATTGGAGACCGATATTCCGGCCCGTCTCGACCGTCTGCCATGGTCGCGTTTCCATGTGCTGGTGGTCGTGGCGCTTGGGATCACATGGATCCTCGACGGGCTGGAGGTGACGGTCATCGGCTCTTTGGGGCCGTCGTTGCAGCGTGCCGATACGCTGGCGCTGACGCCTGAAGGGGTTGGCATGGCGTCTTCCGCGTATGTCGTGGGGGCGGTGATCGGGGCGTTGCTGTTCGGCTGGATGACGGACCGGTTGGGACGGCGGCAGATCTTCTTCCTGACGCTGGCATTCTACATCGTGGGCGTCGGGGCGTCGGCCTGTGCGTGGAGTCTGGACAGTTTCGCGCTGTTTCGGCTGATAACCGGGCTGGGGATCGGCGGAGAATACGCGGCGATCAACTCCGCGATCGATGAGCTCGTGCCGGCGCGTCTGCGTGGTCGTGTGGATTTGATGGTGAATGGGACGTTCTGGGCCGGGGCGGCGCTGGGGGCGGTTGGGTCCGTCGTGCTGCTCAACAACAGCGTTGTGCCGGTCTCGATGGCATGGCGGTTCTCCTTTGGCCTGGGTGCGATACTGGGCGTTGCTGTCCTGTTCCTGCGTTCCTATGTGCCGGAAAGCCCCCGGTGGCTGATGACGCATCGTCGCGTGGAAGAAGCGCAGCGTATCGTCGCGGAGGTGGAAGCACGGTGCGAGAAGCCGGAGGATGGTCGACAGGCGCCGTTGCCGACCGTTCTCATCTATCCGGCGGGATCGTTCGGGTTGATCGAAATCCTGCGCTTCATGGTGGTCACGTATCGCATGCGCACGTTGTATGTGCTGGTTCTGATGGTGGCGCAGGCGTTTCTCTATAATGCCGTGTTCTTCACCTATGGCATGGTGTTGACCAACTACCTCGCGGTGCCGAGCGGCAGCGTCGGCTGGTATATCCTGCCGCTGGCGCTGGGCAATCTGTGCGGGCCGCTGCTTCTGGCGCGCTGGTTCGACACAATCGGGCGTCGGCGGATGATCGGTGGGAGCTATGCGGTATCGGGTGTCCTGATGTTCGTGGTCGCTCTTGCCATGAATGCGCATCTCATGACGGCGCTGACGCAGACACTGGCATGGAGTGCGATCTTCTTCTTTGCTTCGGCGGCGGCGTCTTCCGCCTATCTGACGGCGAGCGAGCTTTTCCCGCTGGAGATGCGGGCGCTGGCAATCGCCCTTTTCTACGCGATGGGGACATTGTTCGGTGGTGCGGCGGCGCCGGCGATTTTCGGGCATCTGATCGGCACGGGTAGTATGTCGATGCTGGTGGTGGGGTATATTTTCGCGGCGGTGCTGATGCTGGTGGCGGCCGGTGTTGCATTCATCTGGGGCGTGGATGCCGAAAACAAGTCGCTTGAAGAGATTGCGCCGCCTCTTTCAAGCCTGCGACCGCAGGATGTAGCGGCGATCCGGGTCTGAAGCGCGGATCGCCTTGCCCGTCCGGTTGGGAGGGACGGGGGCTGAATATCCTCGTCACGATATGGCACTGACGGATCGCCGCGGTGCCTGACCGGTTTTTGTCGCGCGCATGGTGCGTCAAGACTTGATCCTGCGCCGAAAATCCCTACGCCGACGCCTTTATCGCAAAAGGTGGGCATTGATGGGAACGAATCGGGACGGATCGCAGGCGACGACGGGTCATGTCGAGGCGCCGCTTTTTCTTGGCATCGATTTCGGCACCACCAACAGCGTCATCGTCGTGGCGGATGCCTTCGGTGCGACGCGCCCGGTTTCGTTCCGGTTCGAAGGGCAGGAGGATAGCGAGACCTGCCGCACGCTGTTGTGTCTAGGGATGGAGGAGCAACGCGGGCGGGCCTCGCTGCATGAGGCCATCGGCGCGGAGGCGGTTGAGTCCTATCTGGATGATCCGACGGAAAGCCGATTGATCATGTCGATGAAATCTTATCTGGCGCAGGCATCGTTCAGGGAGACACGGCTGTTTGGGCGCAGCACGACCCTGGAGGAACTCATCGCGCGCTTTCTTGCTGCCCTGATGCGCAAGGCCGGGATCGATCCGGCGCGCGTTCACGCGACGATCGGTCGGCCGGTGCGGTTCGCAGGCGAAAATGCGGACGATGCCTTGGGCGAGACACGTCTGCGGGAGAGTTTTCAGCAGGCTGGTTTTGCCGATGTGCGTGTGGCGCTGGAGCCGGAAGGCGCGGGTTGGCGTTTCGTCCAGGGACTGACCGCACCGGCTACGGTTCTGGTGGGGGATTTCGGCGGCGGCACCAGTGATTTTTCGGTGCTGCGGTTCGACCCCCATGCGGCGCGGCGCACGGTGACGCTCGGCCATGCGGGTGTGGGCATTGCCGGCGATCAGTTCGATTATCGCATCATCGACCGTATCGTGTCGCCTGCGTTGGGTCGCGATGAGACCTATCGTGTGATGGGTGGCGCGGCGCTGCCGGTTCCGGCGGAGTGGTATGCCAACCTGGCGCGTTGGCATCGGCTTTCGCTGATGCGCACACCGGCGACGTTGCGGGCTATCGCGGATGTGGCGAAAACGGCGTCCGATCCCGGCAGGATCAGGCAGTTGCTGCGGCTGATCGAGGATCAGGCCGGACAGGGCCTGTATAAGGCGGTGGCCGAGGTAAAGAGCGCCTTGTCGCGGCATGATCGGGCGCGGCTGCGTTTCACGCATCGCGATCTTCATATCGACGAGGAAGTGACGCGCACGGATTTCGAGGCATGGATCGCCCCCGACCTGCAACGCATGGCGCTTGCGGTTGACGAGGCGTTGCAGCAATCGGGCTGTACGGTTGGCGGGATCGACCATGTGTTCCTGACCGGCGGCACGTCGTTCGTGCCCGCGGTTCGGCGTCTTTTCACCGAACGCTTCGGCGCGGCGCGGGTCGATGGTGGATCGGAGTTCGTCTCGGTCGCGGAGGGATTGGCGCTGATCGGGGCGTCGCAAGGGTTATAGGCGACGGCCCAGGCGACGGGCGAGGCGACGTGCCGCTTCACGAAAGGCGCTTGTCAGATCGGCGTCGATCGCGACGCTACCGCCTGACAAACCGATGAAGCCCTCGACCATGCCGTTTTGCAGCAAGCCGTCGGAATGGACGAGCATGCCGTCCGAATCCGCCAGGGCGCCGGAGGTCGGGGCGTCGGATAGCGGGCGTGGGACAAGGGGAGCGCCCCAGGCGTTGCGCCAGTAGTCGCGGACTTTCTCGCCATAAAGCCGTCCGTCGACGGTGTAGCCTTCCATGGGCTTTCCCAGGCCGAGCATGTAGCCGATCTCGACGGCGGTGCCGGGGTCCATGTCCGCGCTGCGGCGGAAAGGGTCGATGCAGAAGATGCCTGCCGCGCATGTGTCCATCAGGGCGCGGTCGGCGCGAACGAAGGCCAGGATCGTTTCCCGGCCGGGGGGAAGTTCGCGGGCTTCGGCCTGGCCATCGAATGGTGCGACGCCATTCAGCCCGAGTTCGGCGCAGATCGCCTTGAGCTGCTCGAAGAGCGCGAGTGCGTTGGGCCGGAAGACCAGATCGCCGGCGAGATAAACGGAGGGGCTGTCGTTCGTCATATGGCTTCCAGCCCTAACACGACCGGCAGTCAGGCAAAAATACCGATTCTTCTGTTTCCTTTGAGGGGACGAATAGTCTAAGAGGACGCGCCAACGGTCGGAATGCCCGTGGGCCTCCGATCCATTCTGACATGGGGAGGCGAGCGGCCTAATGAGCTTATCCGGCAATAATATTCCGAGCGGCACGGCGGGTGAGCGCACCGGCAGTCTTGCATCCGCGCCTTTCTCCCATGAACGTATCCGCGAGGCGCTGGCCTTCGACGACGTGCTGATCGAGCCTGCGGAATCCAATGTGCTGCCGGCCCAGACGTCGACGCGCACGCGTCTGACCCGCAGCATCGAGTTGAACATTCCGCTGCTTTCCTCGGCCATGGATACCGTGACCGAAGACGGCATGGCGATTGCCATGGCGCAGCAGGGCGGCATGGGCGTCATTCACAAGAACCTGTCGATCGAGGAGCAGGCGGAGCATGTCCGGCGCGTGAAGCGCTTCGAATCCGGCATGGTGGTCAATCCCGTGACGGTCGGCCCGGACCAGACCCTGGCCGAGGTGCACAGCATCATGGCGCGCCACGGCGTCAGCGGTCTGCCGGTGGTGCTGCCCGGGGATGGCAAGCTGGTCGGCATCCTGACCAACCGCGACATGCGTTTTACGGCCGATCCTTCGACGCTCGTGCGGGATATGATGACGCATGAAGGTCTGGTCACGGTGCAGGGCGGGGCGGATGCCGAGACGGCGCGCCATCTGTTGCATCAGCACCGCATCGAGAAGCTGCTGGTCATCGATGAGGCGGGGCGCTGCATCGGATTGATTACCGTCAAGGATATGGACAAGGCCGTTGCCCATCCGCTGGCGATCAAGGACCAGTTCGGACGTCTGCGCTGTGCTGCCGCGATCGGCGTGGGCGAGGATGGGCTGAACCGGGCGCGGGCGCTGGTCGAGGCAGGTGTGGACGTGGTCGTGGTGGATACGGCGCACGGTCATTCGCGCGGCGTGCTCGGCACGGTGGCCGAACTCAAGGCGCGCCACGACGGAATCCAGATCATCGCCGGCAATGTGGCGACGCCGCAGGCGGCGCGGGCGCTGGTCGAGGCCGGTGCGGATTGCGTGAAGGTCGGTATTGGTCCGGGTTCGATCTGCACGACGCGTGTGGTCGCGGGTGTGGGTGTGCCGCAGTTCTCGGCGGTGATGGAAACGGCGGCGGCCTGCCATGAACTGGGCGTTTCGGCGATCGCTGACGGTGGCGTTCGCACCTCGGGCGATATCGTGAAGGCGATCGGCGCCGGCGCGGATGTGGTGATGGTCGGATCGTTGCTGGCCGGTTGCGAGGAGAGCCCCGGTGAGGTGTTCCTGTATCAGGGACGTTCCTACAAGGCCTATCGTGGCATGGGTTCGCTGGGTGCCATGGCGCGTGGGTCGGCGGACCGTTACTTCCAGCAGGAAGTGAAGGATGCGCTGAAGCTGGTGCCGGAAGGGATCGAAGGCCAGGTGCCTTATAAGGGCAGCATGGCGGCCGTGGTGCATCAGCTGGTGGGCGGCCTGCGTGCGGGCATGGGCTATACCGGATCGGCGACGGTGGCGGATCTTCAGGTCCGGGCGATGTTCCGGCGCATCACCAATGCCGGTCTGCGCGAGAGCCATGTCCATGACGTGACGATCACGCGCGAGGCACCGAATTATCGCCAGGACTAAGCTTTTTTTCCGGAGCCCTCGCCAGCTGCGGTAAAAAACGCTAGGGGGCGGGCATGACACCCGCTGCCCGACTTTCCACCGCTATCGACCTTCTCTGCGCGATCGAAAACGCGCCGCGCCGCCCGGCCGATGCCACCGCCAATGCGTTCTTCCGGGAGCGCCGCTATATTGGCGGCGGCGACCGGCGCGTCGTTTCGGGGCGCGTGTGGGATGTGTTGCGTGGCTGGCGCAGGTTGCACTGGCATCTGCGCGACATGGAGGGCGGCGCGTCGCCGCGTGCCTTATGTGCGGCGTCGTTGCTGCTGGCGGGCGAATCGTTCGATGTCGTCGACGGGCTGTTCAGTGGGGAGCGGTTTGCGCAGAATGCGTTGGCGTCGCGCGAGCGGGCGGCGCTGATGCCGCTTGAGGGTCGCAGCCTGTCCGACCCCGCCATGCCACGCGCGGTACGCCTTGAGTTTCCCGACTGGCTGGAGCCGTATCTGATCGCGACGTTCGGCGACGAGCTGGAGCGCGAACTTGCGGCGATGGAAGGCGCGGCGCCGCTCGATCTGCGCGTCAATCTTCTGAAAACCGATTGCGAGAAGGCACTGTCCGCCCTGCGGCAGGACTCATTGCTTGCCCGTCCGACGGCGTTGTCGCCGTGGGGTCTGCGGCTGGATGGGCGGCAGCCTGTGACGGCTGCGGCATCCTTCCGCGAAGGGCTTGTCGAGATTCAGGATGAAGGCAGCCAGCTTGTCGTGGCGGCGGTGGATGCGAAGCCGGGCGAGCGCGTGCTGGATTTCTGTGCCGGTGCGGGTGGCAAGACGCTCGCGCTGGCCATGACGATGCATAACAAGGGGCAGATCGTGGCGTGCGATGTCTCCGCGCAGCGGCTGGAAGGTGCTGTGAAGCGTCTGCGCCGTGCCGGCGCGCATAACGTTGAGCGGCATCTGCTGGTAAGTGGCGACAAGTGGGTGAAGCGTCGCGCCGGGAGTTTCGACCGCGTGCTGGTGGATGCGCCGTGTTCCGGGACGGGAACGTGGCGGCGCAATCCCGATGCGCGCATCCGCCTGACGGAGAATGATATCAGTGAGTTGCGCGTCAAGCAGGCCGAGATACTGGACCGCGCGGCGAGTCTGGTGAAGCCGGGTGGGCGGCTGGTCTATGCGACATGTTCGCTTCTGGCGGAGGAGAATATGGCGCAGATCGATGCTTTCCTGTCCCGTCGCGCGGATTTCGAGCTGGCGCCGGCCGGTGGCGAGGTTCTGCCGGAGGCTCTGCGCGAACAGTCCAGCTTCTCGCTGACGCCGCTGCGGAACGGGACGGACGGTTTCTTTGCGGCCGTGCTGCGACGTGTGAATGTGGCTACAACGCCCGAAACATGACGTAAGCGTCGACGAGGCCTTGCGCCGGATGGCGAAAGGCGCCCGGCAGCGTGCCGACGATGGCAAAACCGAAGGATTGCCATAGGGCGATCGCCCGCGTGTTGGTGCTGACGACGAAATTGAACTGCATGGCGGAAAAGCCGAGTTGCCGTGCGATGTCGAGCGCATGGGCGCACAGCTGGCGACCGACGCCTTTCGACCCCTGTCGTACGGCGAAGGCGGCATTGGCCACGTGATGGCCGCCGCCGGATTGATTGGCGCGGATATAACAGGTGCCGACGATGCCCTCCGGCCCTTCGGCGACATGGACGTGATGGGAAGGGGAGCGCCAGTAAGCCAATGCCTCCGCCCGCGTCATGTCGCGGGGCAGTGCATAGGTTTCACCGGCAGCGATGATCGGCATGAGGATGCCGGCGATGGCATCATCGTCGTCGTCCGTGGCGGGGCGGATAAGCATCTGTGACGTCTTCGGCGGTTAGGCGGTCGTGAACATTCCGGCTATGGTGCCGGACTTTGCGTTGCGGCAACGTGACGTTCATCATTTCTTTAGGGGCGACGCCTGACAAGATGTCCACCGATATTCTGATCGGCATTCTTTCGACCATGGGGGCAGGCATTGCCGCGCAGTGGGTGGCCTGGCGCTTCCGCCTGCCGGCGATCGTGCTGCTGTTCGCACTGGGTCTCGCGCTGGGGCCCGGTTTGAATGTGTTGCATCCGTCCGCATCGCTGGGGTGGCTGTTCCGGCCGTTCGTGTCGCTCATGGTGGCGATCATCGTCTTCGAGGGTGGCCTGATCCTCGATTTCCGCCAGTTGCGGGAAGCGGGCGAGGGGGTGATCCGCCTGACGATGCTGGCGTTGCCCATCAACTGGGTACTCGGGCTGCTGGCCGCCCATTATGTTGCGCATCTGGAATGGGGAACGGCGGCGCTGTTCGGGGCCATTATCACCGTGACGGGGCCGACGGTGGTGTTGCCGCTCCTGCGACATAACAAGTTGCAGCCGCGCGTGGCGGCGTTCCTGCGTTGGGAAGCGATCATCAACGATCCGATCGGCGCGATTCTGGCGGCGGTCGTCTTGCAGGTCATGACCGTTCGCGCGGAATCCGGGGCGGGCGCGTTCCTGACCGGTGCGCTGCCGGATCTTCTGGCGTCTTCGGCGGAGGCATTGGCGGCGGGCGTGCTTCCCGCCTATCTCGTGAACTATCTCTTCCGGCGGGATTTGATGCCGGAACCTCTCAAGACGCCGCTGTTGCTGACGCTCGCCCTGCTGATCTTCAGTGTCTGCAACCTGAGCATGGAGGGCGCGGGGCTGATCGGGGCGACCGTGTTCGGCATGGCGTTGACGAACCTGCATGTGCCGGGGCTTTCCGAACTGCGGCGCATGAAAGAGTCGCTGGTCGTTCTGGTCGTGTCGTGTCTCTTCATCCTTCTGACGGCGGATCTTCACCGCACCGTTCTGGAAAGGCTGTCCCTGCCGATCTTCAGCCTGACGCTGCTGGTGCTTTTCGTGGTTCGGCCGGTGGCGATCTTTTTCTCCACGCTCGGCACGGGGCTGACATGGCAGGAGCGGGTGTTCGTCGGATGGATCGCGCCGCGTGGTATCGTGGCGGCGGCCGTGGCGGGTGCGGCCGGGTTCCGTCTGGCGGATGCGGGTTATCGCAGTGCCGCGCTGATTATGCCGGCCGTGTTCGCGGTGATTGCCGTGACGATGATCCTGCACGGATTTTCCCTGCGACCGTTGGCGCGTCGCCTGAAGCTCACCCTGTCCAATGAACCGGCACTGGCCATCGTGGGGGCCAGCCACTGGACGCTGGATCTGGCGAGTTGCCTGCATCAGCAGGGCGTGCCGGTCCTGTTGGTCGACAACCGTTCCAGTGCGCTGATGCCGGCGGCGCGGCGCAGCCTGCCGATCCTTCGGGCGGAGTTGCTTTCCCAGTATGGCGAGGAGGCGCTGGAGGAGCGGCCTGCGGATTATCTGATCGCGACCACGGCGGATGGTATCTATAACGGCATGGTCTGTGCGCATATGGCGCCGCATATGGGGCGGCAGCGTGTGTTCCAGATCAGTCCCGGTGTTGCGCGGCTGGATTTCTATCATGGCCTGTCGCGCGATGCGCGTGGCAAGGTTCTGGGCGAGCCTTCCTGGAATTATACGCTGATCGACACGTTGTTCGAGAAGGGATGGCGCTTCGTCTCGACGACGGCGGACGAAGCCAGTGCCGCGGCGTTCGGCAATATGCAGAACCGGCTCGACATTCTCTCCATCCGGCGCGGTATTTCGATTTCCATTCGCTCGGCTGAGGACGAGCAGCATATCGTTCCGGCGCCGGGAGACCTGCTCGTCTCGATGCTGCCGCCGCCGGAAGCCGAATCGCAGCCGGAGGGCATGACGCAGCGGGATGCTGTGTAGGGGCGCTCAGGTCGCGGGGCTCACCTCGATGGCGGCCATGCCGTCGGCGAGCAGCGTGCGCCATTGGGCTTCGGGCAGGGCGATGCAGCCTTCGGTGACGCCGCTGGTGGTGGGAAGGTGAAGGAAGATCGCGGAGCCCCGTCCGGGGACCGGTGGATCGTCGTTCCAGCCGAGCACCGCGATCAGATCGTAGCTGTGGTCGTCGCGCCAGAGATTTTCACACCGCGCATCATGCGGCAGGGTGACGAAGCGATTGTAATCGCGGTGCCTGGGGTCGTCACACCAGCCGTCATGCGGCGCGAGCGGCTCGCAGGGCAGGCTGGTGCGCGGGCGGGCGAGGCGGTCGGCGCGATAGAAGACGCGGCGCAGCGGCAGGAGACCGGGCGGTGTTGCGCTGTCGCCTTCCGACTTGTCCGAACGGGTGCCGTTGGCGCCGATGGCAACGGGAAATTGATGCTGACGGAAGGTTAGAATGCCTTTTCCGTCGCCTATGGCGGTCATTATTGATGAAGTTTGCAAAGAATCGCTCCGGGTTCTCGCTTTTTTGTGAAGTTTTCGCCTAGTGTCCAGACATGGCCAGATCAACCTTAAGGGTGCATTCCGTTGGCTCGCGCTTGTTATCGGTGTAAGGCGCGAAGCGAGCGCGGCATCTGTTTCCGGTGGAGACTGTCCGCAGGGGAGCATCTGCATGCTCCGAAAATTTGATAAGAAAAGAGTACCCGATGGCTGGTCCACGTCCTGTCTTGATTATTGATGACGACGATACGCTTCGGCAGCTTTTGGTCGAACAACTTCAGATCGAGGGTGAATTCGAGCCCATTCAGGCGGTTTCCGTCGCCGATGCCAAGGCAAAACTGGCGGCGACGGGCAGCCGTGTCGATGCCATTCTTCTTGACGTGACATTGCCGGATGGCGATGGCCGCGATTTCTGTGCGGAACTCCGCCGGCAGGGTGTCAGGATGCCGATCATCATCCTGACCGGCTCCGATGACGAGGCCGATGTGGTGCGCGGTCTGGATGCGGGCGCGAACGACTATGTCGCCAAGCCGTTCCGCATTGCCGAACTGCTGGCGCGGCTGCGCGCGCAGCTTCGCATTTTCGAAAACAGCGAAGATGCCGTTTTCACGATCGGTCCGTATCTTTTCCGCCCGTCCTCCAAGCTGCTGCAGGAGCCGGCGCGCAATCGGCGCATCCGTCTGACGGAGAAGGAAGCGGCGATCCTGAAGTATCTCTATCGCGCGGGGCACCGGCCGATCGCACGGCAGGTACTGCTGAACGAGGTGTGGGGTTATAATGCGGCGGTGACGACGCATACGCTGGAGACGCATATCTATCGTCTGCGTCAGAAGATCGAGCCCGATCCGACGAATGCCTCGCTGCTGCTGACGGAGGGCGGCGGTTACCGGCTCGATCCCGAGGGTGGTGCCGTCGCCTGATGGCGGCGATTTCTAGATGGCCAGTTCAATGACGACCGGGACGTGATCGGAGGGGGACTCCCACCCCCGCACGTCCTTGAGGACCGTCATGCCGTTGAGGCGATCGATCAGGTCTGGTGTGAGCCAGACGTGGTCGAGACGCCGCCCCCGATCGGACGCCAGCCAGTCCCGGTTGCGATAGGACCACCACGTATAGAGTTTCTCGCTGGGTGGCACGACATGGCGCATGGCGTCCACGAAGCCGGTATCCATCCAGGCCTGAAGACGGGTCGTCTCCGGTGGCGTGTGGCTGACGATCTTCAGAAGCTGCTTGTGGCTCCAGACATCGTGTTCGAGCGGTGCGATATTGAGATCGCCGACGACGATGCTGCGCCTGGGTGGGGTCGTGGCGAACCACCGTGTGACTTCATCCACGAAATCCAGCTTATGGGCGAATTTATCGTTTTCCGCCGGATCGGGAATGTCGCCGCCTGCCGGCACGTAAAAGTCATGCAGAAGGACGGGGCCGTCCGGCGTCTCGAAGCGTGCGCCGATATGACGACAGTCGTTGCGGGCGCACCAGACCGGCAGTTCGGTCAGGGGCGTGAAGGGCAGGCGTGAGAGAATCGCGACGCCATTGTAGCCTTTCATTCCGGCGTAATGGACATGTGGAAAGCCCAGCGCCTTGACCCCATCGAGGGGAAAGAGAGGATCGGGGACTTTTGTCTCCTGCAGGCAGACGACATCCGGTTGTCGTTCGGCCACCAGGCGTTCGAGCAGGGGCAGCCGAAGCCGCAATGAGTTGATGTTCCATGTGAGCAGGCGCATGGACTGATGGAATCGATGAGAAGCGCACGAATGGCAAGGGTGTGTCTTGTCGAATTTCGCGAACGGCCCCATTTGTGACGGCGATGAACGACGATACCCGACAGCACGATGCATTGCTGACTCTCGATACGCATATCGACATTCCCTGGCCGGACAGGGGTGACTTTGGCGACGACACCGTGACACGGCAGGTCGATCTGCCGAAGCTGCGCAAAGGTGGCCTGAAGGCTGTCTGTCTTGCGGCCTACATCCCGCAGGGCCGCCGCAACGCCCTTGGGCACGATCAGGCGTGGGTGCGCGTCGAACAGATGTTGCGGGTCATTGGCGGGTTGCCGGATGCGGTCGGCGACGATCAGGTTCGGTTGTGTGGCACGGCGGAATCGGTTCGGTCGGCGGTCGCGGCGGGAGCTGTTGCCATCGTACCGGCCGTCGAGAACGGATATGCGATCGGGGATGATCCGGGGCGTGTCCGGCAGCTCTATGCGCTTGGGGCCCGTTACATGACGCTGACGCATAATGGGCACAATGTATTGGCCGATGCCGCCATTCCGCGCGCCGATCTGGACGATCCGGTCGCGTTGCATGGCGGTCTGTCTGCATTGGGGCGTGAGGCGATCAGCGCGATGAATGATTGCGGCATGCTGGTGGACATCTCGCATGTCTCGCGGGATTCGATGCTCCAGGCGGTCGAATGTTCCCGCACGCCGGTGGTGGCGACACATTCCTGCGCACGGGCGCTGTGCGATCATCCGCGTAATCTGGACGATCGGCAACTGGATCGTCTGGCCGAAAGCGGTGGGCTGGTGCAGGTCACGGCCATGTCGTCGTTTCTCAAGGCACCGGCGCTGGGTCGCGCGACGGTCGACGATCTGGCGCATCATGTCGCATATATCGCCCGGCGTATCGGCGTGGCGCATGTGGGCGTGTCATCGGATTTCGATGGTGGTGGCGGAATCGAGGGATGGTCCGATGCCGCTCAGGGCGCCAATGTCACGGCTGCCTTGGTGCGGCAAGGCTTCACCCCGGAAGAAATCGTCGCGATCTGGGGGGGGAACTTCCTGCGCCTGATGGAACTGGCAGAATCGGCGCGTCGTGGGTAAACAGGCGCCGCTCGAACAAAACGGGACCGTGCAGCGGAGTCACAGACAAAATTTGTCCACGCCAGGAACGCTGCCGGGATTGACTCTCTTTATTTCCAGGGTTTTGCGAGACGAAGGTCCGGTCCGCGCGTCAGATTTTTACTAATTTGCTGGATTTTCAACGGGTTGAATTTTCCTGCCCAAAAATTAGGCAAATTGAGGCGGGTGCGATGAAACCGCGCCCGTCATCAATCTGTCATCTCTTCTCCCACAGAGTTATCCACAAGTTTGGTGGATGAAGTCCGGTGGTGATGCTGGCGACAAGTTGGATGATGTCATGAGTGATTTGCTGCATCAGCCTGCCGACGTGCAGGACAGGGCCTTTCAGGAAGCGACGCCCGCCGGGGCGTCCGCGAATGGCCTGCGCGGGGTCGATGCGATCAAGGAAGCGTTGAAGACGATTCCGTTATCGCCGGGCGTCTATCGCATGTTGGGCGCCAAGGGAGAAGTGCTTTACGTCGGCAAGGCGCGCAGCCTGAAGAAGCGCGTGACATCCTATACCCGGCCGCAGCAGTTGCCGGAACGCCTGCGGCTCATGATCGCCTCGACCGTGACGATGGAAGTGGTCACGACGCATACGGAAGCGGATGCGCTGTTGCTCGAGGCCAATTACATCAAGCGGATGAAGCCGCGCTTCAACATCCTGCTGCGCGACGACAAGTCCTATCCCTGGCTGATGCTGACGGAGAACCACCCGTTCGCGCAGATCACCAAACAGCGGGGCAAGCCCGTGAAGGGTGCGACCTATTGGGGGCCGTTCGCGTCGGCGTGGTCGGTCAACCAGACGCTCAATCTCATTCAGCGGAGTTTTCTGCTGCGTTCGTGTAGCGACTCCGTCTTCAACAGCCGCACGCGGCCCTGCCTGCTGTATCAGATCCGCCGGTGCTCCGCCCCCTGTGTGGACCGTATCTCGCAGGAGGACTATGCCGGGCTGGTCGAACAGGCCAGGCAATTCCTGTCGGGCAAGAACACGGAGTTGCAGCGCGAACTGGTCGTGCAGATGGAGCAGGCCGCAGAATCGCTGCAGTTCGAGCGTGCGGCGGCCATTCGCGACCGGATTCGTGGTTTTGCCAGCATGCAGAATTCCGGCATCGTCAATCCGACGACGATCGAGGATGCGGATGTGGTGGCGGTCTGGCAGGAAGCGGGCCAGACCTGCATTCAGGTTTTCTTCATTCGAGGCGGTCGCAACAACGGCAATCGTGCTTTCTTCCCGGCGCAGGCGGAGGACGAGGCGGCGGGCGATGTCCTGTCGGCGTTCCTGTTGCAGTTCTACGATGACAAGCCGCCACCGCCGCTCGTGCTGGTCAATGCGGACCTGCCGGAGCAGGCCCTGATCGAGGAAGCGTTGAGCATCCGTCGCGAGCGAAAGGTCGAGATCGCACGACCCCAGCGCGGCGAGAAAAAGGACGTGCTGGACCATGCGGCACTGAACGCGCGCGAGGCTCTGGAACGGCGTCTGGCCGAGAGTGCGGGGCAGCGGCGGTTGCTGGAGGGGGTGGCGACGCTGTTCGACCTGCCGGACACGCCGCGCCGGATCGAGACGTATGACAACTCGCACATCATGGGCCAGAACGCTTACGGTGTGATGGTCGTCGGTGGGCCGGAAGGGTTCAACAAGCGCGCCTATCGCAAATATCTGATTAGGAGCGACATGGCCCCTGGTGATGATTTCGCCATGATGCGCGAAGTGATGGAGCGCCGTTTCGGCAAGAGTGCGCGCACGGAGGATGGCGACCGCCCGGAGGACTGGCCCGATCTGTTGCTGATCGATGGTGGGCTGGGGCAGTTCAATGCCGTTCGGGAAATCCTCACGGGTCTCGGTGTGACGGATGTGCCGATGGTGGCGATTGCCAAGGGGCCGGATCGCGATGCAGGCCGGGAATGGTTCCATATGGAGGGGCGGGAGCCGTTCCAGCTGCCGCCGCGCGATCCCGTTCTGTATTATCTGCAACGACTGCGGGACGAGGCGCATCGCTTTGCGATCACAACGCACCGGGCCGGGCGTTCAAAAGGTTTGCGTCAATCGGAGCTGGATACGATTCCCGGCATCGGCGCGGCGCGCAAACGGGCGCTCCTGAACCATTTCGGGTCGGCACGCGGCGTGAAGCAGGCGGGATTGCAGGAACTGGCTGATGTGGCGGGCATCAATTCCGAGACGGCACGCACGATTTATGGCCATTTTCATCCGGAATGGACGCGCGGTGCTGAAGCATGAAGAAAAAAAGTGATGCCTGCCGAAAGGGTATCGGCCCGGCGATCCGTGGTATCCGACGGTAGGGTTATGCGTTAGGATCGAACCATGCTGACGGACTTGCCGAATGTTCTGACACTTCTTCGCATTGCCGCCATCCCGATCCTGGTGGCGCTTGTGGCGATTCGGCAGCCGGTTGCGGATCTGGCGGCCTGCCTGATTTATATCGCGGCCTGCATCACGGATTATCTCGATGGTATGCTGGCCCGGCGCTGGCACCAGAATTCCGATCTTGGCCGCATGATGGACCCGATTGCCGACAAGTTGCTGGTCGGTGCGCTTCTGCTCACGCTTGCCGGTTACGGAAGGCTGGCGGCGGGCTCGCTGTTCGCGGCCATCGTCATCATGCTGCGTGAGATACTGGTGAGCGGTCTTCGGGAATATATGGCGTCGCAACGGGCGACGTTACCGTCCACGCGTCTGGCGAAATGGAAGACCGGCATTCAGATGGTGGCGATCGGCTTCCTGCTGGCGGGCGATTCCACCGGGCGACTGATTGGCCTTTCGTTCCTGCCGGTCAGCACGATCGGTGGCGTGTTGTTGTGGATTTCCGTTGGGCCGACACTGGTGAGTGGCTGGGGCTATCTGACGGCCGGTGTTGCGCGGATGACGGGACGCGTCCGGCAGACAACAGCCGCAAAGCCTGCACCCTGACTGTTTGCAATGATTGTTGTTACTGCTCTCTGGCGCCCGGCGAATTGTGCCGGTAAGTAAATGACTGCAAATAGTGGGAGCATGACATGCGGAAAGCCGCTCTGCTGATACTGCCTATCGTTTTGAGCGGATGTTCCGGTTTCGGCAAATTCCTTCACGATACGGCAACATTGCCTGGCGAGAACCCGAATGGGCCGAGCGGCGACTCGGAAAATCTCGAACGGGCACGTGGTCATGATGTTCAGGCGATGCCGATACTGGCGCAGCCCGGCAATATCTGGCCTGGGGCACCGCAGCCGCTGCCGACATTGCGTGACGTCGAAAACAGCCATGGCGGCATCGCCGCGTCGCTCGGCGATCCCAATACATATTACGGCAACATGACGGAAGGCGGGTCGCTGGGGCAGGACGGACAGCAGATGCCGGAAGGAAAGTCGATCAGCGCTGGTGAGACCGACGACATGCGCCATGGCGTGCATGACTTTTCCGGCGCGGGCATACCGTCAACGCCGGAGTTGCCATCTACCGTGCCGGACAATGCCCGGCATTACGGCGCCACGCCGCGGAAGGATACGATCGTCATCCCCAATGGCGACGGCACGAGTACATTCATCGCGCCGGACGGTACTGTTTCGGTTCGCAAGGATGGAGCAGCGCCGCAGCACTGAGCCGCGGCGCCAGCATTCACTCGTAATGACGGAACAGGCCAATGAGGCGGCCCTGAATGCGGATGCGATCGGCGGGCACGATACGCGTCTCGTAGGCGGCGTTGGCAGGTTCCAGTGCGATGGCGTTACCGCGGCGGCGCAGGCGCTTCAACGTCACTTCCTCACCATCGATCAGGGCGACGACGATCTGGCCGTTCTCGGCCGTGTCGTCACGGCGGATGATGACGGTGTCGCCATTGAGGATTCCGGCCTCGATCATCGAATCACCGGAAACCTCAAGGGCATAATGCTCTCCGTGGCCGACCAGTGTGCTGGGGACCTGGATCTGTGTCCCGTTGTCGCGGAGTGCCTCGATCGGCAGGCCGGCTGCGATCTTGCCGTAGAGGGGAAGGGACACTGTGGGGGCGACGCCGTCGTTGGCCACGCCGCTGAGACGGGCGGAGAAGTCCCCCTGAATGACGTTAGGCGTAAAAGCTGCCGTCTCGGTATTGGGCAGGCGTACGACTTCCAGCGCGCGGGCACGATGATGATGGCGGCGCAGGAAACCCCGCTCTTCCAATGCGGAGATGAGACGATGGATGCCGGATTTGGAGCGCAGTTCCAGCGCATCCTTCATTTCGTCGAAAGAGGGCGAAAAGCCGGTACGGCGGAGGTGGTCGTCGATGTAGAGTAACAACTGGTGCTGTTTGCGGGTCAGCATGGATGCTCCTGCGGCAAACCGGTCCGAGTCGGAATGGCAGTCAATAACCGGTTTGTTCTACATAGGTTCCTGTTTCGGTCCTCGCAAGTCATTTTCCGGTCGAATTTGACGTTTTCCTGGTCAATGGCGTGCGGAAAGACTTGACCTGAGCCCCTTGTATCAGCATTTTGCGCCCAACTTTCATCAACGCTGCCGTCCCTGTCGCGCGCAGCGACATCAGCAGCTTCGAGGTTCCCATGGCCAAGACCAACGTCATTCAGATCCGTCTCGTTTCGACGGCGGATACGGGCTATTTCTACGTGACGAAGAAGAACGCCCGCTCGGCGACGGGCAAGATGGAAGTGCGCAAGTACGATCCGGTCGTGCGCAAGCACGTGGCTTTCCGCGAAGCGAAGATCAAGTAAGCCCTGCGCTTGCGGAACCGAAAAGGGCGGTCCTTCGGGGCCGCTTTTTTTATGTCCGGGGTCAGTAAAGTTTGTCGTGCGGCCCGTAGGGAATCACGAGATCGCCGGTGCGGGCAAGGTTGAGCATGGCACGCGCCCGTTCGTCCAGCATGTCGGCGTTGAGCGCCCGCTCGTCCAGACTGGCGACGCGACGTTTCCAGACGATCTGTTCATCGTTGGCGTCGCGCTGGGCCTGGAGGGCCTGCTCCCGAAGCTGAAGCTGCTGGTGATAGGCATGAATGCCATGGTCGCCCTGCATGGCGTTCCAGCCGAAATAGGCGGTCAGGCCGAGGAAAAGGGCCGGGGGGACGATCGCGCGCACGGCGCGCCGAAACATGCGGACGACTTTCACGAGGTCTCTTTTCCTACCAGGCGGATATTGGCGAATGGTCGCCTGTTCATGTCATAACGCAAACCATGCCGTGGGCGCAAAGAATGTCTCGCATGGGCGTCGATATCGGATGATGAGCAAAAACATCTCAAAGGATAGTCAATGAGGCCCCATTTTCTGCTGGTCGATCCCGGACATTACGATGTTTCCTATGCCATCAATCCCTGGATGGACCCTGAGCTTTGGGCCCGTAATCCAGCCGAGAACGCGCAGGGTGCCCGACGGGGTTTCAACGCCTTGCATGCCGCCCTGGAGCGTGCCGGCGCGAAGGTGACGGTTGTGTCCGGTCAGGAGGGACTGCCGGACATGGTGTTCCCGGCCAATGCCGGTATTGTGTTCGATGGCAGGGTTCTGCCCGCACGCTTCCGGTTCTCCGAACGACGTGGCGAGGAGCCATATTTCCAGAAAATTTTCGAGGACATGGTTGCCGACGGCACGCTGACGGAGATTGTGCCGCTGCCCGACGGCCTTCTTCAGGAAGGCGCGGGGGACTGTCTGTGGGACCGAAGCCGGGGTTTCGCCTGGGTCGGTTATGGGCAGAGATCGGTCGAGGAGAGCGTGGCGGTCATTGCCGAGACGTTCGGTATCCGGGTCGAGCGCCTTCCGCTGGTGACGGAGCGTTTCTACCATCTCGATACCTGTTTCCACGTTCTGCCGCGTGGTGAGGTTCTTTATTATCCGCCCGCATTCTCCGCCGAGACGCAGGCGCGGATCGCGGCGATCGTGCCGCCGGAGCAGCGTATCGTGGCCACCGAGGAGGATGCGCGGCATTTCTGCGTCAATGCCGTTGCTTTCGACGATCAGGTCATCATGGCGGCGCCCCCGGCCTCGCTGGTCGAGCGGCTCTCGGCGCTTGGATACACGGTATCGGGCGTGCCGTTGCAGCCCTTCATGCTGTCGGGCGGCGGTGCTTATTGCATGACGTTGCGGCTCGATAACGTGACGCGTTGAATAAAAAAGGAGGAGCCGATCGGCTCCCCCTTTTTGTTTTGCTGCCGGCGTTATCGTTCAGTTGCGGCGCAGGATCGTGCGACCGGCATACTGGGCGGCCGTCGCGAGTTCGTTCTCGATACGGATCAACTGATTGTACTTCGCCGTGCGGTCGGAGCGCGAGAGCGAACCGGTCTTGATCTGACCGCAGTTCGTCGCCACCGCGAGGTCGGCGATCACCGAGTCTTCCGTCTCGCCCGAGCGATGGCTCATGACACAGGCATAACCGACGCGATGGGCGGTTTCCATGGCCTGCAACGTCTCGGTCAGGGTGCCGATCTGGTTGACCTTCACCAGGAGCGCATTGGCGGCGCCTTCCTCGATGCCGCGGCGCAAACGCTCCGTGTTGGTGACGAACAGGTCGTCGCCCACGATCTGGATTTTCTTGCCGAGCGCGCGGGTCAGTTCCACCCAGCCTTCCCAGTCGTCTTCCGCCAGACCGTCCTCGATCGAGACGATCGGGTAGCGGGCGGCGAGGTCGCTGAGATAGGCGACCATGCCGCCCGCATCGAGATCCTTGCCTTCGCCGTCCATTTTATAGCGGCCGTCCTTGTAGAACTCCGTCGCGGCGCAATCGAGCGCGAAGGTGACGTCCTCACCCAGACGATAGCCGGCGGCTTCCACCGACCTGGCGATGAAGCCCAGCGCTTCGTCGGCCGATTTCAGGTTCGGCGCGAAGCCGCCCTCATCGCCGACATTGGTGTTGTGTCCAGCGGCGGCGAGGTTCTTCTTCAGCTTGGCGAAGATCTCGGACCCCATGCGCACGGCGTCCATCATGGTGGGTGCGCCGACCGGCTGGATCATGAATTCCTGAATGTCGATCGGGTTGTCCGCGTGCTGGCCGCCATTGACGATGTTCATCATCGGTACCGGCAAGGTGTGGGCGAACACGCCGCCGACATAGCGATAGAGCGGGACGTCAAGTTCAAGGGCCGTGGCCTTGGCGATGCCCAGCGAGACGGCGAGGATCGAGTTCGCGCCCAGGCGCGCCTTGTTCGGCGTGCCGTCGAGATCGATCATCGCATTGTCGATGGCGATCTGGTCCGAGGATTCGGCGCCCTGTAGCGTCTCGAGGATTTCGCCTTCGGCGAAGGCGGCGGCGTTCAGCACGCCCTTGCCGCCGTAGCGGGACATATCGCCATCGCGCAGTTCCACGGCCTCATGCGCGCCTGTGGAGGCGCCCGACGGCACGGCGGCACGCCCCTTGGCGCCGGAGGACAGTTCGACTTCGACTTCGACGGTGGGATTGCCGCGGCTGTCGAGGATTTCCCGCGCGACGATATCGACGATGGCGCTCATGATGATGCTCCCTTACCGGTTGGACGCATTTTGTATGATACGGATCGCCTGTTAAGCCGTTGTGCGGGAAGGCGATCCGCATTGCCGCGCCACAAGGCGTTGTGACTGCGTTTCTGTCAACTGCTATCAGGGTCCCGAAGGCCTGAAGGATCGATATCGTGAAAAGACTGCCGCTGCTTGCCATCGTCCTCGGATTGGGTGGTCTGATTCCCTTCGTCGGACTGGCGGTGGCGATCCTGTTCGCCGGCACGCTGGGACCGGTGCCGCGGCTGGGTATGGCCATGCTGACCTATGGCGGCGCTATCCTGTCATTCCTGGGGGCGGTGCATTGGGGGCTGGCGCTGGAGCCGCCGGCGATCATGTCGGGATCGGGCACGCAGAAGCTGGATCGGCAGCGGCTGTTATGGGGCGTCGTGCCGTCGCTCTGGGCCTGGCTTGCGCTCTATGCCGGCGTGGTCTGGCATGTGCGGGCCGGGTTGGCGTTGGAGATCGCCGGATTTCTGGCGACGATCGCCGTGGAGCGCGCCGCTTACCGTCGCGGTGCGCTGCCGCCGGGTTACATGATGCTGCGGCTGGTGCTCACCACGGTGGCGGTGCTCTGCCTGGGCGCGGCGTTGTTGATGCCGCTTGAGAACTACGCGATCTGAAATCAGGCCGTTTCGAAAACGGGCTTGCAGAGAACCGGAAAGTTGACCGAGCGGGCGATGAAGCAATGGGCATGCGCCTGCTCATGCAATGCCGTCGCGCGTGCCAGATCCGTATCGGTGGCCAGCGTGATACGCGGGCGCAGCGTCACGTTCGCGAATTTGCCGTCGCCGTTGGGCGACTCGATCATGGTGCCTTCGGCATCGTCGACATAGGCGAGAACATTGACGCCCGCTCCGGCGCAGAGGCCGAGATACCAGAGTTTGTGACAGGCACTGAGCGACGCCAGCAGAAGCTCTTCCGGATTCCAGCAGGTCGGATCACCCCGGAAGCTCGGATCGGCTGAACCGTGGATCGTCGCCTTGCCTTCGGCGGCGATGTCATGATTGCGCCCGTACGTGTGGTATGACGTCGTGCCATGGCCGTGATTGCCGGTCCATGTCACGGTGACCTGATAGCTGTGGCGCCTGTCATGCATCAGGATGTCTGCTTGCTCAGGGCGTCGAAGGCTTTCAGGCGGGTGAGAAGGGCGCGCATTTCGTGCAGCGGCACCATCGTCGGGCCGTCGCTCGGTGCCTTGTCGGGCTCCTGATGGGTCTCGATGAACACGGCCGCCACGCCGATGGCCAGCGCGGCACGGGCGAGAGCGGGCACGAATTCCCGCTGGCCGCCGGATGCGCCCCCCAGGCCGCCAGGTTGCTGGACGGAATGCGTGGCGTCGTAGACGACCGGATATCCGGTCTGCGCCATGATCGGCAGGCCGCGCATGTCGTTAATCAGCGTGTTGTAGCCGAAACTGGTCCCGCGCTCGCAGAGCATGACGCGCTCGTTTCCGGTGGACGCAATCTTCGCGGCAACGTTGGCCATGTCCCACGGAGCGAGGAACTGGCCCTTCTTGACGTTGATGGCCGCGCCCGTCTCACCGGCGGCGAGAAGCAGATCGGTCTGGCGGCAGAGGAAGGCCGGAATCTGCAACACGTCCACCGCCTCGGCGGTCGGGCGGCATTGTTCGGGACCGTGCACGTCCGTCAGGACCGGGCAGCCGAATGTTTCGCGGATGCGGGCCAGGATTTCGAGGCCCTTGGCCATGCCGATGCCGCGCTGGCTGTTCAGGGACGTGCGGTTCGCCTTGTCGAACGAGCTTTTGTAGATCAGCCCGATGCCGAGATCGCGGCAGAGTTCGTGCAGGGCCGACGCCATTTCGACGGCATGGGCCTCGGATTCGATCTGGCACGGCCCGGCGATCAGGGTGAAGGGTCGGCTATTGCCGACGGCCAGTGTGCCAATATGGATGTCGCTCATACGAGGCGGGCTTTCTTGACGGCGGCTTCAACGAAGCCCGCGAAGAGCGGGTGCGGCGCGAAGGGCTTCGACAGATATTCGGGATGATACTGCACGGCCACGAACCACGGATGATCGGGGTATTCGATCACTTCCGGCAGGACGTCGTCAGGCGACATGCCTGAGAAGCGCAGGCCGGTGGCTTCGAGCTGTTCGCGATAGTGAACATTGACCTCATAGCGGTGGCGATGGCGCTCACGCACTTCGGTCGTGCCGTAGATGGTCGCGGCGCGGGAACCTTCCGCGAGCTTGGCCGGATAGGCGCCCAGACGCATCGTGCCGCCGAGTTCGCCATGTTCGCGGCGGCGCAGCAGTTCGTTGCCGCGCGCCCATTCCGTCATCAGGCCAACCAGTGGCTCCTCTGTCAGGCCGAATTCGGTGGAGGAGGCCTTGGGCAGTCCGGCAAGGGAGCGTGCGCATTCGATGACGGCCATCTGCATGCCGAAGCAGATGCCGAAGAACGGGATGTTGCGCTCGCGTGCGAAGCGGACCGCTTCGATCTTGCCTTCTGATCCGCGTTCGCCGAAGCCGCCCGGCACGAGGATGCCGTGGACGTTTTCAAGCTGCATCAGGGCGCTTTCGGATTTCTCGAAGATTTCCGATTCGACCCAGTCGAGCTTGACCTTCACGCGGTTGGCGATGCCACCGTGCAGCAGGGCCTCGATCAGCGATTTGTAGCTGTCCAGAAGTGCCGTGTACTTGCCGACGACCGCGATGCGCACTTCGCCTTCCGGGCTGCGCAGGGCATCGACGATCTTCTCCCAGCGGCTCAGATCCGGGCTGCCCTCGGTCGGCAGGTCGAAATAGCGCAGGACCTCCTTGTCCATGCCCTCCTTATGATAGGAGATCGGGCAGGCGTAGATGGTGTCGACGTCGAGTGCGGCGATTACCGCTTCCGGGCGCACGTTGCAGAAATTGGCGATCTTGCGCCGCTCGTTGGCGGGGATCGGGCGATCGGAGCGGCAGAGCAGCATCTGCGGCTGGATGCCGACATTCTGCAGCTCCTTGACCGAATGCTGGGTCGGCTTCGTCTTGAGTTCACCGGCGGCCGGGATGTAGGGCAGCAGGGTGAGGTGGACGCACATCGTCTGTGCGTGGCCGAGATCGTTGCGCAACTGGCGGATGGATTCAAGGAACGGCAGGCTTTCGATGTCGCCGACGGTGCCACCGATTTCGACCAGGACGAAATCGTAGCCTTCCGTCCCGGCGACGACGGCTTCCTTGATGGCATCGGTGATGTGCGGAATGACCTGCACGGTGGCGCCGAGATAGTCGCCGCGCCGTTCGCGGGCGATCACCTCGGAGTAGATTCGCCCGGTCGTCGCGTTATCGGCCTTGCGGGCATGGACGCCGGTGAAGCGTTCATAATGGCCGAGGTCGAGATCCGTCTCCGCGCCGTCGTCGGTCACGAAGACCTCGCCGTGCTGATACGGGCTCATCGTGCCCGGATCGACGTTGAGATAGGGATCCAGCTTGCGCATGCGGACTTTGTATCCGCGTGCCTGGAGGAGGGCGGCCAGCGCCGCCGAGGCGATGCCTTTGCCCAGAGAGGAAACCACACCGCCGGTGATGAATACGAACCGCGTCATGGACGGCTGTCCTACACTGGAACGCGGCGGGAGGGAACAACCGATGCAGCCGGTTGCGTCGGATTCGGCGCAACCGTGGCGATCGCGCGACTGTTAGTGCCGGGCAGGTGCCTGCTGCGCCGGTGCCTGTTGCGCGGGTGCCGTCTGGGCGGCGGGCTGCGCCAGGATGTCCTTGCCGCCGGCGCCGGAGGACGCGCCGCGATTGAGCACGGCGAGCAGCAGGCAAAGGATCATGAAGATGCCGGCGAGCACGGAGGTGGTGCGGGTCAGCAGCGTGGCCGTGCCGCGCCCGGTCATGAACGAGCCCATGCCCTGGCTGCTACCGATGCCCAGGCCGCCGCCTTCGCTGCGCTGGATCAGCACGGAGGCGATCAGGGCGATGGTGACGAAGAGGTTGAGGACGAGCAGCAGGGTGGTCATGCGGGTCTTTCGGCAAGAAGGCGAGGTATCAGGAGAGCGCTTCCTGAGCCGCGAGGGCAATGCCGAGGAACGAATCCGCGGCCAGGCTGGCGCCGCCGACCAGAACGCCGCCGACCGAGTTGATGGACAGGATCGACGCGGCATCGCGGGCCGTGACGGACCCGCCATACAGGATCGGCACCGATTTGTCATCCGTTTCCAGATGTGCCGCGACGGCGGCGCGGATATGCGCGGTGGTTTCCTCGATTTCCTGGATCGATGCCGTGCGGCCCGTGCCGATCGCCCAGATGGGCTCATAGGCGACGACGCCACGGAAGTTCGCGGGCAGGGAGGTGGCGATCTGGGCGCTCAGACGTTCATGCGCTATGCCCGCGTCGCGCTCTTCCGACGTCTCGCCGATGCAGACGATCGGGGTGAGATCGGCTTCGATGGCGGCGCGCGCCTTGGCGTTGACGAGTTCGTCCGTTTCGAAATGGTGCAGGCGCCGTTCGGAATGGCCGACGATGACATATCGGACATTCAGATCGGCCAGCATGGCGGCGGAGATGTCGCCGGTGAATGCGCCGGCGGACGCGACGTGGCAGTCCTGCGCGCCGAGCCGGATGCGGCTGCCGGCCAGGATGTCGCCTACGGCGGCAATCTGCGTGAAGGGTGGGCAGATGGTCAGGTCGATGAACGGCGGCAGATCCTCCGAGCCATCCGCCAGGGCCTCCGCCAGAGAGCGGGACTGCGCGCAGAGCCCGTTCATTTTCCAGTTGCCCGCTATCAGGCATCGACGAATCGTCCGATCGCGGGGCGGAGATTCTACGGTGCCGTCGTCCGGCTGCTGGGGCATCGCGCCAATTCCTCTGTTGCCTGTCCGAGCCGCCCTGAGGCAGCGTCGGTCCTGATCGGTTTGTCCGTGCCATCGCAGGTCCGAACGTTCAAGCTTTGAGGCGCATGTGACACGCAGACGTGAGAAACTCTGCAATATATGACCGTCCGTGCCGTGGCTTCTGGCCAAGTCGCATCGGTCTATCTATGGTGCGCGGCCATTCGCGCTTTCGGGAAAGGAGGCGTCTGGTTGAATTTGCCGCATTTCGGATTTGAGCCCGCATGATTTCTGCCCTGCGTCACGTGTTTGTCGATTCCTGGCTTGGGCGCATCCTGGCCTTTCTGATCTTCCTGGCGTTCATTGGCTGGGGCGTCGGCGATATCTTCACCAATCTGGGTGGAACGAACGCGGATACGGTGGCCCGTATCGGCAAGCGGCGCATCACGGCGGACGACCTGTCGCGCGGTATCCGCTCGGAACTGCCGCAGATGGCGCAGCAGATGGGCGTTAGCGATCCGTCGCAGATTCCGCAGGCCGAGCGGGCGCAGGTGGCGCGCGAGGTGTTGCAGCGCCTGGTGACGCAGCAGGAAGTTCTGCTGGCAGCCGATCGGAACGGCATGCATGTGCCGGACGCGCTTGTACGCGACGAGGTGTTCGGGATGCCGTATTTCCATGGCGCGAACGGGCAGTTCGACCGGAAGGTTTTCGACCAGCGCATGGCGCAGGCGGGACTGACGGAACGGCGTGTTCTGGACATGGTGCGTGACGACATCACCGTGCGCGGTCTGCTGGATGGTATGGGCGACACCGTCCGTGTGCCGTCGACCATCCTGCACCGTCTGCTGGATTTCGATGCCGCGCAGCATGTGCTGGATGTGGTACGCGTCAATGCAGGAGCGATGGCGGCGCCGCCGGCCCCGACGGATGCGCAGTTGCATCGTTATTATGACAATCATCCGTGGGAATTCCGCACGGCGGCGTATCGCCATGCCAAGGTCGTGGTGTTGTCGACCGAGACCGTTGCGCGTTCCATCGATATTCCGGATGCCGATCTCAAGCGGCTCTACGATTTTCAGTCCCAGCGTTACCATGTGCCCGAGACGCGCAGCCTCGAGGTGTTGACGTTCCAGGATCAGGCCAAGGCGCAGCAGGCGGTGCAGGACTGGAAGAGCGGCGCAAGCTGGGACGCGGTGCAGAAGGACAATCACGATGCGGCGGCGGTCTCCCTGCCGGATACGCGTCAGTCCGACGTGCCGAATCCGGAGCTGGCGAAGGCGTCCTTCGGCGCGGCGCAGGGTGAGATCCAGGGACCGCTGAAAACGGAGACGGGCTGGGTCGTTTTCCGCGTGATCGACATCAAGGCACCGCATAATGTCGACTTTGCGCAGGCGAAGGACGCTCTCCGCGAGGAAGTGGCGAAGGCGCAGGCTCCGCAGGTGCTTTCCGCCCGGATGGCGCGTTTTCAGGATGCCGTGGCAGGCAGTGCGGATCTCGAGCATGTTCCGGCGGATATCGGCGCGGTCCCGGCACAGGGCTCGCTGGATGCGCAGGGCATGACGAAGGAGGGCGAGCCCGCGCCGTTGCCGGGCGATGCGGCATTGCGGCAGGCGATTGTGGCGCGGATTTTCTCGCAGCCGCAGAATGCGAAGCCAAGCATCGTGCAGGGTCCGAAAGGCAGCGCGTTCGCGGTGCTGGTGGACCAGGTGGAGCCGGGCGCCGTCAAGCCGTTCGATTCGGTGCACGATCAGGTTGCGTCCGCCTGGACCGACGCGGCGCGTCGTCATGCGGCGGATGTTCAGGCAGCGGGACTTTTCAACAAGGCGAAGCAATCGGGTGGCGTGGCCAGGGCGGTGGCCAACACGCCGGACGCCGCCATGCTGCAATCCGGTGTTTCCTTCTCGCGCGTTCGTCCGGCGGCCATTCCGCAGGAACTGGCGCAGTTGGCGCTCGGCACCCCTGTCGGTCAGTCCGCGATGCTGAATGTGGATGACGATTATTATGTTGTGACCGTGACGGGCGTGCGTGCGCCGGATGCGGCGACGACGAAGGAACTGACGGACCGGCTGGAGCCTCAGCTTCGCCAGTCGATGCAGAACGATATCCCGATGACGTTCGTGCGTGGACTGGAGCAGCGCGTGAAGCCGGTGCCGAACATGGGGCTCCTGCAACGCGTGATCGATTCGACTGGCGCGGGCGCCGCGCCATGACCGATGCGCCCGCCGTCGTCCATGTCACCGAGGCAGCGGATCTGCTGACGCCGGTCGGCGCCTATATGTGCCTGTCGACGCTGGTGACGACGGTGGATGACGCGCGGCCCTATCGGCTTCTGTTCGAGAGTGTGGAGGGTGGTGCCGCACGTGGCCGGTATTCGGTCATCGCGATGTTGCCGGACATGGTCTGGCAATGCCGGGATGGGCAAGTGTCGATCGACCATGCGCCCGGCAGGGAAAGTTCGCATTTCGAGCCCGTTGCAACGCCGCCGCTGGAATCTCTCCGGCAGTTGCATCGTGAAAGCCAGATGACATTGCCGACCGGACTGCCGCCGATGATCGGCGGCATTTTCGGTTACCTGGGCTATGACATGGTGCGGCAGATGGAACATCTGCCGAATGCGCCGCGGGATGATGCAGGGCTGCCAGAAGGCGTGATGATCCGCCCCAGCCTGTTTGCCGTTTTCGACTCGGTTCGGGACGAGTTGGTGCTGGCCGTGCCACTGCGGCGGGGCGGCATGGATCGTGCGCAGGCCGAGGCCCTGATTGCGCGCGCGCGGGCGGCGCTGGCTTCGGCGCCGGTCGATGAGGTGGCGCATGTTCCGGACGGTTTCGAACTGGCGGCGCCGACCTCCACCATGACGCCCGCTGCATTCGAGGCGGTCGTGCGCCGGGCACAGGACTATATCGCGGCGGGTGACGCATTCCAGATCGTGCCGAGCCAGCGGTTCGACACGCCGTTCCCGTTGTCGTCCCTGACGCTTTATCGGTCGTTGCGGCGAATCAATCCCGCGCCGTTCCTTTTTCTGGTCGAGATGGACGGGTTTTCGCTCGTCGGGTCGTCGCCGGAAATCCTGGTGCGGCTGCGCGATGGGCAGGTGACGGTGCGACCGCTGGCGGGAACGCGTCCGCGCGGCGCCACGGCGGCCGAGGATGTGGCGCTGGAGGCCGATCTTCTGGCCGACCCGAAGGAGCGCGCCGAACATCTGATGCTGATCGATCTGGGGCGCAACGATGTGGGGCGGGTGGCCGAACTGGGATCGGTGCGGGTGCCGGACAGTTTCGTGATCGAGCGCTACAGTCACGTCATGCATATATCCTCCACCGTCGAAGGGCGTGTGCGGCCGGAATGCGATGCGGTGGATGCATTGGCGGCGGCGTTCCCGGCGGGGACGCTCAGCGGCGCACCGAAGATTCGGGCGATGGAGATCATCGACGAGCTGGAGCCCACACGACGCGGGCCGTATGCCGGCTGCATCGGTTATTTCGGTGCGAATGGCGACATGGATACGTGCATCGGGCTGCGGATGGCCGTGCTGCGGGATGGCCGGATGTTCGTGCAGGCGGGTTGCGGTGTCGTGGCGGACAGCGTGCCCGCGGCTGAGGAGGCGGAAACGCGCCAGAAGGCGCGGGCCCTGTTTCGGGCTGCCGAAGTGGCTGTGGAACAGGCAAAAACGCAGCGTCGTGTGTAACGGCGTTTGACCTTGCGAGATTCCAGCGCCATCTTGTGGCCATGATTCTGCTGATCGACAACTACGACAGCTTCACGTTCAATCTCGTGCATCACTTCGGCACGCTGGGCGTGCAGTGCGATGTGCGTCGGAACGATGCGCTGACCGTGGACGCGGCGATGGCGCTGAAGCCTTCAGCCATCGTGATTTCGCCGGGACCATGTTCGCCGAACGAGGCCGGCATTTGCTGCGAACTGATTGAACGCGCCGCGCCGCATGTGCCGGTTCTGGGCGTGTGCCTGGGGCATCAGGCGATTGGTCAGGTCTTCGGGGCGAAGGTTGTGCGGGCACCGATGCCGATGCATGGCAAGGTCGATGCCATGGCGCATGACGGGACCGGCGTTTTTCGTGGATTGCCCGATCCGTTCGAGGCGACGCGATATCACAGCCTCACGCTTGATCCGGCTTCCATTCCGGCAACGCTCCTCGTGAATGCGCGCAGTTCGGACGGCGTGATACAAGGGGTGCGGCATCGAGACTGGCCTGTGCACGGTGTGCAGTTTCATCCGGAAAGCATCGCATCGGTTCGGGGCCGCGATCTTCTGGCGAATTTTTTGGACATTGCACGGATTCCGCGTGCGGCATTGGCGGCCTGACGCCATGGAGGAAGGCGACCTTCGTGTGCTGATGCGCGATCTGGCGGGTGGCGGGATCCTGTCGGAAGATCGTACGGAGGCCTTGTTCTCGGCCATCATGACCGGCGCGCTCGGTGGCGTGCCGCTGGCGTCCATCCTGACGGCGATGAGTGTGCGCGGTGAGACGGAAGCCGAGTTGCGCGGGGCGGTGAGGGCCGTGCGTTCTCACATGCTGCCGCTGGCTGGAGGCGATCCGGACGCCGTCGATGTCTGCGGCACGGGTGGCGACGGGCTCGGAACGCTGAATATCTCCACGGCCGTCGCATTCGTTCTGGCCGGCATGGGCGTGCCGGTCGCCAAGCACGGCAACCGGGCGCTATCGTCACGGGCCGGCGCGACGGACGTGCTGTCGGCGCTAGGCATTGTGCCGGATGAGGATTTCGAACGTCAGGCGTATCGCCTGCGCGAGGATGGCCTGATCTTCATGGCCGCGCCGCTTCATCACCCGGCCATGCGGCATGCGGGTGAGGTGCGACGGGCGCTTGGTTTCCGGACGCTGTTCAATCTCATAGGGCCGCTTGCCAATCCGGCAGGCGTGCGACGCCAGATGGTGGGTGTCTTCGACGCGCGTTGGATGGATCCCGTGGCGCGTGCATTGGGTGGTCTTGGCAGCACGTGCGTCTGGGTCGTCCATGGTGACACGGATATGGGTGGAAGCGACGAACTGACGCTCGCGGGGCCGGGACGGATCAGTGCCTGGGAAGGTGGCGATCTGCGTCATCTGGCGGTATCCGCCGATATGGCCGGGCTCGCGTCCCGACCGATCGCGGCCATTGCGGGGGGGGATGCGGCGCATAATGCCCGGATGCTCCGTGACCTGCTGGCCGGCGCGACAGGGGCCTATCGCGATACGGTCCTGCTGAATGCGGCCGTGGCCCTGCATGTGGCGGGGCGCGCGAATATTGTTGTGGACAATGCTATTGCACCGGACCGCCTTCAGGCCAACGTGATGCAGGCCGCGGATGCGATCGATAGTGGCGCGGCCCTGTCGGCCCTTGAGAGGGCGACGCGTTCACTGACGGATATCGATCGTTCGGTGCCGGTTTCTTCTTTTACGATGCAGCAATCAGGAAGCTTATGACTGAAACGCCGTCCCAGCCGACCGTCGTGGACGCGAGCGATGCGTTTCCCGACGATCAAGTTCCGGGTTCCGTCACCGACAAGCGCGTGAGCGTGCCTCTGCATCCGCAGGAGATGCCGGATGTTCTGGCCCGCATCTGTGCGCGTACCCGGGTTGATGTCGAGCAACGTTCCCAGATCATGCCGCTGAAGGAAATCACGGCGCGTGCGCGCGAGGTGGACACGCCGACGCGCGGTTTCGGAGATGCCCTGAAGCAGATGACGGCGGATCGGCAGGTAGGGCTGATCGCGGAGATCAAGAAAGCCTCGCCATCGGCTGGCATCCTGCGCGCGAATTACGACCCGGTGTCGATTGCGCTGGCCTATCAGGCGGCAGGGGCGATCTGCCTGTCGGTGCTGACGGAAGGCTCATGCTTTCATGGCAGCATCGAGGATATCAAGACCGTGCGCGAGCACTGCTCGTTGCCGATCCTGCGGAAGGATTTCATTCTTGAGCCATGGCAGGTTCATGAAAGCCGGCTGATCGGCGCGGATGCGATCCTGATTATCATGTCGGCCCTGACGGATGGAGAAGCTGCCGAACTGGTGGCCCTGGCACGTGGCCTGGACATGGATGTTCTGTGCGAAGTGCATGACGAGGCGGAGCTGAACCGCGCACTGGCGCTGGATGTGTTTCTGATCGGCATCAACAACCGCAATCTCCGTACCTTGAAAACCGACATTCAGACGACGATCGATCTGGCGCCGCTCGTGCCGCCGGACCGGATCGTCGTGTCCGAAAGCGGCATCCGGACCCAGGACGATATTCACCGGGTAGGCGCCGTCGGCGCCAGCGGCGTCCTGGTGGGCGAGAGCCTTCTGCGGGAGGACGACCCCGGCGCGGCGGCGCGGCGTCTGCTCGGTTTTCTCTAAAACGTTCCCGGCGCACACGTTTCCGGGAGTGGACAGCATCGGCCCGATGCGCGAAACACCAGCCTGAATTTTGATACGATAGACTGATGCGATGTGCTTGCGCATGTCGCGACCGGGAGAAAGTGAACGCATGTCCGGGACGCAACCTCAGGACGCGGCTGCGCCGCCATCCGATCATAACGGTCCGACGCTGCCATTGAGCGTGACCCAGAAGGCATTCCGCGACATGCTGCTGTTGCGCCGGTTCGAGGAAAAGGCGGGGCAGCTTTACGGGATGGGGCTGATCGGTGGGTTCTGCCATCTGTATATCGGGCAGGAAGCCGTGATTGTCGGCATGGGACTGGCGATGAAGCCCGGCGACAAGATCATCACGTCCTACCGCGATCATGCGCACATGCTGACGATGGGCATGACGCCGCGCGGCGTTATGGCGGAACTGACGGGGCGCTCGGGCGGCTATTCGCACGGCAAGGGCGGCTCGATGCACATGTTCTCCCGCGAGAAGAATTTCTATGGCGGCCACGGCATCGTCGGGGCGCAGGTGGCGCTGGGGACCGGACTGGCCTTCGCCAACAAATACCGTGGTACGGATGAAGTCGGCGTGGCCTATTTCGGCGAGGGCGCATCGCAGCAGGGGCAGGTTTACGAGAGCTTCAATCTGGCGGCGCTGCACAAATTGCCGTGTATCTACGTGATCGAGAACAACCGCTACGGCATGGGCACGAGCATCGACCGCGCCTCGGCGGCGAAGGATCTGTCGAAGCTGGGCGCGCCATGGGGCATTCCCGGACGAAAGGTCGATGGCATGGATCTGTTTGCCGTCCATGAAGCGGCGCAGGAGGCCGTGGCGCATTGCCGGGTCGGCAACGGGCCGTATCTTCTGGAAATGGAAACCTACCGCTATCGCGGTCACTCGATGTCCGACCCCGCGAAATATCGCGACCGTTCGGAGGTTGAGGAAATGCGCCGCACGCGCGATCCGATCGAGACGTTACGAGGGCTGCTGGCCTGCGAAGGCGTGACGGACGAGGCTTTCAAAGAGATCGAAAAGGACGTCAAGAATATCGTGAACGACGCCGCTGAATTCGCGCAGACCAGTCCGGAGCCGGATGCGTCCGAACTGTGGACCGACGTGCTGGTGGAGGGCTGAGGTCGATGGCTGCACCAATCCTGATGCCGGCACTTTCCCCGACCATGACGGAAGGCACGCTGGCGCGCTGGACGCGCAAGGCGGGTGACAAGGTTCAGTCCGGGGATGTCATCGCCGAAATCGAGACTGACAAGGCGACGATGGAAGTCGAGGCGGTGGACGCCGGCGTTCTGGCGCGCCTTCTGGTCGAAGAAGGCACGGAGAACGTTGCCGTCAACACGCCGATCGCGATCCTTCTTGAGGAAGGCGAGGATGACAGTGCGGCGGACGCCGTCGCCAGCGCCCCGCGTGAGACACCTGCGGTGACGACGGCCGTGCAGACGCCGGAAGCGCCGGCCGTGCAGACCGCCACGGCATTGCCGGTTGCGGAGGCGGAGCGCGACTGGGGTGAGACGGCGCCGATCACGGTGCGTGAGGCGCTGCGCGATGCGATGGCGGCCGAGTTGCGCCGGGATCAGGATGTCTTCCTGATTGGCGAGGAAGTGGCGCAGTATCAGGGCGCCTACAAGATCAGCCAGGGTCTGCTGGAGGAGTTCGGCGACAAGCGCGTGATCGACACGCCGATCACCGAGCATGGTTTCACGGGCATGGCGGTTGGCGCGGCGTTGACGGGGCTGAAGCCGATCGTCGAGTTCATGACGATGAACTTCGCGATGCAGGCTATCGATCACATCATCAATTCCGCCGCCAAGACGCTTTACATGTCGGGTGGCCAGATGGGCTGCCCGATCGTGTTTCGCGGCCCGAACGGGGCGGCGGCGCGTGTCGGCGCGCAGCATTCGCAGTGCTATGCGAGCTGGTATGCGCATGTCCCGGGGCTGAAAGTCGTCGCGCCGTGGTCCTCGGCGGATGCCAAGGGGCTGCTTCGGGCGGCGATCCGCGACCCGAACCCGGTGATCGTTCTGGAGAACGAGATTCTCTACGGGCAGAAATTTCCATGCCCGGTGGATGAGGAGTTCATCCTGCCGATCGGGAAGGCGAAGATCGAGCGCGAGGGCAGGGACGTCACGCTGGTGGCATTCTCCATCATGGTGGGCGTTGCGCTTGAGGCCGCCGCCAGGCTGGCGGAAGAGGGGATCGAGGCGGAGGTCATCAACCTTCGTTCGCTGCGTCCGCTCGACACCGAGACCATCGTGGCGAGCGCGAAGAAGACGAGCCGGATCGTCTCGGTCGAGGAAGGCTGGCCGGTGGCGGGCATCGGTGCGGAAATCTGCGCCATCGCCTGCGAACAGGCTTTCGACGATCTGGACGCACCGCCTGCGCGTGTCTGCGGGTTGGATATCCCGCTGCCTTACGCCGCCAATCTGGAAAAACTGGCCCTGCCGAAGCCCGACTGGGTGGTGGACGCGGTCCGCAAGCTGTTCTGAGGTCCGCTAAATGGCTACCGATATTCTCATGCCGGCATTGTCGCCGACCATGACCGAAGGCACGCTGGCGCGCTGGCTCAAGCGCGAGGGCGACAGGATCGCCGCGGGCGATCTGATTGCCGAAATCGAGACCGACAAGGCGACGATGGAAGTCGAGGCGGTCGATGAGGGCATTCTGGGCCGCATCGTGGTGCCGGAGGGTACTGAGGGCGTCGCGGTGAACGCGCCGATTGCCATTCTGGTGGAAGAAGGCGAGGCCGTGCCGGATGCGCCGGTCGGTCAGGCAAAAGCGCCGGCCGCGACGGCAGAGATTGCTGCCCCTTCCGCGCCACAGGCGACGCAGAAGGACACGCCGGTCGTGCAGACGGGCAAGCGTATTGTCGCGTCGCCATTGGCCCGGCGTATTGCCCGGCAAGCGGGCGTCGCGCTTGAGAATGTGAAGGGCACGGGACCGCGTGGGCGCGTTGTGCGCCGCGATGTCGAAAAGGCGATGGCCGCGCCGACTCCGACCCCGGCGCCCAAGCCGGCGGCACCGACGGCGGCCCCGGTCGCGGATGTTGCGGACGATGTGACGCGCGTGCCGAACTCTTCCATGCGCAAGGTGATCGCGCGGCGGCTGAGCGAATCCAAGCAGAACGTGCCGCATTTCTATGTCTCGATGGACGTGGAACTGGATGCGCTTCTGGCGTTGCGAGCCCAGTTGAATGCGGCCTCGCCTGCCGAGGGTGAGGGGCAGTTCAAGCTGTCGGTCAACGACATGCTGATTAAGGCGGCCGCGCTGGCCTTGCGTCAGGTGCCGGGAGTCAACGTCAGTTTCACCGAGAGCGAAACGCTGCATTATCGCGATATCGACATCTCGATGGCGGTCTCCATTCCGGACGGGCTAATCACGCCGATCGTGCGGCAGGCGGACAGGAAGTCCCTGCGCGAGATCAGCGCGACGGCCAAGGATCTGATCAAGCGCGCCCGGGCCGGCAAGCTGAAGCCCGAGGAGTTCCAGGGCGGCAGTTTCTCGATCTCGAACATGGGCATGTTCGGCGTTAAGGAATTCGCGGCGATCATCAATCCGCCACAGGCGGGTATCCTGGCGATTGCGGCGGGTGAAAAGCGTGCCGTGGTCCGCGGCAACGAGCTGGCCATTGCAACGGTGATGACGGCAACGCTTTCGGTCGATCATCGCGCGGTCGATGGTGCGCTCGGGGCGGAATGGCTCAATGCCTTCCGCGATATCGTTCAAAATCCTTACCGCCTGGTGGTCTGAACCCATGGAACAATTCGATCTGATCATCGTCGGGGGCGGCCCGGGCGGTTATGTGGCGGCCTTGCGCGCGGCGCAGCTGAAGATGAATGTCGCGGTCGTGGAGAGCACGCATCTGGGCGGCATCTGTCTGAACTGGGGTTGCATTCCGACCAAGGCGTTGCTGCGCGCTTCCGAAATCAATCACATGTTGCACGATCTTGGCACCTTCGGTTTCGCCGCGGACAATGTCCGTTTCGATCTGGAGAAGGTCGTCGGGCGCTCGCGTGCGGTGTCGCGGCAGCTGTCGCGTGGCGTTGCGCATTTGCTGAAGCGGGCGAAGGTCAAGGTCTTCGACGGTCGTGCCCGGCTGGCGGGCAGGCAGGGTGACGTGCACACGCTCGACGTGACGAAGGACGGCAAGGCGGTGGCGACCGTCGGCGCGAAGCATGTCATTCTCGCGACCGGCGCGCGGGCGCGTTATTTCCCCGGGCTGGAGCCGGATGGTGAGCTGGTCTGGACCTACCGCGAGGCGATGGTGCCGAAGGAAATGCCGAAGCGCCTGCTGGTCGTGGGCTCCGGTGCGATCGGCGTGGAGTTTGCGTCCTTCTACCGCAACATGGGTGCGGAGGTGACGATTGCCGAGGTCGCCGACCGGATCATGATCGCCGAGGATGCTGAAATCAGTGCCATGGCGCGCAAGGCTTTCGAGAAACAGGGCATCAAGATCCTGACCGGCGCGAAGGTCGGGCCGCTGGACAAGAAGGACGGTACGGTTTCGACGATCATCGAGACGCCCGAGGGCAGGACGGAGCTGACCGTCGACAAGGTGATTCTCGCGGTCGGGATCGTCGGCAATGTCGAGGATATCGGACTTGAGGGCACAAAGGTTCAGGTAGACCGGACGCATATCGTGGTGGACGAATTCGCCCGGACCGGCGAACCGGGGCTGTATGCCATCGGCGATGTCGCAGGTGCGCCATGGCTGGCGCACAAGGCGAGCCACGAGGGCATCATCTGCGTCGAGAAGATTGCCGGGCGCGATCCGCATCCGCTGCATCCGCTCAATATTCCGGGCTGCACCTATAGTCGGCCGCAGGTCGCCTCTGTTGGGCTGACGGAGGAAAAGGCCGTGGCGACGGGCCGCAAGCTGCGGATCGGGCGTTTCCCGTTCGTCGGCAATGGCAAGGCGCTGGCCATGGGCGAGCCGGACGGCATGACCAAGACGATCTTCGACGACGAAACGGGTGAGTTGCTGGGCGCGCATATGATTGGCGCCGAGGTGACGGAGATGATTCAGGGCTACGTGATCGCGCGCACCGCCGAGCTGACGGAAGCGGAATTGAAGGAGACGGTTTTCCCGCATCCGACGATTTCGGAGACGATGCACGAATCCGTGCTGGCAGCCTGGGGTGAGGCGCTCCATATCTGACGTCATGCAGCGGATTTCCATCGATCATCGCACGAAGCCGGCGCTCCGGCACCCGGAGAAGGCCGGTCGGCCTGATAATCCCATCCAGCGCAAGCCGGACTGGATTCGGGTGCGTGCCCCGAACAGTCCTGTTTATCAGGAAACGCGCGCATTGATGCGCGACCACAAGCTGGTGACGGTTTGTGAGGAAGCGGCCTGTCCGAATATCGGGGAATGCTGGTCGCAGCGTCATGCCACCATGATGATCATGGGTGAGATCTGTACGCGGGCCTGCGCTTTCTGCAATGTGACGACCGGCATGCCGAATGCGCTGGATGCGGACGAGCCCGCGCGGGTGGCGGATGCGGTGGCGAAGCTGGGGTTGCGGCATGTTGTCATCACATCCGTGGATCGGGACGATCTGGCGGATGGTGGAGCGGCGCATTTTGCCGCGACGATCGCGGCGGTCCGGGTGGCTTCTCCCGCGACGACGATCGAGATCCTGACCCCCGATTTCCTGCGCAAGCCGGGTGCGCTGGAGATTGTGGTGGCGGCGCGGCCGGATGTTTTCAATCACAATATCGAGACTGTGCCGCGGCTTTATCCGTCCATCCGCCCGGGTGCCCGGTACTATCAGTCGGTCCGGTTGCTGGATGACGTCAAACGTCTGGATCCCGCCATTTTTACGAAATCCGGCTTGATGCTAGGTCTCGGCGAGGAAAAAATGGAGGTCGCGCAGGTCATGGACGATTTCCGCATTGCCGACGTGGACTTTCTGACGTTGGGGCAATATCTGCAGCCGACGCCGAAGCACGCGGCAATTGCGCGCTTCGTCACGCCCGACGAGTTCGCCGACTATGCGGCAGTCGCGCGAGCCAAGGGGTTTCTTCAGGTGAGTGCGACACCGCTGACGCGCTCGTCCTATCATGCCGATTCCGACTTTGCGGCGCTGCGTGCAGCGCGGGAGCGTCGGCTTGGCCTTCTTACGGCGGAGACTGTCTGATGCCCACGCATGCCGAGCAGCGATTGATTGCCTACACGCCCGAGCAGCTTTTCGATCTGGTTGCGGACGTTGGCAAATATCCGCAATTTCTTCCCTGGTGCGTGCGTGCTGTTGTCAAATCGCAGACCGAGCAGGAGCTTGTCGCGGACCTGACGGTGGGTTTCGGTCCTTTCCGCGAGACGTTCACCAGTCGTGTCTCGCTTGAGCGTCCGTCGCGTATCCGTGTCCGTTACGAAAAGGGGCCTTTTCGTTATCTGAACAACGTCTGGACTTTCACGCCCGATCCGCGCGGCTGCCTTGTCGATTTCTTCGTCGACTTCGAATTCCGTTCGCGTCTGTTGCAGAATGCCATCGGGGTCGTGTTCAACGAGGGTGTACGGCTGATGGTCTCGGCTTTCATCAAGCGTGCGCGCGACAGCTACGGGCCTTCGCCGACCGCGCCGACGCGTCCCAAGGCAGTGCGGCCTTCGTAACCTTTCGATCTGAAAATTTTCAGGGGTGGCGAAACCGTGTTCGGGTCAACACGTTTCGGTCTCGTCTCTTAAGGATATGTCATTGATGCGGTCGCATGGCCTCGCATCGGTGACTGAGTGAAAAGGAAACGAGATGAAGAAATTCTCGATCGGCGCCGCAGCAGTTGCAGGCCTGGTTTCGTTGACGGCGCCGGCGATGGCGGCAACGCATCATCATCATGCAAAGCATGGCAAGAACGCTGCCAGCATGCATCAGAAGTCCGACGAAGGCTCTGCTTCGACCGCTGACCTGAATGCGCGTAGCCTGCAGCAGGCGCAGACGCCGGTCTCTTCCGGAACGGCGCCGATGGCGGCTCCGATGGCTTCGCCCACGGCCCCGACAGCGGCTCCCATGGCGCCGAACGCCATGGCCCCGAATGCTCCGGCTCCCGGCGCGATGCCGTCCTCGACGATGCCGGCGAATGCGCCGCAGCCGCCGCAGGGGCAGTAAATTCGTCACGGAGGCAGGCTTCGGCCTGTTTCTGATACGACAAGGACCCGTCCGGGCAGATGTTGCCGGGGCGTAGGCAAGAAAGCGGCCTTCCTGCGTGGAGGGCCGTTTTTTTATGATGCGCTCAGTAATTCCAGCGCGCGGCGGACAGTCGCGGTGCGAATGGCGGCACGGTCGCCGGGGAAATGTTGGGTTTCAACAGTCGGGGCGGCATCGCCCGATTGGATGGCGAGACAGACCGTACCGACCGGCTTGTTATCTGTCCCGCCGTCGGGACCGGCGATGCCCGTGACGGCGACGGCGATCTTGGCGTCGCTGGCGGCAGTCAGGGCGCCCATCGCCATTTCAATGGCGGTCGCTTCGCTGACGGCGCCTTCGGTTGCCAATGTATGAGCCGCCACGCCGAGCGCCGATTCTTTCAGGGCGTTGGAGTAGGTGACGAACCCGCCGGCAACGACATCGGACGAACCGGCCATATGTGTCAGCGCGGCAGCGATGAGGCCGCCTGTGCAACTTTCGGCGGTGACGACCCGCACGCCCTTCGCGCGCAGGGTCGCGACGGTCTTGGCGGCCAGCGCCAGGGTTTGCTCATCCAGCATGTTTTTCCTCCTGCCAGCGATAGATTGCCATGCTTTCCTCGATCCTCTGGATATAGGAGCGCGTTTCCTCGTAAGGCAGCTTTTCGATCCAGTCGATCAGGTCGTCCTGCGTGAGCGTCGCCGGTAGCGGATCGGCCTGCAGCCAGAGATCCGCGCGGTGCGGGCCGGCGTTGTAGGCCGCCAGTGCCTCGGGGACGATATTGCCGTAACGGGAGAGCAACTGGCTGAGATAGGCACGGCCCAGTGTCATGTTGGTCTGCGGGTCGCGCAGGCCCTGAGCGCTGGTGTCCAGGCCGGTCAGTCCCGCGCGGCGGGCCACGTCGCGGGCGGTGCCGGCCTGGAACTGCATCAGGCCGATCGCCTGTGCCGGGCTGACGGCATGCGGGTCGAAGCTGCTTTCCTGGCGCGCGACGCCAAGCGCGAGGCCGGGTGGCAATGTGTCATCCGGTTGTTTTTCATCCAGCGCAGGCAGGCGCGGCCAGCCTTGGGGAAACAGGGGGACGCCCTGTCGTCCGGCAGCGCGCGCGGCGAAAACGGCGGGTTCGAGAATGCCCAGTCGGGCGGATAGCGTTGCCAGCGTGGCCTGACCGGCGGGGTCGCTGATTTCGGCATGGAGCATCATCAGGAAGATGCGGGCGTGGTCGATGTCACCGATCCCGGCGAGCCATTCTGCCGCCTGCACGAGGTCAGGACGCGGCAGCGCACCGGGATCGGGCTCCCGGAGTGCCGCGAGATTGGTCCCCAGATCGGGAATGGCAGGGTCGCCGGGCAGCAATGTCGCATGATGGTCGTGCAGGGCGGCAAGGGCGAGTTGCCCATAGAAGGTGGTCGGCATCGTCCCCGCGAGTACGTAAGCCTTGCGGGCGGTATCGGCGTGGCCGAGGGCATCATGCGCGCGGCCGAGCCAATAGGCACCGCGACTGCGCGTGATCAGGCTGCGATCCTGTAGCAGGTAGGTGAAGTCCGGCACGGCGCCGGCGGGATCGTGCAGATAGCGCAGCTTGATCCAGCCGGTCAGGAACTGCGCCTCCAGCCGCTCGCGCGAGCCGGGTGGTCGTGTGCGGTCGTCCGCGAGAAACAGGGCATCCTGCGGCGACCCGGCGAGGAGCAGGTTGCGGGCCAGCGCCGCGCGTTCGTTGGACCAGGTCGTGGAAGGCGATGCCTGTTGGGCGGCAGTTCCGGCGGCTTTCCAGAGGGCCAGCGCGTCGCCCAGCCGATCGGCGCGGCGCAGGGCATGGAGTTCGGCCTGGATGAGGTCGGGATCGGCGCGGTCGGCGGCGGAGAGGCTGCCGAGCGTCTGGTCAGCGTCCGCCGCTGTCAGGCGATAGGCCAGCCGCGCGCGCGCCAGCGGCTGGCGATCGACCGCGAGGCGTGCGATCTGGCGTCTGGCCGCTGTGTATTGGCGCCCCTGTTCCTGTCGCTCGAAACGACGCCATTGGTCGATGGGCGTGATCGCATGGCCGAACGCTGCGAGGAACGGGTTTTCGTCCTCCGGCCGGTCGATCCCGCCGATCCATAATGCGCGGGCGCGTGCATCGGTGTTCGAAAGATAAGGCGCGCAGTGCTGGAAGGCGAGCGGTGATGTCAGCGGCAGGAGCGGGCAGAGTCGGGCAAGGTCGTTGGTGTCGCCGATCGTGGCGAGTTGCTTCTGATAGCGTGCCAGCATCAGGCCGCGCTCGGGCCAGTGCGGGCCCTGGGAGAGAAAATCCGCATAATCCTGGGCCGAGGCGGTGGCGCCGGGGGCGACAAGGGTCAGCCATGTCTCCACGCGCGCGCGGATGGCATCGTCTACGGCGGGCGTCTGCGCGGGCGCGAGCTGGAGAGACGGCTGGCTGCCCTGGCTTGTGGAAGCGGGCGGGGGGTCGGCGCGGCTGGTGCAGTCCGTCAGCAGCAACGCAGCCAGCATCGTGGAGGTCAGGATAAATCGGAAACTCGGTTTATGCGCGGGCATGATGCCAGACCTCCAGTCCGCCATGGTAAATCAGCCGTACGGCGACGAAGGCGACGACGGCAAGCCCGAGCCAGGCGATCCAGCGGTAACGTTCGAGGAGGCGCGCAATGAACGTGGCGGCGACACCCATCATCAGGACGGAAATCGCCAGTCCTGCCATCAGCACATAAGGATGGCCGATCGACGCGCCTGCGACCGCGAGGACGTTGTCCAGGCTCATCGACAGATCGGCCAGCGTCAGCCGGAAGATCGACTTCCACAGGGTTGTGGTGGCTTCGCCGCCGCCCGGTTGATGATGACGACGGAGTTCCTCGAACATCTTCCAGCAGACCCAGGTCAGAAGCAGGCCGCCGACCAGTGTCAGGCCGATGACGGACAGCAGTCTGGAGGCCAGCATGGCAAGCCCGATCCGAATGACCGCGGCCATGATCGTGCCGACGAGAATGGCGATGCGTTGCTGACGGGCCGGCAGCCCGCGCACGGCCATGCCGATGACGATCGCATTGTCACCAGCCAGCGTGATGTCGATGACGATGACTTGCACCAGAGCCGAGAGAGCATGCCAGGAGAGGTCGATGGGCAAGTCGGGTTCCTTGATACGATTCGGGAAATGGGACGCTAAAGAAGCTGCGTTTCGGCTGCAAACCGGCTTCTAGCATGCAATGCGCTGTGTTCGCACCGCAGTGAATGTTCTATGAGGCGTGCGGAAATCGTCTTCGAAGCCTTTCAAGGAGCCGCCCGAATGGTCCCGCGCTATAGCCGTCCCGTCATGACCGCGATCTGGTCCCCCGCCAACCGCTATCGCATCTGGTTCGAGATCGAGGCGCTGGCGTGCGAGGCGATGGCGGAATACGGGGCTGTGCCGAAGGAAGCGGCCGAGACCATCCGTGCGCGCGGCGATGCCGCGCTGGCCGCGTTCTCCGATGCCGATCTGGCGCGTATCGACGAGATCGAGGCCGAGACGCGCCATGACGTCATCGCGTTCCTGACCTGGCTGGCGGAGAAAGTGGGGCCGGACAGCCGTTTCGTGCATCTGGGCATGACGTCTTCGGATGTGCTGGATACCTGCCTATCCGTGCAATTGACGCAGGCGACCGACCTACTGCTGGAAGATCTCGACGCCGTTCTGGAATCGTTGAAGACGCAGGCGCTCAAGCACAAGATGACGGTCACGATCGGCCGCAGCCATGGCATCCATGCCGAGCCGACGAGCTTCGGGCTCAAGATGGCCGGTCATTACGCCGAGTTCGCGCGCAATCGCGAGCGGCTGCTGGCCGCGCGGAAGGAGATTGCCGTCTGTGCGATCTCCGGCGCGGTCGGTACCTATGCGCATGTCGATCCCCGGGTTGAGGAATATGTTGCGGACAAGCTGGGGCTGGCGGCGGAGGATGTCTCCACGCAGGTGATCCCGCGCGATCGGCATGCGGCTTTCTTCTGCACGCTGGGTGTGATCGCCAGCGGGATCGAGCGTCTCGCGACGGAAGTGCGGCACTTGCAGCGTTCGGAAGTGCGTGAGGCGGAGGAGTTCTTCCATCCGGGCCAGAAGGGCAGTTCCGCGATGCCGCACAAGCGCAATCCGGTGCTCTCGGAAAACCTGACGGGTCTGGCGCGGCTGATCCGCTCGCATGTCATTCCCGCACTGGAAAACGTGGCGCTCTGGCATGAGCGCGACATCAGCCATTCTTCCGTCGAGCGGAACATTGGTCCGGACGCGACGGTCGGGCTGGACTTCGCGCTGATGCGGCTGGCCGGGATGATGGAGAAGCTCGTCGTGTATCCGGAGCGGATGATGGCCAACGTTGAATCGCTCGGCGGCGTCGTGCATTCGGGCGAGGTGCTGCTGGCACTGGCCCGTGCCGGAATCTCGCGCGAGGACGCGTATCGGATCGTGCAGCGCAATGCGATGGCGACCTGGACGAAGCTCGGGGAGGCCGATGGTCTCAGCTTCCGTGAGAATCTCGGTCGCGATCCGGAAGTCGTCGGCCGGATCGATGCGGCGGTTCTGGACGATGCGATGGACAGCGCGCGGCATCTGGCGGCGGTCGATCGGGTCTATGACAAGGTTTTCGGCACGGCGTCGTAACGCGAATTCGTTCCGACCCTACGCGGTCGTGATCGAAGCATGACGGGGCATTAATGTTAAGGAGGGGCCACTGATGTCTGAGGAGGCCCCTTCATGCCCGGAACTGAACGCGAGCGTGGTCGCGCGCTAACGAACTTTATCGCCATTATCGCCGCGACGGGTGGCCTGCTGTTCGGCTATGACACGGGAATCATCTCGGCAGCACTGCTTCAGCTGACGAAAGAATTTCATCTGACGACGTTCAGCGCGCAGATCGTCACCGGTGCGATTATCGCCGGCGCGCTGATCGGCTGCATCACCGCGGCCCCGTTGTCGGACCGGATGGGCCGCCGGCGCACTGTCATGGTCGCGGCGGTGCTGTTCCTGATCGGCACGGTTGTCGTCACCTTCGCGCATGCCATCTGGATGTTGATCGCCGCACGCCTGGTACTGGGGCTGGCGATCGGCGCGGCGTCTCAGATCGTGCCGATCTATATTGCCGAGATTTCGCCGCCGGAGCGGCGTGGAACACTGGTCGTGGCGTTCCAGCTTGCGGTCGTGCTGGGCATCACCGTCTCGTTTTTCACGGGTTATCTGCTGCGGCATAGCACGTGGCGCCTGATGTTCGGCCTCGGCATGATTCCGGCGACGATCCTGCTGATCGGGATGATCTTCCTGCCGAACAGCCCGCGCTGGATGGCGATGACGGGGCAGATCGAGGGCGCGCGCGATGTCCTGCGTCGCGTACGCGCGACCGACGAGAAAGCCGATGCGGAGTTGCAGGATATCATCGATGCGCATGACGAGCAGGCGCCCTTGCGCGATCTGCTCAAGCCCTGGGTGCGCCCGGCGGTTGTCGCGTCGGTCGGTATCGCACTGCTTTGCCAGCTGACGGGCATCAATGCGGTTCTGTATTACGCGCCGACGATTTTCGCCGGCGCGGGTTTCGGCGAATCCTCCGCGCTGCTGACGTCGGTCGCGATTGGTATCGCCATGACGATCGCTACCGTTTTCGGCGGTTGGGCGGTCGACGTCTGGGGGCGGCGGAAGCTGATGCTGCGCCTGCTGCCGGGCGCGGTCATCTCGCTGATCGTACTGGGGGCGATGTTCCTGATCGGTGCCAAGCAGGGGCCGGGCGCATGGGTCATGGTGGCGGCGATCGTCGGTTATACGATGTTCAACACCGGCAGCCTTTCGGTGGCGATCTGGCTGGTGGGTGCCGAAGTCTATCCCCTGTCGATGCGCGGCAGTGGCATGAGCCTGGTGGCGGCATCGCATTGGGGGGCGGACCTTATCATCTCCCTGACGACGCTGAGTCTGGTTCAGGCGCTGGGCGCGGGTGGAACGTTCTTCCTGTTCGCGGTCATCAATGCCCTCGCGCTGCTGTTCGTGTTCCGTTATGTGCCGGAAACGCGAGGGCGTTCGCTCGAAGCACTGGAAGCAAGCCTGCGGGACGGCACTTTCGCCCCGGCGGCGCGCAAATCGGCCGAGGTCGCCGCGGAATAATATCGCGGGCGCGTCGTTATCGTGACGAAATCCGGTTTGCAGGGCGGCAAACCGGATCGAAGGGTATGCCCCCCGGCTGCGCGCTGCTATACGCTGCGAAAACGCGTTCTGTTTCCTTTGCCGAAAGATCAATATGGCCCGCCGTCGTCAGCTCTATGAGGGAAAAGCCAAGATACTGTTCGAGGGGCCGGAGCCCGGTACGCTCGTGCAGTATTTCAAGGATGATGCTTCCGCCGGCAATGGCATGAAGAAAGGTGTCATCACGGGCAAGGGAGTGCTGAACAACCGCATCAGCGAATATCTGATGCTCAAGCTGCATGATATCGGCATTCCGACGCATTTCGTGCGTCGCCTGAACATGCGCGAGCAGTTGATTCGCGAGGTCGAGATTATTCCGCTTGAAGTGGTCGTGCGCAATATCGCCGCCGGGTCGATCGCCAAGCGGCTGGGTATTCCGGAAGGAACGCGTCTGCCGCGTTCGATCCTTGAATATTATTACAAGAATGACAGCCTGAACGATCCGATGGTGTCGGAAGAGCACATCACGGCCTTCGGATGGGCGGCGGCGCAGGATCTGGACGATATCACGGCGCTGGCCCTGCGGACGAACGACTTCCTGACCGGCATTTTTCTTGGCGTCGGCATTCAGTTGGTTGATTTCAAGCTGGAATTCGGTCGGCTCTGGGAGGGCGAGGAGATGCGCATTGTCCTGGCGGACGAGATTTCGCCGGATAACTGCCGTCTGTGGGACGCCAAGACGAGCGAGCGGCTCGACAAGGATCGCTTCCGTCGCGATCTGGGGAAGGTCGAGGAAGCATATCAGGAAGTAGCGCGCCGTCTGGGCATCCTGCCCGAAGCCGGCAATAACGATCTTAAGGGTCCGGAGGTCATGCAATGAAGGTTCGCGTCAACGTCATGCTCAAGGAAGGGGTTCTGGACCCGCAGGGCAAGGCGATCGGACATGCACTGGATGTGCTCGGCTTCCACGGTCTGGGCGAGGTTCGCGCGGGCAAGCTGATCGAGATCGAGGTGCCTGCGCAGAACGAGGAAGCGGCCGTCGAGCAGGGCGAAGCGATGGCGCGTGAGTTGCTGGCCAATCTCGTGATCGAGGACTTTACTGTCGAGGTGGTGTCATGATGCGTCACTTGGTTCTTTTCGCGGCTGTGACCGTGCTGGGGGTTGCGTCGCCGGCGCATGCGCAGCGTCTGTCGCCGATGAAAGCCGGTAAATTCGGGCAGATATGCACCAGCCCGAAAGGGGCGGCGATCTGCGATGCCTACATCACGGGCATGGCCGATGCCGGGGCGCTGGCGAAGCTGAACGCCAGGAGCGAGGGTGACAGCAGCGCCGTTGCGGGTTTCTGCATTCCGGATGGCGAGACGGGTGCCGCGATGCGCGGGCATGTGGTCTCCTGGCTCAAGGCACATCGTGATGTGCTGGACCAGCCTGTCGGCAAGTCGGTATTCGCCGCGTTGCACGATTCCTACAGCTGTCCGGCCGGGGGAACGAAATGAAGGCGGGGATCGTCGTCTTTCCGGGTACCAATCGCGAGCGTGACATGGCGCAGGCCCTGCGGCTCGTCAGCGGGCATGAGCCGCAGATGATCTGGCATCGGGAAACCAGCCTGCCGTCGCTCGATCTTGTTGTCCTGCCGGGTGGTTTCAGCTTTGGCGACTATCTGCGGAGCGGCGCGATGGGTGCGCATTCGCCGATCATGCGGGAGGTGAAGGCGTTCGCCGAGCGCGGTGGGCATGTTCTGGGCGTGTGCAACGGCTTTCAGATTTTGACGGAAGCGCAGCTTCTGCCGGGTGCGTTGTTGCGCAATGCGAGCATGCGCTTTCTGTCGCAGGATTGTTTCCTGAAAGTGGAGAATGCCGGAACGGCCTTCACGCGCGGCTGGTCCGAGGGTGCGCTCTTCCGTGCACCGATGGCGCATGGCGATGGCAACTACAACGCGACGACCGACGTGCTGGACCGTCTTGAGGGCGAGGGACGCGTGGCGTTCCGGTATGCGGATGCCCGTGGGAACGTCTCGGCAACCGACCGCCGCAGCAATCCGAATGGCAGCTTGCGCGCCATTGCGGGCGTGCTGAGCGAAAACAACCGCGTGTGCGGCCTGATGCCGCATCCGGAAAATCTCGTCGATCCCGATCTGGGTGCAACGGATGGCGTGCCGCTGTTCAAGAGTCTGGTGGAGAGCCTCGTCGCATGAGCATGACAGTCGATGCCGCGCTGGCGGCCCGTTTCGGTCTGACGACGGAAGAATACGGCAAGGTTCTCGCGATCATGGGGCGCACGCCGACCCTGACGGAACTGGGTATCTTCTCGGTCATGTGGTCGGAGCATTGTTCCTATAAGTCCTCACGCGTGCATCTCAGGACGCTGCCGACCAAGGCACCGTGGGTCATTCACGGGCCGGGCGAGAATGCGGGTGTTGTGGATATCGGCGAGGGGCTGGCGGCGATCTTCAAGATGGAGAGCCACAACCACCCGTCGTTCATCGAGCCTTATCAGGGCGCGGCAACCGGTGTTGGCGGCATCCTGCGCGATGTCTTCACCATGGGCGCGCGGCCTGTCGCCAATCTGAATGCGCTGCGTTTCGGCGATCCGGCGCATGCTGGCACGCGTCGCGTGGTCGATGGTGTCGTGCGGGGCGTCGGCGGATACGGCAACTGCGTTGGCGTGCCGACGGTGGGGGGCGAGGTGAACTTCCATCGCGCCTATGACGGCAATCCGCTGGTCAATGCCATGACGGTGGGTGTGGCGCGACAGGACCGCATCTTCCTTTCCGCGGCGGCAGGTGTCGGCAATCCCGTTATCTATGTGGGATCGAAAACCGGGCGCGATGGCATTCATGGCGCGACGATGTCGTCCGCCGAGTTCGACGAGAACGCGGCCTCCAAGCGACCGACGGTGCAGGTTGGCGATCCGTTCACCGAAAAGCTGCTGATCGAGGCCTGTCTGGAACTGATGGCGACCGATGCGATCGTCGCGATCCAGGACATGGGCGCGGCGGGGCTGACGTCATCGGCCGTGGAAATGGCGGGCAAGGGCGGCGTGGGCATCGAGATGAATCTCGATCACGTGCCGCAGCGCGAGACCGGCATGACCGCCTATGAGATGATGCTCTCGGAGAGCCAGGAGCGCATGCTCATGGTGCTCAAGCCGGAGCGGACCGAGGCGGCGCGGGCGATCTTCGAGAAGTGGGAACTGGATTTCGCGATCGTCGGTCACCTGACGGACACGGCGCGGATCACCATTGTTCACAACGGTGAGGTCGAGGCCGATATTCCGTTGGCGCCGCTGGCGGACGAGGCTCCTGTCTATCACCGTCCGTTCGTGCATACGCCGAAACCGGCGCGGCTGGGTGCGGTGGCCGATCCGGAAGGGATCGAGCATGCGCTGCTGCATCTGCTGGCCTGTCCGGACCTGGCATCGCGCGCCTGGATCTGGAATCAGTACGACAGTGGCGTCGGCGGGCAGACGGCGCGGCGTCCCGGCACGGCGGATGCGGCGATCGTGCGGGTTGAAGGCACTCGTCGCGGTCTGGCGATCACCACGGACTGCACGCCGCGCTATTGCCAGGCGGACCCGCATGACGGGGCGATGCAGGCTGTGGCGGAAGCGTGGCGCAACATCACCGCGACGGGCGCCAGGCCATTGGCGGTTACGGACAACCTGAATTTCGGCAACCCTGAAAAGCCGGAAATCATGGGTCAGTTCGCCGATGCCGTGAAGGGAATGGGCGAAGCCTGCTGGGCGCTGGACTTCCCGGTCGTGAGCGGCAACGTCTCGCTTTATAACGAGACGAAGCATCCCAACGGCTTGCGCCAGTCGATTCTGCCGACGCCGGCGATTGGCGGTCTTGGCGTGATCGAGGATGTGACCAAGGCGATTGGTTACGGCATGCCGGATGGCTGCGATCTGGTGCTCATCGGGGAGATTCGCGGTGAGCTCGGGCAGTCGCTCTGGCTGCGTGAAATCGCGCATCGTGAAGATGGCGCGCCGCCGGTGGTCGATCTGGTCGCCGAGCGTCGTAATGGCGATTTCGTGCGGGGACAGATCGCGCAAGGGCATATTCTGGCCTGTCACGACATTGCCGATGGCGGCATGCTGGTGGCGGTCGCCGAGATGGTGATGGCCAGCGGTGTCGGTTGTTCGCTGGTCAAGCCACGTTTCGACGGCGTGGCACTGCATGCGCATTATTTCGGCGAGGATCAGGCCTGTTATATTGCGGCGACGCATAATGGCATGGCATTGATCGAGGCGGCGGAGGCGGCCCATGTGCCAGCGCGTCGCCTTGGCCGAAGCGGCGGGCATAACCTCGAACTGTGGGATGGCATGTCGCTTTCCGCAGAGCGCATGCGTGCCGTGAACGAGGCCTTCTTTCCCAAGTTTATGGAGCGCTGATCATGCCGATGACGGCTCAGGAAATCGAACGCACGATCCTGGCGGCCCTGCCGGACGCCAAGGTTACGATTGAGGATTTGGCGGGAGATGGCGACCACTATGCCTGCACCGTGACGAGTCCGGCTTTCGCCGGGCTTTCGCGCGTGCGGCAACACAAGCTGGTTTATGACGCGTTCGGCGATCGCATGGGGACCGAACTGCATGCGATGGCATTAAAAACGGTTGCCCCCTGATAATTCGGGCTGCTTTAGTCCATATTATTCCAGACCGAGTTTCCGAAAGGAGTGCATTCATGCCTCAAGCGATTTTCCAGCACATCCAGCATCAGATCGACACGCATCCCGTCATGCTGTTCATGAAGGGCGACAAGCTCTTCCCGCAATGCGGTTTTTCGGCGCGCGTCGTGCAAATCCTCAATCATCTCGGCGTGCCGTTTGAAACGGAGAATGTTCTCGCCACGCCTGAAATTCGCCAGGGCATCAAGGACTTCTCGCAGTGGCCGACGGTGCCGCAGCTTTATGTGAAGGGCGAGTTCATCGGCGGCTGCGATATCGTTACGGATATGTATCAGAGTGGCGAACTCGAATCGCTTCTTGCCGAGAAGGGCATCGCCAAAGCGGCAGTCTGACCAAAATATTGCCTTGGTATCGTCATGATGCCAGGGCAACTGCCTTTTTGTTGCCGTAATCTATGTCGTATGCGCAACAGTCGACTGTTTTCCGGAAAATATTTTTCTGAGTGTCTTGTTGAGTTGCGGATGCTCCGACTAGCATCGATTCAGTTCGATACGGGGAAGATGACGATGCGGCATGTATGGGGTTCGGCACTGGCAGTATTGACGCTGGTTGCGGGACTGGGTGTTTCCAATCAGGCACATGCCCAGCGCGTCATCAGCGACTACGAAGCCAGCAAACTGACCCTGGATGCCCTGACCGCGACGCCGGTTTATCACCGCCCGGTCGTTCATCATGTCATGTATCGTCCCAGCCATACGAGATTTGCCGTGACGCATGGTGTCGCGCATGGCCTGTCGCGCCGCGCACTGATCCATAATGTCGTGTATCACCCGAAAGCGGCGTCGGTTTCGAAGCACCACCATACGCGTCGCCGCGGCTGATCGCCTTTCTTCCTAGGCGGCACGCACGGCGTCCTTTATGCGCCGTGCCTGAAAGTTCTCATCGAATACAATGACGTCGATCCGCACATTGCTGCGTTGATAGGCGGGGTTTGTTGCCAGCAGGTATTCTGTGGCGGCAAGCAGGCGTTGGCTCTGCCTCGAGGTCAGGGCATAAGCGGCATCGCTTAGTCGTGCCCGCTGTTTGACCTCCACGATAATCAGGTTTTCGGCATCCGCTGCGACGATATCCAGTTCGCCGAGCGGTGTTCGATGGCGTGTTGCCAGAACGGACAGGCCGTCCTCCTCCAGCAGATCGACGGCCCGCCGTTCTGCTGCGACGCCATTGTGATAGGCGCGGTGGCCGCGGGCCGGGTTTCCGGCCCGTGGCGTTTTCATGCGGTTTGCAGGAGTGCTGCGGCTTCCACGGCGAAATAGGTGAGGATGCCATTGCACCCGGCGCGTTTGAAGGCCAGCAGGCTTTCCAGGATGGTCCGTTCACGGTCCAGCCAGCCATGCTCGATTGCCGCCATCATCATCGCGTATTCACCCGATACCTGATAGGCGAATGTCGGTGCGGAGAATTCATCGCGGACGCGCCGGATGATGTCCAGATAGGGCATGCCGGGCTTGACCATGACCATATCCGCCCCTTCGGCCAGATCGAGGGCGACCTCGCGCAGGGCTTCGTCGGAATTGGCGGGGTCCATCTGGTAGGTCTTCTTGTCGCCCTTCAGCAGGCCATCGGAGCCGAGCGCATCCCGGAACGGACCGTAGAACGCGCTGGCATATTTCGCGGCGTAGGACATGATGCGCGTATTGACGAAGCCGGCGTCGTCCAGTCCGCGCCGGATGGCGCCGATACGGCCGTCCATCATGTCGGATGGTGCGATGATGTCCACGCCGGCGCGGGCCTGGTTGACCGACTGACGGACCAGGACCTCGACCGAGGCATCGTTGACGACGTAGTCGTTTTCGATCAGTCCGTCATGGCCATGGTCCGTATAGGGATCGAGTGCCACGTCGCCGATGATCCCGAGATCCGGATAAGCTTCCTTGATGCGGCGTGCGGCGCGGCACATCAGATTTTCCGGATTGGCCGATTCCGTGCCATGCGCATCGCGCAGGCTCACGGGTGTGATGGGGAAGATCGCGACGGCCGGAACGCCGAGTTCAACGGCGCGGGCGAGGTGGGTTTCGAGCAGGTCGACGCTGACGCGCTCGATGCCCGGCATGGACGCGACCTGGGTGCGGATGTTCTCGCCATCGCAGACGAAGATCGGCCAGATCAGATCGTCGACACTGAGGCGGTGTTCGGCAACCAGGCGGCGCGTAAAGGCGTCGAAGCGGTTGCGGCGGGGGCGCGAGAGGGGATAGGCGCCGTGGGGCATCATGTGTTCTCCGGATTGGCCAGCAAGCTGCGGTGTCTTCCGTAAACCCCATAGACGACGAGGCCAAGCGCCAGCCAGACGATCAGGCGCACCCATGTCAGAATATCGAGGGAGAGCATCACCGCCAGGCAGCTGATCGTTCCGAGAATGGGAATGATGGGGCCGCCCGGTACGCGGAAGTTGCGGTGGCGATCGGGTTCGCGACGTTGCAGGATTCCAACGCCGACGCAGACCATGACGAACGCCAGCAATGTGCCGATCGAGGTCATGTTGCCCAGGACCGCGATCGGCAGGGTACCGGCCAGGATGCTGGTGATGACGGCGAACAGCAGGTGCGATTTGACGGGCGCGCGGCTTTTCGGGTTGAGCCGGGCGAAGAAGGCGGGCAGCAGGCCGTCGCGCGCCATGGCGTAGAAAACGCGGACCTGGCCGAGCATCAGGCCGAGCAGGACGGAGATGTAGCCGAGCAGGACGCTGATTTTCACGGCGTTCTGAAGCCATGCCCTATGCGTGCGGTCGATTGCCGTGGCGACAGGGCTCGAATCGTTGAGCATGCTGCGGTAGTCGACCACGCCGCAGAGTACGAGCGAGAAGACGATATAGATGACCGTGCAGATGGCGAGACTGCCCAGGATGCCGATCGGCATGGCGCGGGCCGGATTCCTGGTTTCCTGTGCGGTGGTCGAGACGATATCGAAGCCGAGATAGGCGAAGAACACCATGCCGGCGGCACGCATGACGCCGGAGGGCCCGAAATGGCCGAAGGTGCCGTCGTTGGGCGGCAGGAACGGATGGTAGTTCGCCGTTTCGATGAAGGGCGAGCAGAAGACGATGACGGCGGCGACGACACCCAGCTTGAGCGCCACGACCACGGCATTGACCTTTGCCGATTCCGAGATGCCGCGGACGAGGAGCGCGGTGATGAGCCAGATCGCGACCATGGCGGGAATATTCAGCCAGCCGCGTGCCTGCGTGCCGTCGGCGAGGGTTACGGTGGTGAAAGGCGAGGCCAGCCAGCGTGGATCCGGATGAAGGCCCCATCCGTGCAGGACGGAGGCGATGTATCCGGACCAGCTGACCGCCACGGTTGCCGCGCCGACCGTGTATTCCAGCACGAGGTCCCAGCCGATGATCCAGGCCATCAGTTCGCCAAGGGTGGCATAGACGTAGGAATAGGCCGACCCGGCGGTGGGAACGATGGAGGCCAGTTCCGCGTAGCATAAGCCGGCGAAGCTGCAGGCGATGGCGGCCACCGTGAAGGCGAGGACGACCGCTGGACCGGCATTCTGGGCGGCGGCGACACCGGTCAGCGAGAACAGGCCCGCGCCGATGGTCGTGCCGACGCCCAGAAGGATCAGGTCCATGGGGCCCAGGACGCGGCGCAGGCCCCCTTTTTCCTCTGCGAGAGGCTGGGCGTCGATCGGTTTACATCGGGACAGCGGCCCTAAGAGAGAAAGCATTCGGTAGTCCTTGGCTCGATAAGGCGCGACAAGTCTTTGCGGTGCCGGGCATTCTGCGATATTGGCGCATCCCATACGCGTTTATCCGCATGAATGCGCGCCCATTATGGAGACAGATACGATGACGGAACAACCCGGTCAGGCTGGCCTGCATGAATTCTTCCATGGCGCGCTGCGCGATATCGATCCGGCTGTGGCGGAAATCCTTCAGGACGAACTGGTGCGCCAGCAGGACGGGATCGAACTGATCGCGTCCGAGAACATCACGTCCTTCGCCGTTCTCGAGGCGCAGGGTTCTGTCCTGACGAACAAATATGCCGAGGGTCTGCCGGGCAAACGCTATTACGGCGGCTGCGTCGACGTGGACCGGGTGGAGAACCTGGCCATCGAGCGTGTGAAGGCGATCTTCGGTGCGGAATTCGCCAACGTGCAGCCGCATTCGGGCGCCAATGCCAACCAGGCAGCGTTCATGGCGCTCGGCAAGCCTGGCGACGTGGTGCTGGGCATGAGTCTGGCGGCGGGTGGGCATCTGACGCATGGCGCCGCGCCGAACTATTCCGGCAAATGGTTTCATGCCGTGCAGTATGGCGTGCGCGCGCAGGACGGTGCGCTCGACTACGACGAGATGGAGAATCTCGCGCGGGAACACAAGCCGAAGATCATCGTGGCCGGTGGTTCCGCGTATCCGCGTGAGATCGATTTCGCGCGTTTTCGCCGGATCGCGGACGAGGTCGGCGCGTATCTGATGGTGGATATGGCGCATTTCGCGGGTCTGGTGGCAGCGGGGCTCTATCCCAATCCCGTGCCGCATGCGCATGTGGTGACGAGCACGACGCACAAGACCCTGCGCGGTCCGCGTGGCGGCATCGTGCTGACGAACGATCCGGAACTGGCGAAGAAGATCAACTCGGCCGTTTTCCCCGGCTTGCAGGGCGGGCCGCTGATGCATGTCATCGCCGGCAAGGCCGTGGCGTTCGGTGAGGCGCTGAAGCCGTCGTTCAAGGCCTATCAGCAGGCGGTGTTCGACAATGCGCGTGCGCTGGCCGACGAGCTGGCGACACGTGGTTTCGATATCGTGACGGGCGGGACGGATTGCCATCTCATCCTGGTCGATCTGCGGCCGAAGAACGTGACCGGCAAGGTTGCGGAAGCGGCGCTGGAGCGTGCGGGCATCACGGCGAACAAGAATGCCATTCCGTTCGATCCGGAGAAGCCGTTCGTGACGTCGGGCATCCGTCTTGGCAGTCCGGCGGCCACGACGCGCGGTTTCGGCGTGGCGGAGTTCCGTGAGATCGGGCGTATGATCGATGTGGTGCTGAGTGCATTCGGCACGGCGGAACAGGATGCGGTGGAAGCGCGTGTGCATGAGGACGTCAAAGCACTTTGCGCCCGCTTTCCGATCTATGACGTGGCCTATCCCGGCGCCTGACGCGGCGGCGGGTCTTCGCCGATCAGGCGCGCGAGGCGGACGGCCAGCTGGCCACGCCGGGCGCGATGGTTGGGCATGACGAGCAGGCAGCCGTCATAGGGCGTGCAGATTTCGTCATCGCCATCGCGCGCGATCACCGTGCCGGCCCGCTGGACGATATCGCCGCCCCGGAAGGGATGGGCAAAGGTGAAGGCGGCGCTGCGGGCCATGACGTTATCGGTCACGATGGCCTGCTCAGGATGAATGACCCCTACATCCATGGCGTCGAGATGCATGGCTTCGGCGTTATCGAGCAGGCGTTGGGCGACATGAAGCGAAGTTGCGATCGTGTCAGCCTGCCAGTGCTGCCCGGCTTCCAGCAGGACGCTGCGCGCGGGGCCACCGGCCCGGATGAAGCGCGACTGTTCGATAAGACGTGAACCGCCCAGATGGCCGAGATCGGTCACGATCAGGCGCGGCATGCCGGAACTTCCGGCCAGACTTGCGGCGAGTGCGCTGGAGCGTCGTGTTCCGGGCGCGATGAGGAGCGGTTCCGAGTCCCAGAGCATCGAATGCAGGTCGAGCAGGATATCCGCACTTTGCAAGACCGGCAGTAATTCCCGCGCGCGGTTGAGTTCCAGGCTGGATTGGGTGCCGTTCAGCCGGTCGCTGTTCCAGACGCGGTTCATGTCCTCGTCGATGAAGCGCGAGGCCGTGGGTGCGTCCGGGTCGAAGCGCGCAAAGGCGTCGAGATTGGCGAAGACGAAGCTGACCGTGCCGCTTCGCGGGTTGACTCCCTGCCGGATAATGCGGTCGAGCGCGATGGCGCCCGCGAATTCGTTGCCGTGCATGAGGCTGACCAGCACCGCATGCGGTCCGACGCGATTGGAATCGAACTGCATGACGCCCCGTATGCCCGTGTTGCCGCGCTGCCATTCGGACAGATTGGGGGGGCGTATGCGCACCTCGAAACGCGGGAGCGGCCGGGCGATGAAGAGCGTTTCGGACAGGCGCTGTCGCCGGATGCGGACCGGATGATGGTCACGAGGCGAGGCGCCGCAGGTCATGGCGCCGAACAGACCTTGCGGGCCATGGCCCGAAGGAAACGATCGCAGCGATCGAGCTGCTCGCGTGCGATCCATTCATCCGGGCGATGGGCCTGGGCGATATCGCCGGGGCCGCAGACGATCGCCGGCATGCCGGCGCGTTGGTAGATGCCCGCTTCGGTGCCGTAGGAGACATGGCCTGCCGCATTGGAGCCGGTCACCTGACGCGTGAGATCGGTCAATGGATGTTCCGTCGGGAGATCGAGGGGCGGCAGATCGCAGATGACCTCGTAACGGATGCCGCAATCGGGGCCGTGGCGGCGCAGTTCGTCGTGCAGTGGCGCGAGCGCGTGCTGCAATCGATCCGCCTCGGCGCGGGCGTCGTCGCCCGGCACGGGACGCCATTCCATTTCCAGCTGGGCGTGTTCGGGAATGATGTTGAGAATGGCGCCCCCTGAGGCGAGGCCGACCTGCATGGTCGTGTAAGGGGGCACGAAGCCTTCCGCCCGGCATCCTTCCCGGGCGAATCGGCTTGCCTCGTCCGCGATATAGGCGATCGCCCGGCCCATGGCGTGCAGGGCGTTCGCACCGCCGTCGGGATTGGAGGAATGACCGGCGCGGCCGGTGAAGGTGATCCGGAGCGCCAGGCGGCCTTTGTGCGCCACGATCGGCGACATGAGCGTCGGCTCGCCGACGACGCAGAGATCGGGAAGTTGATCGCGCGAGAGGACATCCGCCATCAGGTGGCGTGCGCCGTCGCAGGTCGTCTCCTCGTCGAAGGTGATGAGAAGATGAACCGGCCTGGCCGGCTGCATGGCTTGCAGGTCCGGCACGGCGGCGAGCATTGCGGCAACGAAGCCCTTCATGTCGGCCGCGCCACGCGCATAGAGTCTGCCGTCTTCCTCGCGCAGGGTGAACGGGTCGTGCGTCCAGTCCTGTCCGTCGACCGGCACGCAGTCGACATGCCCGGCGAAGGCGATGCCGCCAGCCGTTTGCGGGCCGATGATGGCGTGCAGGCTCCATTTCCCGTCCTCGGGACCGCGCGAGCGCGTGAAGGGCACATCGTGGTCGCGAAGATAGGCGGCGATCCAGTCGATGAGCGGCGCGTTCGGTCGCCGGCTCGTGGTGTCGAAGCTGACGAGCCGGTCCAGGATCGCCACGGTATCGGCGCGAGGTGCATCCTTCGGGATCATGGCCGACACTATGATACTGCCCGAAGGCGGCTACAACCCTCGTGTATCGCGCGTGTTGGTGCTTCGCCCTGCGCTTTATGCTAGCTGTTGCGAAACTTTGCGGGCCTGCCGGGTTTCGGCATCCCGGACAGGATGTGGTGAGACGGATTTGCTGAGTTCCTCCGATAGCGTGGCTGCCTCTCAAGGCCGGGGGATTTTCGGCGTCATCGTGACGTTCAATCCCGATCTTGCGCGTTTCGACGAAGGTGCCGCGCGCGTGTCGGCGCAGGTCGAGCGGCTGGTGGTGGTCGATAACGGTTCGCATGCGGCATCGGCGATCAGGGCGCGGGTCGAGGCGCTGGGCGCGGTCTTCATCGGTCTGCCGGAAAATCGGGGCATTGCGGCGGCGCAGAACGAGGGCATTCGGCTGGCGCAGCGCGAGGGCGCGGAGGCGGTCCTGCTGATGGATCAGGATACGCTGCTACCGGCCGATGCGGTGGGGCATTTGAGTGCGGCGATGCGTGACCTGCGCGATGCGGGTGTGCGGCTTGGTTCGGTGGGATGCGCGTATCGCGATACGCATGACGGACGGATCGGGGCGTCCTGGCGGGCGCGGGGCTGGCGGATCGTCCGGCAGCGGCCGACCTCTCCAGCATCGAAGCAGACGGAGGTGGATTTCGTGATCGCCTCGGGTTCGCTGCTGCCGCTGGACACGTTGCGGGCGGTGGGGCTGATGGATGAACCCCTCTTCATCGATCTGGTCGATCTGGAATGGGGGTTTCGTGCGGCCGCGAAGGGCTATCGGCATTTCCAGACCGATGCCTGCGTGATGGATCACACCCTGGGCGCGGGCCGTATCCAGGTGGGGTCGCGCAGCATCTCCCTGCATGCGCCGGTGCGCAATTACTACTGGATTCGCAATGCGCTCATCCTGGCCAGACGCGGCTATGTCCAGTCGGCATGGCGATTGTATTTCGTCTCCCGCGTGGTGCCGTATATCGCGATCTACACCCTGCGCGGCAACCGCCGTCTCACCCGTCTGAAACTGATGCTGCGTGGTGCGCTGGATGGGCTGCGGGGGCGCGGCGGAGCCTGCCCCTGATCAGAGGGCTTCCGGCCCGACGATCGTGATGCGATAGCCGATCTTCTTCTCGATCTCCCGCAGCGTGGTGCGTTCGTCGACGTCGCATAGCGTCAATGCCGCGCCGCGCTTGCCGGCGCGTGCGGTCCGGCCGATCCGATGCACGTAGGTTTCCGCCTTGTCCGGCAGATCCATGTTCACCACGAGCATGATGTCGCCGATATCGAGGCCGCGCGCGGCGATATCGGTTGCGATGAGCGCGCGGACGCGTCCGGCGCGAAACGCATCGAGCGCCTTGTTGCGCGCGCCCTGGGTCCGGTCGCCGTGAATGGTCTCCACGGCAATATCCTCGCGGCGGAGTATTCCGGCGAGTCGTTCGGCGTCGGCTTTCGTGCGGACGAAGACGATGGCGCGGTCGCGGGTGCCCCGCAACGCCGCGGCGACGAGTTTTGGTTTCTCGGCCTTGTCGGCGAAGATCGCGCGTTGGCGGATACGCTTGGGGGTGACGGTCTCGGCTTCGATTTCGATGGCAACCGGCTTGTGCAGCAGGCGCTGCGCAAGTGTACGCACGGTGGCGGAGGCGGTGGCCGAGCAGAGCGCGGTCTGGCGTTTGTCGGGCAGATGGGCGGCAATGCGCGCCATGTCTTCCAGAAAGTCTCCGTCGAGCATGCGATCGGCTTCGTCCAGCACGAGAAGACCGGCATTTTCAAGATGCAGGTGCCCGCCATCCAGCAGGTCGATCAGGCGCCCGGGCGTGCCGACCAGGATATCCACGCCTTCCGCAAGGGCCTTGATCTGGCCGTCGCGCGGCAGGCCGCCGCAGGCGACGCGTGTCCGGAGCGGGAGGGCGCGACCGAACTGACGGAAAACGCTGGCGATCTGCGTGGCCAGTTCCCGGGTTGGCGCCAGCACCAGCGCGGTCGGCGCGCCGGGATGGCGCTGGGGGGCGAGGCGGCCCAGCCGGTCGAGAATGGGCAGGGCGTAGGCGGCTGTCTTGCCGGACCCTGTCTGCGCGATGGCCAGAACGTCCTGACCGGAGACGAGGGCCGGGATGGCTTGCATCTGGATGGCGCTGGGTTTCTTGTAGCCGCCGCGCTCCAGCGCCGAGAGCAGGGGCGGCAGGAGGTTGAAATCGGCGAAATCATGAAGGGCGGCGGTATCCATGCGCGCTTATTGCCAAACTTCCGTGCATTCGGGAAATAGCGATCCATGACGATTGCCATTATCGCCGAAGATTTTGCCGGCATGCGCGCGCAGGCTGCCGGGCTTGCCGAGCGTGCGGGACAGGCCTGGACCTTTCATCCTGTTACACGTCGGGGAATCTGGCGGCATGTTCCGGCACGGTATTGCCCCTGGCCGCTGGCTTCCATGGCGCCGTTCGATATTCCGGCGGAGACGAGGCTGCTTCTCAGCGTCGGCGGCACGGGCGGCGTTGCCGGGGCTGCGCTGGCGCGGCGGCTCGGCCTGCCGATCGTGCAGATCCAGAATCCGCGCATGGCGCTTGGGCGTTTCGACATGATCGTCGCCAATCATCATGACGGTGTGGAGGGGCCGAACATCGTGCTGTCCCGCAATGCGATGCATGGCGTGACGCAGGATAAACTGTCGGCGGCGCGGGACGTCTGGTGTGCGCGGTTGAGAAAGCCCGGCCGACGTCTGATCGTCGTATTGATCGGCGGCGCGAATGGACGATTCGTCTTCGGTGTTCCGGAAGCGCGCGCCCTGGGCGACGGGCTGGTGCGCATGGCGCGCGAAAGCGGTGCGGTCATTGCCGTGACGCCGTCGCGACGCACCGATTCGCAGGCATTGGCGGCCTTGCGCGCGTGTCTGGTCGATTGCGATGCGTCGGTCTGGGACGGGACGGGCGAAAACCCCTATCTGGGGATGCTCGGCTGCGCGGATATGATCGTCGTGACGATGGACAGCGTTTCGATGGTGTCGGAGGCCGTGGCAACGTGTGCGCCGGTGCAGGTGGTCGCGTTGCCGGGGCGTTCGAGGCGGATTTCGGCCTTCATCGGGACACTGATCGAGGCCGGTCGGGTGCGACCGTTTACCGGGCATTGGTCGGACTGGTCTGTCACGCCGCTTGACGACACGACGATTGCGGCGGGAGAACTGCGCCGTCGCCTTGGTGATCGGCTGTGAGCGACACGTTGCGCGTTCGGTCTGCGACGCTGGGTAATGGAACGGGAAGATTATGCTGAACATCCGGACATTCGATGCCAAAGGTGGGGGCAACGTGCTGTACAAGGCGCTGGCTCATCCCGTGGCCAGCGTGGCGTTGCAGGCTCTGGCGGCGCGATTGTCGACGGAAGGCGGACTGGCGCTTTACGATCCGGACGGGATGGCGACGACCCTCGTGGCGCTTTATGCCGGGTTTCGACCGACGGCCGGTCTTTACACGCATGATTCCGAGCAGGTCGGCCAGCCGGATGGATTCGGCGGCGTCAAACTGGCGTTGACGGCGCTGGGTGACGGGCCGGCACGGAATGTTCTGGCAGTCTCCTTCGAACAGGAAAAAATGCTGGCCCGACTGGGGCGCGTGACGCGGGGAGGGCAGGCTTCCCTGTCGTTGCATGAGGCCCGTTTGCCCGAGGCGATGCTGAGCCAGCCGCGCCATTATCTCGACAAACTCAATTTCGCGACGAACTTCGCGTTTTTCCGTGACGACGAGCGGTTTTCGACGCGACTGGTGACGGCGAATTACTGGTGTGATTACGGCGCACGCGATGTTCAGTACTGGTTGCGGCTTTACGATCATGCCGGTGCGATTTTGGCGGAATGGCGCCAGCCGGTGCCGGATGGGCCGGCGGGTATCGTGATCGACAGTGCCGAGGTTCGGCGGCGTTTCGGTCTGCCGTCCTTCTGTGGGCAGTTGTTCATTCATGTCATCGGCGCGCGTGGGCATGATGTCGTGAAGTATGCGTTGGATATCTATGGGAAGGGCGCGGAGCCCAGCCTGTCGGTCACGCATGATGCCAACGCATGGCCGTCGCCCCGCTATGCGACGTTACCGGCGCCGGCGCCGGGCGAGAAGATTGTTGTCTGGATTCAGAACAGTCATGCCACGCCGATTCCGAGTGGCGCGATCACCTTCAATCCGATGGGCGTGGAAGATCACCATGCTGTCGAGGGCGATATCGGACCGTTCGCCAGCCGGGCCGTCGATATCGGTGCGTTGCTGCCGGACGCTGTCTGGCCGATGCAACTCGAACTGCGATCCGGCAATCATGTGGTGCGGCCGCGTTATGAGGTGACGGAAGGGATTCGCACGCGGATTGCGCATCTGAATGTCGAGCGTGGTGACCTGAAGCCGGAGCCGGCGCTGCGCACCCTGTCGCCGGATCTCGGGCGTGGCTTCCTGCTGCCGTTCCCCATTCTCGATCCGGCTGAATTCGAAAGCTGGGTTCAGCCGACGCCGATGTCCGAGGCGCTGCGTCAGTTGCCGCTGCGGCTGGATCTGTTTGCGGCGGACGGTTCGCCTTTGGGGCAGCATTTTCTGGGCAATCTGCCGCGCGATCATCATACGGCTGTGGCATTACATACGCTTGTTGGCGAGGCGGGACATGCCGATCTTGTCTATGACTTCCGGGATGGTGGCGATGGCGACGGCTGGCTGCATGCGCTGATGCGGTATCGTCGTCGCGAGAACGGTCATACGGCGGAAACGAGCTTCGGCAGCCACATCTTCAACACGTTGATGACCTGGCGAAACGAGCCGCAGTCTTATTCCGGGCCGCCGCCGGGTCTGACGACACGTCTGTTCCTCAAGCTGGGGCAGGAGACGCGCCGCAGTTTCTGCTGCCTGATCTATCCGGCATCCGTCGAGGGGCTTCCGTCGTCGAAGACGGAACTGCATCTTCATGCGGCGGATGGCACGGAAATCGCGACGGAGACGATTGCCATCAATGCTTCCGGGTCATTCATGGTGTGGCCGCACGAGATTTTCGGCAATGACAGGGTCGCGCATGCTGGTGCGGGCGGATACGTGCTGATCCGCGATCTCACGTGCCGCCTGTTCGGGTATCATGGGCAGCGGGATGAGGCGGGTGGCTTCTCGCTGGATCATATGTTCGGCTTCTGACCCGCAATTTATAGGTTGCCAGGTGCGCGCGGTATTGTTAGAGACGCGCCACCGCAGGATGGGTGCGTAGCTCAGCGGTAGAGCACTGCCTTCACACGGCAGGGGTCACAGGTTCAATCCCTGTCGCACCCACCATCCTTTTCCGCAGAAACCCGCCAGATTTTCCCGGTATCTAGGCACGCAACCGGAAATCATCCGGTCTGCCCTGATCCGCAGAAATCCACCGCGAACGCGTTCGGATTTGTACAAAACCTGTACAGTTTGTTCACTGCGCGTTCTCTTAATGCGTCGATTCGCCAGTAAGTCACGACTTGATTTCATCCCGGTATGTGTCCGGCATTTTCTTGGTGTAGCGAACCGAGCGTATGCCCTGGGCATTGTGAAGCACACGCCCCGCTATGTGTATGACCAGGCCCTAAGAAATCGCGTCAGGACATCAGACGCCTACGAGATTGTCCTTTCGGTGCTTCATCAGGTGGCACAGGTCGCACGTTTCCTCATGCGGAGCGTCAGGAACCACCTAAGTGCAAGACCTGCACAGGAACGTCCCTCTAGAGCGGCTCCACTGAACGCTGATTCTGTGGCGTGACAGGATGGGCGCCCTGTGATTCACCCTTTCTGTTGAGGGAGAGGGCGATGTCTTGGGCATATGGTGACGATCTGCGGGTGCGTGTTCTGGCGGCGGGAGCGTCCGGCCTTTCGGCCCGGGCGGCTGCGGCGCGGTTCAATGTCGGGATCGCTACCGCGATCCGGTGGCTGCGGCGAGAGCGCGAGACGGGCGAGCGGACGGCGCGCCGTCAGGGCAAACCGCGCGGCTCCCGTCTGGATGTCCACGCGGCCTTCATCTTCGGGCTGATTGAAGCACGCCGGGATATCACGCGGGTGGAGATGGCGGCGCGGTTGCACGAGGCGCATGCGGTCGAGATCGGGCGCAGCATGCTCAGCCGGTGGCTGCGTCAGCGCGGCTGGACGTTCAAAAAAAGACCGCCCATGCACTGGAGCAGGAACGTCCCGACGTCCTGAAACGGCGCGAGGACTGGTTTGACGCGCAGCCCGATCTCGACCCGGAGCGGCTGGTCTTCATCGACGAGACCAGCCTGTCGACGAAGATGGCCAGGCTGCGGGGACGCGCCTTGCGCGGCGAACGATGCCGCTCGGGCGTGCCTCACGGGCACTGGAAAACGACGACCTTCACCGGGGCGCTGCGCACCACGGGCCTGACAGCACCCTTTGTGCATGACGGGGCGATGAACGGTGCCGTGTTCCAGACCTATGTCGAGCGCGTGCTCGTGCCGGCCCTGCGACCGGGCGACATCGTCATCCTCGACAACCTGCCCGCCCACCGGATGCCGGGCGCCCGTCGGGCCGTCGAACAGGCAGGAGCATCGATGGTGTTCCTGCCGCCCTACAGCCCGGACTTCAATCCGATCGAGAGGGCGTTCTCCAAACTCAAATCCCTTTTGCGCAGCAGGGCGGAACGAACCGTCACGGCACTCTGGAATGCCGTCGGAGACGTGCTTCAGGCCTTCACACCAGACGAATGCACCAATTTCTTCAAAGCAGCAGGATATGAACCGGATTAACGTGGAACGGCTCTAGATATCTGCATGTCGTGCACCGCACGTAATCCTCAAGCCTGACGACCGACCATCGGTCGTCTTGTCGAACCACCTTGCCGAGGAGCGGGGTGATTGGGGCTGGCTTAGTGAGGAAGTTTGCCGCCATCGAAGATGGAGGCACGTGTTGTGCTGTTGGGGGATGACGATATTAAACGAAAAGGCTTTTCAGCGTATTCTTGTTTCGTTCTGTGAGAGTGCGCGGCGTTCTACCAACACAAATCGTTCCCACCTGTTTTGGAGCCGTCCGACGCCGCAGGAAACCGCAAGCCATAAGGTAGGACAGAAGATGGGAGTCGAAAACAGCTTACTCACAGCATACTGATTTATTTGATATTTTTAGAATATGTTGGCGGAGGGGATGGGATTCGAACCCACGGTACGACTTGACATCGTACAACGGTTTAGCAAACCGCCGCCTTCAGCCACTCGGCCACCCCTCCGCCGGGAGAGACGCAGTTAACACGGCGTTTGCTGGCACGCTTGTAGGGGGGATCGAACATTCCGTCAAACCCCCCGCGACGTTATTTTTTCGACTATTCGGCCAACAGCTTTTTCAGCAGATCGTTGACAAGCGCCGGGTTGCCCTTGCCCTTCATCGCTTTCATCGTCTGGCCGACGAAAAAGCCGAACAGCTTGTCCTTGCCCGACTTATATTCGGCAAGCTTGTCCGCGTTGGTCGCCAGAATATCACGGATCGCCGCCTCGATCGCACCCGTATCCGTGACCTGGCGCAGACCCTTGCGCTCGACGATCGCCGAGGCGCTTTCGCCAGTCTCGAACATGTCCTCGAGCACTTCCTTGGCAATCTTGCCGTTGATCGTCGAATCCGCGATCAGGCCGAGCAATTCACGCAAGCCGTCCGCCGAGACGGGACTATCATCGATGGCGTGACCTGTTCGGTTCAGCGCGCCGAAAAAATCGCCCAACATCCAGTTTGCAGCCAGCCGCGGATCACGATCCCTGGCAACCGCCTCATAGAAATCGGCAACCGATTGCTCGGCCGTCAACACACCGGACTCATAACGCGTAACGCCATAAGTCTCCTCCAGGCGCGCCCGTTTGGCTTCCGGCAGTTCCGGCAATGCGGCCTTCAGTTCGTCCACCCAGTCGCGCTCGATGACCAGCGGCAACAGATCCGGATCCGGGAAATAACGGTAGTCGTGCGCGTCCTCCTTGTTACGCAAGGAGCGCGTCTCGCCGCGTGCGTGGTCGAACAGGCGCGTTTCCTGATCGACGATGCCCCCGGCCTCCCAGATTTCCACCTGACGTTGCGCCTCAACCTCGATCGCCTGCATGACGAAACGGATCGAATTGACGTTCTTGATCTCGCAACGCGTGCGGAAAGGCTCACCGGCCTTGCGGACAGAGACGTTGACGTCGGCGCGCATGGAACCTTCTTCCATGTTCCCGTCGCATGTGCCGATATAGCGCAGGATCTGCCGCAGCTTGCGAAGATAGGCCCCGGCCTCCTCCGGCGAACGAATGTCCGGCTCGCTGACAATCTCCATCAGCGCGACGCCAGAACGGTTCAGGTCGATGAACGATCGTGTCGGGTCCTGATCATGAATCGACTTGCCCGCGTCCTGCTCCAGATGCAGGCGCGTCACGCCGATCTCACGCTGGCTGCCATCGGCCAGATCGACCACCACCTTGCCTTCGCCAACGATGGGATGCGCGAACTGGCTGATCTGATACCCCTGCGGCAGGTCGGCATAAAAATAGTTCTTTCGGTCGAAGCGGCTTTCCAGATGGATCACCGCGTTCAACCCCAGTCCCGTCCGCACAGCCTGCGCGACGCATTCACCGTTCACCACCGGCAACATGCCGGGAAACCCGGCATCGATCAGGCTGACATGCGTATTGGGCTCACCGCCATATGTCGCCGATGCGCCGGAGAACAGCTTGGCATTGCTGATGACCTGCGCATGCACCTCAAGTCCGACAACGATTTCCCAGGTGCCCGTCGTTCCTTCGATCCGATAGCTCACGCGCCGAACTCCGCAAACAGGGCGGGACGCGTCGAAAAGCCCGCCGCCTTTTCCATGACGCGGCCCGCGGCGAACAGCGTCTCCTCATCGAAATAGCGCCCGATCAATTGCAGGCCCAGCGGCAATCCCTGCGCATCCAGCCCCGCCGGGAGGGATAGTGCCGGAACGCCCGCCATGCTGGCGGGCACCGTGAAGACATCGTTCAGATAGACCTGCACCGGATCGGTCGGCTTCTCATCATGGGCAAATGCCGCCGAAGGCGCGGTGGGGGTCAGCAATACATCGACCTTCTCGAAAGCCGAGAGGAAGTCGCGCTGGATCATCGTGCGCACCTTCTGCGCGCGCAGGTAATACGCGTCGTAATAACCCGATGACAGCACGTAGGTGCCCATCAGGATGCGCCGTCGCACTTCCTCACCAAAACCGGCGTGACGCGTCGCTTCATACAGTGCATCCAGACTGTCCGCCTTGACGCGCTCGCCGAAGCGCACGCCGTCATAGCGGGCCAGATTGGAGGAAGCCTCCGCCAGCGCCACGATATAATACGTCGGCAGGCCGTATTTGGTATGCGGCAAGGATACCTCGACCGGCTCAGCACCCGCCTCGCGCAACCAGGCAATGCCCTGCTCCCACAAGGCTTCAATCTCGCGCGGCATGTTCGGCGCGCGATATTCCCGGGGGATACCGACCTTCATGCCCTTGACGCCACGCTCCAGCGCATCCGCATAACGTGGCACCGGACGATCGACGGAGGTGCTATCCCGTTTGTCGAAGCCTGCCATGGCTTCCAGCATCCACGCGCAATCCTCCAGATTCCGCGCCATCGGCCCCGCCTGATCGAGCGAGCTGGCGAAAGCGATGGTACCGAAGCGCGAGCAACGCCCGTAAGTCGGCTTCACGCCCGTGATGCCGCAGAACGCCGCCGGCTGACGGATCGAGCCACCCGTATCCGTGCCCGTCGCGCCCAGCACCATACCCGCCGCGACCGCCGCCGCCGAACCGCCCGACGAACCGCCCGGCACCAGCTTCGCATCCGACCCGCTGCGCCGCCACGGATTGGTCACGCCACCGAATGCGGAGGTCAGGTTGGTTGAGCCCATGGCGAACTCGTCCAGATTGGTCTTGCCGAGGAAGATCGCACCTTCCGACAGCAGATTGGCCGTCACCGCGCTTTCGTAAGGCGGCACGAAGTCGCGCAGGATATTGCTTGCCGCCGTCGTCCGCACGCCGTTCGTGCAGAAAAGATCCTTCACCCCGAGCGGAATGCCGCACAGCAGCCCCCCTTCGCCCTTCGCCAGCAACGTGTCGGCAGCCTTCGCCGCCTCGCGCGCCTGCTCGGGCGTCGTGATGATGAAGGCGTTGACGTCGCCATTCAGGCTTTCGATGGCCTTGTTGTGGCTGTCCACCAGTTCGACGGCCGAGATCTCGCGCGCGGCCAGGGCGCGCCGCGCCGCCGCCAATGTCATGTCTGTCATTATTCGACTACCTTCGGCACGGTGAAGAACGGGCCTTCACGCTCCGGCGCATTGGCCAGAACATCTTCGCGCCTGTCGCCATCCGTCACGGCGTCCTCGCGCACGCGCGGCCTGGCCAGGCCCGTGCCGATCATCGGCGGCACATCGGTGATATCGACCTCATTGAGTTGCTCCACCCAGCCGAGGATACCATCCAGTTCCTGACGGAGACCTTCCGCCTCGCGATCATCGAGACCGATCCGGGCCAATTTGGCGATGCGCCTGACCGTGCGCGTGTCTAACGACATGAAATAGCCGACTTTCCTGATTTTTCGCTGATAATCCTGGCATTGCAGGGCGTAGGCGGACCATAACCCCTTCCTATGCCCCTATTCAATCCACACGAACTTCGCAGGGCCATTCCGGCCGGCAAACGCGTCCTCGGCCTCGACCCGGGCAGCAAGACGATCGGCCTGGCGCTCACCGACGTCTCGTTGATGCTGGCCTCACCCTACCGCAGTATTCCACGCAAGAAGCTCGGCGACGTTGCAACAACGCTTGCCGCCATCGTCGAAAAGGAAGAGATCGGCGCGCTGATCGCCGGACTGCCACTCTCGCTCGACGGCAGCTTCGGCCCCGCTGCCCGCGCGGCACAGGACTGGCTGACCGAACTGGCCACCCGCCTGCATCTGCCCGCCTGCACATGGGACGAGCGCCTGTCATCCAGCGCCGTCAATCGCTTTCTCATTCAGGACGCGGACATGACACGCAAACGCCGCGCCGAAGTCGTCGACAAGATGGCTGCATCATACATGCTGCAGGGCTGGCTGGATGCCACGGTCGAAGACTGAATTTTGCAGGGACATCAGCGGACCGGATGGTGGGCGCAACAGGGATTGAACCTGTGACCCCTACCATGTCAAGGTAGTGCTCTACCGCTGAGCTATGCGCCCATCCGGTCCGTTGGCGCGCTTCTAACCGCGCTCTGCGGAACTGGCAAGTCAGCTTGGCAAAAAAAATCGCATTCGCCATTTCCGGTCGACGAAACACGGGGCAGTCGTCAAGAATACCCTCATGAGTCCCGCCACGCCGACGACGGCATCATCCCTTGTTTCGCTGCACCACCCGACACGCTGGCTCTCGCCACTTATCGTGGCCTCGCCCCATTCCGGGCGCCTGTATCCCAACTCTTTCCTGCGTCAGTCCCGTCTCGATCTCGCAACGCTCCGCCGTGGGGAAGACGCCCACATGGACGAACTCCTGGCCGATGCACCGGCGGCAGGTGCGCCGCTCCTGCATGCCCTTTTCCCGCGCGTCTATTGCGACGTGAATCGTGCCGCTCTGGAACTCGACCCGGGCATGTTCCGGGATCGCCTTCCACTCGAGAGCATCACGGACAGTCCAAAGGTCCGCGCCGGACTGGGCATGATTGCCCGCATCGTCGCAGCAGGACGCGGCATCTATCGGGAGAGGCTGACACTCGATGATGTGCAGTGCCGGATTGCCACCTGCTGGCAACCCTATCACCACGCCCTGCAACAATGCCTCGCCGCCGCCCGCGCCCAGTTCGGCTTCGCGATCCTCCTCGACGGGCATTCCATGCCAAGCCCGACCTACGGCACACTGCCGGACATCGTTCTCGGCGACGCACATGGTCGGGCCGCCAGCGATGAAATCGTGACGCAAATCGAAAACGCATTCAGGTCGCGCGGCTATCGCGTCGCACGCAACAATCCATATGCCGGCGGCTACATCACGCAGCACTATGGCGATCCGCGCCACGGCATTCACGCGGTGCAGATCGAGATCGCACGCAGCCTTTACATGGATGAGGCCACCCTGACGCCAAACGGCAACTTCATGCAGGTTCGCAACGATATGGGACAGATCATCGCGGAAATCGCCGCGACGCTTCCCCGTATCGACCGTCCGGCCATACCGTCGGGAACCGACGCGATCACGCCACCTTTAGAACAGGAGCCGACCACAGAGACGGCTCGAGCTGAAGGAGGATCATCATGACCAGGAAAGTCAAAAACGAGGCCACCACACTGCTGGAGCAGCATGGCGAGAAAGCGCTATCCATCGCGATGCGCCAATACGACACAGCCCTGGAACTACAGGACATCGGTCAACAGGGCTTCTGGCTTGACGTCGTGGACGAGATCAAGGCCCTGAACGCCGGCTCGCCTTCAGCCAACATCGGGAAGAGTGACGTCTAGAACATCAGAAACGATTCATGATCCTGGTGAGTGTCGTAAAGGTTCGTTAATTTCCTGCATGTCGTGATTGCTCGGACCGACGCCATAGCGTTATAAGACCGTTATGAAGCGTTATTGAGACATGCAGGGCCAGCAGATGATCGTCCGGACAACATACGCCACCCATGATAGCGGAATGACCGCGACACTTTCGCTGCACAGAAAAATGGTGACTGGGAAAGCCGCCTATCAGGCGACGATCATCCGCGACGGCAACACGGAACAGGAAGAGATTCTTGCCTGCCGAAACGCCGATGAAGCCTGGGCCGCGATACTGACATGGTCCGACATCTTCGGCTGGCAAAGACATGGTGAAAAACCGATGACAGCCGACATCATTCCTTTCCCCGCCTCCAATCCATCTCTTTCACGCGCCGCCTGACAACGGCCTGCAGAAATCAGATCGAAGGCACTTTTTCCGCGGAAGGCACGACAGTCGCCAGATATTCCGCCGCGGCACCGTAAATATGGTACAGAGAGCTCGCCGGCATGTAATCAGTCAGCGATACGCCATGCACATCGATACGGTCGATCCATCCACCACGCAGCGACGCTGGCGCATACGATTTGAAGAAAGCCACGCTCTGTCGTGAAAGCATGCTCCGCGCCGCCGCGTCTCCGTGGCGACCATGCCAGCAGAGCATGCGCATGAACTCCGTCTGCGGCCATATCCGGGTCGAATCCTCAAGCCGCTGGCCGGTCTCGGTAATCGCATCGCAGACGATGGCCGTGTCCGGGTCGACGCCATACGCGACCGCCGTCGCATAAAGTTTTTGCCGCATGCCAGCGATGGCCTCGCTATCACGATCATCCGGCGCAAGACGCGCAAACTCGCCAAACAGCCACGCCCACTCGAACAGATGGCCCGGCTCGACACGATTATGCCCCGGCGCCTGAAGCGGTCGCCACGTCACATCGAAAAATTCAAGCAACATCCCCGTATCGGGCAGGACAAAGTACCGCGTCGCCAGATGAATCATCCGGCGCGCATAATCCAGATAGAAATCATCGCCGGACGCTTCAGCAAGCGCCAGATAAGCCTCCAGCAAATGCATGTGCGGATTTTGCCGGCGAACCGTATCCTGCGCCGGTACGGTGTCCACATACCCGCCATTCTGCGTGAAGAAGATGCGATCGATCTCGAGAACCGTCTGGCGTGCCACATCCAGGTATCGCACCGCACCTGAGAGCCGATAGGCCCAGGCATAAGCCAGCAGAATGAACGCATGCGCATAGAGATCGCGCCGCCGATCGGCCGGACGTCCATCGGGGCCCAGCGAAAACAGCCAGCCGGACGCGCCATCGCCATGCCAGTACCGGCGCTGCACCTCTCCCAGACAATCGAGCGCCAGAGAGGCGGTCGAAGCAAGACCATCCTTATCGGCACGGCAGAATGTCGCGATCTGCCGCGCCTGAACCATCAGGCGCAATTCGGGCAACAGAACCGGCTCACGCTCGAACGTCAGACGCTCGTGAAACAGCTGGCGCCGGACATCGAAACCCTGCCTGGACCACAGCGGCAGTGCGTCGTCCTGCAACCATCGGCGCCATACATCGCGGTCGGCGTTCAATGCCGTGTTCTCAACCTGCGTCATCTCATTCCAAAAACGGCATTGTCGACCATTGTTCGGATCGTCTTATAGACCCACGTCCCGAGAACGTCATCAGACCCCGCTCACGACAGAACGATGTTGAGACGCCAGACTTGAAATGGAGAACCGGGGACGCGGACGCCGTCCGGAGCATAATCGCTCAATTATTAACGGCATACTTTGGCGCCTCCGCTGCGGCACGCCATGGCGCGATGTTTCGCCAAAATATGGAAACTGGCAGCAGTATGCTCAGTCGATGGCTGCGGCAGCGCGGGTGGACATTCAAAAAAAGACCGCACATACCCTGGAGCAGGAGCGCGAAGATATGCTGACACGTCGGCAGGACTGGTTCGACGGCCAGCCTGACCTCGATCCGCGCCCGCCTGGTCTTCATCGACGAAACCGGCCTCTCCACGAAGATGGCGCGCCTGCGTGGTCGCGCTTTATGCGGAAAACGCTGTCGGGCTCCCCCGAGCTCCGTGGTGGGGAGGGTTCGCGTTATGACCGGTTCCTGCTGCGCGGATTGCGGCGCGTGCGTTAAAGCGGGGACGACAGGAGCGTCTGGGCCTGCTGCATGAGCGGCAACCATAGATCCGGCCGGATGGTATCGACCACGCGAGTGGGATCGGCAAATGAGGCGATCGTGCCATTCGCGACATTCCGGGCGACACGCTGGATCGTTGGGTTATCCTGTGTGGGATCCGGATGGACGACCAATGCCTGCGCGCTGCCGAGCGCGGCGAGACGATGTGACAGGGCAGAGATCTCGGCGGGGTGCAGCGGTGTCTCGCGTCGAAACACCAGAATTCGGTCGCCCGATCTGAGCGTATCCATCAGGCGCCATGCCAGGAAAGGCATGCGGCGCAGGCTGTCACGCCGCATATCGGCAAGGGATTTCGTATCGCATCGCACGCCGCTTTCAAACTGGATGCGATACTCGCGCTGATACACATACCAGTAGCGATTGCCGTCACCCTGTAGTTGCTCGGTGACTTCATGCGGGCCCGACTGATCGATGCCGGCGAATCCGCGATCGAAGCCATAGAGGATCCAGGCGATCGGCACGGCGGAGAAGCGGTAGAGATCGAGCGGATCGGCGCCGAGACGACGCTGCACGATGCCGAACTCGCAATTATCGCCGAGGCTGACGAACCGCAGCGCCAGGTCCCGGTCGTTTTGCGGGGCTGCCGTTCCTGTCTGGAGCATCGTTGCTGCCTCGATCGCGCGAGGCATGATGCGTATCGAGCGGAAGGGCAGCAGCGTTGCCGGATCGGCGGGTGCCGCACCCTGCATGTCCATGACGATGGTCGATGTGCCATCCGGGATTGGAAAATTGAAGCAGGCCGCTTCCTGCGAGAAGGGAACCGGGCCTACCCCTTCGTGGTCGAGGCGCAAGGAAAGCGTGCCGGGTTGGGGGGATTGGATGAAAACGTCCAGACACTGACCTGTCAGCGGGGTGCCGAAAGCGAGGGTGAGAGTCCAGCCTTGCGGCGTCGGCATGGCGCTGGCCCTGCATGGGACGGGTGCCTCGATAAGCTGCACCCATTCCGCTGCCCATTGCTGTGCGGCAGACCAGCTGGGCCGCTCGTGGAGAAATGGAAACGAGGCCGCTGATGGCCGATTGGCGTTGAGGGGAAGGGGCGTCATAATGCGGTCTTTTCAATTACCTCATGAGAGGCGAAGCGGTGATGGACGATACGGCGGCCTTTTCGGCGTTGCGGCAGGTGCTGATCGAACTGTTCGGATCGCAGGCGGCGGATATCGGGCGCGATGCAACCGCAGCGGATGTACCGGGCTGGGATTCCATGCAGATGATTACGATCATCCTGACGCTCCAGGAACGCTACGGGCTCCTTCTGAGCAATCAGGATATCGATCGTCTGCATTGCGTCGGTGATCTCGCGGATCAGCTGGATCGGCATCTCAAGGCGTCCGGGGCAACGATTGCTGGAAGCGGGCCATGATCGCCAGTCGGTCGATCTTGTCGTTTTCGTTGCGCGGCAGGGTCGGCATCGCCGTGATGATATCGGGGATGGCATAGGCGGCGAGTTGACGGCCAAGCGTCTGGCGAAGCGTCATGACGTCGTCGGTCGGCGCACCTTCCACGATGGCGACAAGGTGTGCTTCGTTTGTGAAAACGCAGACATGCCGGTATCCGACCGTTGCGAACGCCGCAACGATCTCTCCGAGTTCGATGCGAAAACCCTTGTGTTTGATCTGAAAATCAAGACGGTTGCTGAAATAGGGGAGGCCGTCGTGAAATGCGACACGGTCGCCGGTCCGATAGGCGCGGACAGGACCGTCGGGTCCGTCCAGCACGATGAAGGCGCGCGCCGTGGTGACTGGATCGTTCAGGTAACCATCGGCCAGTTGCGGGCCGGACAGCAATAGTTCGCCATCCTCGCCCTTGTGCACGGCCATGCCCGGGATGGCATGGCCCAGCGACACGCTGTCTCGACATGCCGAGGCGGCATTTCTCCTGTCGAAGACGATCGATGTCATGGAAACGGTGGCTTCCGTCGGCCCGTAGGTGTTCTGGATTTCCGCGTCGGGCGCCCCCTCGAACAGGGCTTCGACATGGGCGGGTAGAAGCGGTTCGCCACAGAAAGTGAACCGGCGAATGCTTTGAAGATTTGCCGTCGTCAGGTCGCCGGCGTGCTGCATGATCCCGACAACGCTCGGAACGGAGATCCAGACCGTCAGGCGGTCCCTTGCGATGAGACGGGCCGGCCGGAGCCGATCGCCGAGACCGCTTGCCGGATGGAGGCTGGCGCCGGAACAGAGGGTGGCGAAGATCTCCAGAACGCTGAGATCGAAGGCGATATTGGCGTATTGGGAAACGCGGTCGTCCGATGTCAAAGCCAGCGATTGCAAAGCCCAGGCGATATAATGATTCAGGGCTTCCCGGCCGATGACCACGCCTTTCGGCGTGCCGGTCGAGCCTGACGTGAAGATGACGTAGGCAGGAGCCGGCTGGTCATCCCGGTTTACCTGATGAATGCTGGATGGGGGGCTGTCATTGGGCGCGGCGGCAAGGTGCGCGTGGGGCGCATGGCGCGACAGACGCGCGGCTTCCTCCGCCGGGGCGAGAATGAAATCCGGCTGGAAGGCGCTGCAGATGCTGTTGCGTTTGGCTTCCGGCGCGCGGAGATTGATGGGGGTGTATGTGCCGCCCGACAGCAGGCTGGCGAACATGGCCGCATAGGCTGCTGCGCCGGGCGGCAGGGCGATGGCGATTCGGGGCTGCTGGTGGCCGCTGAAAAGCGCCAGCCAGGACTGCGTCAGTTGCAACAATTCGTTATAGGTAACATGCTCGTTTTCCATGACGATTGCCGGATGAGCGGCGTATTTTTCGGCGATATCAAGAAATCTTCTTGCGACGTCGAAGTGGGTCATGGTGTCTATTTCAGGATGGAGCGTCGTTTATATTGGCAGTCCCTCGTAGAAAGATTTACAAAAGAAGGAAATACACTTTTTTACTTTAACAATTTTTTAACGATTTTGTATAACTTTACAGGTAATATCCGTCACGATAATAAACGTTCGACGGTGCCCTTTCGTTATCGAAAGGGTTAAAAGGGAATACGGTGAAGGTGTTCGCATCGCAAGCCGTAGCTGCCCCCGCAACTGTAAGCGATAGCTTCATCTCCACACGCGGCAACAGCGCGGGTCACTGATCGAGGACGATCGGGAAGGCTTGGAATGGGGTCATCATTCGCGAGCCAGGAAACCTGCCGTCGGCATTGTTGCGAGCGAGAAAAGGCCGGGCGGGGTGATCCGGCTTGTGTGATCGCGGGGCGTGTTCGCCGTTTCGGCCGATGGCACCTTCGTCATGCATCTTGTGGCAACGCCCGGATTTGTCACGGACTGTTCTTGATGTCTTTTACGCGCGGCGTCGTTTTTCTTTCAGCACTCATGGCGAGTGTTTCGTCTGTGGCCCTGGCCGACGATTCTCCTGGATCATCATCGCCCCGCAAGGCGCGGCCGCTCAATCACGCTGCCGATACCGCAACCGATGGCAACGAGACGATCACTGTCAGCGCCGCGCGTCATCCGATTTCGATCAACGATATCGGCACGAGCCTCAGCATTATCACCGCGGAGGAAATTCAGACGCAGCAACGCCGGATGCTGCCCGATCTGCTGGCCAGCCAGCCAGGCCTGAACGTCGTGCGGACCGGCGGCCCCGGCGGTGCGACGTCGATCTTCATGCGCGGCACGGCGTCCAATGAGGTCAAGGTTCGCCTGGATGGCATGGATATCAACGATCCCAGCGGATACGCCGGGGCGTTCGACGCGGCGCAGTTCCTGACCGACGGCATCGGGCGCGTGGAAATCCTGCGGGGGCCGCAGAGTGGCCTGTATGGCGCGGATGCGATGGCGGGCGTGATCGACATCACCAGTATCCGCGGTGAGGGGCGCTTCAAGCCGTTCGTGCGGATCGAAGGGGGCTCGTTCGGCACATTCAACCAGACGCTCGGTGCGTCGGGCAGCCGTGGCGGCTTCCACTATTCCGTCTATCTGTCGCATTCGCGCGTGGTGGATGTGCCGAACGTGCCCAGGCGTTACCGGGAGGGTCGTGACGTGCCGGGTTCGCGCAACGACAATCGTTCGGCGAATATACGGCTGGGTTATGATGTCACGGATAATTTCGATCTTGGCCTGACGGCGCATCTAACGCAGAGCAAATATCTCTATCCGACGACCGCTTATGGCACGAGCGACACGCCGCCTTATTATACGACGTATATTCCCACGAACTATCGCGATCAGACCAATCTCAATCAGGCGGTCGTGCGGGGCACGGCGCATCTTTCGTCATTCGGCGGGCGCTTCGACCAGATCATCGGGCTCGGCTATACGGCCTATCGCAATCGCTACGAAAGCGGTGTCGCGGATTCGACGCCCGACCTCTATTCGGGTGGCCGGGTGAAGATCGACTGGCATGGCACGACGGATCTCGGCAAGGCAGGCCGATTGCTGGTCGGTGCGGAGCATATCCACGATATGCTGACCCAGAACGACAGCGGTGGCGCGATTCCCGTTTCGCGTGCGATCGACACGAATGCCGGATATGGCCAATACGAGGGCGACTGGCATCACATATTATATGGCGCGGCGAATATCCGTTACGATTCCAACTCCCGTTACGGCAATTACGTGACTTGGCGCGCAGCACCGGCGATTCATGTTCCCAATACCGGCACGATCATCAAGGCCAGCGGCGGCAGCGGCTTTCATGGCCCGTCACTGGAAGAACTGTTCGTCAGCTATCCAAGCCCCTATGGCAGCTATCTCAGCAATCCAAATCTGCGCGCCGAGCGCCTGATCGGTTACGATGCGGGTGTGACGCAGCAATTGCTGCACAACACGCTGAATTTCGGTGCGACATGGTATGAGAACCATATCCGCAACATGATCGAGACAGGTTGTGCGGCGGGGCCGACGACGTGCTTCAACACCACACAGGTCAATGTGGCGGCCGGCAAGACCTATGGCGTGGAATCGTTCCTCAAATGGTCGCCGCGCCACGATCTGGATTTCAGCCTGAACTACACCTGGACGGTCGCGCGCAACACGCGTTACACCGAAAACCAGACCTCGGCGGTGCCGCGTATTCCGCATCACAAATTCAGCTTCATTACACGATGGGACATCACGCCGAAGCTGACATTCTCGTCGACGATGCTTTATGTCAGCGGCTGGCGGGATCTGGACCGGCTGGGCACGATCAGCGATTGCCGATCGACCTGCGTGAAGGGGCATGGCTATTTCACCATCAATCTGGCGGCGAACTATAAGTTGAACCGTTACCTGAGCGTCTATGCACGTGCCGACAACCTGTTGAACCGCCAGTATGAGAACCCGGTGGGCTATCTTCAGCCGGGGCGGGCGGGTTATGGCGGCTTCACGCTGAGCTACTGACGGATGCGCGCCGCGCGGCCATGGCTCGGAACGCTCGCCGGCTTGCTGTTCGCGACCTCCGCCGTGGCGGCGTCGCATCGCATCGTCTCGACCAATCTGTGCACGGACCAGATCGTGCTGATGCTGGCGAACCCTGACGATATCGTGGGGCTCAGCCCGCTTGCGCGAAACTGTCAGGAATCCGTCCTGTGCCAGCAGGCGCGCCGGGTGCCGAGCCTGCGTTCGACGGCCGAGGCTGTTCTGGCTGCCCGTCCCGATATCGTGCTGGCAAGCACTTATGCGTCGGCGGGCGTGCAGATCGGGCAGCAGGCAGGGCTGCATGTGGTCGGGTTGCCGCCGGTCGAGCAAATCGATGATATTCCTGTCCAGATTATGCAGATCGCCGATGCAATCGGCCGTCCGGACCGTGGGCGAGCATTGGTCTCGGCTTTCCGGGCGCGCCTGGCGGTGCTGGAGAGGCAACGTCCGACAACGAAGTCGCCAAGTGCGATCGTCTATGCGGCGCATGGCTTCGTGACGCGGCGTGGGTCGCTTGCGGATGATCTGCTGACGCGGGCCGGCTGGCGCAATCTTGCGGACTCGCCAGCCTATCGAAGCGGGCTGGGCGTGCCGCTGGAGCAACTGATCGCGCATCCGCCGGAGATGCTGGTTCTGGACCGTGATACGGAGGGCGAGTCGCTCGCGCAGGCTACGCTGGATAATGCGGCGCTTCGTGCGGCGTTTCCCCCGTCCCGGCGGCTGGACGTTCCGTCCCGCCTGTGGCTCTGCGGCCTGCCGCAGACGCTGGATGTGCTGGCCATGCTGATATCCGCGCGTCAGGGTGCCGGGCGACCATGATGGCGTATCCCTCACGATGGCTTTCGCCGCTTCTCCTGCTGCTCGTCCTCGCATTGTTATCTGGCGCACTCTTCTATGGAGAAAGCGGGATTTCGTTCGTCGCGGGGTTGCGGGATCTGCTTGACGGTCGGCACAGCGCGGCGGCGACGATCGTCGGCACGTTGCGATTGCCCCGCGCGTTGCTGGCGGTGATGGTCGGCGGCGCTTTGGGTTGCTCCGGCGCGGCGTTGCAGGGCTATCTGCGCAATCCTCTGGCGGATCCGGGTATTCTGGGTGTTTCGGGCGGTGCCGCGCTTGGGGCGGTTTGTGTGTTCTATTCGGGGCTTTCGCGGTTCTGGGTGGCCTTCCTGCCGCTGGGCGGGCTGGGCGGCGCGCTGGTGGCGGTGGCGCTGCTGGTGTCGCTGGTGGGATCTGGCGGCGCGCTGGTCCTGTTGCTTGCCGGGGCGGCGCTGAGCAGCCTGTTCGCTGCCCTGACGGCGTTGGCGCTTAATCTCGCGCCGAGTCCATACGCGATGTTCGAGATTGCGCACTGGCTGATGGGGTCGCTGACGGATCGCACATTTGTGGATGTGGCGATCTGCCTGCCGGGCGTTGTGACAGGAGTCGCCCTGATGGCGTCGGTCGGCCGGGCGCTGGATGCACTGGCGCTGGGCGACGAGGTCGCCGAGAGCATGGGTTTCCGCCTGCACGGATGGTGGGGCGTGCAGAACCGTCTGGTGCTCGGCGCGGCGCTGGCGGTCGGGTCGTGCACGGCGGTATCGGGCGCGATCGGTTTCGTCGGGTTGGTCGTGCCGCATCTTTTGCGGCCACTGACGGGTTATCGACCCTCGCGGCTGCTTCTGCCGTCCTTTCTGGGGGGCGCCGTTATGGTGTTGCTGGCGGATATCGTCGTGCGTGCGCTCGATCATGGGGTGGAGCTTCAGATCGGGGTGTTGACCGCGATCACCGGTGCGCCGTTTTTCCTCTATCGCGTGCTGATGCTCCGGCGGGTCCTATGACGGTTCTGTCGCTGCGCCATGCCGGTCTGTCGTTGAGCGGCAGGTCGGTCGTGGCCGATGCCTCGCTGGATTGCCGAACAGGTGAAATGGTGGGGCTTCTCGGCCCGAACGGGGCAGGAAAGAGTTCGCTATTGCGTCTGGCTGCCGGGTTGTGGCGACCGGAGCGTGGCACCGTGAGGTGGGACGATGTCGATCTTTCGGCCACGCGTGCTTCGTGGCGGGCACGGCGTATCGCGTTCATGCCGCAGGAGAATGGGGTGCCGCCTTCCATGTCGGTGCGCGATCTTGTCAGTCTGGGTCGTCTGCCGTTTGGTGAGACCGGGATGAACGCCCTGAGGCACCCCGCAGTGACGGCGGCGTTGGCGGCGACCCATCTCGATGTGCTGGCCGATCGGTCCGCGGCGCAATTATCGGGCGGTGAGCGCGCGCGTTTGCATCTGGCGCGTGCGCTGGCGGTCGATACGCCGGCCTTGCTGGTGGACGAGCCGATCGCGGCGCTGGATCCCGAACATGCGTTGTCGGTCATGGCGCTGCTGCGGGACTGGGCCCACCGGGGGCGCGCCGTGCTGGTGGTGATTCATGATCTGGGTCTTGCGGCGCGCTACTGCGACCGACTGGCGTTGATGCGGGACGGGCAGGTGATCGCGGCCGGCGTGCCGAATGAGGTTCTGACGGATGACGCGATCGGCGAAGTCTATGGCGTGACCGTTCGGCGGCTGGATGGTGTGCCGGTTCCCTGGACGATCAGCCGGTAAGCGTGTCGAGCAACAGCTTGGCGTTCAGTGCGAGTATGAGAGCGGCCGTGGCCCATGCCAGACAGGCGATGCCGCGTGACACCACGAATTCACCCATCAGTTCGCGATTGGTCACGAACATGACCAGCGGAATGACGGCGAAGGGTAATTGCAGCGACAGGACGACCTGACTGAACACCAGGAGATCGTTCACGCCGTGGCCGCCATACAGTGCGATGGCGACCACGACCGGCACGATGGCGATGCCGCGCGTGAGCAGACGTTGTGCCCAGTCCGGCAGGCGCAGGCGAAGGAAGCCTTCCATCACGATCTGTCCGGCAAGGGTGCCGGTGATGGTGGAGTTGGTGCCGGCGGCCAGGAGCGCCACGGCGAACAGGGTTGAAGCGATGCCGAACCCCATGATGGGGGAAAGGAGGCGATAGGCGTCCTCGATTTCCGCGATATCCCGATGGCCGGTCGTATGAAAGGCCGCTGCGGCGACGATCAGGATGGCGGCGTTGACGAACAGGGCCAGCGTCAGGGCGATGGTGCTGTCCCAGGTGGACCAGCGGATGGCCTCGCGCTTGCCGTCCGTCCGGCTATAGGCACGCGTCTGGACGATGGAGGAATGCAGGTACAGATTATGCGGCATGACGGTCGCGCCGATGATGCTGATCGCGATGTAGAGCATGCCGTTATTGGTCACGATTTCCGTGCGCGGCAGGAATCCGGCCATGACCGCGTGGAAGGGCGGTTGCGCTGCCACGACCTGGATTGCGAAGCACACCGCGATGACGGAGAGAAGCGTGATGACGAACGCTTCCAGCGGGCGGAAGCCACGGTTCATCAGCAGGAGAACCAGTAACGCATCGCCAGCGGAGATCATGGCGCCGAACAGAAGCGGGATATGAAACAACAGCTTCAGGGCGACGGCCGTGCCGATGACCTCGGCCAGGTCGCAGGCGATGATGGCCAGTTCGCAGGTGAACCACAGCAGGAGATTGACGGTTGGGGAAAAGTGGTCCCGACAGCTTTGCGCAAGGTCGCGCCCGGTTGCGATGCCCAGCCGCGCTGAAAGTGCCTGAAGCAGGACAGCCATCAGGTTGGACAGGAGGATCACGAAAAGCAGCGTATAGCCGTAGGATGCCCCGCCTTGCAGGTCCGTGGCCCAGTTGCCGGGGTCCATATAGCCGACCGACACCATGTAGCCCGGACCGACGAAGGCCAGGAAGCGCTTGACCCACGGTGCGCTGCCGGCCGCGACGCGTATGCTGGAGAAGACCTCGGGCAGGCTGTTATCCGCGGGTTTGAGATCCGGCGCGCTCAAGCCGTCGCTCTCTCGACCGGCTGTCCGGCGACATAGGTGGCACGCACGTTGCGTTCGTCACCGAGCATCATCAGCGCGAAGAGGAGTTCGTCCGTCGTTTCGGCGCGGGCGCATCGCTGTGCGGTCATGGGACTTGCAGCAGGATCGAGCACGCACAAATCGGCCTCCAGTCCGGGCGCGATCCGCCCCACGAGATGATCCAGATACAACGCATGCGATGCGCCGGTGGTGGCCAGCCAATATGCCTGCGCGGGATGAAGACTGACGCCACGGCCTTGCGCGACCTTATAGCCGTCGTTGGCGACGCGCAGCATGGAGATGTTGTCGCCCGCGCCGATGTCGCTGCCGAACGCCACGCGTAACGGGCGGTCGGCCCGCATGGCAGCGGCGAGATCGAAGCGGCCACTGCCGAGGAACTGGTTGGAGCCGGGGCAGTGGGCGATGCCGCAGCCGGCATCGTGGCACTGGTGGCGATCATGTTCCGTCATGTGGACCGCGTGGCCGAAGATGGCCCGTGGTCGCACGAGACCGGCATGGGCGTACACGTCGAGATAGCCGCGACGGTCGGGGAAGAGGGCGCGGACCCATTCCTCCTCGGCTCTGGTCTCCAGCAGATGGGTCTGCATGAACACGTCCGGCGCGGCGTCCAGCAGCGTGCCGGCGAGGTCGAGTTGTTCGGGTGTGCTCGTCGGGGCGAAGCGGGGGGTGACGGCATAAAGCTGTCGTCCCTTGCCATGCCAGCGGCGAAGCAGGGCGAGGGACTGGTCGTAGCCTGTCTGTGCCGTGTCGCGCAGGTTGTCCGGCGCGTTGCGGTCCATCAACACCTTGCCCGCGATCATTCGGGTGTTGCGCCGGGTGGATTCCTGAAAGAAAGCCTCCACCGACTGGGGATGGACGGTGCAGTAGACCGCTGCCGTCGTCGTTCCGGCGCGCAGCAATGCGTCAAGAAATTCGCGCGCGATGGTTGCGGCATAGTCGGGATCCGAGAAGCGGGCTTCTTCGGGGAAGACATAGCGGTTCAGCCACGTCAGCAGCTGTTCGCCGTAGGAGGCGATGACGCGCAGTTGCGGGAAATGAACATGCGCGTCGATAAATCCCGGGCCGATCAGGCAGCCGCGATGATCGTCGATCGCCGTATCGGCGGGCAGGGTTTCGTGGAGGATCGAATAGGGCCCGACCTGCTGGATCTTGCCATCCGCGATGGCGATCAGCCCGTCCTGCTCGACCAGAAGGGCTTCGTCAGGCGGGCCCTGGAAGGGGTCGTGGCGGAAGCGAAGGATGGTCCCGCGTATGGCGCGATCGGGTCGGACGTTCATATCTGATCGTAACGCCGGTCGATACGGCCCGTGAAGGGCTTCGTTTCATCGAGAAATTCGGCGTTGTTGCGCAAGGTGTGATGGATCACCACGAGATAGGCGATCCCGCGGATCAGTTCGAGGCGGGTCACGAGATCCGTCTCGACCCGGTCCAGCGCGCGCAGGCGGCGGATGGCGGCGCGGGCGACGCGGGCCGGTTGCATGTGCCGGTCTCTCGCGCGCTCCATGCGATAAAGAAGGAGCTGAATGGGGCGACGCGCCGAATCCGGAAGATGTTCGCGATCGAGCAGGGACCGCAGCCGGATGACGTTCAGGCCCAGTGTCATCGTGGCCAGCGTGCCCTGGAGATAATTCTCCACGATACGACCGGGGGAGGGACCGGCGTGACGGATCAGGCGGGCGAAGCGGTCGATATTGCGGCCGATCCACTTCCTGACCTCCGGCGCCTGCGTCAGATGGCAGAGGGCGCGGAGTTCGCCGAGCATCTGGCGGCGCAGGCGCAGGCGCTCGCCCTGATTGTTGAACGGCAGGAAAGTGTGGAACACCAGCACGGCGGCGGCCGCGCCAAGAACGGTGGCCGTGGCGCCGTTGAAGAACTGGATTTCATTGACGCGATGATCGTTGGTGAGGCCCAGGATGCTCGGCATGAGCAGGCCGTAGGCAGCGGCCTGCCCTGCCGTCGCGGGGTTCGATTTCGCCAGGCCGCCGATGAACATGGCCGGACCGAGACAGGCGAGAAGCACCTCGTACGTGTCGAATTTCGGCACGAAAATGAAATCGATGAGACCCGCCACGACGGCCGACCATACCGCGCCCCGCAGGAATTTGGCGGTGCCGAGAACCGGATTTTCCTGCGTGGCGAACAGGCCGCAGATCAGGGCATTGATCGCGATGAAGGTCTGTCCGCTGGGCCAGGCGGTCACTTCGTAGATCAGCGATGTGAAGATGACGGCAGCAGCGACGCGCAGGCCGTTGTTGACGGCGTTCCGGGCGTCGCGATGCGTTTGCAGGCGGAAGCTGAAATGATCGCCCGGAATCGTATGCGAACTGGCGTCGTATTCGACAATGGCCGTATCGAGGTCGTGCAACAACTCGCCGAGGGCCACGAACAGGACGCGCTCATCGACCGGTCCCAGCACGACGTCCTCGTCATGTCCTGACGTATCATATGGTGCGGCGTGATGACGGCAGGCTTCGCCCAGCACATGAAGCTCCGCGAAGATTTTCGGCAGTTCGCGGCGCCTGTTCAGTCGTGGTCCCAGTCCACGCAGGAAGTTCTGCACCTGTGCCGAGGTGTGACGAAAATCACCCCGGTCATGTTCCAGCGCGGCCAGTCGGGTGGCCATCCCGAATCCGCGCGACAGCAGCACCGATACGGCGGCCAGCGCGGCGCGTGCGTGATCGCCTTCATGACCATGGGGGCCCATTTCAATCTCGGCGAATTCAATCTCGCTGTTCAGGCGCAGGATCGTGCCGAAAAGCTCGCGCGCGCGGAACTGGGCGTTGGCGGCTTCCTCCAGGATATCGGCGATCGCGATGCCGACCAGCGACAGGGCCGTTTGCAGTTTGCTGCGGACGTTCTGGCGAGCCTGACGTTCCTGTCCCGTCGCGAAAATTAGGCCCATGCCGGCTTCGCAGATAACGCCGAGGAAGATGTATGTGCCGCGTGAGATCGCGATGAAGAACACATTATCGGGGTTGGAGATGGCCCCCATGCTGATGATGGCACAGGTATAGCCGGCCAGAACGAGCGCATAGGCGCGGAAATTCGAGACGAAGGTCGCGAAACCGGCGCAGAGGCCCATCCAGATCGCGACGGCCGGAAAGAAAAGCCAGGGTTGTTGGGGAAAGGTGGCGATAAGGCTGATGGACGCAACGGCGCCGATAACCGTGCCGACCAGACGCCAGCGGGCTTTCGAAAGGCTTTCGCCGCGTGTGCCCTGTGCAACGGCCCAGACGGTCATCGGCGCCCAGACGGGGCTATCGAGCTCCATCCACATGGCGATCGCCAGCGAGAGCAGGGCTGCAATGGTATTGCGGAAAGCGAATTCCAGAGCCTGTGGTGTGGGAGCGTAGAGCCAGCCCCATTTATCGCGCGACCGTGGCGTCGGGGGTGTTTTGACTGCGACGCGCAGGCCTGTGTTGGAAGTGGCGCTCATAGGTGAGAAAGCGACGAAGCGGAGGGGAGGCGCATGGTAGGATATGATGACAGGCCTGGCGCGCCAAGAAAAGGAGCACGCGGCTTAAATGCCCGTCATGCCGTATCAATCGAGCAGTCGCCATGCCATGCGCAGGTCTTCCTCGAAACGTTGCGTTTCGCGCGCCCTGGTGTCGGCGTCAGGGACGCGCAGGAGGAAGGACGGGTGAACGGTAACGATTCCGGTGCAGCCGTCATCAAGGGGGATGGCACGGCTGCGTTCCCGGCTGATCGTGACGGACCGACCCAAGACGGATGTGGCGGCTGTGACGCCGAGCATGACAAGGACCTGAGGCTTGACGAGGCGCCGCTCGGCCGCCAGCCAGGGGAGACAGGCGCGCATTTCATCGGCGTCCGGTTTCTGATGGATACGGCGGCTGCCGCGCGGCGTGAACTTGAAGTGTTTGACGGCATTCGTGATGTAGCATGCGTCGCGGGGGATGCCGGCTCTGGCGAGTATCTCATCGAACAGGCGTCCGGCCGGTCCGACGAAGGGATGGCCGGCGAGATCCTCCTGATCGCCGGGCTGTTCGCCGACAAACATCAGGCGCGCGGATCGGGAGCCCTCGCCGAACACCGTGCGTGTCGCCGGTTCCCAAAGGGGGCAGCGGCGGCAATCGGCGGCTTTGGCGCGTAGTTCGTCCAGGGACGCGGCATGGGCGATGGTTTCGTCGTCTGTCGGAAGCATAATGGCGGGAATCCCGTTCCAATACTCATTCTCTGGACCGGCATGACATGGCTCACCGGCGCCATTACCGATTCGGCATGTTCTGCCATCCCAGTCGATCGAAAGACCTGGTGTTCGAATGCGCCATGGTTCGGCGGCAAGTTGCGTGAGTATATGTCGTTGACCGGCAAGAACGTTCGATGAGTCCGCAGTAATGACTGGTCCGGCATCCAGCGTCCGGAACGTGATCGCGTGGAGGAATTGATTCCGAAGATCCTGAGTGGCGACATGCGCCTGGTGACTGAGCGCTCGCAGATAGGGCAATTGCGTGTCTGAACCGTCATCCAGGCCATTTGTTCCAACATGCAGATCGGCCACGACCCGATGGAGCGCTGTGAAACGGTCCGGTGCATCGCTTTGCAGGGCAGCAGCGATGAGCGAGGCAAGCCAACGGGGAATGCGCAGATCGATTGCTGCGGATGGGAGCGCGCGTTTCGCTTGCGATGCAAAGAGGTCGGCAGGCGGCTCTATCGCCCATTCGACCTCATCGGGTGCGATATCTTGCGCAATGCACTGGCGAACATATGCCCGCCAGCCATTAAAATCCGCAGGATGTGCAAGTGAAACCCGATGCAAGTGCGCATCTCCAGCGTTAACATTGAAAGGATATATGGTTGATGACGGTCGTTATATACGCGTTAAAAGCTGAAACGTTTCCGTCTATTAAAAATCGGCTTTTTTTCTTTTTTGGTTTGGGCGCCCGGGTGTCGTCAGCAAAATGTTACGATTTGCAATAACACAATTTGAAATCTGATCTTTTCTTGTGCGCCATGATTGCATTGTAGCCGCTTCGGACAATATTTATGCATGGAGCGGCAAAAAGCCGCCTATGAAGTCTGGGTCATGGAAAAGACCGTGCTCTTATTATCGTTTTACCAATGCGACCATTTACGTGTGGCAATGAATGCGATATGAGCATTCATCCAGCAATCAACCATAAATAGGGGTCGGTAAATGTCGGACTCTGAATCGAATAATGTGCTATTGGAGCTTACGGCTCAAATCGTTTCGGCGCATGTCACCAACAATCCTATCGGCGGCGAAAGTCTGCCGGGCCTGATAAAGCAGGTCTATACTGCTTTGCAGGGGGCGGGGCAGGTTGAACCGGAGCCTGAGCGTCCTCAGCCGGCCGTTCCGATCAAGCGATCGGTTTTTCCGGACTATATTGTCTGTCTGGAAGACGGTAAGAAGCTGAAGATGCTGAAGCGCCATCTACAGAGCGCATATGGCATGACCCCCGACCAGTATCGCGAGCGCTGGGGCCTGCCTTCCGACTATCCGCTTGTCGCGCCGAACTATGCCGAACGTCGCTCGCATCTGGCACGTGAAATTGGTCTCGGTCGCAAGATCAGTGCCAATGCCGATGCTTCCGGGGACACGACCGACGGTGAGGACAACGGCTCCGGCACGGCTCGAAAGACCCGGTCGAAAAAGGCCTGATTGACTTTCCTGCAACCGATGTCGCGGATCGGCGGCATTGCCTGCCCGTCGGCGCGATGCATCGGTTGCAAGGGATATCGATCAAGTCGCCCGGCAAGAATCGTCGAGCGGCTTGACGCGATTGTTCCAAATCTGCAACTTCGAGATCAGGGCAGTTGTTTTCGCTGTCTTTTTCTGACGGTTGACAGGGTTGTGGCATGACGAAGTCCGAACTCATCGCAGAGTTGGCGGCGGCGAACCCGCACTTGCTGGGTCGCGATGTCGAATTGATCGTCCAGACAATCTTCGATGAGATTTCGACAGCGTTATCTCGCGGCGATCGCGTGGAACTGCGCGGCTTTGGCGCTTTTATCGTTAAGAAGCGCGACGCACGAACCGGTCGGAACCCGCGTACGGGCGATACGGTTAGTGTTGAGGAAAAAACGGTGCCGTTTTTCAAGGCTGGCAAGGAATTGCGGGAGCGGGTCAATCAGCGGGCGTCACGCCAGCGACGTGCTGCTCCTTCGGTTGCCGCGAAAACATGACTTCCCGGGGTTGGCATATAGTGACCTAGTCGGTAAATTCTCGCTATGTTCTCAGGGTGTCCCCGACGCTGCATTGCATTGCCGCTTCTGGTGGTTTTCGCAATCGCCATCATGCCCAACGCCGATGCGCGTTCATGGACACATTCTGGAAGCTTCTCCACGATAAAGCCGCTTTGCCAGCGGACCGTGTCCGGGCGCGTTTATATTGCCGGTAGCCACCGGCGGCATCGCGCGGGGCATCATCCGCAATATGCGTCGGTCGGGCAGGCGCTGTTCATGCAGGACGGCCCGAAGCGCTGCCCCATATCCCATCGGCGCCATACGTAACGGCTTATCAGGTTTTCTGATCGTTGCTGATTTCGGCCAGCAGGAAGTCGCGGAAGACCGAAATGCGTTTCGAGGTACGGAGCTCTTCCGGATAAACGAAATAGGCCTCGACAATCGGAAGGGGCTGATCCTTCATGATCTGGACCAGATTGGGATAGGAATTGGCAATATAAAGCGGGAGTGAGCCGATCCCGACGCCGGAGGCGATGGCGGAAGCAACGGCAGGCAGGTTGTTGATTTCGATGCGGTTACGCAGCGTCGTATGCAGGGTCTGGCTGGCCAGTTCCACCAGCCAGTTCACGTTCGGCAAGGGCGGGTGCCAGCCCGAAAAGCCGATGAGTTGATGACGGGCCAAACTGGCGAGATCGTTCGGTGTGCCGTGTTCCTCGAGATAGGCGCGACTGGAATAGATGGGCATCGGAAAATTGGTGAGATGACGCTGGATAAGGTCCGGTTGTTTGGGCGGATGCATCCGGATCGCGACATCTGCTTCCCGCATGCCGAGGTCCAGTTCGTCATCCTCCACCAGCAGCGTGACTTCAATATCGGGGTGCAACTCGAGAAAACGATGCAGGCGCGGCGTCAGCCAGCACAGGCCGAAACCTGTCGTGGTCGTGATCTTGATCTGGCCGGCCGCTTTCGATTTGCTCTCGCTGAGGAAGGCCTGTGTCAGGGATAGTTTCGAGAACATCTCCCGGACGGTCCGGTTCAACGTCTCGCCCTGTTCTGTCAGGATAAGGCCGCGCGCGTGCCGATGGAACAACGAGACGCGAAGGTTTTCCTCAAGGGCGGAAATCTGCCGCGAAACGGCGGATTGGCTCAGGTTGAGCTTTTCGCCTGCGTGGGTAAATGAACCGGCTTCGGCTACCGCATGAAAAATCCGCAGCTTGTCCCAGTCCATCCCTGCTTCCTTTTCGACCTGTTGACGGTCGCTCAACGTTTCGTTCTCGATATTTAACGAAAGACATGACCAAAGCTGCGTGAGTCGGTCAAGTGCGCCGATGGTGAACCGGCGCTATCGTGCTTATCCCAGCCAGGACGATGGCTCGCTGGGCGGATGGCCCTGCTCGGTCAGGAATCGTTCGGCTTCCAGTGCCGCCATGCAGCCTGTTCCGGCAGCAGTGACAGCTTGGCGAAAGATCTTGTCCTGCACGTCGCCGGCGGCGAAAACGCCCCGGAGCGACGTGCGGGTGCTGCCGGGTTCCGTGACGATGTAACCTTCATCGTCGCAACGCAGCCAGTCGCGGAACGGGGCGGTATTGGGTGTATGGCCGATCGCGACGAACAGGCCGTCTACGCTCAGGTTCTCGGAAGGGCCACCTGTCGTGTCGCGAAGCCGCACGCCGCAGACGGTTTCCGGCATGCCGCTGCCAAGGACCTCCTCGACTTCCCGGTTCCATTTGACGGTGATTTTCGGATGCGCGAACAGGCGCTCCTGAAGAATCTTCTCCGCCCTCAACGAATCACGACGGTGAATGAGCGTGACATGGTCCGCGTGATGGGTGAGGTAAAGCGCCTCTTCCACGGCGGTATTGCCGCCACCGATGACGGCGACCTGCTTGCCGCGATAGAAGAAGCCGTCGCACGTGGCGCAGGCGGAGACGCCGCCGCCCTGCAGGCGCGCTTCGGAATCCAGACCCAGCCAGCGTGCCTGGGCGCCGGTGGCGACGACGACAGTGCGGGCGCGATAGATGTCGCCTGAATCGCCTGTCAGATGGAAACGGTAATCGGGATCATCAGGCTTCGTCTCGCAGGAGACGATCAGGTCGTAGACGATATTCGTGCCGACATGCTCGGCCTGTGCCTGCATCTGCTCCATGAGCCACGGTCCCTGGATCGGCTTGGCGAAACCCGGGAAATTCTCGACTTCGGTGGTGATGGTCAATTGACCGCCCGGTTGCAGCCCGGCAACGAGGATGGGCTTCATGCTGGCGCGTGCCGCATAGATCGCGGCGGTATAGCCAGCCGGCCCCGCGCCGATCACCAGCAGGTCGGTATCCAGAGTTCGTGTCATGTCAGTCCTCAATCATGCGACGCGCATCGAAGTGTGGCGCGAGAGATGGTCCTCGGCGCCGGATGCGGATATAGAGCAGATATAGGATGGCGGGTGTGTCCTGTCATATCCATGACTGAATTTGCGTAACGGTAACCGAATGAATGACCGCGAACCAGACGACCACGACCGCATCACGCATGGTTTGTCGTCACCTTCGCCCGCTGCTGTCGAACTGGATGCGATCGATCGCCAGATCGTATCCGAACTTCAGCAGGACGGTCGCATGACCAACGTCGAACTGGCGCGACGCACCGGCATCTCGGCACCGCCCTGCCTGCGGCGTGTGCGACGGCTGGAGGAGATGGGCATCATCCGCGGCTACCATGCCGAGGTCGATGCGGCCCGTCTGGGTTGGTCCCTGACACTGTTTGCGCTCATCGGGCTTGAAAGTCAGAAAGGAACCGTTCTCGAAGCTTTCGAGGCACAGGTTGCCGAGTGGCCCGAGGTGCGGGAATGCCACATGATTCGTGGCGGCGGAGATTTCCTGGTGCGTCTCGTCGCGCGTGATGCGGCCCATCAGAACCTGCTGACCCGTCAGTTGACGGAAATTCCGCATGTGGTGCGTGTGCAGACCCTGCAGACCATTCGAACAAGCCGGGAGCTGGCAGGCGTGCCGCTCTAGGCGCTGCCTGAAACCGTCGTGACGATGCCCGGACAAGCGTTGCTTCCCGCCGATCTTACCGTAGTCGTGCCATGCTACAACGAGGTGCTGAATGTGCGGCCGATGGTGGACGCCCTGTCGGCGGCGCTCTCTGCATGGCGTTGGGAGGTCGTTTTCGTGGACGACCACTCGCCGGACGGAACGGCGCAGCTTGTGCGTGACATCGCGCTCACGGACAGCCGCGTTCGCGTCATCGAAAGGATCGGTCGTCGCGGGTTGTCCTCGGCGGTGATCGAAGGAGTTCTGTCCTCGGCCGCGCCGATCGTCGCGGTGATGGATGGTGATCTGCAACACGATGAATCCGTTTTGCCGCGGATGGCGGCAAGAATTCGTGACGGGGAAGCCGATCTCGTCGTGGCGAGCCGCCATGTCGAAGGCGGCGACAATGCGGGTCTTGCCGGGCGTTGGCGTCACATGCTGTCGGATGCGGGCATCAGGCTTGCGCAGACGCTTCTGCCCTGTCGGCTGACGGATCCGATGAGTGGCTTTTTCGCGGTGCGGCGAAGCGTGTTCGCTGCTGCCGTGCCACGGCTTGCCGGCAGTGGCTTCAAGATCCTGCTGGAACTGGCGCTGACGGTGCCGCGGGAGACCCGGATCGAGGAGATGGCGGCGACCTTCCGCCCGCGGCTTGCGGGTGAAAGCAAGCTCAGCCCCCTCGTCATGCTACAGTTTCTCGGCATGCTGGCGGAAAGGATTTGCGGAAACTGGCTTCCCCTTCGCTTCATTGTTTTCGCGCTTGTCGGTCTGGTGGGCATCGTCGTGAACATCGGAGCAATGAACGGCGCACGCCTGTCGGGGCTTTCATTCGAGCATGCGCAGCTTGTTGGAACGATCTGTGCGATTTTCGCGAATTTCCAGCTTAACAACCGCCTGACCTATCATGATCGTCGGCTCAAGGGACGCCGCTGGTGGCCGGGTTTCCTTGTCTTTCTTCTTGGGTGCGGTTTGGGCAATATTGCCAATATCGGCGTGGCGCAGATGCTGTTCGACGCAAACGGCTACTGGACGCGCTCGAGTGCGGCGGGTGCCGTGATCGGCGTGGTCTGGAATTACGCGGTGGCATCGACCCTTGTCTGGCGCTGAGCGGCGGGGCGGACTGCCGGTCGGGGTGCTGCTCTGGGGCGCACTGGTCGGCGTGACCCTGCTTCGTCTGGCGATTGCGGCGACGCTGCCGTTGACGCCGGATGAGGCCTATTACTGGATATGGTCCCGGAATCTTCAGACCGGTTACCTCGATCACCCGCCGATGGTGGCGCTCTGGATTCGCGCGGGGACCGCGATTGCCGGGCAGACCGCGTTTGGCGTGCGCTGGCTTGGTCCTGTGTCGGCGCTGGCGGGGTCGTGGCTCATTGCCCGTGCGGCGCAAATCCTTGCGCCCGTGCAGGGGGGCGCGCTGCGTTCCGCCGTGCTGCTGAACGCGACGTTGATGGTCGGTCTGGGTGCCATGACCATGACGCCGGATACGCCGTTGCTGTTTTTCGTCGCGGCGGCGATCTGGTCGGTCGCGCAACTGCTCCGACGCGATGATGCGCGGTGGTGGCTGGCGGTCGGCGCCTGTTTCGGTCTTGCCTGCGAGAGCAAGTATACAGGATTTCTTGCAGCAGCTGGGTGCGCGGTCTGGTGGCTCGGAACGCGCAGGCTTTGGAAGCAGGGCGCATGGGTCGTGGCAGGCGGGATTGTCGGCGGGCTTGTCGTCCTGCCGACACTGCTCTGGAATGCTCATCATCATTGGGCGAGTTTCGCCAAGCAGGGTGGCCGCGCGACCGACTGGCATCCGGCACGCGCGGCGCAGTTCCTGGGCGAATTGCTGGGTGGGCAGATCGCCCTGGCGACGCCTCTCGTCTTTGTCCTGTTTCTCGGTGGACTATGGCAAGCGGCGCGCTATGCCCGGAGCCGGGAGACATCGCGTTTCCTGATCGTCTGCGCAGGATTGCCGATGGCTGTTTTCGTGCAGCATGCGTTCGGTGATCGCGTACAGCCGAACTGGCCTGCCGTAACATATCCCTTCCTCGTTCTCGCGGCGGCCGCCTCGGGACAAAAGGTGAGGGCGGCCTGCGTTGTCGGTGGCGTCATGACGACCGTTGTGTATGCGCAGGCGCTTTTCTCTCCATTGCCACTGACGGCGCATCAGGATGTCATTGCCCGGCAGACACGGGGCTGGGATCTGCTGGCACGTGATATCCAGGCGCTACGGTCGCGCGATTCCGGTTCGTTTGTCGTTGCGGATGATTATGCCGTGACGTCAGCGCTGGCCTTTCATGGTGCTGGTCTGCCAATGGCCGGAATCGAGCCGCGATGGGGGTTGCTGTCACTACCGATGCAGGCAGGGGCAGGCGGGATTTTCGTTGTTCGTGCAGGCGGACGCGTCACCGTCCCGGTCGGATGGAAGCTTGGGCAGCTTAAGGGACATTCCTGCCGTATGCCCGGCCTGTGTTATGATCTCTATCCGCTCACGCCGGAAGCCGGCGTGACGACGATCTGGCGTATTCCGACGCGCGCTTAACGCGATGTTAAGTCCTGCCCGCAGATATCTTTCCTGCGGCGGGAGGATTGATGGCCAGACAACCTGGAAAACGAGGCAGCAACGCGCCGCGTCCGATCATACTGCGTCGGAGCGATGCGCAAGACGGTGGCCATCATGGTGGCAGCTGGAAGATCGCCTATGCCGATTTCATGACGGCCATGATGGCGTTTTTTCTTGTCATGTGGCTGATCAACGCGACGACGGAGCAGCAAAGGCGCGGAATCGCCAGTTTCTTCAATCCTTTGGCGCACGATAATAACGTCCCGCTGGATGCGATGATGCCCATTAATTCTCCATCGCCCATGGCGCGCGGCACCAGGACGATTGCCGGACCGAACGCGCCGCGTACCGGATCGCTGCTGAAGGATGGTGTGCAGACCCGCGTGCCGGAAGCCAATCTGAAAACCATGCAGTATAACGCGCTTGTCGCGACACGAAGTGGCGATCATGCAGCATCTGACAAGGACGGTCGGCCCCCTGCCGTGGCGCAGCGGGTGCACGATGCCGTCTCACGCGTACCGGCCACGCATGCGCTGGCAGGGCAGGTGCATGTAAGCGGAAGCGATGGGGAGGTACGCATCTCGATTGAGGATAGCGACCGGCAACCCATGTTCCTGCTGGGGCAGGCGGTGCCTAACGCCCACGCGGTGGCACTATTGCAGGCTATCGCACCGGTGCTCGGCAATCTGCCGGGGGTTCTGAGCATCGGCGGTTATACGGATGCTTCGCCTTATCGGGTTGGACATCTGAGCAACTGGACCCTGTCTGCCCAACGTGCCGATGCTGCGCGTGACATATTGGTGAAGGCGGGATTTCCGGATTGGCGGCTTCGCTCGGTCGTCGGGCACGCGGATCGCGACCTCGTCGACAGTCATGACCCGCTTGCCGCCGCCAATCGGCGAATCGTTCTCACCCTTATTCGTAAAGAGGGGGAGGCATCCACGATGCCGACCGCCAGATAAGAGCGCCCATATGTTGCTGATGATCGGTTTTGTTGTCGTTCTGGCCTGTGTGTTCGGTTCTTTCGTTGCATCGGGTGGCATGATCGGGCCGCTGCTGATGTCGATGCCGTTCGAATTGCTGACCATTCTCGGCGCGGCGATCGGCACGTTCCTGATGGCCAACTCCGTGGCGGAGGTGAAGCATCTGCCGTCGGCACTGAAGGCGGCGGCGAAGGGGCCACGCTTTGCACGTCAGGATTATATCGACCTTCTGGGCCTGTTGTTCCAGATCGTTCGTCTGGCGCATAGCAAAGGAGTGATGGCGCTCGAAAACCATATCGAGGAACCGGCAACCAGCAGTATTTTTGGCACATTCCCGAAGATAAGAGACGACGCGCAAACATGCAGTTTCATCTGCGATTACATGCGTCTGGTCAGCATGAACGCGGATGATCCGTTTCAGTTGGACGAGGTTATGTCGCGCGAGTTGAAGAAAAACCTTCAGGAGGAGATGCACTTTCCGCATGCGCTGCAGACATTGTCGGACGCGCTGCCTGCGCTTGGCATTGTCGCGGCGGTGTTGGGTGTCATCAAGACCATGGCGTCGATCAGCAAGCCGCCGATTGTACTGGGCGAGATGATTGCCGGGGCACTTGTCGGCACGTTTCTGGGCGTTCTGCTGGCCTACGGCATTGTCGCGCCTCTCGCGGCGCGTCTGTCCAGTGTCATCGGGCAGGACGCGGCATACCACAATCTGATCCGGTCGATCGTGGTGGCGCATCTTCAGGGAAATGCGCCGCAAATCAGCGTGGAAATCGGGCGGAAGGAAATCCCGACCGCATTCATGCCGAGCTTTCAGGAAGTGGAAACTGCCCTGAACAAGACTGCCCTGGGATGACATTGGTCATGCCGACCGTCGTTCGGCGTACCTGACGATCTTTCTCTTTCGAGCGCGCGGGATTCCGGAACGACGCTGACAAATACGGTTTGCAGACAATAAAAAACCGCATCTCAAGGAAGATGCGGTCTCAAGTCTGTATAGAGCCGCTCACGTCGCAAGCGGCTATATATAGCGGGCTTTAGAAGCCTTCACGCTCCAGGCGCTTGCGCTCCATCTTACGTGCACGGCGAACGGCTTCGGCCGCTTCACGCGCGCGGCGCTCGGAGGGCTTCTCGAAATGGCGGCGAAGCTTCATCTCACGGAAGACGCCTTCGCGCTGCATTTTCTTCTTGAGCGCTTTCAGCGCTTGATCGACGTTGTTGTCACGAACCAGAACCTGCACGGGTCTGTCATCTCCTGTCGGGCCGCGGAACGGCCTTTTCTATATGATCTCGCAATGTCGATGAGATAAGCGCGATGCCTTCCCGCCGATAAGGTCGCTGCCCATAGCATAGCTCTGCGTAGGAATACAATTCTTTGCGTAGAGGGATGCGGAAATTTATTCGATGGCGCATGATTTAGGGTGACTGGGGATGAAAGGCGCCGAGCGAGGCGGAAAGGAAAACGTTTTGGCACTGCTGAAGATAGCGAAGATGGGGCACCCTGTTCTGCTGCGGGAAGCGGTGGCCGTTGCCGATCCCACGGCGCCGGAGATCGTCTCGCTTGTGTCGGACATGCTGGAAACCATGCATGACGCTCGTGGCGCCGGCCTGGCGGCGCCGCAGGTCCACCGCGCCCTGCGTCTTTTCGTTTATCATGTCCCTATCTCCCGAGCGGCTGATGGCGAGGCGCCGATCGCGCCGCGCGTTCTGATTAATCCGACGATCACGCCATTATCCGACGAAATGATGAACTGCACGGAGGGGTGCCTGTCGCTGCCGGCACTGCGTGGCCTTGTGCCGCGTTTCGCGCATGTCGGATTCGAGGGGCAGGATCTTGAGGGGAAAACGATCTCGGGGGAGGCGCGCGGCTTTCACGCCAATGTGTTGCAACATGAAAACGATCATCTCGACGGCATTCTTTATACGATGCGCATGAAAGACTTTTCGAGCTTCGGTTATGTCGACGAGTTCACCCGCGCGGAAGATCCGGCATGAACGGTGGCGCGTCCGGTCGTGCCGGCGATGTGGCGGGCAGCGCGCATCTGTTCCTTCGGGAAGAGCAGCTGCGGCTGGGTTACGAATCGATGTTGCGGGTTGGGCGGGAACTGGCACGGGTCTGCGATGACATTCTGCAGCGAGAGAATCTCGGCCCGGCGCACCAGCGTGTTCTTTTCCTGATCGCCACGCATCCGGGCATGACGATGACGCGCATCCTTCAGATGCTTCATATCACGAAGCAAAGCCTGAATCGCGTCCTGCAGGAACTGGTGGCGCGCGAGTTTGTGGAACGGCGCGGCAAAACCGAGGACAGGCGGTTGAAGCTGTTGTTCCTGACGGAAAAAGGGCGCCTTCTGGAAGCGGCGATGTTCGATCTCCAGCGCGAGCGGCTCATTCAGGCATATCGCGGTGCCGGCGGGACGGCGGTCGAGGGATTCCGCCGGGTGTTAGGCCAACTGATGAGCGATCTGGACGCTGCATGACGAGCGAACATATTCTTGTCGTCGACGACGATCGACGGCTGCTGCGCCTTCTGCAACGTTACCTGATGGAGCAGGGATACCGGGTCACGACCGCGGAGGATGCCGCGCAGGCCCGCAAGGTGATGGCTGTGATGGCACCGGATGCGCTTGTTCTGGACATCACGATGCCTGGCGAAAGCGGACTGGATCTGACGCGTGGACTGCGCGAGGCAGGCTTTTCCTTACCGATCCTGTTGCTGACCGCGCGCGGCGAGCCGGCCGATCGTATCGCGGGACTGGAAACCGGGGCGGACGATTATCTGGGCAAGCCGTTTGAACCGCGTGAACTGCTGTTACGGCTGCGTGCGCATCTGCGGCATCATGCGCCGCCGGTGAACGCTGCGCCACGAGCCCTTCGGCTTGGGAAACTGGAATTCGATGCGGCCCGGGGACTGTTGAATGGGCCGGATGGCGCAATTCATCTGACCGGCGGGGAGGCGGCCCTGCTCAGCGTGCTGACGCAACGGCCCGGCGACGTGATGTCGCGTGAGGCAATTGCGCGGGCGCTGGATCTGGATGAAATCGGTGAGCGCGCTGTTGATGTGCAGGTCACCCGACTGAGACGGCGTATCGAGCCCGACCCCCGTGAGCCCCGTTTTCTGCAAACGGTGCGCGGCAAGGGATATGTTCTGAAGCCCGGACATTGATGCGCATGGCGGTTGCACACTGGAGTCGTTGGGGACGACGCGGGGAGAAGGTTGTCCGCCGGGTTCTGCCCCGATCGTTTCTGGGCCGGTCTTTGCTGATCGTTCTGATTCCCCTGCTGGTGACCCAGTCGATCGCGCTGGAGCTTTTTTACGGCAACTATCTGAATGTGGTGTCGCGTCGCCTGTCCGACGGGGTAGTTGGCGAACTGGCGCTGACGATGGACATGCTGGCGCGTCACCCGCAGGACTCAGTCTGGATTCTGGCGCGTGCAAGAGAACGAACGCAGTTGGACATCACCTTGCGCCGCCATGCCCATCTGACGGGTCGTTCGTCGGTGGGTGTGCTGGGTCCCATGGATGAGGATCTTGCCCACTCCATCGACCTGACGTTTCACGTCGATTGTCATATCGACTGGAACGCGGATGCGCAGAGCGTACGCATTCAAATCCCTTTCGGTGACGATGTTCTTGAGGTCATCGCCCCGCGCAAGCGTCTCGATGTGGGGCCGATCTGGCTGTTCGTCGTCTGGGCGGTCGGCAGTTCCCTGCTTTTGTTCATGATTGCCGGCCTGTTCACGCGCAATCAGGTGCGCGCCATCCGGCGCCTGGCCGAAGCGGCGGAAGCGTTCGGCATGGGGCGCGATCTCGGTCCGATCCATCCGGAAGGCGCGCAGGAAGTGCGCAAAGCCGCTGTCGCCTTCAACCGCATGCAGGCGCGTGTCGTTCGTTTCGTGGCCCAGCGTACGGCGGTGCTGGCGGGGGTGTCGCATGATCTGCGGACACCGCTGACCCGCCTGCGTCTTACATTGGCGATGTTTCCGACGGAAGGAACGCTCAGGAGCGCCGATCTGAAACCCGACATCGATGATATGGTGGCTGACATCGAGGAAATGGAACGGCTGATCGGCAGCTATCTGTCCTTCGCGCGCGGCGAGGGGGCCGAGGAGCCGGTTGCGACCGATCTGAAGGTCTTGGTGGATGAGGTGGCGCAGGCGGCGGCGCGGGCCGGCGGGACCGTCATCAACGTGCACGCGGAGAAGCCCTGCATTGTCATGGTGCGGCCGGATGCGCTGCGGCGTGTGTTGACGAACCTGGCGGACAATGCGCGCCGGCATGGCGGGCGGATGGCATTCTCGCTCAAGCCGCTGTCACGCCACGTCGAAATCACGGTGGATGACGATGGGCCAGGTATTCCGGCATTCCAGCGGCAAAGGGTCTTTCGCGCCTACGATTCGGGAGAGGGCGGTGGCCTGGCGGGTGGGAACGGCCTAGGGCTGACCATCGCGCGCGATATCATGCACGCGCATGGCGGGACGATCCGCTTGCGTCACAGCGCGCTGGGCGGGTTGAGAGTGGTTCTGACGCTGCCGCTATAGGACAACGCGATCAGGGCAGGGAATTGCCCTGGCCGCCGTTGCCTGTTCCCTGACTGCCGCCAAGTGGTCCCTGGCTGCCGCCGAAGGTGCTTCCCATATTGCTCATGGGGTTATAGCGGCCCACGTTGCCAAGCAGTTCCTGCAGGATGTTGTTGTGGCTGCCCGGTGTTGGTGTGGTTTCGCCGACCATGCCGACATACATGCCGTTTTTCTTGTGCAGGGTGTCCAGTTCCCGAAGGACGCCACCGTTGTCGAACGCCAGGACGACGATGTCCTGCTTCTTCACGCTCGGAAACGAGAGGGGGGTCGGCGCCGTCACCATCGAGACGTAAATCCAGATGTTGTCGTTGAATGTGGCGTGCGAGGTGGGCGAGCCCAGCAGGTCAAGCGCATCGGAGCGTGTGCTGACGCCGGGTTTCAGCTGGGCGTAATCCGTTTTCTCTATCAGCGAACCGCGTGACTGCGGGATGGGCGCGAACACGGCGCAGCCGCCGAGCATCAGGGGTGCGGCGGCGAGGAAGGTGGCCAGTCGGAATGCAGACCGTCTTACGCGAAAGGTGGGCTTTGAATCGCGTGCCGATGGCGAGGCGCTTTGCATCACGGGCTGGATCATCCTGGTTCTGCTGCGGCCTCGTCTGCCTTGGCCGATTTTCATCTCTCGTTCGCCTGCCTGAGCGTGGCGGGGCTGTCAACGCCGGGCACGATATCATATTGCTGGGAAAACGCATTGGGATAAATCGAGATGCGCGATGGTTCGCCGGGGCGCCTGGATCATCAGGTATTGTGGCAAGGAGAAAGAGATGTCGATCACACCGGAATTTTCGCGCCGGTTGCCGCTGCATCGCCTCGGGCGTGACGCTTATACGGAAACGGTTGAGGCAACGCCTGAGGAATGCGCGAGGATTGCGAAGCGTCTCGAACTGCCGGGAATCCAGAGCTTCTCCTGCCGTTATCGCCTGACGGCGGCGGATAAGGGCAATATTCTGACGGAGGGATGGCTTTCCGCCGCGTTGACGCAGATCTGCGTCATCACCAATGAGCCGTTCGACGATGTTGTTGCCGAGGATTTCGTTTTCCGCTTCGTGCCGCTTGAGCAGTATCTTGAGGACGAGGCGCTCGACATCGAAGCCATCGACGAGCAGCCTTACGAAGGCAACGATGTCGATCTCGGCGCCTACGCGGTCGAGCAGTTGGCGCTTGCTCTGACGCCTTTCCCGCGCAAGCCGGGCGCCGGGCTGGAGCAGGCCGTGGATGAGGTGCCCCGCGATGTCGGTGAAGAAGATGACGATGGCTTCAAGCCCTTCGCCAATCTGTCGCATATGATGAAACGCAGCGATTAGATCGCACGTCATGCTTGCGGCATCGGGCATCCTCTGCTAGAGCCGCCCGCCTGATCGTCATGATAAATTTTCGTTTCGGGCAGCCCCGGATTTTCCGGGAGAAGAATCGAAGCGGTTTAAGCGAAAGAGGCTCCGGAAATGGCCGTCCCTAAAAGAAAAACCTCGCCGTCCCGTCGTGGCATGCGTCGCAGCCATCATGCGCTGCCCGTGCAGGCTCATGCCGAATGCGGCAACTGCGGCGAACTGAAGCGCCCGCACAACGTCTGCGCGCATTGCGGTCATTACGACGGTCGTGAAGTCGTCGCGGCCGGTAAGACGCTGAAGACCGCAGTTCGCGTCTGATCTGTGAATCCTGGCGGATCGGGGGCTCCAGGAGTCTGTCGATCCGTTCATGAGGGAGGTGATGCGGGTTGATGAGTGATGTGAACGCGGCGGCTTCAGGACCGGCGCCGTTTTGTCTGGCAGTCGATGCGATGGGGGGCGATCATGCGCCCGATATCGTTCTGGCCGGGCTTGAACTGGCGGCGGACCGGCATCCCGGCACCCGCGTTCTGCTGCTCGGTGACGAGGCGCTGCTTCGTTCGCAACTTCCGCGTTATCCCCGTGCGGCGAGCATGTGCGAAATCCGCCATGCGCCTTCGGCCATCTCCATGGAGATGAAGCCCACGGCGGCGTTACGTCTGCGGGATTCGTCGTTGCGGATGGCGATTGACGCCGTTGCGACGGGTGAGGCCGGTGGTGTGGTTTCCGCTGGCAACAGCGGTGCCATGCTGGCATTGGCGAAAATCGTTATCAAGACCTTGCCCGGGATCAGCCGTCCCGCGATGGCGGCCGTCAACCCGTCCGCGCGCGGTGATGTCGTGATGCTCGATCTGGGTGCGAATATCGCCTGCGACAGCCGTAACCTCGTTGAATTTGCCGTGATGGGCGAAGCTTTCGCAAAGGCCGTCCTCGGTCTGCCGTCGCCGCGTATCGGGCTGCTCAACGTGGGTGTCGAGGAACTCAAGGGCGACGAACGCCTGCGGGAAGCGGCCGAAATGCTGCGCGACTCGGCGCTATCGGAACAGTTCCATGGTTTCGTGGAAGGGCATGACATCACGGCCGGCACCACCGACGTGGTGGTTACCGACGGTTTTACGGGAAACATCGCCCTGAAGACAGGCGAGGGCGCGCTCAAGCTGGCATCGCTTCTGCTGCGTCGCGTGTTCCGAACCAATTTTCTGACAAAACTCGGCTATCTGCTGGTGCGCCCCGGTCTGGAGCGTATGCGCGAGTGGATCGATCCGCGCCGCTATAACGGCGCGGTCTTCGTGGGGCTCAACGGTATTGTCGTGAAGTCGCATGGCGGCGCGGATGCCGAGAGTTTCGCGGCGGCCATCGATGTTGCGATGGATGCTGTCACACACGGCATCAACGAGAAAATTCGCACGCGTCTGGACCAGATCAGCGCGTTTTCCGCCAACGGTGAGGAAGAGCGCGCGACGGCTTCGTCGATGGCGATCTGAACCTTTTCGGTATTTGCCCGTCGAAAGTGGCATCGTGATCAGCTTGTTCATGTCGTATCAGGTGCTCACGTGATGTGCTTGAGAGGAATGTTATGACTGTTCGCGCCTGTCTGACCGGAGTCGGCGGTTATCTGCCTGAGCGCATCGTCACGAACGGTGAACTGGCGGCGCGTCTCGACACCTCTGACGAATGGATTCGCACACGCACCGGCATTGCCCAGCGCCATATCGCGGGGGACCATGAGACGGCGACGTTCATGGGTATGAAAGCAGCGCGTGCCGCTTTGGAATACGCCGGCGTGGACAGTTCGGAGGTGGACGCCGTGATCGTCGCCACCGCAACGCCCGACCAGGCCTTTCCGGCGGTTGCGGTCCGCATACAGGCCGAACTTGGTATCACAGGCGGCTTCGGCTTCGATCTCAGCGCGGCGTGCTCGGGCTTCATCTATGCGCTTGCCACGGCTGATGCCTTTATCCGCAACGGGCAGGTGCGACGCGTGCTGGTGATCGGCACGGAAGTCTATTCGCGCATACTGGACTGGAACGATCGCGCGACCTGCGTCCTGTTCGGCGACGGCGCGGGGGCGGTCCTGCTCGAGGCGCGCGAGGGCGAGACTCAAGGCATTCTTTCCACGCATCTTCATGCCGATGGGCAGTATGGCGACCTGCTTTTCGTCAACGAGTCCTATGGGGAACATCGGGCGGCGCTTCGTATGCAGGGGCGCGAGGTGTTCCGCCACGCCGTGGCGAAGCTGTCCGAGGCGGTCGACGAGGCGCTTCGGGCGAATGGGCTCAGTGCCGAGGATGTGCGTTGGCTGGTGCCCCATCAGGCCAATCTGCGCATCATCGACGGCATGGCGCGTAAACTGGCATTGCCGCCGGAACGCGTCGTCGTGACGGTGGATCGTCATGCCAACACGTCGGCCGCCTCCATCCCGCTGGCCCTGAACGAGGCCGTGCGCGACGGACGGATCGTGCCAGGAGATCTCGTGCTGATGGAAGCGTTGGGCGGCGGTCTTACATGGGGTTCGGCACTGGTCCGCATCTGATCCTTGTTGTGGCAGACCGGCTTTGATGCTTGATTCATTTGACCCTTCTTCTGTCCATGATACGGTAACGTCATGACCACCGTGACCCGTGCGAATCTAGCCGAGCATATTTATACCCAGGTGGGGCTATCTCGCCATGAATCGGCTGAACTGCTGGAGAATGTGCTCGAGCGGATTGCCGCGACGCTTGAAAAAGGCGAATCGGTCAAACTTAGCGGTTTCGGCACATTTTCCGTCAGGCAAAAGGGGCGCCGTACCGGCAGGAATCCCAAAACCGGTATCGAGGTGCCAATCCTGCCGCGGTCTGTCATGATTTTCCGGCCAAGCCAGATCCTGAAGGCACAGGTTAACGGCGAGTCCGTCATCGGGCTCGACGACTCAGAAAGCGATCATTGATGACGTCTCAGACCGACGCGGCAAGCGACGAACCCGCCGGTGGCGAACGACTGAAAAAAGCGCCGCATGCGTATCGTACGATCAGCGAGGTCGCGGATGAATTGCATGTTCCGCAACATGTTCTAAGATTTTGGGAAACGCGCTTCCCGGAGGTCAAGCCGCTCAAGCGTGGTGGTGGGCGGCGTTATTACCGTCCGGAGGATATCCTGATCCTCCGTCGTATCTCGGAACTGCTTTACGTTCAGGGATATACCATCAAGGGCGTTCAGCGTGTCCTGAGGGAAGGGGGCGAAAGCGCGTCTCCCACTGGTGTTCCTGAGGTTCCTGAAACAGCCGAGAATCTCGTTGACGTAGAAGATCCGTTGGAAATTCCGCCGATTCCGGAGCCGGCTGTCGAGGACATCGAGCCGGAACCGACCGCCGAGGCGCCATCGGGCGATGTCACAATGGAAGAGGTTGTGATTATCGAGACTGTATCCGCCGATGAATCGCCAGGGATGGATCCGGCGATACCCGAAGCGGCTCCAGTGATGCCGGCGAGCACACTATCCGAGGAACAGTGGCAGGCTCGCCTGAATGCGGTGCGTGCCCAGCGCAACCATCTGCGCGGGACGTTGCAGGCTGTGCTGGAAGAGCTGGATGAGATCCGGCAGTTGCTGCCGCACTAAACTTTGACGCAGAGGCAGCGTCTTCGACAAAACACTGCGTTCGTATCTTGCGGTAGACCCGAGGCGCTGCTAAACGGCCTCTACCGCAGGGCTGACGGGCAGTAGCGCAGCCTGGTAGCGCATCAGTCTGGGGGACTGGGGGTCGTGGGTTCGAATCCCGCCTGCCCGATATTCCTGCCCTGCGGTTTCAATCTCCTGCATTTCCGATCTACGGCAGATGTTCCCGGGGCGAATCTGAACTCCAGATGCGCCACAGCAGATGAACGGCTGCCATGATGGCCGGGCCAAGGAACAGGCCGAGCAGGCCCCATGTCTCGGCGCCGCCGAGAATGCCGAGCAGCACCCAGAGAAAAGGCATCTGCGTACTGCCGCCGATCAGGAACGGTCGGACGAAATGATCCGCTACGAAGATCACGACCGAGCCCAGTGCCATGACGATGATGGCCGCGATCATGCTGCCCTTCATCATGATTAGCAGCGCTGCGAAGAAAATGGTGGGCAGTGCGAGAAACGGCACCATGGCGGCCACGGCCGTCAGCATGGCGAACAGCAACGGTTGCGGTGCGCCACCGACGGCGTAGGCCACGCCCATCAGCGCGCCCTCGCCAAGCCCGACGAGAACCAGCCCTGCCACCGTGCCATGCACGGAGGAGATGATCTGGCGCGCGAGTGACTCGCCCCGCTCACCGAACGTGCGATGCGAGGCGACGAGAAGCCGGTGATTGATGTCGTTGCCTTCCTTGAGCAGGAAAAACAGCGTGACGATCGAGAAAAGGAACAGTGTCGCGCGGCGCGCTACCTGCGATCCGACCTGTCGCGTGACGGCCATACCGTGGCCGGCATCGAACGAGTGCAGCATTTTCGACAGGCGCTGCGGATTGACGAGATTTGTCTGCCACCAGTTGACGGCCTGGTTGCGTCCGAAAGGCAGGCGATTAAGCCAGTCCGGCATGGGAATGCCGTTGTGGCGCACGTCATCGATCCAGTGGAGAACGCTCTGCGCCTCCTCCGCTGCCTTGAAGCCGACAACGGTCAGAGGCACGAGGAAAATCAGCGCGATGCCCAAGGTGAACAGGAGTGGCAGCAGGTCTCCCTTGCCGAAGCGTTGCTCCGCCCGGCGATAGAGTGGCCACGAGGCGATGGCGAAAACGCATCCCCACAGCAGCGCCGGCAGAAAATTGCGCAGCGTGAAGAGCGCGATGCCGACGAAGAAGGTTGCCAGAAGGCCGCGCGCCAGTCGTTGGCCGCGCCCGGCCGGCGTGTTGGGCGCGGGGTCGGGCTCGTCGATCACGAAAGCTTCGTCATCGAAATCATGATGGGCGTTGTGGCTTTCTACATTCGGCATGACCGTCGCCTGTGTGATGTTGGGCGGGCGGTTGTCGTCGTTCATCGAATTCCTCGTAAAAGATCGGGCATTAGTCCCGACATGCGGCGTTGCGCCACAGGTGGAGTCCAACCTAGCGCACAGACGCGGCGTCCGACCATGTATGATTTATAGGCGCCGTCTTCGTCGGCCGGTCGTACGAAGGTTTCAGTCGAACGTGGCGCAGGCCGGCGTGGTGACAAGACCGACGGCCTGTTGCTGAAAATCGTGCCTGTAGCGTGCGCGTATTGTATCGACGTGCTGCATGACCTGTGGGCTTGGCGCGGTGACGATCCGCACGACCTCCGACGGTTCAAGAATGATTCGGTGGGTATGGCGATCCTGCCATTGCCCCTGTGTGTCCGTGATGGTGAAACCGTCCGGGAAGGCAGGTGCGATCACGTTCCGGACGAAGGACATCCAGGCGGCCTTGTCGATCACGGTGCCGTCAGGTCTGGACAGGCCGAAGAACAGGTCGATCTGCCAGGCGGCACTGGCATGGAATGCCGCACAGGACGGGCGTGGTGACGTCGGGGCGCAGGCGGCAAGGCATGCGACAAGAAGCAGGGTCGGCACCTTCATGCGGTGCTGAGCGCATCGCGGAGGGTGGCGGCGGCTTCCGGCGTGAACAGGCCAAGCCGGATGAACAGGTCGATCAGGACGAGATTGACGTTGAACTTCACGTCCTGCGTATCGCGGACACGCCGGAACGCCGTCTCGATGGGAACGAGTTCGAAAGCGGAGACTTCGCCATCCATCGGCCTGGGGGCAAAGTCCTCTGGAAGATGAAGGTCGAAGCAATGGAGAACATCGCGCCGAAGTCCTTCAGGCCGGATCATGGCGTAATGAAGATCGCCGGCATGCTCGGCTCGGGCGATCAGTGTGCCGGAAATATTGGCCTCTTCTGCCGCTTCCTTGGCCAGGGCTTCGCGTGGTGTGATCCCGGCGCACACACCGCCGGCCACGAGATGGTCGAGCTTGCCGGGATCGAGCCGTTTGTTCGGTGCGCGGTGTCCCATCCATAAATGGAGACCGTCAGGCCGACGCACGAGGCCGTTCATATGGACACCGCGCGCGGCGAGGCCAAGAAGTGGCAACGCGCCACGATCGATTGTCCCCAATGCGCGACCGTCGGATGTGAAGACGTCGAAAAGTTCGTCATGGGGACGATAGAGTCCCGCCTCGGCCATCCGTTCGCCTAACGGCAACAGGTCGTGGCCGTCCGGAAGCAGCAGCCCATCCGCCGTGCTGTGGACACCAAGTTCCACAAGTGCGCCATGGTAGCGCGGTGCGACCCAGCCGATTGCCTGATCGGCACAGTATAACGGGTGATAGTCGCCCGGCAGCACCACGTTATGACAACGGCGAACATGCGCCAGAAAGGGTGTCGGGTCCGAGCAGGGGAACATCGATGATATCCTGGCGTCGTGATGGAGGAGGCGGTGGACGTTGCGGTTATGTGGCATCGCATCCCATTGATTGCAAAGCGTCGGGGCTGCTTCCAGGATAAGGCATGCAACGAAAAGAGAAGAGACAGCCGATGCCCGGTCTGGGGCTGGGGACGATCTGGAGGCGACTGCAACCGGCACGGGATCTGGGTTACGTCGCGTTCTATGGCCGGATCGGCCTGACGATCGGATTGCTTCTGGGCGAAAGTCTGATGCAACTGGGTGCGCCCTACATCTTCAGCCGGATGGTGGCGCGGCTGAGCGTGCCGACGCAGCTTGTCGTTCTGCCGATCGGTCTGATCGTCTGCTTCGGCTTCGCGATGCTCCTGCGCAGCATCTTCTCGAGCTTGCAGGAGGTCGTCTATCAGCCGTTGAGCCAGCGTCTGCAACGGCTGATGGCGCAGGAGGGGCTCCGCCATCTGCATGCCATGTCCCTGCGGTTCCATCTGGAACGCCAGACCGGGGCGCTGACACGCGCACTTGAGCGCGGCACGGATGCCGTCGATACGCTCATGCGTCTGTCCCTTTTCAACGTCGGTCCTGCCATCGTGGATACGGTCATGACGCTGGCCGTCGTCGGACATCTGTTCGGCGGAATCTATGCCGTGCTGCTGTTGATCGGACTCCTGAGCTATGTCGGGCTGGCGCAATGGTTCGTGCGGCTCCGCGTCGCGGCGCGGCGGGCGCGAAACGAGGCGAGCGGCATGGCGCAGCACCGCCTGCTCGACAGTCTGCTCAATTTCGAGGCTGTTCAGCATTTCGGCAACGAAAAGCATGAATACCGGCAGTATGCGGAGGCGCGGCGTGCCTTCGAGCGGGCGAGCCTGCGCGCGACGCGCGTCGTCGCGGCGTCGTCGGTCGCGCAGAACGTGATGATCGCATTGGTCACGTCCGCCATTCTTTATCTGGCGGCGCGCGATATCGTGGCGCATCGCCTTGGCGTGCCGCAGTTCGTGCTGATCGGCACCTATCTGCGCAATCTCTATCAGGCGGTTATCTCGCTGAACTTCGTCTACGCGGGTTGGCGCAACGCGCGGGTCGATCTGGAGAACGTTTCCGAGCTGCTGGACCGGCGATCCGAAATTCAGGCGCCGCCGATACCGCGGAAGCTTCAGTCCAGCCTTGCCATAGCTGGACCGGCGGCTGTTGCGTTCGACGGCGTCGTCTTCGGTTATACCGCTGATCGTCAGATCCTGAAGGACGTCAGCTTCAATGTGGAACCAGGGCGACGGATCGGGATCGTCGGGCCAACAGGCTCGGGAAAATCCACCATCGGCAAGCTGCTGTTCCGCGCGTATGACCCCGATGCGGGTGCCGTTCTGCTGGATGGCTTTTCGCTTCGCGATCTCGATCCGCAGGATATCCGGACTGTCGTCGGCGTGGTGCCGCAGGAGACGCTGCTGTTCAACGATACGATCGCCTACAACATCGGTTACGGTCGGATTGGCGCGGATGCCGAAGAAATCGAGCAGGCGGCGCGCGCGGCCGAACTCCACGATTTCATCGTTTCGCTTCCGGACGGCTATGCGACCGAGGTAGGCGAGCGGGGATTGAAACTATCGGGTGGTGAGAAGCAGCGGATCGCCATTGCGCGGATTTTCCTCAAACGACCGCGCCTGTTGCTGCTCGACGAAGCGACGAGCGCGCTCGACACCCGCACGGAGCAGCGTGTTCAGGACTCGCTGAACATCCTGTCCCGCGAGCAGACGACGATCGCCATTGCGCATCGCTTGTCCACGGTGATCGACTGCGACGAGATCCTCGTTCTGGAAAGCGGTCGCATCGTGGAGCGGGGGACGCATTCCGGTCTTCTCGCGCAAGGCGGCGTTTATGCCGGGATGTGGGCCGCGCAGGCGATCGATCGCGAACAATCGACCGTGGAAGGGGGTGGACATCTCCGGCAGCCCGCCCCAACTACGGGGACACTCTTGCCATTGTGAGGACCGGGCCGTCATGAATGAATCCGCCGATGTGTTTCACCCCGATGAAGCGCTCGAAAAAGCCGTTCGTGAGGATGTTGCCGCTTCCTTCGATCCGCAGGACATCCAGATTCCTGCGGAGTTGCGGCAGTGTGGTGCGGTGATCGACAAGGCGATCGGCTACCTGATCGAGAAGGACATGCCGCCGGAGATGATCGCTTCGGCGCTTCTGGGTGGTAGTCTGGGCATCCTGGCGCGAACGACGGACGCGCCGACGATGGTCAGGATGTTGCAGACGGCCATCGACAGTGTCCATGCTGGCGAACTGACGCTGCCTGATGGGGCCGATTCTCAAGATTGAGCCGGGAGGCCGCCGTTTCGGCTTGACGTGCGCGGGTCGGTCGGTCATAAGCCGCGCCTTAACGGATAGTCGTATGCCGGGCACTGTTCTCGGCGGATAAACCAGTTCCGAGGATTGATTCGATGTCTCGCCGCTGCCAAGTTACGGGCAAAGGCGTGCTGACCGGCAATAACGTCAGCCACGCCAATAACAAATCTCGTCGTCGCTTCCTGCCGAACCTGCAGGAAACCACGCTCCTGTCCGATATCCTGGGAACGGGCGTTCGCGTTCGTCTGACGACCCATGGTATTCGCACCGTCGAGCACAACGGTGGTCTGGATGCGTTCCTGCTGGGGACGCCGGACCGCAAGCTCCCGACGGAAGCGAAGGTTATCAAGCGCCGCATCCTGCGCGCTCAGGAAAGCAAGGCCGCCGCGCAGACGGCCTGATTATGCCCTCAAGGCGGGCGATGCCATGAAGCATGGCCCGCTTTTTTCGAGGCGTTCATAAAAGATTGGCTTTGAAAGCGTGGCGCTGGCAGCGTAGCTGACCGCCCCATTGCATCTGGCCCATTTGGTCGCTCAGCGCTGCTTCCGAACGATGTTTCGAAGTCGCTGCGACGGCCACGGCAAAGGTGTTTCAGTTCGTTCTGAGGCGCCTTCATCGTATTCTGGAGGTTATTCCGTGTCCGAGAGCAGCACCGTCGAAGCCGCCAAATCGGCTCTTTCGAAGATCCGTAATATCGGCATCACCGCCCATATCGATGCCGGCAAGACCACGACGACCGAGCGCATCCTGTATTATACGGGCATGTCGCATCGTATCGGCGAAGTGCACGATGGCAACACTACGACCGATTACATGGCGCAGGAGCGTGAGCGTGGCATCACGATCACCTCGGCGGCCGTGACGTGCGAATGGGAAAACCATCGCATCAACATCATCGACACGCCGGGCCACATCGACTTCAACATCGAAGTGAACCGCTCGCTGCGCGTGCTCGATGGCGCGATCTTCGTGATCGAAGGCGTGGCCGGCGTTCAGCCGCAGTCCGAGACGAACTGGCGTCTGGCGGATCGTTACAACGTTCCGCGCATCATCTTCATCAACAAGCTCGATCGCACGGGCGCCGACTTCTACTATGCGTTCAGCACGCTGAAGGAGAAGCTGGACATCGTGGCGATCCCGCTGCAACTCCCGATCGGCACCGAAGAAAATTTCGTCGGTGTGGTCGATCTGGTGGAGATGCGTGCGATCGTATGGGAAGGCGGCGAACTCGGCGCGAAGTTCCACTACGAAGAGATTCCTGCCGACCTGAAGGAAAAGGCTGCCGAAGCGCGCCAGAACCTGCTCGACACCGCTCTGGCGATGGACGATGCGGCGATGGAGGAATACTTCGAGAAGGGTGACGTCGACGTTGCGACCCTGAAGAAGTGCATCAAGAAGGGTGCGATTTCCGGCGAGTTCCGTCCCGTCATGTGCGGCACGGCTTTCAAGAACAAGGGCGTCCAGCCGCTGCTCGATGCGGTCATCGACTATCTGCCGGCTCCGGACGAGGTCGAAGGCATCCGCATCGCGCCGCCGGAAGACGAGGAAGTTGATGAAAACTTCCTTCCGATCGTGCCGGTTGATCCGGACGGCAAGTTCGCCGGTCTCGCGTTCAAGATCATCTCCGACAAGTACGGTACGCTGACCTTCGTGCGCGTCTATCGTGGCGTTCTGAACTCGGGCGATACGGTTCTGAACACGACGAAGGGCCACAAGGAACGCGTGGGCCGCATGTTCCAGATGCATGCCGACAAGCGCCAGGAAGTGAAATCCGTCGGCGCCGGTGACATCGCGGCGTTCGTCGGCCTGAAGGATACCGTCACGGGTGACACGCTGGCCGATGCCGCTGATCCGGTGGTGCTGGAGCGTATGCAGTTCCCGGTCCCGGTCATCGATATCTCCGTCGAGCCGAAGACCAAGGACGGCGTCGAGAAGATGACGCTGGCCCTGCAGAAGCTGGCGGCGGAAGATCCGTCACTGCAGCTGAAGACCGATCAGGAAACGGGTCAGACCATCCTGTCCGGCATGGGTGAGCTGCATCTGGACATCATCGTCGATCGTCTGCGCCGCGAATACGGCGTGGAAGCGAATGTCGGTGCGCCGCAGGTGGCCTATCGTGAGACGATCTCGCAGTCGCATACTGAAACCTATACCCACAAGAAGCAGTCGGGTGGTTCGGGTCAGTTCGCTGAAGTGAAGATCATGTTCGAGCCGGTCGAGCGGAACGAGAACATCCAGTTCGAGAACAAGGTTGTCGGTGGCACCGTGCCGAAGGAATACATTCCGGCGGTCGAAAAGGGTATCCGCAACCAGGCTTCGACGGGCGTGCTCGCAGGCTTCCCGACGGTGGACTTCAAGTTCACGCTGCTCGACGGCAAGTACCATGATGTCGACTCCTCGGCGCTGGCGTTCGAAATCGCCGCCAAGGCCTGCTTCCGTGAAGGCATGAAGAAGGCCGGTCCGGTCATCCTCGAGCCGATCATGGATGTGGAAATCACCACGCCAAACGATCACGTCGGTGATGTGGTGGGCGATCTCAACCGTCGTCGCGGCATCATCCAGAGCCAGGAAACCGCTGGTTCGACCGTGATGATCCGCTCGCAGGTGCCGCTGAAGGAAATGTTCGGCTACATCTCGCATCTGCGTTCGGCCACGAAGGGCCGCGCCTCTTTCACGATGCAGTTCCATCACTACGATCCGGTGCCGCGCAACGTGGCGGAGGAGATCATGGCCAAGTCGGCCTGATCTCTCTTATCCGGGCAAGAAAAAAGCCGGCTCCGCGAGGGGCCGGCTTTTTTTGTCCCGTTCTGTCTGAAAAGAGTCAGACCGTGTCGTTTCTGGCAAACATCCTGTAGATCGCCAGAAGGACGATTGCGCCGACGATGGACGCCAGAAATCCCGCAGGCTGACCGGGGCGATAGAAATGCAGGTGCTGTCCGGCCCATCCGGCCAGGACCGACCCGGCGATACCGAGAACAATGGTGATGATGAAGCCGCCAGGATCGCGGCCCGGCATCAGCAGTTTTGCGATCAGGCCAATGAAGAAGCCGACGATGAGGGTCCAGATAAGATGCACGATAGGTCCTTTCGGGAACGTTGACGATGCGAGATCGCCAACGAATTTCGGGGCTTACTGGTTGTCGGTGCGACGGATGAAATCGGCGACGTTGTCATGCAGCAACTGGAGAGCGGCCGGATCGACATAGACCATGTGGCCGGAACGATATTGTTTGTATTCGATATTTTTTTGCAGATCGTTTGAGATCGGCAAATGTTTCATTTCGTAAATGCCTTCGTAGAAGGGCGTTGCCAGATCGTAGTATCCCGCGTTGAGCATGACATGCAGGGTCGGATTGGTTTTCATGGCGTTCGCCAGATCCGGCATGACGTTGGCCCCGAGATCGGACATCCCAAGTCCTGGCTGGCGATGGCGCCAGTTCCAGTCCGCATTGATACCGCCGAGATAATGCTGTCCTTCGCCATAATGCAGGACGTTACGCACGTATTCGTTGAACGCTGAGATATAGGCTGAACTGAGTGCGGTGGATTGCGGGTCGTACCCCGCTTCCTCGCTCATCGGATCAAGCGCGGGGCCGGAGAAGCGGGTGTCCAGTCGACCGGTCGTCAGGCCTGTTGCCTCTTGCAACTGTTGCGTGAACTGTCCGCCGGTGATTCTCAGATCGTCGCGCAGGATATATTCGACGGGCAAGCCCGTATAGTCGTGAAGCCTGGCGGCGACCGCCTTGCGCTGTTCCTCCGGCAGGTCCGCACCCTGATGGAGGGCAGCGGCATAATCCGTCAGGGCGAAATGCTCGACTTCCTTGAGGAAGCCCGGCAGATCGGACGGCATGTTGGGCAGGAGCTTGTGATAATAGGCCGTGGCCGCATAGGTCGGCAGCGCGAGTTCATACGGTTCGTCTACGCCGGGATTGGCGTGCGGTCCATCCACGCTGTTGTCGTATGAGAAAATCTGCGACAGGAGGATGATACCGTTGAAGTCGATATTTTCCTGATCCTGCAGGTCGTTCACGACGACCGCGGAGCGCATCGTGCCGTAGCTTTCGCCAAACAGGTATTTTGGCGAATTGTAGCGATTATACTTGGCCAGAAACTGCGCGACGAAATTGGTGAAGGCGTGACCGTCCGCATCCACGCCGAAGAATGCCTTGTCATGATCGTGACCGCCGATCCGGCCGAAGCCTGTTCCCGGGGCGTCGATGAAGACCAGATCGGTGACGTCCAGCAGGGACTGGCCATTATTCACGAGCTTATAGGGTGCAGGGGGAAGATGCAGGTCGCCCGGCGTGTTGAGACGGACAGGGCCGAACGATCCCATATGCAGCCAGACCGTCGCCGAACCGGGGCCGCCGTTATAGACGAAGGTGATCGGGCGGTTGGCGGCGTGAACGCCCTGCTTGAAATAAGCGACGTAGAACATGGAGGCCACGGCGTCGTGCTGTTCGTCGCCACCGTTCTTGTCACTGCCGAATTTCTTGCCCGTGCGGGCTTCCAGAATGTCCTGTGAATCGTCGAAGCGGTTTTCATGGACGAGCAACGTGCCCGCGACGGCGCGGTAGGGAATGGACGCGCCGTTGATGGTGACGGAGCCGCTGCTCACCCCGTCGGCGGCTGCCGCAGGGGGCGTGGGTGCGGGAGTTGCCAATGCCTGCGTGGAAAAGGATGCAGCAGCGATGGTGGCAAGGAGGGCGTTTCGAAACAAAAGAAAGATCTCCGGATTGATATATTATATCTTCCGTCTTATCGCCGTTTCGCCAGCGATACCATCTTGCTTTTGCGTTTCGTCCGGATTTTGGATTCGTCAGGCGTTGGGCATCAGCCGATAGAGTGTGGTGGTGCGGCTGGTCCCGTCTTCCAGTTCGCGGGTGGTTGGCACATCGACCGTCATGAGAGGTGCCACGCCGGTTCTGGGTGCATAAGGACGGCCTGGATCGGCCATCCATACGTCGCAGCTTGCCGCGCATCGGCGCAGCCATGGCAGGAGCAGGTCGGCCATTGGCTGGTTGTAGCAGACATCGCCGCAGATCAGCAGATCGTAATCCGGCTGAAGCCCGACGATATCGCCCGGCCGCGTCTCGATGTCGACATCGTTCAGGGCGGCGTTCAGTCGGGTCGCCACGAGGGCGAGGCTGTCGATATCATTGGCGCAGACATGTGCGGCACCGGCGATAGCGCATGCAATGCCGGCCAGGCCGTTGCCGCAGGCGAAATCCAGCACGCGGCGTCCGTGGACCGTTTCGGGGTGATCGAGGACGTAGCGCGCAAGCACCTGGCTGCCGGGCCAGGCGAACGCCCAGAAGGGCGGCTCGACGCCGACCCGGGCAAGATGATCTTCCGTCGCCTGCCAGATCGGGGTGATCTCGGTTGCGAGGTGCACGCGGATTTCCGGCGTCAGGGGCGGTCGCTCGATGATGGTCGATCCTGTGACGAAATCGGCGGGATCGGTCATCATGTCGTGCCTGCGGCCAGCAGGAAAGCGAAAGCCAGCACCAGCGCAAACGGAACGTTGCGGCGGAACAGCGTCAGGCAGATGGCCGGATTATCCGGGCGCAGGGTGGCCACCTGCATCGCCAGCATTACGGCGGCGATGAGGGCGAACACCCAGAAAGCCTCGTTCAGGCCCGCCTGGGCCGCCGCAGCGCCGATCAGGAGGATCGCCAACGCATAGCAGATGCCGACGAAGGTCCGCGCATGCGCCGCCATCAGCCGGGACGTGGAGCGCACGCCGATGCGGGCGTCGTCTTCCATATCCTGAAAGCCGTAAATGGTGTCGAAGCCGAGTTGCCAGAGGATGGTGCCGCCATAAAGCAGCAGTCCGATCCGATCGAGACGTCCGGCCGCCGCTGCGTAGCCCATCGGCGCGCCGAAACCGAAGGTGAAACCCATGACGAGTTGCGGCCACCATGTCACGCGCTTGGCGAGCGGATAAAGCGCGACGAGCAGAAGCGCGACCGGCGCAAGCGCCCAGCAGAGCGGGGGGAGCGACAGGAGTATCGCCAGTCCGACCAGAAGCAGGGCGCCGAGGAACACAAAGGCGTTGAACAGGCTCAGCCTGCCGCTGGCCAGCGGACGCCCGGCGGTGCGGCTGACCTGGGCATCGATATCGCGATCCCACATGTCGTTGACCACGCATCCGGCGGCGCGCATGACCAGCGATCCGATGGCGAACAGGACGATCAGCGTTATGACGCGGGACACGTCATGGCCACCACCCAGCGCGATTCCCCACACGCCGGGCAGCAGCAACAGCCATGTGCCCACCGGCCGGTCGAGGCGCGCCAGCAACACGTAGGGCTGGATCGGCCCGGGCAGGCGCGCGACCCATCCGTCCGCGCGGATATCGGTATGCGGCGTGGCGGGATGCGGTGCGGCGGAAGGCAAAGCGCAGGTTCCTTGTATTGGCGTCAAGCGCCGTGATGTCGTCTGGTGCGACGCGCGTCAATCGGGCATGCGCATCGGGTTTTATATGATAGAACGCTGCCCTATGCAGGACAGCCCGCGACTTTTCATCGATTCAGCCACCATCGCGCCGCTTGCGGAAGGTACGACGCTGGACCTTGCGCCGGGACATGCCCGTTATCTCGGCACGGTCTTGCGTCTGGGCCCCGAGGCTCCGGTGCGGATATTCAACGAACGTGACGGCGAATGGTCGGGTGTCCTGACGGCCATACGCAAGGATCGTGGCACGCTGCGCGTGACGCATCAGACGCGCATGCCGATGGCGACGACGGGGCCGATATTGGTCTTCGCGCCGCTCAAGCGCGATGCGACGGATCTGGTCATACGGATGGGGACCGAACTGGGCGTGTCACGCTTCATGCCGGTGACGACGGCGCGGACGAATACGCATCGGGTCAATACGACGCGCTGGCATGCCATTGCCGTGGAGGCGGCCGAGCAATGCGAGCGGCTGGATGTGCCGGTCATCGATGAATTGCGCGCGTTGTCCGCAGTCGTCTCGGCATGGCCATCGGCGGGAACGTTGTATGCGGCCGTCGAGCGGCATCGCGTGGCGACTCCGACCGCCAGGCAGAGGCAGGTGGGCGGGGGCGATGGCCTGCTGATCGGGCCGGAAGGTGGGTTTTCGCCAGAAGAAACGCAGTGGCTGTTAACGCAGGATCGTATCGAGGCGTTATCCCTCGGGACGTTGATCCTGCGCGCCGATACCGCCGCATGTGCGGGGCTTGCGTATTTGACGCTTCATCGCGAAAGTTCGGTGGAGACCGAATGATGGTGCGAACCATGAATGGCGATACTGCTTTCGGGGCGATGCCTGCGGCAGGGATTGGGACACCCTTGCCCGATATGCTTTAGAAGAGTTTCGAGCCTTTCCGGAACGACGTCTGTCAGAGGTGTCTTTCGATTTTTTTATAAGCGGAATATTACGCTGGGCTTCCGGGCCGTAGCGGCCGCTAGAGCAAGGACCGCGCAGCGCCTCATGTCCAATCCTGGTGAATCCAACGACACGCCTATCGTCGGCAAGGCGCAGATGATCGACGCGCTGGCACGCGGGTGCAAACCGCCCGAAGCCTGGCGGATTGGAACGGAGCACGAGAAATTCGGTTTCGTGCGGCCGGAGACGGCTGCCGGACGCACGCCATTCTCCGCGCCACCTTATGCGCCGCAAGGCATCGAAGCGCTGTTGCAGACGCTGGGCAACGATAAGGCGTCGTGGGAAGCCATTGAGGATCGCGGCAAGCTCATTGGCCTCAAGGGGCAGGGGCGCGAAAAAGGGCAGTCGATTTCTCTGGAGCCAGCCGGTCAGTTCGAGCTTTCCGGCGGTCCGCTGGCCGACCTGCACGGCACATGGCAGGAAATGACGGCGCATTTCGAGACCATTCGCGCGCCTTCGGCCGCTCTGGGGCTGGGTTTTGCGCCGCTCGGTTTCCAGCCGCTGTGGTCGCGGGACCAGATGCCGATCATGCCCAAGAGCCGCTATGCGATCATGCGGCGATACATGCCGCTTGTCGGCACGTTGGGTCTGGACATGATGACGCGCACCTGCACGGTGCAGGTCAATCTCGATTTCGGTTCCGAGATCGACATGGTGCGCAAGATGCGCGTCTCCCTGGCGTTGCAGCCGCTTGCCACGGCGCTGTTTGCCAATTCGCCTTTCTACGAGGGAAAACCGAACGGCTTCCTGTCCAATCGCGCCCGGATCTGGACAGATACGGACAATGCGCGCAGTGGCATGCCCGAATGCGTCTTCCGGCCGGATTTCGGTTTCGAGGCATACGTGGACTGGGCGCTGGACGTTCCGATGTATTTCGTCATGCGCGACGGGGAGATTCGCGACGTCGCAGGTGCATCGTTCCGGGACTGGCTTGACGGCCGACCGGCAGCGGAACTGACGGGTCTGACGCCCACGATCGGTGATTTCGAGGACCATCTGACGACGGTGTTCCCCGATGTGCGGCTTAAGCAGTTCCTTGAGATGCGCGGCGCGGATGCCGGCTCCCAGGCCATGATGGTGGCGCAGTCCGCGCTTTGGGTCGGGTTGCTGTATGATGAGCCGACATTGATGGCGGCGGAGGCACTGGTGCGCGAGCAGCCGTGGTCCGTCTATCGGGCGCTTCGGGCGGATGTCCCCGCCCTGGCGATGGACGCGCCTTTCCCGGGAACGTTGCGCGCGCTCGCAAAGCGGGTGGTGGCGCTGGCCGGGCAGGGGCTGAAGGCGCGTGGACTGGGCGAAGAGAAATATCTCGTGCCAATCGGTGAGATCGCCGATGGCGGGCCGACGCAGGCCGAACGCTGGCTGTCGCTCTACAATGGCCCCTGGAACGGCGACGTGCGACCGATCTTCGAGGCGGCCGCGGTCTGAGCATGCCGTATCTGGATGACCTGACCGAGCGCGAGATTCTGGCGCTGGCGATCGCCAATGAGGAAGAAGACGGTCGTCTTTATGCCGATTTCGCGCAGATGATCGTCGAGAACTACGCCGATAGCGCGGCGATCTTCATCGAGATGGCGCGGGAGGAGGACGAGCATCGGCGTTATCTTCTCGACCTCTATGCGCGCCGCTTTGGCAGCCATATTCCGTTGGTGCGCCGTCAGGACGTCAAGGGTTTTCCAAGCCGCCTGCCGGCATGGCGTATGAAATCCATGGGCATAGAGGCGATTCGCGGTCAGGCGGAAGAGATGGAGCGCGATGCGGCGCGGTTCTATCGCGAAGCGGCCAATCGATCGACGGATGCCGAGACGCGCAAGCTGCTCGGCGATCTGGCGGCCATCGAGGACCGCCATGTCCATCAGGCGCAGAATATCCGCCGCGATCTTCTGAGCGACGATAAGCGGGCGCAGGAAGACGAGGGCGCGCGGCGGCGATTCGTCCTCCAGATTGTCCAGCCGGGTCTGGTCGGCCTGATGGACGGGTCCGTTTCCACGCTGGCACCCGTCTTCGCCGCCGCGTTCGCCACGCATAATACGTGGAACGCCTTTCTCGTGGGGTTGGCGGCTTCGGTCGGCGCGGGGATATCCATGGGGTTTGCCGAGGCGCTGGCCGATGATGGCCGCCTTTCGGGGCGCGGGACGCCGTTATTGCGCGGCCTGATCTGCGGCCTGATGACGATGGGTGGCGGAATTGGTCACACGCTGCCGTTCCTTGTGCCGGATTTTCATGCGGCTTTCGCGCTGGCTGTAATCGTGGTCGTTGTCGAATTGATGGCGATCTCCTGGATCCGGTGGCGTTATCAGGACACGCCCTTCGGCAGCGCGGTGGCGCAGATCGTTCTGGGTGGTGCGCTGGTATTCGGCGCAGGTGTTTTGATCGGTCAGGGATAGGTTTTGAGAGACGTGTCGATAAGAAAAATTGTCAGGGTTTGCTGGTGTGCCGGTATCGCGATCATGCCTTTGGCAGCGCAGGCACAGACAGCATCCTCCGCGCATCTTCTCCCGGCGGATCAGGGGTGGATCGCGCGCGTGCAGGATACGCTTGCCGGGATTCATGCCCTTCAGGCCCGCTTCCAGCAGATTGCGCCGGATGGCAAACGCAGCACGGGCACTGCCTATCTCGATCGGCCGGGGCGGATGCGCTTCGACTACGACAAGCCGAGCGGTCTGCTGCTGGTCGCCAATAATGGGCAGATCGTCTATCAGGATCGCGATATTGGACAGGTGACGACGATCCCGGTGGAGCGCACGCCGCTCGGTCTGTTGCTGCGGCCCGATTTGCAGCTTTCCGGCGATGTGACCGTGACCGGATTCCAGCATGTCGGTCATAGTTTGCAGGTGACCGTGGTGCGAACGGCGACACCTTCCGAGGGCAGTCTGACGCTGATCCTGAACGATCAGCCCCTAGCGTTGCGCTCATGGGTCGTGCGGGACGCCCAGGGGCGGGACACGCAGATCGACCTGTTTGATACGCGGACGCCGCCGAGCTTGCCGGACAGTCTGTTCGTCCTGCCCAAGGATGATGGCTAGGCTTTCTTCGCCAGTTCGAGGGCGCGGGCATAGACCGTGCGTCGTGGCAGGTTGATGAAGCCTGCCACCAGTGTTGCCGCGTCCTTGACGGAATGCGTGGCAAGCGCCTGGCGAAGGTGATCGTCGAGATCGGCCGCGCCGTTATCGTCCTCGGCTGGCGGGCCCAGCAGCAGCGTGATTTCACCGCGCGGGGCCGTGGTGGAGAAATGAGAACGTAGCGCCGGGATATTGCCCCGGACCATCTCTTCGAAGCGCTTTGTCAGTTCGCGGCCGACAGCGGCATCCCGAGCCGTGCCGAAGACGGCTTCGAGGTCTTCCAGCGTGTCTTGCAGGCGGTGCGGTGCTTCATACCAGATCAGCGTCGCGTGCAGACCGGCCTGTTCCGCCGCGCGCAGGGTCGCAAAATTCTCGCGGCGTGCCTGGGAGCGTGGCGGTGGGAAGCCGAGAAACATATAAGGCTGCGGCGGAAGGCCGGAGAGGGTCAAGGCAAGTGCCGCGGCGTTGGGGCCGGGGACGCCGGAGACGGGAATATTCTCGGCGATGGCGGCGCGTGCCAGCCGATATCCTGGATCGGACAGCATGGGCGTGCCGGCGTCGGAGACGGCGGCGATGCGCGCTCCATCATGAAGGCGGCCAAGCAGAAACGGAATCCGTTCCTGTTCGTTATGATCGTGCAGCGTTTGCGTCGACGTGGTGATTCCGTAGGCCTGGAGCAGCTTGCCGGTGACGCGCGTATCCTCGCAGAGCAGGATATCGGCGTTACGGAGGGTTGCCAGGGCACGTTCGGAAATGTCGCCGAGATTGCCGATCGGTGTTGCGACGAAGACGAGGCTGCCGGAGGCAGTCGCCGGACGTGTGGATTTATCGTATGCGGGATGGGCATCCCGCTCGGGGGGTAAGGAATTTGGAGTATGAGCAGACGATGATTGGCCGGACATTCGGACCCCCTGGACACGGCGATGTCATCTCCTTGCGCAGGACTGCGGGTTCGCGCAAGGGCATTGCGGTCGCGTTCGGCGCGGCGTTGTGCCTTTCCGCCTGCTCACAGACGGGCACGCCGTCCGCGACAGGGGGCGGTGGCGTCCCCGCCTCAACGTCTCCGACCGCGGCCGGTGAGCCTGTGCGGATCGGTATGCTTCTGCCGCTGACGGGCCGAAACATGCGTCTCGGCCAGCAGATGGCCAATGCGGCGCAACTGGCTGTTCCGACCGGTCATGGCGCGGTGCTGGATGTGCGTGACAGTGACGGCGCGGAAGGTGTCGCGGCTGCGGCGCGTGCGGCAATCGGCAATGGCGACAGGATTCTGCTGGGGCCGCTGACAGCCGGGCAAACCGGCGAGGTGGCGGGGCTGAGCACGGCGGCGGGAATTCCGGAACTGGCGTTCACGAGCGATGCTGAACGTGGCCGCTCCGGCGTCTGGGTCATGGGGCTGACGGTGGATCAGCAGGTGGTTCGACTGGTGAGTGCCGCGCATGCGCAGGGGCGCCAGCACTTCGCGGCGTTTTTGCCGGATAGCCCGTTGGGACACGTCATGGCGCAACGCCTGAACGAGGCATGCGCGGCAAATGGCCTGAGCGCACCGAATATTGCTTTCCATGGCAGCGATCTGCAGAGCATTGCCGATGGCCTGAAGACGCTGTCCGCGTTTGATGATCGGCAGAAGCAGGTCTCCGCCGCGGCAACGACGCCGACGCCCGCTGCGCCGGATGCGGTCAATCCGGTCTCGCCGGACACGAACCCGCCAGCAAATCCGGGCGCTCCCCCGGCAACGCCACCGGCTAATGCGACGCCGGGGCCTTTCCCGGCACCACCGTTTGATGCGTTGCTGCTTGGTGACACGGGCTTGCAGTTGGCGAACGTCATCAACGGGCTGAAAGCCAACAGGATCGACCCGTCTCAGGTCCGGATTCTGGGACCGGCGCTTTGGGAAGCCTTCGCCAGCAAGCTTGGCGCCCTGCACGGCGCCTGGTTCGCGGCGCCGGATTCAGCGACACGCCATGGGTTCGTCCAGCAGTACCGCCAACACTACGGTACAGCGCCCACGCCACTGGCGGATATCGCTTACGATACGGCGGCGATGGCCGGCGCGCTTGCACGGCAGCCGGACGGCCTGACGGAAACGTCGTTGATGCGCCCGGACGGCTTTGCCGGCGTGGATGGGGTTTTCGCGCTGAGAAGCGGCGGCAAGGTCACGCGTGCGCTGGCGATCTTCGAGATCGGCCAGAATGGGGGAGCGACGATCGTTCAGCCTGCGCCGAAGACGCTGACCCAGACACCGAGCTGACCAATAAAGAAACGGGCGACGTTCACAACGTCGCCCGTCTAGAAGACCGTCATCAGGCGGCAGCGGTCTTCTTGAGCGGCAGCACAGGGCGGATGGTATGCAGGGCCTGTTCGAACGTCGCATAGATGCCGAGCGTGTGCTCGCGCAACTGGTCGATCAGCACCCAACGCATGCCTTTTGGGCGGATCATGTATGCCGGGTCTGGATTTTCCCGCACCCAGATCAATACATGTGCCACCGCTTCGAACTGTCCCGGCAACTGGTCCAGCGTGATGTCCGCATCGCAGATGCCCATCCGCTGTCCGGCTTCGAGCCACTGCGACAGATGTTCCCGATGACGAGGCAGCAGCCCCAGCCGAAGCGGAACGACATTACACCCGATGTGAGGGCTGAATTCTTTTGAGGCAGGAAGCGACTGGTTCACGGGGTCGGGTCCTTATGGAGCGGCTGTTAAGCTCACGCTAACCAAGCGGACCGGCGCACGACAATCTTAAATTGCGCAATCATTGTCTATAGAGTCACAAAACGTCGGGCATGTGGCAAAAAAGCAATGCTAAGTTACGACATCGCTCCTATGTCGAAAATGCAATGGTGCAGCTTCAGCCCTGCATATGCATGCACCGCTGCGTCATGTGCGCTGGCCGGGTTTCGGCATGAGGTCCTTCGGCCAGCGCCGATGAAGCCATAGCCACGCGCCGGGATCGCAGCGTATGGCACTTTCGATCCGGTCGTTGAGGGCCTGTGTCACACGCGCGATGTCCGACTGCCGGTCGGCGGTCGCCTCGATCGTCAGCATGGGCTCCACGACCAGTTCCAGGCGCGCGGGCCCGAGGCGCCGCACATAGCCGGTGATGACGGGGCATTGGTAACGCAGTGCGAAAGTCGCCGCGGCCGAGGCGGTCATGGCGCGCAGGCCGAAGAATTCCGCTTCGATGCCGTCATTCATTTTCTGATCGGCCAGAATGCCCAGATGGCCGCCCTTGGCGAGATGTCGCAAAGCCTGGCGTGCGCCTTGCGCACCTTTGGGGAAATTGGGCAGCGCCATTTTCATGGCGTCCTGACGCAGCGAGCGGATCAGCCCATCGATCAGGGGATTGCCGGCGGCGCGGTAGAAGGATGCGAAGGGCAGTCCGTATCGCGCCACCGCCAGCGGCATGATTTCCCAATTGCCGATATGGCCGGAAACGAAGATCACCGGGCCGCCACGTTCGGCGGCCTCTTTCAGGATGTGGCTGTTGCGCACCGACCATCCCGGACCTTTCGGCGTATTCTCCCGAAGCGCGCCGAGATGCGGAAATTCGGCGACGGTGCGCCCCAGATTTTCCCACGCCGCGGCGATGACGCCTCGCCGTTGCACGCGGTTCAGTTGTGGCAGGGCAAGGCGGAGATTGGCGTCCGCGACGCGGGAGACCGGCAGCAAGGGGCCGATGGCGCGTGTGACAGTGCCGCCGATGGTGGATGCGCGATCCGGCGAGACACGGCGGATGCCGAAGATCAGAGTATGCGCCAGCAGAAATTCCGCGCGATGGAGAAAGCGGCGAACACGCGTCATGCGGCGGCGTTCTCGATCCAGAGACGGTTCAGCAATTCCTCCGGCGCGCCCGGATCGCTCCAGAGAAGTTCGATATTGATGACGGTGACCTGCTGGCGCAGCCATGCGGGCAATTTCACGGCATCCTTGGCGGTCGTGACCAGGGTGACGCCTTCCTGCAGGCGTAATCTTGCCAGACGCTTCAGGTCCCGCTCGCCGTAGCGATGGTGATCCGGGAAGGACAGGCAGCGGAGGGGCTGGATGCCGGCCTCCGTCAAGGTGTCGAAAAACTTGGTGGGGCGGGCGATACCGGCGAACGCGATGACCCGGCGGCCCTGTAGTCGGCGAATCTCCGGTCCCGGGACCAGCCGCGCCACGGCATAGGGAATCTGGGCGGGCAGATTGTCCCGAAGCCGCGTGTCATCGCGTCCGATCATGACGATGGCGTCCGCCCGGGAGAGCCCGGCGGCAACGGGTTCGCGCAGCGGGCCGGCTGGAAAGAGCTTTCCGTTGCCGAAGCCGGTCGCGCCATCCACGGTGACGATGCGCATGTCCTGATGGAGTGTGTGGTTTTGCAATCCGTCGTCGAGAATCAGGCAGTCGGCACCGGCGGCGACGGCCTCCTGCGCGGTGGCGGCGCGATCGCGTCCGACCCATGTGGGCGCGACCTGGGCCAGCAGCAACGGTTCGTCCCCGACCGTCTCGGCGTCATGCAGGATGCCGTCCACCCGCAGGGGGCCGCGGGTCGTGCCGCCATAGCCGCGCGTCAGGAAATGCGGTCGGTGTCCCTGTGCCTTGAGGCGGCGGCCGAGATCAAGCGCCAGCGTTGTCTTGCCTGCACCGCCCATCGTCAGATTGCCGCAACACAATACCGGCACGCCGGCCAGAACGGGTGCGGCCCGCCGGGCACGCCACAGGCCGATACCTTGCGTGATGGACGACAGGGGCGTCAGCAGGCGGGCGCGCAGGCTCGTCCTGTCCTGTGTCCAGAATTCCGGCGGGTTGATCCTCATTGCGGCAACATCGCAACGATCCGTGTCAGGAGTGGGGCAGGGACAGTATCCGGCGTATCGATTCGCGTGGCGGCTTCGGCTGTCAGTCTCTCGCGGCGCGCCGGGTCGGCGAGAAGCGCGCAACCCCAATCGGCTAGCGTCGAACTGTCCTTGACGATGGCGATGCAGCCTTCAAGACGCGCGAAGGCGGGTTTGAAATTGTCGACGTATGGACCGCTCGCCAACGGGGTGTGGAGGCGGACCGCCTCGAACGGATTGTGTCCGCCACCAGGTGCCGCCAGCGAATTGCCGATCCAGGCGACGGTGGCGAGACGGTAGAAGAGGCCGAGTTCGCCGAGGGTGTCCGCGATCCAGAAGCTGTCCGTCGCGGTCGGAGCCTGTGCCAGCGCGCGGCGAGGTGCATGGCCAAGTCGGGCCGCGATATCCGTTCCCCGCACGGGATGACGGGGCACGATGATACAGAGCAGGTCCGGATACGATCGACGCATGCGCCCGGCGGCGTCCGCGATGATTTCGTCTTCGCCCGGATGTGTGGCCGCCGCGAGGAAGACGGGACGCCCGCCCAGCTGTCGTTTCAAGCCCGCCAGGACGCCCTTGTCGACCGGCGGGGGTGGCGCGCTCTGCTTCAGGTCGCCGAACGTATGGCATGTTGGCACGCCGAGCGCCTGAAAGCGGCGGGCGTCCTCCGCGCTTCTTGCGGCAACGAAGTCGAGCCGTGCGAACATGGTGCCGCCTAGCAAACGGAAGCGACGCCACTGCCGCCACGAACGATCGGACAGGCGAGCGTTGATGACCGCGATCGGGATGCCGCGACGGAAACAGGCGGCGATCATGCCCGGCCAGAGTTCGCTTTCGACCAGCAGCGCGGCATCGGGTCGCCACTGCGCAAGGAAACGGCGGTTCCAGCGCGGGATGTCGTATGGCGTGAACTGATGCAGGATACGCGTGGCGGACGATGCCGATGATGACAGGCGGTGGGCCTCGACGATCTGCGCGCCTGTCACTGTTGCCGTCGTGACGAGCACATTCAGATCGGGCTTTTGGTCGAGCAGCGCGTCGATGAGCGGAAGAGCGGAGCGGCATTCCCCGACACTTGCGGCATGAAACCAGAGCAGGGTGCCCGCGGGTCTTTTCGCGCGTGACAGGCCCATGCGTTCACGCAGTCGGCCGCGGATTTCCCGTCCGCGCGCCAGCCGGATGCGAAGCATGACGATGACGAGTGGCCGGAGGATGTTGCCGAGCGCGGCCCAGAGCCGGTCGGCCGTCGTGGCGCGGACCAGCGACAGGCGCCGCTCTGCCGCCCGGGCGGCATCATTCAGCGCCTTCGCCAATGCTTCCGACGTGGTTTCCGCATCCAAGGGGGCACCCAGCACCAACTCCCCGCGACCGAAAGGCAACGGTACGGCCAGCCGGTCCCATGATGGAAGATGGAACGCATCGCAGGCGGCGCCGACAGGAACGATGGTTCGTCCGGTCACGCGTGCAAGCCGCAGGACGCCCGGCTGGATGACGCCGACCGGGCCGCGTGGTCCGTCAGGCGTAATGGCAAGATGCGACCCGGCGCGCAAAGCCGAGATCGCCTCACGGAAGGCGTGAGCACCTCCCTTGTCTTTCCCCTTGCGATTGGCGGAACCGGCGATGCCGATGATACCCCAGGGCGCAACGGTGTCGTTGATCAGGCGCCCGTCGCGGTTGCGGCTGATCAGCACGCGCAAACGCAGGTGATTACGGCCACGGAGCGTCAGGAGCCACAAGGCGGGAAGTTGCAGCAGCGCACGATGCCAGAATGCGACGATGGCCCCTGGAGGTGCACTTCCGGTCTGATGCAGGAGGGCGGCGGCACGCCGATTCCCGGTGATGTTCCATCGCGAGGTGCCGAGTGCCAGGCTGAGATAGGCGCGGCCGATACGGCTGAGTGCGCTCTTGCGCGGTGATCGAGCGTCAGACGTGGGAGGCGGTTTCAAGGCGGGCAACGTGGATCGGGAACCATGGTGCGCCGGTAGCATGGTGCTTCCGGCAAGGCAAAGGAAGCGAATGATCGACAATTCCTGTCCCCGGGCATTCGCGAGCCCGGGGACGGGTCGTCAACGGCTCATCAGCACGCTGATCGTGGACTTTTCGAGCACGTGGCGGGTGACGCCGCCGATAATCATCTGGCGTAGGCGGGAATGGGAATAGGCGCCCATGGCCAGCATATCCGCGCCGAGGTCGTAGCAGGCTTCCATCATGCCGGCGCCGACATCCCTGTCCTTGGACTGAAAGGTGCGGACAGAGGCTTCCACGCCATGCAGGCTGAGATAGGCGAGCACCTTTTCAGCCTCCGGTCCCCGACGATGATATTCCGGACTGGTCAGGACCTGCACCGTTTCGGCGTGACGTGCCCAGGGCAACACGCTGCGCAGGGCAGCGGCGGCTTCGGCGGTGCCGTTCCAGGCGATGCAGATGCGGCGCCCGAAATGCACAGGCGGCTTGGGGGGAGCGATGACCAGCGGACGGCCACTGTCGAACAGGACGGCGTGCAGTGTCTCGGAGGCGCGTGCATCGTCGTTCTTGGCGAGATGCGGCATCAGCGTCATGTCGGCCAGGCGCGCACGCCAGGTGACGGCCTCGTGTTCCGAGCCGGTGAGGGTCTCCAGACTCGCGCTGACCTGCCCGTTAGGCGGCAGGTCGCTTGGCAGGGCGTTACGGCGATTGGCGACGTTATGCTCGCGGACGAAGTTGTCGAACTTGAGGTGGACCTGAAGCAGTCTGCGTTGGGATTCGTGCTCCGCGGCCGCCATCATCTCGTTGATCATGGAGCCGGAGAGACCTTCGCCAGCCAGCGCCGCCGTCTCGTTCGGGTCGTCGCCGATCGTGACGGCCGAGAGATGGGCCTTGAAATGCTTGGCGTAGAGGAGGCCGAGCTGAAGGGCGGCGTCGATATCGCCGTTGCCGTTCAGCGGGAGGAGAATGTTTCGGATGTCGTTCAACATGATGGGGCCTTCGTTACGACGATATATGGCCTGAAACGCAACAAGCGGCCGAAAGATGATGAAGCATTATCATGGGTACAGGCGCGTGACATCCCACCCTGTGGCATGGCGGGTCCAGGTTGCACGGTCATGCATGCGATAGGGACGGTCCTGCCAGAATTCGATCGCGTCGGGCCGGAGGCGGAATCCGGACCAGTTGGCCGGTCGTGGGATGTCCCCGTCGCCATAGCGGGCCGTCGCTTCGGCGATCCGCCGCTCGAAGGTCTCGCGGTTGTCCAGCGGACGGGACTGGTCCGATGCGATGGCGCCGAGACGGGAATTGCGGCTCCGGCTCTCGAAGTAGCGGTCCGCTTCCGCATCCGAGACCGGCGTCACCGGTCCTTCGATGCGGATTTGCCGACGCAGGGATTTCCAGTGGAAAAGCAGGGCCGCCTGCGGATTCTCGCGCAATTCGATACCCTTGCGACTATCGAGATTGGTATAGAAGACGAATCCGTCGCGATCGGCGCCTTTCAGCAGGATCATGCGCACCGACGGGCGGCCGTCCGGGGTGGCGGTTGCGATGGCCATGGCATTCGGGTCGTTGGGCTCGCTGGCCTCGGCTTCCTGCATCCACGCATGGAAAAGCGCGAACGGATCAGCGTTCAGATCGAGGAGGGCCGGGGTGTTGTCGTCGGTCAAGACTGCGATCTCCTGCGCGGTGTCATCCTGTTTACGTCGGATCATAAGGCTGCGTATTGCATGCGCGAAAGCGCCTAACGTTTATACGCGCTCTTGTTTGCGAAGCGCGCTTATGCGACGACCACCTCACGTTTCACTTTCGTTGCCAAATTTGTCATTCGACGGGAAATCATTACATGTCCAGCTCGCTCTCCGAACAACCTCAAGGCACGCTGATGGCGGGAAAGAGGGGCCTCGTGATGGGCGTCGCCAACGACCGCTCCATCGCCTGGGCCATTGCCAGCGCCTGTGCCGCACAGGGCGCGGAACTGGCTTTCACGTATCAGGGTGAGGCGCTGGGCAAGCGCGTGCGACCGTTGGCGTCCAGCATCGGATCCGAACTGGTCCTGCCGTGTGACGTCAGCGACGACGCCGCCATCGACGCCACCTTCGACGAGATCGAGCGTATCTGGGGCAAGATCGACTTTGTCGTGCATGCCATCGGCTGGGCCGACAAGCAGTATCTGCGCGGGCGCTATGTCGACACGCCGCGCGATGCCTTTCTGCAGGCGATGGACATTTCCTGCTTCTCGTTCACGGCAGTCGCCAGACGTGCCGCGGCGCTGATGAAGGAAGGTGGTTCACTCCTGACGCTGTCCTATCTGGGTGCCGAGCGTGTCATGCCGCATTATAACGTCATGGGCGTGGCGAAAGCGGCGCTGGAGGCCTCGGTGCGTTACATGGCCGCCGATCTGGGGCGCGACAATATCCGCGTAAATGCGATTTCGGCCGGCCCGATCATGACGCTGGCGGCCAATGGCATCGGCGATTTCCGTTATATTCTGCGGTGGAACCAGTTGAATGCGCCGATGGAGCGCAACGTCACGCTGAAGGATGTCGGCGGATCGGGCATGTACTTCCTTTCCGACCTGTCCTCCGGCGTGACGGGTGAAGTGCATCATGTCGATTGCGGTTACCACATGGTCGGCATGAAGAACCCGTCCGCGCCGGACATCGCCGTCGTATCGTCCGGCGACTGAGATGTCGCACAACAGCTTCGGTCATCTTTTCCGTGTAACGACCTGGGGGGAGAGCCACGGCCCGGCGATCGGCTGTATCGTCGATGGCTGCCCCCCCGGCATTGCGCTGACCGAAGCCGATATCCAGCCCTGGCTTGATCGACGCAAGCCGGGACAATCGAAATTCACGACCCAGCGTCGGGAAGCGGACGAGGTCCGCATCCTGTCCGGTGTGTTCGAAGGCCGTACGACCGGCACGCCGATCGCGCTGGAAATCCAGAACACCGATCAGCGCTCGAAAGATTATTCGGACATCGCCACGCGCTATCGGCCCGGCCACGCCGACGTGACGTATGACATGAAGTATGGGCATCGCGACTATCGGGGCGGCGGGCGCTCATCCGCGCGGGAGACGGCCAGTCGCGTTGCCGCGGGCGCGGTTGCGCGACGGGTTCTTGCGGCATTGAGTGAGGAGCGGATCGTCATCCGTGCCGCGCTGTCGCGTATCGGCGCGCTTGGCGTGGATCGCGATCGCTGGGACTGGGCCGAGACGTTGCGGAACCCGCTGTTCTGTCCGGACGCCGCGACCCTTCCGGCCTGGGAGGCGCTGCTTGGCGAGATTCGCAAAGCGGGCTCATCCATCGGCGCGGTGGTGGATGTCGTGGCGGAGGGTGCGCCGGGCGGGCTGGGTGCGCCGATCTACGGCAAGCTGGATGCGGATATCGCGGCGGCGATGATGAGCATCAATGGCGTCAAGGGTGTCGAGATCGGCGACGGGTTTGAGGTTGCATCACTTCGTGGCGAGCAGAACGGCGATCCGATGCGGATGGAGGACGGCCGTATCGCCTTCGAGAGCAACCATGCCGGCGGTATTCTGGGCGGGATCTCGACCGGACAGCCAATCGTGGCGCGGTTCGCGATCAAGCCGACCAGTTCGATTCTCGTGCCGGTACCGTCGGTCAATCGTGACGGAGAGGAGATCGACGTCGTGACCAGGGGCCGCCACGATCCCTGTATCGGGATTCGGGCGGCACCGGTGGCGGAAGCGATGATGGCCTGCGTGCTGGCGGATCACTGGTTGCGCCATCGCGGCCAGGTCGGCGGCGCATGAACTTTCGGGCCGGGTGGCGCGCAGGCCAGCCCGTCACCTGAGCCGACGATCCCGTTGTGATCGGGAGGGTGCGATGGCGTTTTCCCGTCGCATGGAAGATCGCGATGGCTGCTGCCGTTCCGCTGAAGCGCGACACCGAAATTGGAACGGCGGGACAAAAGAGTCGGGACCCTATCCGCCCCGCATGAACGCCACCTGAGACGCGCCTGATACGGGTCTTATCCCGTGATTAATGCCTCGCTCCGACATCCTTCCTCCGGTCGCCTGACGCGACACCGTATAGCCCACCTCGATACCCTCGATCTCATCGAACGTCTCGCACCTCCGGCAATCATTCAGCGACAGCACAAAGCGCCCCCGGATTGAACGGCTCGCCATTGATCGAGAAGCGGCACGGAGTGCCGGTCGGTGAGTCGTTCAGGTTTCCCCCCAGGGCCCTGCCGGTCATGTCTGGCTGATGGCAATACAAAAGGCGGCGAGACGATGAGTTGCGCGGGCGCTTCGGAAAACTTCGATAGCAATGGCAACGATTCTAATTGTTTTAGTGATATAGTGATGTATAACACCAAAGCCGACAGAAGGCGGATGTCGATTCTTCCGGGGTAAGCAGCGGAATTTGGGCAATGGGTGACACAATGGTCTTAAAATCGGGACGCGGAGAGCTGAGATGGAACGATCATGGAACGATCACCAGCCGATCTATCGCCAGTTGCGCGATCGGGTGGCGGCTATGATTCTGGACAGGACATTGTCCGAGGGAGAGTTGCTGCCTTCGGTCCGGCAGGTGGCGACGGATTATCGGATCAACCCGCTGACCGTCATGCGCGCCTATCAGGAACTGTCCGACGAGGGGCTGGTCGATAAGCGGCGCGGCATCGGCATGTATGTGACCCATGGCGCGGCGGCATTACTGCTTCAGCGCGAGCGGGACAGTTTCCTGAAAGAACAGTGGCCGGAAATTCTGAAGACGATCCGTCGGCTGGGTCTATCGGTGCGCGATCTACCCGATGATGGGGAGAATGGTTGATGATTATCGAAGCGAAGGGCCTGCGGAAGGCCTATCGGCATAAGGTCGCGGTCGATGGGATCGACCTGCGTATCGAAGCAGGGCGCATTGTCGGGCTGATCGGACCGAATGGGGCCGGCAAGACCACGACGCTGGAAGCGATTCTGGGGCTGGTTTCCTATGAGGGCGACCTGCGCGTGTTGGGGCTTGACCCCTGGACCGCGCGTGAGACGCTGATGCGCGAAGTCTGCTTCATTGCCGACGTGGCGCTGTTGCCGCGCTGGATGAAGGTTCGTCAGGCGCTGGATTATGTCGAAGGGGTGCATCCGCGCTTCGACCGGGCAAAGGCCGAACAATTCCTGTCCAAAACGGACATCCAGCATAAATCGCGGGTGCGTGAGCTGTCGAAGGGGATGACGGCGCAGTTGCATCTTGCGCTGATCATGGCGATCGACGCGAAGCTTCTGGTGCTGGACGAGCCGACATTGGGGCTCGACATCATCTATCGTCGCGAATTCTATATTTCGCTTCTGAATGACTATTTCGACCATAACCGGACAATTCTCGTCACCACGCATCAGGTCGAGGAAATTCAGGATATCCTGACGGACGTGATCTTCATCGACCGTGGCCGGATTGCCCTCAGCGCGTCGATGGACGATGTGCAGCGACGGTTCGTCGAACTGATGGCGCGCCCCGACTGCCTGGAGGCGGCGCGGGCCCTGCGACCGATGCACGAATATCTGGTGATGGGACGTAGCGTCATGCTGTTCGATGGTGTCGAGCGTGCGGCGCTGGAAGGTCTGGGTGACGCGCGCACGCCCGGTCTGGCGGATATTTTTCTGGTGCTGATGGGACGCGATCGCCGCGTGGCGGGACAGGGAGAGGCGGCATGAACAGGAATATCGCGGGCGATCCCCCGAAGGGCTATGGCTGGGCGAGACTGCTTTACTGGTCCGTGCAGCGCGAATTATGGGAAAACCGCTCCGTCATTGCCGCACCGGTCGGCGTGGCCGTGGTGATCATCGTTGCATTGACGGTCGGGGCATGGCGACTGCATGGGGCGACAGTGGGCGCCGGGTTGAAGCATACAGAGTTGAGCGAACTGTTCTCGGCGATGGAGGATGTCATCGGCGCTCTGGTAACGCTGGCAGCACTTGTCATCGGCATCTTCTATGCCAGCGGGGCGCTCTACAATGAGCGGCGCGACCGAACCATCCTGTTCTGGAAGTCCCTTCCTGTCTCGAATATCGTGACCGTCGTCGCCAAGGCGGCTGTGCCGCTTGTCGTGCTGCCGCTTATCGCGGCGATCGCCACGCTGGCCGCGCAGATCGTGTTCATTGGCTTGGTCGAGCTTTATCTGATCGCAAAGGGGCTTAGCCTGGGTCTGCTCTGGCAGCATGATAGCGAGTGGGCGCATCTGAGACGGCTGGCGATTAATATTGTGGTTTTGTCGCTCTGGAGTGCGCCGATTTATGCCTGGTTGCTGCTGGTCTCGGGCTGGGCGCGTCGGGCACCGTTCCTCTGGGCTTTCGGCTTGCCCGTTGGTGCGATGATCTTCGAGCGTCTGGCGTTCGGGAGCAACCATGTCGGCCAGATCTTTATGCGTCATTTGCTGGGCGGTCTGGGACAGATATCCGTGAAGGCCTGTGCCCAGGGCGAAAACTGCAGTGAAAGTGCATTGAAGATACCGTTCGATCAGACGCAGCTTTGGGCTGGCGTGGCCGTCGCGGTCATTCTGATCTCGGTGGCGATCCTGCAGCGACGCCGCGCAGCATGGCTTTGAGAGGGCAGGGGCCTCGGCCCCTGCCTGTCACGGTTCAGGCCGCGAGTGTGGCGGTAAGGGTGATTTCCGCATTGAACAACTGCGAGACCGGGCAACCGGCCTTCGCCTTGTTGGCGATTTCCTCGAACTTCGCCTGATCGGCGCCCGGCACGGTGCCAGTGAGATCGAGATGGATCTTGCTGATCTTGAAGCCGCCCTCGACCTGATCGAGCGAGACGGTGGCCTTCGTATCGAGTGCGGAGGCGGTCAGATTGGCTTCGCCCAGCATCATCGACAGCGCCATCGTGAAACAGCCGGCATGGGCCGCGCCGATCAGTTCCTCCGGGTTCGTCCCCGGCTTGTCCTCGAAACGCGTGTTGAAGCCGTATGGCTGCGCGGTCAATGCGCCGCTCTGCGTCGAGATCTGGCCTTTGCCGTCTTTCAGGCCGCCGCTCCAATGGGCGGTTGCGGTTTTCTTGATTGTCATGGTCGATAATCCTTCTGACAGGGTCAGGGCACGTCTTGCGCGCATGGCAGGACGTTCGGTGCTGCGAACGCGACGGGCGGCGGATTGTTCAAAAAAGCCGGTCGGCGATTCGAGCCTGTTATCGGATTCGGGTGCGTGCTCCTTGGAAGTCCCCGCCGGGAAGTGCGTGCAAAGGAAACATTCCCGCCAGAAGAACATGCCGCCACGCGTCGCCATGTCGAGGATGCAACACGGGCTGTTTTTATGGCTGGGGATGAAAATTTTAACGTGCGCCGACTCAAACTCCGGGCTTATTGAAAACGTAGGGCTTCAGAGCATTCGCACTACATCTAGTGGGTGTGGATATCTGGCGATCACTAAATATCGAGACATGCAAGGCTTGTTCTGAAAGATTTTTGCCGCTCAAAAGAGGCATCATGACCGGGCACGGATGGCGTCAGCCAGGCTGCGAACCGGTGCAGAACACAGCAGAAGATACATTGGCCGGTGCCATTTGGCGTATGTCGGTTGGATGCGGGAGACGAGGCGTGACTTTTGATGAAGGAACGACAAACGAGCAGGTTCTGGAGCGGGAAACGCCCGTTCAGGGCGTGCCCGCGAAGGCGGTCTCCCGATCGGAGACCGCCGTGTCGCCGGTGACGGACACCGACCCGGAACCCGACATGTTCGACGACGTGGTGCAGCTTGAAGGCCATCATGCCGTGCGGGTCGATCGTTCCCGCGATGCATTGCTGACGGACTTCGGCAAGGCGACGCTGGACAACCGCTATCTGCTGCCGGGCGAGCATTATCAGGATCTGTTCGGGCGCGTGGCGTCCTATTACGGCGCCGATCCGGAACACGCCCAGCGCATCTACGACTACATCTCCAAACACTGGTTCATGCCCGCAACGCCGGTGCTGTCCAATGGCGGCACCACGCGCGGCCTGCCGATCTCGTGCTTCCTGAACGAGGCAGATGACAGCCTGCGCGGCATCGTCGACCTGTGGAACGAGAATGTCTGGCTGGCTTCCAAGGGGGGCGGCATCGGCTCCTATTGGGGCAACCTGCGTTCCATCGGCGAGAATGTCGGCAAGAATGGCAAGACCTCGGGCGTCATTCCCTTCATCCGCGTGATGGACAGCCTGACGCTGGCGATCAGCCAGGGTTCTCTGCGTCGTGGTTCGGCGGCGGTGTATCTGCCGGTCTGGCATCCCGAGATCGAGGAATTTGTCGAGATGCGTCGCCCGACCGGCGGCGATCCGAATCGCAAGGCGCTGAACCTGCATCACGGCGTTCTGGTGACGGATGATTTCATGCGTGCCGTGGAGCGCGATGAGGAATGGGGTCTGCGCTCGCCGAAGGATATGTCGGTCATCCGCAGCGTCTCCGCCCGCCAGCTCTGGATTCGCATCCTGACGGCGCGCATGGAGCAGGGCGAGCCGTACATCATCTATTCCGATCATGTGAACAATGCGCGGCCGGAGCACCACAAGCTGGCCGGGCTGGAGGTGAAGACTTCCAACCTCTGTGCGGAGATCACCCTGCCGACCGGCCTCGACCATCACGGAAAGAGTCGGACGGCAGTGTGCTGCCTGTCCTCCCTGAATCTGGAGACGTGGGACGACTGGAAGGACGAGCCGCGATTCGTCGAGGACGTGCTGCTGTTCCTCGATAATGTGTTGCAGGACTTCATCGACCGTGCGCCGGACGATATGGCGCGCGCCAAATATGCCGCGATGCGGGAGCGTTCCGTTGGCCTCGGCGTGATGGGATTCCATTCCTTTCTCCAGTCACGGTCGATTCCGTTCGAGAGCGTGATGGCGAAGGTCTGGAACAAGAAGATTTTCACCCAGATCCGCGAACAGGCGAACGCGGCCTCGCGTCATTTGGCCGAACTGCGCGGCCCGTGCCCGGATGCGGCCGAATATGGCGTGATGGAGCGTTTTTCGAACAAGCTGGCGATCGCGCCGACCGCGTCGATCTCGATCATCGCAGGGAACGCCAGCCCCGGAATCGAGCCGATCAGCGCCAATGTGTTTTTGCAGAAGACGCTTTCCGGCTCGTTCACGGTGCGCAACCGTCATCTGAAGAAGCTGTTGGAAGAACGCGGTCAGGACACCGATGCGGTCTGGTCGTCCATCACGCTGAACAAGGGTTCGGTCCAGCATCTGGACTTCCTGACGCAGGATGAGAAAGACGTCTATAAAACGGCCTTCGAGCTGGATCAGCGTTGGGTGGTCGAGCATGCGGCGGATCGCGCGCCGATGATCTGCCAGGCGCAGTCGGTCAATATCTTCCTGCCGGCCGACGTGCACAAGCGCGACCTGCACCAGATCCATTATCTGGCGTGGAAGCGCGGCCTGAAGTCACTCTATTACTGCCGCTCGCTTTCCGTGCAGCGTGCGGATGCCGTCAGCACCATGGCGGTAAAGAGCAACATCATGGAGAATGAAGATTACAGCGCCGCACCGCAGGCCGAGCCCAAAGGCAAGATGTCCAGCGGCGACTACGAGGAATGCCTGGCCTGCCAGTAAGGGTATGGCCGAAGGGCTGCGTGCGGGCGGCAACGCCCGGCGCGGCCGATCAATCAAGTTCGAGGATTTGCCCATGAGCGCATCCGTTGCGAAGGATATCGAGCATCTCGATCTCCTGACCGCCAATCCGGTTTACAAGCCGTTCCGCTACCCCTGGGCCTATGATGCGTGGCTGACCCAGCAGCGCGTGCATTGGCTGCCGGAGGAAGTGCCCCTCGCCGATGACGTGAAGGACTGGCATCGCAGCCTCACGGAAGGCGAGCGTCATCTGGTGACGCAGATCTTCCGCTTCTTCACGCAGTCGGACGTCGAGGTGAATTCGGCGTACATGAAGCATTACAGCCAGGTCTTTAAACCGACCGAAGTGCTGATGATGCTCTCGGCGTTCTCGAATATCGAGACGATCCATATCGCGGCATATTCTCATCTGCTCGATACGATCGGCATGCCCGAGACGGAGTATTCGGCCTTCCTCAAATACAAGGAGATGAAGGACAAATACGACTTCATGCAGTCGTTCACGATCACGAGCAAACGCGAGATCGCCAAGACGATGGCAGCGTTCGGCGCGTTCATGGAGGGGCTTCAGCTTTTTGCGTCCTTCGCGATCCTGCTGAACTTCCCGCGCTTCAACAAGCTCAAGGGCATGGGGCAGATCGTCACGTGGTCGATCCGCGACGAGACGCTGCATTGCCTGTCCATGATCCGGCTGTTCCGCACCTTCGTGCGGGAAAACCCCGAGATCTGGACTGAGGATTTCCGTCAGGAACTCACGCAGATCTGCAAGACCACGGTCGAGCATGAAGATGCCTTCATCGAACTCGCCTTCGAGATGGGGCCGGTGGAAGGGCTGAACGCGCAGCAGGTCAAGACCTATATCCGGTTCATTGCCGATCGCCGCATGACGCAACTCGGGCTCGATCCGATCTACAACATTCCGGAAAATCCTCTGCCTTGGCTGGACGACATGCTGAACGCTGTCGAGCACGCCAATTTCTTTGAAAATCGCGCAACGGAATATTCGCGCGCGTCCACGAGCGGCAGCTGGGAAGAGGCCTTCGAAGACAGCGTTTTCGAGTAAGGCAGAATGTTTTCAATGTGGCGCAAATGGTTCCGATGAATCGTTTGCGTCGCATCGATTTTCGGCAGGCATGCCTTGGCAGCTGCCGTGCCGTTCGGCGCTGATGGCGGCGCGGCATATCGAAACCCTGTGCTATCCGGATATGGCCGCAACGCGGGGTGTTGTTGATTGATCGGCACCAGACGCGCTGATTGCCCCATTATAACGGCGGAAAGCCGTGACCTTCGCGCAGGATCGCCTGCGCGGCACTGGTGAATTGGCCGTCCGGGTTATGCAGGATCAGGCCCGGCTCCAGTCTGAACGCTGCACGACCGCCCAATGTGGCGCGGAGCAGCACGATCTTGGCCGACCGGCCGACTTTGGGCCATAGCGGCAGGAGGATAAGACTGCCACACCCTACGGCGCGCAAGGCGATACAGGCTTCATCCACGGCGGCGGCTGGCAATGCCAGGTTGATGGTGCCGCCGGGCAGCGTCCACTGCGCGAGCGTGCCGATCCAGTTCTGCCAGCCATCCGGCGGCGCAAACAGGGCCAGCCGGCGGCGCGCATCCGGTGACAGGCTGGCGTCATGGCGATGCCAGGGCGGGTTGGCCATCGTATGATGAAAGCGCCCGTTCGGAGACGGTGCGAGGGCACGCAGATCCTGTGGCGTGCTGGGCAGGCGCGCACGCCGCGCATGAAGATGTTCGGCATTGTTGGCGCGGAAATTATCCGTCGCAAGCTGCATCGTCGCCTCATCGTATTCGAGGCCGACGCCATGAAGGTCGGGAATGCGGGCGTGAAGGCAGAGGAGCCCGGCACCGGCGCCACAACCGGCTTCGAGAACGTGTTCGCCCGTTCGGGCTGGGACGAAAGCCGCCATCAGGACGGGTTCGAGGCCCGTGCGATAGCCGATGGCGAATTGCCGATAGACGACGCGGCCACCCAAAAGCGTGCCGTCGGTAACATTGGGGCAGGTCTGGATCGGAGTGATTGGGTTGACCGTCTGGCCGCCGCCGCTCATATGGTCTTCACCTGTTTGAAGGCCGGTTTTTCCGGCCCGCCGAGAGTTTTGAAACGATGTTCGACGGATACTACCCTGTGCCGGTGGCCTGTCGACCCGAGTAATATACCGCGCGCTGGCCGCGATCGGCCAGAGCGAGAAGTGGAGAGCCGTTTTGGGTGCTGCCGATAGCCTGACCGATGCCAAGTCTGCCGAAGCGACCGTGGGCGAGCGATCGGCAAGCGCGCCGAACGCGCTCAATGCGCTCGCGGCCTATCTCAAGGACGACATGGAAGCCTGCAACCGCGAGATCGTCGCGCGGATGCAAAGCCCCGTGCCGTTGATACCGCAACTTGGCGCGCATCTCGTGGCGGCAGGGGGCAAACGGTTGCGGCCTTTGCTGACTCTGGCAGCGGCGCATCTGTGCGGCTATGCCGCGGGGCCGGACCGGCAGCGCCATATCGGACTCGCCGCCTGCGTCGAATTCATTCACACGGCGACGCTGCTGCATGACGACGTGGTGGACGAAAGCACGCTACGGCGTGGTCTTGCCTCGGCGAATGCGGTTTTCGGCAACAAGGCTTCCGTTCTGGTGGGGGACTTCCTTTTCGCACGCGCCTTCCAGTTGATGACGGCGGATGGCTCGCTGCGGGTCATGGAGATTCTTTCCTCTGCCTCGGCGACGATCGCGGAAGGGGAGGTGTTGCAGATGGCGACACAGAACGACCTCTCGACGCCGATCGAGAAATATCTTGAAGTCATTCACGGCAAGACAGCGGCGCTGTTCGCAGCCGCCTGCCGTGTCGGCGCGGTGGTCGCCGCGCGTCCCGATGCCGAGGAACAGGCGCTGGAGGATTTCGGCACCAATCTTGGCATGGCGTTCCAGCTGGTGGACGATGCGCTGGATTATGCGGCCGACCAGCAGGTGCTTGGCAAGACGGTGGGTGACGACATGCGGGAAGGCAAGATTACCCTGCCGGTTTTGGCGGCCTATCAGGCGGCCGACGAGGAGGGGCGCGCCTTCTGGCAGCGCGTGATCGAGGAGGGAGAGCAGACCGATGCCGACCTGCCGCACGCCCTGGATCTGATCGCCAAAACGGATTCGATCAACATCACTCTCGCCCGTGCCAAGCGTTACGCTGAGGATGCCGTTGCGGCCCTGTCGGTCTTCCCCGATACGCCTGTCAGGAAACTGCTGATCGATACGGCATTCTATACGGTCAACCGCGTGCACTGAGCGCGCGCATTGTCCAGCACATGCATCCGGTCGTAGCCGATACGCCGGATGGCACGCTGTAGCGCGTCGGCATGCGGCGGGGGTGCTGTAAGACGCATTTCCTCCCCCAGATCGTCGCCGAGCGGGTTTTGACGCGACAGGATCAGCGCCGCCTGACGGGCGACGGCGGATGCCGGGTCGAGCCAGGCGACGCCAGGCGGTGACAGACGTACGAAAGCGTCTTTCAGAAACGTGTAGTGCGTGCAGCCGAGACCGACAGCATCGATCCGATCGCCTTGCGGCTGGCCGAACAGGCAGTCCAGTTCAGTCATGATCTGCGCGTCGGTAATCGACTCGTCGAGGAACGCGCGCTCCGCCAGATCGGCCAGGCCGCGTGCGCCGTGTGCGATGAGTTTGCAGTCGGCTGCAAACTCATCGTGAAGCATCTTGAGATAGGGACGACTGACCGTCGCCTTCGTGGCCAGAATGCCGATGACGCGACTCTGGCTGACGCGTGCCGCCCACCGGACCGGTGGGACGCAGCCGACGAATGGCGTCCTGAATCGCTCGCGCAGCGGGGTCAGGGCCAGTGTGCTTGCCGTGTTGCAGGCGATGACCACGACATCCGGCTGTCGTTCTGCGATCTGTGCGCCAATAAGATCGTCAAGGCGGGCGATCAGTTGCGCGTCCGGCTGCTCTCCATAAGGGAACAGCGCGTTATCGGCCAGATAATCGATTCGCGTGCCGGGTGGCAGGTGATCGCGCAGTGCCTGCACAACCCCCAGACCACCAATGCCTGAGTCGAAGGCCAGAACGCGGCCGGGCGATGCGCCCATGACGTATCAGCTTTCGGCCTTGGCTTTCAGCGCGGCCGCTTCCTCGGCGCTCCCGACGCCGCCATGACGCCTGGACCAGACGCAGGGGTCTTCGAGAAAGCGCCGCACTTCCGCGATGTCGCTTTCCGAGAAGTAGTCGCCGCCCGCGCAGGCCTCGAGCACGTCCCACCATGTGCAAAGCGCATGCAGTGAGATGTTCATGTCCGCAAGCGTGCGGTGCGCGCCTGGGAAAACACCGTAGAAAAAAACGACGAAGGTGTGATCGACGATCGCACCGGCCTCGCGCAGTGCCTTGGCGAAGCGGATCTTCGATGCACCGTCCGTCGTAAGGTCTTCCACGAGCAGGGTACGCATGTTCTCCGGTACGTCGCCTTCGATCTGGGCGTTGCGACCAAAACCTTTCGGCTTCTTGCGCACGTAGGCCATGGGCGCGAGCATGCGATCGGCGATCCATGCCGCGAACGGAATGCCGGCCGTCTCCCCGCCGACGACGGCATCGATGCTTTCATAACCGATATGGCGACCGATCTTCTCGACGCCGAGTTCGACAATCTTCGCGCGGGCACGCGGGAAGAAGATGATTTTCCGGCAATCGATATAAACAGGCGACTTCCAGCCCGATGTCAGCGTGTAAGGCTCGTCCGGACGGAAGTTGATGGCCTTGATTTCCAGCAGGATGCGCGCCGTTGTCAGGGCCGCATCGCGATCCCAGGCCGTCTGCCGTCCACCGAACGTTCCGGTCGGTTCGCCGCTGCCCATCGTCATCTCCCTCTTTGAAAAGTTCGGCTAGCATTAGCCATTATGAATCCGGAAAGTAAGCCGCTTCTTTGCGGGACTGAATGCTTGCTCATAGGCGGAACCGGTCTTATGATAAACAGAACTTGCAAATCATTCTCATCTGGAACATCGCAACGTGACTGTTGACCCCCGCCGTATCGGGCGCAAGTGCGAGCGCGCCGTTGTCACTGCCTATCAGGAACTGCGTGAAGTCGGGCAGCCTGACATGCAGGCGTTCGGCGCATGCACCACGCTGTATCGCATTCATCATCCGGAGGCATCGCTCAGCGAAGCGCGTCGTCTCGTGTCGGAATGGATCGATCATCATGTGGTCCGTCGCGAGACGGGCAACACGCCCGGTTGCGATTGCGACTGACCCGGCGGGACTGACACGGGGCGACTGTGCCGTGCTGGTCAGTTCCGGTTTGAGAAAGGCCTGAAATCCCGCCGTGCCGCGCCGGTATAGAGCTGGCGAGGCCGACCGATACGCTGGCCGGGCTCCTCGATCATCTCGCGCCATTGACTGACCCATCCGACGGTCCGCGCCACGGCGAAAAGCACGGTGAACATGGATGTCGGGATACCCAGCGCCCGGAGAATGAGGCCTGAATAGAAGTCGACATTCGGGTAGAGCTTGCGCTGGATGAAATAGGGGTCTTCGACGGCAATCCGTTCGAGTTCGATGGCGAGATCGAACATGGGATCATGCGCCAGCTTCAGTTCGCTGACGACTTCATGATACGTCTGCTGAAGGATTTTCGCCCGAGGGTCGAAGTTCTTGTAGACACGATGGCCGAAGCCCATCAGCCGCACACCGCTTTCCCGATTCTTGACCTGCTCGATGAAGGCGGGAATGTTCTCGCGTTTGCCGATCTGCTCCAGCATGGCCAGAACGGCCTCGTTCGCGCCGCCATGCGCCGGACCCCACAGGGCCGCGATCCCGGCGGCAATGCAGGCGAATGGATTGGCGCCGGTCGAGCCGACGAGCCGCACCGTCGAGGTCGATGCGTTTTGTTCGTGATCGGCATGGAGAATGAAAATCCGGTCCATCGCGCGCGCCAGCACCGGATTGACGCGGTAGCGCGTATTGGGGCGCGAGAACATCATCGCCAGGAAATTTTCGGAGAACGAATAGTCATCGTTCGGATAAACGAATGGCTCGCCCTGGCTGTATTTATAGGCCCAGGCAGCAATCGTCGGCACCTTGGCGATCAGACGACGGGCGGAAAGATCGCGCGAGGCCGGGTTCGAAATGTCGATGCCGTCGTGATAGAAGGCCGAGAGCGCGCCAACCGTGCCGCAGAGGATGGCCATCGGGTGGGCGTCACGCCGGAAGCCATTGAAGAAATTGCGAATCTGTTCGTGCAGAAGCGCATGTTCCTTCAGGTTTTCGCGGAAGTCGCAATATTCCTGTGCGTTGGGCAGTTCGCCATAAAGCAGGAGATAGGCCACTTCGGGGAAGCTGGCGTTCATCGCCAGCTGATCGATCGGATAACCCCGATGCAGAAGGACGCCTTCATCACCGTCGATATAGGTGATGCTGCTCTGGCAGGAGGCGGTCTCGCCATAGCCGGGATCGAAGGAATAGACACCGAGATCCTGGGCGAGTTTGCGGATATCGACCACATCCGGCCCGATCGTGCCGGATCGGACAGGCAGTTCGGCTTGACGAGTCCCAATGGAGATTGTCGCCGAAGGCGACATCTTCTGGGTCGTGTCGGGACGGTTTGTGTCGTTATCGGCCATCGATACGAAATAAGATTAAATTCTGTTAAACGCAATCGGCTCTAGCCGATGTGATGGAAAACCAGTTCCGCCGTATCGACGGAAAGTCCGGCCCAGTCCGATGTCAACCGGAACGCTGTCAGCGTGGCCGGCGGATAGCCATCATTGAGGGCAGCGAATTGCGGCTGTTCGAACTGCGTGGAACCAAGGGCATGGCACGCTTCGGCGATGACCGGATTATGCCCGACCACGACCAGCGCGGACACCGTATCCGGCGTCTCGTGAAGCAGTTCCATGAGGCGGGGCAGATCCGCGTCGTACAGAGGGTCCACGCTGATGGACGATGTTTCCGGCGGTAACGCCGCGCGTGCCAGTTCAGCCGTTTCCCGTGTGCGCTCGGCCGGACTGTACCAGACGTGCAGCCCCGACAGATCCAGCCCGCTCTCCGCCAATGCCTTGCCCGCCGCTGCGGCCTGTTGCCGCCCGAAGGGTGTCAGAACGCGTTGACGGTCGGGCGCGGCGGCATGGGGGATGGCTTCAGCGTGGCGTAGCAGAACGAGAAGATGGTGTTTCATGCACTTGCTCCCGGCGTGCGGCCTGCAATGGAATCGTGGTGCCGAATGACCTCGCGGATGATGAAGGCCAGGAATTTCTCGGCGAAGTCCGGATCGAGTCGCGCGGCGTGCGCCAGTTCCCGCAAGCGGGCGATCTGCCGTGCCTCGCGTTGCGGATCGGCTGCCGGCATTCTGGCCCGTGCCTTCAGTTCGCCGACAGCCTGCGTCTGGCGAAAGCGTTCGGCCAGCATATGAATCAGCGCCGCATCGATGTTGTCGATGCTCTGACGATGCGCTTCCAGCGCGGCGCGCGCCTCGTCCTCAGTGGGTATCAATGTCGATCCAGGCAAGGTGGCCGCCTTTCCCGGCGCCGAGGTCGGTGAAAACGGCGCGGCCACCATTGCGGCCGTCGCGGATCCAGGGGCGTCCATCTGTCGAGCGTCTGTCATGGCCGCAGTAAACCACATATCCAGCCGGAATGTGATCGATCCAGCGCAATTTTCGTTCCGGATAGCCGTCGGACTGCATGCGACCGGTCGTTTCGCCGAAAAGCGCGCGGGAGAGCAGCGGCGTCATCTCGCCCAGTCCCGGCGGCGGTGCTTCCATCAGCATGCCGGTGTGAAAGCCGCCGTGGACGAAGACCATCGAGCCCAGCGTCAGCCACGCAGGGGCCTGCCCGATGGCCTCGAAGGCACGCTCGCGCAGTCCCGCCTGCATCGGGCCGGACATCTGTCTCAGTGTTTCCTCCAGCGGCGGATCGCGCCGCAGCCGCCGGCCGCCCAAGGCGCGCCCCAGCTTGCGGTCATGATTGCCGAGGACGAACAGGCCATGCCCGTCTTCCATCAGATCGAGCATTAGCCGAAGCGTGCCCGCGCTGTCCGGCCCGTGATCGACCAGATCACCCAGCTGGATAATGAACCGGTCGGTGGCGACGGCATGTTCGAAGGCATGCAGATCGCCATGCACATCGCCGACGACACGCAACCCCCGGCCAGCGGTCAATGCCGTCAGATCAGGAACGGATGTGAGACTGTCGGGGCCGCGCGCGATCGTTTTGTTCTTTCTTTTTAGGCGTTAGAGGGCGAAACGTCCGACCGCCCTCATGTTTGCTTCTGACATCGTTTCAATATGGCTATCTGGCCGACGATTACGAGACCGGATCGCGATTTCCCGGCTGCGCGAAGGCCGCGGCGCTGGATAAATCCACCGACAGGACGCGGCTGACCCCACGCTCCTGCATCGTGACGCCGAACAGCCGGTCCATATGCGCCATCGTCAGTTGGTGATGCGTCACGACGACAAATCGAGTGCCGGATTCCTCAGCCATGTCGCGGACGAGGGCACACAGCCGCTCGACATTCGCATCGTCAAGCGGTGCGTCCACTTCGTCCAGAACGCAGATCGGGGCGGGCTGGCATCTGAAGGTGGCGAAGACGAGCGACAACGCCGTCAGGGCCTGCTCGCCGCCGGAAAGAAGGGAAAGCGTCGAGAGCTTCTTGCCCGGCGGCTGCGCGAAGATTTCCAGCCCGGCCTCCAGCGGATCGTCGCTCCCGACGAGGCCGAGATGCGCGCGTCCGCCATTGAACATGCGGGCGAACAGCAGCTGAAAATGCCGGTCCACTTCCGCGAAGACCGCTTGCAGCCGCCCCCGGCCTTCCCGGTTGAGATGGCCGATCGAACCGCGCAGGCGATTGATTGCTTCCTGCAGTTCCCCGTGCTCATGCGCGAGGGTGTCAGCCTGCGCGCGCGCTTCGTCATGTTCCTGTTCGGCGCGCAGGTTGACCGGACCGAGAGCATCGCGTTCGCGGAGCGTGCGGGCGATGGCACGACGCAGTGTTGTCTCCGCCCGGTCCGACAGATCCGCCGGCGGTGCCGTGTCGGGCGGCGGCCCGGCGGCCAGAAGCGTCTCTCGGGCAGCCTGCGCCTGTGCCAGGCGTTCGGTCAGGCGGATTTCATCCTCGCGGGCGCTTGCGGCCCGTTGCCGGGCGCTCTCTCGTTGCTGCGTGGTGGTCTGTAGCTGCTCTTCCACGCTTCGCAGGGCGTCTTCGCTCGAACGCGCCGCCAGTTCCGCCGCGGCAAGCGCTTCTTTCTGGCGGATCGCGGCGTTCCGCATGCGTTCGGGTTCGATGGCGGCTTCTTCCGCTGCGGTTTGCAAACCGCTTCGGCGACGACGGGCCTCTTCATTCTCACGATGCAGCGCCTCCAGCCGCGCATGACCGGCGTCGATGCGCGGCAGAATCGCGGCGAGTGAATCGTCCACCCGTGTTGCCTCGGCATTCAGGAGAGTTGCCTGTGTGCGGGTGTTCTCGAAGGCAGTGCGGGTCGCGGTGGCGTCGGCATGGGCAAGCCGGGCGCTTTCCTCGCATCCCGCCAGATCGGGTTCAGGTGGTAGCGCTTCCCAGGCCGCGGCAAGCGCCGAAAGGGCGGCCTGTTGTGTCTCCAGGCGAGGAGCCAGCACGGCTTCGCGCCCCAGAAGGGCGATTCGCTGCTCGCTCTGCGCGCGCTGGGATTGCGAGACGGCGGCCAACGAAGCATCGGCGGACTGGCACTGCGCACGCGCGGCGGCAAGGGCCGCGGTCTCTTCCGCAAGCTTTCGACGGGCCGCTTCTGCGAACACACGCGCCTGATCGACATCCTGCTGCTGTCGTTGCCGGGCGTTCTCGTCCTGTAATGTTTCGATCTGTGCCAGATCTTCGTGGACACGCGCCAACGCTGGCGTAATCGTTGCGATGCGATCGGCAGCGGTCCGGTGCTGAAGCTCCACCTGCCCCTGAATGTCACGCGCGCGGTCGAGCGCTCTGGCAGCTTCGACGCGCGTATGGGCTGCTGCGTCAAGCTGCGTCTGGGCGGTTCGCGCCTGCTCCTGCGCCGATCGGTCAGCCCGGTGCAGATCGTCGGCATGCGGCAGGGCGGACAGGGCCAGTTTCGCGTCGGCGAGACGCTCCTGGGCTTCCCCGTGTGCTGTCTGAGCGCGAGCGCGTTGCTGTGTCGCGGCGTCGAGCGCGAGTGTGGCGGCGGCGGCGCGAGCCGTGACCTCCGCTTCTGTCTTGCGACAGACAGCCAGCTTCTGTTCTGCCGGACCACGTGCCGACCGTCGGTCGGACAGGATTTTTTCGGCCGATCGAAACGCTTTGCGCGCGTCCTCCAGCCGTTCCCGCACGCGGGGAAGGGCGTTTTCCCGCTCGGTGATTTCGCGCGACAGGGCGACGAACTGGCGCCGATGCTCCAGCCGCTGTGCCGCCCGGCTCGGGCGACCGGCGGCGATGCTGTAGCCGTCCCATCGCCATAGGGCGCCATCACGCGACACGAGGCATTGTCCCGGCGACAGGGCTGACTGCCCCCGAAGCCCGTCATGGGAATTTTCGACCACGCCGACGGCGTCGAAACAGCGTCGCAGGGCCTCGGGCGCCTCGATCAGCGCGCTGAGTGGCGTGGCGGCGACGGTGAACACTGAGATGGCAGGGAACGCGTCGGGTGGCAGAGGTCGCCAGTTGAGGGGGGCGTCTGGCGCATCCACGGCACCGTCCAGACCATCCGCGAGCACGGCGGCTACGGCTGGCCCGAGATCCGCCGGTACCTCCAGTAGGTCGATCAGGGCCGCGTGGCGGAGGCGATAGTCCGGTTCGATCGGTGACCCGAGTCCGTCCCGTCGGGCGCTGAGGCGCAGGATCTCGGCTTCCAGATCCCGCAACGCCGAATCGTGCTGTGCCTGTGCGACCCGTGCGGTTTCGACCTGCCGTTCCTGTGTTTCGATATCGCGCAGCAGGGCCGTGAGGTCGCCATCTGCCTGCCGCGTCGCTTGCCGGACCTGTTCGAGATCCGCCGGAGGAACCTGCCGGGACTGAGCCTCGCGATACTCCCTTTCGAGTTGCGCGTCATGCGCCTCGGCACGGTTTTGTGCCGTAAGGGCGGTCTCATGTTCGCGTTGCAGCAAGGCGGCGCGCTGTGCATGGTCCTGACGTGCGGACGATGCCTGCAAGCGTGCGGTCTCGGCCAGTGTTGCGGCCTCCCGTGCCGCGTTCTCCGCCTGCCGGGCGTTTTCGAGTGCCGCTTCGGCCTGCTGGCGCTCATCTGCAAGGGTCTGCCGCTTCGCTTCGGATCGAATGGCATCCGTGGCTTCGGCGTGCTGTGCGGCGAGTTCGGCGGCCTGCCGGGTCAGACTCGCATGACGATCGGCCAGGCGTGTCTGTTCGGCATTGTTCTCGGCAGTGGTGCGCTCTACATCGCGCAGCGTGCGCATCGCGAGTTCGGCTGCCAGTTCCGCTTCCTGCCGGATGGATGCCAGGGCCTCCAGTGCTTGCCGTGCCTGCACGCCAGCACGCTCGGCGTCAGCCTGCGCCGTCGTCAGCTCATCGACGGCGGCCTGTGTGGGCAGTTCGGCGCGAAGCTGTGCCAATTCCTGCGTCAGCGTCGAGACATCATGCTGTAATGTGTGTTGTCGTTTCTCCAGCGCTTCAGCGGCCTGCCTGCGGGAATCGAAGCGCAGGCGTGCGTCGAGCAGCGCGGCGTCCGCCTGGGTGGCGTGCAACTGGGCGGCCTGCCACACCGCCTCTGCCGCTTCCGCATCGCGTGCCGCAAGCGTGCGTCGTTCGGGGAGAGCCTCGTGGGCAGCGCGAAGACGATCGCCTTCCGCGATATCGCGTTCGAGCGTGCCCTGTGCGTCCGCCAGTCGCGCGGCAGCGGCCCGTTCGTCGTCCTCGCCCTGTTTCAGGCGCTCCTGCGCCGCCGCCAGCGCCCGCTGTGCTTCGGCTTCGGCCTGGGCCGCGCCTTCCGCCTGAATGCGCAGACGCTCCAGCGTGGTCCGGGCTGTGTCACGCGCGCTCTGAGCCGGGGCGAGGGCGCTTCGGCCCAAGACTTCCTGGTCGGTGGCCGCATTGGTTTGTTCGACGGCTTCCTTGAGTGCGCGTGCGGCATGCGCCAGTGCGTTTTCGGTCTGCGCAATGGCAAGATCGGCGCGGGCGTGGAGCAGCGCCTGCAGGGCGACTTCATCGGCGCGCAGGGATTCCGCGAGACTGCGATAGCGTTTCGCCTGAACGGTCTGTTCGCCGAGACTGCTGAGCCGCTCTTCAAGCTGCACGCGCAGATCTTCCGCCCGCGCTATGTTGGCTTCGGTCTGGCGCAGTTTCAGTTCCGCATCGTGGCGGCGGGCGTGGAGGCCGGAGATGCCGGCGGCTTCCTCGAGCAGGGCGCGGCGTTCTTCGGGCTTGGCATTGATTAGCGTGCCGACGCGATTCTGGCTGATGATGGAGGAACTGCGCGCGCCGCTGGACAGATCGGCGAACATTGTCGTGACATCGCGCGCGCGCAGCGTCTTGCCGTTGAGGCGAAAATCGCTCCCGGCACCACGTTCGGCGCGACGGGTGATTTCAAGGTCGGCGTTTTCGGCGAATGGCGCGGGGGCAAGACCCGTGGCGTCTTCAAGCCATAAGGTGACTTCGGCAAGATTGCGGGCGGGACGCGCACCTGTGCCGGCGAAAATCAGATCGTCGAGTTCGCCGCCGCGCAGGGCGCGGGCTGAACTTTCCCCCATGGCCCAGCGAAGGGCCTCGACGACATTCGACTTGCCGCACCCGTTCGGCCCGACGATGCCTGTCAGGCCGGGAAGAATATCGACATGGGCGGCATCGGCGAAACTTTTGAAACCTGCAATGCGAAGGCGTGTGATTTTGGCCGTCATGGGCCGGGGAATAGCGCCTTTCGCAATGATTCAACCAGCCGGTTTTTTCAGCTGCCGGCTTTCTGGACCTGTTCGTTGAAAGCTTCGAACGTTTCCAGTTCTTCCGTGTAGGGATTGTTGTTGAAACGGAAATAGGGCGTGCCGCCGATATTGTATTTCGCCTGGTCGTCGTCCTGCTGATTGACCAGTGCCTGACGGAGCGTGTCGTCCTGATCGATCTTGTGGAACTGGTCGGCCGAAAGGCCGGCAAGGGCCGCCATACGTTGCAACTGGTCCTTCGGGTTGATGTCCGGCGCGAAAGCCCAGCGATCCTGGCTTGAAAGCAACGAATTGACGAACGGTTCGTAACGGTCTTCCGGCAGCGAACGGGCGAGCATGGCGGCCAGAAGCGCGATCTGGTCCAACGGAAAGTCATGATAGACATAGGCGATCTTGCCCGTGTCGATCAGCTTTTCCTTGACCTCGGGGAAAACCGTCATTTCGAAATGCGCGCAATGCGTGCAGGTCAGTGAGAACCATTCCCCGACCCGTACCGGCGCCTTGGGATTACCGATCAGGCGCGGCGACAGGCGCGGATCGGCGGCGAAGGCGCGATGCAACGGCGTGGCGAGCGCCAGGGCCGGCATGGCGGCAATCAACGTGCGGCGGCGTAAGGACATGAAAAACTCCAACCCAGGATAACAAAACGTGACACGATTTAAGCATCGTTCATTGCTGATGCGTCAAGGGTGGAGCGTATTAGTGGTCGTCCCGCGCATCGGCCGCGACGATGCGGTCACGCTTCTCCCATCCTTCCGGCACGCGCATGCGCAGGCTGCGGATATGGCGCGCATCCGCATCCGTCACGCGGAAAACGAGACCGCTTTCATGGGTGAAGACCTCTCCACGCGTCGGCACATGGCCTGCGAGATGGAAGACAAGGCCGCCGACCGTCTCGATTTCCGCTTCCGTTTCCGCATCCGTCAGTACGGCCCCCATCCGGGCCTCGAATTCCTCGACCGGCATGCGCGCGTCGATATCGAACGAGCCGTCCGGGCGTTGGGTCATCATCGCCGTGACGGGTTCATCATGCTCATCGGAAATGTCGCCGACGATGGTCTCAACCAGATCCTCGATCGTCACGAGGCCGTCGATACCGCCATATTCGTCGATGACCAGGGCAAGATGCATCCGTCGTTGACGCATCTGCAATAGCAGGTCCAGCACGGGGATCTGCGGTGCGACCATCAATGGCTGGCGCAACAGGGGGCCCAGACTGAACGCATCGGACGTGCCGACGTAAGCGATAAGGTCCTTGACGTGGATCATGCCGACGATGTCGTCGAGATGTTCGCGATAGACCGGGACGCGTGAGTGATTCTCCCGGCGCATGAAATCCAGCGCCTCGGCGAGTGTGATGCTGAGCGGCATCGCAACGATATCGGCGCGCGGCACCATGACGTCGTCCGCCGTGATTTCGCGCAAATGGAGCACGTTGGTGATAAGGGCGCGTTCCTGACGGTCCAGTTCCGGCTTTGCGCCTGTTTCCGCATTCGGCGTGGCGGCTTCCTGCACCAGCGCGGCGATGGAATGTCGCAGGCCGTGTTCACGGCGGCGGCCCAGAAAACCGAACAGTCCCTTGCTGCGGTTGCGTGCGTCGTCCGAGTCGCTCATAGGGAGATCTTTCCCGCCCGCCATGGATTGGCAACGCCGAGCTGCTGGAGGATACGGGTTTCGAGGCCTTCCATCACGCGCGCCTCGCCGGCGGCATGGTGATCATGTCCTGCCAGATGCAGGATGCCATGCACGACGAGATGCATCAGATGCGCGCCGACGGTCTTGCGTGATGCCAGTGCTTCCCGCCGAACGGTCTCGTAGCCAAGCACGATGTCGCCGTCGCCGCCGCCGGGCATGGCGTCGAATGTCAGAACGTTGGTTGGCTTGTTGCGGCCACGAAAATCATGGTTGAGGCGCTGCACCGCACGGTCGTTCTCCAGCAGGATGCTGGGCGCGCGCGCTGCTCCCAGCCATCGACAGGTGGCATCGACGGTGCGACCGATTCGGCGCTCGAGGTCAGGCACGGCGGCCCGCCAGCGTCGTTCAGCAACGATGATGTCCGGCCGGACCGGAGAGAGAACCTCGCGCTGATGAAAGGTCGGCGCGAGGTCGGATAGGTCTGAGTGTCTACTTCGAGGTTCCATTGTTTTCCCGGCGCGTCCGTCCTCGGGAGAAGTCCCGTGCCGCTGCCGCGCGTTGATCATAAGCATCCACGATGCGCGCGACCAGAGGATGGCGCACGACATCTTGAGAATCGAACCGCGTGATGCCGAGTCCCGGTAGCCCCTCCAGGGTCTCGACCGCCTCTCGCAGCCCGGAAGAGACGCCGTTCGGCAGATCGACCTGCGATAGGTCGCCCGTAACAGCCATACGCGTGCCCTGGCCCATACGGGTCAGGAACATCTTCATCTGCGCCGGTGTCGTGTTCTGCGCCTCGTCGAGAATGACGAAGGCATGGCTCAGCGTGCGGCCGCGCATGAAGGCCAGCGGCGCCACCTCGATTTCACCCGTCGTCATGCGGCGGCTGAGTTGATCGCCCGGCAGCATGTCGTTCAGGGCATCGTAGAGCGGTCGCAGATAGGGATCGATCTTCTCGCGCATGTCCCCCGGCAGGAAGCCCAGCCGTTCGCCGGCCTCAACCGCCGGGCGCGACAGGATGATGCGATCTACCTGTCCCGCCTGCAGCATGGCGACGGCCTGCGCCACGGCAAGGTAGGTCTTGCCGGTGCCGGCGGGACCGATACCGAACACCAGTTCGGTGCGCGCCAGCATGTCCATGTAGGCGGCTTGCCCGCGCGAGCGCGGTGCGATGGCGCCGCGCTTCGTGCGGATGGCAGGCAGGTCGAGCAACGGCGAGGACGCGGGGTCCGGTGCAGGTTCGCGGCGCGCGGCGCGGCGTTCCGGCACTGTCAGGCGGATGACACTATCCACCTCCGCGCTGTCGATTTTCCCGCCATGTTCGATCTGGTTGTAGAGGGCAACGATCGCAGCCTGGGCACGGGCGACACGCGCCGCATCGCCGGTGATGGCGATCTTGTTGCCCCGGCATGCCAGACGCACGTCGAAGCCCTGCTCCAGCCGGACCAGGTGGCGGTCATGATCGCCCAGCAATCGTTGCAGAAGGATGTTGTCGTTGAAGCGCAGGGCTGTCGTGCGCTGTCCCGACATGTCGGGCGGCGCATGTTCGCCGGCTTGGGAAACCCCGTGCCCGGATGCCGGGGCGGGATGCGAAGGATATGCCGTGGTTTGGCTCAAGCGCAGGCTCTCTCCCGTGTGAGTGCACCGCCCAGCGAATTGGTGAAACGCTGGGTAATCAGCGCCGGCACCGTCTGTCCGATCAGGGATTCCGGACCTTCGACATGCACCGGTTGCAGATAGGGGGAACGTCCGGCCAGCTGGCCCGGTTTGCGGCCGACGCCCGTAAACAGCACAGGCAGGGTGCGGCCGACCATATCGGCGTTGAAGGCGTCCTGCTGTTCGCGCAGAAGAGCCTGCAACGCCTGCAGACGTGCGTCCTTGACCGCTTCATCAATCTGGAACGGCTGGCCGGCGGCTGGGGTGCCCGGACGCGGCGAATATTTGAACGAGAAGGCCTGTGCGAAGCCGATGTCGCGCACAAGCTGCATCGTCGCTTCGAAGTCGGCGTCTGTTTCACCCGGATGGCCGACGATGAAGTCGGACGAAAGGGCCAGATCCGGACGCGCTTCGCGCAGGCGCCTGACGATCTCGCGGTATTCGCCCGCCGTATGGCCGCGGTTCATGGCCTTCAGGATCTTGTCCGACCCCGATTGGACCGGCAGATGCAGGAACGGCATGAGTGCGGCATTGTCGCGATGGGCGTCGATCAACGATGTGTCCACATCGCGCGGGTGGGACGTGGTGTAGCGGATGCGATCGAGCCCCGGGATCTGCGCGAGTTCCGCCGCCAGGCTGGCAAGCGTCGCCGCGGTGCCCCGGCCGTCATCGCCGTGATAGGCGTTGACGTTCTGGCCGAGCAGCGTGATCTCGCGCACGCCGCTATCCACCATGCGCCGCGCTTCGGCCATAACCGAGGCGACAGGGCGGCTCGTCTCCGCGCCGCGCGTGTAGGGTACGACGCAGAAGGAGCAGAACTTGTCGCAGCCTTCCTGGACGGTGAGGAATGCCGTGAGATTGCCGGCCGTCTGGGGTGCGGCGGTGTCTGGCAGGAAATCGAACTTCGTCTCGACCGGGAAATCCGTGTCGATCACGGCCTGACCGGCACGTGCGGCGCGTGCCACCATCTCCGGCAGGCGATGATAGGTCTGCGGGCCGAGCACGATGTCCACATAGGGAGCACGGGCCAGGATTTCCTCGCCCTCGGCCTGTGCCACGCAGCCTGCGACCGCGATGACGGTCTTGCCGAACCCGGCGGCCTTGCGCTCCTCACCGATCTTGCGCAGGCGGCCGAGCTCGGAGAACACCTTTTCGGCGGCGCGTTCGCGGATATGGCAGGTGTTGAGGATTACCATGTCGGCTTCCTCCACCGCGTCCGTCGGGGCATAGCCGAGCGGGCGGAGGACGTCCGTCATGCGGGCACTGTCATAGACATTCATCTGGCAGCCCCACGTAATCACATGCAGGCGTTTCGCGGCAACGGAAACGGCGACATCCTGCGGTGATGGCTGCGAAATGGTCCCTGACGTCACGCTGATCGATCCTCATGTTGCGCGGTGGCGCATCCGCCACGGTTTTGCGCACACATCGTGCGGATCGTCCGGGCGATCAAGTCCGATCTCGCCCTAAAACGGCCCGGAAGGGCGAAACCCGACAGAAAAAAAAGCGATCGATCAGAATCGTCTCCCCGAACAGAAAGATTCGCCAAGATCCGATGTCGATGTTGCGAGCCTCTGCCTGACCAAGTCAAGCATCATCGCGTCGATCCTGTCGGAGTTCGGCAGCGCCTTCGTTGACGATACGGTGAACGGCATTCGCCAGTTCCTTGCGCGTGCGGAACTGCTCCGGATCGATCGGCGGGTGCAGGACGACGCTGGCGCGCATGGAGCGCCATTGGCCGATCTTCCAGATATGGGGTGCGAGGTCCATGTCGCCATACCACGAGAATACGGAACGGCGCGCGCGACCGACCGGCAGGCCCTCCAGCCGGTCATAGACGACGGAAACCGGCTGGATCAGAACCTTGGGCGGGACAGGCGCGCCAGCCTGCTCCAGCCGGCCCGGTTTTGCGACGGCGAAAAAGGACGACAGGAACGGGAGCACCCGCGAGCCGTCGGTGGAGGTGCCTTCGGGGAAGAGCAGGAGGTTGTCGCCATCCGCGAGGCGATCGGTCATGTCCTGTAATTCGCGACCGGTATTGTTGCGCTGTCGGCTGACGAAGATCGTCCGGCCCAGGCGCGCCAGCGTGCCGATGATCGGCCAGCCGGCGATCTCGCTCTTGGCGACGAAAACGGTGGGCAGAACGCCGCCGACCACCGGGATATCGAGCCATGAGGAGTGGTTGGCCACGAAGATGACGGGCCTTTCGCCACGCGCCACGGCACGACGGTCGCGGAAAGTTCCGGCCAGCGTCCCGCGCACCTGAACATGCAGGCCCAGCAGGACACATACTTTCGCCCAGAAAAAGCGGGCGAAACGTATTTTCGCAGTGCCGTGCCGACGGATCAGGATTGCCTGCGGGCCGCTGGCGATCAGCGTCCACAGACAGATAAGGCCGACGCGACGGGCTGCGCGTGCGTGGCGGCCCATGCGTCGTCCGCTCTTGTGACAGGGCGGGGCGGTCCAGTGTTCGAGGCCGTCATCGTCCGTGGGCGGGCGTCGGCGCGTGATCGCGTCATGCATTGAGCGCACATAACGCGGAAAGCCGCTGCACGACAATCGTATGGGTTGCATCGTCGTGTGTCAGCCACGAGAAAGACGCGCCGCGCTGGCAGCCCTCTTGACAGCGGCCTGCGGCTTGCGGCCCATGAAGAGACGTTCATGTCAGTAATCGTCGCCCATACCGCGCGATCCGATCCGTTCATGACTTGCTGTTGGGAGACACGGTGAAAAAGAGCCGTACGCCATACATCAGGCCTGTCGCACCGGTGTGGCGGGTCGGCGACCGTCATCGTCCGTCATGCCGGGTGTGGAATGGAGCGCTGCTCGGTGGCGGCGTGGCACTCCTGCTGCTGGGGATGCGGGCGGCATCCGGACCTGGTTTTCCATTCGGGACAGCGCAGGCTGCCGATCCGCAGGGCTATGCGGTTGTTGTCAAACCGTCCGGCGACGCCAGCCTGGATGGCATGATACAGGCGTCGTCCACTCTCCTGTCCCTGCAGAAAACTTCGGCTGTCGGACCATATGCGCTGGCGGGGCGTATCCGTGGTGACTACGACCGGATCAAGGGTGCGCTGGAAAGTCTCGGGCATTATGATGGGGCGGTGACGATCTCCGTGGCCGCGCCGGGTAGCAAAAGCGTGGACGGACGCGATCCTTCCCTGCCGCAATGGCTTCAGGACCTGCCGAAGGGCACCAGGGCCACCATTACGATTTCAACGCAGTCGGGTCCGGTCTTCAGGATCGGCCATATCACGCTGGCCAGCGGACCCGTGCAGGATCAGAAGAATGCCGGTCCAACGGGTGGCACAACACCGGTGACACTCGATTCCGCGCAGCGTGCGGCATTCGGTCTCAGGGAAGGCCAGCCGGCCGTGGCATCCGACATCCTGGCCGCGCAGGGCAACCTGCAAACGGCGCTTCAGGAAGAAGGCCATGCGCAGGCCAATGTCTCCGCGCCCGTTGCCTATCTCCGGCCTGCCACGCAAACGCTCGATCTGACGTTTCATGTCGGCATGGGGCCGGTCGTCGATATCGGCCCCATCCACTTCAGCGGCCTGTCGCATGTCCGGGAGCGTTATCTGCGCCGCCGGTTGACCATTCATGAAGGCCAGCTCTATCAGCCTTCCACAATCGAGGCGGCGCGTCAGGATCTGGCTGCCGTCGGCGTATTCGCATCGGTGGCCGTCAGGAATCAGCCGCCGCTCGTTGCGCTAGCCAACGGTCGGACGACACCCGGCGTGAGCCAGGGCATGCCGCTCGATTTCACCTTTCAGGAAGCCAAGCGGCATACGGTCTCGGCGCAGATCGGCTATTCCACGGATCTCGGCGGCCGCGTGGGCGCAAGCTGGACCCACCATAACCTGTTGGGCGCCGCGGAGCAGCTGAAACTGACGGCGCTGATTACCGGCGTAGGGGGCACCGCACAACAGGGGCTCGGTTACGACGTCTACGCCGATTTCCTCAAACCCGATTTCTTTCGCCGCGACCAGAACCTCAGCCTTCGGGTCGAGGGCATCCGGCAGCTGCTTTATTCCTATCATCAGACAGCACTGCTCGTGCGGGGCGGCATCACAAGACGCCTGACGCGGCACTGGAGCGTGGCGGGCAGTCTTTCGGTCGAGCAGGAAGCGATCCGCCAGTTCGGCGATACGCGGGACTATTTCATCGCCTCCGTCCCCTTGAGCGCGACGTTCGACAATACGGACCTGTCCAACCCCATCGACCCGGCGACACACGGCATGCGGTTCAATGCCAATGTCACGCCTTCCGAATCGCTGGAGCACGGTGATGCGTTCTTCACCATCATGAGTGCGGCGGCCTCGACCTATTTCGATCTGCACCGTCTCGGGTTGACCCGGCCCGGACGCAGCGTGATCGCCGTGCGCGGCCTCGTCGGTTCTGTTCAGGGTGCGTCGACCTATCAGATTCCGCCGGACCAACGTCTCTATGCTGGTGGTCCGGCAACGGTTCGCGGCTTCCGTTATCAGGGTGTGGGGCCGCAATACGGTAAATACGGCATCGGCGGGACATCGCTGGACGCCGGAACGGTGGAGTATCGGCAGCGCTTCGGCAAAAGCTTCGGCGCGGCGGCCTTCGTCGATGCCGGTCAGGTCGGTGCCGGGAGTCGCCCGTTCCAGGGCACGCTGCGAGTCGGCTACGGCGCGGGCGTGCGATATTATACGCCGATCGGTCCGGTGCGGCTGGACGTGGCGCTACCCGCCAACCGCCCGCCGCATGGCGACAAGTGGGAACTCTATATCGGTCTCGGGGAGACGTTCTGATGGCCGGGGATGTGCATCCGAACCGTCGTGGACGCCGCATCGCGAAATGGGCGGCGATCCTGCTGCTTGCCATACCCGGCGGGCTGATCGCGCTGGTACTGGCGATCATCCTCGTCGGCGCCAATATCGGACCGGGCCAGCGCTTCATCGAACGTGAAGCCGGATCGCTCTCCGGTGGCATGGTGGCGCTGGAGGGGTTCCACGGGACTTTTCCGCAAAACCTGCATATCCGACATCTGGCGGTACGCGACGCCGATGGCGCCTGGCTGACGATCGATGCGCTGCATCTCGCCTGGTCGCCGCTCTCGCTGCTGCACAAGGACGTCAATATCCACGCGCTGACGATGGATCGTCTGGCGATCCTGCGTCAGCCTGTTTCGGCCAGCAGCACGGCGCCATCCAGGCCATCGAGTGGCAAATCATCCCTGTCCCTGCGCATCGATCTGGCATCCCTGCATGTCGGTCGCCTGTCGATCGGTGCGGCGCTGGCCGGTGTGCCGGCCGAATTTGCCGTCGACGGGCGGCTGCATGTGCAGGATCTCGCACCGTTGCTGGATGGGCCGGCGCTCGATGCGCTGCCGCGCACGGATATCGCGCTTGAACTCAGACGTCTGGACGCGCCGGGTCACATCAGCCTGACATCGGCGACCCCCCGCGGGGCCATCAATCTGCATCTGACGGCGCAGGATGGGGCGGGCGGGTTCATCACGCATGTCGGCAAGCTGCCGCAATTCGATCCGGCGGACCTGCATCTGGATCTGAACGGCCCCCTGCGTGACGTGGCGCTGGACTTCGGTGCGCAGGCCGGACCGGTCACGGCGGCGATCGGCGGCAGGCTCGACCTTCTGGGGAAGGGCGTCAATCTTGCGATCAGGGCCCATGCGCCCGCCATGACACCGATGCCGGGCGTGGGCTGGAACAATCTCGCGCTCGATGCCCGACTGCATGGCCCGATGAGCGCGCCGCTCGGGCAGGGTGCGCTGGATGTCGATGCGCTGTCGGCCTCCGGCGCGGGGGTCGAACATCTGCGCGCGGATTTCGACGGTCAGGAAGGCGCCGATCCGCTGGCGACGCGACTGCACTTGCATCTGACGTCGCAGGGGACGCGCATCCCCGGTTCGCAGCCGACCCTTCTGGCCAGCGCACCGATTGTCGCGGATCTGATTGCCCAGCCGAATGGCGCGGGTTTTCCGATTACCCTGACAGTGTCGCACCCACTGCTTCAGGCGCAGACCCGATCGCACCTGAAGCCCGCGCCGCAGGGTACGATCGATCTGACGTTACCGGATCTCGTGCCGCTGGCCCGACTGGGGAATGTCGATCTGCATGGGCACGGCGTGCTGCATGTGGACTATGCCATGCCGGTCAAGGCATCCGACGCGCTGACGCTGCGGTTGCGTGGCGATGTGGGCCTGACCGGGGGGATGGCGCAAGCGGTGGGACTGATCGGTCCGGATGGCAGGCTGGCGCTGGATGCGGCGATGACGACGCGGCAGCATGGTGACAAGACCAGCCGGACCCTCGATGTCACGCAGCTGGCGGTCGATGGTCAGGCGCTGCATCTCGCCGATCGTGCGACAATCGAAGTTGCCGACAAGACCGTCGTGACCAGCGACGGCACCCTGTCGATCACCGATCTGGCCAAGGTGGCGCCGAGCCTGCGCGGGTATGCCGATCTGGCTCTTCACGCCGAAGGTCCGACGGACGATCTTTCCGCCAAGGCACATCTGGCGAGCGTTTTCGGCACGAACAGTGTGCCGGAGGGACCGCTTACCCTGGATGCCGCTTTCGCGCATCTGCCGGGCGCGCCAAGCGGCACGATCACGGCGGACGGGACCCTCGACAGGGCAAGGCTCGCACTCGATACGGCGGTGGCGCGTGACGACAAGGGAGCGCTGCACGTCGATCTGCATAACCTCTCCTGGAACAGCATGCAGGGTAAGGGCGCACTGACCCTGCCGTCCGGGGCGAAGGTGCCTCTTGGCGATCTGGATATCCAGGTTCGACGTCTGGCCGATTTCAGCAACCTCGCCGGGCAGAAACTCGGCGGTCATCTGACGCTCGGCGTGCATACGACGCAGCTCGATCCGCAAAGTCCGGCTTCCGTCGCCGTCCTTCTGGATGGTGCGCTCCAATCGACAATCGCCCGCGTGGATCGCATCAATCTGGGTGGCAGGATTGCCGATCCGACGGACGACCCGGATTTTGACCTCAAGCTGGCGACGGCGGGTCTTGCGGTGCAAGGGATCACGGGCAGCGCCAACGCAACGGCGCGTGGTAAACTCTCGGGTCTGGATGTGACGGCGCGCGCTGCCTTGCAGAATGTCGCGGGTGCCCCGGCCAGTCTCGATACCGCGTTGCGCCTCGACCTGCCGAGGAAGGAGGTGAGGGTTGCACGTCTTGCCGCCGTGGCGAAGGGGGAGGCGCTCAATCTTTCCGGGCCCAGTCTGGTGTCGTTCGGCGAGAAAACGGGAGTCGATCATCTGCGCCTGACGGTCGCGCCCCCGCGCGTGAGCCCCGCGATCATCGACCTGTCCGGAACGATCAAACCCGCGCTGAACCTGGCTGTGCGTCTGGATAACGTGACGCCCGCGCTGGCGAAGCCTTTTGCGCCGAACCTGGCGGCATCGGGCACGATCAGCGGTCAGGCCCGCGTTGCGGGCACGTTGCAGAAACCGACCGGCACAATAGCGCTCAAGGCGCGCGGCCTGAAAATGCAGACCGGCCCGGCGGCGTCCCTGCCGGCGGCATCGCTAGATGCCAACGCCGTGCTGCAAGGCGTCAGCGCGCGGATCGATGCCGCCCTGAACGCCGGTCGTCGGCTGGATCTGACGGTTCGTGGCACGGTGCCGACGGGCAAGACAGGCAGCATCGGCTTGCAGGCCAACGGGCATGTCGATCTGGCGATTGCGGATGCGATATTGGGGGCGCAGGGGCGTGCCGTGGCGGGACAGGTCGCGATCGATATGGGTGTAAGCGGGTCGATGGCTGCGCCGCGCGCCACGGGGCGTATCGATCTGCATGATGCGAGCTTTAATGATTATGCGCAGGGCGTGCGGCTTTACGGCATCAACGGCGCGATAACCTCCGCCGGGGACAGCGTCACGGTCGACAATATACTGGCGCACGCGGGGACGGGCACCATCGCGCTGAACGGCACGATCGGCGCGTTCCGGCCGGGTATGCCGCTTGATATTCATGTGGACTCGAAGGGCGCGCAGCCGATTGCCAGCGATCTGCTGACGGCGACAATCGATACGGCGCTGCGCATTCACGGTCAGGCGACGACCCGGATCGACGTGGACGGAAACGTGCGCATCCCGACGGCGACGATCAATATTCCCAATTCCATGCCGGCTTCCGTGCCGCAGCTCAACGTGATCCGTCCGGGCGAACAGCAGGCCGTCTCGACCTCGAGCATGATTATCGGGCTGGACGTGAATGTGGTGTCACCCGGCGAGTTCTTCGTGCGCGGGCATGGGCTGGATGCCGAGATGATGGGTAAGCTGCATGTCGGGGGCGTGAGTTCCGCGCCGGTGGTCGATGGCGGCTTTGATCTGCGGCGCGGCAATTTCAACCTGGCGGGCGTCAACCTCAACTTCACGCATGGCCGCGTCGGCTTCAACGGCAGCGGCGTGACGCACAAACTCGACCCGACGCTGGATTTCCGGGCGGATCGTAACGTGGAAGGCACGTTGGCCAGTCTGTTGGTGACCGGCTACGCCAGCGCGCCGAAGATCGACTTCCGCTCTATCCCCGAACAGCCGCGGGATCAGGTGTTGGCCATGCTGCTGTTCGGCACGACGACGGCCAAGCTGTCGACCACGCAGCTTGCGGAACTGGCGACCGCCGTCGCCCAGTTGACGGGCGGCTCGGCTTTCGATCCGCTCGGCAAGGTACGCAATGCCCTCGGGCTGGATCGTCTGGCAGTCGGCGGCGGAAGTGGCGTCAACAACGGCGGTGCCAGTCTGGAGGCGGGAAAATACGTCATGAAGGGCGTGTATGTCGGCGCCAAGCAGGCGACATCGGGTTCCGGCACGCAGGCGCAGGTGCAGGTCGACCTGACGCGCCGCCTGAAGCTGAACACGACGGTGGGCACGGGCGGGCAGGTGACGGGCTTTACGACGCCGGAGAACGATCCGGGCTCCAGCGTCGGACTGAGCTACGGGTTCGATTACTGAGGGTCGACCTCGAGCGGCGTATTATCGAACACCCAGTCCGCATGCGGCAAAGTGGCCTCGATGGTGCGGGCATTGGGATCGTCCGTGGCGGCGATCCATGCCTGCGCATCGGCAGGCGTGCGACCGAAGCTGATATGCCGGTCCCGAAGCCAGCCATGACGAAGAACGGCCTCGGTCTGCACGAACCAGGCTTCATCCAGAAGATGACGGACCGGTGACCATGCGCCCTCGCAAAGCAGATAGTTGCCTTCGACAATGACAAGCCGGTGCTCCGGCAGCACCGGGATCGCGCCCGCGATCGGCTCCTCGATGCGGCGATCGAAGAAGGGGGCATAGACGATATGGTTCGTCTCCTCGCGCAGGCGGCGAAGAAGTGCGACGAAGCCGTGGGCGTCGAAAGTATCCGGCGCGCCCTTGCGTTGCCGCCGATCGAGGCGGGCGAGTTCGACGTCGGCAAGGTGGAAGCCGTCCATCGGCACGACGATCGCCGTATCGCCGAACTCGACCGCCAGACGTGCGGCCAGTGTGGATTTGCCGCTCCCCGGCGGTCCGGCGAGGCCGAGAATGACACGCTCCGCGTCCTCTCGGGAAAGCAGGGCTTTCGCGCGCGCCAATGCTTCGTTGAATTCCGTCATTTTCGGCGTTCCTTGCGCAATAAAGCCGCCACACGTTGCACGACGTCCGACCATTGCCACGGCATGCTCTGGCGCACGATCGTCAGATCCGGATACCATGGACTATCTGTCCGGTCATGTAGCCAGCGCCAGCATGGGTTGACGCGATCCATCAAAATAACGCGCTTGCCGAGCGCACCGGCGAGATGGACGACAGACGTATCGACCGAAATGACCACGTCCAGATTGGCGATCAGCGCAGCCGTATCGTCCATGGTGTTCAGGCTGTCCGACCAGTCCACGACCCGTCGGTATTCCGGTAGCGTGATGTCGAGTTGTTCCGTCGCCGGCCCCTTTTGCAGGCTGTAGAAGGTCGCGCTGCGGGACCGGAACAACGGTGCAAGGGCCGAAAGTGGCATCGAACGCCGTTGGTCAAGCATGAAGGCGTCCGGATTGGTGGGGCGTGGTGCACCGGCCCAGACCACGCCGACACGCAGGAGACGGTCGTCCTGCATGCGTCTGGCCCATGTCGCGCGCTTTGCCGGATCGACTGTCAGATAGGGCACGTCCACACCGAAGGGCGTCGATGTGGCGGCGAATGCGCGTGGCAGGCTGATGAACGGGCAGTGATAGTCGTAATCGGGCGTATCGCCGCCGACCTGAACCCGTTCCACGCCAGACACGCGGCGCATCATGTCGGCCAGCGTTTCAGCGCCCCAGATGGTGACGCGTGCGCCGCGTTCGGCCAGGAGCGGGACGTAACGCAGATACATCAACGTGTCGCCCAGTCCTTCTTCCTGCGTCAGCAGGACATGCCGATCCGCAAGGTCGAGGTCCGGCGTCAGGTTGGGCAGCGCGGTTTCACGCGGCAGGCTGGTGTGGCCGGGCAGATCGAGCCGCCACTCGTGTTCCGCCCAGCCTTGTGTGTAATACCCGGCCTTCAGCAGGGCGATCGAATGGTTCAGGCGGATCTGGGCGTGGGTCGGGGCGTGGGCGATCGCCTCCCGATACAGTTGTAACGCCTCGGCGAATTTGTTCTGCGCCGTCATGATGACGGCAAGATTGGCGATTGTCGCCGGGTCGTCGGGGAGCGTCCGGTATTGCGCGCGAAGGATCGCTTCAGCTTCTTCGAACCGTCCGGCCTGCGTCAGGATAGACACCAGCAGGTTGATGCTGGGAAGATGATGCGGTCGGGCGACCAGGGCACGACGTACGGTGCTTTCCGCTTCGTCGAGCCGCCCGATCTGCTGGAGGATGATGGCACGAAGATCGAGGAGCCGGCAGTCCTGAGCCGCCGCCTGCCCGATCCTGTCCAGCAGCATCAGGTATTCCAGCCGTCGATCCTGCGCGACGGCATCGTCGAGCAGCGCCGAGAACGGATGAGGAGCAAGCTGATCGATCTGTGCCAGCGGTATGGCCAGGGCGACCGCCTCATCGTATCGGCCCTGATGGAAAAGAGCGCGTATCGTATGCCTGTCGAGCGCCGCACTGTCATTTTCCACGGCGTTACGCCTTACTGCGCAGGGACCCGATCCTGATGTGTGCCGGTGAGTTCATGAATGGCATCCAGCACGGCGGAGAGCGGGTAGGGCTTGGTGACAATGCGATCATGCGGTGGCGCGATTTCTGTTTTCTCGTAAACGGATGCGCCATGGCCGCTGGTGAAGATGACCGGCATCTCCGGCCACCGTGCGCGGAGATCCATGCTCAGGTTCTTTCCATTGCCATCCGGCAGGGAGATGTCGGTCACGACGGCATGTATCGGTCCGGACTGATCCAGATGCCTCCAGGCTTCGGCGCAGCTTTCAGCCTCCAGCACATGGATATCGCTGTCCTCCAGGAATTCCGTCAGACAGGCACGGATGAGAAAGTCGTCCTCGACGACCAGAACCGAGAGAGGCGCAGCCATGATAGTTTTTCAATCCTTGACAAGAACAGGGTCGAACGGCCTGCAATCGATCACGATGACCAGTTTTTCTGGAAATCGGCGTAGAGGGTCAGACCGCCGTCCACGTAGAGCATCTGTCCGGTGATATACGAGGCCTCTTCCGAGGCGAGGAAGGTCAGTGCGTCGGCAATCTCACGTCCTTCACCGGGACGGCCCATGGGGATATGGCTGGACACTGTCTTGTACTGTTCGGGATCATGCACCCAGGCATCGTTCATCGGGGTCACGATCGCACCCGGACCGACACCATTCACGCGGATGCCATGCGCCGCGTATTCCAGCGCGAGTGTCCGGACGACATTGCCGACCGCGCCCTTGCTGGCTGAGTATCCCAGGTATTGCGGCTTGGGAATTTCCTGATGCACGGAACTGTTGACCAGGATCGACCCCTTCAGGTCGTTCGAACGCCAGTATTTCAGCACCGCACGCGAACACAGGATGACGCTCGTCAGATTGACGGCAAGAACGGCATTGAGATCGTCGAGTGTGATGTCTTCCGACGGACTCGGTCGCATGATGCCGGCATTGCAGATCAGGACATCAAGTCCGCCCATCTCATCCAGGCTTGTGCGCATGACACGGTCGACATCGTCTTCCTTCGACATGTCACCCGTTGCTACGACATGCGGCCCTGCATCGACCTTCGGCAGTTTGTCGACGACGGCGCGCAGCTTGTCTTCGTGACGACCGTTGACGGCAACGCGCGCGCCTTCTTCCGCGAAGCGCAGGGCGGCGGCTTCCCCGATACCTTGGGAAGCGCCGGTGATCAGCACGTTCTTACCTCTGAAGCGGTCTCGCTGGGGAGCGGGCATGGTTCTTTCCCTCACTTAGCAGGGTAACCGGACGAAAACGGCAGGCCGTTTCTCCCGAAGATACCCTGTCTAGAATTGCCACATCCGATGAGCGGACCCGCAAGCGGCTTGCATCAGATGTGGCGACATTGGAGGGGGTAACGCAACATGCGACGAAAGGATGCGTGCGGTCAGGCCGCTTTCATCGTTTCGGTGAGCGATTGCAGCACTGCCGCCGGTTCCTTGTTCTCCAGTACGGCGACTTCGGAAACGAAGCGTTCCTGCGCTGCCTCGAACAGTTTGCGTTCGCTGAAGCTGCCGTCGAGACTGTCCACGTTGCGGCGCAGATCGCGCAGGACTTCGGCAATCTGGATAAGGTCGCCGGAGTTGATCTTCTCCTGATAGGCCACTGCCCGGCGCGCCCACATGCCCTTGCTGACGTGCGGCTTGCCCTTGATGATCGTCATCGCCTTTTCGACGATATCGCGCGTGACGATCTTCCGCAGGCCCGATTTCCGCGCCTTGGAGAGGGGGATGCGAAGGGTCATCTGGTTGCCAGGAAACGAAATCTGGATAATCTCCAGTTTCGTTCCGGCAATCTCGTCCACGCCGATCCGGTCCACGCGACCGACACCGTGCGCGGCATAGACGATTGAGTCGCCTTCCTCGAACGGGTCGTTGTTGTCGCCGTGGCTGTCAGCCTGGGAGGCGGTCAACGCGGCGGCACTGCGCGCCATCGCGTCGGTCATGCCTCCTTTGGGAGGCGTCTTGAACGTGTTCATGGCCGGGACAGTAGCACAAAATCCCCGCCCTGTCTTGTTGCTTCGGCAGAACCTACGGCTGGATTCCGTGCACGCCGCCGATCGGCGGTCCGACTTCCATCCCAAGCGGCTGGAGCAGATCGATCTCGATGTTGCGGGACATGGCGAGCATCGGCAGGGCATGCGGGCTGGGCACGAACGGTGTCTGCAGGTCGCGACCGCTCTTGTCGAGCGCCTGAAACAGGAAGCCGACCAGGCTGGACCCCAATGGCGTGATCCACCCCAGCGTCTGAACCGCGGAAAGTGGCAGCACGATGCAGAAGACATGCACCACCAGCAGCGGCAGCACCGAATATTGTACCGGCAAAGGCGTATTGCGGATACGTTCCAGACCGCCCTGCGCGTTCGCGAGATCGGACAGGATGCGGTCCACCGTGCCGTGTACGGCGCCGTCGATTCCGCGCTTCTCCACTTCTTCCGCCACGCCCAGTCCGATCTCGTAGAGCAGGGCGTTCGGCTTGTTGTTCCGCGACATGACGCGGGCATACATCTCGGGGCCTAGCAGGCGCCTGGCGTCCGGACCCGCCTCCAGCCCGGCGAGGGCCACGCGCAGCAGATAGGGATATGCCGCCATGGCCCTTGCCAGATCGGCGCGACCGCCGAGCAGCGATGCCGCTTCGCGCCCGAAGGAACGGCAGTTATTGGTGACCGCGCCCCAGAGCGTGCGGCCTTCCCACCAGCGGGCATAGGCGGCGTTGTTGCGGACGCCCAGAAACAGGGCGAGGGCAGACCCCATCAGGGAGATGGGCAGTGCCGGCTGCTCCATCCATTCCTGATGATAGATCTGAAACATGACGACGACGATCGTGTCCCATATCGCCAGTATGAGCAGAGGCGGTGCTGTTTCGCGCAGCAGGATCCAGAGGCCGTGACGCTTATCGACGATCAATGCGCGTATGTCCTTGTAAAGTTGAGCATGACGCCATCTTGGCATCCACGCGGCGAGACGGCACTGTCTGAAACCAGAGTCGTCATGCTTTGTCGTATGGCGCAAGACATCGTGACCACGGAAGAGAAGGATCGTTGCCATGGACGTGACCGCGGCGCTGGCGCTGGAAGCCGGCAAACCTCTGGTGATCGACACCGTGCAGCTGGAAGGTCCACGCGCGGGCGAAGTGCTGGTGGAGATCAAGGCGACAGGTCTTTGCCATACCGACAAGTTCACGCTGTCCGGCGCGGATCCGGAGGGGCTGTTCCCCGCGATCCTGGGGCATGAGGGCGCCGGGATCGTGCGAGAGGTGGGCGCTGGGGTGAAGCATCTGCGACCGGGCGACCACGTCATTCCGCTCTACACGCCGGAATGCCGTGAGTGTCCATCCTGCCTGTCGCGCAAGACGAACCTGTGCACGTCGATCCGCGCAACGCAGGGCCGTGGCCTGATGCCTGACGGCACGACGCGGTTCTCCTACAAGGGGCAGCCCGTGCATCACTATATGGGCTGCTCCACCTTTGCGAACTATACGGTGTTGCCCGAGATCGCCCTGGCCAGAATCCGTTCGGACGCTCCGTTCGACAAGGTCTGCTACATTGGCTGTGGCGTGACGACGGGCATCGGCGCCGTGCTGTTCACCGCGAAGGTGGAGGCCAATTCGACGGTCGTGGTGTTCGGCCTGGGCGGCATCGGGCTGAACGTCATTCAGGGCGCCAGAATGGTGGGCGCGCGCCAGATCGTCGGCGTGGACCTCAATCCGGCGCGGGCGGAGATCGCGCGGCAGTTCGGCATGACGGATTTCGTCAATCCGGCCGATCTGGGCGAGAACGGCGACGTGGTCGGTCATCTGGTGGAACTGACCGGCGGTGGCGCGGACTACACGTTCGAGTGCGTGGGCAATGTGAAGCTGATGCGCCAGGCGCTGGAGTGCGCGCATCGCGGCTGGGGCGTCAGCTGCGTGATCGGCGTGGCGGGCGCGGGACAGGAGATCAGCACGCGCCCGTTCCAGCTGGTGACGGGACGACGCTGGATCGGTTCGGCTTTCGGTGGGGCGCGCGGTCGGACCGACGTGCCCAGGATCGTCGACATGTACATGGACGGCCGTATCGACATCGACAGCCTGATTACCGAGCATCTGACCATCGACCAGATCAATCATGGTTTCGATCTGATGACGCAGGGCAAAAGCATTCGCTCGGTGGTGGAGTTCTGATGCAGTCGGCGCTGAGCGAGTTTCTGGCCAGTCTGGGTATCTGTCCTCAAGAGGTCACGCACCCGCCGGTCCACACCGTGCGGGATGCCTATGCCCATTATGCCGGATTGCAGGGGCTGCATACGAAGAACCTGTTCCTCAAGGATGCCAGGGGTTCGTTGTTTCTCGTCACATTGCCGGCGGAACGACAGGTGGACATGAAAGCGCTGGCCCCGATGCTCGGCGCCAGGCGGCTTTCCTTCGGTTCGCCGGACCTGATGCGTGAGGTTCTGGCGACGGAGCCGGGCTCGCTGGGACCGCTCAGCCTGATCGCCGATCGGAAACGTCAGGTCCGTTTTGCCATCGACGCCGAATTGCTGGATGCGGACGCCATCACCTGCCATCCGCTCGATAATACCCGGACATGGGTTGTCGCGACGGATGATCTGCGTCGTATTCTCCAGGCATGGCACGTGGAGCCGCTCGTTCTCGTTTTCGACGGTAGTCCCGAACAGCCGGTCTTCGTCTGACCGGCGTCCATCCAACATCACGATATACCGGAACACAGGGAGATCGATTCATGGCTGAACGTATTGCACTCATAACCGGCGGAAGCCGCGGCATCGGTGCGGCGATTGCCGAAGCGTTGGCCGCAGACGGTTACGATGTCGCTTTTTCTTTCGCGAGCAATGCGGGACGCGCCGCGGAAGTGGCCGACATCATCCGCGCGAAAGGGCGGCGAGCGCTGGCGATCCAGGCGGATGGCAGCACCATCGATGGCAACAGGGCGGTCGTCGCGCAAACCGTCGCCGCATTCGGCCGGATCGACGCGCTGGTCTGCAACGCCGGCACCTATCCCTACGGTTTGATCGAGACGATGACCGTCGAGGACATCGACCGCGCGCTGACGTTGAATGTGCGGGCCGTGATGGTCGAGACGGCCGAGGCGGTAAAGCACATGCGCGAGGGCGGGCGACTGATCTACATCGGATCGGCCTTCGGCGAGCGGTCGCCGTTTCCCGGAATTTCGGTCTATTCCGCGACGAAGGCGGCATTGCCCGGCTTTGCGCGTGGGGTTGCGCGTGATCTCGGACCCAGGGGCATCACTGCCAATGTCGTGCAGCCTGGTCCGATCGATACCGAACTCAACCCCGCTGACGGGCAGGCGGCGGATGTGTTGCGCAGCTTCGTGGCGACGGGCGCCTATGGCACGGTGGGCGATATCGCGGGCGCCGTGTCCTTCCTGGCGTCACCCGCGAGCCGATACGTAACCGGGACCGTCCTGACCGTGGATGGCGGTCTCTGCGCCTGACGCATTGTGGGCAGGAACTGCTTGAAAGATAAACCGATCATGGAAACACTCTCCGAAACGTATTGCTGTGGTGGCCGGCTTGGCTTCTACAGGCATGCCTCCAGCGTACTTGGGCTGGAGGCGGCATTCGGCGTGTTCCTGCCGGAGGCGGCATTGTCAGGCACGTCCGTGCCGGTTGTGCATATTCTGGCCGGACTGACCTGCAATCACGAGACCTTCCTGATCAAGTCCAATATCGTGCGGTTCGCCGCGCAACATGGCATTGCGCTTGTCGCGCCGGATACATCGCCGCGAGGCGCGGATGTGCCGGGGGAGGACGATGCCTACGATCTGGGAACGGGGGCGGGTTTCTATCTGGATGCCACGCGCCCGCCATGGGCGGCGCATTATCGCATGGGCAGTTATATCGCTTCCGAATTGCCGTCCCTGACGGAAGGAGTATTCCCGTTGAACGGTGCGCGACGGGGCATCATGGGTCATTCCATGGGCGGCCATGGCGCGCTGGTGCATGCTCTCGGCGCACCCGGTTTCTGGAAATCGGTGTCCGCGTTTGCGCCCATCGTGCATCCCGCCGCCGTCCCATGGGGAGAGAAGGCGTTCGGTGCCTATCTGGGCGAGGACCGCTGGGCATGGGACGCATGGGACGCGACGGCGCTGCTTCGGTCAGGAAGGACGCACCCTGAAACGATATTGATCGATCAGGGGCTGGCGGATCAGTTCCTCGCCCGCGAATTGCAGCCGGAGGTCTTCGAGGACGCTGCCCGGATTGCCGGGCAGGAGCTGAATTTGCGCCGGCAGGCACATTATGATCACTCTTACTGGTTCATCCAGACATTCATTGAAGATCATATGGCGCACCATGCGCTCATTCTGAAAAGCTGACGATCATGCTGCGTTATGTTTTCGGCGTCCTGATACTATTGGCCGGCTGCGCGACGCAGGCGCCGCAGGGGCCGGCACTGCATCCGACGGCGCATGCCGATTTTCATCACGATACGCTGGCCCTGACCTGGCAACCCGGCTTCTGTGCGGTTGGAAGCGGTTGCTTGCCGGATCAGCCGCGTATCCCGCTCATCGGCCTGCATGGGCTGTGGGCCTCCGAGCCCGGGACGCTGGAAGCGCGCAACATTCCCGTGCAGGCGTGGTGGCGGGACGGTTGCTCCCTGCTTGAGCAGGAACAGGATGTCACGCCGATACTGGATGCACCGTTGCAGAACCAGCTTGCGACGATCGTGCCGCATACGACCCATCCGCTCGTGCCGCATGAGTTCAACAAGCATGCACGCTGTTTCGGTTATCAGCCTGGACCGTTTTTTGCCACGGCGGCCGCTTTACGGCTGAAATTCGCACAGTCAGCGATCGGTGCATGGTTGTCCGCCCGGGCCGGGACGATGGTGTCGCACGCCGCAATGCTGTCGTTCTTCGATCAGGCCACGGGCAATGTCACGCCACGTGCACTGCAACTGCAATGCAGCCGGGACCATCAGGGACACGTGGTGCTGACCCAGATGTGGTTCACACTTCGGCCGGATCGGCTGGATGTGTTCCCGAAGGCGGCTGCCTATATCGCGTCGCCCGAGCCGCAGGACAATTGTCCGGCACAGTTCCTGCTGCGCCGCTGGTAAGCGGTCATTCGCCGAGGAGATGCAGCACGATCTCCCGGCGATGCGGCTGGCGGCGGTGTTCGAACAGATAGATTCCCTGCCAGGTACCCAGCACGGGGCGGCCGTCCATGACCGGAATGGTCAACTGTATGTCCGTCAGCATCGAACGCAGATGCGCGGGCATGTCGTCCGGGCCTTCGTCGTCATGCACGTAGTGGCGCGATTCCGGCACGAGGTCTTCGAAAAAATCGGCGATATCCCGACGGACCGTCGGATCGGCGTTCTCCTGAACCGTCAGGGACGCCGATGTATGGCGACACCAGAGTGTCAGGAGCCCATCCGAAATGCCCGTCTCGTTCACCCAGTCGCAGATGGGCCGGGTGATCATGGTCAGTCCCTTGCCGCGCGTATCGACCGTCAGGCGATGGAAAGCCTGTCGCATGCCGTTCTCCCTTCCGCCGGTTAACGGAGGAACCCAACCAGGCGTTCCGCCTCGGTGACGATCGGCTCGCAGATGGCCTCCGCTCTTGAGGCGCCGTCGCACAGGATCGCCTGCAAGTGACCGGGATCCCGCAGGAGCCGACGCGTCTCGTCGGCGACGGGACCGAGTTTGGCCACCAGCACCTCCGCCAGGGCCTTCTTGAAGGGGCCGAAGCCCTCTCCGCCAAAGCGCGCCAGAACCTGCGCGGACGTCTCATCCGACATGGCGGCGTAGATGGCGACGAGGTTGCGGGCTTCCGGCCGCCCTGCCAGTCCGGCCTCCTCGGACGGCAGCGGCTCGGGGTCGGTCTTGGCGCGCCTGATCTTCAGGGCGATCTCGTCCGGCGTGTCCGTCATGTCGATGCGGCTCTGCGCCGAAGGATCGGATTTCGACATTTTCTTTGTGCCATCCCTCAGGCTCATGATGCGCGCGGCACCCGGCGGGATCAGCGGTTCGATTACGGGAAAGAAATCGACGCCATAGTCGTGATTGAATTTTTGGCCGATGTCGTTGGCGAGTTCCAGATGCTGGCGCTGATCGTCGCCAACCGGAACGCGCGTGGCGTGGAAAGCATGGATATCGGCGGCCATCAGGCTTGGATAGACATACAGGCCGGCGGAATGATTTTCGCGGTCCTTGCCGGCCTTGTCCTTGAATTGCGTCATGCGATTGAGCCAGCCGAGGCGGACCACGCAGTTGAACAGCCAGCCCAGACGCGCATGCGCCGAGACGGCGGACTGGTTGTAGAGGATATGGCGCGTCGGATCGATGCCGGCAGCCAGCAGGCAGGCCGTCTGGCCGAGCGTCTGCTCGCGTAGCGCGGCCGGATCCTGCCAGACTGTGAGCGCATGCATGTCCACGAGGCAGAAGACACAGTCATGATCGTTCTGGAGCGTGACCCAGTTGCGGATCGCACCGAGATAGTTGCCAAGTTGCGGGACGCCGGTCGGCTGGATGCCGGAAAAAACACGTTGCATGGAGCATGTTTTCGGATGCGTTTGCCGGATGGTCAATGGCGCCGGGAAGCGAATTCGTGCGCAGGACCGATTTGGATCGGTAACTTAATATTCCCTTACGTGTGATTCACGCTTCTCACATGCCGGGGAGATTAGGGTTTTCGGCCTTTCGAAACAGCAAAACACGGCCTTACGCTCGACCCGTCACAATCAAATCGATGACCTGCGATTGCCGCCACGACAGGCCTTGCGGTGATCCTGATCGATGAAGCGGAGAATGACGCCATGTTGCAGAAAGCACCCCACCAGAAAACGCGGAATCCCCTGAAGGAGCTGGTGGCGCTCGGTCAATCGCCCTGGCTCGACTACATCAATCGCACGCATACCGAAGAAGGCGAACTTAAACGATTGGTGGAAGAAGACGGCCTGCGCGGCATGACGTCCAATCCGGCGATCTTCGAGAAGACGATGGGCTACGGCCATGCCTACGATGCACAGATCAAGTCGATCCTTGCCCGGCGCAAGGTCGGAGCCGGTGAATTGTATGAGGAGCTTGCGGTTACGGATATCCGGGCCGCCTGCGATACGCTCCATCCGGTCTTCGAATCCTCCAAGGGGCAGGATGGGCATGTCAGCATCGAGGTCTCGCCTCATCTGGCGCATGACGCGGAAGGAACCATCAAGGAGGCGCGTCGTCTGTGGAAGGCGGTCGACCGCCGCAATCTGATGATCAAGATTCCGGGGACACCCGCCGGCGCAAAGGCGATCGAGCAAGCGACGGCGGATGGCATCTCGACCAACGTCACGCTGCTGTTTTCGCAAAAAGCCTATCACGAGACATTCAATGCCTACATCAAGGGGCTGGAGCGTCGTGTCGCCGACGGGGAGGATGTGTCGCGGATCGCGAGCGTCGCGTCATTCTATATCGGGCGCGTCGATCTGCTGGTGGACGAGCAGATCGACCGGAAAATTGCCGCGAAGGACGTGCATACGAATATTCTGCGCGCCCTGCGCGGCAAGATCGCCATCGCCAATGCGACGCTCGCCTATGCGCACTGGCAGGAGGTATCACGCTCCGACCGCTGGCGGAACCTCGCCGCTGCCGGGGCGAACGCACAGCGCCTGTTATGGGCCAGCACCAGCACCAAAGATAAAACCTACAGCGATGTGATCTATGTCGATGAGCTTATTGCGCCCGATACGGTCAACACCATGCCGCTACCGACCTTCGAGGCGTTTCGCGACCATGGCAATCCGTCCGAACCGATGGTGATCGACGTTGCCGATGCCAAAGCCAAACTTGATGCGCTGGCGAAGGGCGGTATCGACCTGCATGCGATTACCGACAAGCTGCTGAGAGACGGTCTGGCGGGCTTCAACGAGGCTTTCGACAAGTTGCATACCGTTCTGAAAGGCAAGATCGAGGCGCTTGCGGCCTGATACGGGATAGTTGTTGAAACGCGGCCGGCCAAAATCAGGTCCGGCCGCGTGAAACCTTCAGATCTTCTGACCGGCGTAGAACGCGCTGACATCATGCCATAGCGCCGCGCGGCTGGCCGGGCGGGAGTAGAGCATGTGGCCACCCGGGTAGAGATGCAGGCTGACCCGATCCGCACCGACCGGAATATGATCCTTCGTCCAGCGCGTGGTGCCGAAGGGGCAGGCCATGTCGAAATACCCGTTGGCAATGAACACATGCAGGCTAGGATCGAGCGCCAGCAGTTTACGCAGGACCGGGATCTGCTGCGTGAGCGGCGTGCCGGGCTCCCCGAAATTCCAGGCACTGTTCACCTTCATGCTCAGCAGATCGTAGGTCAATTCGGTGCGGAAGCCGAGTTCGTTGGCGACGTAGCCCGAGAAGGCATTGCCGTAAGCGCGACCGTAGCCGGAAAGGGTCATCTCCGGGCTGTTGCCGTTCTCAATCCCGTCCGGATACGGATCGGCGATGGTTTGCGTGAAGTCGTAGAGGCCATGGAGGCGGCCGCCCCGGCTGCGCACGTCATGGGCCATGGCGCTCAATGCACCGCGCTCTTTTGCCACGATGGCTTCAGGAATGCCGGTGCGCTGGGCGATTTCGGCGTAGAAGCGGTGCGCGGCATCACCCTGCGGCGGCGTATTGGCGAGAGTCGAAAGATAGGGACCGAGCGCATAACGATAGGCATCGTCGATCGTTTGTGACGAAAGCTGATGGGTCTCATCGAGATGCGCGGCGATGAAAGTCGGCAAGGCCATGGCTGAGGAGAGCGGATTATCCGTGTCGTCGAGGAAGCTCATCTCGATCGCCGGCGAGAGCATGACGATGCCGTTAACAATCAGGTTCTGCTGCTCCTGCAGCGCATTGGCGACCTGGATCGAGCGGATGCCGCCATAGCTTTCGCCAACGAGATAATGCGGCGATGCCTGACGTGCGTTGGCGCCGACCCATAGTTCGATGGTCTTGGCGAACGCGCTGGCGTCCTGCTTCACGCCATAATAGGCCTTGGCGGCCTTCGCGGGGTCGAGCGGCTTGCTGTAGCCCGTCCCGACGGCATCGATGAACACCATATCGGTCGCTGGAAGCCATGTATCGGGGTTGTCGACCAGCTTCGCGCGGGCGCCGTCTGTCGAGTCGTCCGAAGGAAATTGCAGCGTTTTCGGACCGGCGGCACCAAGATTGAGGTAAGCGGTGCCAGCACCCGGTCCGCCATTGAAGAAGAAGGATACCGGTCGGTTAGCGGCGTTGGCCCCGTCCTGCGTATAGGCAATGTAGAATACCTTGGCCGACGGCTTACCGTCGTCATCGCGCAGGGTGAGGGTGCCGGCATGGGCGGTATAGGCGATGGCGTGGCCGCCTGCCGTCAGATGATGCTTCGTGACCGCATCCGCCGGCAGGAGAGCGGCGAGGCTGTCCTTTGCATCCGCCGGTTTGTCGACGGCCCAGGACGGCGTGGTCAGAAGGGCCGGGGCCAGAAGCAGGGCTGCACGTATGGGATATTTCATATCCACATCGTAGCGAAGCGATTTTACGTTGAAAATATGCAATTGGCCGCTTCGAAGCCAAGCCAAACAAAAACCGCCTTCCTTGGGAAGGCGGTTTTTGCGTTGAGCCTCTGGGCAGATTTTAGAATTCGGCCTGAACCGAAATATTGAAGCTGCGACCGATAACGGCATCGTAATAACGCTGCAACGAGCCGACATAAGGATATTGCGGCTTGGCATCGAACACGTTGTTCATCGAGAAATTAACATTGTAATGTTGTGCGAACTGGTAGCCGGCGGACATGTTGAACATGAAATACTGCTTGAACGTATCGTTCTGGTAAACATTGTTCAAGACGTTCAGCGCGTATTTGGATTTTCCATAATACTGCATCTGCCACTGGAAGTTGAATGGCCCACGATAATAGTTGAAGTTGGCTGTGAAGTTGTCCTGTGGCACGGCGGTGCTGCCGTACTCCGTGTAGCTGGCTGCCAGATAGGTCTGTGTATAATTGACGTAGTGAACATAATTGACGGTCGTCACCAGTTCGCCGGCCGTATCGGGCAGGCCAACGCGGCGTAGCGGCAGATCATATGTCAGCGACGATTGCAGCGCCTGCATATGCGACTGGGCGATGTTGTAATAGCCATCGTTGAAATCGGTGATCTGGTGAGACGCGGAATCACGCGTGAACGCGTTGCAAACGTTCTGCCCGCTGAGATTGACGTTCGGATAGCTGGCGGAATCGTAGCAGGCATCCATGAGATCCTGCACGCCGAGCGAAACGATCTCATGCTTCAGCAAGACATCCGTGAACATCGACTGGATGGACAGGCCGGGCACCCAGCGCGGTGTCAGCAACACGCCGCCTTCGAAGCTGTTCGCCGTCTCGTTGCGCAGATGCGAATTGCCGGATGCTGTGCCAAGCACCGTATAGTTGTTGATGTTCGACTGGAAGCCGCCCCGTGGAATACCGGCTTTGGCGCAGTTGGCGGCGCGGGTTGCGGGGTTTGGTCCGGAGTCGATGAACTGCGTCGAGCAGGGGTCGTTGCCGTAGTCGTAGGATGAGCCACGCGGCGCATAGAGTTCCATGACGGATGGCGCACGGAGCGCGTGGGTGTAGTTACCCTTGAAGGTTATGTCGCGCGTGGGCGAATAGGCGCCACCAGCCGAATACGTGACGAAGCCACCCGTGGCGCTGTTGTAGACGTAACGCGCGGCACCATGAGCAGCGAGATTGTAAACGCCCGCCATGTGCATCTTCGGCGACACCAGCGGTACGTCGAGTTCCCCGAACGCTTCATGCGTGTGGTATGCGCCGGAGGTCGGCATTACGGGGATAAGGGCGCCATAGGGCGCATACTGACCATTACCTATATCCTGGCCCTGTTCGAATGCACCCGGGTTGAAGTCGAACCCTTCGCGGCGGTGTTCGTAGCCGAGAACGTACCGGATATCGCCGGCGGGCAGCGTTGCGATCTTGCTCTGGACGTTGGCGATGATATCGAACTGCGCGTTGAGCTGCGTCTGACTTGTCGAGGCAGTGATATAATCGGTGGCCGCCCTGCTGGCCTGTCCGACACCGAAGGGGTTAAGCGGGGAGCAGTTCGATGACACGGTCGCAAGCGGTGAACTGGTGTGGGGCGCGCAGACGATTTGCCCACTTGCGTTGGTGGTTGCGTCGAGCGCGTTTTCGTAATTCTGCGTGACGATTTCAGGCTGGAACGTCCGGGAATAGGATTGGCCATAAGTGCCGATGGCCTTCCAGACAAAATTGCGGTGTCCGAGATTGAAGTCGCCGTCCAGGTCGCCCACGAAGCGGAACAGACGATTATCGGTAATGAACCGGTCAAGTGCATAGTCGGCGCTGTTGCGCGCGAGATAGAATGTGTCGGTCGGCGACCCATTCGCCTTGAGGGCGTTGACGATTGTCGTGCGTTCGGCGCTCGTCAGGTAAGGGTTACTGGTGCTGAGCGCCAGGTTGCCATTGGCGTTGCCGGTCGTAGGGTCGGCTGGCCCGACCATGGCGCTGCCGAAAAGTGCCGTATTGTAATAGCCGCTCGTCGAGGCGCCGACGGACTCGCCCTGTTGGTAAAATCCTTCGATTTTTCCGTGCAGGTGTGGCGTGAAATCATATTTCATGATCGACGTCAGGTTCAGACGTTGCCATGGCGACATGATGTTGCCGTAGGCATTCTGGGCGTAGCCGTTACCGCCGAACGCGTCGATCCCGTCGCTGCTGGGCGTTCCCGGATTGAAAGGGATGAGGCTCTTGCCGTTGTGGCTGAAAATCAGGTTCTGCCCTGCCGCATTGGTCACGCCAACGTCGTTCTGCCCCAGGTAAGTGGGCAAGCCATCAGCGACGGCGGGTATGCCGGACGTCGTATAGATCGTGGAGCGTGAATTGCGGCCGAGAACATATTGATATTTCCCGTTCGCATTTGGGTTCTGGAGATAGACCTGCTGGTTCTGCCCTGCCCAGTACGAGCGGGACGAGACCGGCAATGCGTATTGACGGTTCCATTCCGCGTCGAAGACGACGCTGCCACGATCATGATCGAAATGCGTGCCGGTCAACAGGGACAGCTGATAATTGCCGTCATCGCGCCTTTGGGTGAAGCCGCCTTGGCCGTTGACGCGAACGCCCTGGAAATCGTCGATCAGCTGATAGTTGATCGTGCCGGCGATGGCGTCCGAACCGTAGATCGGCGCGCCGCCGATTGCCATCGTATCGACTTTCTTGACCATCGACATGGGCAATACCGAAGCATCGACAGGCGATCCGCCCACAGCACCGAACATCGAGGAAGACGCATCGGATACGAAGCGCATGCCGTCCACGAGGCTGAGCGTACGCTGGGCGCCGAGGTTGAACATATTGGGCAGGAATTGTCCGGCGCCATATGAACCCTGGGTGCCGACCGGACTGTTGGTGGCCGTTGCGAAAGCCGGGTTCTCGGCCATCAGGGCCATACCGAGATTGTTGTAGCCGCGTTTACGCATCTGCTCCGCGTCGACCGTGGTCGTCGGGAACATGTCTGAAATCTTGTTCTGTGTGATGCGAGAGCCCGTGACGGTAATCTGTTCGCTACCATTGCCGGCAGAACCAGATGCCGCAGCATTCGCGATTACCGCGCTGTTCGCGTTGCTGCGGTTGTTGATTGTCGTGGTCGCCGTTGTATTGGGCGCCGGGCTGGTTGCCGCCGGAGTGGTGGTGGCCGGGATGGCGGAGTTTGCTTTTCGGACTGGCTTTTTTGTCTTCGCGTGCGTTGTGTGACGAGCGTTTGTTGCGGCAACGGCAGCTGAACACAGCGCGGACGATGCGAGGAGCGTTGTGGCAGCGGCCGTCGTCAACAGCAGACGGCAGCGCGAAGAGCCTATCCGATACATTGAGTTTCTTTCGAAAGTGGAACCATTTCCGGAAAATAACGAAATGTATCTTGCTCGCCTAATGAAAATCCGAGGCTTGCGCAGGTTTGCTATCGGATGTTGTGGATTGGCAACATTGTGTGACAGAGGCCCCTCTGTTGCCAATGAGTTCAAAAAGTTGGAAATCCGGAAGGAACGATTGCGCGTGCAGTTCCCTTGTAACTGCCGCCATGAACAACCATTCTGCATCCATGTCGACATCCGCCCGTTCCACCATCCAGAATGTCACCGAGCATCGCCTGACAGGCTTCAAGCCTGAGCGGCAGCCCGCCAAGGCGAAGACACGCAAGCTTGTCGTCAAATCGGAATATGAACCGGCGGGAGACCAGCCCACGGCGATTGCCGAGATGGTACGCGGTGTGGGCGAGGGGGAGCGCGATCAGGTTCTGCTGGGCGTGACGGGGTCCGGCAAGACATTCAGCATGGCCAAGGTGATCGAGGCGACGCAGAAGCCGACGCTGATTTTGGCGCCGAACAAGACGCTTGCGGCACAGCTTTATGGAGAGATGAAGCAGTTCTTTCCAGATAATGCGGTGGAATACTTCGTTTCGTATTACGATTACTATCAGCCGGAAGCTTATGTTCCACGGTCGGATACATATATCGAAAAAGACAGCCAGATTAACGAACAGATCGACCGTATGCGCCATGCCGCCACACAGGCCCTGCTGGAGCGCAACGACGTCATCATTGTGGCATCCGTCTCCTGCATCTACGGCATCGGGTCGGTCGAAACCTACTCGCGGATGGTGGTGCGGCTGGAAGCGGGCGGCACGATCGACCGCGATCGACTGATCAAGGCACTGGTCGAACTTCAATACCGACGGAACGATGCGGCATTCGAGCGCGGCACGTTTCGCGTGCGGGGTGAGCAGATCGATATCTTCCCGGTGCAGAACGAGGACCGCGCTTGGCGCGTCTCGCTGTTCGGCGATGAGATCGACGAGATCACGGAGTTCGACCCGCTGACGGGCAGCAAGACGGCCGATCTGTCCGAGATCAGCGTCTATGCCAATTCGCACTATGTCACGCCGCGCCCGACGCTCAATCAGGCGATGATCGGCATCAAGGACGAACTGCGGCAGCGGTTGGCGCAATTCAATGCTGAAGGAAAACTGCTGGAGGCGGAGCGTCTGCAACAGCGCACGACATTCGATCTGGAGATGATCGAGACGACGGGTGCCTGTAAGGGGATCGAGAATTACTCACGCTACCTTTCCGGTCGTGGCCCGGGCGATCCACCGCCGACGCTGTTCGAATACCTGCCGGAAGACGCGCTGCTGATCGTCGATGAAAGCCATGTCACGGTGCCGCAGATCGGCGGCATGGAGCGCGGCGACTTCGCGCGTAAATCCATTTTGTCGGAGTTCGGTTTCCGGCTGCCGTCCTGCATCGACAACCGACCGCTGAAATTCGAGGAATGGGAGTCCTTCCGGCCGCAGTCCATCTTCGTCAGCGCCACCCCGGGTAAGTGGGAACTCGAACGGACGGGCGGTGTGTTCGCCGAGCAGGTTATCCGCCCGACGGGCCTGATCGATCCGGTGACGATCGTGCGCCCGGTCGAGGGGCAGGTGGATGATCTGCTGGCCGAATGCCGCGAGACGATCGGCAAGGGTGGGCGCGTGCTGGTGACGACGCTCACCAAGCGGATGGCGGAGGATCTGACGGATTATCTCGGCGAGGCCGGGATCAAGGTGCGCTATCTGCATTCGGACGTCGATACGCTGGAGCGGATCGAGATCATCCGCGATCTGCGTCTTGGCGCATTCGATGTTCTGGTCGGCATCAACCTGCTGCGTGAGGGGCTCGATATACCGGAATGCGCGCTTGTGGCGATTCTGGACGCGGACAAGGAAGGCTTCCTGCGCAGCCGGACCTCCCTGATCCAGACGATCGGGCGCGCCGCGCGTAACGTGGATGGCCATGTGCTGCTTTATGCCGACAAGATGACGGACAGCCTGACATTTGCCATTGAGGAGACCGCGCGTCGCCGAGCGAAGCAGACCGAATGGAATGAAGCGCACGGTATTACGCCGACGAGTGTGCGCACCAAGATCGGCGATGCGCTGTCCTCGATTTTCGAGCAGGACTACGTGACGGTCACGCCAGACAAGGGGGGCGATACGCAGGAATTTGTCGGCAAGTCGCTCGCCGGGTCGATCCAGGATCTGGAGAAGCGTATGCGGGAGGCGGCCGGCAATCTCGATTTCGAACTGGCGGCGCGTCTGCGCGACGAAATCAAGCGTCTCGAAGCGGTGGAACTGGGGATCGAGCCGCCGCCGGTGGCCGTGTCCTCGCGCGCGAAAGCGGACAAGACGCCGCGACCGCTTGGTCCCGGTGGTGGCGGTTACGATCCGGCCAAGAAACGCCGTGGGCGTCGATAAGGAAGAGGTTTGTCGATATGATAGAACTGGCTCGTGGAAACGCCCGCGTCGGAATCCTGCCGGAGACTGGCGGCGGGCTGGCGTTCTGGCGCGTGAACGATCGCGATGTACTGGTGCCGACGGTCGATTCCAACCTGCGTGCGCAGCAGGGTGTCGGGGTCGCGGCCTATCCGCTGGTGCCCTATTCGAACCGGATCGGTGAGGGGCGATTCTCGTTCGACGGGCAGGATTTCGAACTCGCGAATAATATCGGCGGGGAGCCGCACAGCATTCATGGCAACGCCTGGGAGCGTGTCTGGGAGGTTGTGCAGGAGGACCCGGATCGTGCCATCCTGCTGCTCGATCATCGGCCGGATACGGATGAGCGCAAGGCGGAATGGCCTTTCGCCTATCGGGCCGTTCTTTCGTACGTTCTGGACGATCAGTGCCTGAATGTTGAACTCGTCGTGGTGAACCAGGATGAGAAGCCACAGCCGATCGGCTTCGGCTTCCATCCATTTTTCAGCAAAAGCGATGCGACGACCCTGTTGTTCCATGCGCAGGGCGTTTGGGAAAGCGGTCCGGACGGTCTGCCGGCGCAGCACGTGGCGACAGAAGGCGCGTGGTCCTTCGCTCCGGCGGCGCGTCCGGTCCGTCAGCTCCATCTCGATAACTGCTTCGCGGGCTGGAACGGTCATGCGGAGATCGACGATCCTGATGGTGGTTATCGCATCGTGATCGAGGCGGATGAGGTGTTTCGCCATCTGGTCGTTTTCACGGCGCCGGAAAAACCGTTCGTGGCGGTCGAGCCGGTGACGAACATGAACGATGCCATCCATCATCCGGAAATCCTGGAACGTGGATTGCAGGTCGTGCCCCCGGGGCAGCGTATTTCCGGCAGCATGCGGTTCCGGCTCGTGGACGACCGTGGCTGAGTCGGGGACGGCGCCGTTATCGCGCTATCTAAGTCCGGCAGGTGCCGCGCGCATGCGTGCCGAATTACACGCACTGTTGCATGAAGAGCGCCCGAAGATCGTGGAGATCGTTTCCTGGGCGGCAGGCAATGGCGATCGTTCGGAAAATGGCGATTATATCTATGGCAAGCGGCGGTTGCGCGAGATCGATCGTCGCATCCGTTTCCTGAGCAAGCGGCTGGATCAGGCGGTTATCGTGGATCCTGCCGCGCAGCCGGTGCGGGATCGCGTCTTTTTCGGTGCAAGCGTGGCTTATCTGGACGAAGGGGATGCACTGCATACCGTGACCATCCTGGGTTGCGACGAGGCGGATACCGCGCGGGGGGAAGTGAGCCTCGTTTCGCCGATTGCCCGGGCATTGCTACGCAGCCAGGTGGGGGATGAGGTGTCGCTTCAGACGCCGGGCGGTCCGGTCATGCTGGAGATCACGGCGATTCGGTATCCCTGACCGACCGGCGCTCTTCGTAAATCAGCACATCGTATCGACCGATGGCGAACTGCCGCGCTGGTGCACCGAATTGTTGTATTGCGTCGTCTTTCCGGTAGGTCTCGTCCGGATGCGGAACCAGAACGAAGAACGGTTTGCCGGGAAATTGCAGGGGCGGCGAGATATGCACGAATGGCATCAGGCCCGTGCGACCTGCTATGGCGGGCACGATATGCAGCCGACCCAATGACGACATATTCAATGCGTCCGACGCCCACCAGCTTCCGATACCGTTCGGCGGAGCGGAGTGCATCAGTGTGGCGATGAGTGCCTGATCGTCCTGACTGACAATTCCCGTGGATCGCGCGGGCAGGGTCGCATGATCGGACCAGATGGACAGCAGCAGCGCGACCGCGGCGAAATAGGGGGCTACGACGTAACGCTCGACGTGCCAGGCAGCGAGCAATGTCAGGTCGATCCAGAGCGGAAACAGGTAGCGCACCGTGGCGATCGACCCACTTTCAAGCTCGATACGGTCACTGACCATCAGCGCCAGGGCATCGAGCTCGGCGGCCAGCACGAGCAGGACGGGAAGCGGTGCATTTTCCCGCCGCCTGATAACATCCAGCGTGGCGACGGCGACGAATAGCATACAACCCAATCGTGCCAGTTCCGGCAGCGCGCTGGAAACGGGCAGGCTCGATAGGTCCGCGCCGAAGGCGGTCAGGACATCGTGGATCGTCACGACGATGTTTCGGGTCAGGGAATCAAAAGGCGCGAAGCGAAGGGGCAGCTTTTCCGTCGTGAACCCGCCTGTGGCGGCATTGATGGCCAGAAGGGCCTCGGCCAGCGCGATGCTGCCGCAGCCCACCATCGCCATGCTTCGATGACGCTGGATGCCCCACAGGATGACCGGCAGCGCACCGACGATGATGCAGAGCGGATCGCCCAGCGTGCCGAGGAGAAGCATGACGAAGCAGGGCAGGCGGCGGCTGGTTGCCGCGAAGTGCAATGCCCAAAGGGCGTAGATCACGGTTCCGACGTGAATGGCCGAGAGTGTGACGAAGTAGCCGGGCACCATGGCGAATAACGGCACCGCCAGAAGTGCGGCGATCAGGACGCCCCCGCGCAGTCCGCCACCATGCCGCCTGAAAATGAACCCGACGGAGGCGAGAAGTGCTGTCCACATCAGTGCGGGTTGCAGCGCAAGCAATAACGGGCTGGCCTGATTGCGCCCCAGAATCCGCCATATCAGGGACAGGGAAGCGGAAAGGGGGATGTCCGATGTCCAGAAATCCGGCGGTGTAAGGAGCCATCCACCAAGACGAAGATGGCCATGTGCCATTGCGATTCCGGCGTTGAAATAGGCCACCTGATCGGACGTCTTTGGATACAGCGTGGCGATGTGGCAACCCAGCGCCGTGTAAAGCGCCGCCACCGCCGCCCAGACGGCGACCTGTCGGTAATCCTGCCAGGATTTTCGTTGCGCGGAGGTGGTTGCGGCCATCCCGGCAGCAATGCGTGGGATCAATGGGAGACGTCAAGCGATGCGGGCATTGAGACGCCGGTGGCAAGTCGATACACAGGACTGACGTTGCAACGATGCCGCCTTTTCCGGGAACGATTTTTCATGACCTTCAAGATCGCTGTCCAGATGGACCCGCTGGAGTCCGTCAATATTCATGGGGACTCCACTTTCGCGCTTATGCTTGAGGCGTCCCGGCGGGGCCATCAACTCTTTGTGTATGACGTCCAGAGTCTGAGCCTGAGCGAAGGCGTCGCGGTGCCGGGCGAGAAAAGGGCGACGGGCCGGCTGACGGCACGGGCGCGGGCCGTGCGCGTTCAGCGTCAGGAAGGGGCGCATGCGGAGTTCGGCCCAGAGCATATGCTGGATCTGGGCGAAACCGATGTCATCCTGATGCGACAGGATCCGCCGTTCGACATGGGATACATCACGGCGACCCATATGCTTGAGCATGTGCACGGCGTCGGGCCCGGCCGTAGTCTGGTGGTGAACGATCCGCGCGCCGTGCGGGATGCACCGGAGAAGCTGCTGGTGATGCATTTTCCGGAACTGATGCCCCCCACGCTTGTCACGTGGGACAAGGTTGCGATCAGGGCGTTCCGCGCCAAGCATCGCGATATCATCCTCAAGCCGCTTTTCGGCAATGGCGGCACCGGTATTTTCCGCATTCGGGAGGACGATGAGAATTTCGCGGCTCTTCTGGAGATGCATTTCAGCCGTTCCCGCGAGCCATTGATGGTGCAGCGCTATGAGCCGAAGGTCAGACTGGGTGACAAGCGGATCATCCTGGTCGATGGCGAGCCGATCGGCGCGATCAATCGCATTCCTGCGTCAGGTGAGGCTCGTTCGAACATGCATGTCGGCGGTCGTGCCGAGTCCGTCAGTCTGACGGATCGCGATCGGGAAATCTGTCGTGCGATCGGGCCTCATCTGCGAGATAACGGCCTGATTTTCGTCGGGATTGACGTCATTGGTGACTGGTTGACAGAAATTAATGTCACGTCGCCGACCGGCTTGCAGGAACTGGACCGCTTCAATGGCATCAATAGTGCCGGACTGATCTGGGATTCGATCGAGAAACGACTGGCCCATGCATGATTATTCGTTATCCTTCGGCGCATCGAAACTGAAAGGCGGAACGTTTCCGCCATTTTCCGGCGGTGCGGGGGGCTCGGCTTTTTCGTAGCGATCAAGATACCAATTCGAGATCTGCTTCCAGAAATAAACGACGATAATGGCAGGCCAGGCGATGATCGCGATGAGGATGGTTCCGATTTCAAGCAATGGCATACGACGCTCCATCCAGGGTGAACGAAAAATTCATAGCGTCTCGATTTCATGGAATGCAAACCGCCCCTCGCCAGTTGCGTCGATATGGGGTAGTTCGCTTTCGCTTGAGTTTGCAGAATATCGCCCTCGACGGGCCTGAAGACGGATTGCTGATGTGCCACCGGATGACCAACGTCTGATGAATCGACCCAAATCCATGCTGCGCCGCGCCGATTCCGCAGCGGAGTGCGATTTACATCAACCCCGCTCCGCATTGGATGCGGAGGCTGTAATCGCGGCCTATCGGCGATGGGCGCGTGTTTATGACAGTGTCTTCGGCGGTATTTCAGCGTTCGGGCGGCGTCGCGCTGCATCGGCCGTCAACGACCTGCCGGGCAAGCGCGTTCTGGAAGTGGGCGTTGGGACTGGTCTGGCCCTGCCATTCTACAATGCTGACAAGCACGTCACAGGGATCGACCTTTCCGAAGCGATGCTGGAGCGCGCGCGGGAGCGTGTCGTTCGTCAGCAACTCAGTAATGTCGACGACCTGCTGGAAATGGACGCGGAAGAGACGACGTTCGCGGACGGTGAGTTCGATATCGCCGTTGCGATGTTTGTCGCATCCGTCGTCCCGAACCCGCGGCGACTGCTTGCCGAACTCAAGCGCGTCGTCAAACCCGGTGGGCATATTCTGTTCGTCAATCACTTCCTGGCGACAAAGGGCGTCCGGCTCGCCGTAGAGCGCGGCATGGCCCGAGCTTCCCGGTCGCTCGGATGGCATCCGGATTTTGCCATGGAGTCCCTGCTGCCGCCGGAGGATCTGTCTCGGGCGATTATCTCGCCTGTTCCGCCCGCCGGGCTCTTCACACTCGTGACATTGGAGCGTGAGGGAATTAAAGACAAACCCACAAGCATGGTTGCATGATCGCTTCCATGTGATCGAACTGTTGAAAAAGCCCGGCGACACGCAATATCGAGGTCGGGACGAAGAGGACAAGGTTTTGACGCAGGCGAGACGCTCGACTGACGCGTCACAGCCGACCCGCTGGGCCGACGGTGCGCTTTATTTTGGACTGGCGATGATGGCCGGCCTTGCCGGTGGTGCGCTGGCTTTCCTGATCTCACGTCATGGCAGTGACGCCCATCAGAGCGTCAACGCGCTTATTCACGGATATCTGCTTGAGTTATTCGTCATCCCCGTCGCGCTGCTCGGCGGGTTGGGGCGCTGGCTCATTCCTGCTCGTCTCGATGTGCGGGGCATGGCGACGCCGCGTCTGGATCGCGGCAGCTGGGTTGTTCTGACAGCTGCCGCATTCCTGCTGGCGCTTGGAGACCGGCTGGGGCCTGTGGCCATCGCACTGTCGCTCGGCCTGTGGTCGGTTGGTGCCGTGGGAATGGCGAGTGGGACGATCATTACCGTCCTGAATGAACGGCATACGACATTCCGTGATCTGTCGCTGTTCATCTGGTCCCAATTGTTGGCGTCGTGCACGGTCATTCTCTCTGCGCCCCTGCTGGCGGGCGCTCTGACGCGGCCTTTGCTTCACGGTTTCGTCTCGACACAACTGTTGGCGCAACTGCTTGACGCATTCCATCTCCCGCTTCTCGGACTGGCGCTCGTCTCTGCGTTTGGGGCAGCGGCCGATAATCTCTGGCGTCGAAACCGGGCTGCGCAGCCTGTAATCGTCGCCCTATGCGCGGTCATCGCGGTTGGCGGTCCATTGCTGTGGGCGCATGACCTGCTAACAGGTGGGGGTTCATCCGCCTGGCTTGAGATTGTGACGCTTGCGGCGCCCGCGATCGGCGTTATGGCGCTCTGGTGCCGACTCCTCTGGCGCGAAAGCTTCGCGTTCACATGGCCGGCAATATGGAGTTGTGGGGCTCTGTTGCTCCTCTCCGCCGGGTGGGGGCTACGGCTCATGCCAGCGGGCGACGCGGCCGCTCATTCCGCCGTTCTTTTCGGCGCCATGTTCGCGGTTTTTGCCGGGTATTACAGCTGGTTGCAGACAACGTCCCGTCTCCATATTCCGCGCTGGTTCGGTTTGCTGCATTTTTCCCTCTGCGCCATCGGGACTGTGTGTTCGCTCTGGCCATTGGTGACATTGAACCGGGTTGGTGAGGGCGCTATGGGGCTCAGCCTGCTGTGCGTCCTGCCGTTATCCGCGAACATGCTGGCCTATCGTCGATATGGCCACGGGCGGCGTACCGTTCGATGAGTGCGAACCTGCAAATGGATATGGCGGTGCGTCCCGCTTTCTCGGAAGTCGGATCGTCGCTGAAAGACTGGCTGGCACTTCTCAAGCCGCGCGTCATATCACTGGTCGTGTTCACGGGCGCGGCAGGTATGGCTGTTGCGCCACGGTGGCCGTCAGTGGTCACGGGCGCGATCGACATGCTGTGCATCTGCATTGGTGCCGGCGCGGCAGGTGCGATCAACATGTGGTACGATCGCGATATCGATGCGATCATGAAGCGCACATCCGTTCGACCGATCCCTGACGATCGGATGAATGCTGACTCGGCCTTGATTTATGGCGTCGTGCTTTCAGCACTTTCTGTGGCCGTGCTCTGGCTTGCCAGTAACGGACTTGCCGCCGCGATCCTTGCCTTTTCCATCTTCTTCTATGCCGTTATCTACACGATGTGGCTCAAGCGGCGTACGCCACAGAATATCGTCATCGGCGGGGCCGCGGGTGCGTTTCCACCGATGATCGGGTGGGCGGCGGCCATGAACGACATGGCTGTCCTGCCTGTCGTGATGTTCGCGATCGTCTTTCTATGGACACCGCCGCATTTCTGGTCGCTCTCGCTTTATGCCTGCAAGGACTACACGCGCGCCGGCATCCCGATGCTGCCGGTCGTGCGGGGACAGCGGCATACGCGCTGGCAAATCCTCATTTATACCTTCATTCTCTCGGCCGTGACGCTTGTCCCGTCTGTTCTGAAATTGTGTGGGCCGATCTATACAGTAACAGCCAGCCTGCTCGACTTCGGGTTCATCTATTTCGCCTTCCGCGTTCTGACGGACAGGCAGGATGCAGCAGGTGTGAGCGAAACTGGTGACCGTCCTGCCAGACTTGCGTTTCGCTATTCCCTTGCGTACCTGTTTTTCCTGTTTCTGGGCTTGCTGGCAGATCGGCTGCTGCTGCCATGAGAGATCTGCGTGAGATCAATCGCCGCAGTCGCATCCGGGGCCTTTTGATCGGGATCGGATTGCTGAGTGCGATCCTTTATGTGATCGCACTCAATCATTTCTAGCGATATGCCGGCTTCAGCCGGTTTGCTGGATAGCGGATAATACCCAATTGCCCTGACCGTCGGCCTTCACGAATGTCCACAACTCCGTCACGGTCAGGCGTTCGGTTGAACTGCCGTCAATGACGTTGCCTGACATGTCGGTCGTAATGTCGAACAGGCTGTAGCGCATGGCAACCGTCGCATAGGTCAGGTTGCGTTCGCGCCATGCTTCGGACAGGTCGCCCTGTTGGAATTGCACGCCGGACGTGACATTGCGAGCGCCCCGACTGGCATATTCCGACAACTGTTCATTGAAGATCGACACCATCTCCGGCGTCGCCATCGTTGAGAGCGCGCGCAGGTTCTGGCTACTCCAGGCGGCCTGGATATCGATGAGCAGGCGCTGGAACGCCCGATAATCGTCCGGCGTGATCGTCACCGTCGTATTCCCGCCGCCCGATGCGACAGAGCCGGAAGGGATGCGGCGCGATGCCCCACCGAGACGGCGCAGAAGCCACAGGACGATCGCACCGATGATCGCGACCTGAAACAGGAATCCGATCAGCGATGTCAGGCCATGAAAGCCCCAGAACAGGCCATGACCGCTCAGCAGACCGAAAAGCCCGGCACCCAGCAAGCCGCCAACGAAACCGGTCATGAAAGGGTGGCGCTGCGGATAGCCATTATAAGCCCCGCCATAGGGGCGATTGGCCATCGTTCCATATGGTGCGGCGGATTGCGCGGCGCTGCGGTCCATGGGGCGCACGGCGAATGGCGATGTGCGGGTCGGAGGCGGCGCGCTGTAGGTGCGGCCGCCACGGCTGCCGATAGAATAGCCACCGCCTGGCCGGGCATCCGCACCCGGAAGCGACAGGCTGGTTGCGGCCAGCATTAGAACGAGAAGCGACGCCTTCGGCAGACGCATGTGCCTTCTTTCCTTCGTCATCAATGATCTACGCACCGGCGACATGCATGTCGTCGATCCGCAGGGTCGGCGCATCGGTCCCGCGACGGAACTCGAGGTCGTCCGCTGCCCTTAAACGCGCGAACATGTCCGTCAGATTGCCGGCAATGGTCATTTCTGCGACGGGCTCCGCAATGACGCCATGACGGATCATGAAGCCGGACGCGCCACGACTGTAGTCGCCTGTCAGGCCATTGATCGACGACCCCATCAACTCGTCGATCCAGACGCCTTCCTCGATATCGGCCAGCAGATCGGGCAGCGCGATATCGCCGCCCATCAGGATGAGGTTGCTGATGCCGGGCGAGGGCGGTGAACCGACGCCGCGAAGGGCGCGGCCATTGGGGGGCAACGACAACTGGCGTGCCGTGCGGCCATCCAGCAGCCAATGGTTCAGAGCGCCGCTTTCGACCAACGATAGCGAGGTCGCAAGTGTCCCTTCCGCATCGAAAGGGCGCGACCGGAGGCCGCGTGCGCGGGTTGGATCATCGACGACTGACAGATTCGACGGAAGAATGCGCTGGCCACGCCGTGCTGCCAGAAAGGATGTTCCGCGTGCGATAGCTGCGCCATTGATGGCGGCGGCCAGATGCCCGAGTATCGTGCCCGAGACCCGTCGATCGAAAACCACCGGCATTGATCCCGAACGTGGCTTGCCGGGGTCGATTCGGGCAACTGCTCGTTGTCCGGCCTCACGACCCAGCGCATCCGCCGGGTCGAGATCCTCCAGATGGACGGCCTGATGACCGGCATAATCGCGTTGCATTCGCGTACCGCTACCGGCAAGAACGCTCACGCCAGTGCCATGGCTGGTACGTGCGTATTGGCCGACAAACCCTGCACTGTCGGCCAGCGTGACGGTCATCTTGCCATATGACGCGGAGGCGCCGTTGGTATTGGTGACGCCCTCGACGCCTAGAGCGGCATCTTCCGCCACTTTCGCGCGCGCCAGCAGGGATGGCAGGTCGGGTGCGTCATGGCGATCGACCAGATCAAGCGCGCCGAGATCGAAACAGCCCTGCTGCGTCGGGTCGCCGAGACCGATATAGCGATCCTCAGGCAAGACCTTTGCCATCGCCACGGCCTGCGCGGCGAATGCATCGAAGCCTGATGGTTCCAGCGCCGACGCCGAAACGATCGCGGCGCGCTGGCCGACGAAGACGCGCATGCCGAGGCCGACAGTCTCCGAATGCTCCAGACCTTCCGGAACGCCTTTCCGGCACATTGTCGATATCGCCGTCGCCTCGATCAGTATCGCATCTGCCGCGTCCGCACCGTGACGCCGTGCAGCGGAAAGCAGTGCCTGAAGGCGGTCCTGATTGTCCGTGGTCACGCTGCCAGTCTCTCGCGGATGCTGGCCAGTGACGGCATCCGGTCGATCGGGCCGATTGTCGCCAGGGTTGGCGCGCCCTGGAACAGGCGATGGGCGGCGGCGATGATGTCGGCCTCCGTCACGGCGTCGATCTTGGCGACTGTTTCCTGCGTGGGAATGATGCGGCCATGAATCTGCATCTGTCTGGCGATCTGTTCGCACCGGCTTCCGGTGCTTTCGAGCGACATGAGGAGCGAGGATTTGACCTGCGCCCGGGCGCGCGCAAGTTCCGCGCCATCAATGCCGTCGCCCAGCTTGCGGAGTTCATCCAGAACGGCGGGAACGAGTTCTGCCGTCTGGGCTTCGCCCGTCCCCGCGTAGATGCCGAACAGGCCGCTGTCGACGAATGGCTGCGCGAAAGCATAGACGGAATAGACCAGTCCGCGCCGCTCGCGGATTTCCTGGAACAGACGCGAGGACATACCGCCGCCGAGCAGGGTGGATAGCAGCATAACCGCATGAAAATCGGGCGTTCCATACGCCACGGAAGGGAAGCCGAGCAGAATATGCGCCTGATCGAGGTCGCGTTTGACGCGCAGTTCGCCGCCTGCGTAGCGGCTGGCGCGTGTGGCCGGCGTGGCGTGTTGCGGCATATCCGCAAAATGCGCTTCGACGAGTTCCAGCACCTGTTCGTGGTGCAGGTTGCCGGCGGCCGCCACGACCATGTTCTGCGTTGTATAATGCGCCTGCATATAATCGAGCAGCGTGTCGCGGCGCATCTCGGCAATCAGGCGTTCCGTCCCTAGCGTGGGGCGCCCCATTGGCTGATCGGGGAACGCCGTTTCCTGGAAATGATCGAAGATGATATCGTCGGGCGTATCGTTTGCCTGTCCGATCTCCTGCAGGATAACGCCGCGCTCGCGTTCGATCTCGTCATCGGCGAAAGTGCTGTGCGTCAGAATGTCGCCGATGATGTCCACGCCAAGGGACAGATCTTCTTTCAGCAGCTTGACGTAATAAGCCGTTTGTTCCCGTGCCGTATAGGCGTTGATATGGCCGCCGACGTTCTCGATCTCCTCGGCGATCCGGGCTGCGGAACGACGCTTGGTGCCTTTGAAGGCCATGTGTTCGAGAAAATGGGATACGCCGTTTTCTTCCCGACTTTCATGGCGCGTTCCCGTGGAAACATAGGCGCCGAAAGAGACGGTTTCGACGCGTTCCATGCGTTCGGTAACGACGGTCAGGCCGCTGGGCAAACGTGTGACATTGATTGGATCGGTCATAAGGCGTTCGGATTCCTGAAGGAACGGGAAGTGTGTCAGGCAGATGGGGATGCGGGGTGACGGATGCCACCCCGTGCGTCAGCGATTGTGCCCGTGGAGACGATGCGCGCGCACGGCGGCCTCGATGCGGGCGATGTCGTTCGGCAATGTCTCGAAGCGCTCCGACCGTTCGAACAGGTCGGCCAGACGCGGCGGCAAAGGCGGATGGATACCCGTGGCGGCAACAACGGCATCCGGAAATTTGGCCGGGTGCGCCGTGGCGGCGACGATCATCGGCACGCCCGGCTCCTTTCCCCGGCGCCCCGCCGCGATGCCGATGGCGGTATGCGGATCCGCCAGATAACGGCCTTGCGCATACAGGTAGCGCATTTCGGCGCTGGTTTCCTCGTCGTTCAACGTGAGGCCGGAGAACATTTCACCCGCGCGCTGCCACGCGCGATGTGGCACATCCATGCGTCCTGTCTTGCGGAACGCCGTCATGACGTCCGCGCAGGCCTCGCTGTCGCGATCGAGCAGTTCGAACAGGAGGCGCTCGAAATTGGACGACACCTGGATGTCCATGGAGGGCGATAGGCTGGGTTCGACGACGCGCACACTCATGTCGTTGCTCGCAAGGAAGCGCGTCAGGATGTCGTTGCGGTTCGATCCGATGCACAGACGTCGCACGGGCAATCCCATCTGCGACGCGGCCCAGGCGGCGAGCACGTTACCGAAATTGCCGGTCGGCACCGCGAAGGAGACGGGACGGTCCGGCGCGCCGAACATCAATGCCGCGCGGACGTAGTAGGGAATCTGCGCCGCGATACGTGCCCAGTTGATGGAATTGACGGCGGAGAGATGAACCTCGTTACGGAAGGCATCATCCGCGAACATCGCCTTCACCATGTCCTGGCAATCGTCGAACGTGCCATCGATGGCGATGTTGAGGATATTGGATTCCGTGACCGTCGTCATTTGACGACGTTGCACATCGGAGGTGCGACCCTTCGGATGGAGGATCGCGACGGACAGGTGCTCGCTGCCGCGAAATGCCTCGATCGCGGCGGAGCCCGTGTCGCCGGAGGTGGCGCCGACGATCGTGACCCGCTCGCCCCGCTGGGTCAGGACGTGCTCAAAAAGATGGCCGAGCAACTGCATGGCCATGTCCTTGAAGGCAAGGGTCGGACCATGAAACAGTTCAAGTGCGAAAAGACCGTCTTCCACTTCAACAAGCGGTGCCACGGCCGGGTGGTCGAAATCGGCATAGGCCTTGCGACAGAGAGTCGTCAGCGTCTCGATATCGATGGCGCCTTCGGCGAACGGCGCGATAACACGTGCCGCCAGTTCGGGATAGGATAGCGTGCGCATCGCACGCCATTCGTCCGGCGAGAAACGTGGCCATGTTTCAGGCATGTAGAGCCCGCCGTCTTCGGCGAGGCCGGCCAGCAGGATATCGGAAAAGTTGCGAGGGCGCGCATCGCCGCGCGTGGATCGGTAGCGCATGGCCCTGCCTATAACACGCCTGCGTCGAACGCGGGAGGTATCGTTGTCATGATGGTGGCAGCGAAATGCGCAGAATGCCCGGATGATCGCCGCCGACCGGCACGTCGAGCATATCCTGGGCATTTTCCAGGCCGGGATTGCCGCCCTGGGTCAGGCGTGGGTCGCTAAGCAGGATACGCGGCATGCGTGCTGCGTCAAAACTCAGCAATCGACCGGCGGCGCGGTCGATCAGGTAGAGGGTATTGTTTCGATCGATAGCCAGACCGCCGAGCGTAGGGGTGTCACGCCACTCCACGATGCCGTCGAGTTGTTCCACAGGACTGTAGGCGGGATCGGTCAGCAAGGCCGTGTCGAGGCGATACAGCGGACCGCAAGGCGGTTGATAGAAAAGCCAGTGCGCGTCCGGTGTCAGTGCGAGCATGGAAACATCCCGCTCGACCGGATGGCCGTCACGCATCACGGGTGCGCCGTCGACGATCATCGCGCGGCGCCCGCGCAAGGATGGATCGTCCGCAAGGAAGCGACGCCCCCGGCCATCGCGTGTATCGAGTGTCGCCAAGGCGGGGCGGCCCTCATCGGCGAGGTAGATATAGGGCAGGTGCACCTGCACGGCGGTGAAGTGGCTGTTCGCCACCACGATCTGCGCGGGAAGAGGCCAAGCCTTCCTGAGTTGCCCAGTATCGCCGTCGAAATGCAGGATCTTTGCGCCCGCATTCCCGCGGGTCGAGTCGCCGCTGTCGAGCAGCCAGATATCCCCCCGCACATCCGCGCTTAGAGCGGTGGCCGAGAAAATCCTGTGCTCTGCGGGCGCTGCGGCATCATACCAACTGCCATCCGGATAGGGCTTTGCTGGCGATGTCCCGTTGATCGCCACGACTTGCGGCGCGTCGTCATGCGGAACGGCTTCCCGCTGTGCGACGATCAGCCCGCCATGCGACGTGGCAACACTATGCCATGACCCTGCCAGCGGAAGGTCCGAACGCAGTTTGGCAGGGGCCGCCGCAGGCTCCCACGGCCGATCGGCCATGGCCGAGGGAGAGGAAATGGCCAGAAGAGCCAGACCGATACGCATACTGACGATACCGGTCCATCCGAAAGGCAAGCGATGAGGTCGGCCGAGGCCGTGGCGGGGGAACATGTTTTTTTCTCGCCCCGATCGGGTTCGGAGGCAAGAGCCGCCCTCTATTCCGCGATCATGGTTTCCGGAATGGGGGTGAGATTGGTGATATATGAGTCCGGCGAGACAGGTTTGAGATTCCCAAGCCACGGTGCATCGTGGATCTCAACCGGGAAGACGAGTGCCGCGTGCATGAGGATGGCGCTTTCCGGCGTCATGCATTCCGTGCTCCACGTGTTGTTTGGCATTTCGGCGATATAGTGGCCCGAAAGCGTGCGGGCGAGCTTGACGGAAAGAGTGCGGACGATGGCGCCATGACGAATGGTCGCGAAAACGATTCCTGGGATTGAGCCAGTTCTTTGCTCGACATACACCGATATTCATCCTTGGCTTTGTATTCTGTCGGGGAAGATTGACCGGGAATCGGTGAATAAAGCCTTAACGCCGCAGGCGATTTCCTGCTTGCGGCGCATAAGAAGCTGGAGATACGCCATCAACGCTTCATCCCAACAGTATCGTGATGCCATCGACACGGCGCTGGCACTGTTGGCTGGCGGTGATCCGACCGGCGCGGAAGCCCGATTCCGCAATATTCTGACCATTGCGCCGGATCATGCGGAAGCATGGCATGGGCTGGCCTGCGTCGCTCGCGTCCGTAACCTGCCGGGGCAGGCCGTCGCGCTGGCGGGAAAGGCATTGGCCCAGCCAACGACCGGCGATGCACAACGGGCGCGGTTTCATATTACGCTCGGCGCGGCACTGAGTGAGGCCGGGCAGGGCGACGCAGCCGTCGCGGCGTTGAACGTCGCCATCCTGCTGGAACCGCGCGATCCGCGTGCCCATGCGGCATTGGGGCAAGCGCGATGGCGCGCGGGGCGGGCCGATGACGCTATCCTGGCTTACGAGCGTGCTGTCGAACTCGCGGCGGACGATACGGCGTATCGGCAGGAACTCGCCAGCATCCTGCTGGCCGAAAAGCATTACGATGCCAGTCTGATACATTTTGCCCATCTCGCGATATCCCATGCGCATGATCCGGCAGCACATGCGAACCACGGCGCTGCATTGTTTGAGGCTGGTCATCTGCAAGCCGCCGCGCAGGCATTACGGCGCGCGGAAACATTGGGCCCGCCCACGGCGCCGACATCCAATAATCTCGGTCTGGTGGCCATGGCGTCAGGCGATCTGCGGTCGGCGCGTCAGGCATTCGAGACGGCTGTTGCCATCGCGCCCGCCGATCGGCGCATCGCCGGAAATTACGCCACGTTACTCACGGAATGGGGCGAGAACGAGCAGGCAGCGGCCTTATTCCGGAGGATTGCCGATGGACAGGTGGATGAAGAAGCCGTGCGTGCGCGTTTCAATCTCGGCACGCTCGACCTCGCGGTCGGGCGGATGCGTGAAGGATGGGTCGGCTACGAAGCGCGATTGCAACTCCTGAAGCCGGCGCGGCCCGGTCCGACCTGGCATGGCGAGGAGACGTCCGAGCCCGTCCTGATAACGGTGGAGCAGGGGCTGGGCGATATCGTGCAATTCCTGCGTTACCTGCCGAAGGCCGCCATGCGTGCGCCTCTGGTGCTGGATATGCCGGAAGAGGTTCAGGGTCTCGTGGCGATGATGCCGGCGCTTGACGGCATGTGGGGTGAACGTTTGCGGTTCGGCCGACAGGCAGGATTGCAATGTCCCTTGCTGAGCCTGCCCTATGTTCTAAGCCAAGACGAGCTTCCCTCCGCCGTTCCTTATCTGGCGAGTGCGCAAGCCGTTGTGCCGGGCCGGGTCGGAATCGCCTGGGCCGGTAATCCCGGCTACCGGTTCGACAGGAGACGGTCCCTTTCGCTGGCCGCGATCGAGCCCTTGCTGAACGTGGCGGGGCCGTCCTTTCTCAGCCTGCAGAAGGGCGTCGAATGTCCTGCGGCGATGGAAAGCATGCCGCTTGATCGGCTCGCGGCGACGGCGGCGGCGATTGCATCCTGCGATCTCGTCATTTCGGTGGATACCGTGATCGCGCACATTGCGGGCGCGCTGGGACGCCCGACATGGCTGCTGAACCGCTTTGGTGGCGACTGGCGCTGGCGCGGACCCGACTGGTATGGGTGCGTCCGCATGTTTCAGGCCACGACGCCGGATTTGCCGGATCAGGCTTGGCCACCTGTTATCGAAGCGGCGACGACGGCACTGAAAGCATGGTCAGGCGGCATTTTCCGTGGCTAACGTGGTTTCCCCATTGCCCAGCACGGCGAGGATGGCGGCCTTGATGTCGGCGATGCGTCGTGGCTCGATGATTTTCATGCCAAGCAGGTCGCGGACGTAGAAAACATCGACCGCGCGCACGCCATAGGTCGTGATATGCGCGGAGGATATCTGCAGTGACTGTCCGCTGATGGCCTCCGTTACATCGTGCAGCAGGCCGGGGCGATCACGGCCGTTTACCTCGATCACGGTATAATGGTCGGATGCCCGGTTATCCACGACGACCCGTGGCGGGACATGGATGGCGCGCATTCGTCGTCCGGGTCGGCGTTCCTGAACCGAGCGCTCGATCTCCCGTCGGACATTCAGCCGCCCGGCCAGTGACTGCTCGACAAGGACATTCAGTCGCGTCAGTTGCTGGGGTGTCTCGAAGGCGCGCCCGAAAGGGTCCTGCACCCAGAATGTGTCGAGCGCCATGCCGTCGCTCAGCGTGTGTATTCGCGCGTCCACGATCGATGCGCTGGCGACCGCCAGCGCGCCCGCGATCCGGCTGAAGAGGCCGGGATGGTCGGCGCTGAGAATGGTGATCTCCGTCACATCCCGGGTTGGAATCGGCAATGCCTCGACAGTCAGCGGCGCGTTATGGGCGTCCGTATCCGTGATGAGCCGCGCGTGACGCATATGCGTGTCGGCGTCGAAGCCGAGCCAGTAGCCCGGATAGCCGAGACCGAGGAAATGTTCGATCTGCGTTTCGGGCATGTTTTGCCGTGCGAGGCCGTCGCGTGCGAGTTCCTTGGCCTGTGCGACACGACCGTCGCGTTCCGTCGCCGCCAGGCCACCTTCGAGAACCTCCACCACGCGGGTGTAGAGTTCGCGCAGAAGCGTCGCTTTCCAGGCGTTCCACACAGTGGGGCTGACGGCACGCATGTCGGCGATGGTCAGCAGCAGCAGCAGGCGCAGACGTTCGGGAGACTGGATCGTATCGGCAAGATCGAGGATCGTCCGTGGATCGTCGATGTCGCGGCGGAAAGCCGTCTGGCTGAGCAGCAGGTGATGCAGCACGAGCCAGGAGACGGTTTCCGTCTCTTCCAGGTCGAGGCCCAGCGTAGGGCATATCTCGAGCGCGACCTCCGAACCCAGTTCGGAATGATCGCCGCCCCGGCCCTTGGCGATATCGTGGATCAGCGTGGCGACGTAGAGCGCGCGCCGGGACTGACCGTCGCGTGCGAGATCGTAGGCGAGGGGGATTTCATCGGCCATCGAGCCCTGCTCGATGCACCCCAGTACGCGCACCGCTTCGATGCTGTGAACGTCAACCGTATAGATGTGATAAGTGTCGAACTGCATCTGCCCGACGATACGGGACCAGTCGGGCAGCAACGCGCCGAGCAGCCCGGTTTCGCTGAGAAGGGCCATCCAATGCGCGCCATTGAAGGCATGCGACGGCGCCTGATGCTGATCGATCTCCGGCGGAGAGCAGAGCAGGTCCAGGAAGATTGCCATGGCGCGCGGGCTTCGGCGCAGCTTCATGACATCCCGTTCGTGGCGGATGAATTGCTGCATGGCGATCGGGTGCAGCGCCAACTGGTGGGTGTTGGCGGCGTGCAGCATCTCGAGCATCTCGATCGGCGATGCGGTGAAGTCGCTCGATAAGGCGGGTGCGATCTTGCCGTCGATGAGACACGCGCCGATCGCTGTGAGCGGTTCATCCAGTGCGTCAGGGATGTCGTCTGGCCGGGCCGGGCCGTCGAGATACTGGATCAGCCCGGGTTCCAGCACATAGCCCAGACGCAGCACCTCACGTGCCGTCAGGAAGTAATGCCGCATAAAGCGTTCGACACCCGCCTGCCGGCCGTGACCGGCATAGCCCATCCGTCCACCGATCACCGGCTGGACGTCGAACAGAAGGCGTTCGTCGGCGCGGCCGGCGATGTAGTGGAGGTGCATGCGCACCGTCCAGAAGAAATTCCACGCACGGCGCGCCCGGTTCGTCTCCTGTTCCGACAGAAGACCGACTGACGCAAAAATCGGCGTGACATGGTCCTGCACGTTCGCCGGATTAAGTCCGGTCGCGCCAAGCGCGGTGCGCCCCATCCAGTTCAGGGTCTGCAGGTCGCGCAGTCCGCCAGGGCCTTCCTTGATGTTCGGTTCGACCAGATGGGGGTTTTCGCCGAAACGGCTGTGGCGTTTCTCACGCTCCTCGACCTTTTGCCGGATGAAGCCCAGAGCCCGCTCGGGCACGTTGCTGAACTGGCGTCCGAACTCGGCGAAGAGATCACGCGGGCCCCAGAGGAGGCGGGCGTCGAGCAGGGTCGTGCGGATCGTCAGGTCGTCGTCGGCGGCCGCCAGGCATCCGGCAATGGAGCGTGTCGCGTGGCCGACGCGCAAGCCGAGATCCCATAGGAAATAAAGCATGTACTCGACCTGTGCCGAGACGGTCTGCGGGAGCGGATCGACCGTCAGAAACAGGAGATCGATATCGCTGAACGGCGCCAGCAATCCGGCGCCATAGCCACCTGTCGCGCAGATGCAGAGAGGGTGTTCCTCTTCGCCGCCGCCGTTCACGTCGCGCGCCAGGTCGGCCAGACAGGCAATGACGCCGTCTGTGAGGCCGGCCAGTACGCTGGCGGCAGCGACGCCTTTCAGGTGACGCGTCTCGAAAAGGCGTCGGATTTCACCGTGATGGCGACCGAGATGGCGCCGGAACAATCCGACGGCGGTCTCGCGCGAGAGCTGCCCGTCCTGACTGGCGCTCGAAAGCGAAGTTTTCAGGGCGTCGCGCATGGAGAGCGTATCGATGGAGGTGGGTTCGCGCATCAAAATCCGTCAGGTCGGCGATCAGATGTAGAGATCGGTTTTCGGGCCGGGGGAATGCAAGAGGCTATCCTCATGCCAAAGGACCATTTTGTTCAAGCATCAGTTTCCTGAGGTCGTAAATCGCCTGCAGGGCTTCCTTCGGTGAAAGGCTGTCGGGATCGAGTGCCTCGATGGCCGCGCGCAGTCGGTCGGGCATCTGTGTGCCTGCCTGTTCGGCTTCCGTCTCGAAAAGAGGCAGGGCGGGCCGGGTGCGTGCGTGATCGCGTTCGAGCGCGGCCAGCAGCCGCGATGCACGCCGCACGACAGGTTCGGGAACGCCGGCAAGCTGCGCGACATGCACGCCCCAGCTCTTGCGCGCCGCGCCGCTACGGACTTCGTGCTGGAAGATGACGTCGCCCTGCCATTCCCTGACCGCCATCGTGTAGGGCGTCAGGCGTGGCATCGAATCGGTCAGCATGCCGAGTTCATGGAAATGAGTGGCGAAAATGGTGCGCGCGCCAAGCTGGGAGTGCAGGGCTTCAAGCGTTGCCCAGGCGATCGCCAGGCCGTCCAGCGTCGCCGTGCCACGGCCGATCTCGTCCACCACGACAAGGGAGCGCGGCCCGGCCTGACGCAGGATCGCGGCGGTTTCTGTCATCTCCACCATGAAGGTGGAGCGTCCGCGCGCCAGATCGTCCGCCGCGCCGACACGCGAGAACAGCCGGTCCACGATGCCGATCCGTGCCGCCCTGGCCGGGACGGGCAGGCCGGCTTGCGCAAGGATCACCGCCAGGGCCGTCTGTCGCAGAAAGGTCGATTTGCCGGCCATGTTCGGGCCGGTCAGCAGCATGACGCGTTCGGCGGGCGGTAGCATGCAGTTGTTGGGGACAAAGCGCGCGCCGCGTTCCAGCGCCGCCTCGACCACCGGGTGGCGACAGGCATGAAGTTCGAATTGCTGGTCTTCCGTCACGTCCGGTCGGCACCATGCGCCGCCTTGCGCGAGGACCGCCGCCGATTGCAGAACGTCGGTCAGGGCGAAAAGCGTAGCGACTTCCGGCAAGGCGTCGTGTGCCACCGCCTGCGCGACCAGTCCGTTGAAAATCTGCCGCTCCAGCACGGCGGCGCGTTCGCCGGCATCGAGGATGGCGCGGTCGAGATCGGCCAGCGCCGGGGTCGAGAAGCGCGCGAGATTCGCGGTGCCCTGGCGCAGCATGACGCCTTCCCGGTCGCGCAGGCGTGCCGCCGCGGAGGCCGAGGTCTCGATGATATAGCCCAGCTGTGCGTGATGCCGGATCTTGAGATTCGGTACGCCGAATTCGTCGACATAGCGAAGCTGCAGGGCGGCAAGATGTTTGCGGCTGTCGTCGCGCAGTGCGCGATGGCGGTCCAGCGTTTCATCGAAGCCTTGCGCGATGACGCCGCCATCCTCCAGCTTGAGCGGCAGATCCTCGGCCAGTGCACGTTCGAGTGTTTCGAGCAACGTATCCGCGCGGCCATAGAGCCCGGCGGTGATCTCGCGGATCAGTGCCGGGGTTCGCGCATCGCTTGCCGGTTGCAGAAGGGCAACCGCCGCGTTGGCGGTATGAAGCGCGTCACGTATCGCCGCAAGATCGCGCGGCTGTCCGCGCCCGGTGGACAGGCGCCCGAGGGCGCGGGCAAGATCAGGGGTCCGGCGCAACAGGGCGGTCAGGGAAGCGAGGACCGAGGGCGTATCGCGCAGCCAGCACCAGGCTTCCTGGCGCCGGGCGATCAGGGCGGCATCCGTGCTGGGTGCGGCGATCCATGTGGCGATCAGGCGTGAACCCGCGGCGGTGACAGTCCTTGAGACGGCGTCGAGCAGGGTATGGGTGGTCGTGCCATCGCGTCCCTGCAGCAGATCGAGGCTGGCGCGCGTTGCCGGATCCAGACCGAGCGTTCCCGCTTCTCCCCGGCGCATGGGGCGCGACAGGCGGGGCATGTTGCCGGCCTGGCTGCGGCGTACGTAATCGAGGGCCATTGCACAGGCGATGGCTTCCTCGTCCGTGAAATCGCCGAGCACGCTGATCTGCGCGACGTCGAATGCCCGTGCAACAGTGCGCCGTGCGGCATCGAGCGCCGCGGCGGCACTCGTCTTGGCACCATCGACCGGCGGGGCGCGGCGGTCCGCATAGGCAGGCGGTATGATCTCTTCCGCCGCCAGGATTTCGGCCGGATCGAGTTGGACCAGCAATTCCGCCAGCCCTTCGGCGGGCAGCGACTGGGTCTCGACCGCGCCGGTGGAGATGTCGATCCAGGCCACGCCAACGGGACCGTTGCGTTTCACCCGGCCCGGAGGGTGGGCCAGGGCCAGCAGAAGGTTCTGGCGTCCGGCTTCGAGCAGTTCATCTTCCGTCAGCGTGCCGGGCGTCACTACCCGTACGATCGCGCGGGTGAGGGGGCCTTTCAGGGGCTTCTCGCCGGGTTTGGGCGCCGACTGTGTCTGTTCCGCAACGGCGACGCGGAAGCCGCGCCGGATCAGCCGGGCAAGATACGCGGGGGCGGCGGCCACCGGCACGCCGCACATCGGGATGGGGTTGCCGGCGTGCTGGCCGCGGGTGGTGAGCGCGATATCCAGCGCCATGGCGGCAGCTTCGGCGTCATTGAAGAAAAGTTCGTAGAAATCGCCCATCCGGAAAAACAGCAGCGCTTCCGGTTCCTGCGCCTTGAGAGCGAACCACTGCGCCATGGCAGGGGTCGCGCCGTCGGATGAAGGGAAGGAGGATAGGTTGATGTTCATCGGAACCGGTTGGCAGCCATCCAACTGTATGTATCGTCCGCCACGCATGAAGTGAACCGCAATGATGACACTGTGGCGTTAATGGTTGGTTATTGCGGCGCATTCGACACAGCATGTATCGGAAAACCGCTTTTCATTTCACAATCGGCGTGAGGGCGCCAACCTTATTGTGACGTATTGTGTTGAGCATGCGCGCGCAACAGAGGATGGAAGCCAGATAGATGAGGCATGTCGATATGAGACGGTTCGGCCGGATGGCCGTCGGGATGGCGATGGTGCTGGGTGCCACCGGCGCGCCTGCGACAGGCGCACCGGCACTGCGGACCGCCTTCACGTCCGACCGCGTTCTCAATGCCGTCACGGTCTCCGATGGCGGGCGGGTCTTCGTGTCATTCCCTTACTGGGGCGGTGGCGACCGTCCGGGCCCGTCCGTGACCGAATTGCGTCCTGACGGCACACCGCACGCGTATCCAGACGAGGCGTGGAACAACTGGTTATCGTCGCATGACGACGCTCACGCCTTCGTAAGGGTCAATGCGATCCGCATCGGGCCGGACGGGCGGTTATGGATCGTGGATTCGGGCGAAGCCAATGTCGGTGGACAGGAGAATTCACCGACAGGTGCGAAGCCCAAGCTGGTCGTGATCGATCTCGGGACGAACGGCGTGGTGAAGACGATCCCCCTCGATCGTGGCGTGACGTCGCGTTCCTATGTCGACGACCTGCGTTTTCATGACCACATGCTCTATCTGACGGATGCGGGAGATCCTGCCCTGATCGTGGTCGATCAGAAGACGGGCACGATACGCCGTGTTCTGTCACATGCGCCGTCCACGACGGACGAACGACCGATGCTGGCGGAAGGCCGGGTTTTGACGACCGGCGGCAAGCCCGCGCGCATTCATGCCGATCAGCTTGAGACGTCGCCGGACGGGAAACGGCTTTATTTTCAGGCAAGTTCTGGCCCTCTCTATGTCGTTCCGACCGCCGCGCTGGATGATGCGGGGCTGTCGGAGACCGAACTGGAGAAGAGGGTCAGGCCGTTCTGCGATACGCCGACGACAGGTGGTACGGCGATCGACGGTGATGGCAACCTGTATGTCTCCGACGTCGATAAACTCAGGATTCTGAAAATCACGCCACAGGGGCGGGCCCACGTGCTGGTCGCCGATCCGCGTCTGGTCTGGGCGGATGCGATGTGGATCGACAATCGCGGGACACTCTGGATTCCGGCGGTTCAGCTCGACCGGACGGCCACGTTCCAGCCGGATGGCAAATCACGCGTTCATCTGCCTGTCGCGATCTATACGATGAACCTCCATCTCAAGCCGTCACGGTAGGGGGGCGGGGCGCGGGCGGCGCAGGCGTCCAAGGACCGCGCCGGGCCGCGCGACGCCCAGCAGGGCCAGAAGCAGTAGATAGAGCGCGCCGGCGAACACGATCAGCGCGCCCAGCCCGGCCGCGCGCGGGAGACCGTGCCAGCCGATCAGATCGGGCATGGCGATCCGCGCGATTACGATCGTGGCGGCCGACATCAGGGCCGATGCGGCGGTCATGCGCGCAAGCCGGTCGATCAACCGCCGGTCCGGGCGGAAAATATCGCGCCGATAGAGAATGACGCCAAGCAGTGCCACATTCCCCAGGGCTGCCAGCGTGCTGGCCAGCGGCGGCCCGATATGGGCAAGGGGGCGGTAGAGCGCCAGATTGAGGGCGAGGTTAAGGGCAAGCGTCATGTAGCCGATATTGACCGGGGTGCGGGTGTCGCCATGCGCGAAGAAACCCGGCGATAGCACTTTTACCAGCACGAACGCCGGGAGGCCCGCGGCATAGGCCCGCAAGGACTGTGCTGAGGCCATGGCGTCACGAATCGTGAAGTGACCGAAACCGAACAGCCCCGCCATGATCTCCGGGGCGAGTGTGATGAGGCCGAAACAGGCGGGCAATGTCAGCAGGAGCGCGTAATCGATGGTGCGGTTCAGGGTTGCGTGCCCCTCCCGAATCTCGCCGTTCGCGACGTGGCGGGTCAGCACGGGGAGAAGTGTCGTGCCCGCTGCCGCCCCGAGCACGCCAAGGGGCAGCTGATTCATGCGATCGGCAAAATACAGCCATGAGATCGATCCGGCCGGCAGCAGGGTCGCGATCATCGTATCGACGGTCAGGTTGAGTTGCGTCACGCCGGAGCCGATCAGGCCGGGTACGAGCCGCCGTATCATGTCATGCATGGCGGGCGTGAAGCGCGGACGGCCGAATGAAAGCGTCATGCCCGCGCGCCGCAGGGACCAGAGCAGCAGGCCGAGTTGCACGATGCCGGAGATGGTGATGCCCCACGCCGCCGCGTAGGCAGTGTCGTGCAGGACGAAGGCGCCATAGAGGATGGAGCCGATTCCCACGACGTTGAACGAAACGTAGGCGGCGGCGGCCATGCTGAAACGATGCAGGCTGTTCAGGACGCCCGCGACGAGTGCCGCAACGCAGATGAGCACGAGATAGGGGAACGTGATCCGCGTGAGAGACACGGCGAGATCTAATTCCGTGCCCTCGGTCGTGAAACCCGGTGCAATCAGGCGTATGAGCCACGGCATCAGGATTTCACCGAGGATGGTGATGAGAAGGAGCCATGAGGCCAGCGCGCTCATGGCTTCCGTCGCGAAGGCGCGTGCCTCCGCTTCGCCGTTCTGCGCCAGCCGCGCCGTGAACATCGGCACGAACGCGGCATTGAAGGCCCCTTCGCCGAACAGTCGCCGGAACATGTTCGGCAGGCGGAATGCCACGAGATAGGCGGCCTGTGCGGATCCGGTCCCGAGAAACGCGGCCAGCAACTGGTCGCGCACAAGGCCCAGCACGCGGGAGACCATGGTCCAGCCACCGACCGTCAGGAAATTCTTAAGCATGGCTGCGGTTGTAGAGAAGATTTTCCGGTTCGCCCATGGTCCCGGATCGTAAATGGCGATGCAACCGGCGGGTGAGACCGTGCGCTCTAGCCGGCATGAGCGCGCGACCGATCGAGCCTGACGAAATCCTTTTACCCGGCGATGCAGCGCGCCGCGTGGCCGAACGGGTCGCGCGTCTGCGCCGTCTGGCATGGTGGTTGAACGGGGCTTTTCGTCTTCCCGGCATACGGACACGATTCGGTGTGGACACGTTCCTCAACCTCGTGCCGGGTGGCGGCGATGCCGTGCAGGCGGCGCTGTCTCTTTATATCGTCTGGGAAGCGCGCCGCCTTGGCGTTCGGCCCGCGATCCTGAAGCGTATGCTGGCCAATGTCGCGATCGAGGCGGTGGTCGGTGTCGTGCCGATTTTGGGAGATCTGTTCGATACCGTCTTCAAGGCCGACCTGCGCAACATCGCATTGATGGAAGCCGAACTCGGACGGCGACGTTAACGGTCAAGCATGACGCGGTGAATTTCGCGCGTGAATCGCTGGCTGCCGGGAGAGGTGAGCGGCGTGAACCAAGCGGACAATTTGCCCTGCCGATTGATGATGTATTTGTAGAAATTCCACCGTGGGCGCGAGAGGAATCCACCCTGCGTCGCAAGCCAGTGGAATAAGGGAATGGCGTCCGCGCCCTTGACATGTGCCTTTTCCGCGACGGGAAAGCCAACCCCGTAATTGCGATAACAGGTTTCGCCAATCGAGGCGGCGTCGCCGGGTTCCTGATTGCCGAAGTCATTGCTCGGGATTCCCACGACCGCCAGACCGCCTTTGCCATAATGCGACCAGATATGCTGCAGGCCTTCATATTGCGGCGTGAAACCGCATTTGGAGGCTGTGTTGACGATCAGGATGGGTTTATCGCGATAGGCTCCGAGATCGATCGTCGAGCGTCCGTCCAGTGCCGGAAGCGTGAAATCGTAAACAGCAGTCATGTTCTCGGTCCTTTTGGCAAGGTCTTTTTGTGCCCGTCGGTTCGGTCCGAGGCAAGGGCGCGTTTCGACTCTGGACAGAACGAACGCGCAACGACAGACTCCGGCCCGGTTCGGGAGAAGTCTGATTATGGTTTGGCGTGGATTGCTGGGGATCGCGGTGTTGATGGCGATCGGCGTTTTATTCTCTAGGGATCGCCGCGCCATCGACTGGCGGCAGATCGCCCCGGCGCTGGCCATTCAGATCGGCATCGGCGCGCTGGCGCTGTTCGTCCCCTGGGGCCGCGCGGCTTTCGAGATGCTGGCAAGCGGCGTCGGGCAGGTTCTCAGCTACGGGCAGGCCGGAGCGGCTTTCCTGTTCGGGGGGCTGGTCGGACCGCGCATGGAAGCCCTGTTCGGCGGAGAGGGGTTTGTTTTCGCATTCCGCGTGCTGCCGGCCATCATCTATGTCTCCGCGCTGATGGCGGTGTTGTATCGCTGGGGCGCGATGCAGGCGCTGGCACGCGTCATCGGCGGCGGGCTGAGGCGCGTTCTGGGGACTTCGGCCCTGGAATCGTTCTCCGCCGTCCTGACGATCTTTCTTGGGCAAAGCGAAATGCCGGTCGCCTTGCGACCTTACCTGGCCGAAATGACGGATGCCGAGCTTTTCACGATCATGACGTCGGGGACGGCTTCCATCGCCGGATCGGTGCTGGCGGGTTATGCGGCGCTCGGCGTGCCGATGGCCTATCTGCTTGCTGCCTCCTTCATGGCCATTCCCGGCGGTATCCTCTTTGCCAAGCTCCTGTATCCCACGCCGCGCGTCGGGACGGAGGGCGCGATGCCGAAAGCGGAACTCCATAGCGTGACCCTGTTCGATGCCATTGCGGAAGGAGCGTTGAGCGGCGCCCGCGTGGCCGTTGCGGTCGGGGCGGTTCTGGTCGCCTTCGTCGGGCTCATCGCGCTGCTTGATGGCATGCTGCATGGCGCTGGCGGCTGGTTCGGCATAGCAAACCTGAGCATCCAGCGGGCATTGGGCATTATCCTGTCGCCGGTGGCATGGTTGATCGGCGTGCCGTGGAATGACTGCGTGGTGGCGGCGGGTTTCCTTGGCCAGAAGGTGGCCTTCAATGAATTCGTGGCCTATGTGGGCTTGTCCCCGGTGATTCATGCGCATGGCCTTCCGCCGCGGACCATTGCGATCATTTCATTCGCGCTTTGCGGTTTTTCCAATCTTTCCAGCATCGGCATTCTGATCGGCGCATTTGGCAGTATCGTGCCGGAGCGACGCGCCGAAATCGCACGCATGGCGGTGCGCTGCGTTCTGGGTGGATCGCTTTCGAACGCCATGAGCGCGACGATCGCCGGCATGTTTCTGGCCTGAGGGAAGCATGTCATCGGTGCTGACGATCGTGACGCGACGGCACGTCGCGACCGTGGCATAAGGTCTGGAACAGTCTTTCGATTGCGCCGCACGTCATGCCTCGTGCGGCCGGGAGCCGCATGAACTATGACGACGGCCGTCCTGCCGGAAACGCACCAGGAATATCCCCATCCGCACGATCGGCCGCTGAGCGGCCAGCCGCACCCGGATCGTCCTTTTCATTTCCGCCTGTATGCCTGCGAATGGGCGGCGACCATGATACTCATGATCGCCGGGGTGAGCAGCAACGTATTCATCGGCGCGACGATGAGCCCTGCGGGACGCTGGTTCGTCGTCCATCCGGCTCTTCTGGCGGCGCTGGAGGGATTCTTCTTTGGATTCAGCAGCACCATCGCCGCGTTTTCGCCCTTCGGCCGCGTGTCCGGCGCGCATCTCAGCCCGTCGATCAGCGTTGCGTTCGCGCTGCTTCGTCGGCTGACCTGGCGCGACTGTCTCGGCTATGTCCTCGCACAGACGGGGGGCGCCGTCTCCGGCGTGGCGCTGGTCGCGTTGGCGGGATGGATCTGGCCCTTCTGGGGTGAATGGTGCCGGGCGGATTTCTATGCCGCGACGTTTCCCTATCCGCTGGCGCCGCCGCTGGGTGCGGCGGCGGGAGAATGCGGGGCGACGGCGACCCTCGTCGGCTGTATCCTGTATACCGGTGGCAAACCGCCATTGCGCTTTCTGACGGCGTTCGTGGCCGGCCCGCTGTTCTTCTGCATGAATCCGTTCGAAAGCTGGCTTTCCGGCGACAGCACAAACCTCGCGCGTAGCATCGGGCCGGCGATTTTCGCGCATAAATGGCAGAATTTCTGGGTCTATATCGTTGGACCATTTGCCGGTGTTCTCCTGGTATGGCTGGCGATCCGCGTCGAAATCTTCGGTGAACTGAGCATCCATGAGGCACGTCGTGTCTATTTCGGGCATGACGGGCGCGCACCTTATCTGCTTCCGCGTTTCTGGCGGCGCAGGCTGTAGGGCGGCGATCAGTTGCACAGCGGAATCCTGCCTTTTGCTGGAATTACACATGAATAACGTGTCATGAATCCGAAGGGGTTTTCATTTGACGGTGGGATGATCTAGAAAACCCGCCGCATTCCGGCGCGGGGTTCCGCGCTTCCACGACGAGAAAGTTCCGCCATGTCCGCCACCATCTCGCTTCCCATGCCAACCATCGATGCACCGCTGACCGGTCTTGTCCCGTTCGAGGGGCATCCCGGGCAGTATCGCCTTGCTCCCCCGAGCAAGGAATATGGCCACCTGCATGCGTGCGAGGTTCTGTCGGTGCATCATTGGACGGACCGTCTGTTCAGTTTCACCTGCACCCGCGATCCGGGTCTGCGGTTCGAGAACGGCCAGTTCGCGATGATCGGCATCGAGGTGGAGGGCAAGCCGCTGCTGCGTGCCTATTCGCTCGCCTCCGCGAATTACGAGGAGCAACTCGAGTTCCTTTCCATCGCGGTGGAAGAGGGGCCGCTGACCTCGCGCCTGCGTCACGTCAAGGTCGGGGATACGGTGCTGGTCGGGCGCAAGCCGGTGGGCACGCTGCTGCTGGACAATCTTCGTCCCGGGCGGAACCTTTATTTCCTGTCGACGGGCACGGGTCTGGCGCCGTTCATGAGCCTGATCAAGGACCCGGAGGCTTATGAGCGTTACGAGCATGTGGTGCTGAGCCACACCGTGCGCCTCTCCGGTGAACTGGCCTACTCCAATCATATCCGTCATGAATTGCCGGAACATGAATTCCTGGGGGAGGACGTGTCGGCCAAGCTGAAATACTATCCGGCTGTCACGCGTGAGGAGTTCGCCGTCACGGATCGCATCACCACGCTGATCGAGAACGGCAAGATTTTCGCCGATCTCGGCCTGCCGAAGCTCGATCCGGAACATGATCGGGTCATGATCTGCGGTTCGCCGGAAATGTTGGCCGATACCGAAAACCTTCTGGTGTCCATGGGCTTCGAAGAAGGCAACATGAACAATCAGGGTTCATACGTGGTCGAAAAAGCGTTCGCGGAACGCTGAGAGGATACCAGACCGATGCAGGAGTTCGACCTTTTCATCATTGGTGCGGGCTCCGGCGGCGTGCGTTGCGCACGGATTGCGGCGCAGCATGGCGCGCGCGTGGGTATTGCGGAGAGCCGCCACTGGGGTGGAACCTGCGTCAACCTCGGCTGCGTGCCGAAGAAACTGATGGTCTATGCCGCGGAATACGGCGGCATGTCCGCGGATGCACAGGCATTTGGCTGGGACATTCAGTCGGGCAAGCATGATTGGGCACATCTGATCGCGGCGAAAGACCGTGAGATCACGCGTCTGAACAGCATCTACGTTTCGATGCTGGAGAAAGCCGGTGTTTCACTCTTTACCGGTCACGCCCGCCTGCTGGACGCCGAGACGATCGAGATCGGATCGGGTGAGCTGGCCCCGGATGCGGTGCCGCAGCGTATCAGGGCGAAGAAGATCGTCATCGCGACGGGTTCACACCCTGTCAAACCGGCGATACCCGGGGCGGATCTGGCCATCGTCTCGGACCAGGCGTTTCATCTGCCTGACCGTCCTGAGCGGATTTGCATTGTGGGTGGCGGCTATATCGGTGTTGAATTCGCCGGCATTTTTGCAGGGTTGGGATCGCAGGTCGATCTCGTCTATCGGCAGGATCTGCCATTGCGCGGTTTCGATGAGGAACTGCGCCAGAACCTTGCCGGTCTTATCCCTGACTATGGCATTACGCTTCACCCCGGGTCGCCACCGGGTGGGATCGAGCGCCTTGACGGCGGGGCGCTGAAAGTCAGCCTTCAATCCGGTGAGGCAATCGAGACGGATTGCGTGTTCTTCGCGACCGGGCGCAAGCCGAATATCGGGTCGCTGGGTCTCGAGGCAGCGGGCGTGACGGTCGATACGGGCCGCGTGCTGGTGAATAACCATGGGGAGACCACAACGCCGGGCATCTACGCCATCGGCGATGTGACTGACCGATATAACCTGACGCCGACCGCCATCGCCGAGGGACACATTCTGGCCGAACGGTTGTTCGCGAAATCCGCGAGAAGCTGGTCGTTCGATACGACGCCGAAAGCCGTGTTTTTTCTTGAGCCGCTCTCTGCCGTCGGCCTGACGGAAGAAGAGGCTCGCCAGAAAGCCGATCTGGAGATCTTTACGGCGCAGTTCCGACCGATGCGTCAGACGATTACCGGAAGAACGCGGAAGACGTTCATCAAGCTGGTGGTGGATGCGGGAACGGACGTGGTTCTGGGTGCCCATATGATGGGCGATACGGCGCCGGAACTCATGCAGGGACTGGCGATTGCCATAACGGCCGGTCTCACGAAGCGTGACTTCGACCGGACGATCGGCATTCATCCGACAACTGCCGAAGAGGTTGTCACGATGCGGACGCCGACCCGCCGTGTCGAGCGGGCCCGTCCTCCGGCATGATCGTCAGATTGCCGTCTTGTTGAGGAATGCCAGCAGGTCCTGATTGAGCCGGTCGGGGACTGTCGCGAACAGTCCGTGCGGTGCGCCTTCGTATTCGATGTAATGCGCGTTTGGAAGGAGGCTCGCGGCGCGCTTGCCGCTGACGGCTGCCGGAACCGTGGCATCGCCGGACCCGTGGATGATAAGGGTCGGCACGTTGAACGCGGCCAGATCGGGCCGGAAGTCGGTCAGGCTCCATGAGTCCACGCACTCAAGCGTCGCCATCGGACTTGCCATGACCGCGAGGATGAAGCTCCAGTTCAGCAGCGCTTCGCTGACCGGCTTGTGCAATACGCCAACGCCATAAAATGTTCGGCCGAATTCCTGAAGAAAGTGAAAACGGTCTTTCCGGATCTGCGATTTGATATTGGCGAAAGTATCGATCTCGATACCATCCGGATTGTGTTCCGACTTCAGCAGGCCGGGCACGACGGAGGCAATCAGCGCCACGCCGGCGATGCGGGCGCTACCATAGCGCGACAGGTAACGGGCAACTTCGCCACCGCCCATCGAGAAGCCGACGAGTGTGAGATCGGTGAGATCGAGTTCCTCAATGATCGTCGCCAGATCGGCCGCCAGCGTATCGTAGTCGTAGGGGCCGATAGGATGGCTCGACTGGCCGAAGCCGCGGCGGTCATAGGTGATGACCCGATATCCTGCCTCCTGAAGGGCAAGTGTCTGATATTCCCACATGTCTCCGGTCAGGGGCCAGCCGTGAATCAGTAACACGGGGCGTCCGTTGCCCGTATCCTTGACGTGAAGATTGACGTTATCGCGGGTCGTGATGAACGGCATTGCAGGGTCTCCGGCTGAAGGCGCCCGGATCGGGCATCGTGCAGGGAGAACTGGTAGAAATGGCTCGGGTTTCCATTGTCCCGAGCCGATTGTCTGAATTGATAAGGCCGACGAAACGAATCCTGTCGTCAGGTCTGGTCAGTCGGCGTCACTCACCGTGGCGCGACCCAGCCATTGCCCGTGGAATCGCCAAGCTGGCCGCTTTGTGTCGGGTTGCTGCCCTGATAGGCCGAGCCGAACTTGCTCAGATCGGCGCCCGTGACGGCATCGCGCTGCACGTTCGCTTCGTGATCCGGATCGGGACCATGTGTGAACTCCGTGGAGGGCGCATCCTGGTAGCCCGGGGGCAGCGAATGCCGTCCGTGGGCGGTATAATGTTCCCCATGACCTTGATATTCGACGCCCGGATTACCTTTATTCTGGGACTGGGTGCCGACCGGCGGGGTAAACTGGGTCGCCGTCTGGGCGAGGGCGCTCGCGGAAAGTGCAAGTAGTGAGGCTGTCAGCACGAGGCTGTGACGGAGCATCGCCATTATTGAGTGATCCTTGTTCTGTCGTGCTCCGACCTGTCCGAAAAAGCGGAGCCAAAGGGCAAGAAGGCGCTTACCGGTTATATTCGCCATGTTGGCTTCCCGGTTCAAGGGGGAGGCGGGAAATGACGGCTGGTTTGGGGCGGGATCAAACATGATGAGCGATCTGTTCGACAGGTTGCGCCAGCCGGTCGCACTGGCCGACGGTGCCTTATTCCTGCCGGGCGCGGCATTGCCGGCGGCCGACAGGCTTTGGGCGGCCGTGCAGGATGTCATGCGATCAGCACCGCTGCGGCGCCTGAGCACGCCTGGCGGTCGTGCCTTATCCGCGGAAATGAGCAATTGCGGCATTTGGGGGTGGCATTCGGACCGCCAGGGATATCGCTACGTTTCCGCCGATCCGATGACAGGTGGTCCTTGGCCATCGATCCCGGAGGTGATGCGTGCGCTTGCCGCCGATATGGCGTGCCGAGCCGGCTATGAGAACTTCGAGCCGCAGCTTTGCCTCATCAACCGATATGTGCCGGGTGCGCGCATGGGATTGCATCAGGACCGCGACGAGCAGGCGATGGCCGCGCCGATCGTATCGGTATCCCTGGGACTGCCTGCGCGTTTTCTTTTCGGCGGCCTGACACGCGATGCGCCGAGGCAGACCGTGGTGCTGCAACATGGCGACGTGGTGGTGTGGGGCGGTCCTTCGAGGCTGGCGTTCCATGGGGTTTCGCCCATCAGGCCTGGGCACCATGCCTTGACGGGTGGCTATCGCTACAACCTGACATTTCGGCGGGTAACGTGAGCACCATATGTATTTCTCGCGGTTTGGCCTAGGCTGTCAGGGTTTTTCCCGGCATAAACATCGCCCCTCGTAGCCTTGGATTGGAAATGGTACTGATGAATCCCGATCGTGAGCCCGTATTGCAAGCCGGCTGGACGCCGACGAGCTGGCGGTCGTATCCGATCCGTCAGATGCCGCATTATCGCGATGCGGCAGCATTGAATGTCGTCGAGGAGCGTCTGCGTCAGTATCCTCCGCTTGTCTTTGCCGGAGAGTCGCGCCGCCTGAAGGCTCAATTGGCGCAGGCCGCGCGTGGTGAAGCCTTCGTGTTGCAAGGTGGTGCCTGCGCCGAAAGCTTCGATGAATTCACGGCCGATATCGTGCGCGACACCTTCCGCGTGTTGTTGCAGATGGCCGTCGTTCTGACTTTTGCCGCCAAGGTGCCAGTTATCAAGATCGGGCGCATGGCCGGGCAATATGCCAAGCCACGTTCGTCGGACACGGAAACGCAGGACGGCGTGACGTTGCCCTGCTACCGTGGCGATATCATTAACGGTGCGGCATTCACGCCGACGGCGCGCGAGCCGGATCCGGCGCGTATGGAGAGCGGATATTTCCAGTCCGCCGGTGTTATGAACCTCCTGCGGGCGTTCGCGTCGGGTGGTTATGCCAACCTGCACGAGGTGCATCGGTGGAACCTTGGTTTCGTGGAGCGTTCGCCGCTGGCGGCTCGTTACCGCGATCTGGCCCAGCGCATCGACGAGACATTGTCGTTTATGGGAGCGTGCGGTTTCGACCAGCGTGCGCCGCAGATCAATGAGACCGATTTCTATACGTCGCACGAGGCGTTGCTGCTGCCCTATGAGCAGGCGCTGACGCGCGTCGATAGCCTGAGCGGCGACTGGTACGATTGCTCGGCGCATTTCGTCTGGATCGGCGACCGCACCCGCCAGCCGGACGGGGCGCATGTCGAATTTCTGCGCGGCGTGCGCAATCCGATCGGCATCAAGGTCGGGCCGACGACGACCATCGGCGATCTGGAGAAGCTGCTCGAAATCCTCAATCCGCATGACGAACCGGGGCGCATCACGCTGATCTCACGCATGGGTGCCGGCAAGGTTCGCGATCATCTGCCGCCACTCCTGGACGCCGTTCGACGCACCGGGCGGACAGTGACGTGGATCTGCGATCCGATGCATGGCAACACCATGACGACCGCGGGCAAGATCAAGACACGCTCTTTTGACGCCATACTCGACGAAGTGCGTGGATTTTTCGATGTCTTTGCCCAGGCTGGCTTGCGGCCCGGTGGCATTCATATTGAGATGACGGGTCAGGACGTCACGGAATGCGTCGGGGGTGCCCAGTGCTTGACCGAGGCGGATCTGGCCGGTCGCTACGAGACGTTCTGCGATCCGCGCCTGAATGCCGAACAATCGCTCGAACTGGCGTTCCTGCTGGCGGGCGAACTGACGCGTCATTTTCGGTGATATCTGCCGATCGCTGACAACGGGATGGAACAATGCAGGATTGGGTAAGCGCCAGCGACACGATTGATCGCGCTCTGGACCGGGCTTTCAGCCCGACCCGATCGCTGGACGCTTCGGCAATTGCCGCGACGACCGATGTCTATTTCAATCGGACACAGGCGATCGTGTCGCATTTCGGCGATCAACGCGTGGAATACGCGCTATTCATTCGCCGGCCCGTGGTGGCTGCTTGCGGACTGATGATTCGCTGGTTGCGAAACGTGGCGCGTGAACGCGGAATGTCCATAGACGTGCGCCAGGTTTATCCCGAGGGGGCGTGGGTGGGGGCAGGCGAACCGTTACTTTATATCAGCGGTTCCTTCGCCGATCTGGCGCCGCTTGAGACATTGTTGCTGCAACGACTTGGACCGTGCTGTGTCGCGGCGCATCATGCCTATCAGATGGTCATGACATTGCCGAAGGTGGCTTTTCTCGCCATGGAAGCGCGACATTGCGCTGGGTTCGACATGCAGGAAATGATGGCCTTCGCGGCGGCCGTTGGGTCGGAGGCAGCAAAGAAGGAAGGCGCGCGCGGGTTCATCGGGAATGCCAACGATGCCACATCGGCTTTCTTTGGGCGGGAACGCGGTCTTGGCACGATGCCGCATGCCTTGATCGGTTATGCGGGCTCGACGCTCCGAGCAGCGGAGATGTATCGGGAGGTCTACCCGGATGATCCCCTTACGATCCTGGTCGATTATTTCGGACAGGAAATCACCGACAGTCTCGCTGTTTGCCGGCGCTTCCCCGAGTTGGCCGCGCGTGGGGACCTGAGTATTCGTCTTGATACGCATGGCGGGCGTTTTCTGGAGGGGCTCGATCCGCAAACGTCCTATGCCGTGCTGGAGCGTCACACGCCGGGGACCATCCGTCGTTATCGTTCGGACCGCGAATTGCGGGATCTGGTGGGGACGGGTGTCTCGGCAGCCGCGATCTGGCGTATGCGCGAGGCGCTGAACGACGCCGGATTCATGAACGTCAAGATCGTGGCATCTTCGGGATTCGGAATCGAGAAATGTACGGCCATGGCCGATGCGCAAGCGCCCGTCGATGTCATTGGGACGGGATCGTTCATTCCAAGCCGGTGGACTGAGACTTATGCCACGGCCGACATCGTTTCGTATGACGGCGTTCCGCGCGTGAAGGTCGGTCGCGAATTTCTGCTTCGATAGAGGGGCAGACTAAGGAAAAGGTGGGCAATATGGCCGAAGACAAGACGCATGATAATGGCGGTGACAACGGATGGTCCGTGCGCATCGTCGATCTTTCCGGCGCCTCCGATGATGATACCGTCGAGGTTGTGAAGGACTTTGTGGACTTGATGCACGCGAATGCCTTTGCGCGCGCGTATGTCCGAGACAGCATTGAGCGTTGCCGTCAGGGTGGTGCAACCGGGCGTGACGTATTGGAGGCGTGGTTTGCTTTCGGTGAAGACGCGGTCGTTGTCGATGCCGACGACGATGGCTGGAAATCCGCGAACGAACTGGATGACTTTGCGGCGAGTCCGGCCACGCCGATGGAACGCGACTGGCGCGCGATTGATCCCAGAAAGCTCGTGGAAGATGACGAGGAGCTTCACTGATCGTCGGTCATGTGATCGGTCATCGAACGCTCGTTAAATCGCTGGGCCTGAAAACTTTTCCTGCTGGACTTCTTAGGTCAGACCGCTCGCGTCGGTCAGCGTTTCCATCTCCTTCCGCGAGACATCGATTTTGGAAGCCGGGTAGAGCGGTTCGGGTCGACCGAGCAGGAACCCCTGCACCTGATCGCAGCAATTATCCCGCAGGAAGGAAAGCTGATCGGGCGTCTCAACGCCTTCCGCCGTCACGTCGATGTTGAGGTTATGGCCCAGCGCAATAATGGCACGCACAATGGCGCGGGCATTGTCCTGCTCCAGATCGTTCGTGAACGAGCGGTCGATCTTGATGCGGTCGACCGGGAAACGATGAAGGTAGTTCAGGCTGGAATAGCCCGTTCCAAAATCGTCCAACGCGATCTTCACGCCGATTTTGCGCAGGGCATGGATCGTTTCGCCCGCTTTCTCTGGATTCTGTATTAGCGTGGCTTCCGTGATCTCCAGTTCCAGTCGATGCGGCTCGAGGGCGTGGGCGCGCAATATCTGCGCAACGCGATCAGGTAGATCGTCGAGCCTGAATTGCATCGGAGAGATATTGACGGCCACACGCTGGGAGCGCGGCCAGGTTTCGAGCTGACGACAAGCCTCGCGTAGCACGAAGTCACCGAGCAAGAGGATTGCGTCCGTCTCTTCCGCGATGGGGATGAATTCCATCGGTGAAACCGCTCCGTATTCTGGGTGATACCAACGCAATAAAGCCTCATATCCTTCCAGCCGGCCGCTGACACAATTCAGCAGGGGCTGATAATGAAGGGTCATGTCACCGTTTTTCATGGCGGATATCATGTCGCTCTGCAGATGCATGCGGCGCTGAAGACGAAGATGCAGGACAGCGTCGAAAAGGCGATATCGGTTTCGCCCTTCGGCTTTTGCCGCGTAGAGAGCGGCATCCGCATTGCGCAGGAGCGTATCGGCATCCAGTCCGTCACGGGGATGGATGGCGCCTCCCATCGAAACATCGATGTCAATCTGGCGGCCGTCGATGACGATCGGCGGCGTCATGCTCACCTGAATGGCTTGCGCACATGCGACGATCGGGCGTTCGTCAGGGATGTTCTTGAGCAGGATGACGAATTCGTCCCCGCCGAGACGTGCGATGATATCGGTCGGTCCGACGGCCTCGGCGAGACGCTCCGCAATCTCGACAAGCAGCGCATCGCCCGCCGCATGCCCGAGCAGGTCGTTGACGGCCTTGAAGCGGTCGAGATCGAGAAACAGCAGGCCGATATGGGTGTCGGATGGCCTGGTAGCGGCAAGAGCCTCGCTCAGATGCCGGCGAAGCGAGAAGCGGTTGAGGAGACCTGTAAGAGGGTCGTGATGCGCGAAATAGCGAATGCGGGCCTCGTCGCGGCGCTGTGTGGAAAGATCACGCATGGCGATGATCTCGCTCTCTTCGCCGTCGAATGTGATGGCCCGGATGGTGACTTCCATCGGAATGGCTTCTCCGGACCGGCAGTTCGCATCGATGATGATCGCCTGGTTGGGATCATGATGCTCTCTGGTCAGTCGTGCGGCGGCCTGCGCGCCCAATGCCGAGGCAATCGGCGCGCCGATGACCGATTCAGGCGTGATGCCCAATCGTTCGCACAACGCACGATTGATTTCGCGGATGATGCCGTGGCGATGGATCAGCAAGCCTTCTTGCGTTGCATCGCTGAGCTGTCGAAGGCGCGCAATTTCCTGCAGTGTGCGCAAGGACATATGCTTGTCGAGGAGCGCAAGGGCAAAGAAGGCGACGAGGATCGCGACGCTGGGGATGCTGACGAAGAGTGCGAGAAGCACGGAGCCTGCCTCGAGTTCCGACGTGACCATTTTCGGCTTCGACGAAAATCGCAGTGCGCTCATCGCTGTGAAATGAAGGACGCAGATGGCGCAGGCAAGCCAGAAGGCGGCCTCCAGACGTCGTGGCAGTGACGGGCCGCGCATCCGCCACAAGGCAAGCATGGCAAAGAGCACGTCGGACAGGAGCGCCATGCAGATGGTCGGCTTGTCGAATGAAATGATGCCGCAGCCGCGCATCGCCACAACGCCCATGACGTGCATGGTCGCAATGGAAAGACCAAGCATGGTACCACCCGCGAGGATGCCGATGACAGCAGACCGGGCGAGATGCCATATCGTGAAGGCGATCATTGCGCCCGAACACGCGGCGAGGATCGAAAGAGCCGTCGGCACGAGGGCGTAGGAGATGGCGTAGCCCGGCATGAAAGCCAGCATGGCAACGAAATGGAGCGACCAGACGCCGAAGCCGAACAGCAGGGCACTCGCCACAAGCCATGCCAGGCGCGAACGACCGCTCGTCGCTGTTACGCGGGCGTTGAGGCTGACGGTGGTGAGGCAGGCCATGCAGCAGATCATGATGGCAAGAAGAACGAGCCGAAGATCGTGCTGATCCAGCAGGTTCCTGACGTTCTCCATATCGTGCGTTTTCCTCCGGTCTTCGGTCGATGTAGTGTGTCACCGTGTGTCTAATGCTTCGTTAATGCATGGCGATAATACTTTGGGACGATACGATGTGGTCTGGAAAGAAAGAACGTCGCGAGGCATAGAGGCGACATGAAACTGCGCTTCGCTCCCAGCCCCACGGGCTATCTGCATGTCGGCAACGCCCGTCTGGCGATTGCCAACGCTCTCTTCGCGCGCCGCCATGGTGCCGCGTTTCTCCTGCGCATCGATGACACGGATGTCGCGCGTTCCAGACCGGAATACGAAGCCGGGATCGAAGCCGATCTGCGCTGGCTCGGGCTGGGCTGGGATGAAATGGCGCATCAGTCGCAGCGTCTGGACCGGTATGCCCTGGCAATCGAGGCGCTCAAGGCATCGGGCCGCCTGTATCCATGCTTCGAGAGCGAGGCTGAACTGGCCGCGAAGCGTGAAGCGCGACTGCGCGCGCGCAAGCCGCCGATCTATGACCGCGCGATGCTGAGGATGACGCCGGAACAGCGGGCCCGGGCCGAGGCCAATGGCAAGACGCCTTACTGGCGCTTCAAACTGAGCGACGGATCCCGCAAGTGGCGCGATCTCGTCATGGGAGACTGCTCGGTCAAACTGACGGCGATTTCCGATCCCGTGCTGGTGCGGGCGGATGGTACGATCCTTTATACGCTGGCCTCCGTGGTCGACGATATCGAGCTCGACGTAACACATATCGTGCGCGGTGAAGACCATATCACGAATACGGGCGTTCAGCTCGATATCATCGAAGCGCTCGGCGCACGGCCCGGCAATTTCACGTTCGCTCACCTGCCGCTTCTGCTCGACGAAGGAGGCGGCAAGCTTTCCAAGCGCTTCGATTCACTGTCGCTGCGCGCCCTGCGGAATGATGGCGTCGAACCGGATGCCGTCGTGTCCTATCTCTCGCGTATCGGCAGCGCGGACGATCCGACACCGATGACACTGGAGGAGGCTACCGCCGGGTATGACCTCTCGCGCATGTCACGCTCGGCCGCGCGTTTCGACATGCAGCAGTTGCTCGGCCTGAACCGCCGTATGCTGCACGATCGAGCATTCGAGGACGTGCGTGACAGGTTGCCGGACGGTGCGACGGAAGCCTTCTGGAACGTCATCCGGGGCAATATCGATTTGACCGCGGAAATCGCGCATTGGTGGCAGGTTGCGGCGGGCGACATCGTGCCGCCCAATCTGCCGGATGACCGAGCGTTCCTTCGGCAGGCGCTGGATACGCTGCCGCCCGAGCCATGGGGCGCGGAAACATGGAAGCAATGGACCGGCGCGTTGCGGCAAGTCTCCGGGCGAAGCGGCAAGGGGCTTTTCCGCCCGCTGCGTCTGGCGCTGACGGGCGAGGAAGCTGGTCCGGAACTGCATGCGCTCATTCAACTGATGGGACATGCCCGCGTCGCTGGCCGCTTGACGGATGCTGCGCGAGAGTAGATCTCGCAACGGAGGGAGTGGGTTGAGCAATAAATTCAGGTCTTTCGGATCACGCAGGTTCGACCCTCATAACAATGCGAGTGCCAGAGAAAGAGCACTCGATGCGGAACGACGTTTCCGGGCGCATGTAGTTCAGGAGCGTGCGCAGAGTGATGTTCAACGTATCGGATTGAGCGACAGTCTCTGGACGGACCTCTATCATCATACCATCACGGTCTCCTGGCCGTTATTCATGGTATGGTCCGCTGCTCTCTACATTACGGTCAATGTCGTTTTCGCAGGATTATATGATCTGTGCGACGTGCATATCGCCGGCGCGCGAGCAGGGCATTTCGCGGACCTGATCTTCTTCAGCGTGCAGACATTTTCGACGGTGGGATACGGAACGATGGCGCCCGCCTCCGCTGGTGCGAACGTTCTGGCGTCGATCGAGGTGCTGGGCGGCATGATGATCAATGCGCTCACGACGGGCGCCGTGTTCGCGCGTTTCGCCCGCCCGCGTGCGCGGCTCATCTTCAGCCAGCAGGCGGTCATCAGCGCCGAGCACGGCATGCCGGCCCTGTGCGTGCGCGTGGCGAACTGCCGCCGCAGCGCAGTCCTGTCGCTGGATGTCGAACTGACCCTGTCGCGCCTCGTCATGGGTGAGAACGGCCATCCCGTACGGCGCTTCGAGTCGATGAGCCTGCTGCAGTCGCATATCCCGCTTCTGCGGTTCGCTTTCGTCCTTGCGCATGTGATCGATGAGAAAAGCCCGCTTTACGAGTTGAACCATGATGAACTCGAACGGGAGGAAGCCGAGATTTTGGTGACGGTGACCGGAACGGACGAAGCCACGGGGCAGAATGTGCTGGCCCGCGGGTCGTATCGCTTCGAACACGTTCTGAATGGTCATCGTTTCGTGGACATCATCGATGTCGATGCCAACGGTCGGTTGGCGGTGAATTACGGGCGTTTCCATGACATCGAGCAGGACCAGCTCTGGAAAACGCCCGAGGAACGCGTGGCCTAAGGTGCTTCTTGCGGTGCTCCTGCCGTGGATGGCAGGTGGTTTGTGTCGTCTGTATCGTCCTCGACGGTTTCCGACATCGCCTCGGCGGCATGTTTGAGGCGCTGGAAGCTGCGGCGACTGAACGGCAACATCGCCAGATAGATGATGCCCGCAGCGGCCAGCGCCCCCCAGGGATCCGCCACCAGAACGGCCGCATACGCGCCAGTGCTCAGCATGACCGGCAGAACGTATATCGCAGGCACCTTGAAGTTCTTGAACGACCAGACGGGTAGCGTCGAGACAAGAAGTCCGGCGGTGATGACCAGAGCAATCACCGATGTCAGAGGATGGTGGGCAAATGCCTCAAGACCGGGAAGCCCCAGTTTTCGGGCCTCAAGGCCCAGAAAGACCGGAAACAGCGCGACGCCGGCGCCGGCCGGTGCCGGGACGCCCGTGAAGAAGCTATGCGAGTATTCCGGCTTGTCCTCGTCGTCCAGGCTGGCGTTGAAACGCGCCAGACGAAGGGCCATGCACACCGTGAACATGACGCACGGCACGAACGCGTAGCGTCCCGCATGTTCCAGCGACCACAGGAACAGGAGGAATGAGGGCGCCACGCCGAAACAGACGAAATCGGAAAGGCTGTCGAATTCGGCACCGAAACGGGACGTGCCGTGCAGCAGCCGGGCGATGCGCCCGTCCAGTCCGTCGATGCAGGCAGCGATCAGTAGGGCGGCGGCGGCTTGGGAAAAATGCTGTTCCAGCGCGAAACGCATGCCGCTGAGCCCGGCGCAGAGGCCGAGCATCGTCAGAATATTCGGAATCAGCCGGTTGAAGGAAGGGCCACGCACGCGGGGGCGGCGAACGCGCCCGATCCGGCGCAATCGACGCCGGATGCGGCGTCGTTTCGGCTTCGATGGCGGAGGACCTGGGTCGGTGATCGAGGCGGACACGTCGAGAATCGCGGATTTACAGATGCGCGATGACGGTTTCGCCACCAGTCATGGTCTGGCCGACGCCAACCAGCGGCGTGACGCCGGGCGGCAGATAGACGTCGGTTCTTGAACCGAAGCGGATCAGGCCGAAGCGCTCGCCGGCCTCGACGATCGAACCTTCCTCCACATGGCACACGATGCGACGTGCTATCAGGCCGGCAATCTGGACGACGGCAACCTGTCGTCCGTCATCCAGGGTCAGGGCGACCTCATTGCGCTCATTCAGTTCGGAAGCCTTGTCGAGGCTTGCATTCACGAACTGGCCCGGATGGTAGGCGACGCGCGAAACGCGACCGGCGACCGGCATGCGGTTGATATGCACGTTCAGGACCGAGAGGAAGGTCGCAACGCGCCAGACCGGTTCCTCACCCATGCCGAGTGCTGCCGGCGGCGACACAAGTTCGACCGAGGTGACGCGACCGTCTGCCGGCGCAAGGACCAGCCCCGCCCGCGGTGGCGGAAAGCGCTTCGGGTCGCGGAAGAAATACAGGCAGAACGCGAAGCCGCCTGCACCAATGTTGCCCAGCGCGCGCGTGATGCGCCAGGGCGTCGCGCGACCGAGCAGCGCGATGCCGCCCGTCAGCGCGAGGAACGGGAAAGCGGCGCGGTTCGGCGGCGCGAGGACGGATTTGAACGACTGGATGAGGGACATGTCCGCAGTCTTACGACACCGTGCGTTCCGGTCAAGCGACCTGCACGGATACTGACATCATGCGTGTCAGGACGGGCTGGTTTCGACGATCTGGCGCGCGAGGTTGAGGGGGGCGCCTTCCGGCTGGAGCGGCAGTCCGGCATAGAGGTTTTTACGTGCCAGCACGACGTGGACACCCCCCAGGCGCCGGCTCAGCACCTGGCCGATGCGGTCGCAGAGGCGTGCGGTCTGACGCCCGAGGCAAAGGCCGCCCGGCGGGACGGTCAGGGCGGGCAGGGCTTTTTCCGTGCGAAACAGGGCGCGGTCGAGGAGGCGATCCAGTTGCCCGGCGGAGAAGGGCGTGCCATGGCCGAAAGGAGTCGAATCATCGTGTGCCCAGAGGCCCGTGCGATTGGGCGTGACAAGGATCAGCGCGCCGTCGTCGCGCAACGTCTTCCAGATACTGCGCAGGAAGGGGGCACGCCCGGCGAATTCGAGGCCATGGACAACAAGTACGACGTCGAGCGCGAGATCGTCGAAAGGAAGGTAATCCGGACCGGTTAGACAGTCATGGCGTATCCATGTCGCCGAGTCGGCGTCGCCGACGGGAGGCTGTCGTGTCAGCATCGTGTCCAGACGCGCGGTGCCGGCCCATTGGGCCTCCATGAGTTCCTGCCAGTGCGTCATCACAGGCTGCGCGTAGCCGAGGCCGAGGATGCGTCGTCCGGCGGGCGCGGGCAGGAGGGGCCTCAGTCGTTCCGCGAGCAGCATTGCTGTCAACGCGCCGCGCCGGGAGGCGTAGAAACCGGCGGCGTCGGACGAACTATTCGTGCGGAGACATCTGAACATCAGTGAACGCTAACGCGTCATGACGCTTTGAGTAAGTATCAGGGCACAAATACCTCTCGTGCTGACGTGCATGGATGGGTGGAGTGCATCATTGGAAAAGGTCGGATCATGTCGCTTCATATACAGGTTGTACCGATGTTGTCGGACAATTACGGGTGGCTCCTGCACGATATGGTGCAGAATGTTCGTGCGGTCGTCGATCCAGGCGAAGCGGCGCCGGTGGAGCGGGCTTTGGGAAATGAAAAACTCGATCTCATTCTCCTGACGCATCACCATGCGGATCACACGGGTGGTGTGGATGCGCTTCGGCATCGCTATGGTGCGCGCGTCGCGGGGTCGGCCTCCGAAAGACGGCGACTTCCGACGCTGGATATCGCACTGGCGCCGGGCGATCCGATCATGGTCGGCGCGGAACGGGGCGAGACGATTGCGACACCCGGGCATGCTGACGGACATGTGGCCTTCTATTTCCCCAGCGTTCCAGCGCTGTTCAGTGGTGATGCGCTTTTCAGCCTCGGATGTGGGCGGTTACTGGAGGGTAGCGCCGTGCAACTTTTCGAGAGCCTCCACCGGTTCGACATCCTCCCGGACGACACGTTGGTTTTTTGTGGGCATGAATACACGCAGGCAAATGCGGACTTCGCGCGACATGTCGATCCTGACAACACGGCGTTGCGGGCGCGCGCGGCAGAAGTCGCATCGCTTCGTCAGCAGGGTCTGCCGACGATACCCAGCACGTTAGGGCAGGAACGGGCGGCCAATCCCTTCCTGCGTGCACCGGATGTGGCGACGTTCGCGAAACTGCGGAAAGAAAAGGACAATTTCTGATGAGTGACATCGATCTGGCCGGCCATGACTTCGATGCCGTGATCTTCGACTGTGATGGCACGCTGGCCGACACGGCGCCTGTCCACTACCGCGCTTTCCAGACCGCTTTCGCCGCGCACGGCCTCGATATGAAGCGTGCCTGGTATGACCAACGTGTGGGATTGTCCCGCCACCTTTTGTTTGAGGCTTTCGCCCGGGAAACGGGGGCGACGTTCGATGCCAAGGCGATTTCCGCCGAAAGCGAGGAAGTTTACGCGGCGCATCTCGGCGATATCCGGCCGATCAAACCGGTTGCGGCGATCGCGCGTCGTCTCCACGGCAAGATGCCGCTGGCCGTGGCGTCTGCGGGGCAGCGTCGGATCGTGGAGGCTACGTTGCAGACGATCGGGCTGCGGGATCTGTTCCCGGTCATCGTAACGGTTGAGGATGTGGCCCATGGCAAGCCCGCGCCGGATCTATTCCTGCTTGGCGCCGAGAAACTGGGCGTGGCGCCGGAGCGCTGCCTTGTTCTCGAGGATAGCGATGAGGGGCTGGAAGCAGCGCATCGGGCCGGCGCGCAGCCGATCGACGTGCGGCCCACCCTGGGGCGGACGCAATAACTGGTTCACCACTGGCGGAAGATAACAAGTTTCAGGCCTTCCGCCGCAAGGCCCGTCACCAGAACGCCGGCGGCCCACAATCCGACGAACCATGCGATGCGTTGAACGCGTGAGTTCGTCGTGCTGGGACGTGGCGCGGGCATCAAATCGATGTCCTTAGTGATAGTGGTGTTCGGCGGTGACCGTGCCGCGGAACACGTAATAGGAGTAGGCCGTATAGGCAATGATGATGGGCAGCAGGAAGACGCTGCCGGCCAGCAGGAATGCCTGACTGCTCGGCGGTGAAGAGGCATCCCAGATCGTGATCGTCGGCGGCACGATGTATGGCCAGATATTGATTCCGAGGCCCGTGAAGCACAGGAAGAACCAGCCCAGCGTGCACAGGAAAGGCAGGAGTCTGTACCGGGCGTAGATGGCCCAGCCGAAGATCGCCGCAATGGCCAGAACGGCGACGGGAACCGGTAGGACGAGCACGATCTGCGGCCATGCCGTCCAATGGTTCATGTATGTGACGTGCAGGTATGGCGTCCAGAGTGACGCCAGGCCGATCAGAGCGAACATGGCAACGGCCAGAACGCTCGCCAGCTTCCGCATCGTGGTCTGGAGATCGGTTTCCGTACGCCATACGAGCCATGTTGCGCCGAGCAGCGTGTAACCGACGGCCACGGCAAAGCCGCAGAACAAGGGGAACGGCGCCAGCCAGTCCCAGGGGCTGCCGACGAACGTGTTGTGCTCGACCTTGATGCCCTGGATCAGGGTTCCGAGAATGGCGCCCTGCGAGACCGCAGCCACCAGCGAGCCGAGGCAGAAGGCCCAGTCCCAGAAGAATTTGGAGTGTTTGCTGATCATCCGCGAGCGGAATTCGAAGGCCACGCCACGCAGGATCAACGACAGGAGCATGAACAGGACCGGCAGATACAATGCCGGCAGGATCGTACCGTAGGCGACAGGGAAAACGCCGTACAGCGCCGCGCCGCCATAGATCATCCATGTCTCGTTACCGTCCCAGACGGGCGCCACGGTGTTCACCATCGTGTTGCGATGGGTCTCGTCCGTTTCACCGAGGAACAGGATACCGATGCCCAGATCGAAACCGTCCAGCACCACGTAGATAAAGATCGCCGTGGCGGCGAGAACCGCCCAGACGATGGGAAGCCAATATGCGGCGTTGCTCATGATTGAATTACTCCGCCATATCGGGTTGGTGGGAAGCCTGGGTCAGGCCGGCGGCTCGGTGGGGATGATGCTCATCCGGACCACGCTGTCCTTGATGTGGTTCTTCGGCGAAACCGCGCAGCAGGATTGCGAGACCCGCCGTGAACACGATGAAATAGACAATGACGAATGCGGTCATCGACGTGGCCATGTTGGGCACCGAAATCGGCGACACGCTGTCCGCCGTCCGTAACAGACCATAGACGGTGAAGGGTTGGCGACCGACCTCCGTCGTGATCCAGCCGCACAGGAGCGCGACGAAACCTGCCGGAGTCATAATCAATGCCGCACGGTGAAGCAGTTTGTTCGTATAGAACGTGCCGCGCCAGCGCAGGAACAGGGAGAAGAAGCCGACCAACGCCATGAGCATGCCGATCGCCACCATGATGCGGAAGCTGAAGAACACGATGAACGACGGTGCGCGCTGGTCCTTCGGATAGTCCTTCAGGCCGGGCACCTTGCCATTCAGGCTATGTGTCAGGATCAGCGATCCCACCCATGGAATCCCGATCTTGTAGTGCGTGGTCTCGTTCTTCATGTCGGGGATGCCGAACAGAAGTTCCGGCGCGCGGCTTTCCGAAACCCAGTCGCCCTCCATGGCCGCGATTTTCGCAGGCTGATACTTGAGGGTGTTCAGCCCCTGTGTATCACCGGCAAGGATCTGGATCGGCGCGACGATGGCGGCCATCCACATGGCCATGGAAAACATGGTGCGAACGGCGTCCGTCGGTTGGTGGCCCTGGCGACGGGCTTTCAGCAGATGCCATGCGCCGACGCCGCCCACGACGAACGCCACGCAGAGGAATGCCGCCAGCGCCATGTGCACCAGCCGGTACGGGAAGGAAGGATTGAAGACGATCTGCCACCAGTTGTCCGGCAGGAAGCGCCCCGTTGCGGCATCGATGACGTAACCGCGCGGCGTCTGCATCCACGAATTGGACGCCAGAATCCAGCTCATGGAAATCAGCGTGCCGATGGAGACCATGCATGTCGCCGCGAAATGAAGGCCGCGCCCGACGCGATTGAGACCGAACATCATGACGCCCAGGAAACCCGCTTCGAGGAAGAAGGCCGTCATGACCTCATAAGCCAGCATCGGACCCAGGATCGGGCCGGCCTTCTGGGAGAATTGCGACCAGTTCGTGCCGAACTCATAGGACATGACAAGTCCCGATACGACGCCCATGGCGAAGACGATCGAGAATGCCCGGAGCCAGTATTTGAAAAGGTCGAGGTAGACGGCGCGACCGGTTTTCAGCCAGAGCCCTTCCAGCACGGCGAGATAGGCTGCAAGCCCGATGGAAAAGGCCGGGAAAACGATATGGAAACCGACGGTAAACGCGAACTGCATGCGCGCCAGATGAAGAGCCGTAAGGCTGTGCATTTTATTGGTCCTTATCCAGCCCGCGGTGATGAGATGCTCATGATCGCAACAGTTGTCAGGCAAATGCGGATAACATATCGATGTTTCCTATCACGTTCATGTGATGATCGCCAGCCGAAGATTTTCTCTTTTATCGTCAACACATTGGCCGTTCCTTGAGCCGCCGCGGGGGCCGTGTGACTCAGGGGTAGACGTAATGGAAATCCGGCTCCCCGGCGATCACGGGGACCGATAGATCGAGCGACGCTGGCAACCCGGCAACATGCTGGTGAATCCTGTCCATCCAGATATCGGCAGGCGCTCCCTGTCGTATCGTCATGGCATTGGGATGCTCGGCGGCAAACCTTGTCCAGTAGTCCTCGGCAAGCGCATGCAACCCATCCACATGGAACGACAATTCACCGTTGCCATCCGGCAGCGTGACCGACCCGGCGCCGCGAGCGCTCAACGGTCCAAGTTGCCAGGCAACGTTTTGAACGAGGAGTCGCGAATAGCGGTGGTCGCTTGCTGCCGCCCTGTCGTCGGCTGACAGTGCTGCCAGCGTGAGGCGGACATTGCGTGGCGGCCAGCCGGGCAGGGCGTGGCGCACCTGCTGGAAAGAAGGCCAGTCGGCAAGGTCCGGCAGCACGGCGTCGGCATGAATATCGACACCGAAGGCTGTTTGACCCCGCCGCGCCTTGTCGTTCACGAGAATCTCACCGCTTGCGTTATGCAGAAGTCCGCCGACGCGGTGGCCATGCCAGATGGCGGAGACCTCAACTCTCGGCGTGATGAAGTGGACGAAGGTTCCAAAGGCGCGTGTCCGGATAGTCATTGCGACATCCTGGGTGGTGGCGGTGAGCGCGCCTGCATTATCGGCTTGCGCAGCCTGGGCGCCGGCAAGGAAGATCGAAACGTGGCCGGGTTCCCAGAGCGACAACGAAAGGCGTATGCGTTGTCCTGCCCACCTGACCCGTTCGTCGTCGAGAAGCACCCGTGGCGACGCAATGACGAGATCAGCCCGCCAGGGCCAGCCGCCCCGATGTGTTCCGCTATCATCCAACGTTGCATGTGCCGCCCGCAGTTCTCGCTGACCGAGATGAAGCGCATTCTGCAACTGGCGTTGCGCGAGCCACCAGAGCGACGCGTCAAGGGCAACGATGAAAACGATCAGGCAGGACAAGTCCCGACGCCACCGTTTCCGCTTTCCTGAAAGCCAGCCTGAGGCGGATACTTGCGTCAATATTTGTTTCACTGCCGATTGCCGATGAATGGAGATGAAGATTTATCCCCAAACTGGCGGGACTTTCCAAGGGGCGGCCATGTCAAGAGCCAAATGATGGGGCGGTAGAAGGTAATTGCCGTCGAACGAACATAGGTAATCAGTCTAAGTGACTAGTAATCAAGGACGTTTTTGACGAGCGTCCTCGGTGGCTCAACGCAGGGGAAGCATTCTGGTTCTGCATGCAGAGCTTGGCTCAGCCTGCATTTTCCCAGTGTCGCCAAGGGATAAGTCAATCAGGCAGCGTTCCGCCCACAGAGTTATCCACAGTTGAGCCGAATTTATCCTCGGTGATGGACAAACGATCCCAGGCGTCGTTGATCGCGGCAATCAATGCGGCGCGCCCCTTGCTGTCACCGAGGGGACGGCCGATCCTTACATGAATGGTGCCGGGATATTTCATGAACCCGGTACGCGGCCAACAGTGACCGGAATCGGTGGCGACCGGCACGATCGGCACGGGACTTTGCTTGGCCAGTGCGACGATACCGGGCTGGAGGGGTTTCCGCTCACCGGGAAGGGCACGCGTTCCCTCAGGAAAAATGACGATCTGCCGCCGATCGTCAAAAGCCGACTGCGTATTGCGCATCAGGTCGCGCAGGGCTTTCGATCCGGCATTTCGTTCGACGGGTATCATGCCGGAGAGCATCAGCATCGGCCCGACGAGCGGTACGCGGATCAACTCCTGCTTGATGATATAGGCGGGGTCCGGCACGAGGTTCATCCAGATGAAACCGTCGAAATAGGACTGATGCTGGCAGGCGATGAAGCAGGGTCCGTCCGGTATGTTGTCGCGCCCGGTGACGTCGATGCGGATGGCGCAGATCCGGCAGAGCCCTGCGAGAACCAGCCGGGCCCAGAGTTTGGCATAGACCAGCGCCGCCTGCCTTTTGCGCAGAATGCGGATCGGGATCGCGCCGATACCCATGACGACGGTCAGGATAAGGAAATAAAGGGCGAAAGCGAGAGCGCGAAGGGCGGACATGCGGGCCTTGATCCGGGAAGACGTCGATCTTTGCTGATCGGAAAAGCGGTCAGGGAAACAAGCACGCGGCAAATGGCCTGTGCAAGCCGTCGCGACTCCTCACGCAGTTAGATTCCGGGCAAAAGGCCGGCGCCACGTGATAGCCCCAGTTTGGATCCGAGCCACTTGTCGTATTCGTGCATCAGCAGCGTCATTGTCGGGCGTCGGAAAGGATGGCGCAGGGCTGGCGGCTTGACCGCATATGGACGCAGGACCAGGCCCGGGTCCGCGCGCTGGATTTCCGTCATGGCCCGACGGATGTGATAGCCGGCGGTCACGACGATCAGCGTATGGATATCGTTCCGCTCCGCCCACTCGGCGGTTTCCGCGCCATTGCCGATCGTCGTGACCGCCCTTCGTCCCAATGTTATGTGGTTCGCGAGTGACGGCGGCAGAACGGTGCCGCCGTGGCCAACGACCTGCGCCAGGGTCGCATGGGGTCCCACGCCCGAAATCAGCAACTCCCGGCCATAGGCGCGACGCAGGAGATCCAGCGAATTCCGGATGCGATCCTGACCACCCGTCAGTGCGACGATGCCGTCGGATGGCGGGGGAGGCGCGGATGCCCTGAGCGCATCGACGCTGAACCAGCCAAGGCCGATCAACCATGCCGACAGGATGAGCCCGAGCAGAAACGTCAGTCTTTGGCATGTCCTCATCATGGAAAGCGTCGGAGCCACAGGCGCACATTGATCTGTGCGATACCCCAGCCGATCAGGGCGGTGACGCAGGGCAGGATGCCGAGGGACCACGCGAGCAGACGCGGCAGGCGCCAGTCGATCTGCCGCCAGTCCAGTAAAACCGCTGACCACTTCTGTGGCGTCGCGGTGGCGTCCTGGAAGGGGAGTGTCAGATGCGCAAGCAGACCGAGCATCGGCCAGGCAATGACAATGCCGACGATCCCGCCGATGAGCGCCGTGCCGCCGACATGGCGCGCGATACGCCCGGCGATCAGGCCATCTCCCGCACCCAGACTGTGCAGGATGGTGACGGGCTGGCGCCGGGTCGCCAGGATCGTTCGTACGGAGAGACCCACGACGCAGGCGGCCGCAATCGTCGCCAGTAAAGCGGTAATCAGGGCGCAGGCCTGAAGGCTTGCGCCAAGACGGTCGAGGCGTTCGCCCCAGGCCAGGTTCTCCTCCATGACGGCCTCCGGTATGGCACTGCGAACGACCTGTTGCAGTGCTTCCGGCGACAAGGTGGGGCGACGGGTCAGCGTCACGACGGCGGGAAGTGCGAGCGCCGTGCCCATGTCCGTTCCGAGCCATGGCGCGAGAAGGCTGCGGACATCGGCGACCGGCACGTGACGGGCGTCCGCCACGCCGGGGATGTCCTTGAGGCGTGTGACAAGTGCATCGATGGTTGATGAGGCGGTCGTATCGTCGGTCGGAATTTCGATTGTGACGGTGTGCAAGGCGGCCTGCCGCCATTGCGCCGACAGGGCGCGGGCTGCTGTCCAGCCGCCGAGGGCCAGGGCGGCGATGGCGCTCATTGCGGCAATCACGGCCATGACGGTGCGGCGGCCAGCGCCCAGGTTCAGGCCTATGCCGCCTTTCGCGGCATGACGACGGTCGCTCATGCCCGTGCCATCTCCGGCAGCTCGGCCAGTCGCCCGTTTTCAAGGGCGATGGCCGCGTTCGGGTAGGCGCGCAGCAGGTTCTCGTTATGTGTCGCGACAATCACCGTGACGCCACGACGGCTGAGTGTCTGGAAAAGATCGAGCAGGCGCCGCGCCTGGGGTTCGGCCAGCGCGTTGGTCGGCTCGTCTGCGAGGAGCAGATCGGGACGACCGATCAGGGCGCGGCCGATGGCGATGCGCTGCTGCTCGCCACCGGAGAGCTGGGCGGGAAACGCGTCCGCACGATCGCGCAGTTCGAGCCAGCCGAGTATGGCCTGTGCTTCCCGACGGGCCTCGCGTGCCGTCTGGCCGTGCAGTCGCAGGGGAAGGGCGATGTTGTCCAGTGCGTCGAGTTCGGGAAGCAGGCGAAAGTCCTGATGGATCATGCCGATCCGGCGGCGCAGAAGGGTGAGCTGGCGCCGCTTGGCTGTCTGCGTATCAACGCCCAGGATTTCCAGCATGCCGCCGGTCGGGCGCGCGGAGAGGTTCAGCAGACGCAGGAAGCTTGACTTTCCCGCACCGGAAGGACCGATCAACCAGCGAAATCCCCCCTGCGGCACCGTGACGTTCAGGTGCTGCAAGGCGTGATCGGCATGGGCGATCGCGTCGTGATGTCGGAACGAGACGTTCGTGAGGCGAATCAACGATCTGGACCTTGTTGATGAAGACCTTTGATATCAAGCCATGCAGATATTTGCATTTCATTAACTGAACGCCGGTTACATGAAGCAAGACGCGGTATGATTTGTTCGCTCCGTCATAACGTGAAACTTGCCTGGTGCGATCCAATGCGTATCACATGCCCCGAATGCGCGGCGACCTATGAAGTGCCTGCCGAGCGCCTGATGACGGCTCAACGGTTGAAGTGTGCTTCCTGTGGCGCTCGTTGGACGATTGAATTGCCGCTGGCGGCGACCGCTGCGGAACCGCAGGACGTTGGGCAGGGGCCCGGCGATAAGGACTCTGCACGGCCCGAGCCACTGCCTGTGGACCCGGCTGTCGTCAAACCACCGCTGCGAGCCTGGGATCCGGTGCGGGAAAGAGAGCCTGTTCTGGCGGAGCCCGACCGTCCACGGGCACCGCTGATCGCGCAGCCGGACGAGACAGAAACGGATGTTCGCGCTTCCCGTTCGTTATTCTGGCCATTGGCCTGGGTGGCTTCTTTTTTCGGGTTGGCGCTCGCAATCACGGGGATCTGGCATTGGCAATCGTGGATTGCCGCTGAATGGCCGCCGAGCGCCCGACTTTTCACATATTGCGCGCACTTAACGCGGATAGCGTAGCGCCGATTGCGGCGAGTGCCATAAGCAGGAAGCCGTCGAAAATGAGCGACGAAGGGGTCAGCAGATGGCCGGCGATTGTCATCTGAGCGGGAATCGTTCCCGCGACGTGGTTCATGATATCGCGGGCTTGCGGATCCGCACTGGCGGCGCTGGTGGTGATCGCCTGCACGATATGCGGCAGGATCGCCCAGCCCAATCCGAGGACGAGCAGTAAAGGGGCCAGCAATTCCGCGACCTGCTGGGTAAAATAGAAGGCGAAGTAGCAGACGGACCAGATGGCCGTGCGGACGATGGCCCAGCTCTGCCAGGGCGATTGGGCATCGTCGCGCGGCGATACGAGTCGATTGCTGGCGGGGCGGGGTGGGAATTCCATCGGGCGCGTTTCCAAATCGCCGCAGGGGGCGTCATAAAGGGGGAGCCGTCCTGAAGCGGCCGATATATCTCTTGTTCAGGTAGCCGCCGGAACAAGCAAATGCAATCTTATGTCGTTCACTCGACGAACGCCGATGGACCTTACCGAGCGTGTGGAGATTTCTGTCGATGATGGCGGTGGCGCACTGATGACTGGTGATAACGGCAGCCCGCGTATTCTTCTCGTCGAAGAGTCGGAAGCGCAGGCCCATCAACTGTATCGCATGCTCGAGCAGAACGGTTTTGACGTGCGGCTTGTCGGCAGCGGCGAAGCGGCGTTGGCGACGCTGGAGGAGACCCTGCCTGATCTGGTCGTGTCCGGCTACCATCTGCCGGGCATGAATGGCGGGCAGATGGCACGCCAGTTCCGCATGAACGCCGCGACACGGTCCATTCCCGTTCTGATGCTGACGGAAGATGTGGCGCCGGGACTGGAGCGAGAGGGGCTCGAGAGCGGGGCGGATGCCTATATCGCCAAGTCGGCTCATCCGGATCTGCTGGTCCTGCGCATGCGTGCCCTGTTGCGCGAAGGTTCGGACCTTATACAGGCGGAGGAGGCGGGGCGCTTCCGACGGGCGCGGATCGTCATCGTCACCGGACCGGACGACAACGACGACAAAGAAGGGGCATGGTCGGACGGCCCCGGCTGGGAGCGTGACGCGCAGGGCGCTTCCCTGGGCGAACTGCTTTGGCGCGACGGGCATACCGTCACGACCGTCGCCGGTTCCGGCGAACTCATTCGCGGCGGCTGGCTGGGGGGCGATGAGGGGCCCGACTGTCTGGTGATCGACCTCACATCGCCTGCCATGGACGGCATCGCATTCTGCCGGCGGCTGGACGGGCGGCGTCAGGATGTTCTCGAAGCCGGCGGCGTACCGTTTCGTATCCTCGGCATTATCGACGCCGAGCGCTTCCGCCGTCATTCAGCGGCGGACCTTTTCGATGCGGGAATCGACGATCTCGTCCCGAGCGATATCGCGCCGGACGTGTTGGCCCTGCGCATTCGTGTGATGGTGCGGCGAAAGCTGGCGCAGGACGAACTGCGGCAGCAGGAGATCAAGCGCCAGGTGCGTGAGGTCGCACTGCAGACGGCGCAGAGCGAGGCGCGGGCTGTTGCCGCGAAAGCCACCATGGCCGAGGCCCTGGCGCAGGCGAACGCCGAACTCGCAGATGCGAATGCGCGTCTGCTCGAAACGCAGGCCAAGCTGGTGCAGACCGCCAAGATGGCCTCCCTGGGTGAACTGGTGGCCGGCATTGCCCATGAGATCAACAATCCCCTTGCCTTTACCCTGGCGCATGAGGAGACGGTAGCCCGCGCATTGGGCCAGCTTTGCACGCTGACGGAAGCGGACCCGCCGGGCCGTCGCGATGCCCTGCTGGAAAAATGCACGACACGCATCGGGTCCATGCGTCTCGGCCTGCAACGCATCCAGAATCTGGTCCTGAGCCTGCGTCGGTTCTCGCGTCTGGATGAAAGCGCGTTCCAGGATGTGGATGTGGTCGAGGCGATCGATACGGCATTGGCGCTTCTGACCCACAAGTTCGGTCAGGACATCATCGTCGAGCGCCACCTTGCCGCGCCACGCACGCTGGTGTGTCAACCGGCACTGGTGCATCAGGTGGTGATGAACATTGTCAGCAATGCTGCCGATGCCATTCGTTCTCTCGGTTGCGAGAAAGGAGAGGGCGATGCCGCGTCGAGGGAACGCGATGTGCCCCTGGGGCGTATCGTCATCGAGACAGCATTGCTTCACCTGGAGTATGGCGCGCGTTATGTTATCACAATCGCCGATGACGGCCCCGGCATCTCGCCGGACATACGCGCGCGTGTCTTCGAGCCATTCTTCACGACGAAGCCTGTCGGTATGGGAACGGGTCTCGGTCTGGCGATCGCCTATGGTGTCATCGAGGCGCATGGCGGCAGCATCGAGATCGACGACGCGATGCTTCAGGGAGGCCAGCGGCGTGGAGCGCGTTTCACTTTATCCATCCCGGTGCGGATCACCGCGACGGGACCAGTCACGATCGGGCGCAAGTCATGAGAGCGACCTACGGCCAGGCGCCGCCAATGCGTAGTCGTATCCTGCTGGTGGATGATGAGACCGAAATCCTCGTTGCCCTGACGGATCTGCTCGAAGACGAGTTCGATATCCTCTCGTCCACCGATCCGATGGAAGCGCTGGATATCCTGCGGACGGCGCCTGACGTTACGGTCATCGTCTCCGACCAGCGCATGCCGGGACTGACGGGTGACAAGTTCCTGTTGCAGGCGCGCGAGATTTCCGACGCGCACGGAATCCTGCTGACAGGCTATGCTGATCTTGCTGCGGTCGTGGCCGCGCTCAATCAGGGTCGTATCCGGTTCTATGCCCACAAGCCGTGGGAGTCGGATGCATTGCGTGCGATGGTGCGCGAGGTGGCGTCCCATTGTCGTCTGGAACGGGCGCTATTGACGGAGCGCGCGCTGCTGCATGGCTTGATGGAGACCCTGCCGCTCGGATTGGTCTTCACCGACGCCGCCGGTCGGACGATCCGGCATAACATCGGCGCGGGACAGGTTCTCTCCGAGGTGGCGGGTGTTCTGGAGCAATCGCTCTACCCTCAACTGCGGCAGGACGAAATCGAGGCCATGCGTGCGCGGACTCGCGAGCATGGCCATGACGAGCATCTGCTGATGTACGAGCAGGGCGGTGCCGCGCGCTGGCATGAATTTACGCGCAGCACATTGCCCTGGCCGCGTCGTCCGAACGGTGATGTCGTGCCGGTGGAGGAGCGCTGGCAGGTCAGCGTCGATCGCGACGTGACGGATCGGCTGACGATGGAGGCCCAGCTTCGGCAGGATGACAAGATGCGGGCGCTTGGCACGCTCGCCGGGGGGATTGCCCACGACTTCAACAATCTGCTGACGGCGATTCTCGGATCGCTGGAGCTGTTGAACGATATGGCGCCTCCGCAGGATCCCATGGCGGCCAAGTTGCTGGATAATGCGAGTGCATCGGCGCGGCGCGGCACGGTTCTGACGCGCCGGTTACTGGAATTCGGTCGCCCGAAGCCTGTCGTTCTGCAACCGGTGATGCTGGGACCATTGATTCACGGCATGCACGATCTTTTGCTGCAAAGTCTGAGTCGTCGTGCCGATCGTGCCGGTCAGCCTCTGGGACGCTGTACGCTCGACATGCAGGGTGTTGCGAGCGATGCTGCGATGCCGCCGGTGCAGAGCGACCCGGGGCAGCTGGAGATGGCGCTGCTCAATCTGTGCATCAATGCGCGTGATGCGATGCCGGAAGGCGGTTGCGTGTCGATCTCCACCCATGTCGAGCCGGCGACGTCCGATGGGCCGGCGCATGTGGTTGTCACGGTCGCGGATCAGGGATGCGGCATGTCGCCCGAAACGGCGGCGCGCATTTTCGAGCCGTTTTTCACGACCAAGGGAATCGGCAGCGGCACGGGGCTCGGGCTTTCCACGATCTATGGCTTCCTGCGGCGTTGCGATGGTGACGTGCGGGTGCGCAGCGCCCCGGGAGAAGGCACGCAGATGTCGTTGTGGCTTCCCGTATGCTCGGCGCCCTGCGCAGGCGATGTGGCGGATGATGACGCCAATACCGTGCCGCTCGCATCCTGCCGTGTCCTTGTGGTGGACGACGAGGACGCGGTGCGGCTGGTGACGGAACAGTTTCTGCGCCATGACGGTCATGACGTGACGGGCGTGGACAGCGGGACCGCGGCACTCGCGCTGATCGAAGCCGATCGGGGTTTCGATCTCGTGGTTCTGGACCTGATGATGCCGGGCATGAGCGGACGGGAATGTGGTGAGGCGATCGCGGCCCGACGGCCCGATCTGCCGATCCTGTATGTGAGCGGATATGCCGATCCCGGCAACCTGCCGGAAGGCGCGTTCGTGTTGGGCAAGCCTTTCACGCCGCAGACGCTGCGTCGTGCTCTGGTGGATGCCATGGGCGCGCCGGCGCGGTCGATGGTCTCGTCCTGACGGGAGACCTCTTGTCACCGGCTTTCTGGGGCCTATCTTTCCAAACCATGCATAACGCTTCTCAAACTCACGATCCGGTCGGCTGGCATGGCACGACCATTCTCTGCGTACGCCGTGACGGACAGGTGGCGATGGCTGGCGACGGGCAGGTTACGCTCGGCCAGACCGTCATCAAGGGCAATGCCCGAAAGGTGCGGCGTATCGGGCCGAAGAGCGCAATCCTTGCGGGGTTTGCCGGCGCAACAGCCGATGCGTTCACCCTGCTGGAGCGGCTTGAGGCCAAGCTGGAGCGGTATCCGGACCAGTTGGAACGCGCCTGCGTCGAACTTGCCAAGGATTGGCGGACCGATCGCTACCTGCGTCGGCTGGAGGCGATGATGGCCGTGGCCGACGCGCATCGTTCCTTTACATTGACCGGCAATGGCGATGTGCTGGAACCCGAAGATGGCATCATCGCCATTGGGTCGGGCGGCAATTACGCGCTTTCCGCCGCGCGTGCATTGATCGATATCGAAGGGCTGACAGCCGAGGATGTCGCGCGACGGGCGATGAAGATCGCCGGCGATATCTGTGTTTATACAAACCATTCCGTTCGCGTGGAAACGTTGGGCGGCGAGACCGAATAATGGATATTCCGAATTATTCCCCGCGCGAGATCGTATCCGAACTCGATCGCTTCATCATCGGGCAGAATGATGCCAAGCGTGCCGTCGCGATTGCATTGCGCAATCGCTGGCGGCGGGCGCAGTTGCCGGACGGGCTGCGGGACGAGGTCGTTCCCAAGAACATTCTGATGATCGGACCGACGGGCTGCGGCAAGACGGAGATTGCCCGTCGTCTGGCCAAGCTGGCGCAGTCACCGTTCCTCAAGGTTGAGGCGACGAAATTCACCGAAGTCGGTTACGTCGGGCGGGATGTCGAATCCATTGTCCGCGATCTGGTTGAGGTTTCGATCAACATGCTGCGCGACCTCAAGCGCAAGGATGTGCAGGTCAAGGCGGAACACGCTGCCGAAGCGCGGCTGGTGGATGCGCTGGTGGGAGAAAAGGCCTCGGCGGATACCAAGTCCAAGTTCCGCCAGATGCTTCGCAATGGTGAGTTGGAAGATAAGGAAATCGATCTCCAGCTTGCGAGCGAGGCGCCGCAGGGCGGCGATATGTCGAACATGACGCCGGGCACGGTCATCAATTTCAATGACATGATGAAGGGATTGATGAACCGGGTGCCGCAGCGTCGCCGTCTGACGGTGGCCGCGGCGCGCGAACATCTGGCACGCGAAGAGGCCGACAAGCTGCTCGACAACGATGCGTTGACGCGAGAGGCCATTGCCCACACGCAGGAACACGGCATTGTTTTCCTCGATGAGATCGACAAGGTTTGCGGTCGCTCGTCGGAAGGCGGCATGCGGGGTGGAGATGTCTCCCGTGAGGGCGTGCAGCGCGACCTTTTGCCGTTGATCGAGGGGACAACCGTTTCCACAAAGCATGGAACGGTGAAGACGGACCATATCCTCTTTATCGCGTCGGGCGCTTTTCATATCGCCAAGCCGTCCGATCTGCTGCCCGAGTTGCAGGGACGACTGCCGATCCGTGTCGAATTGTCCGGCCTGTCACGCGACGATCTGCGACGGATCCTCCAGGAGCCGGAGCATTCCCTGCTCAAGCAGTACGTCTCGCTGCTTGGGACGGAAGGCGTGACGCTCGATTTTCAGGATGATGCCGTGGAGGCGCTGGCGGAGCTGGCGGCAGATATCAACGACCGCGTCGAGAATATCGGTGCCCGTCGTCTGGCGACGGTTCTTGAACGCCTGTTGGAGGAGGTCTCCTTCACGGCGTCCGATCGTAACGGTGAAAAAATTGCGATCACGGCAGCCGATGTGCGCGATCGGGTTGCGCCGCTTGCGAACAAGGGCGACCTGAGCCGGTTTATCCTCTGATGACCGAGGCATTCGTGGTTCCGGAAGACGATACCGCTCGTACGGCGATCGACGAGATCGCTGCCGAACTGGCGATGTTCGACGACTGGATGGATCGATATCAATATATCATCGAACTGGGGCGGAAACTGCCGGAGTTTCCTCTTGCGTGGCAGAATGAGGCCCATCGCGTTCCGGGCTGCCAAAGCCAGGTGTGGCTCGAAGCCGAAATGCAGGACGGCAGGCTTTATTTTGCCGGTGCGTCGGACGCGGCGATTGTCTCGGGTCTGGTCGCGCTTCTCTTGCGCGTATATTCCGGGCGGACGCCGCACGAGATACAGGAAACCGATCCTGTGTTTCTGCATGAACTCGGCCTGGTCAAGGCGCTTTCCACCAATCGTGGGAACGGCGTGGACGCGATGGCACGCGCGATCATGGCGCGTGCCGCAGCGGCCTGAAATCAGCTCGGGTTCGCAGCCGAAGGCGAGGCCTGCTTGACGTCCTGCTGGGCGCCGGCCTCCGATGCGGAGCACTTCGTGTAGCGCCCTTTGGCGTCACGACATTTCGCAGGCTTTTTCGGTGTTTCGCATTTGGTGAACTTGCCCTTCACATCACGGCAGGGCGCTTTGGCGTGCGCCAGGGGCGCGCCGATCAGGCCGAATGCAACGATGGCGGCGGCAAACTTGCGGATCATGATGAATATCTCCGTTCGAAAGAATGGTTCGGTTGAAATACTCTGACAAAAACGCCGCGTAAGGCAAGAAATTTGCCTTATTCGCAGATCGAAAAAAAGCCCGCCAACCGGCGGGCTTTTTCTTTGTCGGCAGCTCAGTGCTGATCCGGCAGCGCATAGGCAATCAGGTAATCGCCCAGCTTCGTGCCAAACGAACCGTGACCACCAGCGTAGGTGACGATGTACTGCTTGCCATTGGCCGAGTAGCTCATCGGCGTCGCCTGACCACCTGCGGGGAGGCGATCCTGCCAGAGCGTCTTGCCGTTCGTGACGTCATAAGCCCGGATATAGAAGTCCAGGGTGGAGGTCAGGAACGCCACGTTGCCAGCCGTCGTCAGTGGGCCACCGAGACTCGGAACACCAATCTTCAGCGGCGGAAGCTGCACGGAATAAGGCGTGTTGTAGAGGCTGTCACGCAATGTGCCATTGCGATGCTGCCAGACCACCTTGTTCGTGCGCAGGTCGATCCCGGCCATATAGCCCCATGGCGGACGCTTGCACGGCATCGGCAGACCGATGTGCAGCAGGACCGGATCGAGGAACGGGTTCAGCATGATGCCATACGGTGCCCCGTAGTTCGGCTGGACGCCCGTTTCCCCGCCCGTTGCCAGCTTGTTGTTTTCGGTCGGCCAGAGAGGGTTGGTAGGACCGCGTTTGACGAGCTGTGAGACGAATGGCAGCGCGATCGGGTTGGCAACGGCGATCTGGCGCTGCGGATCGACACCAAGGCCACCCCATTCGAACATGCCGAGGTTGCCCGGGAACACCAGCGTGCCGCGCTCGGACGGCGGCGTGAACGTGCCGTGATAGTCGAGTTGATGGAACGCGATACGGCAGATGAGCTGATCGAAGATCGTGCCGCCCCACATGTCCTTGCCTGTCAGCAATGCCTCAGGCCGCAACGACAGCTTGGAGAAAGGCTGCGTCGGCGACAGATGATCGCCCGGTGCGGCGCCCTGCGGCACGGGACGTTCCGGAGCATCGACGATCAGATGACCGTCACGACGGTCGAGCACGAAGATGTTGCCCGTCTTGGCCGGCGCATAAAGCGCAGGCACGACCGTGCCGTCTTTCTGCTTGATGTCCACGAGGCTCATCTGCGACGGCAGGTCCATGTCCCACAGATCGTGATGAACCGTCTGGTAGAACCAGGCGAGCTTGCCGGTATCGGCATGCAGCGCCAGCACGCCCGAGGCAAAGCGCTCGGCATCTGCCGTGCGGTTGCCGCCCCATTCATCAGGGGTCTGCACGCCCGTCGGAATGTAGATCAGGCCGAGATTCGCGTCATAGGATGACGTGATCCAGGAGTTCGGAGAATTCGGGACGAACTTGTGGTTCTCGTCCGGCATCTGGTTCGGGTCCGGATTGGACGGGTCGAACACCCATGCCAGCTTGCCGGTGAACAGATCGAACGCGCGTGTGACGCCTGACGGCTCCTTGATCGAACCGTTATCCGTCACGGCGCCGGAGACGATCACGACCTTGTCGGTGACGACGGGCGGAGAGGTCGGTTCATAGTCGCCAACCTTCGTGTAGGGCATGCCGGGGGTGCGAAGGTCGATCTCGCCATTGTTGCCGAAGCTGGGGCAGACCTTGCCGCTATCCGCATCGATGGCGAACAGGCGACCGTCGTTGACTGGCAGGAACAGGCGATGCTGGCATTCACCCGGCGCGGGCGTGCCGTCCGTGGTGACGGCCGAGGCGTCCGAAGCATGATAGGTGACGCCACGGCAGGTCAGGTGCTGAAAGCCCGGGTTGACGTAGAGATGTGGGTCGAATTCCCACTTCGTCTTGCCCGTGGCGCCATCGACAGCCAGCAACTTCTGATGTGTCGTGCACAGATAAAGCGTGCCGTTGACGGCGACGGGCGTTGCCTCGTTGGTCGTTTCGCCGGGATCGTTCGGGCCTTTCACATCGCCGGTATGGATGGACCAGGCGACCTTGAGGTCGTGCACGTTCGTCGAGTTGATCTGCGCCAGCGGCGAGAAGCGATCGCCATACTGCGTGCGGCCATAAGCGTGCCAGTCGCCGTCAGGCACCTGAGCGGCATCGCTGCCGGCTTCGGCAATCCTGTCGTTCGGCAGATTGCCGACCTTGTCCTCGGGATCCTGGACGAAGGCTGCGATGACGACCACGATCGCCAGCGCCACGCTGGCGGCCAGCGGCGCGGTCGCCGCACGACCGGCAGGGATCTGTCGGGTGACGAAGGGCAGCAGCAGCCAGATGCCGAGAATAACAACGACGTCACCACGCGGTACGAGCGACCAGAAATCAAGGCCGACCTCGCTGATCGCCCAGATGAGCGAGCCGAGGATGATGGCTGTGTAAAGCCAGAGTGCCGCTTGGTGACCTCGCAGAACCAGGAAAGCGACGCCAAGCAGCGCCAGTCCGGAGATCAGATAATAAGGAGAATCGCCATAGCTGAGGAGCCAGATGCCGCCCACTGCCAGATAAACGCCACAAAGGGCGAATATCAGCGTGGTTAGAATGGCCCACGGCCGCGACCGGGAGAGCGTATTCATTAACGTTCCTCAATGCCGTGGAAAGGATAAGTCTTTCACGCGGAAGTGAGGCCATAAAACTTCCGCGAGCGTCAAGTTTCGTCATACGAAAGATCATGATTCCGGGGGGTGAATCGCTCAGAAAAACCTTGAGCGGCCCTCGCGTATCGTCTATGAGCGCCGCTTCGAACGCGCGTCCGGGCCTGGTGGGCATGCCCGGCCGCCATGTCGTGTCCGTAGTTTCTGCGGGTGTGACGAGATTGCGAATCCGCAAGGGTTGGCAAGCAGGTAAGACAAGGAGATCGAAATGCCCAAGATGAAGACGAAGTCGTCGGTCAAAAAGCGGTTCAAGATTACCGCGACTGGCAAGGTGATGTGCGGACCGGGCAACAAGCGCCACGGCCTGATCAATCGCCCGAAGAAGATGAAGCGCACAAATCGTGGTCCGCAGACCATGACGGACATGGATGCCCGCACTGTGAAGCAGTGGGCACCGTACGGACTGGCCTGAGGGGATCTGATCAATGGCACGTGTCAAGCGGGGCGTAACGTCGCACGCCCGTCACAAGAAGGTTCTCGACCTTGCGAAGGGTTATCGCGGCCGGTCCTCGACGAACTATCGTATCGCTCTGGAGCGCGTCGAGAAGGCGCTGCGCTATGCGTATCGCGATCGTCGCAACAAGAAGCGCGATTTCCGCGCGCTGTGGATCCAGCGTATCAACGCTGCCGTGCGTGAGCATGGCCTGACCTACAGCAAGTTCATCAACGGTCTGGCGAAGGCCGGCATCGAAATCGATCGTAAGGTTCTGGCCGCGATCGCTTACGACGATGCTGTGGCATTCGGCGAGATCGTCAAGCTGGCGCAGCAGGCGCTGGAACCGGCGCAGGCCTGATTTTCAGGTCTCGGGGTTTGATAGGAAGCGGGTCGTCCTGTATCAGGGCGGCCCGTTTTCTTTTTTTGGGTTACGGTTTCGTGTGATGAGGGCAGGGCGATGGGCGACGATCTCGAGGCTTTGAAAAGCGAGACGCTGGTAGCGTTGCAGGAGGCGCAGGACCATTCCGCCTGGGATGCGGTGCGCGTTGGCACGTTAGGCAAATCCGGTCGCCTGACCCGTCTTCTGAAGGAACTCGGCAAGATGGATGCCGAGGCCCGGCGCGAGCGTGGCCAGGCGCTCAACCGTCTGCGCGATGAATTGGGCAAGGCGGTGGAATTGCGTGGGGCGCAGATTGCCGCGGCCGAACTCGATGCGCGCCTCAAGGCCGAGCGGGTCGATGTTACCATGCCGGTTGCTGTGCAGCCTGCCGGGCTGCTTCATCCTATTCTGCGGACGATCGAGGAGATGACGGCCATCTTCGGTGCGATGGGTTTTGCCGTTGCCGATGGTCCGGATATTGAAAGCCAGTGGCATAATTTCTCGGCGCTCAACACGCCCGATCACCATCCGGCCCGGACGGAGCATGATACGTTCTATCTGCCGCCGCGGGAGGATGGCGAGGTGGAGCGGGTGCTGCGGACGCAGACCTCGGGCGTTCAGATACGCACGATGCTGACGCAGGAGCCGCCACTGCGGATCATTGCGCCGGGTCGTACCTATCGTGCCGATCACGATGCCACCCATTCGCCGATGTTCCATCAATGCGAAGGCCTGGTGGTCGACAAGAATATCACGCTCGGCCACCTCAAGGGCTGCGTCATCGAATTTCTGCGTGTGTTCTTCGACAAGCCGAACCTGCCTGTGCGTTTTCGCGCATCCTATTTTCCCTTCACCGAGCCATCGATGGAGGTCGACATCGGCTGGTCTCGCCGGAGTGGCGAGATCGGGGGCGGCGAAGACTGGCTTGAGGTTCTCGGCTCGGGCATGGTTCATCCCCGTGTTCTGGCCAATTGCGGCCTTGACCCCGCTGAATGGCAGGGTTTCGCATTCGGTATGGGTATCGAACGACTGACGATGCTGAAGCACGGCATCCCTGACCTTCGATCCTTCTACGAGAGCGATCTGCGTTGGCTGCGTCATTACGGTTTTTCGGCGCTGGCCTCGGCCAATCTGGCGGAAGGAGTTTGAGGTCATGAGGTTCACGCTGTCCTGGCTGCGCGAGCATCTGGATTTCACGGCTTCGCTGGACGAGATCGTCACCCGGCTGAATGCGATCGGCCTGGAGGTCGAAAGTGTCGATAATCCGGCGGATCGCCTGAAGGGCTTTCGTGTCGCGAAAATCCTGGAAGCGCATCGCCATCCCGATGCTGACCGACTTCAGGTCTGCATTGTCGCGGCGGGCGGTGATTTCGAGCGCGTGCAGGTTGTCTGCGGTGCGCCGAATGCGCGTGCGGGACTGCATGTGATTTTCGCGCCGCCGGGCACGTATATTCCCGGCAGCGATATGACGATCAAGGCCGGCCGTATTCGGGGGCAGGAGAGCGGCGGCATGCTCTGTTCGCTTCGTGAGCTCGGATTGGGTGAGGAAGCCGACGGTATTGCGGAATTGCCGGAGAACGTCGTTCTGGGGCAATCCTACGCGGCTTTCGCGAAGCTCGATGATCCGATCGTGGAGATCGCCATCACGCCGAACCGTGGCGATGCGCTGAGCATCCGGGGCATTGCGCGTGATCTTGCGGCGGCAGGCGTCGGGCATCTCAAGCCCTGGCTGACCGAGACGGTGGAGGGGAGTTTCCCGTCGCCGATTAACTGGGCGATCGATTACGACAAGGCTTGTCCTCACGTTGTCGGCTGTATGGTTCGCGGTGTCCGGAACGGTCCGAGTCCGGCATGGCTGCGTCGCCGACTTGAAGCGGTCGGCGTCAAGCCGATCTCCCGTCTCGTGGATGTCACGAATTATCTGACTTACGACCTCGGGCGGCCGCTGCATGTCTTCGACGCCGCCAAACTGGCGGGCGACACGCTGACCGTAACGCGTGCCGCGCGCGAGACGTTTACCGGGCTGGACGGTCGTGACTACGTTCTGGGCACCGACGATATTGTGATTGTGGACAACAGCGGCGTGCAGTCGCTGGCCGGCATCATGGGTGGCGAGGCAAGCGGCGTCTCCGATGAGACGACGGACGTTTTTATCGAGTCCGCGCTTTTCGATGCGGTACAGGTTGCGCTGACCGGACGGCGGCTGGCCATTCATACGGATGCGCGGCAACGCTTCGAGCGCGGCATCGATCCCGCGCTGCTCCTGCCTGGCCTGGAAGCGGCGATCAAGATGATCCTCGATCTGTGCGGCGGCGAAGCGAGCGAGATCGTGCAGGCGGGAGAAACGCCGTCCTGGCAACGTGATGCGTGGCTGCGTTTCGAACGGATAGAGACACTCGGCGGCGTTCAGATCGACCCGGAGACGGCTGTTCGGTCGCTGGAGCATCTGGGTTTTGCGGTACTGGAGCGTACGGATGAGAAGGCGCGGTTCGCCGTGCCGTCCTGGCGCAACGATATCGCAACGGGCGTCGTGCTGGATCAGGCGCCGCATCTCGATCCGGACCGCGCGCAGTCGGCATCGGCCGAGGTGCATGCGATCGAGGCGGAATGCGATCTGCTGGAGGAAATTCTGCGCCTCCACGGGCTGGATGCCATCCCGGCGCGCAAACTGCCGCGTAGCACCATGATCCCTTCCGCAGCCCTCGATGCCCGGCAGGCCCGCAAGGGTATCGCGCGACGGGTATGTGCAACACGCGGCTTGATGGAGACGGTCGGTTTCTCCTTCGTTGCGCTGGATGATGCGGCACGCTTTGGTGGTGCGCCGGAGAGCCTGCGATTGCTCAACCCGATTGCAAGCGATCTCAATCAACTCCGCCCGACACCGCTACCGAACCTTGTACATGCCTGGCAGGAGAATGCGGCACGGGGTCATGAGGCTGCGGGGTTTTTCGAATTGGGGCCGGCTTTCGGGCAGGAGGGGCAGGCCCTGGTGCTCGCCGGATTGCGTGGCGGACGAACGGCGCGCCATCCGGAGGTCGCGGCGCGTGACATGACGGTGTGGGATGCAAAGGGCGATCTTGAAGCGGCCCTGCTCGCGCTCGGCGTGCCGGTGGAGGCGCTCAGCGTCACGACTGACGCGGCAGCGCATTACCATCCGGGACGTTCGGGGCAGATTCGCCAGGGGCCGAAGATCGTACTCGGTGCTTTCGGTGAACTGCATCCGCGCATTGCGCATGACATGGGCATCGACGGAACGCTGGTTGCGTTCGAACTGTTCATGGATGCCGTTCCGCTGCCGAAAAACCGCCGCCGCGCCGCGCCGCAGCTTTCTCCCATGCAACCGGTGCGCCGGGACTTCGCCTTCCTGGCCGGACCGGAAACCGAGGCTCAGGCTGTTCTTCGGGCCGCGCGGGGTGCCGAACGGAACCTCATCACCGAGGTCCGTCTGTTCGATGTCTATGAAGGCAAGCCGCTGGAACCGGGCTATCGCTCACTGGGCATCGAAGTGGTGCTTCAGCCCATGCAAGCCAGTCTTATGGACGCTGAAATCGAAGCCGTGTCGGATAAGATCGTTGCGGCGGTCGAGAAAGCCACCGGCGCGACGCTGCGGCGCTGATCCATCATGCGCGAACAGAAGCCCATACCCCGCGTCATTTGGCTGTTGGCCGGAGAGGCAAGCGGGGATGTTCTGGGCGCGCGGCTGATGCAGGCGCTCCATGCCGCCGATCCGCATCTGGCGTTCGTCGGCGTCGGTGGGACGCGGATGGAAGCATTGGGATTGCAAAGTCTCTTCCCGATGCATGAACTGGCGCTCATGGGGCTGGTCGAGGTTCTGCCGCGCTTGCGCAGCCTGTCTCGCCGCCTGAACGAGGCAGCGCTGGATATCGAGCGTCGGCAGCCCACGATGATCGTGACGATCGATAGTCCGGGCTTTGCGCTTCGCCTGCTCAAGCGCATTCGTCATCTCGATATTCCACGTGTTCATTACGTTGCGCCGCAGGTCTGGGCCTGGCGGGAGAAGCGCGTAAAGGAATTTCCCGGCTTATGGGACCGGCTGCTGTGCCTGCTGCCGTTCGAGGCGGAATGGTTCGCCGAACGCGGGATCGAGGCGCAGTTCGTCGGGCATCCAGTGCTGCAGTCGGAAGCGGACAAGGGTGACGCCCAGCGTTTCCGGACGCGGCACGATATTCCCGAAGGTGTGCCGATCCTTGTCCTGATGCCGGGCAGTCGTCGCTCCGAGGTGCCACGCCTGCTGCCGGTGTTCGGGCAGATGCTGACGCTGCTGAAGCGTCGCTTGCCCGATATACGACCGGTCATCCCCGTATCGCCGATAGTCGCGCCAACGGTCCGGGCGGCTGTGGCCGACTGGCCGGTGCAGCCCTGCATCGTCACCGATCTGCATGACAAGCATGATGCGTTCGCGGCAGCGGGCGCGGCGTTGACCAAATCCGGGACCTCGACGCTCGAACTGGCGCTGGCGCGCGTGCCGATGGCCGTGACCTATCGGGTCAATCCCCTTACGGCGTTCATCGTGCGGCGCCTGATCCGCGTGCCGTTCGTGGCAATGATCAATCTGCTGGCGCGTCGCGGCATCGTGCCGGAATTGTTGCAGGAACAGTGCCGTCCGTCCGTTCTGGCGAAGACGGTTGAGACGTTGCTGTGCGATCCGGCCGTCGCCGATGCGCAGCGACAGGCATTCGGTGACGTTCTTGCACAACTGCGTCCGCCGTCGGATACGCCGCGTGGCGGAACGGCGGCGGATGCGGCGGCGGCGGCGATTCTGGAACTGATGAATCAGGGGCCGGTGGCGGCGTAAAGCGTTTCCGGCGCAATGCGCGGTGCCTCGGTGTCCTGCAAGCCGTCCGGCCCGACGCTCTTGTAGAAGCAGCTGCGACGTCCGGTATGGCAGGCGACGCCCGTCTGATCGACGATGAGCAGAACGGCGTCGCTGTCGCAATCGAGACGGATATCGACGATTTTCTGTCGTTGTCCGGAGGTTTCGCCCTTTCGCCACAGCGTATCGCGGCTGCGCGAGAAATAGCAGGCCTGACCGGTCGCGATCGTCTCGGCCAGGGCGGCGTGATTCATCCATGCCAGCATGAGAACGGCGCCGTCATCGGCGGATTGTGCGATCGCCGCGATCAGGCCGTCCGAATTGAAACGCACGCTGTCCAGAATGGGCGCGATGCTGGCGGAATTGGGCGGGCGATAACTCATGCGTCCTGTTCCTTGAGCCAGTCGGGGACGACGGCAGTGAGAGCCATCCCGTCGCATGTCAGTGTTTCCTGCCACGCCTCGCGTCGCAGGAAAGCCAGCCCGTGTTGACCAACCGAGGATCGCAGCGTGCCGACCTCCCTGTCGTCCAGCATGATCGGGCTCCCGATGGGCGGCAGGGGGTGGCTGCTTTCCACAGGCAGGAGGCGACGCTTGACCAGGCCCCGATAATGGGTGCGGGCTGTCAGTTCCTGACCCATGTAGCAGCCTTTCGTCCACGATATCCCATGGAGGTGATCGAAATTTGCTTCCAGCAACAAGGTCTTTTCGGGTTCGCAGTCGATGGCGTCGGGCAGACCGAGTTTGATACGATGCTGGTCGTAGGTATCGGTCCGGACAGTCGTTTCCTTCGCAGGGCCATAAGCGCGCCATCCCGCCTGCGGCAGGCGTGGGTCGGGGGCGGCATGTCGTGCCGGCATTCCGGCATCGTCCCAGCCAGCTTGTACGGTCAGGTCGGTGGCCGCGATCTGGACATCCGCACGGAGGCGAAAGCGCGATAGTTTGGTGACGAGCATGTCCGTCTGTGTCTCGTGGGTGTCGAGCAGAAGACGCTCATCCTCCGCGAAAACGAAGAAATCGGCGAGGTATCGGCCCTGTGGTGTCAGAAAACCTGCCCACACGGCGTTCTGGGGCGTGGCACGCGCCACATCGTTCGAGATCAGTCCCTGGAGGAAAGTGATGCGATCACGACCGGTTACGGCCAGAATTCGTCGTTCGGGCAGTTGGCTCGTCGGCATGGCGGCTCTCCCGTGATGATTGGTGTTGCAAGGTTCGAGCAAGCATGTCTGGCACGCCGGTGCAAGCTTGGCGCTTTGCTTCTGCTGGAAGGGATGACTAAAAGGATTAAGGGCGACAATTTGTAACGAAGGATTCCTTTTGGCCGTCAGGGAAATTGTCGATCCAGCCGGAACCGATGCCGGGCAGCGTCGCCGGACGCTGTTGCAGGTAGGGGGGCCGATTCTCGGCGTTGTGCTGGTCGTGGCCGTTATTCTCGGCGTCACGTTGCACTCCTATGTGACCAATCGAAGTGGCGTGCTGGCGCTGGCGCGCAACATGTTCATCATTCAGCAAGCGCAGATTACACAGCAGGTGTCTGACTATCTCGGTCCGGCGCCCGCCACGGCGGCGGTGGCGCAGGATATCCTGACCGGCCAGTTGAGCGATCAGCCGCCCCAGACATTCATGGCCTATGGCGCGTCCATGCTTCGGCACGTTCCGCAGGTCGAGAGTTTCTACCTGTCCGACGATACGGGTGCATTCTGGTTCATCGATCGCAATCCGGCGGGGATGCCCGCGGGCATGGAGTGGGTGCACCTCATGAAGGCGGGAGATCGTACGGTCTTCCGCCACTGGTACTACAATGACAGGCAGGAGCTTTTCCGCACGGAGGATGTCGATGCCAAGGGATACGATCCGCGTGTAAGGGCCTGGTATACCGGGGCCGCGGGCGCGAAGGGATTGTATTGGGCCAATCCTTATCCGATCCGCGAGACGGGGCAGTTCGTGGTGACCGCCTCTACGAAGATCAAGACGTCGAACGGTCACATGGCGATCTTCGCCATCAATATCTCGCTTAATCGATTGACGGAGTTTCTGGCTGGCATACGTATCGGCAATTCCGGGCAGGCGATCATCGTCGATACCGGCGGTCATGTCGTTGCCGGACATGAAATGCTGACCCTGGCGAAAAAGGCGGATTGGGATTTCGGGCGCATGACGCTCGACCCGCAGCGACAGCTGGTTTTCGAGCGCACGCTGGCCATGTATCACGTCTACGGTGCCGGGCCCCGCATTGTGCATGCCCGCGGCGAGGATTATGTCACGATTGCCTCGCCACTTGAGCATGGTCGGCAACGCGGCTGGATATTGCTGCTGAATGCGCCGGAACATGATTTCGCGGCATTTACCCGTGTTGCAGGCCGACAAAACCTTGTCTTTTCGCTCCTCATCGTGGTTCTGGCGGCAATTCTTGCCGGGTTTCTGGTCCGGCAGAGTCGCAAGACCGAACGTATCTATCGTGTTCTGCAAGGCGAGCGTGCGCAGCGCCGCGGTGAGAACCAGGCGCTTGGCGATATTGCGGCGCAGCCGGACCTGTTCGATCCCAACCGGGAAATGCCGATCCTGACCGTTCGAACGGCCGAACTGGCGAAGGCACGGCGGGTGAGTCTCTGGCGGTTTCTTGGGGATGACGACCGGCTGCTATGCGAGGATGCCTATGATCGGGACGAGGACGCGCACAGCACGGGCGTGGAACTCTCCCACGGCGATCTGGCACCGTTCTTCGACATGATCCGCGCCGGGGAACTGGTCGCCACGGCGGACGCCGCCAACGATGATCGTTTCAAGGTCTTTCAACGGCTTTACATGCGTGGATTCGGCAGCAACGCTGTCGTGATCGTTCCGATCAATGCGCGGGGCCGTGTGATGGGCATGGTTGCGCTGGAAGACGCCGAACTCGGGCGGTCTTCAGGTTATCTGGCGGGGCTGATCGGCGGTATCGCCGCAGTGCGTTTCGTGGCGGCGGGCACAGCACAGGAACACGACGACCGTCCGGCGGCGCGCATCGCGCCCGGCGAGCCTGTCGACGTGCATTTCGAGGAAGGGTTTCTTCTTGCGCCGCATGGCGACCCGAACGAGGTCATGCCGCCCGGACGCTATCCGATGGTGTCGATCGCGACGATCTCCTTCGGCGATGCGACGTCGCAAGGGCCGCAGAACGACTTCGATCTGCTGCCGCTCGTGCAGGAGATCGCGGCGCAGGTGCAGGATATCGCGCGGGAACACCGGCTGTATTCCGTCCAGATCATCGGCCATCGGCTATATCTGGTTGGCGGGATCGGCAAGGAGCCGGATCGTGGGGCAGTCCTGCGTCTTGCCGATGCGGTGCTGGCGATCCGGGAGGCCTGTCTGATCAAACTTGCCGATGCGGACGTCATCTCCAGTTTCCGGATCGGGCTGGATGTCGGCAATGCGATCGGCGCAACCCTTGGCCATGACCCCGGGCTTTTCAATCTCTGGGGCGATGCGCTCCAGAAGTCTGAGTTGCTGGCGGAAAGCCTGTCGGATGCGGGAACCATTCAGGTGTCCGAAGCGGCCTATATTCTGCTGCGCGATGCCTATCTTTTCCGTCCACGCGGGTTGTTTTATCTGCCCCGCAGTGGCGTCACGCGCAGTTATATCATGGCGGGACGACGTTGAGCGCAATTGCGGCTGGCGGACGGGACTTCCTGCGTTGGCTCGGCGGGGCGACCCGGCGGCAACTGCGCTTCACGCTGATGCTGGTCGGCGCCGGTTGGGGAGTGCTGAAGGAGGCTGCAAGGCCAAATTCGTGGCGACGAACCGTGCGTCTCGAATTCCGGGAGGCCCTTCGGCAGGCGACGGGCGGCGGATTGATAAGCACGCTTTTCGTTGCGGCATTGACGGGGTTCGGAATCGTCGCGCAGGCGGTTTACTGGCTCAATATCGTCGGCATGGCGCAGACGACGGATTCGCTGCTGGCGACAGTTCTTGTGCGTGAGATCGCCCCGGTTCTGGTGGGCGTTATCCTGCTGGGGCGTACAGGCATGCTGGGGCTGACGCAAACCGGGATGTTGACGCTCGGCGGCCAGATGCGTGCGTTGCAGTCCGAAGGGATCGATCCGTTCCTGATGTTCGTCATGCCGCGCACGCTGGCGATGACGGTGAGTTCGTTTTCGCTGGGGATCCTGTTCAGCGCCGTCTCGCTGTCCGTCGGGTACATCGTCTGCTGGGTAGAGTCGATCGAGACGATGCCGATCTGGACGTTCCTCTATGATGTGGTCTGCGCCATGGACCCCATCGACTATCTTGGTATTCCGCTAAAATTCCTGTTCAGCGGCTTTTTCGTCAGTCTGTCGTGCTGTCTGACAGGTATGGATGCGACGCAGGACGATAGCGTCGCGACCCTGCTGCCGCGCGGCTTCGCGCGAGGCATTCTGGTGCTGATGATTATCAACGTCGCACTGACGGTGGGTGTCGCATGAGCCATTATTGGGGGGCGACAGTGGAGATGGCGCAGGCACGCCCGATTTCCGACGATATGGGGCTGCTTAGCGTCAGCTACAATTTTCGCCTGATGCCGGGGGACTGCGCGCTCATACGGTCGCGTGACGTGCAGCGGACCGCACTTTTCGCCGATCTCTGCTCCGGGATGATCCCGCTGCGGTCCGGCACGCTGCGATGCATGGGACTTGAGTGGTCGAAGCTTAACGAACGGCGGAGCTGGGCGCTGCGCGGTCGGATCGGGCGGGTGGCACAGAGCGGTTCCTGGATCGATCTGTTCGACACGCACATGAACATCCTCATGCCGCAGTTGCATCACACTCGATCGCCGACGGACGAACTTATCGCCAGAGCCACGCAACTATCGGCGAATTTCGGGCTTCCCGGTCTGCCGGTGTTGCCACCCAGCCGTCTGGGTGCGCTCGATCTGCGGCGGGCGGCGCTGGTGCGGGCCTTCCTCGGCGAGCCGGACCTGCTGCTGCTGGAGGAACCGGTCGGCACTGACAATCCCGATCTGATGTCGGCGTTCCTGGCGGCACTGACGCGCGCGCGCGATGCCGGCACGGCCGTCATCTGGTTCGCGCGGGACGAGGTGGTCTGGCAACCCTATCGCGATCAGGCGACACATTGCCTTCGCTTGCTTGATGAAGGACTTTTCCCGATGAGAGGCACTCCATGATCCGGCTGCGCCATCACGATCGTGCGCAGCCGCTGCTGCGCGTGCGTTTCACGGATGAGTGGATCGGATTGCTGGTGCTCCTCTGTCTGGCCGTATTTGTCGCGGCGGTGGTCGAGGCGGGTATTCTCCGCAACTGGCTGACACCGGCGGCGCAGCTTCGTCTCACGCTGCCGGAAAACGGCATCGCCGGTCTGGCGGTCGGTAATGACATCGAACTGATGGGCACGCGCGTCGGCTCGATCAGGGCGGTGCATCTGAACCAGAACAGCCAGATGTATGCCGTCGCCAATATCGATCCTCAGTTCAAGAGCTTCGTGCGCAAGGACAGCACGGTGACGATCCGGCGTCGTTTCGTCGTCGCGGGGGCTTCCTATATCGACCTGTCACGGGGACATGGCGAACAGATGGACTGGGAGTTCGCCGAACTGCCGGCGAAGGTAGAGCCCAACCCGGCAGACATGATTACCCACACGCTTGCCGATATCGAGAAGCAGGTCGTACCGATCATGCATAACGCGGAAGCAATTACGGCGGACCTGAAAACCGTCACCGACAATATCAAGGCCGGGCGTGGCTCGGTCGGCGAACTCCTGAGCGATGATACGCTGCTCAAGCGTGCCGATGCGACGGTGCTGACCCTGCAGGAGACGATCGAACGGTTGAAGCCGATCGAAGGGCAGGTCACGGGTGTTCTGAACAAGGCGGACGGCACGATGGCCAATCTGCGTGCGACCAGCGCCGATGTGCATCGCATGACGCCGGATATTCACGACACGATCCGCCATGCCGATGCGGCAACAGCGCAATTGCCGGCACTGTTGACGCAGGCGGAGGCAACGGCCGGGAGCCTGAAGAAGCTGAGCGACCAGCTGCGTGGCTTGTGGTTGCTGGGTGGCGGCGGGCAGAAGACACCATCGCGACGGCTGCCGCCACGGGCGATTGCGCCATGAAGCGCGGCGCGGCTTTGGCGCTGCTCCTGCTGGGGGGCTGCGGTTCGCATGTCTCCACCGGTCCGCGCGCCGATGAGGCCTATGACAACGCAATGGATACCGGACGTAGCGCATTCGATCTTGCGCACCCTGAGCAGGCGCAGGGCGATTATGAGACGGCCTACGGGCGTGCCCTTTTGCGGGACGATGCCGTGGCGCTTGGAGACGCTGGATATAACCTTGCCGTGACGGCGTTGGCGCAGGACAGGCCCCAGCAGTCGCTTGATATGGCCATGCGGACACGTTCGGACCTGAGCATCCGGGGGCGGCGTGTTTCCGATGATCTGGCCGTGGTGGAAGCGGCGGCGTTCTACCGTCTGGGGCGGTATCGGGATGCTTTCGATACCGCGCGGGGTGTCCATGCCGGCAATATGGCACTGCAGGAGCGCACAATGTTCATCAGCGGGTTGGCCGCCGATGCACTGGGTGATGCCGAAGGCCTGTCGGCTGCTTTACAGGGCATTGGCACGGGGCCGAAACTTGCCAGGGGGTCGCAGGCGGATCGCGATGAACTGTCGGCCCGTCTGGCACTGCGCACGGGGCAGGCGGCAAGCGCCGTGTCGCAGGCCCTAGGCGCCGTCGACCTGCGACGGGATGAACTGGACTATCGTGGCATGGCACGTGCGCTGCGCCTTGCCGCCAGTGCCGCCCGACAGGATGGAAAGCTGGATCGCGCTGCGCGTTATGAGCGGCAGGCACAGGATAGTCTGTCGCAGAATGGGGCGTCGACGCGCTGAGGTGGCGGGAACAGGATCAGGAGTGAAGGCTGACGGGCTTTCGCATCGATGCCGGTGCCGCGGTTCTTGCCCGGGAATGATGGGTCATCAACACGGCGAGGATCGCCGCAACCAGTAATCCGGCGGGCGGCATCGTGTAGATCCACACGATGATGCCGATGCCGCCATAAGCGTGGCAACATAGAAAAAACGCGAGAAACGGGGCGATTCCTGTCAGAGCACCCGATATCGTCCGGGGGACGGGTGCATCGCCCAGGATGCGCACGATTTTCTGTTGTCTCATGGCGTGTGTTGCGAGTGCTGTGGCCCACAGGAAAACGGAGAGCGCCAGAATCATGATGCGTGCTCCGGCGAGAGCCGACGGTACAGATGCCAGGCGAGAATGCCGACAAGGAAGGCGAGCGTATCGACGGCGATGAAGGGTGAACTGGCCGGCAGGGTCCATCCATGATCGCGCGTGCTGAGATCGAGCAGTGGCAACGTCACGGCGAGCATACCGAGGGTCGCAGCTTGCTGACGCCACGCCCGCCCGGCATGACCGGAGAGGGAGAAGGCGAACGCATGAACCGCGGTGAACAGCCAGATATCAAGCGTGGCATGGAACTCCGCCAGCGCTCGATGGGGCAGGAAAGGCGGTAGCAGTCGGTTTAGCCAGAAAAGGCTCAACGTCGCCACGGGGAAGCCCAGCACGACGGCCATCGTCAAGCCTTCCGCCAGATGGAACGTCCATTCCCCGCCGTGCTGGCGCCGATAGCGCATCAGAAACAGGACGAGACCGCTGGCCATCATGATGGCGCCAGTCAGGCCGGCCAGGAAATAAAGCCAGCGGATCGGCAGCGGTGCCCAGCGTATGTAGTGTAGGCCACGGAAGGCCTGTTGCGAGCGTGCGATGGCGCCGCCATGGCGTGTGATATGAAGCAGGTGGCCGTCCCGATAATCGAAGGCCACTTCGTCCCGTGTCAGGTAGAAGCGGGTGAAGTCACCCTGCACGACATGAATGGCATCCGGACCGAAGAGGATGAAACCGGTTTTGCCATCGCCGAGAACGCGCTCGGCCTCGATAATCATGGGGGCAAGGGGCGGAAGGTTTTCAGGAGCCGATGATTGCGCGGAAAGTGTGTCTTTCCTGACGCCGCCATCCGGCAGAATGGCGCCGGAATGCACGACGACGCCCGTATAGGCTGTTGCCGTGATGAACGGCAGGAACAGGACGCCTGCCAGTATGTGGGCGTCCATCCATGCGCGCGGACGGGCCGCGAAGGGGCGGAAAAGCACGATATCGGGGATGATGGATCGCCAGTGAATGACGATGCCGGAGCCGATCGCCACGAGCATGGCCAGTCCAAGGGTGTCTACGATGCGGCGACCCCAGTCGTGTCCCGCCAGCAGGGTGAAATGCAGATTATAGAAGAAATTGCCGCCGACGGTCTCACGCGCCGGGACGACCTGACCTGATCGGGGATCGAGCGCCGGTCCGACGAATTCCTGGCCATCGTAATGCAGGATGCGGAGTGCCGGATCACGTGGGGAGGGCAGGTTCAGGAAGGCGATGACGCCCTGACGGTGCAGTGACCACAACATGTTCTCAGCGTGCGACAGGACGCCTGGGGAGGGGTGTACGCCGAATGGCAACTGGATCTCCGGCTGCATCCATCGTCCGATTTCGATATCGAAGGTGGAAAGCGTACCGGCGGCGAAGATGATCGTCAGCGGCAGGCCGGCAATGAAGCCGACCCAGCCGTGCAGCCATCCCATGCGCGTCCGCAGGTTGTCGCGCATCACAGGATCCAGCCTGTCAGGCCGACTATCCCGCCCAGCAGGCCGAGGAGCATCATGCCGCGCTGATGGCTCTGCCAGGCGAATCCGACGAGGATCAGTAAAGGAAGCATGGCAATGGCGATGGGTTGCCCGGCGAGGGCCGCGTCGCGTGCGTGGGTTGGTGACCACCGCACCATGGTCTGCACGAGGCCGAATGCGATGAAATAGGCGATGGCGCTGGCGAATACGCTACGGCAGAGCCATCGCAAAATCGGATCGGCGGGGGCGGGAGGGGAACTGCGACGCATTCTCATGTGGCTACGATGCAACTCCGCAGCTGTAAAGACGCGAAAATCTAAATTCATGCCCAGAGATGAATTGCGAACGCATCGCAATAGCGTGTATCGGAGCCGCCTGAACTCTAGCTGGGGCTTCGACTTTGCCTTTCTCCAATCGCATATTGCTGCGTCATCTCTCCGGACGGGGTGGTCTTGCACTGCTCGCCGTCGGCACTTCCCTGTCCGGCAGTGCATTCGCCCAACAGACCACGACGCAATCGACCGCGCCTTCATCGCAGCAGCAGGCCAGCGACAGGGGAACGGATGAGCGGATTGTCGTCGAAGCCAAACGCCGTAACCAGATGGAAGTGACGTCCGGCGGGCAACTGGGTGTGCTTGGCAACAAGAAGGGGCTGGATGTGCCCTTCAATGTGCGCAGCTATAATGCGAGTCTGATTCTCAATCAGCAGTCGCAGACGCTCGGACAGGTACTGGAGAACGATCCGTCAGTACGCACGACGTTCGGGTATGGTAATTTTTCGGAAGAGTTCATCATTCGCGGTTTTCCTGTCTATGGGGACGACGTGTCGATCGACGGGCTCTATGGCATCGTGCCGCGACAGTTGGTCTCACCTCAACTTTATGATCAGGTTCAGGTGCTCAACGGTGCCGGCGCTTTCCTCAACGGTGCGGCACCGGGTGGCACGGCCATCGGCGGCAATATCAATCTGACGATGAAGCATGCGACGAATGCGCCGATCACGCGCATCACCGGCGACTACACCAGCAATGCCATGGGCGGTGGCGGCATCGACGTCGGGCGTCGTTTCGGACGGGACAAGGCTTATGGCCTGCGGGTAAATGTCGCGGGCATGAGCGGCAATGACTCGATCGATCATGAGCGCCGTCATTCCGTGGCCGTCGGCGGCGCTTTCGACTGGCACGACGAGAAGACGCGCATCAAGGTGGACATGGACTATCAGAATCAGGGCGTGAACTGGGGGCGGCCTGCGATTTTTCTTGGTTCCGGCGTCACACGGGTGCCGCGTCCCGTTGCGCCGTCACGCAACTTCGGCCAGCCATGGACCTATAACGAACTCAATTACATTTTCGGCAAATTCGACGTCGAGCATGATTTTTCGAAATATGTAACCGGCTATGCTGCGTTTGGCGGCCAGGGTGGGCATGAAGAAGGCAACTACTCGTCGTTGACCATCTCGGACGCTGTCACCGGTGCCGGTTCGAACGGCAGCATGTATGTTCCGTATGTTCAGACGAATGAAAGCACGCGTGCGGGTATTCGTGCGCATTTCGCGACGGGACCGGTGAAGCACGAGATCAATGCCGGGGGATCTTCCCTATGGGAAGATACGGACACAGCCTATGCTTTCGCGTTGACTTCCCTGCAAAGTAATCTTTACCGACCGAACTATGCGCCTTCGCCAGCCCAGACGCTTGTCGGCGGCAATATCGATAATCCTGCCCTGCACAACCGGACGCGGCTTTATAGCCTGTTCTTCTCCGACACCATGTCGTTTTTCGATAATCGCGTCGCGTTGACGGGCGGCTTTCGTTACCAGAACATGCTGCTGAAGGCCTACGACTATAATACGCAGGCCCGTACGTCCCGTTACGACCAGGATGCGATCACGCCTGTCGTCGGGCTTGTGGTGCATCCGACGCGTCGGACATCGCTTTACTTCAATCGCATCGAAGGCCTGTCGCAGGGGCCGACGGCCAGCGGCAATGTCGTCAATCTCGGCGAGGTTTTCCCGCCCTACAAGACGACACAGTACGAGGTGGGCGCGAAATACGACATCGGGACGCTGAGTATGTCGCTCGCGTTATACCAGTTGTCGCAACCCAATCCCTACACCTCGCCGATCGGCGATACGGGTTTGCTGCGCTACACGGTCGATGGACAGCAGCGGAACCGTGGCATCGAGTTCAATGTGAACGGCCAGATCCTCCCGGGCCTGCGCTTCAACGGTGGCACGGCGATTATCGATGCGGATCTCCGCCGGACGTCGAGCGGCTATGATGGCAACAGGGCGATCGGCGTGCCGGGATACACGATCAACGGCAATCTTGAATACGATCTGCCGTTCCTGCGCGGCGCGACGGTGACGGGACGCGTCGTGCAGACCGGCCATCAATGGGCGAATGTGGCCAACACCCAGCGCCTGCCGAACTGGACGCGTTTCGACCTTGGCGCGCGCTATACCTTCGTGCTGGACCACAAGGCGATTACGACCCGTTTCGGCGTCGATAATCTGGCCAATTCGCGCTACTGGGCGTCGTCTTTCGGCGGCTACCTCCTGGAAGGGTTGCCGCGCACGTTCAAATTCTCGTTCACTGCCGATCTATGACCGGAAAAGACGTGGCATGTCGAAGATAATTTTCGACATGCCGGTGACATGATATCTCACCAGTAATGCGGATTAAATTTTCCGCCTCGACTTGTTCGCGACTGGTGGCATGCCCACGCTTAGTACAGCAGCCACGAGAAAGCAGAGGTCATCATGTCGCAGACAATGCAAGACCTGTCGAACGAGACTCACGATCTGATCGCGTCCGACCGGGTGGAAGGCACAGCCGTTTATTCTCGCTCTGGCGAGCATCTCGGCACCGTCAAGAATTTCATGGTCGACAAGCAATCCGGCCACGTAGCCTATGCTGTCATGAGTTTCGGCGGCTTTCTTGGTATCGGTGATCGCTATCATCCCCTGCCGTGGAAAACGCTGCATTACGATCCGGGACGGAGTGGCTATGTTGTCGATCTGACCGCTGATCAGTTGCGTGACGCGCCGAACTACGGTTCTGACACGGCGCCGAACTGGGATGATCAGATTTATGGTCATTCTGTTGACGATTACTATGCGCACGCGGGGACGATAATGCGCTGATGCATCGACCGGCGTATTATATTTCACCACATCGATAATCTTGTGCTGCGCCGCTGCCTTCGGGCAGCGGTTTTTTTTCATTTGGCGGCAGTACCTGTCGTTCCCGGTACCCGGTCGCTATATGAAGCATGATGGATAAGCGAAAGAACGAATTGGCCCCCGACGGTGTTCTGGCGATCACGAAAGCGCTGGCTGATGCACGTCGTGTCGGCATCCTGACGTCGATTGCCCGGGCGGGAGGGGAGATGCCCTGCTGCCAGTTGCCGGATCTGGGGAAGGTGAGTGCGGCGACAATTTCCCATCACATGAAAGAGCTTGAGAATGCTGGCCTGATCGCGATCCGGCGCGAGGGAAAATTCGCACATCTTCGTTTGTGCGATGACGTTGTCGACGCTTATTGCGACCGAATGAAGGAAATGTTGAGCCCTCCTCCTTGAAACGAAGGGTCGGTCCACACAGTTAGATATCTGTCTAAATGACGGAGCTATATCATGGGCAAACTGACAGGTAAGGTCGCGCTGGTCACCGGCGCATCCAAGGGTATCGGCGCGCAGATCGCCAAGGCGCTTGCAAGCGAGGGTGCCTCGGTCGTCGTGAATTATGCGAGCAGTCGCGAAGGTGCGGAGAAAGTCGTGTCCGAGATCGCGGCGGCCGGCGGCAAGGCGGTGGCCGCCGGTGGCAATGTCGCGGTCGAGGCGGATGTTGCGGCGTTATTCGCGGCAGGCAAGGAAGCGTTCGGGACGATCGATATCGTCGTCAACAACGCGGGCGTCTATGCGATGGCCCCCCTCGAGGACGTGACGCCGGAAAGCTTCCATCGACATTTCGATATCAACGTTCTGGGGCTGTTGCTCGTGTCCAGGGCCGCGGCTGCGCAGTTCGGCCCGCAGGGCGGCAATATCATCAATATCGGTTCGGTCGCCAGCCGTCTGAATATGGCCGGCAACGTCGTTTATACCGCAACGAAATATGCCGTGGACGGTATTACGCGCGTGCTTGCCAAGGAACTGGGCGGTCGCAATATTCGCGTGAATTCGATCAATCCCGGCCTGGTGGCAACGGAAGGCGTCGAGGCGCTGGGCGTTCTCGAAAGTGACATGGTCGAGACATTCAAGCGGCAGACACCGCTCGGTCGGGTCGGGAAACCGGACGATATTGCCAAGGTTGCCGTTTTCCTGGCCTCCGATGATTCCTATTGGGTCACCGGCGAGACCATCGCCGCTTCCGGCGGTATGTAAACGTATCTTCCGGCGGATGACCGGATACGCCTGCCCGGACCGGGATCCGGGCAGGCGTTTTTTTAATGTGTGGCCGTCATCGGCTGCATGCCGAGGCTGGAGAGCAGCTTGCGGTCCCGATGCTCTGCCGGGTTGGGCGTGGTGAGCAGCTTGTCGCCGCAGAAGATCGAATTCGCGCCGGCGAGGAAGGCGAGGGCATGGGCTTCGTCGCTCATCAGTTCGCGTCCTGCGGCCAGACGGACGTGGCTGGCGGGCATCGTGATGCGGGCCGCGGCGATGATCCGCACGAAGGTGATGGGATCGACCGCTTCCGCATCGGCAAGCGGCGTGCCCGCAACGCGCACCAGCAGGTTGATCGGCACGCTTTCGGGATGTTGCGGGAGTGAAGCCAGGGTGGCGATCAGTCCGGCGCGGTCGTTCTCGTCCTCGCCCATGCCGACAATGCCGCCGCAGCAGACGTTGATGCCGGCGCTGCGCACGTTTTCCAGTGTGTCCAGCCGCTCCTGATAGGTGCGGGTCGTGATGATCTTGTCGTAATATTCGGGCGAGGTGTCGAGGTTATGATTGTAATAGTCGAGCCCCGCGTCACGCAGGCGTTGGCTTTGCCCGGCGTCAAGCATGCCGAGCGTTACGCAGGTTTCCATGCCGAGCGCCTTGACGCCCTCGACCATGGCGCAGACGGTATCGAGATCGCGTTCCTTCGGTGAACGCCATGCGGCGCCCATGCAGAAGCGCCCGGCACCGGCGGCCTTGGCGGCGCGGGCTTCGCGCAAGACATTTTCGACGGCCATCAGCTTGTCGGCCTTCACGCTTTGCTCGTGCCTGGCGCTCTGCGGGCAATAGGCGCAGTCTTCCGGGCAGCCACCGGTCTTGATGGACAACAGGGTGGAGATCTGGACGCGGGTCGGATCGAAATAGGCCCGGTGCGCCGTCTGGGCGCGGAAGATCAGTTCCGGGAAGGGGAGGTCGATGATCGCGGCGACTTCATCGCGCGTCCAGTCGTGCCGTAATTCCGGATGCCATGGGGCTTGCGCGGTGGCGGCGGCGAAGGCGGGACGGATCAGGGTATCGGACATGCGGTCGGCTCCGTTCGGGCAGCGCGGCGGAAAATGAAGACGGGCAGCGATGCCACAATGCGTGGGTCTTTGTCACGTCCGGTGCGCAAGAAGCTATCCAAAAGCGGTGGATCGTGGCATCAGGCACCTATGAAACACTGGCGTATCGAGCAGATGGACTGGGATGCGTTCGACGCGTCGAAGGTCGACCCGGATATCGTGCCACTGGTCAAGGCGGCCTCTGTCGTGGAGCGCAACGGGCTGGACTATGCGGTCTATCTTGGCAACGTTTTCGTCGGCGATCCGGATTTTCGGGCTGCGGCGGACAACTGGGCTGTCGAGGAAGTGCAGCATGGCGACGCGCTCGGCAAATGGGCGATGCTGGCCGATCCCACCTGGGATTACATGAGTGCGTTCGACCGGTATCGGGCCAGTTACCACATCGATCAAAATGTCGATGCGTCCATTCGCGGTTCACGAACGGGTGAACTGATCGCGCGCTGCATGGTCGAGACGGGCACCTCGTCCTTCTACACGGCGTTGGCGGATGCAACGGAGGAGCCGTTGCTCAAGGCCATCTGCAAGCAGATCGCCGCTGACGAATATCGGCATTTCAAGCTTTTCTATGACCATATGCACCGCTATCTGGCCCGGGAGAAGCTTGGGGTCTGGGCCAGGACGCGGATCGCGCTGGGCCGCGTGACGGAAAGCGAAGACGACGAACTCGCCTCCGCGTATCATACGACGAACGAGCCGCCCGGACTGGCGTATGACCACAAGCGATGCATTGCGGCGTATATGTCGCGCGCGATGGGTTTCTATCAGCCCCGGCACGTCAACCGCGTCACCAGCATGATCTTCAAGACAATCGGTTTCACGCCGCACTCCAGACTGCAAAACCTGGTCGCGAGCGGCATGTATCGTCTTATCCGCATGCGTGCGCAGCGGTTCAGAAAGATCGCTGCCACGTAACGCACGGGTCACGTTGTCTGACCGGGAATTTAGGCTTGCGTGGTATCGTCTTGCGCTAGGATCGCCGTGTGGCTGTTGGGTTTGGGAGTGTGATCATGCTGTTGCGGAATTCTCATAAGGTGGCGCAGCGGTGCGCCTATGGTGTCATGGTGCTCGGTCTTTGCATGGGAATGACGTCGATGGCGAAGGCCGACCCTTATTCCCTGCCGATTGCGTCGTCCGGACCTGTTGGCGTGATGCCGATCGTGGCATCCTCCACGACGGCGTTTCAACAGTTGGCGGCACAGGTCGGGTTGGCGCAGTTCACGGCCCCGGATTGGCATGTGGGCACGGTCCGTCATATCGTCATGTTCCGGTATAAATCGGACGCTTCGGTGGCGCAGCGAGCCGAGATAACCGCACGCTTCCTCCATCTGGTACAGGACTCGCGACGGCCGGATGGCACGCATCCCGTCGTCTCGATCGAGACGGGCATGCAGAATAGCGGTGAAGGGGCAGATGATGGCCTGCAGCAGGCTTTCCTCGTCACCTTCCGCTCGGAAGGTGACCGCAACTTCTATGTTGGCAGGCCCGTGGTGACCGATCCGGCGTTTTTCGATCCGGCGCACGAGGCGTTCAAGGAATTTGCGACGCCTTATCTCGAAAAGGTTGTCGTGTTCGACTTCGATGTCATGGCAACGGCAGCAGCACCGGTTCTCCGTGCGACACAAGGCCACCATCACCGCTGAAACGAACCGGTAACAAATTCCCGTCTTACGTCTGTCCAATTGGCGCCAAGACTGTATGCTTATCGCAACGGTCCGGTTTGCCGGGCAGGATAACGATAGGGGATCTGTTGCACGTGATGAGTTTCCATAAACGGCTTCTGGGCGCTGCCAGTGCTCTTGGATTGATCGGTCTGGCATCGGCCAACGCGGCGCCCGCCCCGGCAGCCTCCGCAGATGCGGCAAAGCCGTATCCGGCAGGGTGGGGTTTCGATGCGGCGGGCATGGACACCAAGGTGAAGCCTGGCGACGACTTCTTCCGTTATTCCAACGGCACGTATGTCGACAATATCGTTATTCCGCCCGATAAATCGGTTTTCGGGCCGTTTTCCATTCTGGCCGACGTGGCGCGCGAGCGCGTTCAGGGGATCCTTCGCGAAGCCGGTCGCAATCCTGTCGCCGATCCAAAGACGACGGAGCAGAAGCTTGGCGTCTATTACGCGACGTTCCTGGACGAGGACGCTGCCGAGAAGCGTGGCGTAGCACCGCTGCAGGCGGATCTGGATGCCGTAAAGGGCGTGAAGGATCCGATTTCTCTCGCCAAACTTCTCGGGCAGGCGCAGGGCTCCTTCCAGTTCAATCCATTCGGTCTTGGTATCGATGCCGATCCGAAGGATCCCACGCAGAACGCGTTGATGATGGATCAGGGTGGTCTTGGACTGCCGGATCGCGACTATTACCTGAAGCCGGATTTCGCCAAGAAGCGCGCGGCCTATCAGGCCTATATCGCGAAGATGCTCGGCATGATCGGGTGGCCGGATGCCACGGCACAGGCCGCGAAGATCGTGGCGCTGGAAACCGACATGTCGAAAGTGCAGTGGGCGCGCGCGGATCGTCGTGACCCGGTGAAGACCTACAATGCGATGCGCATTGCAGACCTGGCGAAGTCGGCGCCCGGCGTTGACTGGGCGGTCATGTTCGTCAATGCCGGTATTCCCGCCAGCAATATCGGCGGTCGTCGTCTGATCGTCAGTGAGCCGAGCGCGATTACCGGCATGGCGAAAATCATCGGTGCGACCGATTATGACACGCTGCGAGCATGGCTGGCATTTCATCTCGCGGATAACGCGGCGCCGAGCCTGACCAAGGCGTTCGTTCAGGCTTCCTTCGAGTTCAACGACCATGAACTGGAAGGTCAGCCACAGCTGGCCGAGCGCTGGAAGCGTGCTGTTGGCGCCACGAGCCATGCCATGGGTTTTGCGATTGGCAAGATCTATGTCGCCAAGTATTTCCCGCCGAGTGCGCAGGCCCGGATTACGGAACTGACGCATGAGGTCAAGGCGGCTTTCGCCGAGCGGCTGAAACATGTCGACTGGATGGCGCCGAAAACGCGCGAAGCGGCGCTGCGCAAGCTGAACAATTTCGAAATCCTGGTCGGCTATCCGAAGAAATGGCGCGATTACGGCTCGCTCGTCGTCAAGCCGGGCGATCTGTATGGTAATGCCGAGCGTGCGGCGGCTTTCCGCTGGCAGTTCGAGTTGCATCACCTGGATCGCAAGGTCGATCGTGACGAGTGGCTGATGACGCCGCAAACCGTCAACGCCTATAACAACCCGACGCAGGTCGAGGTGGTCTTCCCGGCCGCGATCCTGCAACCGCCTTTCTTCGACCCGACGGGCGATGACGCGGTCAATTACGGTGCCATCGGCGGCGTGATCGGCCATGAAATGACGCATTCCTTCGATGACGAAGGGCGTCAGTTCGACGAAAACGGTCGTCTGCATCAGTGGTGGACGAAGGAGGACGTCTCGCGCTTCCAGGCGCTGGCGGATCGTTATGGCAAGCAATACGATGCATTCGAGGTTTTGCCGGGCGTGCATCTGAATGGCAAGCTGACGATGGGCGAGAACATCGCCGATCTTGGTGGTCTGACGCTGGGTCTCGATGCGTATCATGCGTCCCTGCACGGCAAGCCGGCGCCGGTCGTTCACGGGCTGACGGGTGATCAGCGCGTGTTCCTCGGCTGGTCGCAGGACTGGCGCGAGAAGGTTCGGGATGATGCAGCGCGCAACTACGCTGTCGTCGACCCGCACTCATCGCCGGCGGCACGCGTCAACCTGCCGATGCACAATATCGATGCCTGGTACAAGGCATTCGATGTGCAGCCCGGCCAGAAGCTTTATCTGTCGCCCGAGCAGCGTGTGAAGATCTGGTAAGTCAACGAAGACCGTCCCGCCGTGTTAGACACTTGCCAAAAGGCGGCGGGGATGGTCTGAACCCCTCGTCATATTCCGGTATCCGAGGGGAAACGCATTCATGAACACGATTACGCTCGGGCACCTGCGCGATACCCTTCATGCCGGTTGCGCGAGCGCCGTGGCACGGGTGCTGGATGCCTATGAAATGGATGTGTCCTTCGTCGATGCGTCGCCGGAGGAACTGCCGGACCTGTTGGCAGAAGGTGAGATCGACCTGCTGGTCTCCGCCTGGATGCCACGTGACAGACATCTGGCGCGGGGGATGCGCGAGATCGGCCAGCTTTATCTGCCGGTCTATGTCTGGGCGGCGACGAAGCCAGTGGGGGATATCGAGACCCTTGGCGCACAGGAAATCGCCCGTATCGTGACAACGCCGCCGAATGTGGCGCGCCTTCGCGATGCGTTGGCGAACCTTCCCGCCTTGCAGGCAGTCCCGGTCGATGTGGTCGACGATGACGATATCTTCGACCATGTGGCCGGATTGGATGCCGGAGCAACATCGTTGGTTGTCCTTGCGCAGCCGCACGCGCTTTTCCATACGGATATGTTGCATGTCGTCAACGATCCGGCGCATCGCCTCGGCGCGGAAATGGAAGCGCGGATGCTGGTGCGGGATGCCACGGCAGCATGCGTGGATTCCGACATGATCGATGAATTGTCGGAAATGATGTTGGGCAACAAGGTCATGAGTGCGCTCGACTATGCCATCCGCGTCGAGAACGTCGATCCGGAGGAGGCCGCCGAGGCCTGGCAGCGCGGACGCCTGTTGCCGCGCTAGGGCAGCCTTGCATTACCTGATCGTTTTCGGTGCGGCCCCGCTGCCCGATGGGCAACCGAGCGAGGCCATGCGGCGACGTGTTGCCGCGGCCCTGCATTTTGGGCGGCATGACCCGGACATACGCTTTCTGCTGACGGGCGGCATCGCGCGACGTCAGCGCCGCTCCGGCCCAAGCGAGGCCGCCATCATGGCCGATCTTCTGGTCAGGGATGGAATCGGCCGCGATCGGATCGATCTGGAGCCGATGGCGCGCGATACCTTCGATTCGGCGCGCTATTGCGGCGCGTTCCTGCGTGGGATCGGATATTTCGGGCCGCTGTATATCTGCAGCAGTGCCTATCATCTGCCACGTTGCCGGATGTTGATGCGACTTTCAGGCTGGAGGACGGTGGCCGTCAAGGCTGCGCCGGCGTCTTCCGGACGAATCTGGCGCGCATGGTATTGGCGATTAAGGGAAGTTCCGGCCATGATGTGGGACGCCATGCTCATGGTTCATCATCGCCTGAATCGGGTCTCGATATCGGGCGATCGGCAGCAGGATTGATGGATGTTTCAGGCCCCCGGCGCTTCCGCCGTTTTCGATACGTTCCGGGACCGTAGCGACGAAGACTGGCTGAACATCCTTGTATCGTCCCTGCGTGTGCCGGAGATCGACGGGGCGCGGATGCCGGATTTCCCCCCCGAAGATCTGCAACGCGAGATTCACGGCCATAGCGGCGAGGTTTCGTTGCATGAGGCGCACGTCTTCTATCGCGAGATCAAGTCGTATTGCGCCTATACCGGACGACCGCTGCGTCCTGAGAACATGGTGCTGGATTTCGGCTGTGGCTGGGGGCGCATGACGCGCCTGCTCATGAAGGATGTCCGGCCGGACAATCTGTTCGGCGTCGATTCGACCTCCCGCTTCCTGATCGAGGCGCGGCGCTGTAACCCGGCGTTGAATTTCCTCTCCTGCAATCTGGTGCCGCCGCTGGTCATGGGGGCGGGAAGTTTCGATCTCATTACCGCGTGGTCGGTCTTCTCACATCTGGACGAATTTCTGGCCGGACACTGGATCAGGGAATTTCATCGCCTGCTGAAACCGGGTGGGTTGGCGATCATCACGACGCAGAGCCGTCGCTTTCTGTCCTTTTGCGCGGAAATGCGGGCACGCCGAGCCTCTGGCATGAAGCTTGAGCATGGTTGGTACGAAGCCTGCGCCGACAGCTTCACCGATGAAGCGCTGGCCAATTCACGTTATGAGGCCGGACAGTTCCTGCACGCCGCATCGGTGCGGCCGCCGCATCCGCAGGCGCATTATGGCGAGGCGATCATCCCGCGTAATTACGTGGTCAAACAGTGGGGGCATTTGTTCCGCCTTGTGGAGTTCCTCGACAATCCGGTCCGGCTGCCACAAGTCATGATCGTTCTACAGCGCATGGAAGGCCTTTGATGCGAAGCCGCGGGTCTTCTCTCATCGCGGCGTTTGTCGTGGCGTCAACGACCTTCTCCATTAGCGCGGCGCAGGCAGCATCGATCACGCCGGCGCAACGGCTGATTGCGGATTACGACGCTTTCAACAGTGAACAGGACCCGATCTCCGCGGCAGCGAGGGGTGATATTGCGGCTTCCGAGCGCTGGCCGGATGACAGTCCCGCTGCCGACGCCGCGCGCTATAAAGCGTTCGTGGCGTTCGATAATCGACTCAAGGCGCTCGACCCGGTATCCCTGCAGGGAGAAGATCGGCTTAACATCGCGTTGATTCGATGGCGTGTCGAACTGGCGATCGAGGGGCAACGTTTCGATGAAGCGCGCATGCCCTTCACGAGTGATGAGGGTTTCTTCGAGGAACCCGGTTACGCGGCGGACAATACGCCAATCCGCACGGAAGCCGACGCGCGCCACTGGATGGCGCGCATGCAGGCATTGCCTGCCTATTACGATCAGCAGATTGCCAATATGCGACGTGGCATCAAGACGGGTTTCGTGCAGCCGCGTCTGATTGCCGAGCATACGGCGCAAACGTTGCAGGCGACGGCGGATCGGTCGGCGGCCGATAATGCGTTGATGGCGCCGTTCGCAGGCATGTCGTCATCCTTGCCGCCCGCCCGGCAACAGGCCCTTCGGGACGAGGCGCTGCGCATTGTCGAAACGCGGATAAAGCCCAGCGAGCGGACACTGGCGCGTTTCTTTCACGACGAATATCTGCCGGCCAGCCGAAATTCGCTCGGGGCGGCGTCTCTTCCCGACGGTCGGGCTTATTACGCCTATCGCGTGAAAAGCGAGACGACGACGGATATGACGCCGGACCAGGTGTTTGCCCTCGGGCAATCTGAGATTGCACGGATTCATCGCGATATGGCCAGGGAGATGGCCGCGGCTGGTTTCAGGGGCGGCTTCAAGGGTTTCGTCGCGCAACTGCATCGCGATCCGCGTTTCTATGTCACGACGCGCGAGGCCCTGATGGAAAAGGCCAGCCGTCTGGCCAAGGAGATTGACGATCAGTTGCCGCATGTCATCGGCAAGCTGCCCAGGCTCACCTACGGAGTGCGCGAAGTGCCACGCACGATCGAGGAGGGCTATACGACCGGTCGATACGATCCCGGCAGCCCGACGCAGGGGATCGCGGGCGGCCTGATGATCAACACTTCTCATCTCGACCAGCGGCCGCTCTATGAATTGCCGTCTCTGGTGGCACATGAAGGCGTGCCGGGCCATCATATCCAGATCGCCCTGGCGCAGGAGATGAATGACATGCCGGGTTTCCGCCGGGACTACGAGACGACGGCGTTCGTCGAGGGCTGGGCGCTGTATTCGGAGCAGCTCGTCGCGGAAATGGGGATGTATCCGACGCCCTATGATCGCTTCGGCATGTTGTCGATGGAGATGTGGCGCGCCTGTCGGCTGGTGATCGACGTGGGCTTGCACTGGAAAGGCTGGAGCCGCGATCAGGCCGTGGCCTGCCTGCGCGATAACACGGCGCTGACCGACAAGAACATCCAGAACGAGGTCGACCGCTATATCTCATGGCCGGGACAGGCGCTGGGCTACAAGATCGGTGAACTGACGATCCTGTCGTTGCGTCATCAGGCCGAGAAAGCGCTTGGCAGCCGCTTCGATGAACGTCGCTTTCATGATGTCGTGCTCGACGAAGGCGCCATGCCGATGCAGGTGCTGAAAGCCCGTGTCGCGGACTGGATTTCGGCGCAGAAGGCGGCGCACTGAATGCGCCGCCTTTCGGCTTCAGGCCGCTTCCGCCGTAGCGCTTGCGGTCTCGTCCATCGTCGCCGGCATTTGCGCCGATGCGGCGCTGCGGATAATCATCGCCTGCGTGGTCGATAGTTCGATGACGCGTTCGGGCTTGTCGCGCAGGAACGTGGTGAAGGCCCGGGCGACGCCATCGATGATCGAATGGTCGTGCGTCAGGATCACGCCACCCGGCACCATGCGCGGATAGAAGTATTCGAGTCCGGCCAGCGTCGCGTCATGCAGATCAACGTCCAGATGCACGAAGCTGAAGCGCAGTTCCTCCAGCCCCGCCGTGGAGGCGGGGAACATGCCGGGATGAAAATGCACGTTGCGATAGCCCACGAGCAATGCGCGCACCGCTGGCAGCGTACCGGTGAACTGGCCGGATTTGAAGACATGCTCTTCCCGGTCGGTCGGGTCCGGCAGGCCGGCGAAAGTATCGAAGAGATGGAGCGGCCGCTCTCCCTTGACGGCGCAGAGGAGGGATGCCGACGCACCGCGATAGACGCCGAATTCGGCCAGGGCGCCGGGCAGGGCGGCCTGCGCATGGGCGATTTCGTGAAGCATGAACGCTTCATCCGCACTCAACAGGGATGGCGACTGCTGCGCTGCTTTTCGCAGACGCACGAGCGTTTCCGCGTGCTTATGACCGGAAAGCAGTCTTAGCTGGAGCTTGTTTTGAATACCGAACGTCAGGGCGCGGGCCAGTTTGTTGCCGCCGATAAAACGGCGCATTTTTTCGTTGCGCATCCACATGAGAGAGCAGGCTTTCCCTTAACGCTGATGGGGGGGGTCATTCAGTGGCTGGCGGGCGGTCCAGCAGAAGGTTGCGGGCGGTGGACGGGTCGAACCGTCCTGCCAGGAGAGCTGTCACCGTTTCGACGATCGGCATTGTCACGCCGTATCGTCTGGCCAGTGCCAGAAGTGCCGGCGCCGTGGCGACACCTTCCGCCACCGTGCTGCGGTGACTAAGGATATCTTCGAGGCGCTCACCCTCTCCTAAAGCCAGACCAAGGCTGTAGTTCCGCGAACCGCGCCCCGTGCACGTTAAAATGAGGTCACCCAGGCCGCTCAGGCCCGATATCGTGGCGGCCCGTCCGCCCATGGCAGCGGAGAGACGACCGATCTCGACAATCGCGCGGGTAATCAGGGCGGCACGTGCGTTCTCGCCCAGGCCCGCGCCGATGGCGATGCCTGCGCCGATGGCGATCACGTTCTTCGCGGCGCCTGCGATCTGGACGCCAAGCGGATCGTCGCTCGCGTAGAGGCGCAGGGTGGGGGTTGAAAGAAGGCTGGCGTATTGTTGTGCCGCGTCCAGCGTCTCGGCCGCGATCGTGGCGGCAGCGGGCAGGCCGCGTGCGACTTCGATGGCGAAGTTCGGGCCGGAGAAAACGCCGCGTGGACGATCCGGCAGAATTTCCGTGAGGATATCGAGTGGCAGATCACCCGTGCCGGTCTCAACCCCCTTGCAGCAGACGACGAGCGGTGATGTGCCGCTCAGGCGCGTTGCGACGGATCGCAACGTCTGGAGCGGCACGGCAATCAGCGTGAGATCCGCGTTTGTCGGCAGGTCGCCGGTGACCGTGATGTTACCCGGCAGTTCGACGTCCGGCAGGCGCGGAAGACGACGAACGTCGGGTGGCACGGGATTGCGCATCCATAATATTACGTTGGCGCCGGCCTGCGCCTGTGCGCATGCCAGGGCCGTGCCCCACGCGCCTGCGCCGATCACGGCGATGGTCGGAACGGTCATGTTATTCTCCCACCAGCCATTCGACCTGCGCGGTGGTCTGGCCTTCGATGTCCAGGATGCGCGCGAGTACGGCAAGAAGCTCCCTGGCACGGTTATCGAAGCCGAAGGGCGGGTTGGCGATCAGCAGCCCGCTGCCGTTCAGTCGGGTGGGATCGAGAGGTGGACGGAGCGTGAGTTCGCAGGCGAGCAGCGAGCGGACGCCACGTGCTTTCAGATCGTCGTGGAAGGCGCGCACCGGCGTGCGATGCTTGATCGGATACCAGGCCGCGACGATACCGGAAGGAAAGCGTGTCCGGATCTCGGCGATGGCATCAGCAAGGCGCGCGAATTCGTCGGGTTGTTCGAAAGGTGGGTCGATCAGCACAAGCCCGCGTTTCTGTGGCCTTGGCGGCAGGAAGGCACGTAGTGATGCGTATCCGTCCCGATGATGAACGGCGACACGGTCATCCCGATGAAAAAGCCGTCGCAGGATCTGTGCGTCGTCGGTGTGGAGTTCGCAGGCGATCAGGCGATCCTGCGGCCGCAGCATGGAGGCAATCAGCCTTGGCGAGCCCGGATAACGCGCGGGCGCGCCAAGTGCCGTGACGCGATCGATATATGATTGCAGGACCGCGTCGGGCTGTTCAAGAACGCGCCCGAGACCCTGACGCCATTCTTGGGTTTTCTCCGCCTCCTCGGCACGCAGGTCGTATTCGCCGCAGCCGGCATGCGTGTCGATGACGCAGGCGCCGCCTTCCTTGCGTTGCAGGGATGACATGAGTTCGAGCAGCAGGACATGTTTCATCACGTCCGCGAAGTTGCCGGCGTGATAGGCGTGTCGGTAGTTCATGGCTGAACCGGCCCCGGCGGCTGTATTTCCGTCAGCGGCCAGCGAGGGCGCGGGGCGACGGGAACGTCGTCGGACGGGCCGTAACCGGCATCGTGCCGGGCGCTGAGCGTCTCGAGCGCCGCCCATCCGACCATCACGGCGTTATCGGTGCACAGGCGCAATGGCGGGGCGATGAAGCGCAGAGCGTGGCGTTCTGCGACGGCTTCGAGCCGTGTACGGAGTTCGGTATTGGCCGCAACGCCGCCCGCCACCACGAGCGCCGTGGCATCCGGTATTGCCGTGTAAGCATTCTCCGCGCGATCGGCCATGATATCGGCCACGCATCGCTGGAAGCTGGCGGCGATGTCGGCGGCGACCTGAAGCGGCAGGGCGGCCTGACCGTAGGGGGCGATATGGCGCGCGACGGCAGTTTTCAGTCCCGAGAAGGAGAAGTCGCAGCCCGGGCGACCAAGCAGCGGTCGGGGCAGGGTGACCGCGCTCGGATTTCCCTTCCGGGCAAGCTTCTCCAGTGCCGGGCCACCGGGCCAGCCAAGTCCGAGCAGTTTTGCCACCTTGTCGAAGGCTTCCCCGGCGGCATCGTCGATCGTGCCGCCGAGCTTTTCGTAGTGGCCGATACCGCGCACGGCGACGCACTGACAGTGCCCGCCGGAAACGAGCAGCAGAAGATAGGGAAAGGCTGGCGTCTCTCCCGACAATGCGGGGAGACGGGCCGTAAGCGCGTGTGCCTCGATATGATTGACGGCGATGAACGGCTTGTCGCGTGCGATGGCGATGCCTTTCGCGAAGGTGCTGCCGACGATCAGGCCGCCGATGAGGCCGGGCCCGGTGCTTGCGGCATAGGCGGCAATATCGTCGAGCGTCAGTCCCGCATCGGTCAGCGTATCGTCCATCAGGGACGGCAGGGCCGCGAGATGGGCGCGTGCCGCGATCTCGGGCACGACGCCGCCGAGTGCGGCATGACCGGTCTGGGACAGCACGCGTTCGGCCAGAATGTCGCCTTTGGGCGAGAGGATGGCGCAGGCGGTGTCGTCGCAGGAAGATTCGATGGCCAGAAGCGGGCCGTTGATTACAGGCATGACTATTCTATATCGCCCTCCGTCGCCACGTGCGAGAGATGTCTTTTCATGTCCTTCCGACTGGATTACGTAAGACGTCCATGAACGCCATGTCGTCGAACGGGGCCGAGGGCACCGTCGTCAATTCCCTGCAACGCGTCGCGGCAGAAGCGATGCGCCGGCAGGCCGCCAGCCACCCCCCGTCGCATCGTCGGACGCTGCCGTTGCGTGTCGGGACGCGCGGTTCGCCGCTTGCATTGGTGCAGACGCGTGCCTTCCTGACGCGCCTGACGCGTTTCTGTCCGGTCCTGCGTGACATGGGCGCATTCCAGGAGCACCAGATCAGCACGACGGGCGATCAGGTCCAGTCGCGGCTTCTGGCCGAAATTGGTGGCAAGGGACTGTTCGCCAAGGAAATTCACGAAGCGCTGGCCGCCGGGCGCATCGACTTCGCGGTGCATAGTCTCAAGGACCTCGAAACGGATCTGCCGGACGGGCTCGAACTCGCCTGCACATTGAAGCGGGAGGATGCGCGCGACGTTCTGCTTCTGCATCCGCGTCTGCGTGCCGCCGTGCGGGAGGGGGCCGACCCGCTGGATGTTCTGCCGCCGAATGCCTTGATCGGCTGCGCGTCCGTCCGCCGGCAGGCACAATTGCTGCATCGTCGGCCCGATCTGCGGTTCTGTCTGTTGCGGGGCAATGTGCAGACGCGTCTCGACAAGCTGTCGGGCGGCGCGTGCGATGCGACCATGCTGGCTCTCGCCGGATTGCGGCGTCTGGGCATGGAGGACCGCGCCGATGTCGTGCTCGATCCTTCGGAGATGATTCCGGCGGCGGGACAGGGGATCGTCGGTGTGACGGCGCGCTCAGCGGATGTGGAGCTTCTCGACCTGCTTTCCGCGATCGAGGATCCGGAAGCCCGCGCGGTGGCGACGGCCGAACGGGCGCTTCTTGCCGTTCTGGATGGTTCCTGTCGCACGCCGATCGGCGGCTACGCGCGGCTTGTCGCGAAACCCGGCGGTCGGACCGGTCATGGTGCGCTCAGCGGATACGATCTGGTTCTGACGGGGCTGGTGGCGCGGGAGGACGGGTCCTTCTTCCTGAAGCGTGAACTGGTCGGTGCGCCGGGTGACGCGCTGCGTCTGGGGCAGGAACTCGGTGCGTCGCTGCGCAAGGACTCACCGGCCGATATCTTCGAGGATTGACGCGCGGCCCGAATGGCCGGTCGTCAGGGCCTGTAAGAGACGCGGTTCTGGTGACGCGTCCGGAGCCGGGGCTTTCGGCGACACTGCCACGGGTCGAGTCGCTGGGCTGGCGGCCGATTGCGGCGCCGATGCTGCTGATCCGTCATTGCCCGCTGCGTCTGGATGCCCATGGCTTCGACCATGTTCTACTCGGTAGCGGGCAGGCGGTGCCGTCGCTTGTCGGTGTCGTGCCTTTCGATGCCTCCCTTCTGACGGTTGGCGCGGCAACGGCGCAGCGTGCCCGAGAGGCCGGGTTTCAATGCGTGCGCTCGGCTGATGGCGACGCTGCAGCACTTCTGACACTCTTAGGCTCTCCGACAGGCGGTGGATCGCGCGTTTTATTGCCGATTGCCAGGAGGCAGGGGGCGGTCCTGGCGCAGGGTGCGCGACAACAGGGTTGGCGCGTCACGCGGCGGGTGGTTTACAGGGCGCAGGCGGCGACGAAACTGCCATCCCCGGCTGCGCGAGAACTAGCCACTGGCACGGTGGATGCCGTCCTGCTTTTCTCGGCAGCGACGGCGGTTGCGTTTCTTCGCTGCGTGTCGAAACTTCCGGAATCTGCTCGATCGCCGATACGCGCCATCGCCTTGTCGGAGCAGGTTGCTGTGCCGCTCCGTGCTGCGGGATGGTCGCGGCTGGAGGTTGCCGCTCGCCCGGAACAGGCTGCGCTGCTGGACGTTCTGGGAAGGAACCCCCGGAGCGAAAGCCGCGACCATGAGTGAATCATTCGACCTTCATCGTTTCCTCGACGCCCAGCAACCGGTGATGACGGCGGTTCGGCGCGAACTGGCTGCCGGGCACAAGACCAGTCACTGGATGTGGTTCGTTTTTCCGCAACTGCGCGAATTGGGGCGTAGTGAGATGGCGCGTCGCTACGGGATCGCATCCCTGGCGGAAGCCCGGGCCTATGCAGCGCATCCGGTTCTGGGCGGCAGATTGCGCGACGACACGGCGCTGGTGGTGCAGCATGAAAAGAAGAGCATTACCGCGATATTCGGGACGCCGGACGATCTGAAATTCCGGTCCTGCATGACGCTTTTTCGAGCGGCTGTACCCGATGAGGCGGTGTTCGAACGCGCGCTTGCGGCTTTCTTCGGCGGCGAGGACGATCCATTGACCCGTAAATTGCTGGATACCGATGGAGACGATGCGTGAAACGCCTGTCCTGCATGTTGACTGCGGTTCTCGGCGGGGCATTGGCCAGTGCCGGTCATGCCGTGACATTGCCTCATCCGGCGACCGGCTACCGCGTCGAGGTTTTCGCGCCCGATGTGCCTTCGGCGCGGGAGATGACGCTGGGGCCATCCGGGACGATCTTTGTCGGTTCGATGAATGCGGGGAACGTCTATGCGATAACCTACGATCCGCTTCATCCCGACCATGCTGCTCGCGTGCATGTCGTGGCGCATGATCTGGACATGCCGGTCGGCGTCGCCTTTCACAATGGCACGCTATATGTGGCCGACGTCGCACGCATCCTGGTGTTGCCGAACATCATGTCGTCGCTTGATGCACCGCCGCAACCCAGGGAACTGGTGAAGGGCCTTCCCTGGCGGGCAGGCGACCATGACTGGAGATTCATTGCCTTCGGGCCGGATGACAAACTTTATGTGCCAATCGGCGCGCCGTGCAACATCTGCTCTGTGGGGCACGATTTTGGCAAGATCCTGCGGATGGATGCGGATGGCGGGCATCGTCAGGATATCGCTTTCGGTATCCGCAACAGCGTCGGCTTCGACTGGCAACCCGACACGCGGAAGCTCTGGTTCACCGATAACGGCCGCGACAATCTTGGCGATGATATTCCAAGCGATGAACTTAACCGTCTCGATCATGAGGGACAGGAGTTCGGCTACCCTTATTGCCATCAGGGAGACATTACAGACCCGGTATTTGGGAAGGGGCATTCATGCACGAACTATACGCCGCCGGTCGCCAAGCTGGGCGCGCATGTTGCAGCGCTTGGGATGCGCTTCTACCGCATGGGCGACTGGCCCGGCTTGCATGATGGCATCATTGTTGCCGAGCACGGATCGTGGAACAGGGGCACACCATCGGGCTACCGGGTTGTCGGCATATCCCGGGATATGAACCAGCAGGTTCTGCTGGACTTCCGCGATGCCGATGGTCATGTCCTTGGCCGTCCGGCCGATGTGCAGCCGCTGCCCGACGGATCGGTCCTGGTCAGTGACGATCGTCAGGGCGCCATATTCCGCCTTCTGCGCGACAAGCGCTGACGGGACATGGGAATTAAGATTTCGCGGCGTTCCTGCGTCTTGTTTCCGCCGCCTTCTTCGCGGCTGCGGACCGGTCGGCTTTCGGGCGGTGAGCCGATGCGGCGCCCCCTGTTTCGCCGCCCTTGTGCGAAGGCTCGGTATTGACCGGGTGCCCCCGACCGCTGCCGCTTTTCCTGCCGCCGCCGGTTTCCTTGTTGACCGTGGCCCAGGCGCGTCGCTCGGCTTCCTCCTCGGGAACGCCGCGCTTCTCATAACCTTCCTCGATATGTTCGGCCTGGCGTTTCTGCTTGTCCGTGTAGCTCGATTTATCGCCACGTGGCATGATCGGCCTCCGATGTTGGATTGTCGTATAACGGCAGATGCAACAGGGAAGTTTTCGGCAACTGCCCCTTCTTTCGCAACGTTGGATTGCGAGATCAGCAAAAGGGGTAGGACATGTTCGGATCGACAAAGAAAGTGCGTTATGCCGTGGTCGGCAGCGGCCAGATATCGCAGCAGGCGTTCATGCCGGGCATTGCGCGCGCGGAAAATTCTGAACTGGTGGCGCTGGTGACGGGCGACCCGGAGAAAGCGGACAAGCTCGCCAAGCAATATAATATTCCCGCGTATGGATACGACGACTTCGCGCAGCTTTGCGCGTCCGACGATATCGACGCCTTCTATATCGCCACACCCAATGCCAAGCATCGCCTTTATGCCGTGCCGGCGCTGGAAGCGGGCAAGCATGTCCTGCTGGAAAAGGCGATGGAGGCGAGCGTCGAGGATTGTCAGGCCATTATCGACGCCCAGCGACGTGGCGGAGGCAAGCTGATGATTGCCTACCGGCTGCATTGCGAACCCGGGACGGTGGAACTGATCGAGCGTTGCCGACAGGGTGATTTCGGTCGGCTCATGATCTTCAATTCGACGTTCGGACAGAATTTCTCGGAAGAAAACCATCGTGGCCATTCGGGCTACTGGTCAGGCCCCGTGCCGGACATGGGGACATACCCGCTCAACGCTGTGCGGAACCTGTTCGGTGACGAGCCGATCGAGGTGCGGGCTGTCGGCAGCAAGACGCCGGGGCGTAACTTCAATTTTTTCGATACGGTGTCGGTCACGTTGCGTTTCCCGGATGAAAAACTGGCACATTTCACCGTCAGCTATGCCTCCGCGCCGGTCGAGACTTTCACGCTGGTGGGCGACAAGGGGACCGTCCATGCGGGACCATGCTTCATGTTCGGGCCGAGCATCGGCATCACCTATCGAACGATCATCGATGGCAAGGAAGAGACGCGCGCGCAAAAGCCGGTCGAACAATTCGGCGGGGAGACGGATTATTTCTCGGACTGCATTCTGAACGACATCGATCCGGAGCCCAATGGTGAAGAGGGGCTGATGGACGTCCGCGTTCTGGCGGCTGTCGAACGTGCGCTGGAAACCGGCGAGGCGCAGAAACTAGAGCCGCGTCGTCGTGAGCGTCGGGCGGAGCCTGATCAGGTTCGCTCGTTGAAAGTGGTGAAGGAGCCGTCCGAGGACCAGATGATCGGCATCGTTCCCCAGTCAGCATAAGGATGACCTCGGGCACGCCAGCGCCCGAGGTCCCTGTTCCGATCAGGCGTGACCGGCGGGTTCCGGGAACTGCGCGGCCCGCTTGGCCTGCCACAGGGCCACGAAGTCGATCGGGGCCAGGACGACGGACGGGAAACCGCCGTCGCGCGTGACGTCGCTGATGATGTTGCGCGCGAACGGGAAGATCAGGCGCGGCACTTCGACCAGCAGAAGCGGCTCGACGATTTCCTGCGGTGCGTTATTCAGCGTCACGATCGCGGCATAGGTCAGGTCGGCGATGAAGACGGTGCGGCCGTTCTGGCCGCCTTCCTGTTCCGGCGGCTCCGTTGCTTCCACGCGGACGACCAGCGAGACTTCGAAGATCGGCTGGTTTTCCTCGATCGGGTCCACCCGGACGTCGATATTCACGCCGACTTGCGGTGCGCCACGGAGTGTCTTGAAGATGGCGGCGCCGGCCGGCACTTCGAACGACAGATCCCTGGTGTATTGCAGGTTAACGGCAAGCGGCATGCCCGGCGGTGCGCCGTTCTCCGGCGTATCGTTGGCGGGGGTCGGATTGCTTTCGGACATGGGCTCTCTCAATTGCGGGAGGACGACACGCGCACGACGGCCAGGTCGCGCGTCTTGTCCTGCGCGGTAGCATGCCCGGGCTATGCCGCCAACAGCCCAAATGAAGATCGCATGTTGTGATGGCGGCGTTGAAAACCTAATTAAGGAGAACGCGCTATATTCTCCAGATTTCAGCAAAGCCGACGTCCATGTCCGTTCTATCTCATATTCCCTACGATATCGTGATCTTTGCGATCATCAGCATTCTCCTGGCGCTTCGGCTACGCAGCGTTCTGGGGCGACGCATGGGCGTTCAGGAGATGGCTGCGGTGCGCCATGTCGCTTCGCCCCGTGCCGTGCAGCCCAGGACCGACGTGGCGCCCAAGGTCGAGGAACCGGGCGCCGCTCTGGACATTCCCGCCCCTGCGACGCGTGTCGGCGGCATACTGGGGCGCATGGCCCTGGTGGAACCGGGCTTCTCTCCGGAAAAGTTTCTGCGCGGGGTCGAGACGTCGTTTCGGAATGTGGTGACGGCGTTTGCCATGGGGGACCGGGAGAAGCTGCGTGCCGCGCTGACGCCGGACGCTTATGCTGGTTTCGCGGCGGCAATCGATGCGCGGGAGGCGGCCGGGGAGGTCCAGCGAACGGAGATCGTTGCAATCCAGTCATTGGCGATTCAGGACGCGGATGTGGCGGAGCCGGCGCAGGGTGTGACCCGCGGCGCGATCGACGTGCTGATCGTCTCGCGGCAGATCAGCCTTCTGAACGATCGCGACAGCCAGCCGCTGGTCGGGACGGAATCCGTCACCGAATTTTCCGACCTCTGGCGTTTCGAGCGCGTTTTCGGCGCGCAGACCGGTGGTGCTTCCTGGCGTCTGGCGGCAGCACGCGCTGCATGATGGGGTTGGCGAGCGGGGGGCGACGGTGGTACGACCGGCCCCTGTTCTTCTGATTGTCTTCGGTTAAAATCGGTCCATGAAATTCTCTCCGTTGCGCGCCTTGCCGCTGGGGATGCTGCTGGTGGCGGGATGCGCCGAGCAGCCTTCCTCCAACGAGACATTGTCACTGACGCCTGTCGCGTATGAGGCGCTTACGGGATGGTCCGGTGCGGAAGCATTGTCCGTCCTGTCATCCCTGCGGGCAGAATGCCGGCGTTTCGCGACCCTGCCGCCACAGACGCATCTCGGTGGCAGCGCACCGACGATTCCCAACGGCAGCCGCGCGGGCGACTGGGCCGGAGCATGCGGTGTTCTGGCGACGACGCCTGATGATGCCTCTTCGGCGCAGCGTTATCTTCAGGCATGGTTCGTTCCCTACCGCGTTGAACAGGACGCGTTCTATTCAGGGTATTACGAACCACAGGTCTTCGGGTCTCCAACAAGGCAGGGTGCTTTCCAGACGCCGCTTTATGCCAGGCCGACGGATCTCGTGCGTGCACGGACCACGGCGGGGTCATGGGTCAGTGGCCGCTGGCAGGATGGACGGTTTTCGCCGCATTTCAGCCGTGCGGAAATCGATCAGGGGGCGCTGGCGGGCAAAGGGCTGGAACTGGCATGGCTTCGAAGCCCGGAAGATCTGTTCTTTCTTCAGATCCAGGGATCCGGGCGCATCGTGATGCCGGACGGGAGCGTGATGCGCGTTGGATACAGCGGTCGCAACGGGCACCCCTATACGCCGATCGGGCATGTTCTGGTCGAAAACGGCGACCTTGCGGCGCATGACGTCACGATGGTCAATATCCGCAACTGGTTGGCCGCTCATCCCGATCAGGCACGGAGCATCCTGGAGAAAAACGCCAACTATGTTTTCTTCAAGCGTCTGGAAGGCCTCGATGCGGCCAGCGGTGCGCCGGGTGCCCTGGGTATCGGTCTGACGCCAGGGCGGTCGATTGCGATCGATCGTAATGTCATGCCGCTGGGTGTGCCCGTATGGGTGGAAACGCGACTACCGGATGCTCAGGGGCAGGTCGGCGACTGGCGCCATCTGGTGCTGGCGCAGGATATCGGGACGGACATTGCCGGGCCGGGTCGTGCGGACCTGTTCACCGGGTGGGGACCGGCAGCGGAAGCGGTTGCCGGTGGCTTGCGCGAAAGCGGCACGATGACGGTATTGCTGCCGCGACCGCCAGCCTGAATGACATCCAGGGAAGCCGTCCCCAAGCCGCGCTCGAGGCGTGAGACGATTGGTCGTCATACCCTGATCCGGGGCGATGCGATGAACGTCCTGCGGCGGCTGCCAGCTGACAGCGTGGACGTCGTCGTGACGTCGCCGCCCTACAACATCGGACTGGCGTACCAGACCTATCGGGACACGCTGAGCGAGGCGGCCTATCTTGACTGGATGACCGATATCGGACGGCAGGTGGCACGGATCATGAAGCCGCGCGGATCGTTCTTCCTCAATATCGCCGGTTCATCATCCGCACCCTGGTTGCCGTTCGAACTGATGGTGCGGCTGCGCGCGATCTTTGTCCTCCAGAACCATATTACCTGGATCAAATCGGTTGCGATCGCCGACGTGACGCATGGGCATTTCAAGCCGGTGAATTCGGCACGCTACGTCAATCGCAATCACGAACACGTCTTTCATCTCACGCTGAACGGGGACGTGCCTCTCCAGCGTCTGGCCGCGGGCGTGCCGTTCACGGACAAAAGCAATATCGCGCGGCGAAACCATGCCGTCGATCGGCGCTGTCGGGGCGATACGTGGTTCATTCCCTATGAGACGGTTCGGACGAAACAGCAGAAATTCTCCCATCCCGGCACATTTCCCGTCGCGTTGCCGACGGCGTGTCTGACGCTGCATGGCGCGAGGCCGGGCGCTGCGGTTCTCGACCCTTTCATGGGGACGGGGACAACGCTGCTGGCCGCCGAGGAGATGGGCCTGTCGGGCATGGGGATCGATTGCGACACCGGATATGTTGCGACGGCACGGCAGCGCCTGCGTCAGCTCATTGATCGGTCCGACCGATCAGGATGATCGACAGGAGCGTTTTGACATAACGGTCTTATCCCCGGCAAAAGTAACGGGTTCGTGAGCTAAAGGGGAGAAGATCGGTTTGAACGCGTCCGCAGTGAAGAAATCAGTTTTGGGTCTCGTGGCGCTTGGCGCCGTGGCTTATGGCGGAACGCTCGCCTATCTCACCCATTTCGACCATGCAGGCGCGCCGCAACTGCCGGCAGACAGCGCGACGCGGCACGATGCCGTATCGATGGCGGCGTGGTCGGCGTTGACGGAAGTGCGGTGTGACTACTGCCATGCCAAGGGCACCGACCTGCCGTTCTATTTCAAGCTGCCGCTGGCCAACCAGATCATGGGACATGATCTACAGGAAGGGCTGCGCCATTTCCGGGTCGAGCCGGTCATCGCCGCCTTCCAGCAAGGCAAGCCGCCGTCGGTGGAGCAGCTCTCGCGGATCGAGGAGGTGATTTCGCAGAACCGCATGCCGCCTGCTGCCTATCTGCTCATGCATCCGCATGCTCATCTGAACGAGAAGCAACGCGATGATATCCTGAACTGGGTCCGCGACCAGCGCCGCCGCTATTATGCGACACCGGGTGTCGCGGCGCAGTTCGCCGCCGAACCGATCCAGCCGATTCCTGAAAGCGTGCCGGTCAACTGGGATAAGGCGGCGCTCGGGCGTGAGCTTTTCTTCGACAAGCGCCTTTCCGGCAATGGTCAGCTCAACTGTGCCAGCTGCCATGGGTTGAATACGGGTGGCGTGGATAACCTCGTGACGGCGACGGGTATCAACGGCCAGAAGGGTCCGATCAACACGCCGACGGTCTATGATTCGGTGTTCAATATCGCCCAGTTCTGGAACGGTCGTGCCAAGGATCTCGCCGCGCAGGCTGCCGGTCCGGTGACAAACCCGGTCGAAATGGGGTCGCATGACTGGAATGCGGTGGCCGCGACGGTGGCGGCAGTGCCTGAATATGCGTCGTCGTTCCAGACGATCTATGGGTCGGATGCCGTTAACGAAGAAAACGTGACGAATGCGATTGCCGAGTATGAAAAGACGCTGATTACGCCCGACAGCCGTTTCGACCTGTATCTCAAGGGCGATGCGAAGGCGCTGACGGCGCAGGAACTGCGCGGGTATGAGCGTTTCAAGGCAATCGGGTGCTCAGGTTGCCATAGCGGTGTTTCCATGGGCGGCGATGCCTATGAGGTAATGGGTCTGGAAGGCCCGTATTTTAACGACCGCCACACGCCGCTGACGGCGGCCGATGAGGGGCGCGAGGCATTCACGCATGCCCTCTCCGATGCGCGACGCTTCAAGGTGCCCAATCTGCGTAACATCGAACTGACCGGCCCCTATTTCCACGATGGCAACGTTAAGACCCTGCCGGATGCGGTGCGGTTGATGGCGCGTTACCAGACGCCGGACGCGGATGTTTCCACGCAGGATGTCGAGGATATCACGGCGTTCCTGAAGACGCTGACCGGCAAGTTCCAGGGCCTGCCGCTGCGTGATGTTCCTGCCGAGCCGCCGCTGCGCTCATCGGCCAACTGATTGGGCTTTCCCTCTGGACGTTACGGCTTCGCTCCGTTAGGGGCGAAGTTCAGGGGGGATGAAACGTGGCGCGCCGGGAACTCGAAAAGGAAGAAGCGGCGCTATGGGCGACCTTTGCCCGTGACATCCAGCCGCTGAAATCGCGGCGCGCTCGGCGAGCGGCGAAGAAGCCTGAAGCGTCGACGGCAGTGGTGCCATCATCCGAGGCATCACCGTCTTTGCCGCCACTGACCATCAAGGTGATTCCAGCCCGCGTGGTGGCGGCCACGCGGCCTGCGGCGCATCCGACGATCGAAATCGGTGCGCGGCAGCCGGGGCTGGACGACACGAGCTGGCGGGCACTCTCGACTGGCCGCATGTCTCCGCAGCGACGTCTCGATCTGCACGGCCATTTCGCGCAGGATGCTTTCGAGCGGCTGCATACCTTCCTTCTTAGGAGCAGCGCGCAAGGATTGCGTTGCGTCGAGGTCGTGACCGGATTGGGAAGCGGTCGCGATGGCGGGGTGATCCGGCGCGAATTGCCGCACTGGCTGGCGCGGGGCGACCTGCGTCCCCTTGTGCTGGCTGTCGTGCATACGCATGCCCGCAACAAGGGCGCCGTGCGCATCCTGCTGCGCCGGCGTTCGCGTTAGGTCGGACGTGTTTCCTGGCCGAGGCGCCAGCGTGGCGTGTTGTTGTTGATCCAGCGTCGAAGCGCGAGCAGGGCCGTCAGGTCGGGGGTCAGTGCCGAGAGCAGTGGAGCCGATTCGGCGCCGGAGACCAGCGACACCTGATTGCCGCGGCTCCAGTTCCGCAGTTCCGGCGTTTCCGCCGCCAGGGTGGCCGCATGGCGCCAGCGGGCGACCAGTGGTGCCGGCGTGAGCATCGGCAAGGCGACCGTCAGGCCGGTTGACGCTGCCAGGGCGACGGATTGCCATGCGTCATACAGAGGGCCGCCCGGTTGCCGACGTCGTGCCTCTTCGAACGATTGCCCGAAACTCGGTAAGGAAAGTTCCTCATTTCCGATATGGAACATCGGCAGTGTTCCAGACGGCGCCTGCGCGATGATCTTCTCGATGCTTTCGCCCGCAGGATTGGATGTCAGCTGCACGGCATCCACCGTGCCGTTTTGCAATGCGCGCAGGGCCGCGTCCTGTGAGGCCAGCCCTTCGACCGGCACCGGGTGCAGGCCGAGAAGGGAAAGGCCGAGCAGGCTCGCCAGTTCGACGCCGGTCGGTTGGGATACGGCCAGACGAACAGGGTGATCGTGCAGCCAGCCTTCGAGACGTTCCTTGAGGCTTCGATGCAGTTCAGCGCGGGCGAGTGTCACGACCGGGCGTTGCGCCATCATGATCGGGACCCAGCGGCTGTAGTCGAAATGCACGCGTGGGTCACCGGAAAGGGAAGCCACCAGCGCCGCGCCGGGTGCGACCAGTGCGGTGGCGCCGTCCGCCGCCATGCCGGTATCGAACAGGTTCGCCGCCGTGACGCCGTCGCGCCCGACATCGGTGCGTGTCCGCAAAGGCATATCGAGGTTGAGACCACGTTCGAGCGCGTGGGACAGAAGCGGCGCAATCTGGCCGGGCAGGCTGTCCGGGCCGCCTCCGAGAATAAGTTGCGGATCGTCGACCGCTGTCTGGTTCTCGGTTGCGTCCCATGCATGGGCGGGCCGCATCGTGGCAGTCAGTCCGAGGCCGACCATGCCGCCGAGAAAGCGGCGACGCGCGTATGACCGCTTTTTATCGTTGCTCATTGTCAAATCACGCACACTGGGTTTTTCGGCATCGCTGAAGGAATGGATGCGCGAATACGCCAGCGATTTGCGGCGAAACAGTGACCGTCGGTTCTTACGGCCATTTCACCTCCGGCGGCATGCTCATCAGAATCGCTTCGGTATTGCCGCCGGTCTTCAGGCCGAAGATCGTGCCGCGATCGTGGATGAGATTGAATTCCACGTATCGGCCACGACGGATCAGCTGGGCGTCGCGGTCGGCTTCGGTCCAGGGCTGCATCATGCGGGCCCGGACGGCGGCGGGATAGGCTTCGGCGAAGGCATCGCCGACGTCGCGCGTGAAGGCGAAATCGTCTTCCGCGTTACCCGTGTCGTGGCGGTCGAAGAAAATGCCGCCCAATCCGCGCGGTTCCTGCCGATGCGGCAGGTAGAAATAGCGGTCGCACCAATCCTTGAAGCGCGGGTAGTAGTCCGGGTCGTGCCGTTCGCATGCGCTTTCGAAAGCGGCGTGAAACAGTCTGGCGTCTTCCCGGGCTGCATCGCTGTCGGGGAACATCGGCGTGATGTCGCCACCGCCGCCGAACCATCCCTGACTGGTGATGATAAGGCGCGTGTTGAAATGCGCGGCGCAGACATGCGGATTGCAGGGATGCGCGACGAGGGAGATACCGGTCGCGAAGAAGCGCGGGTCGTTCTCCGTGCCCGGGATGCTGCCGCGAAATTCGGGTGAGAACCTACCCCAGACGGTGGACACGTTGACGCCCACCTTCTCGAACACCCGGCCACGCATGACGGACATCACGCCGCCGCCATGCAGCGATCCGTTTGCCTCGTCCCGCGTCCAGGCCGTGCGCTCGAAACGGCCGGGCGCGATGCGATCCCTGAGGACCGGTGAACCAAGTTCCGCGGCATCGTCTTCGATCGCCTCGTAGGATGCGCAGATTCGATCGCGCAGGCTCTCGAACCACGCTGTTGCGGCGCGTTTGAGGGCGTCGTGGGGAACGTCGGCCCGTTGCAGGTCGGCGAAGGTGACGGGTTCGACCGTCTCGCTCATGGCAGGCTCCGATAGGCTGTCAGTCGGCACCGGGCCGACAGAACCGAGCGTGCCATAGCAGAATCGTGATCGGGAGGCTATTGCCCGTCTGCATCCTTTGTGTCGGCATTGGCGAATGGGGTTCCGGATGGGCCCGCCATGAACGAATGCTTGCGGATTGCGCCGTCTCATGTTCCTCCATGTCGTCAATCACCCAATGCGATAAGCGGAGAGCAGACATGGCGGAAGAGAACACGATCGAACCGGTCATCGGGATCATCGGTGGCTCGGGCCTCTACGATATCGATGGTTTGCAGGACAAGGAATGGCGGCACGTCGAGACTCCGTGGGGCGAGCCGTCCGATGCCTTGTTGTTCGGGCGTCTGGATGGCGTTCGCTGCGTCTTCCTGCCGAGACACGGTCGCGGGCATCCCATTCCCCCGTCGGAACTGAATTTCCGTGCCAATATCGATGCGCTCAAACGCTCGGGCGTGACTGACATCCTGTCGCTTTCGGCCGTCGGTTCGCTGCGCGACGACCTGCCGCCTGGCAGCTTCGTCCTGGTGGACCAGTTCATCGACCGTTCCTTCGCCCGCAACAAGACGTTCTTCACACGTGGTTGCGTGGCGCATGTGGCGATGGCCGATCCGGTCTGTCCCCGAATCGGCGACGAGGTCATGCGGCAGGCGAATTTGCTGAACATCTCCATCCGCAAGGGCGGGACGTATCTGGTCATGGAAGGACCGCAATTCTCCACCCGCGCCGAGAGTGAACTCTATCGTCAGTGGGGTTGCTCGGTGATCGGGATGACCAACATGCCGGAGGCCAAACTCGCGCGTGAAGCGGAAATCGACTACGCCAGCGTCGCCATGGTGACGGATTTCGACTGCTGGCATGACGAGCATGACAGCGTGACGGTCGATGCGGTTGTTCAGGTCATGCAACGCAACAGCGAGCGTGCTCGTGCGTTGGTGCGGGCAGTGATCCCGGCCCTGGGACAGCGCCGCGCGCCATGTCCCGCTGGTTGTGACCGTGCGCTCGACCACGCGCTTATCACTGCTCCCGCCGCGCGCGATCCCGCGCTTCTGGCGAAGCTCGATGCCGTGGCCGGACGCGTCCTTAATCGTTAACCCCGTGGACTGGAGCCGAAATGAGCGGCGAAAAGCGTTTTAGTGGTCGTGTTGCCCTTGTGACGGGCGCGGCAGGCAATATCGGTCTGGCGACGGCCAGGCGCCTTGCCGAAGACGGTGCGGATATCGTCCTGCTGGATATCGCCGCCGATAAACTGGCCGAGGCGAAGGACGCTGTCGCGACGTTCGGCACCAGAGTGGAAACCGCCACATGTGACGTCACCGACTTCGCCAGTGTCGACGCCGCGGTTGCGCGGGCAGAGGAATTGCTGGGACCGGTGGCGTTGTTGTTCAACAATGCCGGCTACCAGGGCGCTTTCACGCCGATTCAGGATTATTCGCCGGAGGATTTCGCCAAGGTCATCCAGATCGATCTGATTGGCGCCTTTCATGTGCTTCGCGCCGTGTCTGCACGCATGGTCGCCCATGGTTTCGGGCGTATCGTCAACACGGCCAGCATGGCCGGCTTGCAGGGGCCGCCGAACATGGGGGCCTATGCCGCCGCCAAGTTCGGTATCGTGGGCCTGACGCAGACGGCCTCCAAGGATCTTGCGCCGCACAATATCCGTGTGAACGGCATTGCACCCGCCTTGATGGGACCGGGCTTTATGTGGGACCGGCAGGTCGAGCTTCAGGCGAAGGCAGGAACCCAGTACTTCTCCTCCGACCCTGAGGAAGTGAGCAAGGCGATGATCGGCAGCGTGCCGATGCGCCGCCTTGGTGACATTTCCGAAATACCGGGGGTGGTTTCGTTCCTGATGGGCGAGGATTCCAGCTATATGACCGGTGTCACCTTGCCAATCTCGGGCGGTATCCTGTAGGCATCGTTCTTTCTGACTTGCCGTTGGAGATAGGGTGGCAGGGTTCCCTCGACGTCAGTTGATAATGCCGTCATATCGAGTCCCTTACATAAATCCGTGGCATGCCGGAATTTTATGGGCAGCGTTCGTTTCGACTACCGCCTTCCTTCCGGTACGCAGCTCCTTCGCACAATCCGGGATTTCCCTCGCACCGCTGACGATGTCAGCGAAGGCGCAGGATAATGAAGACATACGGATCGTTCCTGCTCGGGAAAAAACGTTGCATGGCACCATATCGGCCATGGGGACCGTCTCGGCCAATATGAGCCGGTCGATCACGTTGCGCCCGGCGGGCGAGGGCAAGGTGTTGCAGGTCCTGGTGACGCCCGGCGAGCATGTTCATACCGGCCAACACCTGCTGGATTATGTCGATCACGCGTTGCATGTGGTCCAGCTTCAATACGCTCAGGCGCAAGCCGCACTTGCGGCCGCGAAGGCGTCCAGTCTGGAGGCAGAGATCGCCTATCGACGCGGTCGCCTGCTGGACGGCACGTCCGTCCCGACCGGTGAAGTGCAGCGGCGGCGTGCCGTAGCGGAAGAAGCAAGGCAGACGATCATCGCCCGGCAAGCGGATGTCGGGACGATCGAGCATCGATTTCAGGAAGAATTCAATTCCGTTACGGAAAGGATCGACCGGGACGAGGTGTCCAGTCTGATCTCGCCCGTGGATGGCGTCGTGCAATCGATCCACACGGCTGTCGCCAATGACATCAAGCCGGGCGATCCGCTGCTGAGCGTGGTCGATCTCTCCAGCGTCTGGGTCGTGGCGCAGGTGCTCCCACAGGACGCCGGCATGCTGGCGATCGGCGGGCGTGTCGTCGTGCGGCCCGCCGGACATGAGGATGCCAAGCCGCTGATCGTGTCGATTGCGACGATTGATGGCGAGGCTGATCCCGCTACGGGTCTTGTGCGGGTCGTGGCGATTGTCGATCATGCGACAGGAAATTTGCGGCCGGGGGAGATGCTCGACGCGACGCTCCAGACGACATCGGAGGCGTCTGGTGTCGTCGTGCCGCGCGCAGCGGTGCAGCGTGTCGGTGGGCAGAGCATCGTCTATGTTCGCATTGCGTCGGACAGGTTCCAGCCGCATGTCGTGCAGACCGGCCTTGGCGATGACACGGATGTTCTCGTCCAAGGTGACGTGCATCCGGGCGACCCGATTGTGACTGTGGGCAGCTTCGCGCTTAAATCCATGGCGTTGATGGCGGACATGCATGCCGATTGACATGTCCGGTTTCTGGCATGGTGTGCAGCGTCGCCGAATTCCGATCTTCCTTGCAGTCGTCGCTTTTTCAATTGGATCGCTGTTTCTGATTTCGGGTTTGCCGGTCGAACCTGTCCCCGACATTTCGCCGAAACAGGTTTTCGTTTCGGTCACGGCCCCCGGTCTGGCAACAGAAGAAGTGGAGAAACAACTCAGTTTCCCGCTTGAGACGGCGATGACAGGCATTCCCGGCATCGTGGACCTTCGTTCGGTTTCCCGAACCGGGGTTTCCGTCGTCTATATTCAGTTCGACGACAGCACCGATATTCTGCTCGACCGTGAGCGTGTCGCCCAGCGGTTGACGCAGGCGCGCGATGCGATCGCGATCCCCAATCTCTCGATCGCGATGGGGCCGCTGGCGACCGGCATGGGCGAGATCATGCAGATCCAGATTGTCGGCGGCGGTTACGACGACATGGCGCTCAACCGCATCATGACATGGACCGTCGCGCCGCAACTGCGTCTCGTGCCGGGTGTCGTGGCGGTCAATGTCAATGGTGGGGCCGAGGAAACCTATCAGGTCACGCTCGACCCGGCACGGATGCGTGCATTCGATGTCTCCGTCAGTGCTGTCGATCAGGCAGTCGACGAAAATAATGCGTCTGCTGGCGGCGGCTGGATCAGGCAGCAGGATGAGCAGAATATCGTGGTCGGGCGGGCGCGCGTGCAAAGCCTGGCGGATTTTGGGGCGATTCCGGTCAGGATGGGCGTCAACGGGCAGGTTGTGCGATTGCGCGATCTGGGCGTTGTTTCCCTTGCGCCACGCACGCGGCTCGGCGCGGTCACGCGGGATGGGCGGGGCGAGATCGTCAATGGCGTGGTGCTGATGGAAAGCGGCGCAAGTTCGAACGCTGTTCTGTCACATATCGACGCGGCGTTGCCGTCGATCCGGCAATCGCTGCCGCCCGGGGTCAAACTCATCCCGCTCTATCGTCGGTCCGACCTGACGGATCGCACGATCGACACGGTGAAGGAGAATCTCGTCACCGGCGCCGGACTGGTTTTTCTGGTCCTGATCGCTATTATCGGTAACTGGCGGGCTGCGATGGTGATTGTGTCCGTCATTCCGTTCTCTCTGCTGGCCGCGATGGCCGGAATGCGGGTTTTCGGGATATCCGCCAATCTGCTCAGCCTCGGCGCGATCGACTTCGGGATGATCGTCGATGGCTCGCTGGTCATCGTCGAGCATTTTCTGGCACATCGCGATCCGGAAATGCGTGTTGAGAATCAGGCCGTCGCGACACTGCGTGCGGTCATGCGGCCGGTCTGCTTTGCCGTCAGCGTCATCATTCTCGTCTATATGCCTATCCTGACATTGCAGAGCGTCGAAGGGAAAATGTTCAGGCCGATGGCCCAGACCATCATCATGGCGCTGGTCGTATCCCTGTTTTACGCGGTGATCTGCGTACCGGTCCTGGTGTCATGGGCGTTGCGCGACGCTCCAGTCGACCGGGAAACGCGGATCGTCGGCTTTCTCCGTCGCTATTACGAGCCGGCCCTGCGATGGAGCGAGGCGCACGGCGTGTTCCTGGCGGTCATAACCGTTCTCGTCTTCGGATCTTCTGTCGTGCTGGCGATGCGACTGGGGGGTGAATTCGTCCCGACGCTCGAAGAAGGCTCGCTATTGGTGACGTCCACGCGTCTGCCCAGCGCATCGTTGCCGACGGTGCTGCATTCCGTGATGCGCGAAGAGCAGATTCTCAGACGTTTTCCCGAAGTGCGCATTGTGATGAGCAATACCGGGACATCGGCCATTCCAACCGATCCGATGGGAACCAGCGAGACGGACACGTTTGTTTTTCTCAAGCCGCGTTCGACATGGCGAACAGCGTCCACACAGCAGGAGCTGCTGGAGAAAATGGACGTTGCGTTACGCAATGAATTGCCCGATGCGCAATATTCATGGACGCAGCCTATCGAAATGCGGATGGACGATCTGCTTTCGGGCGTGCGCTCGACTGTTGCCCTCTCCATCTATGGCGATGATCTGACGACGCTCACGCATCTGGCGAATGATGCCATCGCGGCGATCAACGATGTACCGGGTGCGGTCGATGTTGCGGTTGCGGGCGGTGGGGGGACGATCCCGTTCCTCCAGATCGACGCTGACCGTGACGCGGCTGCCCGGCTCGGCGTCGCTATTCCCGATATCCTGAACGTCACCGAGGCGATTGGAGGCCATATCGGCAAACCGATCGTCGTTAACAACGCCATCGTTCCGACTCAGGTGCGCTGGCCTGTGCAGGCCGTCTCCAGTCCGGATCGTATCGGGCGATTATGGGTGCGCCGTGTTGACGGGCGCGGCATGGTGCCGTTGTCGACAGTCGCCCACATTCATGTCGTCGATTTGCCGCCGAGGATCGACCGGGACGGGATCAGACGTCGGGTGATCGTCCAGGCCAATGTCCGGGGAAGGGATACGAGTTCATTCGTTCGAGCAGCCCAGGCGGCTGTCAAGCAAAAGCTTGAGCTGCCAGCAGGGTATCGTGTGGCGTGGGCAGGGCAGTTCAGGAACCTCCAGACAGCCATGCATCGTCTTGAGGTCGTCTTGCCCGTCACTTTGGCGCTTATTTTTGTTCTGCTCGTGATCGGGCTGGAATCGTTTGGCGCCGCGCTGCTGGTGTTCTGCAACCTGCCTGTCGCGGCCAGTGGAGGCGTTGTCGCGCTGACCCTGCGTGCGTTACCGTTCAGCATTGCTGCAAGTATCGGGTTTATCGCGCTGTTCGGCGTTGCGATCCTGAACGGTGTCGTATTGCTGAGCCAGATACAGGATTTGCGCCGTCAGGGCGAAGATGCCGCCAAGGCAGCCTTCGATGCAGCCAGAAGCCGGTTTCGTCCGGTCATGGGAACGGCGCTCGTGGCGAGCCTTGGTTTTTTCCCGATGGCATTCTCGGGCAGTGCGGGCGCGGAAGTCGAGCGCCCGCTGGCGACGGTTGTGATCGGCGGGCTTGTCTCATCGACGTTATTGACGCTTCTCGTTCTTCCGTCGCTCTACGCCATGCTGTTCAGGACGCGGCGAGGCGCCTAGGACGCGTTACGCTCGTTCTTGGCTTCGGGAAAATGGGCATGATCGCCCTGATCGGTCTGCCGCTCGGGAAATTCGCCGAGATTTTCCTGAATTTCGGCGTTTTCGACCTGAATGTCAGCACGATCCGGCGGCGGCAGGTCATTGACCGAAATCTCGCCGGCGTGAGGGTGCTCCTCCATGCCGATGATTTCCGAAGCCTGCTCGTGGTAAGCCGTAGCACCGCAATCGGGCTTGCCGTCGGCGGTCCAGAGCTCATTGGCCTTGGCGCGGATTTTCGCGTCGCGCTCGGGGCTGGGAGCGAGGGGATTGGCAACCATATCGATAACTCTTTCATCGTGATGGATGAATCTCGGCGTTACGCCAGCTTCAGAGATGACTCTTGAAGAAAGCCATCGTGCGCTCATGCGCCAGATCGCGGGCCGCCTGATTGAAGCTCGGCCGATCGGGGCAGCCGAAGCCATGGCCGGCGTCGTCATAGACGTAGATTTCCACATCGGGCTGATCGGCGCGGATTTTTTGCACGTCCGTGTGGGGGATGTGGTCGTCCTCTCCACCGAAGTGCAGCTGCACGGGGCAATGCGGCTTTTCGTGGCTGACCTGCGCGATGCCGCCGCCATACCAGGCGACCGACGCGGCAAATTCTCGCGTCCGTGTTGCCGCGATCCAGGCGACGAAGCCGCCCCAGCAGAAACCCTGAATGCCGACTTTCTCATGGCCATGCTTGTTCAGCGCATGCGCACAGGCCGTGACGTCGGCGAGCAGATCTTCCGGCTGGATTTTCGCGCGCAAGGCCAGACCTTTTTGCATTCCGGCCTGATCGTAGGGCAGGACGACGTCGCGTTCCGCCCGATCGAACAGGGCAGGCGCGATCACGTGATAGCCATGATGGCTTGCCAACTCGTCGCAGACGGACTTGATGTGGTCTGCCAGGCCGAAGATTTCCTGAACGATGACGACCGCGTGCTTACTGTCGGGGTTCCCGGCCTCGTAGGCCGCGAAATGGTGGGTATCGGCGGCTGTCAGGGAGATCATGCGTCCCATGAAGGAAGGCTCCATGTTCTGTTTCATCAAAAGCGTGTCGCAGTAGGGAACGTCTTATGGGTGAGATCGTCAATCTGCGTCGTGAACGTAAACGTGCGATCCGCCGGATGGATGCCGCGCAGGCGCAGACCAATCGCGCGTTATCCGGGCGGACGAAGGCGGAGCGCCTGCGGGACGAAGCCGCAGCCGAGCGTGTGGCGTCCCGGCTGGAGATGACGCGGCTGAATCCGGAGCGGGAAAAAGAATAATTGTCATGGTCGCACATCTTGACGTTGGGCGGTGGCGGTCCTACCTCCGTTGGCACTCTCGGTAGGGGAGTGCTAACGCGCTGCGGCTAAGCGGGCGCATACCGGCGGCGTCGCTTTCGATAAGGGCGCGGCCTCAATTTGTGGAGCGATCCATTATGACGAATTTTCGGCCTTTGCACGACCGTGTCGTGGTCCGTCGCCTGAATGGCGAAGAGAAGACCGCGGGCGGCATCATCATTCCGGACACCGCCAAGGAAAAGCCGATGGAAGGCGAAGTCATCTCCGTCGGCGCGGGTGCTCGCAATGAGCAGGGTCAGATCGTGGCGCTGGACGTCAAGGCAGGCGACCGCGTGCTGTTCGGCAAGTGGTCCGGCACCGAGGTGAAGATCAATGGCGAAGAGCTGCTGATCATGAAGGAAAGCGACATCATGGGCGTGATCGGCTGAACAAGCCCGCCCATCATCGCAACTGAACCTCAAACGGAGTTATTCAAATGGCTGCCAAAGATGTAAAATTCGGTGCCGATGCTCGCCAGCGCATGCTGCGCGGCGTCGACATCCTGGCCGACGCGGTCAAGGTGACGCTGGGTCCGAAGGGCCGTAACGTCGTTCTCGACAAGAGCTTCGGCGCACCGCGCATCACCAAGGACGGTGTGTCGGTCGCCAAGGAAATCGAACTGGCTGACAAGTTCGAGAACATGGGCGCCCAGATGGTGCGCGAAGTGGCCTCGAAGACCAACGACATTGCCGGTGACGGCACCACGACGGCGACGGTGCTGGCGCAGGCCATCATCCGCGAAGGTGCCAAGGCGGTTGCTGCCGGCATGAACCCGATGGACCTCAAGCGCGGTATCGACAAGGCCGTTGCGGTGGTCGTCGAGGAACTCAAGAAGAACACCAAGAAGATCACCACGCCGGGCGAAACGGCTCAGGTTGGCACGATCTCCGCGAACGGCGAGCATGAAATCGGCAAGATGATCGCCGACGCCATGCAGAAGGTCGGCACGGAAGGCGTGATTACGGTCGAGGAAGCCAAGGGCCTCCACACCGAGCTCGACGTCGTCGAGGGCATGCAGTTCGATCGCGGCTACATCTCGCCGTATTTCGTGACGAATGCCGAAAAGATGACGGCCGATCTGGATAACCCCTACATCCTGATCCATGAAAAGAAGCTGTCCTCGCTGCAGCCGATGCTGCCGCTGCTGGAAAGCGTCGTGCAGTCCGGTCGTCCGCTGATGATCCTGGCCGAAGACGTCGATGGCGAAGCGCTGGCGACGCTGGTCGTCAACAAGCTGCGTGGCGGCCTGAAGATTGCAGCCGTGAAGGCGCCGGGCTTCGGCGATCGTCGCAAGGCGATGCTGGAAGATATCGCGATCCTGACCGGTGGCCAGGTGATTAGCGAAGACATCGGCATCAAGCTCGAGACCGTGACGCTCGACATGCTCGGTCGCGCCAAGAAGGTGCATATCGAGAAAGAGAACACCACGATCGTCGAGGGCGCAGGCCAGACGGACGATATCAAGGGCCGTTGCAGCCAGATCCGTGCGCAGATCGAGGAAACCACCTCGGACTACGACCGCGAGAAGTTGCAGGAGCGTTTGGCGAAGCTCGCCGGTGGCGTGGCCGTCATCCGCGTCGGTGGCAGCACCGAAGTCGAGGTGAAGGAGCGCAAGGACCGCGTGGACGATGCGCTGCATGCAACGCGCGCAGCCGTCGAGGAAGGCATCGTTCCTGGTGGCGGCACCGCGCTGGCACGTGCTTCCACGGCGTTCGGTCACCTTGAGTTCCACAACGACGACCAGCGCGTCGGCGCGGACATCATCCGCAAGGCCCTGCAGGCGCCGCTGCGCCAGATCGCCTTCAATGCGGGTGAAGACGGTGCGGTCATCGCCGGCAAGGTTCTGGAGATCAACGAGTACAACCAGGGCTTCGACGCCCAGACGGGTGAGTACAAGGATCTGGTCGTGGCCGGTATCATCGATCCGACCAAGGTTGTCCGGACGGCACTTCAGGACGCGGCATCGGTGGCCGGCCTGTTGATTACGACGGAAGCCATGGTTGCCGAGAAGCCCGAGAAGAAGGCTGCTCCGGCCGGTGGCCCGGGTGGCATGGGCGGCATGGGCGACATGGATTTCTGATCCAGATCGCACGAACCGCTCTTTCGGTCCGCAGGAAAGCCGCTCCGTCGCAAGACGGGGCGGTTTTTTTGTGAATTTGGCTAAAAACGATCTTTTGTCGTTGTATCGGCTTCGGGTGTCGTATCTTATCGTAACGATCAGGTATCAATCAGGGAGATGGACATGACCGGACGTTTCGAGACAGCATGGTGGTTTCGCCGATCGTTACTGGCATTGCTGGCGGGTCTGGGCGTCTCGATGGGGCCGGCGGTCGCGGCGGGGGACGACCATGTCGTGGTCGGTGACAGGCTTCCCGAATTCTCGGTGCCGGAACTCGGTGGCGGTAATTTCTCGACCGTGGCGACCAGGGGCAAGGTCGTCGTCGTCAACTTCTGGGCGACATGGTGCGGTCCATGCCAGATGGAAATGCCACATATTCAACAGGATATTTGGCAAAAGTATAAGGACAGGCCCGATTTTGCCTTCGTGGCGATCGCCAGGGAGCAGGATGCAGCGAAGGTCGGTCCGTTCCACCAGAAACATCCCGATTACACATTTCCATTGGGGCTGGATGCGGATCGGCATGTCTATGCCCAATTCGCGACGCGGGGCATTCCACGGACCTATGTTGTCGACCAGACCGGCAAGGTCGTTTTTCGGGTGGAAGGGTATACGCCGGAGGATTTCAGCCAGTTGGTCAAGGCCATCGATACGGCGCTAACGGCGAAAGCCGGGTAGGGCGGCTAGAAGCCGGGCGGTGCGTGCCACTTGCCGCGTGCCTGCTCGAAGGCATAGCCCAGCCGGAGCAGGGTGCCTTCGGACCAGGCCGTTCCGATAAAGGAAAGTCCGATCGGCAGACCCTTTACCTGACCCATCGGAACGGTCAGGTGGGGGTAGCCCGCAATCGCCGCCAATGATCCGGCGCCCGTGCCATCACCGGGACGATCGCCGTTAACCAGATCGTTGGACCAGGCAGGGCCGATCGTGGGTGCAATCAGGGCTTCCAGATTGTCACGATGCAAGAGGGCGTCGATCCCGCCGGGGCCGGCGATCTGGCGTGCCTGATTCCGAGCGTCGAGATAATGCGCATCGGAACGGGGCGGTGCGACTAAGGCGCGCTCGAAAAGTTCCTGCTGGAACCAGGGCATTTCCTGTTCGGCATGATCGCGGTTGAAGACAACAAGATCTGCAAGTGTGCGGGTTTTAACACGCGGCGGCGTATGCGCGAGATAGGCGTTCACGCTGTCGCGAAATTCGCTCAACATGGCCGCCATCTCAAGCGCGTCGAGATTTTTGCGGTCGAAGGCCGGAATATCGATAAGAATGGCGCCCTGCGCCCGCAGTGTCGCGAGCGTCCTGTCGAAAAGGGCATGGACGGCCGGGTCCGTGCCCGAGGCAAAACGCAGCACGCCGATCCGGGCACCACGCAGGCCGTTCGATTGCAGAACCTGCGTATAATCCGTTCGATGACGATCGGCATCGTGTGTGGCTGGATCCGCCGGATCGCTTCCGGCCATGACGCTCAGCAGCAGCGCGGCGTCCCGCACATCGCGCGTCATGGGGCCTGCGGTATCCTGCGCTGGAGAGATCGGGACGATGCCGGTGCGTGAAACGAGCCCGACCGTCGGCTTCAGGCCGACAATCCCGTTCGTGGCGGCCGGGCATGTAATCGAACCATCGGTTTCGGTGCCGATGGCAGCGCCAGCGAAGCCGGCAGCCACGGCCACGGCACTTCCCGCGCTGGAACCGCAGGCCGAGCGGGTCGTATCCCATGGATTGAGCGTCAGGCCGCCGACAGCGCTCCAGCCGCTGCTGGCGTGATCCGAACGGAAATTGGCCCATTCGGAGAGATTGGTTTTTCCCAGGACCACGGCGCCGCCGCTTCTGAGGCGATCGACCACGACGGCGTCACGACCGGCGAGATTGGCGGCCAGGGCCAGCGAGCCGGCCGTGGTCGGCAGAAAGTCCCGGGTGTCGATATTGTCCTTGATCAGGATCGGAAGGCCATAGAGTGGCGCGGCGAGAGAGGCGGAAGCAGCCTCGCTTTCAGCCTGACGGTTCAGGCCGAGAATGGCATGAAGATTCGGGTCGTGCCGGTGAATCTGCGCGGCATAGAGTGCGAGCAGGGCTTCCGGCGTCAGGCTGCCTGCGCGGACCCGGGCGATCTGCTCGGACGCCGTGTCTTCCGCTACTGGTGCGGTGATGTGCGCCGCCTTTGCCGGGGTGCGATGCCGCATCGTGGGGTTTGGCGCGGCGCTTGCCGTGGTGGTGGCAAGGGCGGACCCGATCAGTAACCATTGCCACGCTGTCATGCGTTGTTTTCTCCGGATTGCAGGAAAGCGGCGATGTCCCGTACCGCTTCGTCAAAGGGCAGGCGCCGGACGTCGACGCCTTCGGGGAAAGCCGAAAAGAGGCGGGTCGGCATGCGCCGGTCGAGCATGACGAAAACGCCACGATCCGTGGCTTTGCGAATGAGGCGCCCGAATGCCTGCCGTAATTTCATGCGTGTGAGGCGATCATCGTATTCGTTCGGTGCGCCATGTGACAGATGCAGGCGGCGCTCCCGATGCAGGATGTCCGGGCGGGGCCACGGGGTGCGCTCGAACACGACCATGCGCAGGGCGTTGCCCGGAACGTCCACGCCATCCCGCATGGCATCCGTGCCGAGCAGGCATGAATCGATTTCGGTCTTGAAGACATCCACCAGCGTGGCGTTGTCCATGGCGTCCACATGCTGTGCATAAAGAGGCAGGCCGGCCATTTCGAGCGGTTCGGCGATGCGCTTGTGCACGGCGCGCAGGCGCGCGATAGCCGTGAACAATCCCAGGGCGCCCCCATTGGCGGCAAGGAACAGGGTGCGATAGGCAGCGGCGAGGGCGTCGATGTCGTCACGCGGCAGGTCCGAGACGACATAGGCGCGGGTCTGTCGTGCGTAATCGAACGGACTCATCAGCGCGGCGCGAAGCGCGGGCGCCGGAAAATGCGTGGCACCCAGACGGGCCTCCGCAGCATCCCAGGCCGTTTCCTGATCGTCGCCCGTCGCGTTGTCGGTCTGGTCGCGCAATGTCGCTGACGTAACCAGAATGCCATGGGCCGGCGCCTGCATGACGGACGCGAAGGGCACTGTCGGATCGAGCCAGTGGCGATGCAGGCCGACATCCCGTTCGGCGTTTGCGCGCGGGCCGCGTCCCGCGATGGCTTCCGTGCGGATGAAGTCGACGTGAACGGGTGTGGTGCCCGGCTCTGGCGGTGTGCGCGTGGCATCGAGCATTGAAATCCAACCGTGGACACGGCTGATGGCCCGCCGCTGCAAGGTGCGGATTGTGGCTTCCAGCCGACCGCGCGTGGCGGCGTCCAGCGTTTCCGTTTCCTCGGTCAATTGGGCCTTCAGGCGTTTGACCAGAATTTCCAATGGCTCGCTCAGGCGGACCAGCGCGCGGGACAGGGCCTCGGCGCTTTCGGCGACGGCAGGTTCGACGGGATGCAGTTCGCATTCGGCGTCGCCCTGGGCTTTCTTGGCAGCCTGTCTCGCCCGCGCCTGTTGGTCCAGCGCGCGCAGGAAAATTTCCGAGGGATTGGCGATCGTGTCCGGCACATGTTCGCGGACTGCGTTTTCGGGTTCGTGAAGGCGTGCCAGCCAGCCGGGAGCGGGAAGCGCGCGTGCGGCTTGCAGCACGGCGTCCAGTGGGGTTTCCAGCGAGGGCACGCCGGCGACCAGATCTTCCAGTCGTCGGCGCAATCCGCGCGCGCGTGAACGGCTGCCTTCCGCGCCCAGCAGCCAGCGCCGCAGTTCGGCGGCTTCCACGCCGGAGAAGGTTATGGCGAACGCGCTGTCGGCGGCGTCTGGAAGATGGTGGCCTTCGTCGAATACATAGCGCGTGGGTGTGCTGTCCTCTTCCGGGACATCATCCTGCCCCAGCGCATTCCAGGCCGCCTGCGACATGACCAGCGCATGGTTGGCGACGACGAGGTCCGCGTCGCGCGCGCGGCGGATCGTGTGCTCGACAAAGCAGCGCTGATAATGCGGACAGGCGCCATGGATGCATTCGCCACGCCGATCGGCCATGCCGAAGACCGTTCCGGCGCCGAAGAGTTCGCCGAACCAGCCCGGCAGGTCGCCTCCCATGAGGTCGCCATCCTGTGTGGCTTCCGCCCAGCGCGCCAGTAGCGACAGGGCAATGACGACAGTGCCCGCGGCCTCGCCACGGGAAGCGGCGGTGTTGACGGCGTCTTCCATGTTCAGGAGGCAGAGATAGTTCTCGCGCCCCTTTCGTACCACGACGGCACGCCGACGGGCGGCTTCGTCCGGATAAAGACGGAGGAGTTCCTGCTCGATCTGGCGTTGAAGGTGCCGGGTGTAGGTGCTGATCCAGACCGCGCCGCCGTTGCTTTCGGCCCATACGCTGGCCGGGGCGACGTAACCCAGCGTCTTGCCGGTGCCCGTGCCGGCCTCGGCCAGGACAATGTGCGGGGAGCCGAAATTCTGTCGTGGTGCGAAGGCGGCTGTGGCGACTGACGCGAAATCCGCCTGTCCGGCACGTTCCTCGGCATCGGGGCCGAGCATCGCGCGCAAGCGCGCCCGCGCTGCGGCCTGTGGCACCGGTTGGCTCCCCGGCGCGGGTCTGGGCGCCGTTTCTTCCCACTTCGGTAGCCGCCGCCAGACCCGTAGGGCTTCCAGAGGATGAAGCGATGTATCGGCGGGCATGCCGATCGTTTCCGCGACTACGCCTGCCCAGGGCCAGCCCGCGCGGGATAATGCCGGTAGCAGGGCGCGCATCGTATCGCCATGGCGTGTTTCGCTCAGGGTGCGAAGCGCGGCGAGGAGAGCGTTCAGGATGACGTGGAGAAAATCCGCCTCGATTCGTGCCGGGGCGGGAATAGCGAGCGCCAAGGCAAGCCCGCGCGGCGTCGGGGCGGCGTTGGTGGCCGGTGAAACGAAAAGAAATAATTCGAGCAGATCGAAGTAGGTGGCGGGCGGCGGAGGTGACCCCATTTCAAGGAACCGGAAGGTCGCTGGACCATGGACCATCAAAGGCGGCGCCCATTGCGCGAGCTGGCGCGCGACGTCGGTGCTCGGGATATCGAGCAGTTCGCCATCCGGTGACAGGACGGACGATTTGCCGCGATGCGCGACCAGCGCCGGAGCGTCATAGGGAGAGGTAAAGCGATGGCGCGGCAGGGGCATGTCCGGAACATTACAGCCGCACGGGCAATGAGCCTAGCGTGCGGATTGCTTGACCATGGCGTTGTCCCTACCTAATTTTCTGTCGATCATGTCCAGCATAGAAGAAAAAATCGCCGCCGATCAGGCCGCACTGCCCAAAGCCTGGCCTTTCGAGGAAGCACGAAAAATCGTCGCGCATGTGGATGCGCGCGGTGGTGACGGGCCGGCACTCCTGGAAACGGGTTATGGCCCATCGGGTTTGCCGCATATCGGCACATTCGGCGAGGTGGCGCGAACAACGTGGGTGCGCCAGGCCTATGAGGCGCTGACGGGCCGTTCCACGCGTCTGCTCGCATTTTCCGATGACATGGACGCGCTGCGTAAAGTTCCGACCAACGTGCCCAATCAGGAGATGCTGACGCAGCATCTTGGGCTGCCCTTGACGCGCATTCCCGATCCCTTCGGGCGTTTCGATAGTTTTGCCGCGCATAACAACGCCATGCTGTGCGAATTCCTGGATGGCTTTGGTTTCCAGTATGAGTTTGCTTCCGCGACGGATTATTACACGGGCGGTCGCTTCGACGATGCACTGCGCCGCATGCTTGAAGTGCATGATGAGGTTGTCGCGACGATCGCACCGACGCTCGGCGCGGAACGTCGGGCCACGTATTCACCGGTTCTTCCGATTCATCCAAGAACGGGGCGGGTCATGCAGGTGCCGGTCCTGAAGGTGGACCCCATCGCCGCGACGGTTGTGTGGAAAGACCCGGACAGCGATGAGACTTTTGAAACGTCCGTGCTTGGCGGCCATGCGAAGATGCAGTGGAAAGCCGACTGGGCCATGCGCTGGTATGCGCTGGGTGTCGACTACGAAATGTCGGGCAAGGACCTGATCGACAGCGTCAAGCTGTCGAGCAGGATTTGCCGGATCCTGGGTAAGGCGCCGCCGGCTGGCCTGACCTACGAACTGTTTCTGGACCAGCACGCGCAGAAGATCAGCAAGTCCAAGGGCAACGGTCTTTCGATCGAGGACTGGCTGCGTTATGCGCCGCCCGAAAGTCTGGCGCAGTATATGTTCAATCAGCCGACCCGTGCCAAGCGGCTGTTTTTCGATGTTATTCCGCGTGCCATGGATGAATACATCGCCAATGTCGACAAGGCGGCGACGGAGAGCGAGCAGACGGTGCTGCGTGCCAATCCGGCATGGTTCATCCATGGAGGCGAGATCCGGCCGCAGGACAGCAGTCCGGTGTCTTTCACGGCCCTCCTGAACCTGGCGTCGGTCGCCAATGCCAATTCGGCCTCGACATTATGGAAGTTCCTGCAGCGCTACGATCCGTCGTTGTCGCCCGAGACGCATTCCTATGTGGATCGTCTGGTCCGGCATGCCGTCGTTTATTTCCAGGAATTCGTCAAACCCGCAAAGACCTTCCGCGCGCCGACCGAACAGGAGCGTGCGGCGTTGGCCGATCTTGCGGCAGCGCTGGCGGCGGCGGACCCGAAGCTTTCGCCGGTCGAGGTGCAGGACATCGTGTTCGAGGTTGGAAAGCGGCATCAGTTCCAGCCGCTGCGTTCGTGGTTCGGCTGCCTGTATGAGGTGCTGCTCGGTCAGACGGAGGGGCCGCGCTTCGGCATTTTCGCAGCGTTGTTCGGTCTGCCGGAGACGGTGGCGCTGATCGAGGGTGCGCTGGCGCGCGATGCGGTGCCAGCGGAAACGGAACAGGGCTGACCGCATGCGGGCCGACACCCCTGAGGTGAAGACCTGTCCCGACCGTGCATCGCGCGGACGCATGCTGTTGCATCGTCTGCCGGCGCTGTTGGGGATCGTGTTGCTTGTCGCGGCCTTCTTCGTCATCCAGCGCGAACTCAGACATCTGTCGATCGCGGATGTCCGCTCGGCGTTGCGGGCGATACCGGATCGCGCACTGATGCTCGGCGCGGCATGCACGCTGCTATCCTATTTCATCCTGACGTTTTACGACTATCTCGCATGTCGTCACGTTGAGGCGCGGCAGCCTTATCGGCGGAGTGCTTTTGCGGCATTCTGCTCGTATGTACTGTCGCATAATCTCGGTTGTTCCGCGATTTCCGGAGCGGCGGTACGCTTCCGGCTTTATCGCAATTGGGGGGTAAGTGCCGGCGGGATTGCGCAGATCATCGCGTTCTGTTCGACGACGTATCTCCTTGGAACACTTGCGCTGATCGGCGGCGTTCTGCTGCTGGAGCCCGAGCATGTTCCACTGCTGGATCGTCTGCCGCGTGCCGTCCTGCAGGTCGCCGGTGCTGCCAGCTGGCTGGCCATTCTGGCTTATATCGGTGCCGCGGTGCGCTGGCGGGAAATCCGGGTCGGGCGCTATCAGATCGATGTGCCGCATATCGGAATTGCCATAGCACAGGTCTTTGTCAGTGCAGCGGATATGGCGGCCACGGCGTTGATCGCCTATGTGCTTCTGCCGAGTGGCACGCCCATGGGGTTTGGCGCGTTTCTGGCGATCTATATCGCGTCATATACGGCGGGACTGGTAGCCAGCGTTCCGGGCGGTCTCGGCGTTTTCGACGGTGCGATGATGCTGGCGCTCGGGCCCTATCTCCCAGCTTCGCGTATTCTGGGCACGATCCTCGTTTTCCGGCTGTTCTACTACATCATTCCCCTGATTCTCGCCGGGCTGATGTTCGCGGGGCATGAACTGTTCCTGCGTGGCGACGCCGCTCTGGCGCGCAAGCGTGGTGTTGCGTCGCCCGATCGTGGACCGCGTCGGCCGAGCCAGGTGATCCGGGAATCCGAGGCGGATTTCTCGGTTGCCGTCGCAACGGGGGTCGTCGCTGCGACCGGCATTCTGCTGGTCTTCTATGCCGTTCTCGTGCCGCCGCACGTGTATCAGATATCCATCGTCGGGCGCTGGTTGCCGCAGTTTTCCGACTTCCTGCTCTGCTTTGTCGGTGTTGGGCTTGTTGGTCTGGCGATCGGCCTGTCCCAGCGCGTGACGTTGGCCTGGCGCGCGACGCTTTGCCTGCTGGGATTTGCGATCCTTCTGGTCCTGCTGCGGGAAGCGCCGCTCGGCGTGCCGCTGTCGCTCATGCTTGTGATGTTCCTGATCGCGCCGTTTCGCGGCTGTTACTACCGAAGGGCGCGTCTGCTGGTCGAGCCCTTGCGGCCCAGCATGATCGCGCCGGTGACGTTATGGTTCTTCAGCCTGGCGACAGTGGGCCTCTTTGCATTACGCGGTCATTTCGGGCAGGCGTGGTGGCGCTCCCTGATCTACGACGCGCATACGTCCGTCGCGCGGTGGGCACTCGGTATTTCCGCGCTCCTGGGCCTTATCGCGATCGGGCAGATGATGCGGCGTGGTCACATCCCCATTCGCCCCTGGGATCAGGAGAGCGAACTCTGCTACCGGTCGCTCGATCATGCGCTGGATGAGTTGGGGCCCCGTCGTCCGAGTGGCTTCCTGCTGGGTGAAGGCGGGCGCGCGGGCATTCCATTCCTGCGAACCGGCCGTTTCATCATTGGACTGGGCGATCCCGCGGGCGCGGAGCGTGACTGTGTCGCGGCGATCTGGCGCCTGCGCGATCTCGCCTTGCAGGAAGGGCGCCATCCGGCCTTCATTCGCGTGGGACAATCGTTGATCGGCGTCTATCATGATATCGGGATGACGGTGTGCCCGAATGGCGCAGGCATTGGCGGGACGCTCTGCTGCCTGGCACAAGATATCAAGGCCATACAGGCGGTTCTCAGCAGCGAGAAACGTCGTATCCAGCGCGGATTGCGGCAGAACCGCTTCGTGGCGTCTGACATACGGACACGTGACGGCTCGGGCTGATGGTCACTTCGCATGTCGTAACGGAAAACATCGGCCTGCAATATGTGTCGTCCATCTGGCTTATGGCGTATTCGGCACTGTTTTCGATCGTCAATCCCCTTGGCGCATCCCTGATCTTTGCGCAGGCGACAATGGGGCGCGCGCGGCCGGAGGTCGTATCGCTCGCGCGTCTGGTGGCGTTCTATTCTTTCGTCGTCCTGATGGTTTCGATCTGGTTTGGCGGCGAGATTCTGACTTTTTTCGGTATCACGATCAATGCATTGCGTGTGACAGGCGGTCTCGTTGTCGCTACGCGAGCCTGGAGCATGCTGCAGGAGCCAGAAGAGAGCGAAGCCCGCAAGGAGCGGCAGGCGTTGCAGGGAGGCCGCACGGTTGCAACGCCGGATCTCCGGGACAAGGCGTTCTTTCCATTCGCGATGCCGTTCACTGTCGGGCCCGGCAGTATTTCGGTGGCGATCGCCTTAAGCTCGGAACGCCCGGCTGTTGATCCCCGGCCAGCCTATTTCATGGGACTGACGCTGGCGGTGATCTGCATCTCGGTTACGGTCGGGATCGTCTATGCCTATGCCGAGAGGATCGTCGCATTGCTCGGCGTTACGGGCGCGCGCATCGTCAGCCGGCTGGCGGCGCTTATCCTCTTATGCATCGGGATTCAGATTCTGTTTTCGGGGATCGAAGGCTTCGTCAATGACGTCGCGCAGCAATGGCGTACTTATCACACCTGATCGTCGTCACTCAGAATATCGTGCACGATCGTCCGCAAGGCGGGAATGACCTCGGCCTGAAACCAGGGTGCGCGCTTTTCCCAAACCCCGGTTCGCCAGGACGGGTGTGGAAGAGGGAAGTAGCGCGGGAGGTAGTCGTGAAAATGCGCCACACGGTCGGAAACCGAGCCTCGACCAAGCACATGCGCCTGACTGTAGCTGCCAACGAGTAAGGTTAATCGCAGGCTGGGCATAAGCGCCAGGACACGGTCCCGCCATATTGGCGCACATTCTGGTCTGGGTGGCCTGTCCCCACCATTCGGCAGACGCCCGGGATAACATAGTCCCATGGGCAGGATGGCGACCTTGCTCGTGTCGTAGAACTGTTCCGACGTGAGATTCAGCCATTCCCTGAGTCGATTGCCGGAGGGATCGTAAAATGATTTCCCGCTCAGATGAGCCTTGGTTCCGGGTGCCTGACTGGCAATGAGGATACGGGCCCTTGTCGAAACATGAATGAGAGGACGTGGGCCGAGAGGTAGGTGTTCCGCGCAGACGCGACAGGCGCGGACTTCGCGAACGAGCGCATCGAGGCGTTCGGTCGTGGACGGATCTGGCTGATTATTCATGCGGGGTGAACGAGAGAAACCGCTTTCGGGTCCAGGAGATATTCAGCACAATTTTCATAATGCGGCGCATCAGGGCCGCGATGGGATTCGAACAGCGCGAAACGGTCTATCGGCATTGGGTCGTACCGTCCCAGGTTATGGATTTGCATCCAGCGTTCGACCAACGTATCGTCGGGAAGATGCGCGATCACGACATGGGGCTGAAAACGTCGCTTGTCTGGCACCAGCCCGATCCGCCGGAGGGCTGATTCGATCCGTGCCTGCAAGCGCAGAAGTTCATCGGATCGCTCGACGCCGATCCACAATTTGCGCCCGCGCCCTGTGGTGGTCAGCCCCGTACCGTTGAGTTGGAGAGCGAAGGGGACTGCCGTGATGCGAGACAGGGCGAAATCAATCTCTTCGGCTGTATGTCGGCTTTCGATTTCTCCCAGAAAACGCAGCGTGACATGATAGCTTTCCGGGGGAAGCCATATGGCGCCCGGCAGACTGCCGCGCATGCTGGCGAGCACCTTTTTCTGTGGCGGCGCTATGTCGAGTGCGGTGAAAAGGCGCATCGGCTGGTCGGCTCCTTGACGGGATCGCGGACGCAGCATGGCATGATTACATTTTGTGCCTAGCCCCTTTTCGCATGCGTTGATCCCGGTGCCGAACTTGACCCTCATGGAAAAAGCGCCACATTGCTTGTAAGACTGACTGGAATTCTCTGGTCTAGGAAAGGGTGTTATGGCTTTCATTCCCAATTCTCGTTCTGGCGACCAGAACCGTTATGGGGCGGCCGCGAGTTTTGACACGGTTGATGTCGGGCTTCGTGCCTATATGCTCCGTGTTTACAACTGGATGGCTGCTGGCCTGGCGCTGACCGGTTTGGTGGCTTATGCCGTTGCGGAGACGTCGCTGCGCGATCTTTTCTTTCATGTCGTGCAAACGATGTCAGGCGGGCTAGCGCTTCGCCCGACGGGCCTTGGCATGCTTGCGATGTTTGCGCCGCTGGCCTTCGTCATGGTGATGTCGTTTGGCGTCAACCGGCTTTCGCGACAGGCAGCACAGGCATTGTTCTGGGCTTTCTGCGCCGTGATGGGCGCGAGTCTCTCGAATATCCTCATGGTCTATACCGGAGAATCCGTAGCGCGGGCTTTCTTCGTGTCGGCAGCAACTTTCGGCGCCATGTCTCTGTGGGGCTATACCACGCGGCGTGACCTGAGCAGCATGGGTTCGTTTCTGTTCATGGGCATGATTGGTCTGCTGATCGCGATGGTCGTGAACATTTTCCTGCGCAGTTCGGAGGTGGCTTTCATCGTCAGCATTGCTGGTGTTGGTATTTTCACGCTGATGACAGCTTTCGACACACAACGCATTCGTGCTGTCTATCTGCAATACATGGCCTATGCTGGTGCTGATGAAGTGGCGAAGCGCAGTGTTTACGATGCGCTTGGATTGTATCTGAACTTTATCAACCTGTTTACTTTCCTCATGCAGTTCATGGGCGTGCGTTCTAGCAATAACAACTAAGTATATTTCAACTTAGTTGGAAGAAGGCGTGGCGAGGTCAACCTCACCGCGCCTTTTTTTATTCAGACCAAGCTGGTCCCAATACATGTCAAGCTATACGGTTCGACGACGTAAACCTTAAAAATCGGAAAGAATAAGAAGGGTCGTCTTATCGGTGCCTTCTAACGCGCTGATATATAACGATTTGTTTCTTTTGCGCGTTGCCCCTTGTCGGAGCTTCATCGCGGAAGAGTGCTTGCTTTGACCGCCGATCAGGCAGATTACAGCAGGCAGAGCTTGGGCACTGAGGCCCAGCGCGCGTCGATCCTGATCGTTTCGCTGTCTCGCGGCGATATTTTCAGGGTTCGGCGGAATGGAGCGAAAAACGATGCGACGTACTGTGTTCAGTGGAACCTTTGGTGCGCCTGCTTTGCGTCGATGCGTAAAGGCAGGCGGGTTAATGGTTCCTATGGCCGGGCGCAGCACGTTCATCGCCGGTATAGGAGGGATGGCGTGACATTCTCTGACAACGCTATCGCCACAAGCGACCGTGCTTCGGTCGGCTGTAGCGATAGTCCGTCGCGACACGGTCCGGTCGTCGGACCAATGAGCGGGGCCAATTATGAATAATAGAATTTTGCCGAAATTGCGGCGGCTTCTGCCGCTGGCGCCGGCACTGCTTCTGCCGGGTTGCACCCTCGACGTGCTGGACCCGCGCGGACCGGTCGGCATGACGGAGCGCAACATCATCGTGATCGAGGCGCTGGTCATGCTCGCCATCGTTCTGCCGGTGATCGGGCTGACGCTTTACTATGCGTGGACATACCGCGAGTCGAACACGAAGGCCGAGTATCTGCCGAACTGGGATCACTCGACGAAGATCGAAATTTTCGTCTGGGGTGCGCCTGCGGTCATCATTCTTGTCCTGGGCGGTCTCAGCTTGTGGTCGACCTATGCACTTGACCCGTATCGTCGCCTGACGACGACGGCGACGGCCGATGCGGCACCGCAGAAGCCCTTGAACGTCGAGGTTGTATCGCTGGACTGGAAGTGGCTGTTCATCTATCCCGACCAAGGGATTGCGACGATCAACCAGCTTGCCATTCCCGTGAATACGCCGGTCAACTTCCGCATCACCTCCGATGCGGTTATGACGTCGTTCTTCATTCCCCGTCTTGGCTCGATGATCTACTCGATGGCCGGCATGCAGACGCAGCTGCATCTGATGGCGTCGGAAGCGGGCGATTATCAGGGTGAAGCAGCGCATTACAGCGGTCGCGGCTTCTCGGACATGAAGTTCCGTACGCTGGCGATGCCCGGCAATGAATTCAATGCCTGGGTCGACAAGATCAAGGCGACGTCCGACACGCTGGACAGCGCCGATTATCCGAAGATCGCCGCGCCGCAGGAAGCGGCTCCGGTACAGTACTTCGCACATGTGCAGCCCGGTTTGTTCGATGGCATCGTGGCCAAATACAATAACGGCACGGTCATCGATAAGAGCACGGGCAAAGTGATGCACATGCAGTCCGCCATGTCCGACATGCAGATGAAGGAATAAGGCACAATGCTCGGCAAGTTGACATTCTCGGCCATCCCATTGGATGTGCCGATCCTCGTCGGCACCTTCATCGGTGTCGCCGTGGCGGGTCTCGCCGTTCTCGGCTTGATCACTTACTATGGTAAATGGGGCTATCTCTGGCGCGAATGGTTGACCTCGGTCGACCACAAGCGCCTGGGCGTGATGTACATCGTGCTCGCCCTGGTCATGCTCGTTCGCGGCTTCGCGGACGCCCTGATGATGCGCACGCAGCTGGCGCTGGCTTATGCCGGCAACCCCGGATACCTGCCGCCGCATCACTACGACCAGATTTTCTCCGCGCATGGCACGATCATGATCTTCTTCATGGCCATGGCGTTCATGACGGGTCTGCTGAACATTGTGGTGCCGCTACAGATCGGCGCACGTGACGTGGCTTTTCCGTTCCTGAACTCGCTGAGCTTCTGGATGACTACGATCAGCGCGGTACTGATCAACGTCTCGCTGTTCATCGGTGAATTCGCTCAGTGCGGCTGGCTGGTCTATCCGCCACTGTCCGAGATGCAGTTCAGCCCGGGCGTCGGCGTCGACTACTATATCTGGGCCGTGCAGCTTTCGGGTATCGGCACGTTGCTGACGGGTGTGAACTTCTACACGACGATCGTGAAGATGCGCGCGCCGGGCATGGGCTGGATGCAGATGCCGATCTTCACGTGGACGGCCTTCTGTACCACAGTGCTGATTATGGTGGCCTTCCCGGTCCTGACCGTGACGCTCGGCTGTCTGTCGCTCGATCGCTATCTTGGCATGCACTTCTTCACCAACGATGGTGGCGGCAGTGTGATGCTGTATCTGAGCATGATCTGGGCCTGGGGCCATCCTGAGGTGTATATCCTCGTGATCCCGGCGTTCGGTGTGTTCTCGGAAGTAACCTCGACGTTCTCGCGCAAGCCTCTCTTCGGCTATCGCATCATGGTCTATGCGACCATGGCCATCATGGTTCTGTCCTTCATCGTGTGGGTGCACCACTTCTTCACGATGGGCGCTGGTCCAAACGTCAATGCGTTCTTCGGCATCATGACGATGGTCATCGCCGTGCCGACGGGTGTGAAGATCTTCAACTGGCTCTTCACCATGTATAAGGGTCGCATCGAATTCCATTCGACCATGTATTGGACGATCGGGTTCATGATTACCTTCTCCATCGGTGGTATGACGGGCGTCATGCTGGCCATGCCGGCTGCCGACTGGGTGTTGCATAACTCGTTGTTCTTGATCGCTCACTTCCATAACGTCATCATCGGCGGTGTGTATTTCGGCTATGTCGCGGGCATGAACTTCTGGTTCCCGAAGGTATTCGGGTTCAAGATGAACGAGACCTGGGGCAAGCGCGCGTTCTTCTGCTGGTTCATCGGCTTCTACCTGGCGTTCGTTCCGCTCTACATCGCCGGTTTCGAAGGTATGACCCGTCGTATGAACCATTACGACAATGCCGACTGGCACGTTCAGATGCTGATCGCCGAAGTGGGCGTGCTGACGATCGCTTGCGGTGTGGCATGTCAGCTTATCCAGCTTTACGTCACGTTCCGTGATCGTAATCTGGCTGAGAGCCGCGATTTCACGGGCGATCCGTGGAACGGTCGTACGCTGGAGTGGTCGATCTCCTCGCCCCCGCCGGCTTACAACTTCGCTGTCATTCCCGACATTCATGGCATCGACAGCTTCCACACGGAAAAGCAGCTTGGCCAGCGTGGCACGAACAAGCCGCTGCATGAAATCCACATGCCGAAGAACACGGCTGCGGGCTTCTTTGTCGGCTTCTTCAGCTTCCTGATCGGGTTTGGTGCGATCTGGTATATCTGGTGGCTTGCGGCGCTGGGTCTGGTTGGCGTCTTCGCGACGGTCATCCTGCGCAGCAGCAATCTCGACATCGATTACTATGTGCCGGTGAGCGACATCACGCGCGACCAGGAAGAGCAGTCCCGTAGACTGATGGCACAGGCGGCAGAGTAACAATGGCAAATCAAGCAACAATGCCGCCCTTGGCGGAAACCGATAACCATAGTCACGATCACCATGAGTCACCTGTGGTGTTCGGGTTCTGGGTTTACCTGATGACGGACTGCGTGCTCTTCGGCACGCTGTTCGCCGCCTTTGCCGTGCTGCACAACCAGTTCGCTGGCGGTCCGACCGGCAAGGAAGTGTTCGAACTCCCGGGTGTTGCCCTGGAGACCGGTATTCTTCTGCTCAGCTCCATCACCTTCGGGTTCGGCGCGCTGAATGCGCTGTCGCACAAGAAGGGCGGCTTCCTCTTCTGGTTGGCCGTGACGTTCGTTCTGGGTCTGTCGTTCGTGGGTCTTGAGATTCGCGAATTCACGCACATGATCGCGGAAGGAAACGGGCCGGATCGCAGTGCATTCCTGTCGGCGTTCTTCACGCTGGTGGCAACGCACGGTCTGCACGTCAGCACCGGTCTGATCTGGATCCTGGTGGTGATGTTCCAGAGCCTGGGCGCTCAGTCGTTCACGCCGCGCTTCATGAGCAAGCTGACCTGTCTTAGCCTGTTCTGGCACTTTCTGGACATCGTCTGGATCTGCGTCTTCACCTTTGTCTATCTGTTGAGTGTTGTCTGATGAGCCAAGCACCGACTACCGTCATGACCAATGGCGAGAGCGGAGAGAGCCACGGCTCCTACGCCTCGTATCTGATTGGCTTCGTGATCTCCGTCGTGCTGACGGCGGCCGCTTTTGCGGCCGTCATGATGCACGTGATTTCGCCGGGCGCGACTGTCGGCGTCATCGCTTTTCTCGCGGTGGTCCAGATTGTCGTCCATATGGTTTTCTTCCTGCATATGAACGGCAGTTCGGAGCAGAGCTGGAACCTCATGGCGTTCTGCTTCGCCGTGGCATGCGTGCTGATTATCGTTGGTGGCACGCTGTTCATTCTGCATGACACCAGCATCAACATGATGTCGCGCTGATTTTTCGACGTTCCTTGCATCATGGTCTCGCGGCCATGGTGCAGAGTTCAATAAAAAAGGCCGGTGGGAGTTCCCACCGGCCTTTTTTTAGGCGCTTCGATCTCAGTTCTTATGAGGTTCGGGCGACAGCAATTCGGTCTTGTTGGGCTTGTCTTTCCATTCGTCGGCGTCGGCTGGCGGCTCGCCCTTTCGAGTGATGTTCGGCCAGACGGCGGCATATTTGCTGTTGGTTTCCAGCCATGCCATCGCGCGCCCGTCGCTATCCGGCAGGATCGCCTCCGCAGGGCATTCAGGTTCGCATACGCCGCAGTCGATGCATTCATCCGGGTTGATGACGAGGAAGTTCTCGCCCGCATAGAAGCAGTCGACCGGGCAAACCTCCACGCAGTCCATGAATTTGCAGCGAATGCAGTTTTCAGTGACCACATAGGTCATTGTTCGTCTCCGATCGTGTCATGAGGCCGCAAGGCGGCCTGCGGTAGCGCACTGTCTTGCCACGAACGCGCGGCTATATTCTGCGCCAAGGCTGAAAAACGGTGGTATGCGAGGCTTTGCCGTCGCTGGCAAGCATCAGATTCATTCTTCTTTCGATGAATGGCCGGGCTGTGACGTCGTCTCCTCAATCTCGTCGAAAAGGCACGCGGCGTCCGTCGCCGATCCACGCCGCATGCCGAGATCGACGACGCGAAGAACCCGAACGCCAGGGGGACGGGGGGACGGGAGTGTCAGCACGTCGCCGATATGAACCTTGGCATGCGGCTTCGTGGTTGCCTGTCGATTGATCCGGATTTTCCCTTTGGCGATGAGTGCTGCGCAGTCGCTTCGTTGACGGGCGACGCGCGCATACCAAAGCCATAGGTCAAGTCTCTGGTAGGCAACAGTCATAGGCTAGAGCTTTCGGCGCAGGGCGGACAGGGCCGCGAAGGGGCCATCGATTGGCGCATGACCGGCAGATGGCTGTTTTCTGCCGGTCATGCGCGGACGCGAAACGACCTTGCTTCGATTCTGCTTTCGCGCCTTGTGCAGCAGCATGAGGGGAGCTGCGGGACCATAGAAGGATGGGTGGGGCGGATGCGCCTGCCGGTGCCGAATGTGCAGCGCATCGAGCGCGCAGATGAGGATATCCTGCGAGAGCCCAAATCGTGATGCCAGATCCGCGGGGGCCGGTCTGTCACCATCGCGGGTAAGTGCGCCGATAGCGGAAAGCAGACGTTCCGCGACGTCGATACGTAGAAGATAAGGGTCGATGGTGAGCCAGCCAAGGTTGCGTCGTAACGTCGCTTGCGAGACCGTCTCCTTTGTTGCCAGTGAAGGGGCTTCTTTCTTTTCCAAGTCGGCAATCGGCATGACAACGCGATGCGACGGCGGAACGCTGATCTGACAGCCATCATGCAGGGAGAGAAGCAGGTGGCGTAAAGCCATGGCTCCCGGCTTGAGCAAAGCGGGCATGTAGATGACAAGGTGACCGACGATAATGCCCAGTCGGCGCAGATGTGCGTGCATGCCGGATGAAATGGCATGGTCATCGGCCTGACGCTGCACGATCCCGCCGTTCTCCATCAGGCGGTGCACGATGCCCCGCAGGTGCGGATGGCCGGCTGTCGCATCGCGTGCGGCAAAGAGCGGCGCGAGAACGGTTCGAATTTCCGTCTCCATGAAAGACCTGAGACGATCCTGAACGCGATCGCGTTGTCTGGCGTCCTGAAATTCGCCTTGCAGCACGCGCAGATCCGGTTCGAGAACAGTCGCCGAGCCGATCAGCCTGCCGATGAGCACCGTCTGCCATGTCAGGCTGCCATCTTCCAGTGAGAGGGCAAATTCGGAATCGGGCGCATCGGACAGCGACTGAATCCGGCGTGGGATTTCCTGTAGCAGCGCGCGTCGTCCGACGCGCAGCATCAGTCTCTGCTCCGGACCGGTAGCGGCGAAATGCGGCTTGAGCGCAAATCCTTCAACGCGACCGACGGCATGGCCTTCAACCACGACATCGCCTGTGTTTGTGACGGCGGAAAGCAGTGTCCGGTCGCCATCGGAATCCAGGCGCCGCAGGAGTGATGTGGCGCGTCGGTCCACGAAGCGGGCGGTCAGGCGTTCATGCAGTGCGTCCGACAGCATATCCTCGACATGGCGGGCACGTTCCTGCCAATGCGCTGCCTTGGCTGTCCAGTCCGTGCGGGCCGCGACGTAGGCTGCGATACGCACGCCGGACAGGCGATGCATCAGTGTCTCGATGTCGCCTTCGGTCCGGGCGAAGCCGGCAATATGGCTTTCCAGCCATGCATCCGGAACGGTTCCTTCACGCAGGATATGAAAGAACAGGCGCTGGCAGAGGCGGATATGGGAATCGTCGCCCAGTTTGCGAAAGTCCGGAATCTGGCAGACGTCCCACAGGAGTTGCGTCGCCTTGCGGTCAGTTGTCGCGCCGAGGATATCCTGTTCCTCCGCCAGGGCTTCGAGCGTCAGGAGATCGGTGGCGGGTCGGCCGGCAGTCAGCCCTGCCGTGGGGGGCGGGGCGTGCAGGCTGGCAAGGAGGGTGCGCGGGTTGGTGAAGTCCAGTTGGCCGTTGCGCCAGTAGAGGCGCGATAACGGGTCGAAGCGATGCGCCTCGATAGCTTCCACGGTGGCCTCGTTCATCGGGCGGGCCTCCGCCGTCGTGCCGAATGTGCCATCGCGGGTGCCGCGGCCGGCGCGTCCGGCGATCTGGGCGATTTCCTGTGGGCGGAGGGGACGGATGGTGGTGCCGTCGAACTTGGTCAGGGCTGCCAGGGCGACATGGTTGACGTCCATGTTGAGGCCCATACCGATGGCGTCCGTGGCCACCAGATAATCGACTTCCTTGTTCTGGTAGAGTTGGACCTGCGCATTGCGGGTGCGGGGAGACATGCGCCCCATGACGATCGCGCAGCCGCCGCGACGCTGACGGATCGCTTCGGCGATGGCATACACGTCTGCGGCGGAGAATGCGACGATGGCCGAACGCGCCGGGAGGCGGGAGAGCTTCGTATGGCCCGTGCCGATCAGCTGCGACAGGCGTGGGCGCGTGTCGATCTCGATTTCGGGGACGAGGCGATGCAGGAGCGGGCGGATCGTTTCCGCGCCGAGGAAGAGCGTTTCCACCATGCCGCGTGCGTTCAGAAGGCGGTCGGTGAAGATATGGCCACGGTCCGGATCGGCACAAAGCTGGATTTCGTCGATGGCGACGAATTCCACCTGCCGGTTCAGAGGCATGGCTTCGGTCGTGCAGGAAATCCATTTCGCGCCGGGCGGGACGATCTTTTCCTCGCCGGTGATCAGCGCGACAGCACGGATACCCTTGATCGCGACCATGCGCTCGTAATTCTCGCGCGCCAGAAGTCTGAGCGGGAAGCCGATGATCCCCGAGGCGTGGGCCAGCATGCGTTCGAGGGCGTAGTGCGTCTTGCCGGTATTGGTCGGCCCCAGCACGGCGCGCACGCGGCGCGGCATGGTGTGGTGGCGGTCCGAGAAGGTCGATCCGCTTGGTTTGCGCGTCATGAGGTGATGGTTTCGCATGGACGCGTTAAAAGCAAGCGTGATGCCCGCGAAAACGGGCGGCGCGAACATCGAGCCATGCGAAAGCGACAGGAAAATCGAGATGTATGATCCCAAGACAATATGCCTCCTGGACGATGCACCGGATGCGCGTGTGGTCCATGTCGTCGATAACGCGGCGTCGATTGCCGCATGGTTGGGACCGGCGGAGAAATATGTCCGGGAAAACGGCTTTGGCGGCCGGACCGGCGAGGTGGCGCTGGTGCCGGGCGAGAGCGGCGTTGACAGCGCGGTGATCGTGGTATCGTCCGAGCACAGGCATGACCCTCTGGCCTTTGCCGCCCTGGCAACGACGTTGCCGCCTGGACCATGGCGCCTGTCGTTCGATGGATATGATGCGTCGCGCGTCGCATTGCTCGCGCACGATGCCGTGCTGGGCTTCTGCATGGAGGCCTATGCCTATCGGGTGGGGACGCGCGAAGCGGCCCCGGTGCGGCTCGTCTTGCCGGACGGAACGGACGATGCCGTGACGATGGCGCGTGCCATCTGGCTGGGCCGGGATCTCATCAATATGCCCGCCAACCATCTTGGACCGGCCGAACTGGCCTCTCTGGCGCGGGATGCATTGGCTCCCTTCGGGGCGGAAACAAGCATCCTGACGGGGGCGGCGGTAACGGCGGCCTACCCATGTCTTGCAGCAGTCGGTGCGGGATCCGACCGGTCGGCGCATGTCGTCATGTCGCGCTGGCAGGGAAGTGGAGCGACTGCTGACGCCCCATTGATTTCGCTGGTGGGAAAGGGTGTGTGTTTCGACACGGGCGGTTACGACATCAAGCCCTCTGCCGGCATGTTGCGCATGAAGAAGGACATGGGCGGCGCGGCGCTGATGCTGGCTGTGGCGATGGTGGCGATGGCGCGAGACCTGCCGGTTCGGCTGGAACTGCGGTTGGGATGCGTGGAGAACAGCATTTCAGGACATGCCATGCGACCCGGTGACGTCCTGTCGACAAGGGCTGGACTCAATGTCGAGATCGGCAATACGGATGCGGAAGGGCGGCTGGTTCTTTGCGATCTGTTGACCGAGGCTTGCGAGGCATCCCCCGATCTTCTTCTCGATGCGGCGACTTTGACGGGCGCGGCTCGTGTGGCGCTGGGTCCGGATCTGCCGGCGCTGTTTGGTACGGACGATCTCGTCTGCGAAATGTTGTTGGAAGCGGGGCGCGTTGTCGGAGATGATCTGTGGCGTTTGCCACTCTGGTATGGTTATGACGCATGGCTCGACCGCAAAATTGCCGATATCGGAAACGTCGCCGAGAAGCCGATGGCGGGTGCGATCACGGCGGCGCTGTTTCTTCGTCGGTTCGTAAAACCCCAGATAAACTGGGCTCATATCGATACGTATGCCTGGAATGACGCATCGCGACCGGGGCGTCCGGCAGGTGGCGAGACACTGGCCCTACGCGCAATTTCGCAATTTTTGTTACGGTTTATTAAGTAAACCGGAAGGTTGGACTGTCGAGTTTCTCGAAAACTTCATCTTGGGAAACTGAACCAATTGCGTAATCGAACCTATATGCAGGTGGATCGTTTCACATAAGCTGACTATAGGGTCAGTTTCAGTGGAACCAAGAAGCTTACGCCGCCGGTCAGGCGGCAAGAAGACGCGGAAGATGAACACGCACCCAAGGCGTGCCGCTTGATACAAAGGCGACTGGCTTGGGCGACGATCGATAGTGCGGCGCGGTTGCGCCAATGCAAGAGAGGATACGTTATGGCCCAGGCTACGAATGACCAAATGCTCACCCTGTTACGGGACACCATCGTGTCCATGGTGCGCAAGGATGGTCCCGATCTGTCCGCGCGCCAGCTCGGCGTGTTTCTGACATGCTATCTTCAGGAAGGTGCCCATACCGTTCGTGGTCTGGCCTCCGACCTGCACGTGTCGAAGCCGGCGATCACCCGCGCCCTTGACCGTCTGGGCGAGCTGGATCTGGCCCGTCGCAAGGTCGACCCGCTTGATCGTCGCTCGGTGCTGGTGCAGCGCACGCTGAAAGGTTCGTCCTTCCTGCGCGAAATGCGCTCGCTGATGAGCGAGGCTTCTGGCACGAAGGCGACGAAGACGAAGCAGGCATCTGTTGAGCGGATCGGCAGTCGTCGCGCGGCCGGCTAAGCAGTCCGCTTGATTGGAGATAATGGGGGTCATGCCACGTGGCATGACCCCTTTTTTGTCACCATGGCTGTGAGATCAACTGGCGGGCGCGGTGGATGGTTACGACTGTCCAGATGATCTGCGGCACCATGATTGCCACGATGGCGACAGACGTCGTGCTCCCGGACCACGCCACGATGCCGCCCCATACGACGAAGCACCAGTAAAGCGTCGTAACAAGAATGGGCGACGAGCCGCTGCGAACGGCAAGCTGATAAAGATGGCTTCGATGTGCCTGCGACAGACGGGCGCCTGCGATGGCGCGCCGGACAAGCGTGAAAGCGACATCGTACAGGATGCCGGACATCAGCATGGGGACGAGCAGGGGTTCGGACAGGGTGTCGAGTGCGACAAGGCCCATCCAGCCCATGACGAGGCCGGCGCCCTGGCTGCCGACATCGCCCATGAAGATGCTTGCCCTGGGGAAATTGAAGGGCAGGAAAGCCAGCAGGCAGGCGGCAAGCATGACGGCGGGCAATGCGCTTGCGGTATCGTGGTGCGCCAGGAACACAAGGCCCAAGACGGCGCTTGCGATCATCAGGCTGCCAGACGCCAGACCGTTGATTCCATCGATGAAATTCGTGGCATTGGTGATGTATAGCAGCCAGATCAGCCCCGGTATTGCCAGATGCCACATCGACGACCCTATCCAGCCAGCCGCACCGAGGATCAGGCATGAAGCCACAGCCTGCGCCAGCAGCTTGTGGCGGGCGGGGAATGAATACATGTCGTCCAGCCACGAGACGACAGCCAGGAACACCGTGCCGCACAGGAGGCACAGCGTCTCGGATGTCAGAGGCGGCAGGCCGACGGCGGCCCGTAATATCGGCAGGCCAAGAGCGAAGGCGGTCACGATGCCCACGCCGCCGCCTTTCGGAATCGGCCGGTCGTGCGAACTGCGATGTCCTGGTATATCCATGACGCCGACATGCATCATGAACTGGACCAGAAAAGCGCAGAGCAACATGGCGACGATCAAAACGAATAACGGCCAGAGCATGCGCTTGCGGGTGCCTTCCGGGAAGATTGCGATAGGGTGGATTATGACAGACATCGCGACAGGATGTCTTTCGGCGCTATAAGATGCGTGTGAAGCCTCTGCAACAATCCCCGAATGACATGCCGTCATCCGTCCCAACGCGCCCGCGTCGCCGCCCAACTGGCCGGATCGCGCTGAATATCGTGCTCGATGGCGTCGTATCGGCCTCCGCGGCGCCGATCGCGCGCTTTCTGGCTGAGCCTTATGGAGGCCTGCTGCATCCGCTCTGGTTCATTGCCGGCGGTGCGATCACGCTTTTTGTCAGTGGGCTGCCATTCAGGGTGCCGCAACAGTACTGGCGTTTTTCGGGGCTGGCCGATCTGGTCGGAATCGCCGGAGCTTCCGTGGCCAGTGCCCTGCTCTTCGCCATTGGTTTGCGACTGACGGGTTACCCTCTGCCATCGCCGACATTTCCGGTCATTCATGCCCTTGTCCTGCTATGCGGGCTTGGCGCCGTGCGCATGGCAACACGCCTTGCCGCGCGGTGGCGGCAACAGGGCTCGGGTGCATATACCCGCGTGCTGCTGCTGGGTTCCGATCTGGGCGCCGATCTGTTCATGCGTGCGATCGAGCGGGACAGCTTGCAGCGCTATCAGGTCATGGGATTGCTGACCGAGGCCTCCGGTCAAACGGGGCGGCGTATCCATAATACGCCGATCCTGGGTACGATCGACGATTGCGCCGGGCTGCTGGCGCGCTGGCGCGGTCCCTTGCCGCAGGAGATTGTTTTGACCGATCCCGATCTGCGCGGCGCGGCACTGTCGCGGGTGTTCGAAGCGGCGCAGGAACATGGGGTGAGCGTCAAGCGCACGCCGTCGCTGACCAGTCTGCAACCGGCGGCGCGGGTCGAGTTGCGGCCGATCGCGCTGGAGGATCTGCTGAACCGGCCTCAGGTGCCGCTGGATCTGGATGGCATGGCGCGCCTTATCGGCGAGCGCGTCGTGCTTGTCACGGGCGCGGGCGGAACGATCGGATCGGAGCTTGTGCGACAGATCGCGTCACTGGGGCCGAGCCTGCTGCTTTTGCTCGATCATGGCGAGTTCGCGCTCTGGCAGATCGATCTCGAACTTTCCGAGAGTTATCCCGAAGTGGCGCGGCAGGTGATCGTCGCCGATATTCGGGATCAAGCGCGTATGGAGGCGGTTTTCGAGCATTACCGTCCGGCGCTTGTTTTTCATGCGGCGGCGCTGAAGCATGTACCGATCGTTGAGGCCAATCCCTGCGAGGGGATTCTGACGAACGTCATCGGCACGCGTATCGTGGCCGATGCAGCGGCGCGGCATGGGGCCCAGGCGATGGTGCTGATCTCCAGTGACAAGGCCGTCAATCCGTCCAGCCTGATGGGGGCGAGCAAACGTTGCGCGGAAATCTACTGTCAGGCGCTGGACAAGCAGTCGCGCCGTCAGGGTGATGGCGGGTTGCTTTGCGTTACCGTGCGTTTCGGCAATGTCCTGGGATCGACAGGGTCCGTCGTGCCGCTGTTCCAGCGGCAACTGGCCAATGGCGGGCCGCTGACCATCACGCATCCGGACATGACCCGTTACTTCATGACAGTGCCGGAGGCGGTGGGGCTGGTTCTACAGGCCAGCGTCCGGGGAACCGCGCATCGGGAAAGCGCTGATGAGACGGATGTTCGCCTTCGGGACGGCGGCATCTTCGTGCTGGATATGGGTGAGCCCGTGCGCATCCTCGATCTGGCACGGCAGATGATCCGGTTGGCGGGACTGCGGCCGGAAGAGGATATTGCGATCCGGGTGACAGGGTTGCGTCCCGGTGAGAAGCTGTTCGAGGAACTCTTCCATGGGCGCGAGGCGCCGGTTCCCACCGATGCCGCGGGGCTTCGAATCGCAACGCCGCGTACGGTCGATCTTGATGCCGCAGCGACATCGCTCGACCGGCTGCGTGACGCCTGCAGGAGGGGCGATGTTGCCCGAGCCCTTGAGATTCTCCATCTGCTGGTGCCGGAATTCGAGCACAATCCGGAAGGCAAGGTCCAGAAAGCCTGGATATCGGCAAATTTGTAAAATTGTGTCAGTAGAGGCGCAGAAGAGCTGTCGGCTCGCTGCGTCAGAAGGATGGTCGCGTCATGACCCGTAATTCTCCCATCGCGTTCCTCGACCTGCCGCGTCAGCAGGCGCGTCTCGGTGATACCATTCAGCGGCGTGTCGATGCCGTGATGCGTCACTGCCGGTTTGTTATGGGCCCGGAGGTCGAGGAACTCGAAGGGCGCCTGGCGGCCTATTGTGGTGCCGCCCATGCCATTGGAGTCTCCTCGGGGACGGATGCCCTGCTCATGGTGTTGATGGGGGAGGAGATCGGGCCGGGCGATGCTGTGTTCCTGCCCGCTTTCACCTATACCGCGACGGCGGAAGTGGTCTTGTTGCTGGGCGCGACGCCGGTATTCGTCGATGTGGATCCGAAGACTTTCCAGATTTCGCCAGAGAGTCTGGTGTCGCGGATCGATGCTGTCCTTGCGCAGGATGACCTTGAACCAAGAGTGGTTATCGGCGTGGATCTTTTTGGACAGCCGGCACCATGGGATCAGCTCCGCGCCATCGCGGATCGGTATGGTCTGACATTGGTCGATGACTGTGCGCAGTCCTTCGGCGGCTCCTATCACGGCCGGAAGCTCGGCCGGGAGGCCATGGCGACAACGCTGTCATTCTTTCCTTCCAAGCCATTGGGTGGCTATGGCGATGGCGGCGCAATCCTGACGGACGATCCTGAACGGGCCGAGCTCTATCGTTCGCTGCGGACCCATGGCGAGGGGCGCACGCGTTATGAGGTGCTGCGTATCGGGATCAATGGGCGCATCGACACCTTGCAGGCGGCGGTCCTGCTGGCGAAGCTGGATGCTTTCGATGATGAACTGGCCCGACGGGAAGCGATCGCCTGCGCCTACGATGCCGGTTTGCAGCCTTATGTCTCGATCCCGGCTCGCGTACCACAATCGCAAAGCGCGTGGGCGATCTATTGTATTACGCTGCCCGACGCGGCCACGCGTGACGCCCTGCAAGCTCATCTGCGTGAAAAGGGCGTGCCGAGCGCGATCTATTACCCACGCCCGCTTCATTTTCAGCCTGCCTATCGCGACCAGCACGATGAAACCGTCCGGCTTCCAGTAGCCGAATCGCTCGGCGAGCATGTTCTGGCCTTGCCGATTCATCCTGAACTGACTGACGAGGAAGTACAACGCGTGATTGATGCCGTTGCCACCTGTGCCGCACTGGAGAATGGCGCGGCATGAGAAAGGAAACACTTCTGGTCGTGGCGTTCCTGGCGATTGTTCTGGGAACGTCGGGGCTGATCTGGGTATTCGCCTTGCCCGATTTGCGGCCGATGAACTTCCAGCATGTTGCCAGCGCGACCCTCACGACCGGTCCGGAACGTCAGCAGCGCGTGCTCAGCGCCGATGAGGTCACGGCCCTCGACCAGTGGCTCCATGCCCATAAACACGGATGGGGACCGCTCACCACCAAGACGCCGTCGACCGGCGATGCGATCCTGCATATCGTGCCGCAGCAGGGCGAAGCCTATACGATCACCTTATGGACGGGTGTAAGTAGCGCGGACTGGAACGATACGGCTGTCGTCCAATCTTCGCCGACCGCGCCTTTCCGCCTGCATGCGTTCGAAGACGAGGACTTCGATGTTATGCGTCGACTGGTTCAGCAGCAGCCGTATCGGCGCAGTCTCGCGCCCTGAGATTGATGCGTTCATTGCGAAATCTCGCGCAATGAACGCGTCTTGATTGATCAGGCGTATTTCTTCTTTTCCGCTTCCGGTTCACATGTCTCGCCGACATCACTGCCGACGCGAATATCGTCGTCCAGCGGGGCGGTGGCCTTGTCGCCGACGACCAGCAACGCCGCCGTCAGGGGCGATGCCAGGATCAGGCCCGGAATACCGAGGATGGAACCGAAGACTGTCTGGGACAGGATCGCCAGCGCCGGCGGCATATGCACGGCATGGCGTTGGATGAACGGCGCCAGCACGTTGCCTTCCAGAAACTGGATGACGGCATACAGGCCGGCAACCGTCAGGCCCTCGCGGGTGCCATCGGACAGCGCGATCAGGATGGCGGGTACGGCCCCGAGAATGGCGCCGATATAGGGGATGAAGTTGCACAACCCTGCGACGACACCCAGCGCGAGCGCGAGCGGAACGCCGATAATGGTCAGGCCGATACCGGAAGCAAGTCCGACGACCAGCATGTCGAAAGCCTGTCCAATCGTCCATGACCACAGTGTCGCACCCGCCGCGAGCAGCAATTTACGAACAAGAGGTCGATGGCCCGGTGGCACGAGCCGAAGCGTACCGTCCACGTAGAGGGCGGGCGACATGGCGAAATAGAGTCCCGCGATCAGGACGACCGCGATGGTGCCGAGCAAACCAAAGGCGCTGCTGAGAATGCCGGTGACGGAGCTCGCCAGTCCGGTTCCGAATATGCCACTGCTGTTGCTACTGGATTCGTTACCGCCGAGGCTGCTTGGCAGGTGATCAAGGGCAAACTGGCCCCAGCTCGACTGCCCGAGCCGGCCTTTCAGATCGCCTGCTTGGGTTATCAACGCCTGTTTCAGGCGCATGAACTGATCGCCGATTTGCGGCCCGCTGAAATAAACAAGGGCGACGATTGCCAGAAGAACGATGAGTGCAACCAATCCCACCGCAAGCTGATAGGGAATGGGAAACTTGCGCCGCAGCGCGCGGGCCAGTCCGTGAAGGACGACGGCCACCAGCGTTGCGGCGAAAACAACCGTCAGCACATCGCCCAGGAGCCAGATGGCGATGACAGCGACCGTGACGATCAGCGTGAAGCGCAACAATCGAAAGATATGGGAGAGATCCCGCTGGGGAGAATGATCGGACGAAGGTGTGACGTCAGAAGGCATGGGTTTGATTTTTCGACCCTAAAGGGATGAGCTGAATGAACGTTTTGATCAACGGTGAAGTTTGGAAACATAGTTTTCGAAAGAGGGACGCACTCAGGAGAGCAGCTGAAGGATATTTTTTTGAAACAACTGTCTGTATGGAATTTTTCAGATGTTGCCTTAGCTGGGTTCTGCTTCTTCGAGCTGGCTTTCCGCATTCAGCCAGCGTTCTTCCGCCGCGGCTTCCTCGGCGGTCAACGCTGCGAGGCGTGTGTTCAGCGTGGTGATCTCACGCGTATCGCCCGCGTCATAAAGTGCGGGATCGGCGAGACGTTTCTCGATGAGCGCGCGTTCCTTGTGAAGCTGGCCGAGCAGGGCTTCCGCCGCACGCGCCTCCTTGCGAAGCGGCGCCTGGGCGCGGCGGATTTCGGCACGGTCGCGCCGTGCTTCCTTGCGGCCGCTGCCGTCATTGTCCGGCGCGTTCTCGTTGCCTGCCGCCGCTTTTCGGGCACGCTCCACAAGCCATGTCCGATATGCGCTCATGTCGCCGTCGAAGGGAGCGATCGTGCCGTCCTCGACGAGCCAGAGTCGATCGGCCACGGATTCCACGAGATGAGAATCATGACTGATGAGTACGACGGCGCCTTCGAAATCCGCCAGCGCGCGGATCAGGGCGTCGCGCGCATCGAGGTCCAGATGATTCGTCGGCTCGTCGAGCAGGAGCAGGTGGGGGGCATCGCGTGTCGCCAGCGCGAGCAAAAGACGGGCTTTCTCGCCGCCGGAGAGGTCGCCCACCCTTGATTCAGCCCGTGCGGCATCGAGGCCGAAGCGTGCCAGTTGCGCGCGAACCGCGACAGGCGTGGCATCCTGCATGGCGCGGGCCATGTGGTCGATCGGCGTGTCGGTCAAAATCAACTCGTCGCTTTGATGCTGGGCGAAATAGCCGATCCGCATTTTCGGCGAATGCTGGACCGATCCATGCATGGGGGCGAGGCGCCCGGCCAGAAGCTTGGCGAAGGTCGATTTGCCCCGCCCGTTCTGGCCCAGCAGTGCGATCCGGTCATCCATGTCCAGGCGAAGCGACAGATTGCGCAGGACCACGCGACCGTCATAGCCGATGCTGACCTTGTCCATCGTCAACATCGGTGGCGGCAGTGCCGAGGGTTCGGGGAAGGAGAAGCGCGTTGGCGTATCCTCGATCACGGACTCGATCTGCGGCAGGCGTTCGAGCGCCTTCAGGCGGGCCTGTGCCTGTCGTGCCTTGGTGGCCTTCGCGCGGAAACGATCGACGAAAGACTGCATGTGAGCGCGCTGTGCCGCGAGGCGTTCGGCGGCGCGGTTCTGCTGAAGGGCCTGTTCCGTGCGGATGCGCACGAATTCCTCGTAGCCGCCGGGCGTGAGCGACAGCTTGCCGCGATCCAGATGGGCGATCGCATCCACCACGTTGTCGAGCAGGGACCGGTCGTGACTGACGATCAGCGCCGATCCGCCGTAATTCCTGAGCCAGCCTTCGAGCCAGATCGTGGCCTCGATATCGAGGTGATTGGTCGGCTCGTCCAGCAGCAGCAGGTCCGGATTGAGGAACAGCGCCGTCGCGAGTGCGACGCGCATCCGCCAGCCGCCGGAGAAATCGGAGACGGGGCGCTGCTGCGCATCCTGGTCGAAGCCGAGGCCGGAGAGGATGGCCGCCGCGCGCGCCGGTGCCGCATGGGCGTCGATTGCGAGAAGACGTTCGTGCACGTCGGCAAGGCGCGTTGCGTCCTGTGTCGTTTCCGCTTCGTGCAGCAGGGCTTCGCGTTCGAGATGGCCGGAAAGAACGGTATCGATCAACGATCGGTCGCCGGAGGGCGTCTCCTGCTTCACGCGGCCCATGCTGGCGCGACTGGACAGGACGATGTTGCCGCCATCGGGCGCGATGTCGCCCGCGATGGCCGCGAGCAGGGTGGACTTCCCGGCGCCGTTGCGACCGACAAGGCCGATTTTCCGGCCGGGATCGATGCTGAGCGACGCGTTGTCGAGCAGGGTCCGCCCGGCGATGCGTAGCGTCAGATCGGTGATGGTCAAAAGGCTCACGGCGTCGTCGTTCTCTGTTCGCTTTGGGATAGGGCTGTCATACCGGAAGGGCGGCGCGTCTTGCAGAGGGGCGTGCTTCTTTTTTCCCGTTTGTCCTGGCAGCCGCTTTCGGGCGCGTTGAAACTGCGGTAAAGGGCAGCGCAGTTTTTCTCGGACGGCCCACGTATCGGCGCGGGGACTCCGATGCACGAAGGAGACGGCCATGGCCATCGAACGCACGCTTTCCATTCTCAAGCCCGACGCGACGAAGCGCAACCTGACCGGCAAGATCAATGCCGTGTTCGAAGATGCGGGTCTGCGGATTGTCGCGCAGAAGCGTATTCAGCTGACCGAAGCGCAGGCGAAGGCTTTCTACGCCGTTCATGCCGAGCGCCCGTTTTATGGCAGCCTCGTGGCGTCCATGATCGCCGAGCCGGTTGTGGTTCAGGTTCTGCAGGGTGAGAACGCGGTCGCGCATCATCGTGACGTGATGGGCGCCACCAACCCGGCGCAGGCGGCTGAGGGCACGGTGCGCAAGCTGTATGCCGAGAGCATCGAAGCCAACTCCGTCCATGGTTCGGACAGCCTGGAGAATGCGAAGAACGAGATCGCGTTCTTCTTTGCCGAGACCGAAATCCTGGCGTAATATCCAGCCTGCGGCGATGGCGCGCTTCGGACGCACGGGCGATCTGTTTCGCGCCATCCTGCTCTTCATCGGACGAGACCGGTTAGCACTGACCTATCTCGTCCTGATGCCGCTCTGCGGTATCACTCTTCTTCTGACACTGCCGCCTCTCCAGATGCCCGACGAACTGACGCATCTGTTGAAAGCCGAGGCGATATCGCAAGGCGATTGGGTCGCGCATCGGCTCAATGCACATGACGCAGGTTCCCTTCTTTCGGAAGGTCTGGTCCGCTTTGCTTGGACAGCGAACAACACGGTCTATCCGCCACGCCGTCCTTATGCTTTCGTCAATCTGATCGGCGATACACGGGCGCGCTTCGATGGCCCTTACGTGCCGGCCGGTTATCCGAATACCGCGATCTATCCGCCATTCTTTTATTTTCCCTCGGCTGTTGCGCTAGGTATCGCCCGGGTGCTCGGTGCACCGGTTTTTTTCGCCTATCTTTGCGCAAGGCTGGCGGTGTTGCTGACGGCAAGCTTTCTGGGTGCCTGTGCGATTGCCTGGGCGACACGTGCGCGGCTGCTTCTTGCCCTGCTGCTGTCGCTGCCGATGGACATGGGTCTTTTCGTGTCCTGCGCACAGGATGGCGTGCAGATTGCGACGGCGGCGCTCGTGGCGGTGGGTCTTGGCCGCTGCACGACGGATCGGGGTCTGATCGCGACGGCGCTGCTGCTGGGATTGGTCATCGCCGCCAAACCGGCCTATCTGCCTTTGGCATTCCTGCCCATGACATGTATGAGCGCCGGTCGTCATAAAATGCGCATGGCTGTCGTGGCCAGTTGTCTGGCCATGCTGGTTCCCCTGATATGTACAGTCCTTTTCACCCATCCGGCAAAAGTTGGTTTTCGTGTTGCGGACCATGTCGCGGCGCCCGTGCAACTTATGTATGTGGTGCGGCATCCGTTGCACGTGGCGCATATTCTTGCGTCGACCCTCCGCCTGATGGGGTGGACGTATATGCGCCAGTTCGTTGGGGTTCTGGGGCGGTTACAGGTCGATCTTGGCGCGGTGTCTGACGGGGCTGCGGTAGTGGCATTGCTCGTGGCGGCGTTGAGCGGCATTGGCAAGACGGGGAAGGGCCTCGTCTCCTGGCGCAATGCCGCAACCGGGGGCATTCTGGCGGGCAGCATTCTGGCCGTGTTCATGGCGCTATACATGATCTGGACGCCGGTCGCGGCACCATTGATCGAAGGTATTCAGGGGCGATACTTCATTCCCATTGCCATCATGATGACGCTGCTGTTTCCGCAATCGCCGGAAGGGTTGCCGGTAGGCCGGACACCCTTGCGACAGGCTGTTTTTCTGGGGGGGTTTATGGTGGCTGGTGCCATGACGGCGCAGCGGGCGATCATGGCTTTCTACTGGCTGCCTGTCGGTCGATGAAACGGGTGAATGCGTTCGGAGCGTATGCGGCGTTGATGTTTTCCGATCGACAGATCGGGACGCTCTGGTGTGCGGTTGCGTTGCCGTTCCTTCTTCTTCTGGTGTTCCTTACCCCGCCGATCCAGTCTCCGGACGAGCAGAATCATTTTTTGCGCGTGGTTCAGGTCGGGGAAGGGCATTTCGTCGGCGCAAGGTTGAACCCTTACGATAGTGGTGGCGAGGTGCCCACGGCGGCTTTTCGTTTCGCCCATGCCTTCGACGACATTCCCTTTCATATGGAGCGCAAGGTTTCGCTGGCGCGATTGCGGGAAATAAACCGGATCGCGTGGACGCCGGAACGGATGAAAGCCGGATTTCCCAATACGGTTCTGTATCCGCCTGCATTCTATCTGGCGGCGGCCGTTGGGGTGGATGTGGGACGCATACTGGATTTGAGCGTTGAGGAATCGTTCTATCTGGCGCGGATTGCGAATGTCCTGATCTGTGCGGCGATCGGCACCCTGGCGCTTGTTCTGGCGCCCGGCGCGTTGCGGCTGGCATTGGCTTTTATTCTGTCAATGCCCATGACGCTGGGTTTGTGTGCCTCCTGTTCCCAGGATGGCATGTTGATCGTCAGCAGCGCCCTTTGCGTCGCTCTTATGGGGCGCTGGCGGCTTCGGAGTGGTTTCTCGCCGCTGGCTTCCACAGGTGTGGGCCTCATGCTCGGCTGCATTGTTGCTTCGAAGCTGCCCTATGCGCCGCTTCTGATATTGCCGGCCATTCTCGGATCGACGGCGAAATGGCGGTCGGTGGTGCTGGCGATTGTGCCGGGCGTCCTGATCGCTGCCTTATGGCTTCATGTCGGCGTGCGGGCCGCTGGCGTGCCCTTCCTGCATGGCACCGGTGTCGATGCCGGGCAACAGGTGCATTTTATCGTCAGTCATCCGCGCGCGACCTGTCATGTCGTCATCCGGACGTACGAATTGTTTGCGCGCAATTTCATCCAGCAGTTTTTCGGCGTGCTCGGCTGGGTCGATGCCTTTTTGCCCAATTGGTCCTACAGGGTGATGGAGTGCCTCTTTGCGGGTGTCCTGGCCTATTGTCTATTTCATCGTGCGCGGGAAGACAGGCTGAGAGGCGTCATGCAGGCGGGAGCCATTCTGGCTGTCGTAGCGGTGTCGGTCTGGGCTGTTTCCCTTGCGTTGTATGTCGCGTGGACCGTGGTGGGCTACGATCATATCGACGGCATACAGGGACGCTATTTCATTCCGCTTGCGCTTTTTGCCTCTCTGGCATTGCCTGCCGGGCCACCGCCTGTTTCCGCTCCGGGATGGCGAATGGCCGCCAGCCTCGGGCTCACCGGCGTGACGCTGGGCGTGGCCATCGGCGCCAGTGTCACCGCTTTATCAGCACGCTACTGGTGAGTGTCGAGGGTTTCGCAGAACTGGGCCAGCACTGCCGGATAGAGAACATGTTCCTGCGATAGGACGCGCGCCGCAAGGGTATCCGGTGAATCGTCCTTCAGGACCGGCACGTCGGCCTGACCGAGGATCGGTCCTTCGTCCACCCCGTCCGTCACCAGATGAACCGTGCATCCGTGTGTTGAAGCACCTGCCGCGATTGCGGCGGCATGAGTATGCAGTCCGGGAAAAGCCGGCAGCAGGCTGGGATGGATATTGAGCATCCGGCCCTGCCATGCGTGGACGAGATAGGGCGTCAGCACACGCATGTATCCGGCGAGGCAGACGATCTCCACCCCGGCGTCGCGCAACGCGGCATTAACCGCTCTTTCATGCGCGGCCCGGTCCTTGCCAAAGGGCTTGTGGTCGATCGCAACGGTATTCAGGCCAGCTTCGCGCGCGGTCTCCAGCCCCGGCGCATCCGGCCGATTGCTGAGCACCAGCGCGATGCGCGCCGGGTAATCCGGCTGCGCGCAGGCATCGATCAGCGAGCGCATGTTGCTCCCGCGGCCACTGATCAGGATCGCGATGGGATGTTTCGTCATGCGGCAAAATCGGGCGTGTTGCTTAATTCGTAGGTCTGGCCGCCCGAGACGACGTGACCGATGACGTAGCCGGTTTCCCCTCGCGCGGCCAGCGCCGCCAGAACATCGTCGGGTCTGGGTGTCACGAGGACCATGCCGACGCCACAGTTGAAGACGCGCAGCATCTCCGTTGGATCGACCGCGCCGGTGGTGGCCAGCCAGTTGAAGACCGGCGGGACGGGCCAGCTGCTGCCGTCGATCCGCACGCCAAGTCCTTCGGGGAGAACGCGCGGGAGATTGCCGGGGAGGCCGCCGCCCGTGATATGGGCGCAGCCATGCAGCAGCCCTGCACGATGCAATGCCATGACACTGCGCACATAAAGAGCCGTTGGCTTGAGCAGTGCCTGCGCCAGCGTCTCACCGGGGGCAAACGGTGCGGGCGCATCCCAGGCCAGTCCGCTGCGGCGCACGATCTCGCGCACCAGGGAATAGCCATTGGAATGCACGCCGGAGGAGGGAAGCGCGATAAGCGTGTCGCCCGCCGCAATGCCGGACGGCAGCAACGCCGTGCGTTCCGCCGCGCCGACGCTGAAGCCTGCGAGATCGTAATGGCCCGGCGCATACATGCCCGGCATTTCCGCCGTTTCTCCGCCGACGAGGGCGCAATCGGTTTCCTTGCAGGCCTGTGCGATGCCGCGCACCACGCGCGCCGCGTCTTCGACCGCCAGCTTGCCGGTGGCGAGATAGTCGAGGAAGAAAAGCGGCTGCGCACCCTGCACGACAAGGTCGTTCACGCACATCGCCACGAGGTCGATGCCGACGGTATCGTGCTGTCCGCTTTCGATGGCGACCATCAGCTTCGTGCCGACGCCGTCGGTGCAGCTGACGAGAACGGGATCGGTGAAGCCCGCGGCCTTCAGGTCGAACAAGGCGCCGAACCCGCCAAGCCCACCCATCGTGCCGGGGCGGTCGGTTGCTTTCGCGGCGGGCTTGATGGCCTCGACCAGCGCGTCCCCTGCCTCGATATCGACTCCTGCCGCTCGATAGCTTGCGCCGTTCGTGGAGGGAGAATCGGGTAGGGTCATGATGATGCTCTCGCTAGACGGTCGATGGTCGTGTATCGGCAATCTTCTAGAGGAAGCGTTTCGTGCCGCAAAGCGCCGGAAGGGGGAGGATCGAATGGTGGGGGATGAACGTGGCGATGCTGCATCGTCCGCGCGCCGTCAACTGACCCTTGCCCTGCGTCCGCCACAGGACCTGACGGCAGCGCGATTCGTGCCCGCGGTCTCCAACGCGGCGGCCCGGACCTGGCTCGCCCAGATGAACTGGCCCGATCGACGGCTCTGGCTCTGGGGACCGGAGGGGAGCGGCAAGACGCATCTGCTGCATGTTTGGGCCGACCGGATGGCCGCGCCTGTTGTGGACGCACGGCATCTCGATTCGGAAACGCTGTTGCGGGACGATCCTGCCTGCGCGGCTCTGGCGATCGACAGCCTCGAATCCTGTAGGGATGAGCGTGCGCTTCTGCATCTGCTGAATCGCGCCCGCGAGAAAAGGGTGCGTCTTTTGCTGGCAGCGCGCGTGCCGCCCGCGCGACTGGATGTCGCCTTGCCCGACCTCGCCAGCCGTCTGCGCGCCATCGCGGCCGTCGCGATCGCGCGTCCGGATGACCGGCTTCGGGCAACACTGCTGCTGCGGCTTCTGGCAGAGCGGCAACTGGTGGTGCCCCAGCCCGTCGTCGATTGGCTCTGGCAGCATCTGCCGCGCACGGGCAGCGCGATCCTTCAGGCCGTGCAGCGACTGGACGAGGCGGCCCTGACGCATGGCCGTCCGGTCACGCGCGCATTTGCCCAGCTTGTGCTGGCCGATCTGCTGGCCCCTGATGGTTCGGCATACGATGATGATGACGATTTCATGATAGATGAGGCGGCAACGGGTCCGGTCGTTTGACAGGTTCCGGAGGCCAACGGATGGTCGCAGCAGGTTTTTCGACAGGGCAAGCTAACGTGACGATGGACAATAATGCGTCTTCAACCACCCCGAACAATGCTGTGAAGGATACATCGACGTCGGGACGCAGAACATCGACACGGCGCAAGCGCCGCAGTGTTCCGGTCTTCGAATTGCCCGAGGGCGACATGCTGACGCATCCATCCCGCTTCCTGAATCGCGAGAATTCCTGGCTCGATTTCAATCAGCGCGTGATCGAGGAGGCCGAAAATGCGCGTAATCCGCTGCTCGAGCGTGTTCGCTTCCTGTCTATCAGCGCCAGCAATCTGGATGAATTCTATTCCGTCCGGGTGGCGGGGCTTGTCGGACAGGTGCGCGAGGGGCTGGTCACAACGTCGCCGGATGGACTGACGCCGACGCAGCAGTTGGCGTTGGTGCGCAAGAAACTGGCGCGCCTGCTCCAGGAGCAGCAGCGTATATGGCGCCATTTGCGGGCTGAACTTTCCGAGGCCGGCATACGGCTGATCGCGCCCGAAAAAATGTCCGACAGGGAGCGTGCCGAACTCGCCGCGATCTTTGAGGAGCGCATTTTCCCCGTTCTCACGCCGCTGGCCGTCGATCCTTCCCATCCGATGCCGTTCATTCCCAATCTGGGGCTCGCGCTGGCATTGCGGCTGCGCAAGCCCGGCAGTGCCACATTCACGATGGATGCGCTGATCCTTCTGCCGTCGCAGCTCAATCGGTTCATCCGCTTGCCGACCGGTCCGCGCAGCAAGGCCGATACGCGTTCCGTTTCGCGTTTCGTGCTGCTGGAAGATGTCATCCGGCTGTTCATCGGGCGATTGTTTCCGGGAATGGAAATCGCCGAAGGGGGCGTGATCCGCGTTATCCGTGATTCGGATGTCGAGTTCGAGGACGAGGCGGAGGATCTGGTGCGCTCCTATGAGACGGCGCTCAAACAGCGACGACGGGGAGTGGGTGTTCACCTTGCGATCGATGCGAAATTGCCGCTCGCCCTTGGCCGTGAATTCGGCGAGGAGCTGGATGTCTCGGAAGAGGACATCTTCGTTCAGACCGATATGGTCGCGGTCGTCGACCTGAAACAGATGATCGTGGACGACCGGCCCGATCTGGTTTTTCCACCCTATACCCCGCGTTTCCCCGAACGCATTCTCGACTTCGATGGTGATTGCTTCGCGGCGATCCGCGCGAAAGACATCGTCGTGCACCATCCCTTCGAGAGCTTCGATGTGGTCGTGCAGTTCCTCAAGCAGGCAGCGCTCGATCCGAATGTCGTGGCGATCAAGCAGACGCTTTACCGGACTTCGCGCGACAGCCCGATCGTGCGGGCCCTGATCGAGGCGGCGGAATCGGGCAAATCCGTGACAGCGATGATCGAACTTCGCGCGCGGTTCGACGAGGAGGCCAACATCCGCCTTTCACGGGCTCTGGAGGCTGCGGGCGTGCAGGTGGTCTTCGGGTTCGTCAACCTCAAGACGCATGCAAAGCTGAGCCTTGTCGTGCGTCGTGAAGGGGGCGTTCTGCGATCGTATGCGCATTTCGGCACGGGCAATTATCACCCCATTACGGCCCGTATCTATACCGATCTGTCGTTCTTCACGTGCGATGCGCGACTGACGGCGGATTCCGCACGCCTGTTCAATTACATGACGGGGTATGCTGCTCCGGCGGAGATGGAGGCGATCGCCTTTGCGCCGATCACGTTGCGCAAGACGCTCCTGCGGTTGATTGCTGATGAGATCGCGCATGCCCAGGCAGGCAGGCCGGCGCGGATCTGGCTGAAGATGAACAGTCTAGTCGACCCGGAACTGATCGATGCGCTGTATGCCGCATCCAATGCAGGCGTGAAGATCGCGGCCATCGTGCGTGGTATATGTTGCCTTCGTCCGGGTGTGCCGGGGTTGTCCGAGAATATCGAAGTGCGTTCCATCGTGGGGCGTTTTCTCGAACATGCGCGTATCTTCGCATTCGGCAACGGCCACCGCATGCCCTCGCGCAACGCCAAGCTCTATATATCTTCCGCCGACTGGATGGTGCGCAATCTGGATTGGCGGGTGGAGGCCATGGTCCCGATCGTCAACCCGACGGTTCATGCGCAGATCCTCGGGCAGATCATGACCATGGACCTCAAGGATAATCTTCAGTCCTGGCTTTTGGCGGCCGATGGGCACTGGCGGCGCGTGCATCCTGGTGCCCAACCATTTTCGGCGCACGACTATTTCATGCATAACCCGTCCCTGTCCGGCAGGGGGTCAGCGGCACGCGAGAAGCAGAATCTTCCACCCGCGATGACACGGCGGGTGCGTCAGGATCGGATTTTGGAGGATTGATAACGGACATGAATGCTGCCGAAAACGCCGCGAGCCATCCGACCGACCATCAGCGGGCCGCGATTGTCGATCTCGGCTCCAATTCGGTTCGGCTGGTGGTGTTCGAGGGGATCACGCGCAACCCTGTTCCGATTTTCAACGAAAAAGCCACGCTGAGACTGGGGCGCGGCCTTGAGGCGACGGGCAAGCTGAACGAGGAGGGTGTGGCGCTGGCGATGGATGTCATGAGCCGCTTCCATGCGATCGCCCGATCAATGAATGCCGATCCTTTCGAGGTGATCGCCACGGCGGCGGTGCGCGATGCCACTAATGGTCCGGATTTCGTGCGTGCCGTGCAGGAGCGTATGCCGGATGTGCCCATACGGGTGATTTCCGGCGAGGAAGAAGCGGATTACTCGGCGACTGGCGTCCTGTGCGGTATGCCGATGGCCGACGGTCTTGTCGCCGATATCGGTGGTGGATCACTGGAACTGATTCGCATTGCAGAAGGCCGCCATCAGGACGCCTGCACCACGCCACTGGGTGTCATTCGCCTCTCCGATCGTGCCGATGCCAGCATTGGGAGGGCACGCGATCTTGCGCGCCAGGATTTGACCGCGGTCGCGTGGCTGGAAGGTATTCGGGGGAAGCCTCTCTATCTCGTCGGCGGTGCATTTCGGGCGCTTGCGCGACTGCAGATCGCGCGGACGCAGTATCCACTCAATATCGTGCATCTCTTTACGATGACGGCGCCGCAGGCACGGGAAATGGTGGCGTGGCTTCTTAAAAGCGGAAAGAAAACGCTTGAGAAACTACCTGGCGTTCCGAAGAAGCGTCTGGATGACGTGCCATTTGCGGCGACCGTGCTGGAGCAGTTGATGCTTGTCGCGCAGCCATCGGAAGTCGTTTTCAGTGTCGATGGTCTGCGGGAAGGCTGGTACATGCGCAAGGTCGCCTCATCAGTGGCGGATCTGGAGCCTTGTGAGGCTTTGGCCGCCGAAATGGCGGGGCGACTAAGCCGCAGCGCGCAGTTGCCTGCCGACCTGATTGCGTGGACTGCGCCGCTATTCTCCTGTGAGAGCGACCGTCTGCGTCGCCTTCGGTCGTTGAGTTGTGCGATGTCCGATATCGGATCCTACGACCATCCGGAATATCGCGGCGCCCAGACTTACCTTCGTGTCCTGCGCATGCACGGCGTGGGCTTCGACCATACGGCGCGGGCCTTCGTTGCCATGACGCTGGCTATCCGTTACGAAACCGATACTTCGGATGCGTTGCTGGAGCCGTCCCGTTTCCTGCTGGATCGGGTACTGCTTGCGGCGGCCGTTCAGCTCGGTCTTGCGTTGCGTCTGGCCTATACGCTTTGCGGTGGTACATCCGCGCTGTTGCACGGAACATCGCTGGCGTTGGAGGACGGCGCCCTGCTGCTGTCGTTGACGCCGGAAGACCGGCGCATCGTGGGCGGGAGCGTCCGTCGCCGACTGGAGCGGTTGGGGCAGGCGATGGGCGTGCCGACGATCATGCGTGAAAGTTGATTTGTGTCGAAAATATCTTTGTCGAGAAATAGCCGACTGACCGGCCTTGCGGTGTTGGTGGGGCTGGTCGTGGCCGGTTGTGCCGCTGTCCATGAACGTGACCCGGATGCGCTGTGGAAAATCGTTCACGAGCGTTGTGCGATCGGCGGTCGTCCATGCGCTGTGTATGACGCCAAAGCCGGCTATGCCCTGCTTCATAGTCTTGAAGGCAAGGGCCAGTATCTGCTGATGCCGACAGTCAGGATGAGCGGCATCGAAAGCCCGGCCCTGTTGCAGCCTGGGACGCCGAATTATTTCGCGTTGGCATGGCTGGAGCGAGATCGCGTTTCGAAGGCCTACGGCGTCACGCTTCCTACCGATGCGCTGTCGCTCGCCATCAACTCAAAGCCCGGTCGGTCGCAAGACCAACTGCATATTCATATTGATTGTATGACGGCGGAGACACGGCGCAGTCTGGATGCACAGGACGGGCTGATCGGGCCCATGTGGTCGGACCTGCCACAGGCGGTCGAAGGTCATCATTATCGCGCCATTCGCCTGCCGGATCTGGATCGTTCACCGTTCAGGGTTCTGGCGGATAGCCTGTCGTCACCCCAGACCGAAATGCGCGCCCATACGTTGGTTGTCATACCGACGCATGGAAGCTTCATCTTGCTGGATGATGCGGCACATGGACTGGATCGCGCTTCGGGTGAGGTTCTGCAGGATCACGCATGCCGCGCTTTCCTCCCGGCGAGCGCAAGGTAAAGCGCGGCCGCGACGCCAAGTCCGACGAACCATGAAACGCTGCCGACGGATGCCAGGGCCGGAATGATGATTCCGATGTTGGCGCATACGCCGCCGACGACAAATGCGACTGGCGCCGGGAGGTGCCAGCCGTGACGCCCGGCATAACGCCCGTCACGGCGATAGAGGTCGGCGACGACGAGATTTTGGCGTCTGAGCACGAAATAGTCCGCGAGCATGATGCCCGTGACGGGACCGAGCAGGCCGCTGATGATGTCCAGCACGCGATAGATGCTCTCGGCCTCGCTGAACCAAAGCCAGGGCATGAAGAGCAATCCCAGAACGAGTACGAGAAACCCGGCGCGACGGAAGTTCAGCGTTTGCGGCGCGAGATTGATGAGGTCGTAACAGGCCGGCATGATGTTGGCGACGACGTTGACCGACAGCGTGGCCAGAACGATGACAGCACCACCCAGGACCGTGACTACCGGGTGATTTAAGGCCAGCAACAACTCGACGGGATTCCAGATCGGTCGACCGAACAGCAATACCGTGGCGGATGTTGTGATGATCGCCATCGGCGTGAAGACCAACGCGGTCACGGGCAGGCCGATCGCCTGACCCAGAACCTGATCGCGCTGTGAGCGGACGAAACGTGACAGGTCCGGGATGTTGACGGCGAAGGTTGCCCACATGCCGATCATACCTGTGACACCCTCGGCGAAAGCCAGCGTAAAAGCTGAACCGTGCAAGCGCGATGGCACGGCGAAAAGTGGCCCCAGACCATGGCCGACATGCAGGGCCCACCCGGTTGCCATGGCACCGATGACGATGACGAGGGGACCTGCGACCAGCTCGAAGTTGCGAATGCGCGTGACGCCATGGTTCATCACCCAGACGTGCAACGCCCACACCAGGCATAGAGCGCCCCAGCGGTGAAGCGACATGCCGAGCAAGGGCATGGCGAGCGTGTTCCACCAGGGCCAGACGGTTCCGACAATGGCGTCGATGGCCTGCGTGGCGGCAAATGCCTGAACCGAGAACCAGAAAATCGCGCAAAATCCGCGCAATACGACAGGAAGTTGAGCGCCGAAAGGACCGAAGGCCGAGCGGATCAGGACGCAGAACGGTATGCCGTATCGCGTTCCCGCGCGGGCATTGAACCACATGGCCACGAACAGGACCATATAGGAGACGGCAACGACTTCCATGCACTCCCAGGCGGAAAAGCCCAGCGCCATGAGGCCGGCGGCGCCCTCATAGACCACGATGTTATGGACCATGCCCATCCACACCGTCGCCATGTTGATCCAGGTCCAGTCCCGCTTCTCGACGGGGATCGGCGCAAGATCGTCGTTGTAGAGAGCGGGATCGGTAGCGTGCGTCATCGTTTTCGAGATTGGCACGCTATCGTTACGAGGTGAAGACGGAGATTGGAATGTTCCTGGTCCGTGACGAAGAGCGAGGCCGGTTGTCCCCGGGGCCGTTCATGCCACCTGTCGTATCAGGCGACCGATTGTCTCGAATATCCGATCGATTTCCGCCTTTTCAACGATCAATGGCGGTGAGACGGCGACGATATCGCCTGTGTAGCGCAGCAGGACGCCTTCATGGAACGCGCGATCGAAAATCTCGTAGGCGCGGGTTGTCTTCGCATCGCGTGGTGCCAGTTCGATCCCGGCGACAAGTCCTTCGTTCCGAATGTCGACCACGTTCGGCAGGCCACGAAGACTGTGGGCGGCGTCTTCGAAGTAAGGCGTCAGTGCCGCGGCGCGTTCGAACAGATGCTCCTCTGCGTAGGTGTCCAGTGTTGCGATTGCGGCGGCGCAAGCAATGGGATGCGCGGTGTAGGTGTAGCCGTGCGGCAGGTCGATTGCCTCGGGTGGTCCCTGCATAAAGGCATCGAACACCGTATCGGAAACGATGTTCGCACCCATCGGCACGGTGCCGTTTGTGATGCCTTTGGCGACCGTCATGATATCCGGGACAATGCCATATTTTTCAGCGGCGAACGATGCGCCGAGGCGACCGAATCCGGTGATAACTTCGTCGAAAATCAGCAGGATGCCGTGCTTTGTGCAGATGTCGCGCAAACGTTTCAGATAGCCTTTCGGCGCGGGGAGAACGCCCGTGGATCCTGCCATGGGCTCGACGATGACGGCTGCAATCGTGGAGGCATCGTGCAGGGTCACGATGCGTTCCAGCGCATCCGCCAGTTCCGCGCCATGTTCGGGTTGGCCGCGCGAAAATGCGTTCCGTTCAAGATCGAGGGTATGAGGCAGATGGTCCACGCCGCCCAGCATCGTTCCGTAAAGCTTGCGATTGCCGGAGATGCCGCCGACCGATATGCCCCCGAATCCGACGCCGTGATAGCCGCGTTCCCGGCCGATCAACCGTGTGCGTGTGCCTTCGCCGCGCAGGCGCTGATAGGCCAGTGCGATCTTCAGGGCTGAGTCGCCGGCTTCCGATCCGGAATTGCAGAAGAAGACATGATTCAGATTGCCGGGTGCCAGCCGCGCGACGCGGTCAGCGGCTTCGAATGCCAATGGGTGGCCCATCTGGAAGGCCGGGGCGAAATCGAGCGTCGCCACGGTTTTCTGCACGGCTTCGACGATACGCGGGCGTGTATGCCCGGCGTTCACGCACCAAAGGCCCGCGCATCCATCGAGAACGTCGTGGCCGCGATCGTCCTTGTAATACATGCCGTGCGCCGAAACGAGCATGCGGGGTGTTGAGCGGAACTGTCGGTTCGCGGTGAATGGCAACCAGAGAGCATCGTGATTGGAGTGATTCGAGGGAATGTCCATGGTCGAGGCTCCGATAACGGCGTTTTTCGTTTCGTGTCCGACTGTGGCATGAAGACATCTGTCGGGCCAGTCTCGTGCTCGCCTTCTCGGGTTGGACGGGATGGGCATCGGCCGGAGAACCGCCGCTGCCCTGCGGCGAGGTGGCATTTATCTTCATTGAAAGGCTTTCATGTCGGGACCGAACTGGGCGCTGCTCTCCTTGTCTGCTGGTGCGTTCGCAATAGGCGTGACGGAATTTACGCCGATGGGCCTGTTGCCCGTCATCGCACAGGGCGTGCATGTCAGCGTTCCGAAAGCAGGCGGTCTGATTAGTGCCTATGCATTCGGTGTGATGGCGGGTGCGCCACTGATGACGTTGGTTTTGGCGCGATACGCACGCAAGCATGCCCTGATTGGGCTGATGTTGCTTTACACGGTGGGTAATCTCGCGGCGGCGGCAAGTGGCGATTACACCCTGCTTCTTCTGTCACGCGTGCTGACAAGCCTGGCCCATGGCGCGTTCTTCGGTCTCGGAGCCGTGGAAGCCTCCAGCGTTGTGGCGCCCACAAAGCGGGCCAGCGCTGTCGCGACCATGTTCATGGGGCTGACGATCGCCAATATCTTCGGGGTGCCCGCCGCAACGTGGCTGGGTGACACGCTCGGCTGGCGGCAGGCTTTCGTGGCGACGTCGATTCTGGGGCTGATCGCGGCGGCAGCGTTACAATGCGCATTGCCGTTCGCGGAGGCGGGGCCCCGTCCGGATGCAGTGCGTGAGTTGCGTGCCCTGATGCGCGGGAATGTCCTGATGGCCTTGGCTGTGACGGTCATCGGCGCGGGGGCCATGTTCGAACTCTACACGTATATCGCACCGATGCTGGAACATATCACGCATGCGGGGCCGACGCTTATTGCGATGGCTCTGATGCTGATCGGCGTGGGATTCAGCATCGGCAATGCGATTGGCGGTCGCGCGGCCGATCGGTCGCTGGACGGCACGTTGCTGACGTTCTTCCCGATACTGGGCGTCATCATGCTTGCGTTTCCCTTTGCGGCCACGACGTCGGCAGGGGCGTTGATCGGTGTGCTGATCTGGGGAGCGGCCAGCTTCTCCATCATGCCCGCGTTGCAGATGCGGGTGATGAAGGCAGCCCATGATGCGCCGGGTCTGGCATCGTCGGTGAATATCGGGGCATTCAACCTTGGTAACGCGTTGGGGGCGGCGCTGGGGGGAATCGTGTTGTCCGCTGGCCTGGGTTATGCGCTGGTATCGGCGCTGGGGTTCGGTCTGGCCATGATCGGCGTCATTCTCGTGGTATTGGCGCGAAGGAGCCATCTGGCGCCGGAAGGTTGATGAAAGCCCTCCTTCGCGACACGCTTTGCTGCTAGACTGGCGGCATGCCTTTTGCCGATTTCATTCACCTCCGCAATCACTCCGCCTACTCGCTCAGCCAGGGCGCCATCCGTGTCTCGGACCTCGTAGGACTTGCCGCGGAAAACAGCATGCCGGCGGTGGCATTGACGGATACGAGCAATCTTTTCGGTGCGCTCGAGTTCTCACAATACTGCACAAACAAAGGCGTGCAGCCGATTGTTGGCTGTCAGATCGCGTTGCCGCCACGGATCGAGAAGCCTGGCGCTCCGTCTGAGCCGATCGTTTTGCTGGCGCAGAATGAGGACGGGCTGGCGAACCTGCAATTCCTGTCGTCGGAAAGTTTCCTGCACGGTGACCCGGGCGACCCGACGGTACCGCTTGAAACCATATGCGCCCACGCCGAGGGTCTTTTCGTTCTGACTGGCGGGACCAACGGACCGCTCTTCAACATGTTGGCGGAGGGGCAGGAGGAAGAGGCCTGGGCATTTCTCGATCGCCTGCAGAAAGCATTCGGCGATCGCGTTGCCGTCGAAATCCAGAGGCATGGCCTGGCGGCGGAGGCGGCAATCGAACCGGGGCTGATCGCGTTGGCTGACCGTTGCAATGTGCCGCTGGTCGCCACCAATGAATGCTTCTTTCCCAAGGAGACCATGCACGAGGCGCACGACGCCCTGCTGTGCATCGCACAGGGCCGGACGATGGCGGAAGAAGACCGCCGTCGCGTAACGCGTGAACACTGGTTCAAACCGCCGGCCACCATGCGCGAACTTTTTGCGGACCTGCCGGAAGCGTGTGACAACACGCTGGTGATCGCCCGCAAATGTGCCGTCAAGGTTATGACGCGGCCACCGCTGCTGCCTGTGTGCCCGAAAGTGCATGAAGGCGCGACGGAGGAGGAAACGCTGCGCGCCATGACGCGGGAAGGACTGGCGCGGCGGCTCGACAAGCTGGAGGCGGATGACGAGACGCGTGCCCGTTACGGTGAGCGTCTTGAAATGGAACTCGGCATCATCGGGCGCATGGGGTTTCCCGGCTATTTCCTGATCGTGGCCGACTTCATCCAGTGGGCGAAGGATCACGGCATTCCCGTGGGGCCGGGACGCGGCTCGGGCGCTGGTTCGCTGGTGGCCTGGGCGCTGACGATTACCGATATCGATCCGCTGCCCTTCAATCTGCTGTTCGAGAGATTCCTCAATCCGGAACGCGTCTCGATGCCGGACTTCGATATCGATTTCTGTCAGGACCGGCGGGATGAGGTCATTCGTTACGTCCGTCATGAATATGGTGGCGAGCGGGTGGCGCAGATCATCACGTTCGGGAAGCTTCAGGCGCGGGCTGCTGTTCGCGATGTCGGCCGCGTTCTCGGTCTGCCGTTCGGTATGGTGAACCGCGTCGCGGAATTGATCCCCAACAACCCTGCGAAGCCTGTGACTCTGAAGCAGGCCATCGATGGTGAGCCGCGCCTGCAGGAGATGCGCGACAACGATGAGGCGTTGCGCCGCCTGATGGAAATCGCACTTCAGCTGGAGGGGCTGTACCGGCACGCCTCGACGCATGCGGCGGGTGTCGTGATCGGCGACCGCAAGCTGGTGGAACTGGTGCCGCTTTATCGCGATCCCAAGAGCGATATGCTGGTGACGCAGTATAATATGAAGTTCGTCGAACAGGCCGGTCTGGTCAAGTTCGACTTCCTGGGGCTGACCACGCTGACTATTTTGAAACGTGGCGTCGATTTCATTCAGCAACAGGGCATTAGCGTCGATCTTTCATCTCTTCCTTTAAATGATGAAGCAACTTACGATATGTTGGCCCGTGGCGATGCGGGGGGCGTTTTCCAGTTCGAAGGCGCGGGCATGCGTGACGTTCTGAAACAGATGCGTCCGACGCGGCTGGAGGATCTCATCGCGGCTGTGGCGCTTTATCGTCCGGGTCCGATGGCGAACATTCCGGATTATTGCCGTCGCAAACATGGCGAGGCATGGGAGCCGCCGCACGAGGAAATCCGCGATATCCTGTCCGAGACCTATGGCATCATGGTCTATCAGGAACAGGTCATGCAGATCGCGCAGAAGATGGCCGGATATAGCCTTGGTGCTGCGGACCTTCTGCGACGGGCCATGGGCAAGAAAATCCGCGCGGAAATGGACAAGCAGCGGGAGATCTTCGTCGAAGGCGCTACGGCGCGGGGCATCGGTGCGGAAAAGGCGGCCGAAGTTTTCGACCTGATGGCGAAGTTCGCGGATTACGGCTTCAACAAATCCCATGCCGCCGCTTACGCGCTTGTGTCGTATCAGACCGCCTGGATGAAGGCGAACCACCCTGTCGCGTTTCTGGCCGGGTGCATGTCGCTGGCGCGGGAAAAGACGGAAAAGTTGGCGGCGTTGTGTCAGGAAGCGCGTCGCATGAAGATTGACGTGTTGCCGGTGGATATCAATCGCTCCGGCGCTGACTTCACGCTCGAAAAGCGCGAGGACGGCAGTTATGCCATCCGCTACGCGCTTGCAGCGGTCAAGCGGGTCGGTTTTTCGGCGATGGAAGCGATCGTTGAATCGCGTGGCGATCGGCCATTTCAGGATTTGGCGGATTTTGCGCAGCGCTGCGATGCCAAGCAACTGAACAAGATGCAGATCGAGAATCTGGCCAAGGCCGGCGCCTTCGATTCTATCATGCCACAACGGCATGTCGTCTTCGGCTCGGCCGAAACGATGTTGCGTCGTGCACAGGCGCAGGCGCAGGAACTGGCGTCCGGACAGATCGGCATGTTCGGCGGTGTGGCGGCTCCGCCGGAGCCGTTGCGTCTGCCGGTGGTTGCGCCCTGGGCCACATTCGATCGCCTTGCTTTCGAGGCGGAGGCGATCGGGTTTTACATGACCGCTCATCCGATCGATGCCTATCGTCCGATGTTGCGTCGCACCGGCGCGATGACGTCGCAGCAACTCATGGCCGCGGCGCAGAATGGTGCGGTTCGCGTCAAGATCGCCGGATGTGTCGTAGACAGGAAGGAGCGGCCGACGCGGACCGGTAGCAAGATGGCGTGGGTGCGTCTTTCCGATGCCGGTGGTGGTTGCGAGGTGACGCTGTTTTCGGAAGTGCTGTCGCGCTGCCGCGATCTGCTGATCGCTGGCCATGCGGTGCTGGTGCACGCTGAACTCAAGCTCGACGGCGACGCGCTGCGGATCACCGCGCAGGATGTGGTGGACCTCGAACGTGCGGCGGCACAGGAGGAAAGTGAAATCCGGGTATGGGTGGACCAGCCGGAGGCCGCGCGCGGCATACAGGCGCTGCTGAGTGATCAGAAGGGCGGCAAGGGGCGGATCGTCCTTGTCCCTGCCGTGACCGAGACCACGGCCGTCGAGGTCGCATTGCGGGGGCGGTATCCCGTTACGCCACGACTGGGCGAAATGCTGCGGGCCATTCCCGGCGTTCAGCGTGTCGATCATCGCTGACAAGCCGCGCGGAATGAAATTTCCGCGTAAACGGCGGGGTTATGGTTGATTTTGGTGCTGAAAAACGCCATATCGCGGCGCGGCGCTTCCATGAGGCGTCGATAATCCGCACGCGTGACGTCAGACTTTCTGGTGTTCCGATGGAACAATGTCATGCGGAGGCTCAACCAGAAGAATAGGAATTCAGCATCATGGCGATGCCAGACTTCACCATGCGCCAGCTCCTCGAAGCCGGCGTTCACTTCGGTCACCACACGCGCCGCTGGAACCCGGCGATGGCGCCATATCTGTTCGGCGTTCGCAATCAGGTCCACATCATCGACCTGCAGCAGACGGTGCCGATGCTCGACCGTGCGCTGAAGGCGGTTCGCGACACGGTGGCCGGCGGTGGCCGCGTCCTGTTCGTCGGCACGAAGCGCGCCGCGGCGGAGCACGTTGCCGATGCAGCCAAGCGCTGTGGCCAGTATTACGTCAACCATCGCTGGCTCGGCGGCATGCTGACCAACTGGAAGACCATCACGGGCTCCATCAAGCGTCTGCGCCAGATCGACGAAATGCTTGCGGGTGACACGCAGGGGCTGACCAAGAAGGAAATCCTCGACATCACCCGCGACAAGGAGAAGCTTGAGCGCTCCCTCGGCGGTATCAAGGAAATGGGCGGCCTGCCGGACATCCTGTTCATCATCGACACCAACAAGGAAAAGCTGGCGGTCGAAGAAGCGAACAAGCTCGGCATTCCGGTCATCGCGGTGCTCGACAGCAACTCCGATCCGGCTGGCGTGACCTACCCGATCCCGGGCAACGACGACGCGATCCGTGCGATCACCATGTATTGCGATCTGATCTCATCGGCGGTGCTGGACGGTATTTCGGCTGAGCTCGGTGCTTCGGGTGTCGATTTCGGTGCTTCCGAGGAACTGCCGGTCGAAACCGTTGTCGAAGAAGCTGCGCCGCAAGCTGCTGAAGCCTGAGAAATGGCTTGCCGCTCGTCAGGGCCGACAAGGTCGTGACGGGTGAGGACGATTGGTAAAGATCATCTAAAGGCGTGTCGGGCGTTATGGCCCGGCGCGCCGTTTCATTATCGAAGGAATGTGGGATATGGCTGAAATCACCGCAGCACTGGTACGCGATCTGCGCGAGAAGACCGGCGCGGGCATGATGGATTGCAAGAAAGCCCTGACCGAGGCCGCTGGCGACATGGATGCCGCGATCGACTGGCTGCGCACCAAGGGTCTGTCGCAGGCCGCCAAGAAGTCGGGCCGCACGACGGCTGAGGGTCTGATTGGTGTGGCATCCAGGCCGCAGCGCGCCGCGATGGTTGAAGTCAACGCCGAGACGGATTTCGTCGGTCGTAACGAAGCGTTCCAGGGCTTTGTCGAAGCTGTTGCCCATGCGGCGCTGGAAGTTGGCGATGATCTGGAAGCGCTGAAGCAGGCAAAGCTTGCGAGCGGTCGCACGGTGGCGGATGAACTGACCCATCTGATCGCGACGATCGGCGAGAACATGTCGATCCGCCGCGCCAAGGTGCTGGAAGTTTCGTCGGGCACGGTGGCCAGCTACGTTCACAGCGCGCTGCGTCCTGGCATCGGCAAGATCGGTGTTCTGGCGGCGATCGAAGCGCCGTCAGAGACGGATGCGCTGGAGACGCTGGGTCGCCAGGTCGGCATGCACGTTGCTGCGACGCGGCCGTCCGCGCTGGATATCTCCGGTGTGGACCCGGAAGCGCTGGAGCGCGAGCGTGCCGTTCTGATCGAGCAGGCTCGTGAATCCGGCAAGCCGGAAGCGATCATCGAGAAGATGGTCGATGGTCGTATCCGCAAGTACTACGAGGAAGTCGTGCTTCTGGAGCAGGTCTGGGTGCATGACGGCGAAACGCGCGTTGCCAAGGTGATCGAAAAGGCCGGTGCCAAGCTGGTGGCTTTCGAGCGCTTCCATCTCGGTGAGGGCATCGAGAAGGAACAGAGCGATTTCGCGGCGGAAGTGGCGGCTGCCGCTGGCGCCTGATTAGCCGATCGGGGAACGGGTGGAATGGACTGGGAGGCACCGGCCTTCGTTCTTTCCGCTCGCCCTTACGGCGAGACGAGCGCGATCGTTCGTCTGTTAAGCGAGGAGCAGGGCGTGACCGCGGGTCTTGTGCGCGGTGGCGTTTCCAGGCGCCAGGTTGCCGTCTGGCAGCCGGGCAACCTCGTTCTTGCGCGCTGGCGCGCACGCTTGCCCGACCAGCTTGGGCATGTGACGGCGGAGTTGGTGCAAAGCGCCGCTTCGCGGCTTCTCGACCATCCGCTGTCGCTAGCGTTGCTGGCATCGGTCACGGCGCTGGCGGACGGTGCATTGCCCGAGCATGAGCCGCATCCCGACTTGTTCATTTCTCTTGTTCGGCTGGTGACGGCGATCGGTGTCATGCCTGACGATCCGCCTATGGCGATGGCAATTCGTTGGGAGCGGGATCTGCTGGCCGCTCTCGGCTATGGCCTGCGTCTTGAGAGTTGCGCCGTGACCGGCGCGACGGACGGACTGGCCTATGTATCGCCGCGCACCGGTCGTGCCGTGTCCGACGATGCAGCGGGCGAGTGGCGTGACAAACTTCTGCCCATGCCGGCATTGCTGCGGGACGATGCCGATCCCGGTCATGGGGACGACTGGGTCAAGGGTTTCGACCTCACCGGGTATTTTCTGGCGCGGCATGTTTACGGTGTTCGCCATGTTCCCCTGCCAGATGCGCGCGAACGTCTGGTGCAACGGTTGCGCCTGCGATCGATCTCGCCGCCAGTGGGGGATGCGGACGATCAGTAACCCCGTCGGGCTTCGACGGCAGCGGGATCAGCCGTCGGTGCCCAGACGCTCCAGTCCCAGCCCGGGTGCTGGTTGATCTCCGCGGTCATCTGTTTCTCCTGCAATGGCGTCTGGCGATGTTGGGCGGTGTAGGACTGATAAGCCTGACGATCGCCGAAATAGACGCAGCCGCAGGCGAGGGGATCGGCGTAGAGAAGTATGGGGCCAGCGCTGGACATGCGATAGGCCAGATGGTTGGGGGGCAGGAGATTCATCATCTGCCACCGTGCGGTGGTATCTGCCGGATGGGCGACGAAGCCGCTGAGCGCAAGGTCGTTTTCCGTACGTTGCGCCGGCGCGTAGGGCGAGCAGGCGCTGATGCCGAAGACAACGAGACCGGCAAGCGTATGGCGGAAGCGGCTGGACATTCGCGGGGCTGACGCTTTATCTGCACTGGAACAAAGGGGGACCGAATGAGCCGCGATCTGGTTGGTCATATTCAAGACACCATGCTCGCCGATGCGCTGAGCGAGCGATATATCGCGTATGCGATGTCAACGATCATGTCGCGTTCCCTTCCTGACGTCCGCGATGGGCTGAAGCCCGTTCATCGCCGCCTGCTTTATGCCATGCAGCAGCTTCGCCTTGATCCCACATCAGGGTTTAAAAAGTGTGCACGCGTCGTTGGTGACGTCATCGGTAAGTTCCATCCGCATGGTGATGTGGCCGTCTATGACGCGCTGGTGCGTCTGGCGCAGGACTTCGCCGTCCGGTATCCCCTGGTCGAGGGACAGGGCAATTTCGGGTCCATCGATGGCGATGGCGCCGCTGCGATGCGTTACACCGAGTCGCGCCTGACGGATGTTGCGAAAGCCCTTCTCGACGGGCTTGAGGACGACGCCGTCGACTTTCGTCCGACCTACGACAACGAGGATCATGAACCGGTCGTCTTGCCCGGCGCGTTTCCCAATCTGCTCGCGAATGGTGCGACCGGTATTGCCGTGGGCATGGCGACGAGCATTCCGCCGCATAATGCGGCGGAAATCTGCCGTGCCGCGCGCCATCTGATTGACGCGCCCGACGCGACCACAGCCGAGTTGCTGGCGCATATGCCAGGACCGGATTTTCCGACGGGTGGCGTGATCGTCGAGGACCCGGACGCCATCCTGCAGGCCTATGAGACAGGCCGCGGCAGCTTCCGCACGCGGGCGACATGGGCGGTCGAGCAGGGGCGTTTCGGCACCTGGACGATTATTGTGACTGAAATCCCCTATCAGGTGCAGAAGTCCCGGTTGATCGAGCAGATTGCCGAGTTGATGGAGCAGAAGAAGCTGCCCCTGCTGGGTGACGTGCGCGACGAGAGCACGACCGACATCCGGATGGTTCTGGAACCGCGCAGCAAGGGCTGCGAGCCGGAAGTGCTGATGGAGACGCTGTTCCGTTTCACGGCCCTGGAAAACAAGTTCAGCCTGAACATGAACGTGCTGGACGGTGACCGTGTACCGAATGTGATGGGTCTGCGCGGTGTCCTGCGGGCCTGGCTCGACCATCGGCATGAGGTTCTGGTGCGTCGCAGCAATCATCGCCTGAAGGCGGTTGAACGGCGCCTTGAACTGCTCGACGGATTTCTTGCGGTTTACCTCAATATCGACGAAGTGATCCGGATCATCCGGGAAAGCGATGAGCCGAAGCCGGCATTGATGACGGCATTCTCCCTGACCGAGCTTCAGGCGGATGCCGTGCTGAACATGCGTCTGCGATCCTTGCGACGTCTCGAGGAGATCGAGATTCGTAAGGAGCGCGATGCTCTGGAGGCGGAACGATCGAGTCTCCAAGGCCTGCTCGCCAGCGATCGCAAAAGATGGACCAGGATCGGCAAGGAACTGGAAGCGACGGCGAAGAAGTTCGGCGATGGTGCTCTCGGCGCGCGTCGGACGCAGATCGCGTTGCCGCCGAAACCGGTCGATCTGACCGCCGCGCTGGAAGTGGACCGCGAGCCGATAACCGTTCTGCTTTCGCGAGAAGGATGGATTCGAGCTGTGCGCGGGCATGGTCTCGATATCGAGGCGCAGAAATTCAAGGAAGGTGACGGCTTTCACATGGCCGTCGAGTGCCAGAGCACTGATCGGGTATGTCTGTTTACCGATGGCGGTCGCGCCTTCACGCTCCGGGCCAGCGATCTGCCGCGTGGGCGGGGTTTCGGTCAGCCGGTGCGGGTTTTGGCGGAAATCCCCCAGGATGAGGCGACCATTGCCATGTTCGCGGTCGATCCGGAGCAGAGGCGTCTTCTTGCCACCGCGAAAGGCAAGGGCATGATTGTGCGCGCTGCCGATCTCGTCGCGGAGAAGCGGACCGGCAAGCAGGTATTGAATCTGCGCGAAGGTGATAAGGGCATTATATGCGCCGAGGCAATGGGCACGCATGTGCTCATACTGGGCGATAACCGGCGCGCCGTGATCTTCCCGCTCGATCAGATGCCGGAAATGACGCGCGGCATGGGTGTCACGCTTCAGAAATACGCCTCGGGCGGCTTGCGCGACCTGCGTGTGTTCGACCGTGAAGCCGGATTGGTGTGGGTCGCGGGGGCGAAGCCGCGGAGTGCGGCCGATCTTGCGGCACTGGATGGCAAGCGCGGCGATGCCGGCAAGACCGCGCCGATCTGGATGACGCGCAAGCAGGCCTAGAAGAGTGGCATGCTGCGCTCGATGGGCGTGCTGGCATCGAGTGGTTGCCACTGACCGCCCGTCATGATTTCGGCAGGATGGTAGCGTGACTTGTATGCCATCTTGTCGCTGCCTTTGACCCAGTAGCCGAGATAGAGATACGGTAAACTGCGCGCACGGCTCTCATCGATCAGCGAGAGGATTGAATAGGTGCCGAGAGATGCCGACGGGTCGGTCGTATCGAAAAAGGTATAGACGGCCGATAGTCCGTCGGAGAGCTTGTCCACGAGGGACACGCAGAGCAGACGGTCCGAACGATCCCTGAATTCGAACAGGCATGTCTGGACGGGACTGTCTTCGATCATGGCGCGATATTCGTCGAAGCTCATCTGCGCCATGTCGCCCATTGCGTGGCGATTGAACTGATAGGCGTGAAAGAGCGCATATTGCTCGGGGGTAGCCCGTGGTTCGATCTGCATGAGGGTGATATCGGCCAGACGACGTCTGACACGTCGCTGCGTACGATCGGGCGTGAAGCGCTGCACGGGAATGCGAATTGGAATGCAGGCATGGCAGCCGGCACAGACGGGCGCATAGGCGATCGCGTGGCTGCGTCGAAAACCGGCACGGGACAGGCGATCGTGCAGGGCGCCGGCATCCGGGCCGGTCAGTTCCGTGATGACCTTGCGTTCCTGGCGATCCGGAAGATAGGGGCACGGGCTGGGGGTGGTGGTATAGAACAACCGGGGCGTGGTGGCGACTGTCATTTTCGCGTCCTCCTCGGCTGGTGTGGGTCTCTCTGTCCAATCTAGGCAATCATACGCCGGATTGCATCCCTCGCGTAAGCTTCGCGGCTGTTCAATCGTCAATGTTGCTTTATCGTTGGCAGCAATGAACCACCACTATACCGTTCTCGATATCCTGCTCGTCCTTGCGCGCTATGCATTGGCGTTGGCCGTGACGATCCATGTGCTGCGTACCAAGCGTGATACGGCGGCGTCCACAGGATGGATCGGCATCGCGTGGTTGATGCCGCTTACCGGGGCGGCACTGTATGTGATGTTCGGCGTCAATCGCGTGCGGCGTCTGGCGAGAAAGCTGATCGGCAGCCATCAATGGGACGGGCGTGGCGCCCTTGTGCAGCACCGCGAACAGGTGGACGGTCAGTTCGCGCCTCTGGCGCGGATGTTGGGGCGGTTGACCGAACGACCGCTTCTCGGTGGCAACGTTATCCAGTGCCTCCATGATGGCGACAATACCTATCCGGTCATGCTGGCGGCCATCGACAACGCGCGGCAATCCGTTCTGCTCTGTTCGTATATTTTCCGGGCGGATGAGGTCGGTAACCGTTTCATAGAGGCATTGGCCAATGCGCAGGCGCGGGGCGTGCGGGTGCATGTGCTGGTCGATGGAATCGGCAGCGGATATTTTCACAGCGGTGTGGCATCGGCGTTGAGGCGGCGCAATATTGCCTGCCACCGCTTCATGCACTCGCTATGGCCGTGGCGAATGCCGTTCATCAACCTGCGCAACCATCGCAAGATTCTGGTGGTGGACGGTCGCGTCGGTTTCATGGGTGGGCTGAACATTGGCGAGGAAAATATGTTGCGGCTGCGCACGAAGGTGCCGGTTGCGGATACGCACTTCCGGATCGAGGGGCCGATCGTGCACCAGCTGACGGAGGCGTTCGCACGCGACTGGTCCTTCACCTGTCAGGAGGAGCTTGATGGAGAGATTTACTTTCCGCAGCTCGATAGCGTTGGCGACATACCGATGCGGATCGTCACGTCGGGGCCGGATAATGACCTTGAGAAGATCGAATTCGCGATGTTGCAGGGCGTTGCCCTGGCGAGACGGAGCGTGCGGCTGATGACGCCATATTTCCTGCCGGATGAGCGCCTGACGTCCGAACTATGTCTCGCGGCCCTGCGAGGCGTTGAAATCGATATCATCGTGCCGGGGAGCAGCAATCATCGGTTGATCGACTACGCACGTGACGCGAATCTGGCGCCGTTCCTTGACGCGGGATGTCGTATCTGGATGGCGCAACCCCCGTTCAACCACGCCAAGCTTCTTGTTGTCGATGAGGACTGGTCCTTCGTCGGCAGCAGTAATATCGACGTGCGGAGCCTGCGCCTGAATTTCGAGATCAATATGGAAGTCTATGACAAGGATCTGGCGCGGGAACTGATAGCGTTCATTGACCGGCACCGGCATGGACGTCTGACCCATCACACACTGGACAGTCAGTCCGGAATGGTGAAGCTGCGCAACGCCGGTGTGCGCCTGTTCATGCCCTATCTGTAGGCGGCTTTGGCAAGGCGCGTTCGCCATGACGACTGCGCGCTCTGGCCCAGACGAAGGGTCACGACGATCGGATGGTGGTCGGAACTGAAGCTGGGCATGACGTCAGCGGAAAGGGGTGTCATGCCTCGTGTCAGGCAGCGGTCGATGCGGATCGGGAGGAGATCGATCATGCGGTGGGTCGGAAGGCGCGGGCCGACATCCTGAAACCCCGGCAGCAGGGTGGGGCCCACGAGGTTGAAATCCCCCATGACGAGCGCGCGCGGGCGAAGCATCTCTGCAATGCGACGCAACTGCCGTCGGTTGAGAATCTGTCCATGTGAAAGGTGGACGTTCGCGATGGAGAAACTGCCGAAGTCAATCAGCTGAGCCGTTCGTCGGACGACGAGACCGGATGGCAGAAGGCAGGATACCGGCGGGCGGGCGAACGGAAACCGGCTCCAGCAGGCAGTGCCATGAACACGGCCCGGCAGGGGAATGCGCGCATAGTGTCCTGGCAGGGCGGCGGGCAGGGCATCGATTTCTGCCTTGGCCTCCTGCATCAGAAGGATATCGGGTGCCTGCTCGCGGGCGAGTGCAATCACCTCGTCAAGCGTGGCGCCGCTTTTATTCAGCAGGTTCCAACTGAGAATCTTGAATGAATGTCCCACACCGGGCGCGTGATGCGATGCCTGATGGCCAGCCGTGCGCTCGGGCATATGAAGGACGGTATGCGTCATGATGCTTTCTTGACCTCCTGCGTGGCGGGCATGGATGAGCCTGCCCGACCGTTCGCGAATTCGACAGTCAGTGTGTAGCCGACGCCCAACAGGACGGGCCCGAGAAAAATACCAAGTCCGCCCATAGCGACAATGCCGCCGAGAACGCCAAGGACGGTCAACAGATAGGGCAATTGCGCGCCGCGCGCGATGAAGGCCGGGCGAATGATGTGGTCGGCGCCGGAAATGAGCACGATACCATAGACGGCGAGGCCGATGCCGGCGACCAGATGGTGATGGACGGCGAGCCAGATGGCCGCTGGAACCCAGACCAGAGGCGCGCCGACGGGAAACACGGCGAAGAACGCCGCCAGCCCGCCAAGCAGAACCGGGTCCGATACGCCGAAAATCAGCAGCCCGATCGCCGTCAGCACGCCCTGAACGATGGCGGTGCCGAGAATGCCGTAGACCGTGCCGCGGATTACGTTGCCGATGACCGCGATGAGTCGGGCTGCGTAATCGCCGGTGATGCGCGTCAGCAGTGCCCGGATGACGCGCCCGAGCGCATCGCCATTGATCCAGAAGAACAAAGCCACGAAGAGGGCCATCAGCAATTCGGCGATACCACTGGCGAGTTGCATCAGCGCGGACAGCATATAGCGCGCGATCTGTCCGGCGTAGGGCTGGAGCGTCTGTCCAACGGTGCGGAGATCGTGGGTCCAGTAATGATAGGCCGCCTGGGCCTGGTTGCCGACAAGTGGAATATGGGCAATCCAGGGCGGCGCGGGTTCGGACGTTGCGATATGGACCAGTGCATGGTCGATGCCGCGTATGACATCGGGGATATCGGCGACTCCTGTCGATGTCAGGAAGCCGAGGGGCACGAGGATCGCGATCGCACTGCTGACCATCATGACCAATGCCGCAAGGACCGGCCTGATCGAGCGGCGCAGGCGGACATAGAGCGGCCAGGTTGTGAATGTGAGGATCGCCGCCCAGAGGATGGCGGAGAGAAAGGGCCAGAGGACGACGCTACAGCCATAAGCCACACCGACCAGCAGCAGGCCCAACATGATGCGTTCCGTCGTCAAATGCCTCGATCTTTTCCCAGATGCCGTCGGTCGATCAACGCAGCGGCTTCCGCACGGTTCGTCGTATCGGATTGACCGCGGTGCCGACCATCCTGCTATCGTGCAAAACGAGACTGTTTTAGGCAAGGGTGGCGCATGATGACCGGACCGCTGATCCGACCTGATGACGACGCACGCATCGGGGACGGTACTATTTATCTGGACGCCAGTATCCTGTTGCCGGGCCAGAGTGGTGATCCCGACGCTGATTTCCGCGAGGCGCGTCTGCCGAATGCGCGACGCTTCGATATCGATCGGCTGTCGGATCGTGAAACGGGGCTGCCGCATATGGCGCCGACCGCCGGTGGTTTCGCGAAGAGCATGATGTTGCTTGGGATACGACATGACGATCCGATCGTATTTTACGATCGTCAGGGCAGTGTGGGCGCCAGCCGGGCCTGGTGGCTCGCCAGGCTTTTCGGCCATGAGAAGGTTTTCGTGCTCGATGGCGGTCTTGCGGCCTATGCGGCCGCCGGAGGTGTGGTCGAGCAGGGCGTGCCGGTTGCCCATATGCCTGTCGATGGCTATCGGACGCGATCGCGCTACGACCTTCTGGCGGGTGCCGGGGATGTTCTGATCGCGTTGGGCGATGCAGGGACGCTGATCGTGGATGCGCGCTCGTCCGCGCGCTTCGCCGCGCAGGCACTGGAACCGCGCCCCGGGGTGCGCGCCGGCCATATGCCGGGTGCCGTCAATATTCCGTATGGCGAATTGCTGGCCGAAGGGGGACGATACAAGGAGGCGACAGCGTTGCGCGGGCGTTTCGAAAAAGCAGGCTGGCAAGGGCAGCGGGTCATTACGACCTGTGGTTCCGGTCTCACCGCGGCGACACTGACGATGGGCCTTGTTCTGGCGGGATTGCCCCCGGGGCGGCTCTATGACGGTTCCTGGGTCGAATGGGGATCGGACCCTGCGCTGCCGATTGAGGAAAACTGATGCCGAACTCGTATGGGAATGACCGGGAAATGAGTGAAGAGCAAGCCGATCCTTCGGCGCGTGTATCCGGTGGCTGGAAGCGGTTGGCCTCGACATTGGTGCAGGGCGGACGGCCCGATGCGGCTTCCGCTGACGGTGTTTTCGTCAACTCACCGGTCAGTCGCGGATCGACCGTCCTGTTCCCGGATCTGGCGTCGATGCGGGAGAATGGAACACGCAGTCATGACCACGAACTGGTCTATGGCGCGATGGGAACGCCGATACAGCATCAACTCGAGCGGCTGATCGCGCAGATCGAGGGCGGAACGCATTGCCAGGTTGTCTCCTCCGGCCTTGCTGCCTGCACGACGCCGCTTCTGGCGTTTCTGGCGGCGGGGGATCATCTGTTATTGCCTGATGCCGTATATTCTCCGACGCGGCGCTTTGCCGATACGATGCTTCGTCGTCTTGGGATCGAGACGACTTATTATCCGCCGCTTCTGGATGAAACTGCGTTGCGCGACCTGATTCGTCCAGAGACGCGGATCGTCTTTGCGGAGAGTCCAGGGAGCCATACATTCGAAGTGCAGGACGTGCCGATGCTGTCGCGCGTGGCGCATGAGCATGGTGCGAAACTCATGCTCGACAATACATGGGGCATTGGGGTGTTCCAGCCTTTCGACCATGGCGTGGACGTCTCCATCCAGGCGCTGACCAAATACCCGGCCGGTCATTCGGATGCGATCATTGGGAGCGTGACGGTGGCGGATGAGGCCGATTGGCGCGTTCTTCGTGACGCGGCGATCCAGCTTGGGCAGGTTGCCGGCCCTGACGACTGCTGGCTGACCTTGCGCGGTTTGCGCACCATGGCGGTGCGGCTCGGGCATCAGGCGAAATCGGCCTTGCGTATTGCGGAATGGCTGCGCGGACGACCGGAGGTCGCGCGTGTCCTGCATCCCGCGTTCGATGAATGCCCCGGACATGAATTCTGGCTGCGGGACTTCAGTGGCGCCAGCGGACTCTTCGGCGTGGAACTCCAGCCGGAAATGCCGGTCTCCGCCATGCATGACATGATTGACGCACTGGCGATGTTCGGACTGGGTGCGTCCTGGGGCGGCTATGAAAGCCTCGTTCTTCCCACCACGGGTGGTATTCGGCGCAATATTCCCGGCGGCCTGCTGCAAGGGCCGGCGTTCAGATTGCATATCGGCCTTGAAGACGTCGATGAACTTATTGCCGACCTCGATGGCGGTCTGGCGGTGCTGCGCGCCTCATGGGCGGGATAGGCTTGCGCTATCGTCGCCGAAATCCAAGTGCTTCCGCGACATGACGATGTTCCAGCGCCTCGCTTTCGTCGAGGTCGGCGATCGTGCGGGCGACGCGCAACAGGCGCGTCAGGCCGCGAGCCGATAGTCGCAATTTTTCCGCTGCATGCTCGACAGTTTCGCGAGCGGCATCCGTCATGACAAAGGCGGTGGCGTCCGCTTCGGCGTTGCAGCAGTTCTGCCGCACGATCTGGCGCTCGCGCGCCGCTGCGACGCGCATGCGGACGGTCGCGCTGTCTTCACCCCGGGCGGAGCGGCTGATTTCAAGAGGGGAAACAGGCTGGACGGTCACGTTCAGGTCAATCCGGTCCATCATCGGCCCTGATATCTTGCCGGCGTAATCTTCGCCGCAACGCGGTGCCTTGCGACATTGTCGTTCCGGATCCCCCAGATAGCCGCACCGACACGGATTCATGGCCGCAATCAGTTGAAAGCGTGCTGGATACGTGACCGTCTGGCTGGCGCGCGCCACGGTCATACGACCGGTCTCGATCGGTTGGCGAAGCGCCTCGAGGCAGGCGCGGGAAAACTCCGGAAATTCGTCCAGGAAGAGAACACCATGATGGGCCAGACTGACTTCGCCCGGACGTGACTTTCCGCCCCCGCCGACGAGGGCGGCAAGTGTGGCGGAATGATGCGGCTCACGAAATGGCGGCCGGGAGACAAGCATGCCGCCGGGCAATTGACCGCCGACACTATGGATGCGACTGCTTTCCAGCTTCTGCTCATGCGTCAAATCGGGAAGGATCGACGGCAGGCGGGCTGCGAGCATCGACTTCCCGGCTCCCGGCGGGCCGCACATCAGCAACGAATGACCGCCAGCCGCTGCGATTTCCAGCGCGCGTCGTCCAACGGGCATGCCGCGAATATCGGCGAGGTCCGGTAAGGGCGGAAGGGTAATACGCTTGGGATCCGGTATCGGATCGAGAACCTGATGGCCCTGGAAATGCGTGATCAACGCCTGCAAATCCCTCGGGGCCAATATATCGAGATCGCTGCCGGCCCATCGCGCTTCCGCACCCTGTGCAGCAGGACAGATCAGGCCCAGGTCGCTCTCCACGGCGCCCAATGCCGCAGACAGGACGCCGGCGACCGGGTTGATTCGTCCGTCGAGCGACAGTTCGCCGACGGCGGCGTAGGCATAGGCGCTTTCGTGCGGGATGACGCCCATGCCGACCAGCAGGGCGAGAGCGATCGGCAGATCGAAATGGGCGCCTTCCTTGAGCAGGTCGGCTGGAACCAGATTAATCAGGATGCGCTTCGGCGGCAGGGCCAGTCCGAGCGCCGTCAAGGCGGCACGAACCCGTTCCCGCGCTTCGCCGACGGCCTTGTCAGCGAGGCCCACTACTAAAAACGCCGGCAGTCCGCTGGCAATCTGCACTTCCACCGTAACCGGCACCGCGTCGATTCCGACGAAGGCAAAGCTCTGGATGCGAGCAACGGCGGGAGCGACGGGAGCAGGGGCGGCATTCGACATGCCGCCCAGTCTCCATCGCATAGGGTTAAGGAGTGGTTAACAAGCCTGGGTTTTCCTAGCTTCGTTGATACAGCAGACGTGCGCGCAAGGTACCATCGAGATGACGGAGGCTTTCCAGCAGGCGTTGATCCAGCGCGAGGTCCGGTCCGGCATCGGTTTCGACGACGACATAGCCGAGATCGCCGTCCGTCTGGAGGAATTGTCCGGTGATGTTGCACCCTTCCTGCGCGAACAGTTCGTTGATCTGTCGCAGGATGCCGGGGCGATTGTGGTGCACGTGCATGAAGCGCGTGCCGCGTGGGCGTTCAGGCAACTGGACCATCGGAAAATTCACGGCGCCGACCGTCGAGCCGACGTCGGAATATTCCACGAGGCGACGTGCGACCTCGACGCCGATACGCTCCTGCGCTTCCATCGTGGAGCCGCCGATATGCGGCGTCAGCAGAACGTTCGGCAGGCCTTGCAGCGGGCTTTCGAAACGATCGCCCGCGCCTTTGGGCTCGACCGGAAACACATCGATGGCAGCGCCCATCAGATGATTATCCTTCAGGGCCGCGGCGAGAGCGTCGATATCGACAACAGTGCCGCGGGCGTTATTCAGGAGAATGGAGCCCGGCTTCATGGCCCGAATTTCCTTCTCCCCGATCAAGCTGCGTGTCTGCTCGGTCTGGGGAACGTGGAGACTGACGATGTCGGACTGGGCCAGCAAAGCCTCCAGACTTTCAACGGGCTTTGCGTTGCCGTGCGGCAGTTTGTCCTGAACATCGTAATAGATCACGCTCATGCCGAACGCTTCGGCCAGGACGGAAAGTTGTGAGCCGATCGAGCCGTAGCCGACGATGCCCAACGTCTTGCCTCGCACCTCCCATGAATTGACAGCCGATTTATCCCAGCCGCCCTGATGGCATTCTTCGGAGCGCGACGGAATGCGGCGCAGCAACATGACGATTTCGCCCATCACCAGTTCGGCGACGGAGCGAGTGTTGCTGAAAGGAGCGTTGAACACGGGAATTCCGGCCATTCTTGCGGCGTCGAGATCAACCTGGTTGGTGCCAATGCAGAAGCAGCCGATCGCCATCAGTCGGTCGGCGGCTTCGATCATTTCGGACGTCAGCTGCGTGCGGGAACGGATGCCGACCATGTGCACGCCACGAAGTGCATCCCGCAGGGCATCGCCGTCCAGCGCTGTCTTCAGGCGGGTTACCTCGTGGTACCCCTGACTGTTGAGATGAGCAACCGCGCTCTCATGGATGCCTTCCAGAAGAAGAATCCGGATCTTGTCCTTGGGCAGGGAAAATGTTGCGTCCATGATACGGCTCCCGTCGGTGACAGCGAGCCGTTTCCTAGCGGATCGTGGCGCGTGGGGAAAGCGCCGCTATGGCGTCGGCGTGCATGGCAGGGTCTCCGCAGGCGAGCACCGTGCCGTCGCCGTCGAGTGAGAGCGGCGCGCCCGCCCAGTCCGTCATGCTGCCGCCGGCACCCGTGACGACCGGCACCAGCGCCGCCCAGTCCCATGGCTTCATCGTGCATTCGGCCACCAGATCGATCTGACCGAGCGCCAGAAGACCGTAGCCATAGGCATCGCCGCCCCAGCTGGTGCGCCTGACGGTGCGCTTCAGCGATGCAAAGCGATCATCGAATGGGGGCACCAGCATGTCGGGAGACGTGCAGGAGAGTTCGGCCCGGTCCAGGGCGCGGCATGGTCGCGTGCCGATTTCCCCCGGCATTGTCCGCGCCTCGAACGTGGTGCGCTGGCCCTCGATGCCGATCCATCGTTCGCCCGTCACAGGCTGGTCGATCAGCCCTAATACCGGACGCCCATCATATAGAAGCGCAATCAATGTCGTGAAACTTGGCCGTCCCGTGATGAAGGCGCGTGTGCCGTCGATGGGATCGATCACCCAGGTCCAGTGCCGGCGGTTTGTCGAAGTGCCACCGTATTCCTCGCCGAGGATATCGTGATCGGGATGATGCTGCGCGATGATGGCACGCATGGCGCGTTCCGCGCCCTGATCCGCGACCGTGACCGGGCTATCATCGGACTTGTCTTCAACGGCCGTTCTGGCCCGAAAATGGGGCAGCGTCGCCGCGCGGGCTGCCGCGGCGCAAAGTCTGGCGGTTTCCAGGGCATGGGCGGGCAGGATGACGGTCATCGGACATGATCCTCCGGGAGAGGGCGGGAATGTTGTGTTTAATTGTCCCGATCGCATTGTCTTGGCAACGATATGATTGACGGTGCAGGGCCGCTGCGGCATTTCTTGCCGCCCTGCAGGCTCATTCCCCGGACTTATTCCGTTATGAACACGATCGTCCTTATTCCGTCGCGGCTTGGTTCGACACGTTTGCCGAACAAGGCATTGGCCGAGATCGGCGGTCAGCCGATGATCGTGCGCGTGGTGCGTCAGGCCCTGGCGGCGGATATCGGTCCGGTCGTCGTTGCAACGGCGGATGAAGCGATCGCGACGGCGGTCAGGCCGCTAGGGGTGAAAGCGATTTTGACCGATCCCCTGTTGCCGAGCGGTTCGGACCGCGTGCACGCGGCTTTGGAAATCATCGATCCTGAGGAAAGCTTCGACAGGGTCGTCAACCTGCAGGGCGATCTGCCGCTTTTTGCGCCGAATGATCTGCAACGCGTGGTATCAACACTGGACGATACGCCGTTTGACGTCGGCACGCTCGTGGCGCCGATCGAGAACGAGCGTGAGACGGTGGCGAATTCCATCGTCAAGGTGGCCTGCGCCTTTCCCGCCGATATCCGGGTTGCACGCGCGCTGTATTTCTCCCGGGCGCCAATCCCTTGGGGTGCTGGTCCTTTGTGGCATCACGTCGGTGTCTATGCGTGGCGTCGTGCGGCCCTCCGTCGATTCGTGGCGTTGTCGCCGTCCCCCTTGGAGCAGCGGGAGTCCCTTGAACAACTCAGAGTGCTGGAGGCGGGTATGAGTATTGGCTGTGCAGCGATCGAACAGGCTCCCCTTGGCGTCGACACGCCTGACGACCTTGCGCGTGTTCGCGCACATTTCGTCTGACGACACGATCATGCCGATCATGCCGATCATTGCCTTTCAGGGACGCCCGGGCGCTTACTCGGATCTGGCCTGCCGGCAAGCGCGTCCGGGCTGGACGACGTTGCCGTGTGAGAGTTTCCCCGCTGCCATTCAGGCCGTGCATGACGGCGTGGCGGATGCCGCCATGCTGGCGTGTGAGAACTCCCTTGTCGGACGTGTTCCGGAAATCCACACATTGCTGCCCGAGGCCGGGCTGCATATCGTCGGCGAATATTTTCAGCGCGTCGAGCATTGCCTCATTGCCCTGCCGGGCGCAGCGCTGGGCGATATCCGTCGTATTCATACTCATCCGGTCGCGCTGGGGCAGGTGCGGCGGTTGATTGCCGAACTGGGCGTCACGCCCGTGACGGCGTTCGATACAGCGGGTGCGGCGGAACTCATACGCGAGTGGGGCAGGATCGAGGAAGGTGCGATCGCTTCGGAACTGGCGGCGGACCTCAATGGCCTGACGGTTTTGCGGCGTAATGTGGAAGATGCAGGCCACAACACGACGCGTTTCTACATCGTCGCGCGGGACGCGGCGTGGCCGGACCCGGCCTTGTCGTCAATGATGACGACGCTTCTTTTTCGCGTCCGGAATGCGCCTGGCATGCTTTATCGGGCGCTTGGTGCTTTTGCCGATGCGGGAATCAACATGACGCGGCTGGAGAGTTACATGCTGGAGGGATCGTTCGCCGCAACGCAATTCCTGCTGGACGTCGAGGGCCATCCTCAGCAATCGGGATTGGCGCAAGCCTTGGCGATCCTGCCGCAACTTTGTGACGCGTGGAGTATTCTGGGGGTTTATCCGTCGAGCCGCCCTCACCACGTCGTAAATTCCTAGTTCGCGATGCCGACTTGACGCGGGCTGAGGCCTGCGTAAGGGATGCGCGGTAAAACAAAGCCGGGGGAAGACGCCGGCCGGGACGGGTGAGACAATGGCGAGAGACAAGAATTTCCAGGGATCGTTGACCGCGTTGCTGACGCCGATGACCGAGAACGGCGATCTTGATCTCCCGGCTCTGACACGTTTCATTGACTGGCAGATCGAGAATGGCACATCCGGCCTGATCCCGGCAGGGACAACGGGCGAAAGCCCGACGCTCAGCCATGAAGAACATGCTCTGGTCGTGGCTCATACAGTCGAGGCTTCGGCAGGTCGTGTCGGGGTCATGGCCGGGGCGGGTTCCAACAGCACGCATGAGGCGATCGGCATGGCGCGCCATGCGCAGTCTGTCGGCGCGGATGCACTGCTGGTGGTGGCGCCCTACTATAACAAGCCGGGGCAGGAGGGTTTGTATCGGCATTACATGAGCGTAGCCGATGCGACCGATCTGCCATTGTATATCTATAACGTACCTGGGCGTTCGGGCGTGGAGGTCTTGCCGGAGACGATCGGTCGGCTGGCGCGCCATCCGAACATTGTCGGCGTGAAGGATGCGACCGCCAATCTTGTTCGTCCGATTCAGGTGCGATTGCTGGCGGGTAGGGAATTCAACCAGCTTTCCGGCGAGGATGGCACGATCGTGTCCTTTCTGGCTGCGGGCGGAAATGGCTGTATCAGTGTGACATCAAATGTGGCGCCGGCACTTTGCGCCCAGCTTCATGCTGAATGGCAGGCCGGGAATATCGCTGCGGCCATGGCGATCCAGGATCGCCTCATGCCGTTGCACGATGCACTATTCTGTGAAACCAACCCGATCCCGGTAAAATATGCCGCGTCGCGGCTTGGATTATGTCGCCCAACGGTGCGGTTGCCGATGACGGAACCTTCGGTCGCGTCCCGCAGTGTGATCGATGATGCCCTGCGGATCGTGGGTCTGATGGAGTAGAGTGTGGCAGAAAAAAAGAACAAGAGCGGCATGATTTCACACGGTATTGCCGCGCAGAATCGCAAGGGACGCTTTAATTACAGTATTCTGGAAACCACTGAAGCCGGAATTGTCCTGAAAGGTCCGGAGGTTAAAAGCCTTCGTCTGGGTCGCGCCACGATCAACGAAGCCTACGCCGGCGAGCGCGATGGCGAGATATGGCTCTTCAATTCATATATTCCGGAATATCAGGGCGGCGTCCTTTCCCGCTTCGATACACGTGCGCCGCGCAAACTGCTGCTGCACAAGAAACAGATTGCTCATTTTCTCGGGGCTGTTTCTCGTGCGGGTGCGTCTCTGGTGCCGCTCGACATTCACTTTAACGCTCGCGGTGTCGCGAAGCTTACGCTTGGATTAGGGCAGGGTCGCAAAAAGGAAGACAAGCGACACGCCATTGCCGAGCGGGACTGGCAAAGGGACAAGGCGCGGTTGCTTCGCAGCAAGGGGCGCGATTACTGACATCGCGCTACAGGTGGGCAGCAGTAGTCCTGGTGACGCATAAAAAAGGGCCGGTTGAACATCTGTTCAACCGGCCCTTTTCAGAAATGCTGGCGATCAGGGAATGCTGATGCCAGCGGCTTCCGGACCCTTCTGGCCCTGTACGACCTTGACGTCGACAGCCTGACCTTCGTTCAGCGACACCAGACCGGAACGCTCGAGAGCCGACGCATGCACGAAGATGTCCTTGCCGCCGGTCTCCGGCGTAATGAAGCCGAACCCCTTGGTGGCATTGTACCACTTCACGGTGCCGCGCAGTTCCTGAGCCTGCGACAGATCCGGCGCCGGGCGCGACTGGCGGGGGCCACCGAAGCCACCCGGGCTGCGAGGTGCTGCGTTAAAGCCGGCACTACGGGGACGAGGCGCTTCCGCGGTGCTTTCGTCGACGGAAAGGACTTCCGCGACCTGACGACCCTTCGGACCCTGACCGATGCGCACGTTGAGGGTGGCGCCCGGGTTTACGCTATCATGGCCAGCGCTGGAGAGTGCGTTGGCATGCAGGAAAACGTCGCCAGATCCGTCAGAGAGTTCGACGAAGCCGAAGCCCTTTTCGCTGTTGAACCATTTAACGCTGGCGTTGATTTCAGGTCCTGATGCGATGACCTGCGGGCCACCGCTCGGACGACGGAACGGCGCACCGCCACGGTCGCCGTAAGAGGGCGACGGCGGCGACATGAAATCATCGTCAAATCCGCCGCGGCGCGGGGAACGTGGGCTGCGGTCGGTTCTATTGCTTCTCAACGGTCTGATCCCGAGATGTATAAGGCGGTCACTTTTTCCAGAGACCGCACGTGGCATAAGTCGAAACGACAAGGAGAGAACCGGCTCGCTTTAAAAACGGGACAGCAGACCTCGCTCGATTTCTCAGCGACTTTAACATGCTTATTCTCGGCGCTGCCACATGAAAACGCGTTTTCGGCCGATGAAAGATGACGATTTGATGTGTCCTGTACGCGCCACCTCGACATCAAACCCTTTTCAACCGTCGAAAAGTCCGCTTCGCGAGCGTTGTTTTTTGTCTGGCCGTGACATACACACGAGCGGACATTGCAAAGTCATGGGGGAGATGGGCATTGCGGTTCGAGGAAGTGTGGCGTCGGACGGTTTGCCCGTTGTCTTTCGTGGCGTTGGCCGGAGTCGCTGCCGGTTCGGCAAATGCCACGCCGTTGCAGGACCCCTATGGGACATGGACCGTGCAGGGTGAGAACGATGCGGTCTCGACCCTGAAAGGCACGTCCGACCAATATTATACGTCCGGCTTGCGTGTTGGCTGGACATCGGGGACGGATAATCTCCCCAAGCCGTTTCACGATCTTAACCAGTTCCTTCTGGGGCAGGGCGTGCAACGTGTCAGTCTCGATGTGCAGCAGTCCATCTTCACGCCGCATGCGACACAGGCGGTGAATCCGCCTGCCGGCGATCACCCTTATGCGGGTGTTCTGCTCGGGACGGTCAATTTCATCAACGATACCGATCTGTCACGCAGCGTTGCGGGTATTCAGTTCGGTGTCCTGGGTCCGGGTGGCCTCGGTCGTCAGGTGCAGAACGGCTTTCACAATCTCATCAGCGATACGCCCAACAAGGGCTGGGCTCATCAGATTGGCAACCAGCCGGTCTTTCAGGTTCAGGCCGGGCGTATCTGGCGTCTTCCGATCGTCAATTTCCATGGGTTCGGTATGGATGTACTGCCTGCCGTGTCCGGCGCGGCGGGCGATTATCGTACCTATGGCGATGTCGCGGGCACGATTCGCATCGGACAGGGGCTGAAGAGCGATTTTGGTAACGCGACAGTTGGACCCGGCCTGGATGGGACGGACGCGTTCACGCCCGTCCAGCCGTTCGACTGGTATTTCTATGGCGGCGTCGAGGGGCAGGCCGTTGCCTATGATGCGACGCTTCAGGGCAACACGTTGCGAAACAACTCGCCCCACGTCAGCAAGACGTGGGATGTCGGCGAAATTCATGCCGGCCTGGCGGTGATGTGGCATGGCGTTCGGCTGTCGTACAGCCAGAACTGGCAGACCGCAGAATTCAAGACGTCCCGTTCCGGGCTGTTCAACTACGGTTCGCTCAAGCTGTCTGTGAAGTTTTGAAGTGGCAGTGAGCACCATCGGGAGCGAAACCCGCTCCCGATGGTGCTCATGTCATTCCGCCATGGCTGTCAGACCATGGGCATCAGCATATTCGGCGACAGGCTCTCCCAACAGGTATCCCTGAATTTCCTCACAGCCATAGGCATCCAGGAATGCCAACTGGTGTTCGGTTTCGACGCCCTTTGCGCAACACGTGACCCCAAGGGTCAATGCCAGCTGCAATATGCTGCGCAGAATATCGTCGACGCGTGAGTCGTCACCCAATCGTCGCACAAATGCCCGATCCAGCTTGATCTGGTCGACCGGGAAAGTTCCGAGTCGTTCAAGAGACGAGTAACCCGCGCCGAAATCGTCCAGTGCAACGCGTACGCCGAGCGCGCGCAGTCGAGATAATTCGCGATGCGCCAGGGTGCGGGGGCCGAATGGGCGGCGCTCGGAGAGTTCGATCTGGAGGCGATCCGGTGACAGGCCGGTCTCTTTCAGGACCGATGCCACGAGGTTTGCCAGACGCTCGTTGACCAGCCACACCGGCGAGATATTGACGCACAGGCGCAGCGGACTGGACCAGCGCTGCGCCGCCAGGCAGGCGTTGCGCAGGCTCCAGGCGTCCAGTTGTTCGATGATGCCGGCTTCTTCCGCGCAACGGATGAAGAGATCAGGAGAAATGGTGCCATGTCCTGGCCTGTTCCACCGAAGCAACGCTTCCAACGCGACGACGCGCTGGGAGCCTGCTTCGATGATGGGCATCCAGTTGAGCGAAAGGCATTCGTTCGTGATGGCCTGAACCAGATCCTGTTCCAGGCTGGACGCATCCCGGAAGCGCGTCAGAAGCTCCTGATTCGCCCTTCGGTTGTGGCCGCCACCATTGCGACTGACTTCGGCAAGCGCGGCACGCGCGCCAGCAGTCAGGTCTTCGGCCTGATCGCCATCCTGTGGGAACATCGCCCAGCCGATCGAGATCGACAGACCCAGCGGACCCGTGCCCAGCGTAACCGGATCCTGGGTTTTCTGCTGTATGGCGTTCACGAGCGAGCGTGTATTGACAAGGCTGGTGTTGAGCGGGGTCGCAACACCGACGCTTCCCCCGCCGAAATAGCTCAGATATGCATTTTCAGGCAGAACGCTCTCGATGCGCTCGATCATCTCATCGATGATGATGTCGGCCGTGTCCCAACCCTGACGTTCGTTGATCTGCGCAAGATGATCCAGCTCGACGCGTATGACGCCAAAATTTCCGACCCGTGTCTCGCGAGCGGCCCTGCTGACCAAATTCTGGATATGGCCGCCGAAAGCCGTGCGGTTTGGCAATCTGCTCCGGCGCGCGTTCATCGTACGGCGATCACTGCTTAGTGTCGTCTCGCGGAGAAGTGGGCGCATGCATGCCGCCAGGTCGGTGAGGGGAGCAAGGTAGGCGATATCGAGCGGATCGCTTGGTGGCGAAGCGACGAGGAGAAATTCCATCGTCTGGGTTTCGGCGTGGCCGATCGTCGCGATCTGGACGCCCGCCAGCGACCATGCCGCATCGCTGCTGTCGCTAGGGAAAACCACGGGTGTCGTCGCTTCGGCCAGTAGCCGAAGAAGGTGGGGTTTCAATACGTTGGCAGGGGCGGTCCCGACGTGGCTGGTTTCATGAAATGCGCCGTCAGGCATGAGCGATACGAGCGCGGCGAACGGACAGCTCATGAGTTGCGTCGTCAGACGAAGCACTGCCTGGCGGGCCGTATGGGTATCGTTTAGGGCATTGGGCACACTCAACGCTACAGATACGTTTTTCATACCGACTCCGGAAACTCTTTATTTTTTCTTCTTATAGGGCGCATTTGGAATACACGGAAACAAAGCCGTATAACGAAATTTTTACGCTTTCTGATCATTACTATATCATGTATTTTTTGTAATAATCTCTCTCTCCCGAGTGTTATCCTGAAAGAAGTATGCGGTCCGGCCGGTCCCGATCGAAAATTGACAGAAGCAGGCGTAGTGCCGGGCCACGCCCATCCTTGAGGATGGGGTCGCGTTGGAGCACTCGTTCGCTGTCCTGCCACGCAATCGTCAGCAGCCTGTCGCTGTTGACGCCCGCGGCGAGGCGGAAGCCCGGCAGGCCGGATTGACGACTGCCGGCAAGATCGCCGCCACCGCGCGTCCGAAAATCCTCGTCTGCGATGCGAAAGCCGTCCTCCGTCTCCCGCAAAAGGGCCAGGCGTGATTTGGCATTGCCACTGGCGTTGTCGTCGAACAGCAGCAGGCAGAACGATCGCGCCTGTCCACGACCGACTCGACCGCGCAACTGATGGAGCTGCGCCAGGCCGAAGCGTTCCGCGTGCTCGATGACCATGATGGCGGCATTGGGGACGTCGACACCGACTTCAATGACGGTGGTTGCGACGAGGAGGCTGGTCTCGTGGTCGCGGAATGCATCGAGCGCGGCCTGACGTATCTGGATGTCCTGTCGGCCATGCGCGAGGCCGATCCGGGCGTCCAGACGTTTTGACAGAAAGGCCCAGCGGGCTTCGGCGGCGGCTACGTCCAGCGCTTCGCTTTCCTCGACCAGAGGACAGACCCAGAATACCTGCGTGCCCCTGGACAGTGCGCGTTCGATGCCGGCGACGACGTCCTCAAGTGTGGAAAGGCCGTGCATCGACGTGGCGATCGGCAGCCGGCCCGGTGGCTTCTCATCGAGGCGGCTGACCTGCAACTCACCCCATTGCGTCAGGAGCAGGGTGCGCGGGATAGGGGTGGCCGTCATGACCAGGACGTTGCTCGCATGGCCCTTGTTGGCCAGTTTCATGCGTTGTGCGACGCCGAAGCGGTGTTGTTCGTCAATGACCGCAAGGCCGAGATCGTGGAAAACGACCTTGTCCTGAAACAAGGCATGTGTGCCGATGATGATCGAAGCGGTTCCGTCCGCGATCCGGGCGAGAATGTCACGACGGGCCTTGCCCTTGACGTTCCCGGACAGAAAGACGCAGGGCACAGGCGACAATGCGGCGACGACGGCATAATGCTGGCGGGCCAGGATTTCCGTCGGGGCCATGAAGGCGGCCTGAGCCCCAGCCTCGACGGTTTGCAGAAGCGCCAGAACCGCCACCAGCGTCTTGCCGGCGCCGACATCGCCTTGCAGCAGTCGCATCATGGGGCGTGGGGCTGCGAGATCGGCGGCGATCTCCCCTGCCGCGCGTGCTTGCGCGCCGGTCATGCTGTAACCGAAGCGTCTGAGCGCTTCCTGTCGCAAGGTGTTGTTGCCGATCAGGGCCCGGCCCGGACGCGCCCTGGCGTGCAGGCGGGCAATACCCATGCACAGCTGGTCCGCGAGGAGTTCGTCACACGACAGGCGGGCACGCGCGCGTTCGGCGCGTGCGCTCCAGTGCTCGGCGTCATCGCGAGACGGGTTGTGCAACAAACGAAGAGCAGTCGTGAAATCGGGCCACTGACGTTTGGCCAGCAAGGCCGGATCCTGCCATTCGGGTAGGGGGGGCAGAAGCGCAAGGGCGCCATGCACGGCGCGACGCATGGCGGAGGGGAAAAGTCCTGCCGTCAGGGGCCAAACGGGGTCGAGCACCGGGATCTCGTCGCGGCGGTCGGCTGCGACCATATGGTCCGGATGCGGCATGGTGAGCCGCGAACCGTAGCGTTCCAGTTTGCCGGATATGGCCAGTCTGTCGCCGATCCGTATATGTCGGATGAACTGGGCATGAAAAAATACCAGATCGATGTCGTCCGTGCCGTCATGCGCGTGGATGCGGAACGGCTGGCGTGGCCGTTGCGGTCGATCGATCCCCGTTACTTCCACGCGGGTCGTGAGAACGCCGCCCGGCGGAACCATGCGGCGTGCTTCGGCAAGCGTGCAGTCGGTTCGCCGATCGATCATGTTTTCCGGCAGGGTGAACAGAAGGTCGATGATCCGGTTGCCGCCGGTCACCTTCTGTAGCAGCACTGCCTGCCTGGTGCCGATACCCGGCAGCGCCGTGAGAGGTGTGGATAGCGTATGCAGGATGCGCTCGAAGATTGGCGGTTCGGTTGGCGTCTCCGTCATGGGATCGAATTCCAGATGGTTGGGTACAACCGAAGCATGATGGGCTGACAGGACATCGTCCCGACGCTATAGGACAAGCCCGTCATGGAACAAAACGAAACCATCGCGTGGGGTGCGGTATATTCGACGTTGTCCACCCTGCGCCATGACCGCCGGAATCGCGAATGAACGACGCAACCTCCTGGCCGACCATCTGGGGCGTGCCGGAAGCTTACACCGCTTTCCTGCTGCGCCATCGGCTCGGCGAACATGCAGGGCCGCTCCTGCATATCGCGCGGGATGACGCCGCCGTCGCGGCTCTGGCGGAATTGCTTGGCTATACCGCGCCGGAAGTCGAGGTGCTGCGGTTCCCCGCGTGGGATTGTCTTCCCTACGATCGGGTTTCGCCCAATCCGTCGATCACCGCCGAGCGGGCCGGGACGCTGACACGCCTGCTGGAGCCTTCCAGCACCCGGCGTATCGTCCTGACCACCGTTCATGCGCTTATCCAGCGGGTGCCGCCGCGAAAGGCGTTCGAAGGGCAATCCCTCAGCATTCGCGCCGGCGAATCGCTCGATCAGGGCATGTTGATCGATCTGTTGATCGCAAGTGGTTACACGCGCACCGATACGGTAATGGAAGCGGGCGAGTTCGCGACGCGTGGCGGGATTTTCGATCTGTATCCCGCAGCGGAAAGCGAACCGGTCCGGCTCGATCTCTTCGGTGACGAGGTCGAGAACATCCGGCGTTTCGATGTTGGTTCGCAGCGCTCGACCGGCTCGCTTTCGCAATTCGATCTGCGGCCGGTTTCGGAATACGCGTTGGGTCCGGACAGCATCAGCCGGTTTCGCAGTGGCTGGCGCGATCTGTTCGGCCCGGCGGCTGCCTCGGACACGATTTACGAGAATGTGTCCGATGGTCGGCGCTATCCGGGACTGGATCATTATCTGCCTCTGTTCCACGACGGCACGGACACGCTGATCGATTACATGCCGGATGCCGCCGTCAGCGCGGACCATCAGGTGCCGGATATTTTCGCGGCGCGGCTGGAGATGATCGCGGACCACTACGAGGCACGGCGGGCACCGGTGCGCGAGGGCGAAATGCCGTATCGGCCCCTGCCGCCGCATCGGCTGTATCTCGATCGCGATGGTTGGGATGCGATGCTGTCGCGGGTGCCGCGTGCGATGCTGAGCCCGTTCGCCAAGCCTGATCTGACGGAGGGATTCGATGCGGGTGGTCGTCCAGGGCCGCTCTTCGCACGTGGCAAGGATGGCGACCGGGAGGGCGTATTCGAGGCTTTCGCGATGCAGGTGGCGAATTGGGCGAAAGCGAAGCGACGCACCTATGTCACGGCATGGACACGTGGTTCTCGCGAGCGGATTGCCGCACTGCTGCGCGAACACGACATTGCCAGCGAGATGCATGAAAGCTGGAGCACGGCTGCTGGAATCGCGCCGGGTGTGGTCGGGCTGCTGACCCTTGGCCTGGAGCGCGGCTTTGTCGGCGACCGGTTTGCCCTGGTGTCGGAACAGGATCTGCTTGGCGAGCGTATTTCCCGGCCGCCTCGGCGCAAGCGCCGTGCGGAGCAGTTCATTACCGAGGCCTCCGAAATTGCCGAAGGCGATCTTGTTGTTCATGCCGATTACGGCATCGGCCGTTATGAGGGACTGGAGACCGTCAGCGACGGCGTGGCACCGCATGATTGCCTCCGCCTTCTGTATGACGGTGCGCAGAAGCTTTTCCTGCCGGTCGAGAACATCGAACTGCTGAGCCGCTTCGGTTCGGATCAGGGCGGTGTCGCACTCGACAAGCTGGGCGGGCAGGCGTGGCAGGCGCGCAAGGCCAAGATGAAGTCCCGTATCCGGGACATGGCGGCCGAACTGATTCGCACAGCGGCGGGCCGCGCCCTGAAGGATGCCCCGACCCTCGCACCGGCGGAGGGGTTGTGGGACGAGTTCTGTGCCCGCTTCCCGTTCGTGGAAACGGACGATCAGTCCCGGGCTATCGCGGACGTGCTGGAGGATATGAGTTCCGGTCGACCGATGGACCGGCTTGTTTGCGGCGATGTCGGGTTCGGAAAGACGGAGGTGGCGTTGCGTGCCGCGTTCGTGGCGGCTCTGTCGGGCGTGCAGGTGGCTGTCGTGGTGCCGACGACGCTGCTTGCCCGGCAGCATTTCCGCAGTTTCTCGACGCGTTTCGAAGGTTTCCCTGTCCGGGTGGCCCAGTTGTCACGTCTCGTGACGGCGAAGGAAGCGACGGAGGTCCGGCGAGGTCTGGCGGACGGGACGATCGATATCGTCGTCGGCACGCATGCCCTGCTGGCCAGGAATGTGGCGCTGGGTAATCTGGGTCTCCTCATCATCGATGAGGAGCAGCATTTCGGCGTTGGGCACAAGGAGCGACTGAAATCGCTGCGGGAGGACGTGCATGTGCTGACGCTCTCCGCCACGCCACTGCCGCGTACGCTTCAGCTTTCGCTTTCCGGCGTCCGGGAGATGAGCCTGATTGCGACGCCGCCGACCGATCGGCTTGCGGTGCGCACCTTCATCACGCCATTCGACAGCGTGATGATTCGCGAAGCCATCCAGCGGGAGCGTTTTCGTGGCGGGCAGGTGTTCTGCGTCGTGCCGCGCATCGACGATATGGACCGGATGGCCGAACGTCTGCGCGATATCGTGCCGGATGCGAAGACGGTGCAGGCGCATGGACGGCTGACCCCCTCGGAACTCGAACGGGTCATGACCGAGTTTTCGGACGGCAAGTTCGATGTCCTGCTGTCCACCAATATCGTGGAGAGCGGGCTGGACATGCCGGCCGTCAACACGTTGATTATCCACCGTGCCGATATGTTCGGCCTGGGGCAGCTCTACCAGTTGCGCGGTCGCGTCGGGCGCGGCAAGCAACGCGGTTATGCCTATCTGACGTGGCCGCAGACTCATCGTCTCTCACCGGCATCCGAAAAGCGGCTGGAGATCATGCAGACGCTGGATACACTGGGTGCGGGCTTTACGTTGGCGTCGCACGATCTCGACCTTCGCGGTGCAGGCAACCTTTTGGGCGACGAGCAGTCGGGTCATATCAAGGAGGTGGGCATCGAGCTTTACCAGCAGATGCTCGAGGATGCGGTTGCCGATCTGCGCGCGGAAAAAGGCCGCCGTCGCGCAGAAGACGAGAACTGGACGCCGAACATCGTGCTGGGCTTGCCGGTGCTGATACCGGATGCCTATGTGCCGGATCTGCCGGTGCGGCTCGGGCTGTATCGGCGTATCGCCGGGCTGAACGGTGAGGCGGAAGTCGACGCCATGCGGGCGGAACTGGTCGATCGTTTCGGCAGTTTGCCGCCCGAGGTCGAGAACCTGCTGGACGTGGTCGTAATCAAGCGTCTCTGCCGGATTGCCGGTGTGGATCGGCTGGAGGCCGGGCCGAAGGGCATGGTCATCCAGTTCCGCAACCGTGCTTTCAGGAACCCTGGCGGATTGCTGTCGTGGGTGGAGCGTCATCGAGATCAGGGCGTGAAACTGCGACCCGATCACAAGCTGGCGGTCGTGCGCGAAATGACGAACGCGCAGCGAATCACCATGGCGCGCAAGGTCATGGGCGCGATGAAGAAGCTGGTGGACAAGGTCGAGAAAGTGGACGCTTGAAGCGGTTCATCCATTCGCTATGTTCCAAGGAAGTCGAACATGGCGAATGGGAGAAATGGTTATGTTGTTACTGGATCTGACAGGTCGCACGGCGTTGGTCACGGGATCGACCGCCGGCATTGGTCTTGCCATTGCCAAACGGCTGGCGGAAGCCGGCGCGCATGTGATCGTCAATGGCCGCACGCAGGCGCGAACCGACGAGGCGGTCAAAACGATTGCGGACTTGTTGCCGGATGCCACGGTGAGTGGATTTGCGGCGGATTTCGCAAAGCCGGAAAGCCTTGAGGCCGTGAGCGCGGCTTTTCCGCAGATCGATGTTCTTGTGAACAATCTGGGCATTTTCACGCAGGCCTCTTTCGAGGAAACACCAGACTCGGAATGGCAGCGATTTTTCGACGTCAATGTCATGAGCGGTGTGCGTCTGACCCGTCATTATCTGGGCGGCATGGTCGACAGGCAGTGGGGGCGCGTCGTGTTCATCGCGAGTGAATCCGCCTTCAACATACCGCCGGACATGATCCACTATGGTTTCACCAAGGCGGCGCAGGTGGCGATCGCGCGTGGGATTGCCGAATCCGTGCCGGGGTCGGGCGTTACCGTGAACAGTGTCCTGCCGGGACCGACACGAACGGAGGGCGTTCTGGCCATGTTCGATGAGGCTGCCAAGCAGACCGGAAGGCCGGCGGAAGAAATCGCTGCCGAATTCATCCCGCAGCATCGACCGGCATCCATCATCCAGCGTCTGATTGAGCCGGAAGAGGTGGCGAACATGGTGGCGTATGTCTGCTCGCCACTGGCATCGGCGACAACTGGCGCGGCCTTGCGGGTTGAGGGCGGCCTGTTGCGCAATCCGGGCTAGATCGGGCGGACGGAACTTAGGGAAGGGGCAATGGCAACGGCACGTTGTTGACCGTCACGGTGCCGTTGCCCAGGGCGACATCCCAGGAAAGCCGGTTGCCATCCCTGTGTCCCATGAACTGGGCCATGGCCAGTGCTGTCGTCACGCCAGCAGAACTGTTGGCGCGAACGGCATTGAGCAGATCGCCGATATTGGTGATCTCCAGATGCATCTGGCTCGTGCTGGTTCGCCAGTCGGCGCCGGGCTGCACGAATCCGTGACCATCGACGTTGCTCGCACCGAAGACGGCATGGAGATTATTGATCGTTGCAGTCTCGCCCTGGCGAACCGTCATTGTCTGCCCCTCTGAACCGTCGTTATCCGTGAGCGCGCGGGGTGGCACGCTGATATCGGCGGCAAAGCTTTGCGGCGCAAGTTTTCCGCTCGCCTCTGCGATGCCCGAGACACTGAGTTGAACGCGGATTTGTGCGGACCGCGCGCCTGTGTCAGGCAGGAAGCGTATATGCGCGGTCCGAGCGGTATAGGAGCGGTCGGCCTTCATGAGCCTGACGTTATGCCATGTCAGTTCCGGTTGCGCGCCTTCCCGGATGCGTCGGGCGATGTCCTCGGCTGCCTGATGCGCTTGGGGCGTATCGCAGGCTGGCGTCGTCTTGCCATATAGTGCCAGCAGGGCGCCAAGAGCTGCGATATCGTTCGCGTGTTTCAGCTGGGATGTATCCAATCGGTGCGCGGCATCATTGAGGCTGGCCTGATCGATCCTGATCTGGGCTGCCGTATTGCCCAGTTGCGCGCGGTAGCCCGACTGGCTGAGGTCGTTGCCGACGTTCTGTTCGTATTGGGCGCGGCTGGCCATACATGCAGCGGGTAGGGTCGGCGCCGCTTCGGCAACACCGGAGAAAGCCAGAAGCACCGTGATACCGGGAGCGATATATTTCATGGGATGAAGCATGGCGCGAGAAGCGCGCCTAGGCAATCCGGTTCCTATGGTTGGGGCCAGAAGGCTTCGGCGATATGATTGTAGATGTCTGCAAGCTCACTCTGAACGCCGTCCAGAAATTCGTGCAGGCCGCCGATGATGATCTCGTTCACGCTGAGCCCCTGAAGAAGCGCCTGAAGGTGCTCGACCCGTTCCAGGATCGGTGCTGTGCCACGCAGATTGTAGTCACTGCGCAGGAGATGGACCGCATAGTGCGCTTGCCGTAACGAGGTGGAGAGCGAACGCGGGAATCCGTTGTTCTGTAGCAGGAAACCAACCACGATGGCCGGTGAGAGGTCGTTGGGACAGAGACGCCGAAAGGCGTGATAGGCGGCAGCGGAGCGCAGGACCGCCGTCCACTGGCTCAAATCGATTTCCGACCCCACGGCGTCAATCGTCGGGAGGAGGGCTTGATATTTGATGTCGATGAGGCGTGTGATCTGGTCGGCACGCTCGATATGCTTGCCGATCTGGTGGAACAGCCATGCCTGATCGCGAAACAGCGTGCCTTCCGTGATTCCTGCGTGGGTCTGACATTCCTGCTTGATGCGGGCGCAAAGCATCGAAAGACGGTTGCCGGCAATGTCGGCTGGCGTCAGACGGCGGATCGTATCGGTGAAAATGTTGAGCTGCGTCCACATCTCGGTCGAAATCAGCGGGCGCAGGGCGCGGGCGTTTTCGCGTGCGGCATGGGCCATGCTGACGATCGAATTGGGATTTTCAGGATCAAGCACATAGAAGGCAATGACTTCCGCGCCACTGATTCCGTCATGATGTGCGAAATAGGGGGCGGCATCGGCATTGATATCGATGATGCATTGCCAGCCGTTCACGGCGGTTCTCAAGCGCACGAAGGTCTCGTTCACGTCGATGAGACGCGCCAGATTCTCGATGCGCTCGATATATCGTGCCAGCCAAAGCATGCTTTCCGCGTAACGGGAAAGAAGCGGTGCGTAGAAAATGTTGCTTTCCGTATCGCTCATGAGCCCATCACCCATGTGTCCTTGGAGCCACCACCCTGGGAAGAATTCACGACAAGGGAACCGGCCTTGATCGCCACACGGGACAAGGCGCCCGGCAATGTCCAGGACGTCTGGCCCGTGAGGGTGAACGGACGCAGGTCGACATGCCGCGCTTCGACGCGGTCACCGCAGAGCGTGGGTGTCGTTGATAGTTTCAGGACCGGTTGGCTGATATAGTTGGCTGGATTGGCCCGAAGCTTGACGCGAAAAGCATCGCGCTCGGCGGGTGTTGCGTGCGGCCCGATAATCATGCCGTATCCGCCGGATTCGCCCACAGGTTTCACCACGAGTTCCGCAATGTGGTCGAGAGTATAAGCCAGATCGTCGGGTTCGGCGCAGATGCGTGTTTCGACGTTATCCAGAATGGGTTCCTCGCCCAGATAATAGCGGATCATGCGCGGCACATATGCATAGATGGCCTTGTCGTCGGCCACGCCTGTGCCAATCGCGTTGGCCAGGGTCACATTGCCGGCAAGGTAGGCGCGCATCAGGCCGGGTACGCCGAGCATGCTGTCCGGCAGGAATGTCTCCGGGTCGAGAAACGCATCGTCGATACGGCGGTAGATGGTGTGAACCGGCTTGAGGCCGGCGATGGTGCGCATGAAGACCCGGTCGTTCTGAACGACCAGATCCCGGCCTTCCACGAGAGGCGCACCGATTTCCCGGGCCAGAAAGACGTGCTCGAAATAGGCGGAATTGTAGGCACCGGGAGACAGGAGCACGATCTGCGGATCCATGATGCCGACCGGTGCCACGTCGAGAAGTGTCTGGCGTAGTCGCAGACCGTATTCCTCGACAGGCACCACGTCCAGATCCGCGATGAGATCGGGCATGCAGCGGCGCATCATGTGGCGGTTCTCGATGACGTAGCTGACGCCGGAAGGCGTGCGTGCGTTGTCTTCGAGCACCAGGAAGCGGCCTGTCTCGTCCCGGACGACGTCCGTACCACAGATATGGACATATGTGCCGCACGGCGGATCGAACCCCTGCATCTCCTTGCGGAAATTGGGGTTGGTCAGGACCAGTTCGCGTGGGATCAGGCCGTCCGCCAGAATGCGCTGGTCGTGGTAGATATCCCACAGAAAGCGGTTCAGCGCCGTGACGCGTTGTCGAATGCCGCGTTCGAGCTTCTCCCATTCCTGCCGGACGATGAGTCGGGGGATGAGATCGAAGGGGAGAATGCGATCAATCGAGGAGCGCTCCGTATAAACGGTGAAGGTGATGCCGAGATTATAGAGTTCGACCTCGGCGGCACGCGCACGTTCGTTCAGGAGGGCGGGGGTCATCATCGCGAGGCGCTGGCGGACGGTGTTGATGGCTTCGTCATCCAGACCGCCGTTGTTCATCAATTCGCAGAAAAAACGATCTGTTTTGTAGGTGGCGAACAGATCGGGTCGTTCGGGATTTGAGGCAGGTGCCATGAACGAACCTCCGCGGCGCAACTGATCTTTTTACAAGACATTATGAATTGGAAACGAATTGTGGCGCATGTCGAAGGAGTGCGTCAATCCGGTTCTGCAAGGCTTAACGCCGTGTTAAGGACTTGGATGCACATTGACGCTCCGCGAACGTTCGAGGACCGTTTCACATGTCGTCCAGCCTCTCGGTAATGCCGGCCATTCCGCAATACCTGACCATCGTTCGGAACGAGGCCGCGTCGGTTTCGCGCTACGAACAGACCGTGCCCGCGGATCAGCACGAGGTGGCGGCATTTCGGGCGACTGCACCGACGATCGACTCCGCGAAGGCGCTCCTTGCCAATTACAAGGCGCTGAAAGTGGTTCTTGGCGCGAATGGACTGTCCTCGCTTATGGGGCAGACGGCTGTTGTGCGCGATCTTCTGACCCAGGATCCGGATGCGCCGACATCGTTGGCACGCAAGTCCGGCAACGCGAAATGGCTCAGCTTTGCCAAGAGTTTCGCGAGCTGGTCGCCGTCACCGTTGGGGTCCGCGGAGGCGATTGCCCAGATTTCGCAGAAATATATGACGAATCAGTTCGAGACGGCCAAGCAGGCCGAAACGCCCGGCGTCGGCAATGCTCTTTATTTTACCCGTACGATGTCGAACGTCAGCAGCGTCAGCCAGATCATGGCCGATCCGAAGCTCCTGAATGTTGTTGAAACGGTGTCCGGGTTCGACTCTACTCAATTCGGCGCTCTGGACTACGATGAGCAGGTTCGTCTTCTCACGCCGAAAATCAACATGAAGGATTTCAGCAGTCCGGCCGGCATCCAGCGGTATGCGCAGCGTTATCTCGCCATGTTGCAGGTCAATCCCCAACCCACGAGTACACCGGCGACCACATTATCCCTGTACGGCGCCAGCGGCGGGTCGGCTGGCATCCTGTCCTTGTTCGGACAATCGGGCGGCGCGTCTTCGGCCTCGTTGTTCTCGATGTTGACCTGACGCATTATCCCCGCCGACATCGCAGGAGGGGATTTCACAGCCATGGCGGGACTTGATCCGGAGGACTTTTCAGCCCTGCGATCGTTAGGGCACCGGATGCTCGACGATATCTTCGATCGTCTGGAGCATTTGGGAGAAGGGCCGGTCTGGCGACCGATGCCGCCTGCGATACGTGCTTCTTTTCAGGCGGATTTGCCGAGAACCGGCACGGATGCCGAGAACATCTATACCGTCTTCCAACGCGATATCGCGCCCTATAGCAACGGCAATCCCCATCCTGGGTTCATGGGGTGGGTGCAAGGGGCGGGCACGCCGATCGGTGTGCTGGCGGAATTATTGGCAGCAGGTCTGAACGACAATTGCGGTGGCCGCGACCATGCTGCGATTGAAGTCGAGCGACAGGTCATTCGCTGGACGGCCGAGATCATGAGCCTCCCGACCGACGCCTCCGGTTGCCTCGTCACCGGATCGTCTCTTGCGAATTTCATTTCCGTTATCGTTGCGAGCCGACACCATGCAATGACTTACCGGCATGAGGGGGTGGGGGCGTCGGGTCTGGTTGGCTATGCTGCCCGAACGGCGCACGGGTGTCTGCCCCGCGCGTTTGATCTGGCGGGCTTCGGGAGCGATTCCCTGCGTCTGATCGACGTCGACGCGGATCATCGAATACGGCTGGATCTTCTGGCGCGGCGTGTTTCGGAAGATCGGGCGGCTGGAAAGACACCTTTCATGATCGTCGGCACGGCAGGGACAGTCGACTGCGGTGCGATCGACGACCTTGCGGCCTTGGCCTCCTTCGCGGCTGATGAGGGGCTGTGGTTTCATGTGGATGGTGCGTTCGGCGCTCTGGCATGCCTCTCGCCGCGATATCGTTCCCTCCTGAATGGCATCGAGCGTGCAGATAGTCTGGCTGTGGATTTCCACAAATGGGGGCAGGTGCCTTATGACGCGGGCTGCGTCATGGTGCGCGACGCACGGCTTCACGCACAGGCATTCGCGCAGACCCTGCATTACCTTCAGCGTGCAGATCGCGGACTTGCGGGAAACGCGCCATGGTTCTGCGATTTCGGACCCGATCTTTCACGGGGATTCCGCGCGCTGAAAGTCTGGATGACGCTTTCTCATTACGGTGCGGACCGCATGGGCGAGATGATCGAGAACGCGTGCGCTGTTGCCGCCTATCTGGCGCAACGGGTCGACGATGATGAACGGCTTGAGCGCCTGGCGCCTGTCGCGCTCAATATCGTCTGCTTCGGTATTCGCGGCCTGAGCGACCACGATGTGGGTGAGTTGGTGAAAGACTTGCAGGAAAGCGGTATTGCCGCGCCGTCCACGACCCGGATTTCAGGACGGCTGGCGGTTCGCGCCGCAATCGTCAATCATCGCACGACATGCGGGACAATCGATCGCATGCTCGATGCACTGCTGGCGTTGCGAGAGCGATACCTCGCAACGCCTTGAATCTCAGCCGAACGCGCCGTTGGCATGCATGATCGCCACGCCGACTTCGCGTAGCAAGGCAAACAGACGCGCCATCGGCTCGAAGACTTCCTCATGTTCCCGCCGGAAGCCATGATCCTCCCGTGGGCCGGTCGGCTCGAAGAAATCGAGGTCGTCGATGGCATCGCCGCCCAGCGGGAAAATCGTCTTGAGGTGGGAAAGTGCGTTCTCGATCTCCAGCCGCAGGATCATCGTCGTCAGCGCCTCGCGCGAGACGTTGTTTCGAGGGCTGAAATACGGAATTCGGGTGGAAAGCAGCCATATGCGCTCGATGATCGCGATACGAATGGCATGCAGCAACCGCTCATCCGATTGCATCTGGGGGGCGTCGCGCCAGACCATGCGCAACATGAGATGATCTGCCTGGATGCGGCGGAACATGGCTGGCAGGCTGACCCAGAACTCCAGGCCTTCGAGCCCGTTCGACAGGTCCATGAAGCGGCGCCGTGTCTCGTCGTCCGATGAAGCCGCCGCCCGATCCAGCCACGTACCGGGGTCGAGCAGGCGCACGGTGCTGTGCAGGACGTCGAGATCGGAATGCGCCAGAGCCTGGCGTGCGAAATCCATGGCAAGTCCGAAGCGTTTGCTTCGGGCGGCGTAGAAATCGAAATCTTCCGCATGCCGTGTCGCGGCGTCACCCAAGCCCTGAAGGACATTGGCCCACCAGCCGAGTTGCTGGAGAATTGCGTTATTGGGAATTGCACGAAGTTGGTTCGGGTGCGTGATGCGCACCACGGTGACGCCGTCTCCCTGCCGTGCCGAGGGACGCGAGCCCGATTTATCGATCAGGGCTGGACCGAACGCGCCGAGCAGCCCGGCATAGCCGGGGTCCGCGACCAGCGCGCTCATGGACAGGGCGATGGTCGAGAAGAAATCGGAGGAGAAATCGGGCTGATCGTAGATCGGATCAGGTTCCGAAGCATCCAGGTCGCGCTGCGTGTGTTCCGCAATGGTGGCGATCGTCGCCAGCGCCAGATTGGGTGTCCCGAACAGGGTATAGCCATCGCCGCCCTGGAAGGCGGTCTCCTCCCGGACATGAACGCCGGCGGCGGCGAATTGCGCGCTCGTGTGTTCGGGGGAAAAATAGTTCATCCGCTTGGCAAGGCTAAACGGATGCGCCCCGCGACCGATGCTCTCGCCATGGGTATCGAAGAGAATGACCTCGATGTCCTGCATCTTGTGACGTTTGAGCAGGGAGAGGGTGCGCAATCTGAGGCGTTCGACAAGGTTGGTCGCCGCAAGCTGGCCGATATAGCGGCCCGAATCCGAGTAGCCGAACTGCAGGCAGAGCTTTCCGTTGGCACGGAGATACTGTCGCCAGTGCTCCGAGCGGAAAGCTTCCTCAAGGATGGTTTCACCATGCTCCAGCGCGCTTTGCGTCTCGAAGAGCGGCGATATCTGAATCTGTCGATCCTCGATGCCCAGAAGCCTGGCGAGCCAGAGCGTGGCGAGGAGGGTGAAGCCGCTTTCCGTCTCGGCGATGAGAAAGCGGACCGGCGTTCCGGCATCGATATGCTTGACCATCTGCGCCATGGTCATCATCAGGCGCGCGGCGGATGACTGCTCGATCATCAGGGCGCCGAAATCGACGGCAACGGGCGTCAGATTATCCAGTGCCTCGTTGATCTGGGAGAGCACGACGCGCCGGCGGGATGGAATGGCCGGATCGTCCTCGATACCGAGACGTTGCCGGGCCACATTGTAGATTTGCACCGCGTTCAGCCGTGTATGGACGTGTGCGACACTCAGGCCGTGCGCGAGGAAGCCGGCACGAGCCGTGAGGAGATCGATGCGCTGGGCATGATCGGTTTCCGCGATCGCTTCCTCGAATAACGGAAGAAGTTCCGTGGCATCGCTGATCGCCGCCGTCCGATCGGCGATCATGGCCTTCGCGAAGGCAACGACGCGCGATATGTCGTGATGATGCTGATCGGGGCACGCGTCTTCCTGCCGCGATACTGCTTCGATGGCACGCGTGAGGCGCGTCAGAAGTGACGAATCGGGTCGCAGGATGGGCGACAGCTGGGTATGCAGGCGCTCGAACTGGAGGCGCTTCAGCGACAGGCGAATGCGCAGCGTATCCCACCAGGTGATGTCGCTACGGCCATCGGTATCGAAGCCGACCCACGTGGAGAGCACGATCGGACTGGGCGAAAGCAGCGTATCGGGCCAGCGATTTGTCGCATGGCGCAGGATGGCGGTCGTATAGATGTCCAGCGCATCGCGCCCACGAAGGATGGCGGCAAGGGCCAACGTCTGTTCATGCGCAAGCGTGGGCGGCCCGGAGCGACGGTGCGTGGCCCGTGACGGGATCGGTTTTTGCGGGTCGTCGGCGATTTCTTCCAGAAGACGATAGACACGGTCCGCAAGGGCAAATGTCGGATGTGCCGTGAAAACGGCGGCGAATTGCGGTTTCGAAAGTGCCTGTGCGAGCGAGACGACATCGGGTTGCCGTTCAACAACGGTGCGTGCCGCGGCCTCCAGCTTCTCGCGCGGTGATATGTCGTCGTCCAGCGCGAGATATCGGCGCAGATGCAGGGCGCGATCGCGCAGTTTCCTGTCGCGCAATTCTCTGACGATATGTTCGAGATCAGCCGGGGAGAGGGTTTTTTCGCCAAGCATGTCGGCGATCTGGGCGCACATCGCCTGAATGGGATCGCCAAATTGACGTTCCGAGGTCGCGCGCTGTTCCAGCCGCTGTATCTCGGCGATCAGCGATGTCGTGTTCTCATTGTGAGCGGCGATTGACTCGGGCAAAACAACCTCGTCATGAAAGCGTCGGTAACAAGTGGTTTATCGCGAGTATCTTTCATGTTCGCCATTCTCGCGCAATGGCGGACTGTCGCTTCGGGGCGACAGGGGCACGCCGGGATGCTATCGCGTCAGACATGATCCGTTCCAGTTTTCTTTCAGCGCCCGCTCAGTCTGATCCGGATGCCGAACGTCTTGCGGCCTTTCGTGCGGCGCGGCGTCTGGCCAGCGGATTGCTGCTGGGAATGACGGGTGGTCTGGCTGTCACCACGGCGCTGCCGGCATGGCACTGGGTGGCGGACACGACGGCTTTACAGATTCTGCGCTCGGGTGCCCGTGCCGGGGTGGTCGGCGGAATTGCCGACTGGTTTGCCGTGACGGCATTGTTCCGGCGTCCGTGGGGATTGCCGATTCCGCATACGGCGATCCTGCCTCAGCAAAAGGATCGTCTCGGCGAGGCGTTGGGGCGGTTCGTGGCGACGCAGTTCTTCACGGAAGCGGATGTGACGCGCGCGCTTGAAAAGGTCGATCTGCCGCGCGTGATTGCGGATACGCTGCGCGATGAGAACAACATGCAGGCGCTCGCCCGCACGCTGAGGTTGACGATCCCGGGACTTATCGACCAGCTGGAGGACGGTCGCGCCGTTTCGGCGCTGGAACGTGCATTGCCGGTATTGCTCCAGGGGGAGGACACGGCGCGGTTGGCCGCGCGCTCACTGAGAGCGCTGGTCGATAGCGAACTGCATCAGGAAGTCCTCTCGTTTCTGTTGGCGAAGGTAAAGTCCGCACTTCAGAAGCGTGAACCGATATTGCGCGAGTTCATCGAAGCGCGGGTGCGCGAACAGGGTGGCCGGGTGCTCGGCTGGGCGATCGGCGCATCGGTTGCGGGTCGGGTGCTCTCGGCGCTCAACATGGAACTGGAACGCGTGGACCCGCGGGATTCCAGCCTGCGTGAAGGCTTTACGGTCTGGGTTCGCAAGGAGATCGATCGCATTGAATACGAACCGGCGCGGCGGGCGCAATTCGTCGGGGCCGTGAGCAGCGTTTTCGCGCATGACAGCCTGCGCGCCTGGAGCAGCGAGTTGTGGGTTCGGCTGCGTAACATGATGCAGGAGGATCTCGCACGCGATGAGGGCTGGAGTGCCGCGGTCATCAATGCTGGTATCGAGCATCTTGTCGACGAAATGGCCAGCGACGGCGCTTTGCGCAATCGTATCGCGCAAGGTGCGGCACTTGCGGCACGCCGGGTCCTGCCGACATTGCGCGATAAGCTGTCGCACTATATCGCGTCCGTCGTTACCCGCTGGGATGAGGCCGAAATGGCTGAGCGGCTGGAGCAGCGGGTCGGGCGCGATCTGCAATATATCCGGATCAACGGCACGTTGGTCGGTTTCCTGGCCGGTGCGGCACTCGATGTCATATCTCGGCTGTTTTTCGGGGTTATGCCTTGACGTGGAAGCCTGCGGCGCGCATTTGATGCTCAATCAGGACTGCATCGGTCTGCTATCGATGTCGATCGGGTCTATTCAAGGGGAGCGCGATGCTCAGGCTATCGAAGCTGGCCGATTATGCGACGGTTCTGCTGGTGCAGTTGGGGCAGCATGATGCTGTCGTGACGGCAACGGCATTATCGGCGGAGACGGGTGTTCCGGAGCCGACCGTTGCCAAGCTGCTGAAGGGGCTGGCGTCGGACGGTCTGGTCGTCTCCCATCGCGGCGCGCGGGGCGGTTATCGGTTGGGCAGGGCTCTGTCGGAAATCTCTGTCGCGACGGTCATTCACTCTGTGGACGGTCCGATCGCCATTACGGCCTGCGTCGATGGTAATGCCTGCGAAGCGCGCTCCTTGTGCAATCTGTCGGGTCACTGGGATATGGTGAATGACGCAATTCGTAACACGCTGCTGTCGATCTCGTTGGCTGAAATGGCCCGTGCGCCTGAGCGCAACGCTTTTTTGAATTTACCGCCGTCGGCTCAGCCGGCGGATGGTCCCGTATCCGCGCGTTCCTATGCCGATGCGACTGCCTGGTCCGAAAAGGAGGTTTAGATGCCCGCTGTCACTGAAACTCGCGAGGCTGTCGAAAACCTCGGTGAATCCACGTATAAATGGGGCTTCGAAACCGATATCGAGATGGATATCGCGCCGAAGGGCCTCAATGAAGATACGATACGCCTGATCTCCGCCCGCAAGGAGGAGCCGGAATGGATGCTTGCATGGCGGCTGAAGGCTTTCCATGCGTGGCGCAAGATGGTCGAGCCGACCTGGCAGAAGCCGCACTATCCGCCTATCGACTATCAGGATGCGCATTATTTTGCCGAGCCGAAGCGCAAGCCCGGCCCGAAGAGTCTGGACGAGGTCGATCCCGAACTGCTCAGGACCTACGAGAAGCTCGGCATCCCGCTGCATGAGCAGGCCATTCTCGCCGGCGTCGAGACGCCGGAGGGCGAGAGCCGCATGCCGGTCGCCGTGGATGCGGTTTTCGATAGCGTTTCGGTTGTCACGACGTTTCGCAAGACGCTTGCCGAGGCGGGGGTCATCTTCTGTCCGATTTCCGATGCGATCCGCGAACATCCCGAACTGGTTCAGGCCTATCTGGGTAGTGTCGTGCCGGCGGGTGACAACTTCTTCGCGGCACTGAATTCTGCTGTATTCACTGACGGATCTTTCGTGTTCGTGCCGAAAGGCGTCCGGTGCCCGATGGAGCTTTCGACCTATTTCCGCATCAATGCGCGAAATACGGGACAGTTCGAGCGCACGCTGATCATCTGCGAGGATGGTGCCTCCGTTTCGTATCTCGAGGGCTGCACCGCGCCCATGCGCGATGAAAATCAGCTGCATGCGGCAGTCGTGGAACTGGTTGCCATGGATGATGCCAGCATCAAGTATTCTACGGTGCAGAACTGGTATCCCGGCGATGAGAACGGTCGTGGCGGGATCTATAATTTCGTGACGAAACGCGGCGCCTGCCGCGGGCGTAACGCGAAAATTTCCTGGACGCAGGTCGAAACGGGTTCGGCAATCACGTGGAAGTATCCGTCGTGCATCCTGGCGGGGGAGGGTTCGGTTGGCGAGTTCTACTCCGTGGCGGTGACGAACAATCATCAGCAGGCCGATACCGGCACCAAGATGATCCATCTGGCGCCCAATACGCGTTCGACGATCATCGCGAAGACGATCTCCGCCGGACAGTCGGACAGCACCTACCGCGGACTTGTCCGCATGATGCCGAAAGCGCGTGGCGCACGAAACTTCACGCAGTGCGACAGCTTGCTGATCGGTGATCGGTGTGGGGCGCACACCGTTCCGTATATTGAAAACCGGAACATGACGGCGCGTGTCGAGCACGAGGCGACGACGTCGAAGATTTCCGAGGATCAGCTTTTCTATTGCCGCTCGCGCGGTCTGTCGGAAGAGGATGCCGTTGGTCTGATCGTCAACGGTTTTTGTAAGGATGTTCTCAAGGAACTGCCTATGGAATTCGCGGTCGAAGCACAGAAACTGCTTCAGATCAGCCTAGAAGGCAGTGTTGGTTAAGGGGCCGGATAATGACTGATTTTCTTAAAATTTCCGGCCTTTGTGCGCGGATTGACGACAATGGAACGCCTAAGGACATTCTGCGCGGTGTCGATCTCGCCGTACCGAAAGGGGAGGTCCATGCGATCATGGGGCCGAACGGCTCCGGCAAATCGACGTTGTCCTATGTCCTGTCGGGTCGCGAGGACTACGAGGTGACGGCAGGGTCGGCAACCTTGCGGGATGCAGATCTGCTGGCCATGGAGCCGGACGAGCGCGCTGCCGCCGGTTTGTTCCTCGCATTCCAGGCACCGGTTGAGTTGCCGGGCGTGAACAATGCGAATTTCCTGCGTACAGCCGTTAATGCGGTTCGGCGTGCGCGTGGCGAGGCGGAGCTGGATGCTGTCGGCTTCCTGAAGGCGGTGCGGGCGGAAACGAAGCGCCTGCACATGTCCGACGACATGCTCAAGCGGAACGTCAATGTCGGTTTCTCGGGCGGTGAAAAGAAGCGAAACGAAGTGCTGCAGATGCGGATGCTGCAGCCGTCGCTGGCGATTCTCGACGAGACGGATAGCGGTCTTGATATCGATGCGCTGCGCGTCGTCGCCGATGGGGTGAACAGCTTGCGCAGTCCGGAGTTCTCGGCGTTGATCATTACGCATCATCAGCGCTTGCTGGATTATATCCAGCCGGACCGTGTGCATGTCATGGCCAAGGGCAGGATTATCCACAGTGGAGGGCCTGAAGTCGCTCGTCAGCTCGAAGCGCAGGGCTACACGCAATATCTTGAGGCCGCCGCATGAATGCCGTGACGAAGTCCGAGGCGGCACCATCAGCGGCATTGGCATCGTTCATTGCCCGCGCCAGCGACCGTGCCGATTTTTTGCGGTGCGCCGGGTTGCCGTCGCGGCGTCAGGAGGCATGGCGTTACACGTCCCTACAAGCGCTCGACAGGGTCGCATTTGCCGATGCGCCGGTGATTGACGAGGCGCGTGCGCGTGATTTGCTGACTGAATTGGCCGCCGACTGCGATGGTCCGTGTGTCGTATTCATCAATGGGCGCCTCTCGGCAGCGAATTCGACTTTCCCCCAAGATGTCGAACTCAAGGCGACGGTTGCGCCGATGTTGCAGGAGCATCCCCTTGCAATTCTGAATGCGGCGTTGCGCCAGGACGGGGTTCATCTGCATGTGCCGGAAGGCGTTGATGCCGGCGAAGTTCGCCTCATCAGCATCAACGATGGCGCTGCGCCGTTCTCGACGCATCCGCACCATGTCGTCAGTCTGGCACCCGGTGCGCGGCTGACATTGCGCGACGTACATGTCGGTAAGGGTCATTATCTAAGCAATCCGTTTTTCGAATTCGATGTGGCGAAGAACGCGACGTTGACGCATGTGAAGCTGCAACAGGAAAGTGACGATGCCACGCATCTTGCACTGGTTGCGGCGCAGGTGGCCGAGCATGCTACCTATGACAGCTTCACGCTGACGCTTGGAGCAAAGCTTGCCCGACATGAAGTCCATGCCGATTTGCATGGCCCGCATGCTGCGGCTCATGCGAACGTGGCGCAGCTTCTGGGCGAGGATCGCCATGCCGATCTGACGTCCGTAATCACGCATGCCGCACCGGATTGCGACTCACGCCAGACCGTGAAGAATGTGATTACTGACGCTGCGCATGCGGTGTTCCAGGGTAAGATTTTCGTTGACCGGGTTGCCCAGAAGACAGACGGCTACCAGATGAACCAGGCGCTGCTGCTGTCTGAAAAGGCGCAGATCGACAGTAAGCCGGAACTGGAAATCTATGCTGACGATGTCAAATGCAGCCATGGTGCGACGGTCGGCGCGCTGGATGACGAGCAGCTGTTCTATCTGCGCTCACGAGGTATCGAACTGCCGCAAGCGCGCTCGATGCTTGTCGGTGCGTTTTTGCAGGATGCCGTTGATCTCGTAACGGATGAGAGCCTGCGCGCGTGGCTGGATGGGCGGATCGCGCGGTGGTGGGAAAGGCGTGTTTCCTGATGGATGTTGCAACGCCAGCCTTTGAAACACAGATCATTCGGAAGCAATTTCCGATTCTGCGTGAGAGCGTACATGGAAAGCCGTTCGTTTTCCTCGATAGTGCCGCTTCCGCGCAGAAACCCGATTGTGTGATCGATGCGATGGCCGACACGATGCGGCATCAATACGCCAATATCCATCGTGGCCTTCACTGGATGAGCGAGCGCACGACGGAGGCCTATGAGGCATCCCGTGCGCAGGTTGCGCGCTTTCTGGGGGTTGGCGACCGCAGAGAAATCGTCTTCGTCCGTAACAGCACTGAAGCCATCAATCTGGTTGCGCACAGCTTTGGCGACCTGTTGCAGCCGGGGCAGGCGGTGTTGATCTCGGAGATGGAACACCACGCCAATATCGTGCCGTGGCAGATGTTGCGGGACCGGCGCGGTATCGAACTGCGTGTAGCCCCGATAACAGACGCGGGCGATATCGACATGGCGCGCTACGAAGCGCTGCTGGCTGATGGCAAGGTCGGGCTCGTCGCCATCACCCATATGTCCAATGTCCTGGGGACCGTGACGCCAGCGCCGATCCTGGCGGAGATCGCGCATCGTCACGGGGCGCGCATCCTGTTGGACGGTTCGCAGTCGGCCGTTCACAGTCCGATTGACCTCGCCACGCTGGGTGCCGATTTCTTCGTCTGCACAGGACACAAACTCTACGGCCCTACCGGAATCGGTGTGTTGTGGGCGCGTCGGGAGCTTCTCGAAGCCATGTCGCCGTTCCTGGGAGGGGGCGATATGATCGAAACGGTTAGCTTCGAGCGCTCCACCTGGGCGTCGATTCCACAGAAGTTCGAAGCGGGCACGCCCGCGATTATCGAGGCAATCGGACTGGGTGCGGCACTTTCGTTCATGGAAGCAATCGGCATGGATGCTATTGCCGCGCATGAAGCCAGCTTGACCCAATATGCGCTGGATGTGCTCGATGATCTGGATTTCGTGCAGATCATCGGTGCTCCGGCGCGTCGGGGCGGTGTGATCTCCTTCATATGTGACGGAGCCCACCCCCATGATCTGGCGACGTTGCTGGATCAGCAGGGAATAGCCGTGCGTGCCGGACAGCATTGTGCCGAGCCTTTGTTGCGTCGTCTTGGGCTGACAGCGACCACCCGGGCAAGTTTCGGCATCTACACGACCACGCAGGATATCGATGCGCTGGCCCAAGGGCTGAAGCGTGCCAGAACACTGCTGATTTAAGGACTGCGCTTGTCGGACGATAACGCCATGACCAACTCATCGATCAGGAGTCTGACGATGCGCGATGAACAGGAAAAGCCGCAGGGCGCACCGGACGAGGACGCTGTGATCGGTGCGATCGCATCCGTCTACGATCCGGAGATTCCGGTTAACATCTACGAACTGGGTCTCATCTACGCCATTGATCTGCACGAGGATGGTCGTGTTGGCGTGGAGATGACGCTGACGGCACCGAACTGCCCAAGTGCGCAGGAGCTGCCTGAGCAGGTACGGGACGCCATCGCGAAGCTGGACGGGGTTAGTGACGTGAAGGTCGATATCGTCTGGGATCCGCCATGGGATATGAGCCGCATGAGTGATGATGCGCGTCTTGCGCTGAACATGTTCTGACCTGAGGAGCTAACTGATGTCTGAAACGCAAGCCGCAACGGTTCAGCGGACGCTTCCGCCTCTAATGTCGCTTTCCGATCGCGCGGCCGCGCGCCTCAGGTCTTTGTATGCCACCGCCCATCAGGGACGGTTACTACGAATTTCCGTTTCGACGCGAGGCTGCTCGGGCATGTCCTACGACATGAATTTCGTGGATGCACCCGCCGAGCATGACGAGAAGATTGTCGATGGCGATCTGACGCTTCTGGTCGACCGGCGTGCGACACTGTTTTTGATCGGGACCGTCATGGATTACGAAACGAAAGACCTTGAATCGGGGTTTACCTTCACGAATCCCAATGAAAAAGGTCGCTGCGGATGTGGCGAGAGTTTCCACGTCTGAAGAGTATCCCTTGCTGCCGTCGGTCAGGCGGCGGCAGGGTAACGCTTGCGCAGGCGTTTTCGGTCCTTGCTGAATGTCACCACGGTCTCAACCTCTGACGACCAGAGGAACTGGTCGATGACTGTGAGGTCGAGAATTTCGTATCCGGCTTTGTTCAAGGATCGTGCGTCTTTGACCAGAGCTTTCGGATTGCAGCTGACATAGATGATGTCGGCGATATCCGACGCTGCGATCGCGTCCAGCTGGGGACCGGCACCGGAATACGGTGGGTCGAGGACGACAACCCGCGCCTTGGCGATTTCCTGTGCGCTGAGCGGTTGCCGGACAAGGTCGCGGTTGAATGTATCGATACGGTGGCCCGCCTGAGCTTTGCGCAGGGCGGTCGCAGCGGCAGTATCGCCCTCGTAGGCCTGGACCTTCCCTTTTTGCGACAGCGGGCCTGTCAATGTGCCGCATCCGGCGTATAGCTCGATAATAATATCGCGCTTGTTAAGCGTCGGCAGGCCTCTCAGCACAGCCTGAACGATTGCGTTCTCGCCTTCAGGCGTTGCTTGCAGGAAAGCGCCTGTCGGCGGTGACACGGTTAATGGCCCGAAGATTTGGTTCACTGGTGCAATCTGCGCCAGCGTCTCTCGCTGCGGCGAACGCGCGCTCGATGCCCAGGATATGCGCGGTATCGAATGCTTGCGTGCGAAATCTGCCAATTTCGCACGATCGGAGGCTGTCGGCTCATTGGCGGTTCGTAACAGCAGGTCTGGACCGGTAGCGAGGAGATTGATTTGCAGATCGCCGACACCGGTCAAGGCGCCAAGGGTTGAGAAGACCAGGCGCAATGGTTCCAGCAATGCCACGATTTCCGGACTGGCCACATGACATGTCGTCATATCGACAGGTGGCCCATGCCTTTGATGCAGTCCAATGACCATGCCGTTCGGAACGCGCTGAATACCAAGGTCGAGCCGACGGCGCGTTCGCTCGGCGGTTTGGAAGAGAACCGGCTCGGGCACGACGATAAAGCCGGCTTCCGAAAGCGCTTGCTGCACGCGGTCGGCTTTCCAGTCGAGCAGGGCATCGAGACGCAGCATTTGCAGGGTGCAGCCACCGCATGCGCCGAAAAGCGGGCATGGGGGCACCACGCGTGCCGGCGAGGCATGCAGGATCGATCGCAACGCCGCTGCGCGGGGTGACTGGCGTTCTACTTCGACGATTTCGCCAGGCAGTGCGCCCGGAACGAAGATTGTCTCGTTTTGATGATGGCCGAGTCCATCTCCATCCGCGCCGAGCGCGACGATGGAGAGTTCGAACATCCTGTCATGACCATCCACGAACAAGACTTAAGCGGATTCGCCACGATGCTGAACCGGGCCCTGACGATCCGGCTCCGAAACTCGGTTGGGTGTACGACGTGGTAGAAGCATGAAAGCGGGCGTTTCGGACCCGAACCCTGTTGCCGGCGCATCATGGTCGAAATGGGCGGCCGGTGCGACGGGCGCAGGGGCGCGACGGCTTGGCTTTTCGGGGTGCTGCGCTTGCGTCTCGGTCCGACTATCTTCCCGGCGGGCATCGTCGTGGCGTGTCCGCCGTTTGTCGTGCTTACGATCGTTTTTCCTGCGATGATCGCGACGCGGCGGTTCCGCATCCGGGTCGGCCCAAGGCAGTGTTTCAATACCGTCGATCACTGGCTGTGCGATGGTCTTGTGGGTCAGCTTTTCGATCGCTTCCAGCAGATTGTGCTGAAAGGGCGTTGCCAGACTGTAGGCGTGACCGAGTTTTCCGGCCCGACCTGTGCGTCCGATACGATGGACGTAGTCTTCCGCATGAAACGGCAGATCGAAATTGAACACATGCGACAGCCCGCTGATGTCGATGCCGCGTGCCGCCACGTCCGAACAGACCAAGATTTTCAGTTCACCATTTTTGAAACGCTCAAGCGTGCTCGACCGCACGGACTGGGGCAGATCGCCATGCAGGTGACCGACGGCAAAATGATGCTTGTGAAGTGATTTGTAGAGAACATCGACATCGCGCTTGCGATTGCAGAAAACGATCGCATTCTGCACGTCTTCATGGCGCAACAGCTTGCGCAAGGTGCGTCGCTTGTCGTGCTCATCGACGACGAGCAGGGCTTCCTCGATTGTCGCGGCGACAGATGCCGCTCGGGCTACAGTGATTTCCTCTGGCGTGCGCAGGAACGCATCGGCAAGCTTGCGGATTTCCGGTGCCATCGTGGCCGAAAAGAACAGCGTCTGTCGATCGGTCGGAAGGAAGCCGACGATGCGCTCGATATCGGGAATAAAGCCCATGTCGAGCATGCGGTCGGCTTCATCGATTACCAACAGTCTCGCCTGGGTCAGCAGAAGACCGCCACGCTCAAACAGGTCCAGCAGGCGACCGGGTGTTGCGATCAGCACGTCGACGCCCTGATTGAGGACGGCGCGCTGGTCCGCCATGCTTTCACCGCCGATAAGCAGCGCATGGCTAAGACGCAGATGCTGACCGTATGACTTGAAATTCTCGGCGACCTGAAGTGCCAGCTCGCGTGTTGGTTCGAGAATAAGCGAGCGCGGCATCCTGGCGCGCGCGCGGGAACCGGATAGCAGTTCCAGCATCGGCAATGTGAATGATGCCGTTTTGCCGGTGCCGGTCTGTGCCACGCCAAGAACGTCGCGCCCACTCAGCACCACCGGAATGGCCGCTGCCTGGATGGGGGTCGGTCGCTCATAGCCCATGGAAGAGATGGCGCGCATGATCGGTTCGGACAGACCCAGTTCCGAGAAGGGCGGCAAGGAGACGCTGTCCGTCTTCTCTTCAACCGTCTCGATGTCCTTGGAAGGCGTGTCTTCCAAGTGTTCGGAGGCAACTACCGGTGCGTCGACGTCTTCAGTTTCTGGAACTGGTTTGGGACGTATGTTTTTTTTCGTCGGCTTTACGCTCGCGGATGCCTCGGGCGCCGCTGTGGCTTTCCGTGGGCGTCCACGACGCTTCGGTGCTGCAACAGCGGTGGTTTCGACCTCGGTGGCCGGTTCCGGAGAGGCGACGGCCTCGACCGCCGCATTAGGGACAGGCGGTGCGCCTGCCACCTTCGTTTTGGATTGACGTGGTTTGGTCGCGGCGGATTTTGCTGTTTTCTTCGCAGGAGTAGCCGCTTTCTGATTCACCGGCGAATTTTCAACTGACGGTGCTTCCGTCTTCCTGCGCGTCTTTTTGACGGCCGTCTTTGTTGCAGGCGGAACGTCCGCGACAACCTCCGGCGCAACGGCGGCTTTCCTTGGGCGACCACGACCGCGTTTCACAGGCGTGCTTTCCGCTTTGGCGGCAGCAGGGGACACCTGAGACGACGGCTTCTGTGCAGAAGCATTCTCTTCTTCAGGAGCAGGCCGCGATGCGGCGATTTCCGGCGTCGGCGATGTTGCCGCCTCTGACACGCTTGATTTGACGACGCGCTTCCGGGAGGGGCGAGTCGAACTGGAAGCTGCGGTTTTCTTGGGGCTCAAACTGCTCTCGAATGCTTCACAATTGTGTCGAATACCGATTCGCTACGTATTGGCCAGCCGATATTCGAGTTGTGGGTCCATGACGGTGGCTGTGCGTTATCGCCATTCGTCCGACAAATCAAGTATTTCAATGATGCAACCATCGGGGAAGCGAAATTAAATCGTGCCCATGGCGGCGCAGAGAATGGTCAGGGCGCCGAGCGCAAGCATGATAACGATGCGGTTGCGGATTGTGTTGAATAGGGCCGGTTGCGGCCGGATCGCGCGGCGTGCGGCGCGCAGTGGTCCCAGTTCGACGCTCAGGTAGACGGCGGTCATGACGAGCCCGAGCAGCTGCATGGCATTGATCGGCCACGGCACCATCGCGAAGCCACCGACGTGGAAGACAAGCGCCCATCCGGTCAGAAGCGTTACCGGGACAATATGCCGTAACCCGCGACAATAGCGCGAATAGGTCTGTAACTGGACGTTGAGGCGGGCTGCCGGTTCAAGCAGTGTGATGCTGTTGCGCAATGTCAGCGTGAGGAAGGCGCCGCCGCCCACCCAATACGCAATGCAAAGAATATGGAGTGCGAGCACGAGGCTCCATAGAATTGAACCGGCCATGGGAATCCTGACGAAAAGGCAACGCGAACGGTTCCGTTTCTCGTTCGTTCGTAACATCAACGCAAGTCTTCTTCTTTTTCGGTGCGAGGTGGATGTCACATGATGAACGACCAACACCTGTTGTTGCCCAATCCAGACGAATGTCATGCGCTGGATATTCAGGCCAGCAAGGCCATGCCCATTTCGCAACTGATGGCGAACGCTGGCTGGGCCGTCGCGCGGGCCGTGCGTCGCCGCTTTCGTCCGGGTCGTGTGCTGGTGCTTTGTGGGCCGGGGAACAATGGAGGGGACGGTTACGTGGCGGCAAGAGTTCTTGCCGAGGCCGGATGGCCCGTGGCCGTTGCAGCACTCGGGCCACCGCAGGAGGGGTCGGCGGCTGCCATGGCCGCCAACCGGTGGTTCGGTCCGATGGTGCCGTTCTCGGTCGATGAGGTGAAACGTGCGGATATCGTCATCGACGCGATTTTTGGCGCGGGTCTCAGCCGTGCGCCTGGTGCGCAGATCGTCGACATGCTGCGGGCAGCGCGGCACCTCGTCGCGATCGATATGCCGACCGGGATATCGGGTGGAACCGGCGCAGTTCTGGCGGATGTGCCATCGGCGGCTTTGACGGTCACATTCGTGCGGCGGAAGCCCGGGCATATTCTGACGCCGGGTGGCCCGATGTGTGGCGACGTGATCTGTGCCGACATCGGCATGCCGGAGGCGTTGGTCAAGGAGCAGGGTATAAGGACATGGCACAACGAGCCGGGATTATGGCATGTGCCGGATATGGCGGCGTTCAGCCATAAATATAGCAGGGGCGCTGTCAGCCTGTGTGCAGGGGGTGCCATGCCGGGCGCAGCGCGCCTGGCGGCAGCCGGCGCGCGCGCGAGCGGTGCCGGGCTGGTGCGGATCAGCGCAGGTAATAATGCAGCAGCCTACAAGCTCGGCGCGCCGGGATTGATCGTGGATGACGCGCCGCTGGAGACGCTGTTGAAGGATGACCGCCGACGGGTCTGGATTTGTGGTCCCGGCCTGACGGCGGATGAGGTGGCGGCGAGCCTTCCCGTTCTGATTGCCGCTGATCGCACGGTTCTGGCGGACGCCGGCGCATTGGGTTGGGCAAGTGAGAATCCGGACCGGCTCCGGGGTGTTGCCGCTATCACTCCACATATTGGCGAATTCTCACGCTTGTTCGGCAAACCCGGAGACGACCGCCTGAAGGCAGCGCGCGATGCTGCGCGGCAGATCAATGCCGTCGTGGTCATGAAGGGGGCTGATACGATCATTGCGTCCCCTGATGGACGGGCCGCGATCAACGATCATGCAAGTCCTGCCCTGGCGACGGCGGGGTCCGGCGATACGCTGGCCGGTATTATCGGAACGATGCTGGCGGCCGGCATGCCGGTCTGGGAGGCGTGTTGTGCCGGTGTGTGGATTCATGGTGAGGCCGGATTGCGTGCTGGCGACTGGCCGATTGCCGAGGATCTGGACCGTTTTCTGGGTGCCGCACGCGATAAGGCGGTGCGTCTCGGCTTGTGAAGATCGAAGAGTTCATGTAAAGGCGCGCGCTTGATGCCTCGTGTGGCGAGGTTCGACGTACGTAGCGGGCGTGGTGGAATTGGTAGACACGCCAGATTTAGGTTCTGGTGACGCAAGTTGTGGGGGTTCAAGTCCCTCCGCCCGTACCAAACGTCGCAATGCCACGGCCGGGCTCCTTTGGGAGTTGGTCCCGTCTGGTCAGGGCATCGACATTAACTGGTCTAGGTCCAGGCCTGTCGGAGCGATAAATCGTGTTGCGACGGCCTGAACATACGACAGCAACCCGATTCAAAGAGGATCGCCTGGCAGATGCAGGTTACGCAAACGCATTCCGAAGGTCTTAAGCGCGGCTTCACCGTTACCGTGCCGGCTGGCGACCTGGAGGCGCGTCGCGCCGCTCGCCTTGCCGAGTTGGGCCGCACCATCAACCTGCCTGGCTTTCGTCCCGGCAAGGTTCCCGTCTCGCTCGTGAAGCAGCGCTATGGCGCGGCGATCGATGGCGAGGTGCTGGAGCAGGCTGTCAACGACACCACGAGCAAGGTCATCGAGGATCAGAAGCTTCGTCCGGCGACGCAGCCGAAGGTGGAGCTTGTTTCCGGTGCCGAAGGCAAGGGTGATCTTGAATTCAAGATCGATTTCGAAATCCTGCCTGACATCGCCACGCCCGACCTCAGTAACCTTGAGCTCACGCGCCTGACTGCGAAGCCCAGCGCCGAGGTTGTGGACAAGGCGTTGAACGAGCTGGCCAAGCGCCAGCGCAGCTTCGAGTCCATCGAGGAAGATCGTCCGGCGGCGCAGGGTGACGTTCTGAACGTTGATTTCGTTGGCAAGCTGGACGGCACGCCTTTCGATGGCGGCACGGCGCAGGATGTGAATGTCGAGATCGGCGGGGAAGGGTTCATTCCCGGTTTCGCCGAGCAGCTCGAAGGCATGAAGCCGGGCGAAGAAAAGGTAATCAACGTTACGTTTCCGGCCGACTACAATGCCAAGGAGTTGGCGGGCAAGGGCGCGACGTTCGACATCAAGGCGAACGCGCTCAAGAAGCCTGTCGATCCGGCGCTGGACGACGAACTGGCGAAGAAAATCGGTTTCGAAGGCATCGAGCAGGTTCGCGATCTGGTCTCGAAGCAGGCCGAAAACGAGTATGCCCAGCTTTCCCGCCTGCGCATCAAGCGCGAACTGCTGGATGCTCTGGCCGAGAAAACTGATTTCCCGGCACCGGAAAGCATGATCGACGCCGAATTTGCGCAGATCTGGCAGCGCGTGGAGCAGGATCGTGCGAACGGCGAGACGGATGAGGAAGACGAAGGCAAGGACGAGGAAACGCTGCGCGCCGACTATCGCAAGATTGCGGAACGCCGTGTGAAGCTGGGTCTGCTTCTGGCTGAAATCGGTCGTGCCAAGGAGATCACAGTCTCGCGCGAAGAGCTTATGCAGGCGGTGCGTCAGGAAGCCATGCGCTATCCGGGGCAAGAGCAGGCCGTGTTCGAATTCTTCGGCAAAAATCCGCAGGCAGCGGATGGGCTGCGTGGTCCGATCCTTGAAAACAAGGTCGTCGACTATCTTATCGAGCTTGCGAAAGTGACGGACAAGGAAGTGACGCCGGAGGAACTGGCTGAAATTCCGCCTGCCGATCTCTGATCGTTGCCATGGTGGCGAATCCCGGAGCCAAGTTTTTGACGTGCAGGCTCTGGGAGTTCATGGTGGCCATACCAACATGTTAGACCCGTCCTGGGCGCCCGTATGGCGTCCGGGCAATCAAGGAACGGAAATGGCCATGAGGGATCGCGATCCCGTTGAGGTTTTCAACAACGCGCTGGTGCCGATGGTCGTCGAGCAGACATCCCGCGGCGAGCGTGCGTTCGATATCTACTCGCGTCTTCTGCAGGAGCGCATCATTTTCCTGACTGGTCCGGTTTACGATCAGGTGGCGGCAGTTATCTCTGCGCAGCTTCTGTATCTGGAAAGTGTCAATCCCTCGAAAGAGATCTCGTTTTACATCAACAGCCCAGGCGGTGTCGTATCTGCGGGCTTGGCGATGTACGACACGATGCAATACATCCGCAGCCCGGTGAGCACGGTTTGCATCGGGCAGGCGGCATCGATGGGATCATTGTTGCTGGCCGGTGGAGAGAAGGGGCGTCGGTTCTGTCTGCCGAACGCGCGTGTCATGGTGCATCAGCCTTCCGGCGGCGCACAGGGGCAGGCTTCCGACATCGAGATTCAGGCACGCGAGATTTTGCTGATCCGCCAGCGACTGAATGAGATTTATCGTGAGCACACCGGGCGTACGCTTGAGGAAATCGAGCAGAAGCTTGAGCGTGACAGCTATCTTTCTGCGGATGAGGCACTTCAGTTCGGCTTGATCGACGAGGTTGTGCAGCGGCGTCCTCCCGGTCTGGCCGAGCGTGGTTGATTTGTTGTCCCTATCCTTGTGAGCGTCGATTATGACGCCGAGGATGGGACTTGCCGAGCCGCATAGGCTCGGCCTAGAAATTGGAGTTCCTTTGCCGATTGGTTGTCAGAGCCTTCGCCAAGGGGAGAGGGAGCAATGATGAACAACAAATCCGGCGACCCGAAGAACACATTGTATTGCTCGTTCTGCGGAAAGTCCCAGCATGAGGTCCGCAAGCTGATTGCTGGCCCAACGGTGTTCATCTGCGACGAATGCGTCGAACTTTGCATGGATATCATTCGCGAGGAGCATAAGACGCATCTCGTGAAGTCGCGCGATGGCGTGCCGACTCCCAAGGAAATCTGCAAGGTTCTGGACGATTACGTCATCGGCCAGTTCGAGGCGAAGAAGGCCCTCTCCGTTGCGGTGCATAACCATTACAAGCGGTTGGCGCACGCGCAGAAGAACAACGACGTCGAGATCGCCAAGTCCAACATTATGCTGATTGGGCCGACGGGCTCGGGCAAGACGCTTCTGGCGCAGACTCTTGCGCGTATTCTCGACGTGCCGTTTACAATGGCGGATGCGACGACGCTGACCGAAGCCGGATATGTGGGTGAGGATGTCGAGAACATCATCCTGAAGCTGTTGCAGGCTGCGGATTACAATGTTGAGCGTGCACAGCGAGGCATTGTCTATATCGATGAGATCGACAAGATTTCGCGTAAGTCGGATAATCCGTCCATCACCCGTGATGTCAGCGGGGAAGGTGTTCAGCAGGCGCTTCTTAAGCTGATGGAAGGTACGGTTGCTTCCGTACCGCCGCAAGGTGGTCGTAAACATCCGCAGCAGGAATTCCTGCAGGTGGATACCACCAATATGCTTTTCATTTGCGGTGGTGCGTTTGCCGGTCTGGACAAGATTATCAGTTCGCGTGGAAAAGGCTCGGGCATTGGTTTTGGAGCCGATGTTCAGGATCCTGACCGCCAGCGGCTTGGCGCGGTTTTGCAGAGTGTCGAGCCTGAGGACTTGCTCAAGTTTGGTTTGATTCCGGAGTTTATTGGACGCCTTCCGGTTCTTGCGACGCTTGGAGATCTGGACGAGGCAGCGCTGATCGAAATCCTGACGAAGCCCAAGAACGCTCTTGTGAAGCAGTATCAGCGCCTGTTCCAGATGGAAGGCGTCAGCCTGACATTCACGGATGATGCGCTGACGCAGATTGCTCAACGAGCGATTGCGCGAAAGACCGGTGCACGTGGGTTGCGCTCCATCATGGAGAATATCCTGCTGGGCACGATGTTCGATCTGCCAGGTCTTGAAAATGTCGAAGAGGTTGTAATCAACCGCGATGTTGCCGAGAGCAAGGCGTCTCCGGTGTATGTGTACGGTTCGAACAAGTCGCTTCCTGCCGAGCAATCCGCCTGATCGCCCCGTCCGGCCTGTGCTGCGGACTTACTTGCATCGCCGCGACATCATCCACATATGACAATGAACGATATGTCGCGGTGAATTTCTTCCGCTGATTGGCGATGGCATGCCATATTGGGTGCCAGTCGCTCGGATCGTCCCTGAGGAGATCAAAAACATGAGTGAAGACGACAACAAAAAGGCGGCTGCACCGAAGCGGTCAGGACGCAGTGCGGCGGTTAAAGCGAAGGAGGCTTCGTCGCCTGCCCCGACGATGGCCGTGCTGCCGCTTCGCGACATCGTCGTATTTCCGCATATGATCGTGCCCCTGTTCGTGGGGCGCGAGAAATCCGTTCGGGCGCTTGAGGCGGTGACGAAAGAGGATAAGCAGATCCTGCTTGTCGCGCAGAAGAACGCTTCGCAGGACGATCCGAGTGCCGATGATATCTATCGCTACGGCACGGTCTCCACAATTCTTCAGTTGCTCAAACTCCCGGATGGGACGGTCAAGGTTCTGGTGGAAGGAATACGTCGGGCGCGTATTTCCGAGTTCCACGACATTGACGGGCATTTCGAAGCGGAAATCGAGGAAGTTCAGGAAGAAAATCCTGCCAACAGCGAGACCGAGGCGCTGGGTCGGACGGCCATTTCGCAGTTTGAGCAATATATCAAGCTCAACAAGAAGATCGCGCCCGAGGTGATGGTCTCCCTCAATCAGATCGATGATTCGTCCAAGCTGGCGGATACGATTGCGAGCCATCTGAATCTGAAGATATCGGAAAAGCAGGATATCCTCGAGACGGCCTCTGTCACGCAGCGCCTTGAGCAGGTGTTCGCGCATATGGAGCAGGAAATCGGTGTTCTCCAGGTGGAGAAGCGAATCCGCAATCGCGTCAAGCGTCAGATGGAAAAGACGCAGCGTGAGTACTATCTGAACGAGCAACTCAAGGCTATTCAGAAGGAGCTTGGCGAGGGCGATGACGGTCGCGACGAGACGGCCGAGATCGAGGAGAAAATCAAGAAAACGCGCCTGAGCCCCGAGGCGCGCGATAAGGCAACTGCCGAATTGAAGAAGTTGCGCGGCATGAGTCCGATGTCGGCGGAATCGACCGTCGTGCGCAATTACCTCGACTGGATACTGAGTATCCCCTGGAAAAAGCGATCCAAGATTTCGAAAGATTTCAAGATCGCCGAGGAGGTGCTGGAGAGCGATCATTACGGGCTGGAGAAGGTCAAGGAGCGCATTCTTGAATATCTTGCTGTCCAGACGCGTTCGCAGAAGCTGAAGGGGCCGATCCTGTGCCTCGTCGGTCCGCCGGGCGTTGGCAAGACATCGTTGGCCCGTTCGATCGCCAAGGCGACCGGGCGTAACTATGTGCGTATGTCACTCGGTGGCGTGCACGATGAGTCCGAAATCCGGGGACATCGTCGTACTTATATCGGATCGATGCCCGGCAAGATCGTGCAAGGCATGAAAAAGGCGAAAACGTCTAACCCGCTGTTCCTGTTGGACGAGATCGACAAGTTGGGTTCTGACTGGCGCGGCGATCCTTCTTCTGCCCTTCTGGAGGTGCTTGACCCCGAGCAGAACGCGACATTTGCCGATCACTACCTTGAGGTCGATTACGATCTTTCGGACGTGATGTTCGTCACGACGGCCAACAGCCTCAACATGCCGCAGCCTTTGCTGGATCGCATGGAGATCATTCGTCTGTCCGGCTATACGGAAGATGAAAAGGTCGAGATCGCACGTCGTCATCTGGTTGGGAAACAGGCGGAGGCGCATAGCCTGAAGCCGCATGAGTGGTCGATCAGTGACGATGCGTTACGCGAACTGATCCGTTCCTATACGCGTGAGGCGGGTGTCCGAAACCTGGAGCGCGAGATCGCCAAGGTTGCTCGCAAGGTGACCAAGGAACTGGTGACTTCCCACGTCGAATCCGTTGCCGTAACGGTCGAGAATCTTGATGCTTACGCCGGGATTCGTCGTTTCCGTCACGGTGAGACCGAACTTGAGGACATGGTCGGCGTCGTGACCGGGTTGGCATGGACCGAGGTAGGGGGAGAGATTCTCACCATCGAAAGTGTCATGGTTCCAGGGAAGGGCACGATAAAGAACACGGGCAAACTTGGTGATGTGATGCAGGAAAGCGTCTCGGCCGCATTGTCGTTTGTACGCTCTCGCGCCCTGACATTCGGGATCAAGCCGTCATTGTTTGAAAAGCGTGACATCCATGTACATGTGCCTGAGGGTGCGACACCCAAGGACGGTCCGTCTGCGGGTGTTGCCATGGCGACGAGCATTGTCAGCGTGATGACGGGTATCCCGATCCGGCGCGACATCGCTATGACTGGAGAGATTACGTTGCGCGGTCGCGTGCTTGAAATCGGCGGTTTGAAGGAGAAGTTGCTGGCGGCTACCCGCGCGGGGATCAAGACGGTCTTTATTCCCAAGGACAACGAAAAAGACCTGCCGGAAATTCCGGATAACGTGAAGAATATGCTCCGTATCGTTCCTGTGTCTCATGTCGATCAGGTGCTCAGCGGTGCGTTGACACGCCAGCCGGAGGCTATCGAATGGGACGAAGACGCCGAGCCCATCGCTGCGGCCGGGAACGGTACGACGCAGGCTCAGTTGCCGCATTGACCATGAGAAAAGGCGCCTCGGCTTGAATGCCGGGGCGTTTTTTATGGCAATCTTGTCGCATTGCCGCCCGAATGTCGTTTCACCAGCCCAGTGCCACAAAGCGATGGTTGACGCCTCGAAAAACGGCTTCATAGTGCAGTTCGAATGAAATACCCGTCTCGTGCTCCGAGCGGATTTTCTCCGAATCTGGAAGGCGTCAAATGGAAAAGCCACTCAACAAGCAAGAACTGATTGCGGCCGTTGCTGATGAAGTCGAGTTGACGAAAGCACAGGCTGGCGAAGCCGTAGATGCCGTTTTCAACGCTATCGAAAAGGCGCTCGCCAACAAGCAGGAAGTGCGTCTTGTGGGTTTCGGGTCGTTCGCGACCACCTCGCGCAAGGCCACAAAAGGACGAAATCCGCAGACAGGCAAGGAAATCGATATTCCTGCATCCACGTCAGTGCGTTTTAAGCCAGGCAAGGGGTTGAAAGACGCCGTTTCCTGAGCGATAAGGCTTCGCGTTGACAAACACCGTTATGTCAACCGTAGCTTTGGGGCGATTAGCTCAGCGGTAGAGCGTCTCGTTTACACCGAGAGGGTCGGCGGTTCAATCCCGTCATCGCCCACCATAATGAAGCAGTTTTTGACCTATGATCGAATGGCGTCTGGAGTGTCACGAGCAGTTGAGCTCGACGTCCGACCTGTGCCGATCAGAAGCAATGGCGGGCGCTGCTGAAGGCCTTGCGATCCTTGCTCACATGCAGAGTGCCGGCAGGGGAACAAGAGGCCGTACCTGGCAGTCGATCCGTGGCAATCTCTCATTTTCGTTTCTGTTGAGGCCGCGCGAAATCGCGGCATTGATACCGGTTATGCCGTTCTTGTGCAGCATTGCGCTGTATGACGCCGTTCACAGTCTTGCTCCCACGAAGCCGATATCGATCAAGTGGCCGAACGATCTCCTGCTCGACAATCGGAAGATGGCAGGGATTTTGATCGAGAGTTCGATGGACCGTGCATCTGGCTGGATCGTCGTGGGCATTGGCGCCAATCTCGTAGCAGCGCCTCAAATTGCAGGGCGGGAAGTTTCAAGTCTCGCCGAGGCCGTGGCAAATGTTCCTTCCGCCACCGAATTCGCACAGCGCATCCTGGCCGGATTTTCCGACACCCTGATGCGCTGGGAAACGGGTGGTGTCGATATCGTGCTAAGAGCGTGGCAGGAACGTGCGCACGCGATTGGTACGCGGCTTGCGGTTCAGCGTGATGGCTCTTATATAACAGGTTTCTTTAAGGGTCTGGATAAAAGCGGCCATCTGCTGCTTCAGACTGAAAGCGGTGAAAACCTGTCCTTTTCGACAGGTGACGTGCTGCTCACTGGTTGAAGGGCTCCGCGTGCTTCTCGTCGTTGATGCTGGCAACACCAATATTGTGTTCGCCGTCCATGACGGGACGGCGTGGCGCGGCACCTGGCGCATATCGACCAACGATCAGCGGACGGCAGATGAATATGCAATGTGGCTGCTCGCTTTGCTGGAGCGCCAGGGTCTCGATCCGAGCCGCGTCCATCGTGCCATCATCGGGACCGTCGTGCCCGCTGCGCTTTACCACTTGCGTCTGTTGTGCAGACAATGGCTCGAGATCGAGCCACTGATTGCAAACCTGAGCCTCGACTGGGGTTATCCGCTGCGTGTCGATACGCCCGCTGAAGTTGGGGTCGACCGTCGCCTGAATGGCCTGGCTGCACAAGTCATGTTTGGTGGTCCGCTTGTGGTGGTCGATTTCGGCACGGCGACGACGTTCGATGTCGTTGACGCGGACGGCGCATATTGTGGCGGCGCCATTGCTCCCGGCGTAAATCTGTCGCTTGAGGCGCTGCATCAGGCGGCTGCGCGGTTGCCCCGTATCAGTGTCGGGCGGCCATCCGCCGCAATCGGCAAAAGCACCACTGTCGCCATGCGATCCGGTTTGTTCTGGGGTTACGTCGGCCTTGTCGAGGGGATCGTCTCGCGCATTGCGCTTGAGATGGACACCTCCCTGAAAGTCATTGCTACCGGCGGGTTGGCCCCACTTTTCTCCGAAGGAACCGAGTTGTTCGCTCACGTGGTTCCCGAACTCACACTCGAAGGATTGCGCTTGCTGGCTGCGCGCAATCACGAATCACCAGCTTCTTTGGCATCGAATGCATGCGATGCGATTCAAGACTCAAATACATGATGATATCTGCAAGGAAATGAAATGAACGATATGACAGGCGGCTTGTCCTTTCTGCCTTTGGGCGGAACAGGCGAGATCGGCATGAATCTCAATCTCTACCGCCTCGACGGCACGTGGCTTGCGGTCGATTGCGGTATCGGCTTCTCCGGCAACGATACGCCGGAGGCGGAGGTCCTGATGCCGGACCCGGGCTTTATCGCAGAACGCTCGAAATCGCTGTGCGGGCTTGTTATCACGCACGCACATGAAGACCATCTCGGCGCTGTGGCGCATCTATGGCCGCAACTCCGCTGTCCGATTTATGCGACGCCTTTCGCCGCGGCGGTTCTGCGCCGAAAGCTCGGCGAGGCGCATCTGCTCAATCAGGTCAAGATCCACACCGTGCGCGGGAACGAGGCGTTTACGGTCGGTCCGTTCGATCTGCAGTTCGTCTCGGTGACGCACTCTGTGCCGGAAGCAAAGGCGCTGATCCTGCGCACGCCGCAAGGCATTATCGTGCATACCGGCGACTGGAAGCTGGATCAGGAGCCGGTCGTAGGCCCTGTTACCGACCTGGAGGCATTCAAGGCCATCGGCGATGAAGGCGTGCTCGCCATGGTGTCCGACAGCACCAACGCGCTCAAGGATGGCGTATCGGGCACGGAAGGTTCGGTGCGTGACAGCATGGCGGAACTGATTGCCAGCCTTCACGGTCGCATCGCGATCACCTGCTTTGCCAGCAACGTGGCGCGCGTCGACTCCATTGCCCGAGCCGCACGGAAGGCGGGCCGTGAGGTCATGATTGTCGGGCGTTCACTGCGCAATCTCGAGACAGCGGCACGCGAGTGCGGCTACTTCGCCGATCTGCCGCCGTTCCTGACGGAGCAGGATGCCAATTCGGTGGCGGATGACAACCTGCTGATGATTATCACCGGCAGTCAGGGTGAGCCCCGTTCGGCGCTGTCGCGTATTGCTTCCGATACCCATCCCAACATTACGTTGGGCGAGGGCGATACCGTCATCTACAGCTCACGGATGATTCCTGGAAACGAGCAGGCGGTCATGGCGGTGCAGGATAATCTGACACGTCGCGGCGTGACGGTCCTGACCGATAAGGACCATCTCGTCCATGTATCCGGGCATGCGACGCGTGACGACATGCGTACGCTTTACGAACTGGTCCGCCCTCAATACAGCGTGCCGGTCCACGGCGAGTGGCGTCATCTGACTGCCCATGCCGCATTGGCGCGCGATCTGGGCATCAACGCCGTATTGCTGGAAGATGGTGACGTTCTCAATCTCGGTCCGGGCTCGGTGGAGGTGATCGACACGGCACCGACGGGCCGGCTCGCACTGGATGGTGGGCGTCTGCTGCCGATGACAGGCGGTGTTCTGGCGGCACGTCGCAAAATGCTGTTCAACGGCATCGTGCTGGCGAGCTTTGCTGTGGATGACGAAGGTTATGTCATTGGCGAGCCCAAGATCAGCGCGCCGGGGTTGCTGGAATCCGAAGATCCGGAGAGCATCCGCATCACCCAGGAATTTGCCGATGCGATCGATGAAATTCCCGATGAACTGCGCCAGGACGACAATGCATTCCGTGACGCGGCCAAGACGGCCCTTCGCCGTGCGCTGGGCCGCAAGTTGCAGAAGCGCCCGCTCGTGGATGTCCATCTGCTACGTGTCTGATCGTATCGTTTCCGACCAAGCGCCGACATCCGGCTTGTTTGAATAAAGGCTTTTGCTCATGCGCTTGTCACGCGCCTTTCTACCGACGCTCAAGGAAGTTCCTGCCGAGGCCCAGATCGCCTCGCATCGTCTGATGTTGCGGGCAGGCCTGATCCGTCAGACCTCTGCCGGAATCTATGCCTGGCTTCCCGCCGGTCTGCGGGTTCTGCGCAACATCGAGCGTATCGTTCGTGAAGAGCAGAATGCTGTTGGCGCTCAGGAAGTCCTGATGCCGACCATCCAGTCGGCGGAGCCGTGGCGGCAGTCGGGTCGATATGACGCGTATGGCCCGGAAATGCTGCGCTTGCGGGATCGTCAGGATCGCGAGCTGCTCTATGGTCCGACGAACGAGGAGGTGATTACCGATATCTTCGGGCAATCCGCGAAGTCCTATCGTGAATTGCCGCAGATGCTGTATCAGGTTCAGTGGAAGTTCCGTGATGAGTTGCGTCCACGTTTTGGCGTGATGCGTGGCCGGGAATTCCTGATGAAAGATGCCTATTCGTTCGATGCGACCTATGAGGCAGCAGTTGCATCCTATCGCCGTATGATGCTGGCCTATCTTCGGACGTTCCAGCGTCTGGGCGTTCGTGCGGTGCCCATGGTCGCGGATACGGGACCGATTGGTGGCAATCTCAGCCATGAGTTCCTGATCCTTGCACCGACTGGCGAAAGCGGCGTGTTCTATGACGCGGCGCTGGAAGAGCAGGACTGGCTGGCGCAGGATGTGGACATCGAAGACGATCGCAGCCTGGAGACATTTTTCAATCAGGTCACACAGTCCTATGCGGCGACGGATGAAATGCACGATGCGCAGGCCTGGGAAAAGGTTCCGGAAGCGCAGCGCCGCGAGGGACGCGGTATCGAAGTCGGGCACATCTTCTATTTCGGGACCAAATATACCGAATCGATGGGTGTTTCCGTGACGGGGGCCGATGGTGCGCCGTTTCATCCTCAGATGGGTTCCTATGGTATCGGCGTGTCCCGTCTGGTGGGCGCGATCATCGAGGCCAGTCACGATGATGCGGGCGTGATCTGGCCCGATAGCGTCGCACCCTTCAGGGCTGCAATCCTGAACCTCAAGCCCGGTGATGCCGATACGGATGCGATCTGTGAGCAGCTTCATGCTGCCGATCCCGAAGCGTTCCTCTACGATGACCGATCCGAACGTGCCGGCGTCAAGTTTAACGATGCGGATCTGATGGGCCACCCGTGGCAACTGATCGTCGGGCCGCGTGCGGCAAAGGAGGGCAAGGTGGAGGTCAAACGTCGCGCGACGAATGAGCGCTTTGAACTCTCCGTTGCCGAGGCGTTGGCGAAGGTTCAGACAGCCTGATGTTCGGCCGGTTCGAGCGCATGGTGGCCGGGCGCTATCTGCGTGCCCGGCGTGGCGAGCGCTTTGTCTCGATCATCGCGATTTTCTCGTTGATCGGGATCGCGCTTGGCGTTGCCACGCTCATCATCGTCATGGCCGTGATGAACGGCTTCAAGGCCGACCTCATGAGTCGCATTCTTGGCCTGAATGGCGATCTGACCATCTTCGGCGCCGGACAGACGATCTCCAGTTATCAGGACAATGTCGCGGCGATACGACAGGTGCCGGGCGTGACGCGCGTGACGCCGATGGCGGAAGGTACCGTCCTGATCAGCGCAGGCAGCTTCTCCACCGGTGGCGTGGTCCGAGGCATTACGCCGGATGGCCTGAAGGACCTTCATGCGCTGAGCGACAATATCGATGCCGGTTCGCTCGCGGCATTTCAGGGTGATGACGCGGTGGCGATCGGTTCGACCATGGCCATGCATGCCGGTCTTTCCGTGGGTGACAAGATCACGTTGTTGTCGCCGAACGGCAAGGCGACCCCCTTCGGGACCATGCCGCGGATCAAGGCCTACCGTGTGGCACTGATCTTCAATGCCGGCGTCAACGATTATGACAGCAGCGTGGTGCTGATGCCTTTGGCGGCCGCGCAACGTTTTTTGATGCTGCCCGATGCGGTCTCCCTTATCCAGGTTTCGACGACCGATGCCCTGACGGTCCGTCCGGTCACGCGGGCAATCGCCGAGCGGTTGGACGATCCCCGCCTGCGCGTCATGGACTGGACGCAGAGCAACAACGCTTTTCTGGGCGCGGTGACCGTTGAACAGAACGTCATGTTCCTGATCCTGACGTTGATCATCCTTGTGGCGGCGTTCAACGTGATCTCGTCCCTGATTATGATGGTGAAGGACAAGACGGGTGATATCGCCGTGCTGCGCACCATTGGTGCCAGCCGTGGCGCCGTCATGCGCATCTTTCTGATGTGCGGTGCCTTTGTCGGGGTGACAGGCACGGTTCTGGGGACCGGGCTGGGAATCGTTTTCTGTCTCAACATCGAGCGGATCCGGCAGGCGCTTCAGCATCTGACCGGAACCAACCTTTTCGATCCGACAGTTTATTATCTCGAGCGTCTGCCGGCGAAGCTTGTCTGGTCACAGGTGATCGAGGTCATGTCGATGGCGTTGCTGCTTTCGCTTCTGGCGACGCTCTACCCATCCTGGCGGGCGGCGCGCACTGATCCGATCGAGGCGTTGCGTCATGAGTGAGACCATTCTCCGCCTTCATGGCATCGTGCGTCGTTTCCATTCGGGCGATGAGATGCTGACCATTCTCAATGGGGCCGACCTCTCGCTGCGCCCGGGAGAGATCGTGGCACTTGTCGCGCCGAGTGGGACGGGTAAGTCCACGCTGCTGCATCTTGCCGGATTGCTGGAAGCCCCTCAGGAAGGCGAGGTATTGATCGACGGCAACGCGACGAAGCACCTTTCGGACACGGGAAGGACGGCGTTGCGGCGCGACAGGATCGGTTTCGTTTATCAGTTCCATCATCTGCTGGCGGAATTTACGGCGCGCGAGAACGTGGTGCTGCCACAGCTGATCGCCGGGGTCAGTCGAAAAGACGCCGAGGCTCGGGCGGACGATCTTCTCAAGCGTTTCGGGCTCGGGCACCGCCTGCATGCCTTGCCGGGCAAGTTGTCCGGCGGCGAGCAGCAGCGCACGGCCATTGCCCGTGCCCTGGCGAACCGTCCGCGCTTGCTGTTGGCCGATGAGCCAACGGGCAATCTCGATATCCATACATCCGACATCGTATTCGAGGAGTTGCTGCGCATCGTGCGTGAAGAGGGTGTTGCCGCGCTGATCGCAACCCATAACGATGCTCTTGCGGCACGTATGGACAGGATACTGACGCTGCGCGACGGTGTCGTCGTGCCCGTCTAGACCGGGCATATCGCTCCGGGGATTTGAAGCGAGAGAGGATCGGTCATGCGTGTCGTCGAAGTGATGTCTCGTCATGTTGTCACGACGACACCCGCGTCCCCGATCCTCTCGGCAATCTCCGACATGCTTGCCCATCATGTGAGTGGCCTGCCCGTCGTGAACGACCATGGCATTCTGGTCGGCATGGTGACGGAAAGCGACTTCCTCGAGCGGGCCGAACTGGGCGCCGGGGGTGTTCCGAATTCGTTATGGGCGCGTTTCGAGCATGGACGGAATGCCATGGCGTTCGTGCAGTTGAACGGGCGGCTCGTTCAGGATGTGATGACGGAAAATGTTCTGTCGGTCGGGATCGACGCCGATTTGCAGGAAGCGGTGGCGATCATGCGCGAGCATGGTGTCAAACGTGTTCCAGTGCTTCAGGACGGGCAACTTTGCGGCATCGTGAGCCGACGCGATCTTATGTGCGTTGTGAGGGACAGTTTGCAGCATGGCGTGCCGCCGCTGGCCGACGATGAGATTGTCCGGCGATTGCAGGCATTATGCCGGACGACCCGCTGGGCGCCGCACGATATCGATGCGCGTGCCCAAGCTGGCAAAGTCAGCCTGTCCGGCGTTGTGCGCGATGAAGCGGATATATCGGCATTGCGCGTCATGGCGCAGAATCTGCCGGGGGTGAAAGCCGTGGACACCGGCGGTCTTTTTCTTCTCTCGCCCGGGACGGGATATTCGCGCCCCGAGGACCTCGACTAGCCGAGACTCTCGTCGTCGAGGCTGAACTGGTCGGCTTCCTCGTCGAAATCGAACAATTCAGCATAACGTGACCAGTTGATGGCCGTCTGAAGCGTCTGTTGTGCGTAGCCTGGCGACATGCAGGTTTCGAGTTCCTGACGGAAGCGTTCCGCGCCGACGATGTGGTTCGGGCGTTCGTCCAGAACCGCGCGGATATTTCGAATAAGCGGGATTGAATGCAGGAGTGCCGCGCGCATGATCTCCTTGCGTTCGTCCTGTTCGGACTGGACGAAGCGCAGACCGTCATCCGTCAACAGGATGTCGCCGTCTTCCAATTCCGCAAGTGTAAGAAGCTGAAGCGATTCGCCCAACGGAAACAGATCGTCGAGCGCCATCTGGAGGCGCTCTGCCAGAAGTGGCAGATCCGCGCGCCCGTTGAGCGGTGCGGCTGACAGCGTCTCCATCAGTCCGACAAGAACATTGATCGATAGAGCCGGCAGCACGATCGACATAGGAGATGGCGCGGATGTCGAGCCGGTTTCCTCGTCCGCTTCCGAAACGAGCGGAGCCCGGCGGGTCATCAAGGTATAGATGTGATCCACGAACAGGCGGAATGTCTCGTCATCGCGATTGCGCGGGTGATCGAACGGGACTTGCAACTCGTGAGAAATGCGACCGGGATTGGACGAGAAGAGCAGGATTCGGTCGCACATGAGCACGGCCTCTTCCACATTATGGGTGGCGATCATCATGGAGCGGATCGGCAGGCGTTTCTCGGACCAGAGTTCGATGAGGTCGGTCCGAAGGTTTTCCGCCGTCAGCACGTCGAGTTCCGAAAACGGCTCGTCCATCAGGAGCAGGTCCGGCTTCATGACCAGTGCACGGGCCAGTCCCACACGCTGCTGCATCGCGCCGGACAGCTCCTTCGGATAAGCGTTATCGTAGCCGCCCAGGCCGAGGAGATCGATAATATCATCGCTCAACTGCTCGCGCTCGGCGCGAGGCAGACGTTTGGCTTCCAGCCCCAATGAGACGTTCTGCTTGGCGGTGAGCCACGGAAACAGCGCGAAGTTCTGGAATACCAGTCCGATTTCCGGGGTTGGTGCCGTCAATGGCGCGTCTTTCCAGAAAATCCTACCCTCGCTCGGCGCGAGGAGGCCGGATGCGATACGCAGCATCGTCGACTTGCCGGAGCCCGCACGGCCGACAAGCCCGACGATCTCACCCGGTCCCAGATCGAAATTGACGTCCTCAAGGACCGCGAAATCCGTCGCGCTTTCCTTGGGATAGGTTTGCCGACAGGCCTGGATCGACAGCAGGGGGGCGGTTTCATTCATATCAGGGCGAAGGATTCGTGAAGTTGAGCCGCTTGGTAATCTGCGCGCGCAGAGGCTCCCACAACAAGTGACGCGCGGCTGCGACGGTAATTGTCATGACGGCGGCTCCAAGGATGACCTGCGTGCCGTCGCCGCGTTGTATTCCCTGACCGATGAATGTGCCTAGCCCCGGAACACGGAGCGACGTTCCTCGCCATGGGATCAGTTCCACGACGATAGCGGCATTCCAGCACCAGAAAGAGGCTACCGCGCAACCGGCGGCAATGTCACCAGCCAATCCGGGGATCAGGAGGCGTCGCCAGAGAAGTGTTCCGCGCAGGTTCAGATTACGTGCCGCGCGCAGAAGGTCGACGGGTAGGGAGGTCATGCCCTTGATAACGTGGAGGATGAGGCGTGCGGCGCCCCCGATAAACAGTAGCATCAAGGCGCGGAATTCCGCTTGTAATGGTGCAAAGGAAAGAATCAGCCATCCTGCAAGCGGATATAGAATATTGGCCGGGAATATGCGGAAGAAACGCACGAGGGGGACGAAAAGGTGTTCCCGCCGGGGCTTCATGGCGATCCAGATGCCTGTCGGCACGGCGATCAGTGATGCGAAGCTCAAGACCAGGGCGATCCGCAGCAGCGTGAAAACCTCATTTTCTGTCGCCAAAGCCATGTCCCGAAGGTCAGGTGCGCCATGATGCGTGACGACAGTATGTAAAAGGACCAGTGCGCCACCCAGCGCAATTGCTGATAATGTAATCTGCGCTGCGGGCATGGTCGAATGACGTTCCGGCTCATTGCGCCTCGGCCGCGTGCCCCAGCGAAACGTCCCGAACGAAACGATGGCACGCTTGATATGCTGGGATACAATCCGAAGCGGACGATAACGCCGCCAAAGCGCGAGCATCCAGGGGTCACCTGTGGTCGTCTTTCCGGTATGCCGATATCGCATTGACCAGGCGAGAGTTGGCTGACGGAAAAACTGATCCGTAACGACGACACAAAGCGCCATCAGCAAGGCCACGGTCAGCAGGAGACCGATATGGCCATGGCGTGCAGCCAGGCCCGCGATGACGCCGATGCCAGTTGAATGGGACGATGCGCCTGGCAGAAACATTTCCCCGGCGATCAGTACGATCCATGCGGCCGGTAGCGCCAGGAAGAAATCCGAGAACAACTGAGGCACAGCGAAGGGAATCTCGACGCGCCAGAGTCTCTGCCATGTCGTGAGGCCAAGGCTTCTGGCTGCGGCGTCGAATGTCGATGGCAGTCGGCCGCAGGCCTCGACCAGTGCGAAGCTTGCGCGCCATGCAAAAGGAGCGGCCGTGGCAGCGATAACCGCCACGTTGGCGCTGTTTGGAGCAATATCGGAGGTGATGGCAAGAAGGACGGCCATGAGTGCCAGTGGCGGTGTCATGGCCAGAATGCGCATGAGGGGCGAGAGTATCGCGCGACCAAGACGACTTTTGGCCATGACGATGCCGCATGAGATCGAGGCGGAAAACCCGATTGCCAGGGCCGTCAGCATGCGTCCCATGGTGGCAAGTGCGCTCAAGAGGCACTCACGCAGATCGATGCCAATCGTTTGCCGGGCGACGGGTGTCGGCATATCCCGATGCCATCCGGTCGCAAGCCAGAGCAGCGCAATGAAGAGGATCGCGCCGAAAAGCCAGTCCGACCGGCGTGCAGAAGCGGATGACGCCATGCCGTTCAGCGCTCCGTCGAACCGGTCAGGCGATCAGGCAGGGTCGACGGGGACGGCGACAAACCCGGTACTCCCAAAGCCTGCGGTGCCACGCGCGGTTTCATCCAATGTGTCTACTTCCTCCCACGACAGACGGACGACCGGTGCAAGAACAGCCTGTGCGATACGCATGCCGCGCACCAGGATGAAGGGTTCGCTGCCGGCATTCATGACAATGACGCCAATTTCCCCACGGTAATCCTCGTCTATCGTGCCCGGCGCGTTCGGCAGGGTGATGCCATGACGCAAGGCCAATCCGGATCGAGGGCGGATTTGCAATTCGTAGCCGCGCGGCAAGCCGACTTTCAATCCCGTCGGGACGAGTGCGCGGGCGCCGGGCTGCAACTCGACGGGTTCGGTAATCGCGGCTTGCAGATCAAGTCCCGCGGCGCCCGCGCTGGCATAATGAGGCAGGGCCAGATCCTCGGCCTGCGGGAGCCGAACGACCTGAACGGGAATGGTCGGGTGCGTCATGATTGAACTTGATCCGATAACGGGGGTGAAGGGCAAGTGTCGGTTTATCACCCATCGCCGACGAGATGCCTGGCGATCAATGTCGCCAGTCTCGCCGCGACGGCATTTTTAGGCATTCTCGGCCATGGATCCACGCCTGCTTCGGACACCAGCGAAACCTGATTTTCCGCACTCCCGAATATATCGGCGCCCGGACTTACGTCATTGGCGACAAGCCAGTCACAGCCTTTTCTCTGCCGTTTATGGACGGCATCTGCCAGATGTGCATCGGTTTCCGCAGCAAATCCGACGACCAGTTGGGGCCGTTCGGGGCCAGGTCGGGATATCTCCGCCAGGATATCGGGGTTCTCGATGAGTTCGAGTGCCCGAGGGGTGACAGGTGTCTTTTTGAGTTTGACCGTGCTGGGAGCTGTGGGACGCCAATCGCCCACGGCCGCCACGCATACGGCAATGTCGACAGGCAAGGCTCTCCGGCAGGCAGCAAGCATTTCCCGTGCCGTCTCGACATCGATACGCTGAACGCCTGCTGGGGTTGGCAGGGTCGTCGGACCACTGACGAGGGTGACGTCGGCACCCATGTCATGCAGGGCCGCAGCGATGGCGTAACCTTGCTTCCCGGAAGAGCGATTCGCGATGAAGCGTACCGGGTCGATCGGTTCGTGTGTCGGGCCTGCCGTCACCAGCGCCTTTCTTCCGATAAGCGGCCGATCCGCCGAGCGGGGCGCGGCAAGAAGCATGGCGATGCGCGTTGCGATTTCGTCCGGTTCGGTCAGTCTTCCAGGGCCGAACTCTCCGCAAGCCATGTCGCCGTCGACCGGCCCGACGAACTGGATGCCGCGTTGTCGGAGAACGGCGACGTTGTCCTGAGTGGCGGGATGCGTCCACATACGGACGTTCATGGCAGGCGCCACGAGGACAGGCGTATCGGTAGCGAGCAGAAGCGTCGTCGCGAGATCGTCGGCGATACCCGCGCGCATCCGGGCCAGGAGATTGGCGGAGGCCGGACAGACGACGACCAGATCGGCACTTCTGGACAGGGCGATATGCCCGATCTCGCTTTCGGCAGTTGGTGAGAACAGGGTGTCGTGGACCGGCTCACCAGCCAATGTCTGCACGGCGAGCGGCGTTACGAAATGCTTGGCCGCGTCCGTCATCACGCAGGTGACGGCGATATGGCGGCCGCGCAGATTGCGGATTAATTCCAGACATTTATAGGCGGCGATGCCGCCGCCGATGATAAGCAGAACACGGGAGCCGGCGTGCATGGCGGGTAGCCGCTTACAGCCGCCAGCCGGAGTGAATGGCCGCGATACCGCCGGAGAGGTTCTGGTAGCTTACATGGGAAAGGCCGGCTTCACGCATCATCTCCGCGAGGGTCTCCTGATCGGGGAAAGTACGAATGCTTTCGGCCAGATAGCGATAACTTTCCGAATCCTTGGCGATCATTGCGCCCATGCGCGGAAGAACACCGAACGACCAGGCGTCGTAGATGGGAGACAGCGCCGCGACCTGGACATGCGAAAACTCCAGGCAGCAGAAGCGGCCGCCCGGGCGAAGGACGCGACGGGCTTCCCGCAGTACGGCACTCTTGTCGGTGCAGTTGCGCAGGCCGAAAGCGATGGCGACGCGATCGACGCTCGAATCGGGCAGGGGAATGGTTTCCGCGTCCACCACGCAGAACGTCAGATCGGAGATGACACCACGTGTTGCCGCGCGGTCGCGCCCGACAGAGAGCATGGCGGCATTGATATCCGTCAGCATCGCCGGTCCGCCACCGCCGCGCAGCCAGCCGAAGCTGATATCGCCCGTACCGCCTGCCAGATCGAGAAGCTTGAGGTTCGCGCGCGGGGCAAGGGTTGTCAGGAAAATGCGCTTCCAGACTCGATGGATGCCGAGGGACATCAGGTCGTTCATCACGTCGTAGCGCTGTGCCACGCTATCGAAGACGGCACGGACCAGCGGCTTCTTTTCCGCGCGGGGAACGGCGCGATAACCGAAATCGGTCGTCTCGGCGTCCGAAGCGGCGGGATGCGATAGGCGGGGATCGGCATTGTCGGTCATGCTGTCCTCGATATAGTGTCACGCGCAGAGATGCCAGAGCTTCCCGAAGTCGAAACCGTTTTGCGCGAACTCCGTGCCGCACTTGAAGGGCAAACGCTCAGACGCGTTATTGTGCGGCGTGATTCCCTGCGTTGGCCGATTCCAAAAGGATTTGCGAGTCGCACGGAAAGACGAAAGGTTGTGTCCCTGCGGAGGCGCGGCAAATACATCCTCATCCGTCTGGATAGCGATGACAGTATCCTGCTTCATCTTGGTATGTCCGGTCGCATACGGATCATGCGCGCCGAAGGTGTGGACTTTGTGCGCCATGAGCATGTCGTTCTGGAGACAGATGGCGGGCTTCACATAGGTTTCGTCGATCCACGGCGGTTCGGCGCCCTGGATCTGATGCCGACCACCGATGAGGACATGCATCCCCTGCTGGCGAAGATCGGACTGGAACCCTTAGGGCCCGATTTCACGACGACACGACTGGCGGCGCTCCTGAGAGGGCGCAAGGGGCCGATCAAGACAGTGCTGCTCGACCAGAGGCTGATTGCCGGTCTCGGTAATATCTATGTCTGTGAGGCCCTGTTTCGTGCGGGCATCCATCCTGAAATCCGCGCCTGCGATGTCGCGGCTGATGCGGTTGTCCGGTTGGCAGCCGTCATTCCCGTCATACTGGAGAACGCAATTGCGGCTGGCGGCTCATCGTTGCGCGATTATGCGCGGACCGATGGGAAAAGCGGTGGCTTTCAGGATCTGCATCAGGTCTATGGTCGGGAACACGAAGCCTGTCCCGATTGTCCGGGGCAGCCGTTATGCGCCGGCATCCGGCGGATCGTGCAGGCCGGGCGTTCGACATTCTATTGTCCGCAACGCCAACATCCGGCTTCATGAGACAGCATGATCGCACAAGATACTTGACGACGATCCATCAGCTGGACTAAACGCGGCGCTTCGCTGGCCGACGTCGTTCGATGATGTGCGACAATCAGGCTGGCAAATTGAATTGTCGCATATGCGACCATCCTGAGCCGAACGGGCAGAACTGAAGAGACGTCATGGCCAATAATGCATCGGCGCGTAAGCGCATCCGTCAGAACGAGCGTCGCCGCGAGCGCAACGTTGCGCGTGTTTCGCGTATGCGTACTTTCGTGAAGAAGGTCGAGTCAGCCATCCTTTCCGGTGACAAGAACCTTGCGAACGAAGCGCTTCGTGCGGCACAGCCGGAAATGCAACGCGCTGCGGGCAAGGGCGTCATTGCTTCCAACACGGTGAGCCGCAAGATTTCCCGTCTTTCTGCGCGCATCAAGGCTCTCGCTACGGCGTGATCCAGTTATTGGGCGATAGCGCCCAATAATAAATAATAATGTGCTGTTGGTTTGAAAGCCGGATCGCGCGATAAAACTGGCACTGCCTGACCGGGTGGTGCTTTTTTTATTTGTGCCGGATTGTCGGTTAGTTGATTTAATGTGGCGCGGTACCGTTGTCGCTTGCTTCGATACTCCGCGTTCCGTATCTTGAGTTTTGGGGCAAGCGATCGATCAGCCATTTTCCGGTGGGATCGAAGCTCTGTCATATCTTCAATGAACGTCGGGGGAAGAGATGGCAGACGACGCGTCGCATATGCATCTATCGGCAGCGTCGGATGATGTTCGCGTTTCAGGGGAAAATCTTACTCACCACTGGGAGCGGGTCAGGGATCGTCTGAAAGGGGAAGTCGGAGAGGTCGAATATCGGACCTGGCTGACACAGATCATTCTGGGTCCGCTGGAAGAAGATGAGGTAACGCTTCTTCTGCCGACGCGCTTTCTGCGTGACTGGGTCCGGGGACAATATGGTGACCGGCTACAGCAGCTCTGGCGTGCGGAATGTCCTCTCGTCCAGCGTGTCGAATTGCAGGTAAAACGCGGAGCAACAGTTCCCACGCCGGTCTCTGCCGTGACGGCTTCGGCGGTCATCCCGGACGAGGTGCCTGCCGCACAGATTTCCACGTCGCAGCCGCCAGTTGCAGAGATCAGGAACGATCTTGCCGCGCCGCTGGATCCGCGTTTTACCTTCGATAGCTTTGTCGTCGGCAAGCCGAACGAATTTGCCTATGCATGCGCGCGCCGCGTTGCCGAGAAGCCTTCCAGTCCCGGTTTCAACCCGCTTTTCCTTTATGGTGGCGTTGGGCTGGGAAAGACGCATCTCATGCATGCGATCGGTTCCGAACTCACGAAGGGCGGACAGGTATCGGTTGCTTATATGTCCGCCGAGAAGTTCATGTATCGGTTCATCGCGGCCATTCGTTCGCAATCGACCATGGAGTTCAAGGAGCAGCTGCGTTCGGTCGATGTGCTGATGATCGACGATTTGCAGTTCCTGATCGGCAAGGACAACACACAGGAAGAATTCTTCCACACGTTCAACGCGTTGGTCGATGCCGGGCGGCAGATCATTGTAAGCGCGGATAAATCGCCGTCGGATCTCTCCGGGCTTGAAGATCGTCTCCGCACGCGGCTTGGATGCGGCATGGTGGCGGATATCCATGCCACGACTTTCGAACTGCGCATTTCCATCCTTGAGGCGAAAGCCCTGGCTTCCGGCGTGACGGTGCCAGGCAAGGTGCTGGAATTCCTCGCTCACAAGATCACATCCAATGTGCGTGAGCTCGAAGGGGCGCTAAACAGGCTCATTGCACACGCCAATCTGTTTGGACGTCCGGTGACGCTTGAGAGCACACAGGAAGTGTTGCACGATATCCTCAAGGCGCATGATCGGCGCGTGACCATAGAGGAAATCCAGAGGAAGGTTGCCGAGCATTGGAACATCCGCCTGACCGACATGTCTTCCGCACGGCGCGCGCGGGCCGTGGCGCGGCCCCGGCAGGTTGCCATGTATCTCGCCAAGCAGCTGACGAGCCGCTCACTGCCGGAGATCGGTCGCAAGTTTGGCAACCGTGACCATACGACTGTCATGCATGCGGTGGCACGCGTGGCGGAGATCATGGAGCGTGATACTGCTTTTGCGGAAGATGTCGAACTGCTGCGGAGAATGCTGGAAGGCTAAGGAAGGCTGGGGCGTCGTCACGCTTTTCGAGGCGAGGTTGGTCTGCTAGGATAGGTGGACATCAGACGACCAGCTTTAAGGCGCTTCGGTCGGATATCATTCCTGATCAGGTGCTGAGGATCCACGACCCCATGAAATTCAAGGCCGACCGCTCCACGCTTATTCGAGCACTTGCTCATATTCAAAGCGTGGCGGAGAAGCGCAATACGATCCCGATCCTGGCGAATGTTCTTCTTTCCGTTGAGGATGGCACGCTTCGTCTGACAGCGACGGACATGGAAATTGCGGTCGTTGAGGAAGTGGCGGCCGAGGTTCTCCGTCCCGGCGCGGTGACGGCACCGGCCGCCGTTCTGTATGATATCGTCCGAAAGCTGGCCGACAATTCGGTTGTGGAACTGGATCATCCAGGAAGCGATGCGCCGCTTGCCTTGCGGGCGGGGAAATACGCGACGAGCCTGAATGTGCTGCCGGTCGATGATTTCCCCTCCATGGTCGCGGGTGATCTTCCCAATACGTTCCGGATTGCAACCGCCACGCTGCGTGGCCTGATTGACCGAACCCGCTTCGCGATTTCGACGGAAGAGACCCGTTATTATCTCAATGGTATTTTCCTCCATGTTGCGGAAGGTCCGCTCGGGCAGATGCTGCGCGCCGTTGCGACGGACGGGCATCGTCTGGCACGCGTCGAGACGGAGGTTCCCGCTGGCGCCGAGGGTATGCCGGGCGTCATCGTGCCTCGGAAAACCATCAACGAACTGCGTAAGCTGCTCGACGAGGGCACGTCGGACATCGAAGTCAACCTTTCCGACACGCGGATTCAGTTCCGTGCCGGGTCGGTTTTGCTGACGTCGAAGTTGATCGACGGTACGTTCCCTGAATATGAGCGTGTTATTCCCAAAGGTAACGATCGGATCCTTCGTGTCGGCAAGCGGGATTTCGCCGATGCCGTCGGGCGCGTGGCGGCCATCAGCCAGGAACGTTCGCGCCCGGTCAAGCTTTCGGTCTCGCCAAACCTGCTGACGCTTTCCGCCATAAGTCCCGATCAGGGCATGGCGAAGGAAGAGCTCGACGAGAATAGCGTCGTCTATGATGCGCCGCCGATCGAGATCGGGTTTCAGGCGCGTTATCTGAATGACATTACCGATCAGATCGAGAACGAAGTCGAGTTTGCCTTTGCGGACAGCGCAGCGCCGACTCTGGTGCGTGATACGAACTCGCCGTCGGCTCTGTATGTTCTGATGCCCATGCGGGTGTAGTGTCGGTATTTCTTGCAGATACAACGCCTCGCACTCACGAACTTTCGTAACTACGCTCATCAGGTCTGGAAGCCACGGCACCGGATTTCCGTTCTGACGGGAGAAAACGGCGCAGGTAAGACGAACGTGCTGGAGGCGGTGTCGCTTCTCGCGCCGGGGCGCGGGCTCCGTGGTGCCAGCCTGACGCAACTGGCACTGCATGGCGCGAGCGAATGGGGTGTCGCGGCGCAAGTCCTTGCCGGCGGCATGCTTGTTGATCTGGGTACGGGCAACGACCTGAAGGGCGGGACGCGTCGCGTTTTTCAGCTGGACGCTCAGTCCGTGCGCAGTCAGGGCGATATCGCGCAATTTTTCTCGTGTGTATGGATTACGCCGCAGATGGATCGGCTTTTTACCGATCCGGGCTCAGCACGACGGCGTTTTCTGGACAGGCTGGTCGTTGCGCTTAATCCGCAGCATGCACGGGAGCTGGCTGCACATGAAAGGGCCGTGGCGCAGCGCAACAGATTGCTGGCGGAGCGCCCGGGTGAAACGGCATGGCTGGCGGCCGCGGAGGATTCCATGACCCGTCATGCCATTGCGATAACGGCATCGCGGATGGCGCTGGTCGATGGCATGAACCACACGGCGGGCGATGTTCCCGGATTTCCACGAAGCGATCTCGCGCTCATCTGCCCGATTGGCACGCAGCTCGCCTCGGGCTCCGCCTTGCAAGCCGAAGACTGGCTTCGGGAGAAACTGCGGGCGTCGCGAGACGACGACCGAATGCGTTCCGGTAGCCGCTGGGGGGCGCATCGTGCTGATCTGGGGCTGACGGATCGCGCAAGCGGTCGCTCAGCCGATCAGTCGAGCAGTGGTCAGCAGAAGGCGATGCTGCTGGGGGTCGTCCTGTCGCATGCCGAATTGATCGCGCGGCAACGGGGGGATCCGCCGATCATTCTCCTTGACGAGCCCCTTGTGCATCTGGATGCGCGGCGTCGCGAAGCCTTGCTTGCGGCGCTGCCCGATCTGGAAGCATCGGTCATGCTGACAGGGACGGATCGCCCGCTCTTCGAGTCACTGGAGGGGCGTGCCGCCTTTCATCGCGTATCCGATAACCGTCTAAGCGACGATTCTTTTCCAGAATCAAGCATTTAATATGGTTCATTGGGCACTGAACGCCTATATTTCAACGGCATTTTCTTATGAGGTCTCACGTCAACATGTCCGAACAAAAAGCGCCGGCCGACACGCAGGAAAACGCTGTCGATGATGCAGACTATGGCGCATCGTCGATCTCGGTCCTCAAGGGACTGGACGCCGTTCGTAAACGTCCGGGTATGTATATCGGCGATACCGATGATGGCTCCGGTCTTCATCACATGGTGTTCGAGATCATCGATAATGCGGTGGACGAAGCCCAGGCAGGGCATGCGACGCGGTGCATCCTCACGCTGAATGGGGATGGCTCGGTCAGCGTGCGTGATGACGGGCGCGGCATTCCGACCGATATGCATGAGGAAGAGGGTGTCAGCGCCGCCGAGGTCGTGCTGACGAAACTGCATGCCGGCGGCAAATTCAACCAGAATTCCTACAAGGTTTCCGGTGGTTTGCACGGCGTCGGCGCGGCTGTTGTCAACGCCTTGTCCGAGTGGATGGAGGTCCGCATCTGGCGGCAGGGGATGGAGCATACCATCCGCTTCCAGCATGGTGAACGTGATGCGCCGCTTTCCGTCGTTGGCGCAAGCGATGAGCCGCGCGGAACGCTGGTGACGTTCAAGCCCAGCAAGGCGACCTTCACCAGGGTGGACTTCGAGTTCAGCATCCTGGAACGACGGATGCGCGAACTGGCGTTCCTCAATTCCGGGCTGACGATTGTGCTTCGGGATGAGCGTCATGCCGAGGCACGCGAGACAACCTTCTTCTATGAAGGCGGTCTCGCCGCTTTCGCGGAATGGCTGGATGCGTCCAAAACGCCTATTGTCTCACCACCGATCACGGCGTCTGTCGATCATGCGGAAAGCGGCATCAAGGTCGAGTTTGCCCTGACGTGGAATGACAGTTTCCATGAGACGATGCTTTGCTTCACCAACAATATTCCCCAACGCGACGGTGGTGCTCATCTGGCTGGCTTCCGGCAGGCTCTGACACGTATCGTCGGTCGCTATGCCGAGGCGAACAGCAAGCGCGAGGCGGGGTCGCTGACCGGCGAGGACATGCGGGAAGGCATGACGGCCGTGTTGTCGGTCAAGGTGCCGGACCCGAAATTCTCGTCGCAGACGAAAGACAAGCTGGTATCGTCGGAAGTGCAGCCTGTCGTGCATGTTGCGGCGGCAGACGCTATCGGACATTGGTTCGAGACACATCCCAAGGAAGCGAAGGCGATCGTTGCGAAGGTCATCGAGGCGGCTGCGGCGCGCGATGCCGCGCGGCGTGCACGTGAACTGACGCGTCGCAAAGGCGTGTTGGACGTCTCGTCGTTGCCTGGGAAGCTGGCGGATTGTCAGGAGCGCGATGCGGCCAAGGCTGAGCTGTTCATTGTGGAGGGTGACTCGGCTGGCGGCACGGCCAAGCAGGGCCGGGACCGGCGTTTCCAGGCGATCCTGCCGCTTAAGGGTAAGATCCTGAATGTCGAACGGGCACGTTTTGACCGAATGCTGGGTTCGGCGGAAGTTGGAACGCTGATTACCGCGCTAGGCACTGGCATTGGGCGTGGTGAGGTGGATCAGGGCGGTTTCTCGATCGACAAGCTGCGCTACCACAAGATCGTCATCATGACGGATGCTGACGTCGATGGCTCGCATATCCGCACGCTTCTGTTGACATTCTTCTTCAGGCAAATGCCGGAACTTATTGAAAACGGTTATCTTTATATTGCGCAACCGCCGCTCTATCGTGCCAAGCGCGGCAATGAGGAACGCTATCTGAAGGATGATGCCGCGCTGGAGCAGTATCTGCTCGACAAGGCACTGGCCAATGCAAGTCTCTCCTATCATGATGGTCGGGAACTGACCGGCGGGGCACTCAACGACAATGTGCGCTGGCTCGGTCGTGTGACGCAGACGCTTCAACGGATTGCGACCAAGGTTCCGACATGGATATTGGAGCAGGCGCTCATCGCGCGTGCCATATCCCTGAATGTGGAAGAGGCACAGCTTCGGGCGCCCGACCTGCAGGCGCGGCTGGATGCGGCATCGCCAGTCAGCGAGCGCGGCTGGAAAGTCGTTCCAACGGATCGGGGCGAGTTGCGTCTCGCACGCAGTGTGCGTGGTGTTGGCGAAGTTTACACCCTGGATACCGTCCTGCTTCGCTCGGCCGAGGCTCGCTGGCTTGCTGGGGAAGAAGAGCGGTTGGCTCGGGACTTCGATCGTCCTGCCACGCTGACGCTAGACGGCCATGTCTATACGATGAATGGGCCGGCAGCCCTGTTCGAGCGGGTGCTGGCGCAAGGCCGTCGCGGTCTGGCGATCAATCGCTTCAAAGGGCTGGGTGAAATGAACAACGAGCAGTTGTGGAACACGACGCTCGATCCCGCCACGCGTATTCTGTTGCAGGTGAAAATCGGCGATGTTGAGGACGCCGGGCAGGTTTTTTCGACCCTGATGGGCGACGTGGTTGAGCCGCGACGTGACTTCATCGTCGGTAACGCCCAGAAAGTTGCTAACCTTGATGTTTGATAAGTGTCGCGTGCTTGGGTTCGCCTTGCTTGGCATGATGGGGATTGCGGGACATGCATATGGTGACGACGGTCAGATTGGCGCGCCATATGCCGTTTACACCCATGGTTTTCATGTTGCGGATGCGGATGCGAATTATCGTCTAACCGATTGGGGTTACGGCATAAATACGCATATCAAGGCTGGCGGATTGCTTAGTCTGTTTCTGCGGATGGATGTTTCGAGCAGCGCGAACGGTCGTTTCATCAACGGTTCCGCTGAACCCGTGCAGTATTCGAGCGGGGGCTACTCGCGCGGACAATCTCGTTCCATCGTCATTCATTATGATAACTGGACCCCGACGGTCACGACCCTTCAACCGAAGGAGCCGGACCGGGAAACTGTTCCCGCATCGGACCTTCCGAACGCGATCGATACGCTGAGTGCGATGGCACTGCTTCTGAGTACATTGCAGCACACGGGCCATTGTGACGGCTCCGCGCGCGTGTTCGATGGATTGCGCCTGACAATGATGAAGGCGCACGGTCCGACACCTACGATCATTCCGACCGAAACGGGAGAGGTCTTTCGCGGGGCAGGCCTGCGGTGCGATTTCATCGGGCAGCAGACGGCTGGTTTCGTCAAAGGATCGTCTCATCTGAATGAGATGAAGGCTGCGCATCCCGGGGCTGCGTGGTTCCAGAATGTGCCGGGCGTTGGTCTGGTTGCCGTTCGCATCGAATTCGACCATCCGAAAATGGGGAAAATCATCGCCGTTTTGCAGCGGCGCCCTACGTTATCGCGAGACCACTAGACGCTGCTTTCTGCTGCCAAACACTTGATTGGCGTTCGCGATCATGGGGCGGCGAAAGCCACGCAACAATCGGCAAACGGAAGTGATTTGGCAACGGTTTGACTGGCCTGAATGCTTTGGCTACGCCACACGATCATGAGAGAAAATCACGCTGCGGGTGTCTCCGCTTCTTCCATGCGCAACGCGACGACAGCCGTCATTCTGGCGGCTGGGCTTGGCACGCGTATGTGCTCGGCCCTGCCCAAGGCAATGCATCTGCTGGGTGGTCGTCCCATGATCTCGCATCTGATCGAAACGGCGTCTGCTGTATTCGATTGCGTGGTCGTTGTGATTGGCCCGGAGATGGATGCGCTTGCGCAGGCGTGCGCGCCTCATGCTGTTGTGGTGCAGGCGGAGCGTCTCGGAACGGGTCACGCCGCACGGACGGCGGAAGCATTGTTCGGTGACGGCGATGTGGCCATCCTGTATGCGGATAATCCTCTTATTTCGGGCGAGACAATGCGCGCCCTCCTCGCGGCGCGGGCGCAGCCGGGAACGTCGCTTGCCCTGCTGGCGATGCGCCCGATGGACCCAGGACGTTACGGGCGGGTCGTGGTCGAAAATGGTCGCGTCACGCGTATCGTCGAATGGAAAGACGCCACTGATGCAGAGCGCGCGATCGACCTGTGCAACGCGGGCGTGATCTGTGCAGAGGCGCGTTATCTTCGGGATTGGTTGGCGGAACTGCGGGCCGATAACACTCAGGGCGAATACTATCTGACGGATGTCGTGGCTCTGGCGGCAGAGCGGGGTGTCGTAAGGTTCGTCGAGGCACCGGAAGCTGAACTCGCTGGCATCAACTCCCGTCGGGAACTGGCGCGTGCGGAGGCCGCGCTGCAAGCGCGTCTTCGCGAGGCTGCGCTGGAACGCGGGGTGACGCTCGTGGCGCCGGAAACGGTCTTCTTCAGCACGGATACGCAACTGGATGCTGACGTCACTATCGAGCCGAACGTCGTGTTCGGGCCGGGCGTTCGGGTGCGATCCGGTGCGGTTATTCGTGCATTCAGCCATCTGGAAGGCTGTGACGTCGGAGGGAGCGCCATCATTGGGCCATATGCCCGATTGCGTCCGGGAACGATCTGCGAGGAAGGCTCGCATGTCGGAAATTTCGTGGAGTTGAAGGCTGCCACGCTGGGACGCGGTGCGAAGGCCAATCATCTGACATATCTGGGAGACGCGACCATTGGTGCCCGCACGAATATCGGCGCCGGTACGATCACCTGCAATTACGATGGTTATTTCAAGCACCGGACCATCATCGGCGAGAATGCGTTCATCGGGTCCGACTCAATACTCATTGCGCCGGTGAAGGTTGGGGACGGTGCGTTGGTCGCGGCAGGCAGTGTCATCACGGAGGGCGTCCCTGACGATGCCCTTGCGATGGGACGTGCCCGACAGACAAACAAGGACGGCCGTGCGGCGGTCTTGCGCGACATATTGAAAGCTCGGAAGGAGCAGGGCTGATGTGCGGAATTTGCGGCGTCGTCGGCAATCGTCCGGCAGCACCCCTGATCTTCGAGGCGCTTCGTCGGCTTGAGTATCGGGGCTACGATTCCGCCGGGATCGCTACGCTCGTCGATGGACGGGCGGACCGGCGCCGCGCGGCAGGAAAGCTCGATCACCTCGAAGCTGTTCTGGAAGAGCGACCGCTCTCCGGCACGACCGGCATCGGGCATACGCGCTGGGCTACTCATGGCTCTCCCAACGAGATCAATGCGCACCCGCATGCGGTTGGTCGTGTTGCCGTCGTGCATAACGGTATCATCGAGAACTATGAGGAACTGCGGGACGAACTGACGGCCACGGGCCGTATCTTCACGACGGAAACGGACACGGAGGCCGTCGCGCAACTGCTGGATTATCACCTGGATCGCGGGCTTGAGCCGCGGGAAGCCGCGTTCGCGGTTCTGCAGCGTCTTCAGGGTGCATATGCGCTGGCCATGATCTTCGCGGATCACGAAGGGCTGATTATCGGCGCACGCCATGGTGCGCCGCTTGCTGTCGGGTTCGGTGAGGGCGAGATGTTCCTCGGCTCGGACAGTCTGGCCTTGGCACCGCTGGCGCGACGTATCGCTTATCTTGAAGATGGCGACTGGTGTGTCCTGCGTCGGGACGGCGCGACTTTCTTCGATGTTCGTGGAGAAACCGTCGAGCGGCCTGTCCAGACCGTTGCGCTGATGGCCGGCGCCGTCGGAAAGGACGGCTACCGCCATTACATGGAGAAGGAGCTGCATGAGCATCCCGTGGTGATCGGGCAGACTCTCCAGCGCATGATCGACCCGGTGACACGGCAGGTCGTTTTGCCGACGTTGTCGTTCGATCTGGCAACCTTGCCCCGCGCGGTCATCACGGCTTGCGGATCGGCTTTCTACGCCGGGCTGATCGGTCGTTACTGGTTGGAGGCTGAGGCGCGTCTTCCGGTCGACATCGACGTGGCGTCCGAGCTTCGTTATCGTAACCCGCCCCTCACGGAGGGTGGATTGGGTCTGCTGATCTCACAGTCGGGGGAGACGGCCGATACGTTGGCCGCGCTGCGGGGCTTGCGCAGTGCCGGCCAGCATGTGGTGTCCGTTCTGAACGTCGAAGCCAGTACGATGGGACGTGAGAGCGACGCGGTCCTGGGCATGGTGGCCGGACCGGAGATATCCGTCGCCAGCACCAAGGCATTCACGGCGCAGCTTGCGGTCCTTGCCAGTCTGACGATTGCCATCGCACAGGCGCGTGGCGTTCTGTCGCCCGCGCGACAGCAGCATCTGACGGCGAGTCTGCTCGATTTGCCGTCACGGGCGGCGGAGGTGTTCGTTCAGGGTGATGCTATCCGGGCCATGGCCGCGATCATCGCGGAAGCGCGTGACGTTCTTTATCTCGGGCGCGGTATCTGTTTCCCGGTCGCATTGGAAGGAGCCCTGAAACTCAAGGAGATTTCCTATATCCACGCCGAGGCCTATGCCGCGGGAGAAATGAAACACGGGCCAATCTCCCTGATCGATCGCACCGTGCCGATCGTGGTTATTGCGCCGTCGAACATCCTGTTCGACAAGACATTGTCCAATCTTCAGGAAGCCCGGGCGCGTGGCGGCCGCATCCTTGTATTCACGGATGCCCAAGGTGCCGCGCGGTTGAAAGATCTTGCTGAAGCCATTGTCGTTCTGCCTACTGTCGACGCATTCGTTGCGCCGATCCTCTACACGATACCCGTGCAGATCCTTGCTTATGAGGTGGCGCTTCTGAAAGGCACGGATGTCGATCAGCCTCGCAACCTTGCAAAATCAGTCACAGTGGAATGACGTCGGGCGACAGGACGCGCACGCAAGCGTGACCGCGAATTTTCCTTGGGTTTATTATTAAATTACAATGTTATGTGGAAAATAGTTGAGTCGAATTGTTGGCTGACCGGGATGTCGGACTTGGACGACACCCATGACTCGACTATCCTTTGAAAAGGATGAGTCTGATAGCGCTATCGATGCAACGGCCTTGACGATCACGCCAGTGCGGAGAAGGGGCATGACAGAAAACGGACCCAGCGTTCTTGTTCTTGGCGCAGGGGTTGCCGGTCTTGTGACGGCCGTGACGCTGGCGGAGCAGGGAGCGCGGATCGTCCTGCATGAACGGGGCGCGCGGGTCGGTAGCGGTGCTTCCTGGTTCGCGGGGGGCATGCTGGCGCCGTGGTGCGAGGCTGAATCCGCGCCTGCGGAAGTGACGAGGGATGCCGTCGGCTCGCTTGAGTGGTGGATCGAACATGTGCCCAATGTCCAACGTCAGGGAACATTGGTCGTCGCGCCGCCGCGGGATGTCGGTGAGTTGGGTCGCTTCGGTCGTCGGACCAGTCATTTCGAGACCATCAGTGCGCAGCGTATTGGGCAACTCGAACCTGATCTCGCCGATCGTTTCGATACGGGGCTGTTTTTTCCGGATGAGGGGCATGTCGATCCACGTCAGGCTTTGACCAGCCTGCGTGAGAAATTGCGCAGCCTTGGCGGCGTCATCCGCCTTGATACGAGCGTGACCGATGAGAACTTCGACTGGTATGTCGATTGCACCGGCATGGGCGCGCGGCAGCAACTCGGGACACTCCGGGGCGTTCGTGGGGAAATGCTTCTTTTGCGATGCCCGGAACTGAATTTGCATCGCCCGGTCCGGCTGTTGCATCCGCGCATTCCCGTCTATGTCGTACCCCGGGCCGATAATCTTTTTATGATCGGTGCGACGATGGTCGAGAGCGACGATGAGCGGCAGATTACCGTTCGTGCCATGACGGATCTGTTGAACGCAGCCTATACGCTGCACCCGGCTTTCGCCGATGCGGAGATCGTGGAAGCAAATGCAGGCTTGCGACCGTCCTTTCCGGATAATGTGCCAAGAGTAAGTCGCGACGGACAGAGAATTTATGTGAATGGCATGTATCGACACGGCTTTCTTCTTTCGCCCTCACGCGCGAAGCAGGCGGCGGATATCATTTTCAATGCGGCCGAAGCTGACTGATATGATCCCGATATTGTGGAAACAGACGTAGGAACTCCGTATGCGCATCCTTCTCAATGACGAGCCACGCGAGATCAGCGCTGCCACGGTATCGGAGGCGCTCGGCGAATTGGGCTATGGATCGGCGCGGGTTGCGACGGCTGTGGATGGGACCTTCGTGCCGGTGTCACGCCGTGCGGATTTTCGTCTGACGGATGGAGCCAGTCTGGAAGTCGTCGCGCCGATGCAGGGAGGATGAACCATGAAGTTTTATGACACGGCACTTGCCTCGCCGCTGATGCTCGGAACTGCGCAATACGATAGTCCGGCCATTCTCAGCGAAGCGGTACGGGCTGCGGCGCCGGGTGTTGTCACGGTTTCGCTACGCCGGGAAGCGGCTGCGACGAAGGCCGGACAGGCTTTCTGGTCTCTGATACGGGAACTCGACGTCCCTGTGCTGCCGAATACGGCGGGGTGTCATGGTGTGAAGGAAGCCGTGACGACGGCGCAGATGGCCCGGGAGGTTTTCGGCACGGACTGGATAAAGCTGGAGGTGATCGGGCAGGGCGACCTGCTGCAACCTGACGTATTTGGTCTGGTTGAGGCAGCGCGTATCCTGACGAGCGAGGGGTTCAAGGTCTTTCCCTACACGACGGAAGATCTTGTCGTCGCCGAACGTCTGCTGAGGGCTGGTTGCGAGGTGCTGATGCCATGGGGCGCGCCGATCGGGTCCGGGCGTGGGCTGAACAATCCGTTCGGGCTTCGGGCATTGCGCGCTCATTTCCCTGATGTGCCGATGGTCATCGATGCCGGAATCGGCAAGCCATCGCATGCGGTGGCGGCTTTCGAACTTGGATACGACGCGATCCTGATTAACACGGCGGTGGCGAAGGCGGGCGATCCGGTGGCCATGGCGCGCGCCTTCCGCATGGCCTGTCGCGTCGGACTGGACGCCCGTGCCGCAGACCCGATGCCGGAGCGAGACATGGCGGTGCCCTCGACGCCCACGCTCGGAAAGGCCATGCTGTCCTTATGACACGTCTTCCATCCCCGATTTATCCGGTTGTCGATCATCCACGGTGGGTCGATGTTCTGGGGGGCGCCGGTGCGCGTTTCATTCAGCTGCGGTTGAAGGATCTGGCGCCTGAAGCACTGAGGGCGCAGGTTATGGAAGGGCAGGCTGCGGCGGCTCGTCATAATGTGCGTCTGGTGTTGAACGACTATTGGCAACTGGCCATCGAACTGGGCGTCGATTACGTCCATCTTGGTCAGGAGGATCTGGATACGGCCGATCTGGCGCAGATTCGCGCCGTCGGTATTTCGCTCGGCGTTTCCACGCATTCGCACGCTGAGTTGGAGCGGGCGCTTGGCGTCGCGCCAGACTATGTTGCGCTTGGACCGATCTGGCCGACGAAGCTGAAGAAAATGCCCTGGGGACCGCAGGGAACGGCGCGCCTCACCGAGTGGCGTGAGCGATGTGGGGACATCCCAATCGTCGCGATCGGCGGTGTCACATGCGACCGTCTTTCCGAATGCCTTGAAGCGGGTGCCGACAGCGTCGCCGCGGTGTCTGACTTCATTGGCGCGTCCGATCCGGAGCGGCAAGTCCAACGGTGGCTGGCTCGCGCGGGTAATGTATTGAGGAAAGACGTAGGGTAGCCGCCTTTTCGTCAAAGTGCCTCGCGAAACCCACATTTTTCGCTTATGTTGTTACTTAGAATATAACGATGTGAGTGAAGGGGAAATGACCGTATGATGGTGACAGGACTGGCGGCCATTTTATTGGCGCTTGCGCTGCTGCTGGTCTTGGTCAGTCTTATACAGCCGCTGGCGCGCCGGTTCGAAGTTTCCGAGACCGTGCTGCTTGCGCTTGCGGGTATACTCGTAGGCGGTCTGGCGGCCTTCGTCCTGCGTTCCTCGGCTACGGAAATGTTCGATGGCGCAGCGGAAACGCTGCTCGATTTCCCGATCAACAGTGAAGCGTTCCTGCTGATCTTCCTTCCGGTGCTCGTGTTCCAGGGCGCATTGGCCATTGATGTTCGGCGACTGGCGCATGAGGTCGCAACGGTTCTGTTGCTGGCGGTCGTGGCTGTCGTGGTATCCACGGCGATGATCGGACTGGCGTTGTATCCTGTCTCGGGGCAGTCTCTGGTCGTTTGTCTGCTGCTGGGTTCGATCGTCGCGACGACCGATCCGTCGGCTGTTGCCGGAATTTTTCGTGAAATCGGCGCGGCAACGCGGTTGACGCGTCTTGTCGAGGGCGAGGCGCTTCTGAATGACGCCGCCGCCATCGCGATCTTCTCGATCCTGCTTGCCGCCGTGACGTCGCACCATCAGATCCATCTCGGGGATGCGATCCTTGACTTCGTCCTGTCGTTCGGGGGCGCCATGATCGTCGGCGTGGCCCTGGGGCGACTGGCGCTCCTGATTAGTGCCGGCGTGGGTGGATCGCAGGCGGCCGAGGTCACCCTGACGCTGGCGCTGCCCTATATCGTCTATATTCTGTGCGATGAATTGCTTGGGTTTTCCGGCGTGGTGGCCACCGCAGCGGCCGGCCTGACCGTATCGGCCTACGGACCATCCACATTCCGTCCGCAGGTCTGGCGTTTCCTGAACGAATTGTGGGAGCAACTGGTTTTCTGGGCGGGGTCGCTGGTATTTCTGCTGGCTTCCATGCTCGTGCCGCGCCTGTTGATCGGCATGACACGCTGGGACTGTGTCCTGATTGTCATCGCCAGCGTGGCGGGTCTGCTGGCGCGGGGTGGTGTCGTCTTTGGCATGTTGCCGCTTCTGGCGGCCACGAAAATTTCGCCGCCCGTGCCGACGCCTTTCAAGATCACGATGGTGTGGGGTGGGCTCCGTGGCGCCATCACACTGGCGCTGGCGCTGGCCGTGACGGAAAACCAGCGCGTCTCCACACAGGTGGCGCATTTCATCGGCATTATTGCGACGGGTTTCGTCCTGGTGACGCTCCTGTTGAATGGGACGACGCTACGGTATCTGGTGCTGTTTCTGAAACTCGACCAGCTTTCGCCGATCGATCAGGCGATGCGTCACCAGATTCTTGGCATCGGGCTCGGTCAGGTGGCCGAGAGGACGCATGCGCTTTCGGACGAACTCGGGTTCAGCGCAGCGACACAGAAGACGATCATCGGCCATATCGAGCATCGCGCTCAGGAAGAGCGTGAAGCGAATACGTTCGACACGGCCCTGGGCGATCGGCAGCGCGTAACGCTCGCCCTGATTACGATCGCGAACCGCGAACGCTCCCTGCTGCTCGATCTCTTCCGCATTCAGGGTCTTTCACGCCGTGTGATGGAAACGTTGCTTCGCACGGCGGAAGGAATGGTGGACGGCGCGCGTCTTGAAGGACGCTTCGGCTACGTTCGGGCATTGCGGCGGCGTCTGCGGCCGACGCTGCGCTTTCGCCTCGCGCAGATGCTGCATCATCGACTGCATATCGATCAGCCACTGATGTATTGCATGATGGAGCGTTTCGAGATGCTCATCATCGCGCACCTTGTGTCGCTGTCGTTGATGCGCTTCATGCATGAGCGCCTTGAACCGACATTGGGTACGCGTATCAGCGAGATAGTGTCCGAAGTTTTGGGTCGCCAGCGTCGTATGCTGGACGACGCGTTGGAAACGCTGCGTCTGCATTATCATGGTTATTCGGAAGCCCTGGAGAGCCGCATCCTGCATCAGATCGCGTTGCGGCTCGAGGGTGAGGAATATGACACATTGCTGACAGAGAACCTGATCAGCGAGGAATTGCACCGCGAGTTGTATCGTGATGTGGAGCGTCGTCGCCGACGGCTGGAAACGCCGCTACGCTTCGATCTCAAGAGCGGTATCGAGCAGCGTCTTCGTGCTTTTCCGGCCTTTCGTAGCGTTCCGGATGCTGTGTTGCATGATCTGACGAAAAGCATTTCCCTGCATTTTGCATCGCCTGGTGAGGTTCTGCTGAAGCGCGGTCGTAAGATACGCACGATCTACGCGATCGTGGCGGGGCTGGCTGAAGTGCATGTGGCTGAGCAAGATATTCAGTTCGGTGCAGGGGATCTGATTGGTGCCTCTGCAATGATGAACGGCGTGCCGGCGCGTGGGACTGTTCGTTCGCTTCAATTCGGGCATCTGCTGGCCATTCCGGCGGCGCGTTTTCAGCAGTTGCTGAAGGACTATCCGATCGTGCAACGCACCATCGACGAACGGGCCGCCGAGCGCCGGGATGGCCAGCTCTCGGCTGTTCTTCTGGCGGGGTCTGCCCAAGCCGGCTCGGGTGACTGGCGCAAGGCCTCCCAGGAAGGCATCGAACTGGCCGTTGATCGTCCTCAGATTCCGCGTAAGGGAAGCGGGTGAGGGTGCAAGGCCGTCGCTGAGCGTCAGGCCTGTCGCGAAAGTTCCCGGCGAAACACGCGTGCGAAAAGCCAGAGAAGGGTCGTGGCGGCCATGGCGAGCACGACGTGCAGAAGCCAGAATACCGGCGATGAAAGACTGCCAAGCAGACCGGCAATCTTGCCGACCAGCAGATTGCCAAGGAAAAGGTGGAGCGAGTACGCTGCAACGACCGTCGAATTGACGGCCTGAGGCGCGGCCCGGGAAAATAGCGCCATGCCGGTAGCATAGCACAGCCCGAAGCCGACATCGTTGACGAGATGGAACGCTATTCCCCATGCCAAGCTGATATGGTGGGGCCCTGGTTGGATCCATGCGCCGAGTGCGAGGATCGATGGTGCGATTGTGCAGATCATCGAACCGATGATGATCTTGGACATTTCGCCCGGATCGGACCGATATCGATTCCACACGCGCCAGAATGCGACGATACCGAGCACTGTAAAGGTGCTGACGAATCCATCCATGGAAACGAGCCAGCTTGCCGGCATGTTGTAGCCAAGGAATGTCAGCTGATAGTAGCGGTCCGCCCAGATCAGGTAGCCGTTGAAGATATCGGTATTCGAAATTGTAGCCACCGCCAGTAATGGCAGAATAGCGAACAATATCAATAAGGTTCTCTTCTCCGTGGCGGTCAGGCGAACCTTCTTGTGTGTATGTCCGGCTATCGTGTCGGTCGGCAGGTGCCGGCGACCGATGAAATAGAAGCATAGTCCGACCAACATGCCGATGCCTGCGGTCAAAAAGCCTGCATGCCAACCGATATTCTGCGCAACGGTGCTGCACAGGGCCGGGGAGACGATGACCGAAACCTGGATGCCAAGAACGAAAAGCTGGTAGGCGTCCGCTCGGCGAGGGTCGTCACCAGCATACAGGGCGCCGACCTGGGCGGGCAGGATGCCGCGTGTACAGCCGAGGCCCAGAAGTAGAAGTGCAAGGGCGATGAGGAAAGTCTGATCGATCGCCAGACAGATGAGGCCGGCGATCAGCAGGAAACCGCCGATCAGGACCATGCGTGTCCGCCCCAGACGCCAGTCGGCCAGTAACCCGCCCAACATGGGTGTCACATAGATGAGGGCCAGAAACAGGCCGGTGATTGCAGCGGCAAGCGCATTCGGAGTGTGTGCGTTGTAAAGTGCCTGAACAAACGGCAGGAAGGCCGACATGCCCCAGACATGCGGCAGGACATCCGGTTTCAGAAGATGGTTCACCACGTACAGGACGAGCAGGGACTCGAAACCGTACATCGAAAACGCAAGACCGCCTTCGGTCATTATCAGTGTTTTCAGGCCGGTAGGGTGACGCTCGGTTCCGGGCGGCGCGGAGGCGGTGGAGACAAGCGGCGCAATATCGTCGGGCAAGGGATCTGGCAAAGCGTCTTTTTCCTTTGTCGGCCGCGCATCATGGACTTATGGCATTTTTCCATATGTTCGGGCTGGCTGGGTCGTCATTAGATGACGTGATGCGGATGATCTGCAAAGAGGCAAAATTCAGGTCCGTCAGTAGCTCGTATCACCGGCACACAAAAGTTCGATAAGATATATTATGCCAACTCATATATGCTTATCGGAGTGGCGCGCGACGATGCCGCGCGCGCCAGTCAGTCTATGCAGCATGATAACTGGCGAGTTCCTTGCCATTCTGGCTGTCGATCTCCTTGAGCGCCACGCCGTAACCCCAGAGTTCCGCCAGATGACCGAGCGTGAGCCGCGCATCTGTCGCATGCAACAAATGGCCGGGTCGTGTGCGATGTTCGAGCTTAAGGACACGATCACCGCTCAAATCGACACCGACGATCTCGATCTCTTCCGCAAGGCTACCCGGATCATAGGAGGCTGCGACTGATCGCCGGATATCGCGATAACCAGCCTCATTATGGATGGCATCGACCAGCAGATATGGTTGCGCAGCGTCATCAGTCAGACGGAACAACCGCAAATCCCGAATGACTTTCGGCGACAGAAATTGCTGAATGAAGCTCTCATCCCGATATTCCGCCCAAGCGTGCTTCAATGTTCCCAGCGGATCGCCATTGCCGGCGAAATCCGGAAACCATGCGCGGTCTTCCTCTGTCGGGTTTTCGCACATACGTGCAATATCGTTCATCATGGCCAGGCCAAGCGCATAGGGATTGAAACCGGGTCCCCCGCCCTCATCGAAACCACGCTGGGTGATGACGTTCGTCGTGGAATGAATCGCCTCCATGATGGCGGCGTCATCGATCAGTCCCTTCCGATGGAGCCGGTGCATGATGACGTTATGCGTCCACGTGGCGCAGCCTTCGTTCATGACCTTGACCTGCGGCTGCGGGTAGAAATATTGGGCGGTAAGCCGAACGATACGGATGATCTCCCGTTCCCACGGCTCGAGACGTGGGGCGTTTTTCTCCAGAAAATAAAGGATATTTTCTTCGGGAAGACCGCCGATTGGCGTATCGCTGCTGTTGACGTCGCCCGCATCCGTCTCCCGGTCGGGCAATGTCCGCCAGAGATCGTTATACTGACTATCCTCATAGGCACGCCGTTCACGGGCGCGATCGGACTCATGCTTTAGATCCAGTCGCTTGTTGCCTGTATGTCGATCGACACCCTGCCCTTGCAAGGCATGCGCGGCATCCAGAATTCGCTCGACGGCCCGAATGCCATGCCGTTCCTCGCATTTTGCGATGTAGGATCTTGCAAATTCAAGATAATTGAGAATTTGGGTGGGGTCGGTCCATTCGCGGAAAAGTCGGTTGTTCCGGAAGAAATGATTATGGCCGAAGGCAGCATGCGCGATGACCAGTGCCTGCATTGTAGCAGTATTCTCCTCCATCAGATAACTGATGCAGGGGCTGGAATTGATTACGACCTCGTAGGCCAGTCCCATCAAGCCACGCTTGTAGCTGTTTTCATGACCCACGAAGCGTTTGCCCGCCGACCAGTGGGGGTAGCTGATCGGCATGCCATGTGACGTGTAGACGTCCAGCATCTGTTCCGACGTAATGACCTCGATCCGATTGGGGAATGTCTCCAATCCGAGTTCGTTGTGCGCGATCTCCTCGATTGCATGAAAGCAGTTTCGCAAAATGCTGAAATTCCAGTCGGTTCCGGTGTAAAGCATCACGCACCTCTCAACTGTTCGGCTTCGCGCCTTGCGAACAGATCCCGGAAAACGGGAAAGATTTCGCGCCGGTCCCTTACCTGGCGAATGGCCAGTTGCGCATGTGTCTCGGCAAGGCCGCGGTAGCAACGCCACAGATCGCTGTCGTTACGAATGATTGCGCCTGATCCGGCAACTTCGATATAGGCGAAATACTGGATGATCGGCAGAATGCGCTCAGCCATCTGCGATGCCACGATGGGTGTGTCCGAGGCGATGTTATCGCCGTCCGATGCCTGCGCCGCGTAGATATTCCACTGGCTCACAGGATACCGCGCTTTCTGGATGTCGATCATCAGTTCGAGCGCCGTGGAGACGACAGTGCCGCCGGTTCGGGGATCGGTGAAAAACGTTTCTTCGTCGACCTCCTCTGCCGTTTCGGCATGGCGGATGAAGACGATATCGAGTTTTTCGTATCGACGTTCGAGGAAGACGTGCAGAAGCAGGAAGAACTGCTTGCCCAGTTCCTTCATTTTTTCGGTCATGGAGCCAGAGACGTCCATGATGCAGAACATGACCGCCTGCGTGGTGGGTTTGGGTGTCGGCGTGAAGCGCCGGTAGCGCAGGTCCACCGGATCGACCCAGGGGATTCGCCCTAACCGCTGGCTGAGCGCGCTCCGTTCGTCCCGCAATAGCTGTAAGCGCTCGTAAGCCTCAGGAAGCAGCGGCTTTTTCGCCTCCAGCTCCTCTATTTCAGCTTCGATTTCACGCAGGCGTTCGGGCTTCGGGCGCTTCAGTCCGATCCGTCGCGCGATCGAATGGCGCATCGTCCGGCCCAGATCGACCTGCGACGGCGACCCTTCGGAACTTAGTCCGGCGCGCTGGTTGGCGGTTGTCGTCGCGACGGCAATCTCGCGCCGGACCAGATCCGGCAGTTCCAGATCGTCAAAGAAAAGATCGAGAAACTCATCGCGCGACAGGATGAACCGGTAGGAGTCCTCACCTCCCCCTTCGGCACTGGCATCGCCCTCCCCGCCACCTTGACCGCCGGCGCCGCCCGGCGGCCGACGAAGGCGATCGCCGGGTATGAACTCCCTGTTGCCGGGAAGCACGAACTGGCGAACGCCCTGTTCGAAGGTGCGATGAAAGCTTGGCTCATGCAGAACGTCTGCCGGGATCGAGACGGTATTGCCCTGCGCGCTGTCGCGGATGCGTCCCTGCGCGACCGCCGTGCGCACGGCGCTTTGTACGGCGTCGCGTGCTCGCGCGAGAACCCGGCGCCTGTTTTCGGTGTTCTTACCGTGCGGGTTCGGACGCCTGTCGATGATGTCCATGGACTACGCTCCATCGTCGGCTATCTTACTTGGTGGGAACGTGACAGCAATCAAGCGGATTGCTTGACACGCATGTACCATTCCACCAGCCGCCTCACCTGCCGCTCCGTGTAGCCGCGCGCCACCATGCGTTCGACGAATTCGCCATGCTTGCGCTCGCTTTCGCTATCCTTCTTCGAGCCGAAACTGATGACTGGAAGAAGATCCTCCACCTGGCTGAACATGCGCTTCTCGATCACATCGCGAATCTTCTCGTAGCTGGTCCAGGACGGATTGCGCCCGCCATTGGCCGCCCTCGCCCGCAAGGAGAATTTGACGACCTCGTTCCGGAAGTCCTTGGGGTTGGCGATGCCCGCCGGCTTTTCGATCTTGGTGAGTTCGGCATTCAGAAGATCGCGATTCAGCAGTTGCCCGGTGTCCGGATCCTTGAAGTCCTGATCCTCGATCCATGCATCCGCGTAGTCGAGATATCGGTCGAAGAGGTTCTGGCCGTAGTCGTTATAGCTTTCCAGATAGGCCTTCTGAATTTCGTGGCCGAGGAAATCCGCATACCGGCGCGCCAGTTCGGATTTAAGCACCGCCAGATAGTTGGCTTCGACCTCTGCCGGGAACTGCTCCCGGCGGACTGCCTGTTCCAGCACATACATCAGGTGAACCGGATCGGCGGAGATTTCACTGGCGTCGTAATTGAATGTTGCCGACAGGACCTTGTAGGCGAAACGCGTGGAAATGCCGTCCATGCCTTCGTCGACGCCCGCCGCGTCGCGATACTCCTGCATCGCGCGCGCCTTGGGATCCGTCTCGCGAATGTTTTCGCCGTCATAGACACGCATCTTGGCGAACTGCGATGAATTGGGATGAGGTTTCAGGCGCGACAACACGGCGAAGCGCGCCAGCATCTCCAGCGTGTTGGGCGCGCACGGCGCGGCACCGAGCGCCGACGACTGGATCAGCTTCTCATAGATTTTCGCTTCCTCGCTGGCGCGGAGGCAATAAGGCACCTTGATGACGCAAACGCGATCCAGAAAAGCCTCGTTGGTGCGATTGTTGCGGAATGTCTGCCATTCCGCTTCATTCGAATGCGCAAGAATGACGCCCGTGAAGGGGATGGCGCCGATGTTCTCCGTGCCGATGTAGTTGCCCTCCTGCGTTGCGGTCAGCAGCGGATGGAGCATCTTGATGGGCGCCTTGAACATCTCCACGAACTCGAGAATGCCCTGATTGGCGCGATTCAGACCGCCGGAGAAACCATAGGCGTCGGGATCGTTCTGGCTGAAGTGTTCAAGCTGCCGGATGTCCACCTTGCCGACAAGGGCCGAGACATCCTGATTGTTGTCGTCGCCCGGTTCCGTCTTGGCGACCGCGATCTGACGCAATTTGGACGGGTGCAGCTTCACGACCGTGAAGCGCGAAAGGTCGCCGTCGAACTCTTCCAGACGCTTCATGGCCCATGGGCTGGCGATGCCGGTCAACACACGGCGCGGAATGCCATATTGCTCCTGGAGTGCGCTGCCCATCCGGTCCGGATCGAATATGCCCAAGGGGCTTTCGAAAACCGGGCTGAGGTGCTTCCCGGCTTTCAGAACATAGATGGGTTCCCGCTCCATCAGGGATTTCAGGCGCTCGCCAAGCGAGGACTTTCCGCCGCCAACGGGGCCGAGCAGATAGAGGATCTGTTTGCGTTCCTCCAGCCCCTGCGCCGCATGCCGGAAGAAGCCGACAATCTGCTCGACGGTTTCTTCCATACCGTAGAAATCGGCGAAGGCCGGATAGGTCCGGACAGTGCGGTTCATGAAGATGCGGCTCAGGCGCGGATCGCGCGCGGAATCCAGCATCACCGGCTCTCCGATTGCCTTCAACATGCGTTCGGCGGCGCTGGCGTAGGAAGAAGGATCGTCGCGGCAGAGATCGAGGAAGGACGCCAGGGACATTTCCGTCTCCCGGCGTTCGTCGCGCATCGTGGTGGCCAAAGAGAAGACGTCAGAGAACGAACCCATGAACAGCACTCTCCGTAAACGACGTGCCGATCACGTCATCCATGATGCAGAGAGACCGGAGACGGCGATCCTGCAGGGATGACGGCGGCCGACGGATTATTTTCAAATTCAAGGCCGGACACGCCTGAGGACCGGTTTATTTGCAGTGCAATGGCCTGCGGGGTCGGCGAACTCCCCTGGCGCAATGGCTCGATATTCGGCCCATGTTCAATGCCGGGAAGGCCCCGGAAGACAGAGGCTATTCCTTTGAATGCTCGCGATTCAACAAGAAAAACGTGCGACCGGACACAAATCGCTGAGCGTTATGGGATCTCGAGGATCATGCCGTCGAAAGCCGGCTCAACGCCTTCGGGTAAATTCCGCCGCAGGGATTCATAATCCATGTCCGGGCCCATATGCGTGAGTACCGTTCGCCGCGGACGAATGCGCGCATGCCATTCCAGGACGAGCGAGAGCCAGGCATGAGCGACATGTGGCTCATACTGGAAGCACCCGACGACCCAGGTATCCAGCCCCTTCAGGCCGTCCAGCACATCATCGGTCATGTATTCGACATCGGTGCTATACGCGAAGGCACCGCATCGCAGTCCAAGAGAGGCGATGCGGCCGTGTCGCTGATCGAAGAGAGACAATTCCATGCCAGCTACCGGCACGTTCTCGCCCGCCTCGACGGGATGCACGTCCAGAACCGGGCGATAGAACCCTGTGCCGCTCCACGGACGAAAGGCATAGGCGAAGCGTGATTCGAGTTCGGACAGGACGGTGCGCGTCGCATAAAGCGGAAGCGGCGCGTCGATCATGCGATTGATCGCGCGAAGTTCGTCCAGCCCCGCAACATGGTCGCTATGTTCGTGTGTGTAGATCACGCCGTGTACGGCGCCGATGCGCTGGGTGAGCAATTGGGTTCGCAAATCGGGGCCTGTATCGACGAGCAGACGCTGCCCGATGTCGCTTTCCATGACGATGGACGATCGGGTGCGCTGATTTCGTGGTTCCCCGGGATCGCAGGCACCCCAGATACCGCTGCCATCGGCTCCGCCGATCATGGGAACGCCACTGGACCCGCCGCATCCGAGAACCGTCACCTTCATGCGGCGCGCCGGAACAGGCGGAAGAAATTGGCTGTCGTCAGGTCTGCGAGTGCCTGTGGTTCGATTGACCGTTCCGCGGCCAGCCGAGCTGCCGTGTAAGCGACATAGCCCGGCATATTGGGTTTGCCCCTTTTTGGCACGGGGGCAAGAAACGGGCTGTCGGTTTCGACAAGAAGACGTTCGCGCGGTACCTGGCGCGCCACGGCGCGTATCTCGTCGCATTTTGGAAAGGTCAGCAAGCCGGAGAAGCTGATATAGCCGCCCAGGTCGATCGCCGTTTCCGCCAGCGCCGTGCCGGAAGCAAAGCAGTGCAGGAGAAACGGGAATGCACCGTTTCTCTCGTGCTCATCACGCAGGATGGCCATGACGTCGTCGTCCGCCTGCCGGGCATGGATGACAAGCGGCAGACCCGTCAGGCGAGCGGCGGTAATGTGGGCACGGAAGCTGGCGATCTGTATGTCCCGCACATCCTCACCACCATGAAAATAATCGAGACCGGACTCACCGATGCCGATCACGTGTGATGGCGTTGTCAGTTCCGCGATCCGTTCGGCCGTCGGCAACGGTTCCTCGTGCGCATGATCGGGATGAGTGCCGATCGCGCACCAGACACGCAGTTCCGGTGTGTCATAGCCTGTCAGGCCGATCTGGATCGCGGCCTGCGACAGTCGCGTGCCAATCGTCACCATGCCGCCCACACCGGCCTCTCGCGCTTCGCCGAGCGCGGCGGCGACATCTACAAGGCGGTCGAGATGGCAATGGCTGTCGATCAGCATGTCAGGCGGCACTTTCCGGCTCGACGTAACGCGGGAAGATCCCCTGCGGCGCCGGCAATGTGCGACCGGCGGGAACCGGGGTCTCGAGTGCGGCGAAATGACGTTCCCCGGCCTCGATCCCAAGCTGGGTGAGAAACTTGTCCATGGCACCCGGCATGTAGGGCTGGAGAACAGTGGCGATCACACGCATGGCATCGTGCAGCACCCGCAGGACGGCCGCCATGCGGTCGGGATCGGTTTTACGCAACGTCCAGGGCGCCTGACGGTCGATATAAGCGTTGCACGCGCGCACGACCTTCCATACCTCTTCCAGCGCATCCGTCAGGGCAAAGCGTTCCATTTGCCCGCGAAGCAGCGCGGGCAACAGGGATGCCTGCGCGAGAAGAGACTGATCGTCCTCGGTCCGGACCGCCGCTTCGGGCAGGACACCGCCGCAGTTTCGGGCGATCTGGGACAGGGTGCGCTGGGCCAGATTGCCGAGATCGTTGGCAAGTTCCACATTCAGGCGTGTGATGAGCGAGCGGCGGTTCAGGTCGGAGTCGCCACCGAACGGCACCTCACGCAGCAGGAAATAGCGGACGGGGTCGAGACCGAACTCCGCCACGAGATCCCGCGGGTCCACGACGTTGCCGAGCGACTTGCTCATCTTCTCGCCTTCGATGGTCCACCAGCCGTTCGAGAACACCGTACGGGGAAGCTCGAGGCCGGCGGCCATCAGGAAAGCCGGCCAGTAAACCGCATGGAAGCGGATGATGTCCTTGCCGACAACATGCACATTGGCAGGCCAGAACGCCATTCTGGGCGCGTCGATATCGGGATAACCGAGCGCTGAGAGATAGTTGGCCAGGGCATCGAACCAGACATACATGACATGATCCGGGTCGTTCGGGACGGGAATGCCCCATTTGAAGCTGGTGCGACTGACGGAGAGGTCGCGCAACCCCTGCTTCACGAAACTGACGATCTCGCGTCGCCGGGATTCGGGCCCGATGAATGCGGGATGCTGCTCGTAGAATTCAAGGAGCCGGTCCTGAAAGGCCGACAGCCGGAAGAAATAGGACGGCTCGCGCAGCCATTCGACCGGTGCCCCGGTCGGTGCGACCCTGGTGCCGTCCGGCCGCGTCGTCAGTTCGTCTTCGCTATAGAAGCACTCGTCGCGCAGGGCATACCAGCCTTCGTAAGCGCCGAGATAGATATGACCGTTATCGGCCACCTTCTGCCACAAGGCCTGCGCGGCGGCCTTGTGGCGCGGCTCGGTGGTGCGGATGTAGTCGTCGTAGGAGATATCCATGGCATCCGCCATGGTGCGGAAATCGGCGGAAATCCTGTCAGTGAAAGCCTGCGTCTCCACACCGGCGACCTGGGCGGCCTGCTCCACTTTCTGGCCATGTTCGTCCGTTCCCGTAAGGAACAGCACGTCTTTCCCATCCAGCCGATGGAAGCGGGCCAGCACGTCCGCTGCTACGGACGTATAGGCATGACCGATATGCGGTGCGCCGTTAACGTAATAGATGGGGGTCGTTACATAAAAGCGCGCGGTCATAAATCACTCACGATGGTGGCGGCCTGAAGCACGGCCTGGCCCTTGTCCAAGTTGAAGCGCTCGGTCTCCCGGCGCAATGCCGCCAGCGCGCCATGCGCGGCGGCCACTCGCGCGGCATCCGCAAGTGAATTCGTTTCCGCCAGCCGACGGGCGCGTTGACTGAGCCCATCCCCTAGCAAATCACAGAGCAGCGCAAAACCTTCGTCTTGCCGGACAATGCTTTCCGCATCGCCCGGGGATGCGCCGGATGCGCCGCCATCGAGCCATTTCCCGACAATACCGGCGACCCGACCATCGCGGTCATGACCGAGGAATGCGGCGCGACCGGGCGAACCGTGCGCCGCTTCGATAAGTCGGTCCACATCCTGTGTGGCATAGCCCTGCTCGTGGAGCACCTGTCGCATGTCGTCATTCGAAAGCGGCAGGCAGGTCAGGGCGCGGCATCGACTCCGGAGTGTCGGCAATAAAGCGCCCGGGGCCGCACTGACAAGAAACAAGGCGGCTTGCGGCGGTGGCTCCTCCAGGAGTTTGAGCAGCGCATTCGCCGCATGGCGGTTCATGAATTCCGCGCCATCGATGATGACGACGCGCCATCCTCCTTCCGCAGCCGTCCGACGCAGGAAGGACTGTATGGGACGGACCTCGTCTGCGACGATTTCCGAACGAAGGCGCCCCTTCCGTTCGTCCATGCCCCGACCGATCACCATGAGATCGGCATGGGTGCCCGCTGTGATCCGGCGCCCTGCCGGGCTTTGGGGATCGACGCCATTCAGCAGGATGCGCGCGAAATGAAAAGCCAGTGTCGCCTTGCCGATCCCCATGGGACCGTGCAGGAGCCACGCGTGATGCAGACGCCCGCTGCGTCGGCTGTCCTGAAACGCAGCCATTGCGGCGTCATGGCCATGCAACGCGAACGTCTCGCGCGGCGAATGCGGCGCTGGCGCGTTCATATGGCGGTTTTTGCGTGCATCCGCCGGGTGACGGTATCGAAAATAGCGTCCTCGACCATCTCAGGCGCACAACCGGCATCAATTGGCGTGATGCGATCGGGGTGACGACGCGCAAGATCGCGAAAGCCTTCGGTAATGCGGATGTGAAACGCCATGTCCTCCGCTTCGTAGCGGTCGATCGCACCGCCTCGCGCCTGTATGCGCGCCCGTCCGATATCCGCCGGGACATCGAGAAGCAGGGTCATGTCCGGCTCGTTCGACATCGTCGCGCGCAATTGCTTGATGAATTCCAGGACTGTCGGGTCGGCTCTCCCCACGCCATATCCTTGATAGACGACCGTCGAATCGTGGAACCGATCGCAAACGACGACCTTTCCAGCATTCAGGGCCGGCAGGATCAGTCGGTCGAGATGCTCCGCGCGCGCCGCCATGTGCCCAAGCGCCTGCGCGCGCCATGACAGAGGCGCTGTGCCGAACAGGAGCAGTTCACGCAGCGCCTCGGCCCCAGGCGTTCCACCCGGCTCGCGCGTCAGCACGACATCACGGCCCGCGCCACGCAGCCGTTCGGCCAGTCGCCTTGCCTGTGTCGACTTGCCTGCGCCCTCCCCGCCTTCCAGTGTAACGAAAAAACCTGGCCGCATCCGAATACTAGCCGTGGCTCGTCGGCGGATGTCCGAGTCTGGTCATGGCGCGCCCGATCAGGCCGAGCTTTCCGACGCTGCGTTCGGCAACGAGATCGAGCCGCACATCGGCCATCCCGGGATTGCTCATGACGAGCTGCCCCAGAACCTGCCCGGCGGCGACGGGCGCTATCGCGGGGCTTTGATAGTCCACGCCAAGATGGCTGTGCTGCTGCCAGCCGTGCGGCATCGTCATGACCACATCACGCGTGGAGATCAGGGCGACGTCCGGTGTATCGCCCATCCAGACGGGCACGCGATCAACGACCTGACCTTTCCGGAAGAGCGTGACATTCTCGAAATTCGCGAAGGCCCAGGACAAAAGACGTTCGCCTTCATGAGCCCGTTCGTTGCTGGACGCGGTTCCGTTGATCGCCATGACGATTCGATTGCCACCGCGTTCGGAACTCGCACACAAACCGAAGCCGCCCGCATCGGTGTGTCCCGTCTTCAGGCCGTCGGCCAGCCCTTTGTCGACCAGCACATTGCGGTTCCCCTGATGGATCTTGTTGAAGGTATAATCCGTCGCCGAAAAGAAGTGATAGTACTGCGGATAATCGCGGATAAGATGCGTCGCCAGCATCGCGACGTCCCGGGCCGTCATGTAATGACCATCGGCCGGCCAGCCCGTGCAGTTCATGAAATGCGAATTCGTCAGCCCGATCTTCGGGGCTTCCTGGTTCATGACATTGACGAACTGCTCTTCCGATCCGGCAATCCCTTCTGCAAGAACGATGCAGGCATCGTTGCCGGACTGGATCAGCATGCCCTGGATCAGGTCGGAAACCGAAATGCTGGAGCCGAGTGGCACGAACATCTTCGATCCCTGCATGCGCCACGCCTTTTCACTGACGGGCAGACTCTGCTCCAGGCTGAGACGTCCGGTCTTCAGCATGCCGAAGACGATATAGGCCGTCATCATTTTCGTCAGCGACGATGGCGGCATGCGTTCGTCTGCTGCCTTTTCGAGCAGGACCGCGCCGGTATTGAAGTCCGTGATGCAGGCCCAACGCGCAACGGTGTCGAGGGGGCCGATGGGTGTATTCGCTGGCGCGCCGCCTGCATCTGCCGGTGGCGTGGCATCGCTGTCCCCGGCAGTTTTCGTCGCTGCCCGATGGCCGCGATGCGGGCGCGCCGCCGCAATGCTGGAACAAGCGGCAAACCCTGCCGCGCTGCTGAGAAGAAACCGTCTTGTCCGCACGAGTGTCACCTATTCGACCACGATCCGCGCCCCGGCGATGCCACAGCTGCGCGCTTGCGCCAAGGCCTGATCTGCCTGAGCGATTGTTTGATAAGGACCAAGCCGTGCCTGCCAGTTCAGTCCGGGATCATTCCCCGATATCCGGCGCACGTCTCCACCGCACCGACGTGCAACGCCATCAGCGGCGCCGTGGCCGGAGAAGTCGCCCAGCGTCACGTTGTAGGCGACAGGCATCGCGTAACCTTGCGTGTAACGCACTGGCAGCTCCGACAGTCTCAGTCCGCCTGGCGTTGATACGACGCCGGTCTGATGTTCGCCAACGGTCTGCGCAATGCCGCCATCCAGCGACTGCGCTACGACATCGCCCCGCGGCGCGGCAGAGACATCGAGCCTGGGTGCGTCCGGGCTGGCCTGTGCGATCGCCCGGCTTGCCTCCTCGTCGACCGTCAGTTCGATGGGCGCCGGATCGTGGCCGATGCCCAGAACCGCCGCGACTTGCGGCGTGACGGCGAGAATTCGCCCAGCATTGTCCGGGCCGCGTTCGTTGAGACGAATCCGAACGGTTCGCCCGTTGGCCAGATTTCGTACCGATACGATGGCCGGTAACTGTAACGTCTGGTGCGCTCCGGTCATCGAATTTGCCGACCAGACTTCACCGTCTGCCGTCACGTGCGGTGTCTGATTGGCTTCAAGAATCGCCAGGCCGGTTTGGCGAAGCGAGAAAGATTCCGCCGGATAGAACCAGTTGCCGCCCCCCTGCCAGCCGCCACCGATGACGTAATGCGGATGTGCCGGTGGCAGAGGCGGTGCGGCACGATGGCAGGATGCCAGCGCGATGACGCAGAGAAAGCCGCAGGCAGGAAGCTTACGCAACGGCATATCCCAGCAGGCCCACGCCAAGCGCGTAGTAGTCGGATGGATTGTATCGCCGGATGACGTTGAAGTTACGATAGACGATGAACGCCTCCGTTCCCGGACCGTCCGGTCGCAGGAGCGCACCCTCGACCGTCGGCCGGGAGAATGCCCGGCCATCGGCTCGCCTGACGCCCAGCGTGGCCCATTCGCCCAATGTCTTCTGCTGGCCGCGCCCCGTCATCGTCTGCGGAATGTCGCGCGTCAGGGTCACGGGCTGTCCCCATGGCTGATCGGCCTGCCACCCGCAACGGGCGAGATAGTTGGCGATCGACGCGAAAACATCCTGCTCGTTCGTCCAGATATCGCGGCGTCCGTCGCCGTTGCCATCTGCCGCATAGCGGAGATAGGCGCTGGGCATGAATTGCGGTTGACCCATCGCGCCGGCGTAGGAGCCGAGCATGCCCTCCGGGCTGATGTCGCCGGCATTGAGGATTTGCAGGGATTTCAGAAGCTCGCTGCGAAAGAATGCGGCGCGTCGGCCGTCAAAGGCCAGCGTCGCCAGCGAATCGATGACCGAAAACGTGCCGATCTTGCGACCGAAGCCCGATTCGAGGCCCCAGATGCCGACAATAACGCGCGGATCGACACCGTATTGCGCACCAATGCCGTTCAACTGGGCTGCGCGTGCCGTGAAGGCGGCACGTCCCTGTGAAATGCGCGTGGTGCCGATGACACGTGCCCGGTATTGCGCCCAGGTCAGCGTGAATTCCGGCTGATGCCGGTCGAGTTGCAGAACATGGGCATTAGGCTGGCGTGTCAGGGCAAGGGCACGATCCACCACACCGCTGGCGATGCCGTTCCGGATTGCCTCGCTTCTCACCGATTCAAGGAAACCACGATAGTCCTGCGCTGCGTGTGCCCGCCCCGTCATCAGCCCGATAGCGGGAAGCGAGGCGATCAGATGACGACGTTTCAACATATGTTTTTCGAATTCTTCATGTTGGAAATGCGGCCCGCAAATCCTGCGGCGTTCAGACTTTGAGACGACGACCTTCGGCGGCGCCATGCAGGACGAAATGCAGGAACGGGTTGACGAACTCCGCATTGATATCCGGATTGGCGGCCAGATAGGCCGATGTGCTGAAGATTGCGTTGGGATCGCGGCCTTCCTTGTAGCCGACAGTCATGAAATGCTCGGCCGCCGATATCCCTGCCGCCGCGACATCGGGATACCGCTCCAGATACCAGGATGCATCGAAATACAATGCCTCGGCAGGCAGGTTCCTGCTCGCCGCCACCGCCGGTTTCGGCGTGGCCTGACGTTTAGGCCTGGCAGGTGCCTTGGGCGCTGCTGCCGTCGGTTTTGCCGAAGGTTTGGGGGAGCGTGTCTTTGCGGACACAGCGGCGCCTTTGGTGACTTTCGAGGCTGGCTTGGCCAAGTCGTTGTCTTTCCTGCCGGGGGTAATGGACCTCTCAGGCTAGCAATTACGATCGGTCGGCACCAGAGGATTGAACGATGTCGAACATGGCATGTGGCGGGGCGTTTGGTATTTTGACCGTCACGTGGCAAACCGCCTTCCATCATGTTCGACCTTTGCACGTATGGACCGTTCTCAACGGCTCGTTTCTCCGGGGTGCCGCATACCTGGGCCCCCTGCTCTTGAACGCCAACTGGAATGCCCTGTGGCACTTCATGGACTCTTCGTGGGTCGGGGCGGCCTGGTGGGCGAAGGCGCTGGGGATCGTGATCGGCACGTTCATCCTGGAGGATGCCACGACAATTCTTGCCGCGATGGCGGCGGATCAGGGCAAGTTGAGCCCTGCACTCGCTCTGGTCTCGCTTTACGTCGGCGTCGCCGCCGGCGATGTGCTTTTGTACGGCATGGGTGCCCTTGGCGCACGATGGGTTCCGCTGCAGCGATGGCTGACCTTGCCCAAGCGCGATCGCGGGCATGCCTGGTTTTCGAAGCATGTGGTGCGCACGGTCGTCATTAGCCGGTTCATTCCCGGCGCCCGATTGCCGCTCTATACGGCGTGCGGTTATTTCAGGGCGCCGCTCGGGCGGTTTGCGTTGAGCGCCATCTGTGCGACGCTGGTCTGGACGTCGCTCCTGTTCGGTATTTCCATGCATGTCGGCGGCTGGATGTCGGCGCATCTTTCCAGTTGGCGCTGGCTCGGCATGCTGGGTTTCGTTTTCACCTTGTTTTTCGTTGGCCGTCTGGTCGCCCGACTTCAGACATTCAGTGACTGATATTCGATGATGCTTCAGAAAATCGATACGCAAGATGCTCTCGAAGAGCTGACTATGGATGCGCCAATGGCCGAACCGGCTCCGGCGAACCCATTGTCGCTTTTCGAGTTCTGGCCCGGTTCGATTTTCTATACGCCCATCGTGCTATACTGGATTGCCATGGGATTTCGCTACGGTGATTTCAGCGTGCCGAGTGCGGCCAATCCCCGCATTGAAACGGGCGGACTATGTGGCGAGAGCAAGGGCGGCATCCTGGATCTTGCGGGGGCGGAAGCGAAGAAATGGATCGCGCCCTACACGGTCATGACACTGGCTCGCGGAGCACGGTCTGAAGACACGAAGATCGCATTGGCTGCCATGGACGCGGCCGGCTTGCATTTCCCCGTCGTCGTCAAACCCGACATCGGCTGCAACGGGACCGGCGTCAAACTCGTTCGTGACAGGCAGGTCCTGAACGAGGTTCTGGCATCTTTCCCGGATAACATTCGCCTGATGATCCAGAAGCTCGTCGATGCACCGGTCGAGGCTGGACTTTTCTACGTCCGACACCCCGACGAGCCTACAGGGCGGATCACTTCCATTACCTACAAGGAAGTGCCTGTCCTGTATGGCGATGGTTCATCGACTATCGAAATGCTCGTCCGTCGTAACCCCAGAACGAGTTTGCTGCCGGACATCTATCTTCCACGTCTGGCCGACCGTCTTGATGAGGTCCCGGCGGCGGGCGAACCTGTGCAGCTTGTGTTCACCGGCAACCATTGCAAGGGATCGATCTTTCGCAACGGCTGCGCGGATGCCACGCCGGAACTGACGCATCGGCTGGATACGCTGATAAAAGACATTCCGGATTTCTATTTCGGCCGGATCGACGTGAAGGCGGCGTCGATCGGCGAATTGCGGCACGGCAGAGGTTTTTCCATTATCGAGATCAATGGCGTCGGATCGGAGGCGACTCATATCTGGGACAGCCGGACGACGCTTGCCGAAGCCTATCGCACGCAATTCTATCACTATCGACAGACATTCCGGATCGGCGCTGCCAATCGGAAACGCGGCTGGAAAACCTGCGGTGCGCTGACAATGCTCCGATATTGGCGCAAGCAGCGGCGTCTCCTCGCCTCATACCCCTTGAACGACTGAGGCGGGCGTTCAGTCGCCGCCGAGTGCGCCGCCGAAAATGTAGTTGCTGACCTGCTGCTCCAGGGAGACCTGATCCCGCGTATTCTGAATCGTGGAGCCGGACGGGAAAACGGTTTTCGCATGGCCGGGGGCGATCTGGAGCGCGTTATCGGCGGTCAGTGTCGGCGCGCCGATCTGGACGACCGAATCGGTTGGCAGGCGTAAAGTCGGATCGAGCGTGAAGTCGACCGTTGCCATCTGGGTCCTGGCATCAAGGAAGATCCGTTGGACGCTGCCGACCGGAACGCCGGCCATCGTCACGTCCGCGCCAGCGGCAAGCCCATTGGCGGAGACGAAACGTGCATGCATCGGCTCCCCTCCACGCACCGCTCCCTGACGTTGCTGGTTGGCGTAGATGGTGAACAGAACCGCCGCGACGAGCACCAGCCCGCTGCTGACGATCGCGCCACCTCGTGCTTCCGCCACCATGCCATCCTCCTGCTGCAAACTGTCGTTAGCTCTTGGCCTGTCGGCTCTGGCCGGTCAAGCAGGGCTTGCGGGAACACCGTGGCTGGTGCAGGACGACATTACTAAATGCGATGATTTTCAACATCTTTGCGATCGAGTTGCCATGACACCCATTCAGGCCCTGATTCTTGCGATCATTCAGGGTGTTACCGAGCTTTTTCCCGTCAGCAGCCTTGGCCATGCCGTTCTGGTTCCGGCATTGTTGCACTGGCGATTGAACGAGAGCGATCCGCTGTTCCTTCCTTTCCTGACAATGCTGCATTTCGGCACTTTCATTGCCCTGCTGCTCGTTTTTGCCAAGGACTGGATCGCCATTTTTGGAGGGGCAACGGGGCGTTACGGACGGTTTCGTCAGGAGCAGTCCGTCCGCATCCTGCTCTTGCTCATCGTCGCGACAGTACCGCTGGTCGTGGTTGGCGCGGCGCTGGAGCATCCTCTTCGCGCCCTATTCGGATCGCCGATTTTCGTGGCGTTTTTCCTGATACTGAACGGATCGCTGCTCATCGTGACCGAATGGTTGCGCAGCCATAAGGGGCGTCAGCGGCAGCGCTCGATTGCCGACATGTCGATTCGCGATGCCGTCATTATCGGTATCTGGCAGTGCCTCGCGTTCCTCCCCGGAATTTCGCGTTCGGGCGTGACCATGAATGGTGGTCTGTTGCGCGGGCTCGATCACGAAACCTCGGCGCGGTTCTCTTTCCTACTGGCGCAACCAGCCGTGCTGGCCGCGACGGTGCATGAGGCTTTCCAGCTGCGTCACGTCGCGGTGCCCCATGCCGTCATCGTGCAGTCCGCCATCGCCGCTGTCGTGGCCGGCGTGACGGCGCTCATCAGCACGCTGCTGCTGCTGCGCTATTTTCATAACCATGATCGCTGGGCACTGTCGCCGTTTGCCATCTATTGCGTGGCGGCCGGTGTTGTCTCGCTGGTGTCGCTGACCATTCTGTAGGCCGGAAACCGAATTCATTTCGGTTTCCATTCGTCACGCATTGCGGCATGTTAAGAACATGACAAATTCGCGACGTGCGCATTCCTCCAAGGACGGCAGCTTTACCGAAATCCGATCATCTGCCCGTCGCAAGCCGTTGGATCAGATCGTCGCGGAGTTCGAGACGCATGGCCTCAAGCGTTCGCTGACCGCGACGCAACTGGTCCTGCTCGGGGTCGGATCGACGATCGGTGCCGGTATTTACGTCATGACCGGCACGGCCGCTGCGGAATATGCCGGGCCGTCGATCATCATCTCGTTTGTCATCGCCGCCCTCGCCTGCCTTTTCACGGCATTTTCCTACGGCGAGCTTGCATCCTGCATGCCTGTTTCCGGTTCGGCCTATTCCTACGCCTATGTATCCATGGGCGAAGGCGCGGCCTGGACTGTCGGCTGGCTGCTTCTTCTGGAATATGGCATTTCCTGTGCCGCCGTGGCTTCAGGACTTTCCGGCTATGCCACCAGCCTGCTGGATAGCTTCGGATGGCATATCCCCGATTTCCTGCATCAGGCGACCATACAAACCGTTCCGGGTAGTGGCGGAACGGCCGTCACGATCGGCGCAAGGTTTGATCTCGTTGCCGTTATCGCCATTGCCGTCGTCAGCACCTGGCTGGCGAAAGGCGTGCAGGAATCGGCGCGGATCAATGTCATCATTGTCTGTATCAAGGTGGGCGTGCTGTTCGTCTTCGCGGGGTGCGGTCTGCTCGCTCTCCACCCGACGTATTGGCATCCGTTCATCCCTCCATCGCAGGGGGGCTTCCGCTTCGGCGTTCCGGGCATATTTCGAGCGGCTTCGGTGATCTTCTTCGCCTATGTCGGCTTCGAAGCCGTTTCCACCGCGGCATCCGAGGCGCGCAATCCCACGCGTGACGTGCCGATCGGCATTATCGGCAGCCTGCTGATCTGCACGTTGGTCTATATCTGCGTGGCGTCCATATTGATCGGCGTCGTCCCCTACCAGCAGCTCAACGTGGCCGACCCGCTGGCGATCGCCGTACAGGCAATGCACCAGCCCTGGCTGGCGCTTCTGGTCAATATCGGCGCCACAATCGGTCTGTGCTCCGTACTGATGGGACTGCTCTATGGGCAGATCCGTGTTTTCTTCACCATGAGCCGGGACGGTCTGGTTTCGCCGCTTTTCTCCCATGTGAACCCGAAAACCCAGACGCCGGTCAAAGGCACGGTTATTGTTGGTGTCGTCGTCGCCCTTGCGACGGCGACACTGCCAATCGACATCATCAGCGACCTTGTGAGCATCGGCACCGCCACGGCATTCGGGATCGTCTGTTTTACGGTTATCTGGCAACGCAATGCGCATCCGGACATGCCGCGCCCGTTTTCCGTGCCACTCGGCGGTATTGTCGTTCGCGGCATCTGGATCGGCGTCTCGCCGGCACTGGGCATTCTTTTCGCCGTGGTGATGACGCTGCCGTTGTTCGTGGACATGTTCCACGCTCTTGCGGGTGGCAATCCGGTGTCTGCACTGCTGCTCGCGACGTATGCTCTATTTGGCGCCGCGATCTATTACGGGTACAGCCGTCGCAATTCCCATATGGGCAATACTGACCTTTTGCGGTCCTGAGCTGCTGCGGTGTTACGCGCTGCCCTTCGGATCGACGGCCGAGGGCGGCATGGTATCGCCAGGCCCAAGATAGGCACCCGGCGGCGGACGATGGATCGGTGGGGAAATCATATCGGCAGTGGGCCAGGCATCACTGCCCGGCTCCGGCGGAACCATGGCGAAGCGGCTGCGCGGCAATGCCTCCGGGCATTCGGCCTTCATGCGCTCGATGATCTTTTCCCGGATATCGCATCGTAAATCCCAGCTTTGAAGCGCGTTGCGCGCGCTGGCGATAATGCGGATCGTCATGACCTGCGCATTGCAGTCCGCGACCTGACAGTCGAACACCTTGCCGTCCCAGAGGGGACAGGTCTTGATGATCTCCTGCAGAAAACCGCGGATGCGGTCCATCGGTGCCTGATAGTCCAGATACAGGAACACCACGCCGATGATGGCCGCGGAATTGTGCGTCCAATTCTCGAACCTGTTTTCGAGGAAGTAGGAAATCGGCACGATGTGCCGTCGCCAGTCCCATACCCGCAGGACGACGTATGTCGAGGTAATTTCCTCCACCCAGGCCCAGTCACCGTTGATGATGATGAGATCTTCCATGCGGATCGGCTGCGTGATGGCGATCTGCACGCCCGCGATCAGGTTCGTCAGCAGTCCGCGTGCCGACAGGCCCACGATGAGTGATGCCGCCCCGGCGGAAGCGAACAGTGAAACGCCGTATTGCCGCACAGGCTCAAAGGTCATCAGCGCACTTGCGACCGTGACGATGCCGACAAGGATTTCGATGAGGCGTCGAAGCACGCGGATCTGCGTCTGATGCGTGCGGATCATGATGTCGTCGGACTGCTCCCGCGTGGAGATCCGATTCAGATAGGCTTCCGTCATGATACGGAACGCGATGATCGCAGCGTATCCGACCATGAGGATGAACGTGAAGACCAGTATCTTCCGCAGGACGTCGATCGTCTCGTAAGAAAAGCCGGAGGCGGCGGGCAGCGCCGAGAAGACCACGATGATGACCATCATCATGCGGACAGGCTTTCGCATGGCCACGATGATGTTGCGGATGACGACGCCACTCCCCTTGCTGGGGATGCGCAGGATCATCGTGGAGAGCAACTTGCTGAAGTAGAACGTGACGCCGGCGAGCAACGCCAGCATCAGCACGGAAACCACTATCGCCGGCAGCCAGTTGAAATAGGCGCGGAAAATGAAAAGCGAACTGAGGAACTGTTGTTTCACACTGGGTTTCCGTGGTCTCTGAAACGATGATTCAAGAATTGTCGGATCGACTCAGGCCTTATCAAGCACGCCTTGGCGGGAGCCGTCGCCTCGAAAATGTGATTTGAAGAAAGAAGCTTTCGAGTGGTTGACACATTCGGAGTTGGCCTCTAATTCCCTGCCCACCGGCCGCGATGGCGGCGTAGCTCAGCGGTAGAGCAGGGGAATCATAATCCCTTGGTCGGCGGTTCAAATCCGTCCGCCGCTACCATCCGGCCGGTTTCCTCACCTTATCAATAGTGCCATCAAGCCTGTTTTTCGCTCTCGACGCGAGCCAGACTGCATGAGACATGCATCTCATGAAAGCACCGCTTGCAATCGTGACCATGGTCTACAACGAGCCGGAATTTCTCCCGCTCTGGCGTCGCCACTATGCGTCGCAGGTTGGTGAGAAAGCTTGCTATGTCATCGATCACGGCACCGATGATGGTTCGACCGACGATCTGGGCGGCGTCAACCGCCTGTGCATTCCACGATCCCCACAGGATGATGAAACGCGCTCCCGGGCGATAGCCTGCTATTGCGCGGCGCTGCTGCATTGGTACGACGCGATGATCTATGTCGACGTGGATGAACTGCTGGTGGCCGATCCGGCGCTTTATCCGTCGCTGATCGACTTCTCACGCGGATGGTCGGCACCCGTCGTGACGGCAACGGGGCTGGATGTCATCCATGTTCCCGAGCATGAACCGGATATCGACTGGTCTGTTCCCGTCAGTCGTCAGCGCACGCATCTGCGTTTCACCAGTTCCATGTGCAAGCCCGTGCTGATCCGTCGGCCGGTTGATTGGGCGCCTGGCTTTCACAATACGACGAAAGTTCCCCAGCTTGATGCGCCGCTGTTCCTGTTCCATCTGCGGTATGCGGATTTGATGCAGGGCGTGAAAAGGCTGGAGCGCACGCGCCGCCAGCCCTGGATCAGCGAGGATGCCGGCAGGCACCAGCGCATGACGAATGAGGATTGGTCCGGCATGCTGAGAAGCATGGCTGCCCTTCCGGACATTCGTGATATCAGCCTGTCCGCCGATGACCCCACGCTGGCGCTCTGGCGCGCACGCGTTTTGTCCAGCAGTCGGTCACGGATGAATGACCGATACAAGATTGACCTGCACATCAGCGGCGATGCGCTGTGGAAGCTACCACCACGCTTCGCCGGGACGTTCTGATACGCCAGTCGGTGCCGATCAGTCGGCTGAAACCTCCGATATGGCGGGCTGCTGCTCGTCGCCACCTTCGGCGCCTTCGCTCTCTTCATCCTGCGGGCGTCGTTCTTCCTGCTGCTCGGCGTAATGACGCTGACGCTGTTGCTGGCGCTCCTGTCGCTCGATCTGGCTCTGCTGGGCAGCTTGGGCCATGGCGTTCAGGATACGGAAGTAATGTTCGGCGTGCTGGAAATAGGCTTCCGCCAGAATACGGTCACCCGTGCCGGTGGCATCGCGTCCGAGTTGAAGGTATTTCTCGAAAAGCTGCTGCGCGGTGCCGCGAATGCGCAGGTCCGGGCCGTTGCTGTCGAACACATGGTTACGGTTCAGCGGCGTCTGGCCATTGTTGTGGCGCGGCGCTCCTCCGCCCCCGCCTCCGCCCGAACGGTGATGACGGCTTCTCATACGTTTCATGTTCATGGATCTGCGAGACGCTTTCATGTTCGCAACGTGCCATTCCGCCAATCAAAGAGTTGGCCGATGGAAGCGCTGCCGGGAGTGAACGACCCTAGTTTATTATCTTGTCGGCAGGGCGATCAGCCGAGCCTATTTTGCCAAGCGGAAATTCCAATGAAATTTTCCGTGCAGCTTTCTACGGCGTTTGGGGATACATGGGACTAATCATGATCTCGGAAGAGGCCGTTGCATTGGCCATACCAAGATTAACCACACATGCCAACAGCTTTTTACAATCGGCCATCAATCATGTGTGACAGCAAGTGCTCGCTCGATGCCGCCAAGATCGCGGCGGATGTCTCGGATCTGTAGCCCGGCCTCGACTGCCAGTTTCGATACAGACGCCGCCTGCCCTTGCCCGAGTTCGACGATCGCGATGCCATCGGTCGCCAGCAGCTTCGGAAAAGCCGCCATGAGCGCGCGATAGGCTGTCAATCCATCAGCGCCGCCATCCAAGGCTCGTTTAGGCTCGTATTGCGAGACCTCGGGCATGAGGCCCGCAATATCGTCCGTTTCGATATAAGGCGGATTGCTGAGAATGATGTCGAACGTCCCGGCCAGCGCCTGCGCCCAGTCGCCCGTGACGAACGCCGCGCGCGCAGAGAGTCCGTTCCGTTCGGCATTGCGTCTGGCAAGCGCTGCGGCTTCGTTTGACCGGTCGATACCGATGCCGAAAGCTTGCGGATATTCCGAAAGCGCCGCCAGCAACAGACAGCCTGTTCCGGTTCCGAAGTCGAGAATACGTCGTGGTGCCTGTCGCTCCGGTCGAAGACGCAAAAGAGATTCGATAAGGGTTTCCGTATCTCCGCGCGGCACGAGTGTCGCGGGTGACACAAGAAGATCGAGGGTCCAGAATCCGGTTTGCTCGACAATCATCGCAAGCGGTTCCCGCTCCACACGTCGCGTTACCGCCTTTTCGAAGCGACGAAGCTCGTCGTCGTTCATGGCAGTACGTGTCAGCAGGCCTGACAGGTCCATCCCTAGCGACCACGACGCCAACAGGCGGGCTTCACGACGGGCGTCGTCGATGCCGGCACAGGTCAGTGCATGCGACGCCTGAGAAAGCAGGTTTTGCAACGAATGCGATTCTTGGCTCATCAGCTGCTTTTATCGTTTATATCAGACATCATGAAATGGCTTCCTATTCTGCTCCTGCCTGCGCTTGGCATCAGCTCCGCTTTCGCTGGCGAGTTCACCGTGACGGACGATCGTGCGGCGAGCGAGATTTCGGAGACATCGCGGCTCTATATCGATGGCAATCTCGCAGCGACGTTCAGGCTTGGGCCGGACGTTTCGACCCTTACGAAGCGTATTCAGACCCCGCTGGGCCGGCTTAATCACGACTATGCCCTTTGCGGCGAGATCACGATCGTCAACGACGATGGCAAGCGGGAAATCCATCAGGTCAGCAGCGAAGGTATTCTGCACAATCCCGATGGCCGATCGTTCGAAGCCCTTGGTGCCGAGGATTTTACGGACTTTTTCCTGCGCGACCCCAGAGATCCGACAGCCGTCGAACATCATCCGGGGCATACGAGTGTCTGCGCCGCTCCGATCACCTGAGCCGTTACAGCCCTTCGGCAGCCAGCAATGCAGTCTGCTCTTCCTGCGCCAAAGCATCGACGATCTCGTCGAATTCACCGGCCATGACCCGATCAATCTTGTGAAGCGTCAGGTTGATACGATGATCCGTCACCCGTCCCTGCGGGAAATTGTAGGTACGGATGCGTTCGGATCGATCGCCCGTGCCGACCTGTGATTTGCGGTCCGCTGCGCGTGTCGCGTGCGCCTGGGCACGTTCGCGCTCGTAAAGTCTTGCACGCAGGATCTTCATCGCCTTGGCACGGTTCTTGTGCTGGCTCTTCTCCTCCTGCATCGCCACCACGAGACCTGTCGGCAGATGGGTGATGCGCACGGCGCTCTCGGTCTTGTTGACGTGCTGGCCGCCCGCGCCGGAAGCCCGATAGACGTCGATCCGCAAATCGCCCTCATCGATGGCAACGTCGACTTCCTCGGCTTCCGGCAGGACCGCGACCGTGACGGTGGAGGTATGAATGCGACCCTGGCTTTCCGTCGCGGGCACGCGCTGCACACGATGCACGCCGGACTCATATTTCAGGCGGGCAAAGACCGAACGGCCGGAAATGGTTGCCATGCCCTCACGCAGGCCCGCGAGGTCGCTCTGCGCATATTCCATGACCTCGAAGCGCCATCCGTTCAGATCGGAAAAGCGCTTGTAGGCTGCGAAAAGTTCGGCGGCGAACAAGGCGGCCTCGTCGCCACCAGCCGCGGGACGAATCTCCAGAATGGCGCTTCGTTCGTCTGCCGCGTCACGCGGGAGGAGCGCCAGTCGGACACGTTGTTGCAGATCGGGCAAGCGGAGCGCGATCTCATCGAGTTCCATTTGCGCCAGATCGCGCATTTCGGGATCAGCGAGCAGTGCGCGTGCATTGGCTTCATCACGCTCAGCAGCCCGGCAGGCCTCGATTGCCGCGACAATCGGCTCCAGCTCCGCGAATTCACGCGATGCCTGAATGAACTCATCGCCGCCTGCCCCGCTCGACATCAGCGCCTGAAGTTCTTCGTATCGCGCGACGATCCGTTCGAACCGTTCGTCCAATGCCACGACGTTCAGGCCTTCTCGGACACAATGCGGACCAGATCGGCGATGGCGACTTCTCGCTGCGCCCGTAATGCCAGATCGCGCACCTGCACGCTGCCGCGCGCAAGCTCCTCGTCGCCCAGCAATATGGCGTGAGACGCGCCGGACTTCACGACACGTTCCATTCTCTTTTTCACGGAACCGCGCGTTTCGAGTTCCGCACGAAAGCCGGCTTCGCGGAGGCTTTGCACGGCCTGCACCGCCGCGTTCATGGTGTCCCCACCCATTGAGATGACGGCGATGCCAGCCGGGCGCTCCGGCGGTGCTTCGAGAAGCAGGGCCAGACGTTCGATACCCCCCGCCCAGCCGATGGCCGGCGTCGGCGGTCCGCCCATCTCGGCAACCAGCCCATCATAACGCCCGCCCGCCAGGACGGTACCCTGTGCGCCGAGCTTGTCGGTGGTAAATTCGAAAGCGGTGTGGCTGTAGTAGTCCAGGCCGCGGACAATGCGTGGATTTTCCACGAACGGTATGCCGAAACTGTCCAGCCCCCGGCGAAGACCATCCCAGAAGCGCCTGGATTCATCGTTGAGATAGGACGCGAACGCCGGGGCGTCATCCAGCAGCGCCCGATCCTGTGCCGATTTACTGTCGAGGATGCGCAGCGGATTTACTTCGAGCCGCTCACGACTTTCATTCGACAGATCGTCGACGTGACGACGGAAGTAGTCGATCAATGCCGTGCGCCAGGCAGACCGGCTTTCGTTATCGCCGAGCGTATTGATCTCAAGCTGAATGGCTGGTTCCAGTCCCAGAGCGCGGAGGATCGCATGCCCCATCGCGATCGTCTCGGCGTCGAGCAGCGGGTCCGAAACGCCGATCAGTTCCGCGCCAATCTGGTGGAACTGCCGGTAACGGCCTTTCTGCGGCCGCTCATAACGGAACATCGGGCCGTTGTAGAACACCTTCTGCGGCAGGTTCTGCGTTAGCCCGTTGGTCACCAGGGCTCGGCAGATGGCCGCCGTGCCCTCCGGACGCAATGTCAGGCTTTCGCCGGCCCGATCCGGGAAAGTATACATTTCCTTCGTCACGACATCGGATGTGTCACCCAATGTCCGCGAGAAGACCCGCGTGTCTTCGAAGATAGGCGTGGACCATTCTTCATAGCCGTAGGTCGCCGTGATGCGCCTTGCCGTGTCGATCACGTGGGCATGGCGGCGCGCCGTTTCTCCGATAAGATCGTGCGTGCCGCGAGCCGGTTGAAGCTGACTCATACGTTAGCCGACCGGATCCATCTGTTTCGCCGTGGTGTTGTCCACCTTCCCGGCCTCGATTGCGGCCACGCGGTTCTCGACCAGTTCAACGATATGCTCGATCATATCGCGCCCTTCCGTCGTATGGTCCTGCTTGCCCGCCGAATAGACCATGTGCCGCCCGGAACCGCCGCCGGTAACGCCCAGATCCGTCATCAATGCTTCACCCGGCCCGTTGACCACGCATCCGATGATCGACAGAGTCAGCGGTGTCTTGATGTGCTGCAGACGGTCTTCCAGCGTCTGCACGGTCTCGACCACGTTGAAGCCCTGACGTGCGCAGGACGGGCAGGAAATGATCTTGACGCCACGGTGACGCAACCCGAGCGATTTGAGGATGTCCCAGCCGACCAGAACCTCCTCTTCCGGCGCTGCCGAGAGCGAAACACGCATCGTATCGCCGACGCCAGCCCAAAGCAGGTTGCCCAGGCCGATCGACGATTTGACGGTGCCGGCGCGCTTCGATCCGGCTTCCGTGATGCCGATATGCAGCGGATGGTCGCAGCAATCGGCCAGTTGCTGATAGGCGGCAACGGCCATGAAGACATCCGATGCCTTCACGCTGATCTTGAACTCGTGGAAGTCGTGATCCTGAAGGATCTTGGCGTGCTCCAATGCGCTTTCCACCAGCGCTTCGGGGTTCGGCTCACCATATTTTTCCAGCAGGTGCTTTTCCAGCGAGCCGGCGTTCACGCCGATACGGATCGAGCAGTTGTAGTCGCGCGCGGCGTTGACCACTTCGCGAACACGCTCCGCGCTGCCGATGTTGCCGGGATTGATCCGCAGGCAGGCCGCGCCGGCCTTCGCCGCTTCGATCGCCCGCTTATAATGGAAATGAATGTCGGCCACGATCGGCACATTCACTTCATGCACGATCTCCGCCAGTGCCGCCGTGCTGGCTTCGTCCGGGCAGGATACACGCACGATATCCACGCCTGCCAGCTCGGCACGACGGATTTGCTCGATGGTCGCCTGGGCATCCGATGTCAGCGTGTTGGTCATCGTCTGCACGGAAATTGGGGCATCGCCGCCGACCGCAACCTTGCCGACATGGATCTGGCGCGATTTCCGGCGCTCGATATGCTGATAAGGGCGATAGCTGCTCATGTGATCTGTCCTTCCAGACGAACGGTCCAGTCCATAAGACCAGAGCGGGATAAGCTGCCGTGCTTTCGGCGGTTTTCGCACCGACGTCTAGCGCGGTTGCGACGATTGATCCAGTTGTCGAGCGTTCAAACGATCGCTTTCGTCGTCAGACGGCTTCCGGGGAGCTGTCTGATCGGTCGTGACTGTCGGTCGTTTGGCGGGAGCTGGCGTGGAGGCCGACACGATCGAGCCGTCTCGCACGCTTTCCGGCGAAACGACAAGATTTTTTCGAACCGCACCGGGGCGTCCCAGCGGCGGTGTCGTTACATTTCCGGCTGTAAGGGTAAGGCCGCCCGCATTTCCGAGTGTCATGCGGTAGGGAGCATGCGCGGCATCGCCCTTCCAGGATTCACCGGCTTTCAGGACCCGGTTCAGAACGATATTGCCGGATTGGTCCCGCACCTGCACCCATGCATCGGCGGAGGCATTCAGTGTCATGCCGTCGTCGTTCGACGGTTCCGGCACAGCATTCGGGACCGGCGTCGATTGCGGCGCGGTTTCAGGAGGCTGCGTGGGCGACGCCGCCGATGGCATTGGTGCCGGGTCTGGCTCGGGGGCTGGCGGCATTGGTGGGGTCACCACCTGCTGGGGCGCTACGGCGGGCGTCACGGCTGGTTTAGGTGTGCCGTTACCAGTTTCGGAGGCCGGGACCTTTGAAACGGGGATGGCAGGCTGAACTGGGGGCGCATTACCACGATCGGGCATGACCGCAGCGATTTGAGGCGACGTCGTACCCTTGGTCGTGACGCCCGGCATCAACTCCGTTGCGGGAGGAACATGCTCGATCGGTTTGAACTGCGTTCCGCTGAAATGATAATATCCGACGTAGGTGGCAACGATCACCGCCAGCCCTGCCCCGACCCAGAGACCGACGGGAACGCCGCGTTCGGACACAGGTTGAGGGAAAGTCAGTTCCGGCTTGCGTTCGAGCGCGCCATGCGCCTCACGCTTGAAGCGTCTTGCGGTATCCTCGCCATCAAGTCCCAATGCCTGGGCATAGGTCCTGATGAAACCGACAGCATAGGCGGTGCCTGGGAGAGCATCGGTTTGCCCGGCTTCCAGTGCGGTCAGATGCGTTTCCCGGATGCGGAGCCAGTTGGCAACATCAGGAAGCGACCAGCCCAGTTCCTCACGCCGCGCGCGCAGTTCCGCGCCAATCGCCGAGTGGTGATCTGCAGACGCGCCCGCACCTTCCTTACGGTTTGGCAAGCGATTCGGGCGAGCGTCGACCGGACTCATTTTACCAGAGCACTTTCAGGATGCGTATTGTGAAGTCTTTCATCGCGACGCAAAAGCGCGTCGACGGCCTGTTCGATCAGATCGACGATAATGTCCTTCACGGGGCGTACGGCCTTCACCATGCCGACCGACTGGCCCGCCATCACCGAGCCTTCCTCGATATCGCCATCGATAACAGCACGTCGCAGCGCGCCTGCCCAGAAATGCTCGATGGCGAGTTGCGCATCCTCGCGGGAGAGTTCGTCATTCTGGAAGCGACGCAGGGTCTCGGCCTGATGCTGAAGGAAACGCCGGCTGCCGTTGTTGCTCAGGCCCCGTACCGGAATAACGGGAAAGCGTTCGTCAAGTTGAACCGACGTGACGGCATCGCGCGCATTCGCGCGCAGGAACGCCGCCTTGAAATGTGCGTGCGCGATACTCTCCTCGGACGCCGCGAACATCGTGCCCAACTGGGCACCGGCCGCACCCTGTTCCAGATAGCCTAGAATCGCATCCCCACGACCGAGGCCACCGGCAACGAACACCGGTACGTTGCGCAAATGCGGCAGGATTTCCTGCGCGAGGACAGTCAGGGAAACCGGGCCGACATGCCCGCCGGCCTCCGAACCTTCGATGACCAGCGCTTCCACGCCGAGCTTCACCAGCCGTTTGCCGAGCGCCAATGCCGGCGTAAATCCGATCACGCGCGCGCCACCGTCACGAATCCGGCGGATCGTCGCCCCGGACGGAACGCCGCCGGCGAGCACGATGTGCCCGACGTTATGCGCCAGACAGACGGCGACCAGATCGTTGAGTTGCGGATGCATCGTGATCAGATTGACGCCGAACGGCCTGTCCGTCAGCGCCTGGGTGCCGACGATTTCCTCCGCCAGACGTTCCGGTGTCATCGCACCGCAGGCGATGACGCCGAAGCCGCCGGCGTTCGAGATCGCCGCGACAAGGTGGCGTTCGCTGACCCAGGACATCGCGCCACCGAGGATGGCAACCTCGCTGCCCAGGAAGTCGCATCCGGGCTGCCACAGATCCTGGAGGGCCCGGCGCGCCGCGATCCGGCGGGAAGTATCGTTGAGCACCATGTCCATATCAGTTCGCATCCAGTCCATATGCCGTATGCAACGCACGCATTGCCAGTTCCGTGTATTCGGCGTCGATCAGCACGGAAATCTTGATCTCGCTGGTGGAAATCACCTGCATGTTAATGCCGCGATCGGCCAATGTCTGGAACATGGTGCTGGCCATTCCCGCATGCGAGCGCATTCCGATACCGACGACGCTGATCTTGACCACATCGTGCGCCGTCTGGATTTCCCCATAGGAAATATCGTCACGACATCCTTCGAGAACGTCCAGCGCGCCCGCCTGATCGGCCTTCCCGACCGTGAACGTCAGGTTGGTCATACCATCCGCGCCGGTGCTCTGCACGATCATGTCGACGTTGATGCGTGCCTTGGCCAGCGGCGTGAAGATGGCCGCGGCAATGCCAGGACGGTCCGGAATGCGGCGAACCGATATCTTCGCTTCGTCGTGCGAATATGCGATGCCGGTCACCAGTTCCTTTTCCATGATCTCTTCCTCGTCAACGACCAGCGAGCCGGCTTCGTCCGTTTCCGGCGCGAAGCTCGAAAGCACACGCACCCTTACTTTTTCACGCATGGCCAGACCGACACTGCGTGTCTGGAGCACCTTCGCTCCGACGGACGCCAGTTCGAGCATTTCCTCGAACGTGATGCGGTCGAGCTTGCGCGCCTTTTTCACGATCCTCGGATCGGTCGTATAGATTCCGTCCACATCGGTATAGATATCGCAGCGTTCCGCCCGGATGGCCGCAGCCACCGCAACGGCGGAGGTGTCCGACCCGCCACGTCCCAGCGTGGCGATTCGCTCGTCCGGTCCCAGACCCTGAAAGCCGGCGATGACCGGCACGATGCCATCCGCCATGCAGGCAAGAAGCGCCGCACCGTCCACCGTATCGATCCGGGCCTTGCCGTGTGCGCCGTCCGTCCGAAAGGGAATCTGCCATCCCTGCCATGAACGCGCCGGAATACCGATCGCCTGAAGGGCGATCGCTGTCAGCCCACTGGTGACCTGCTCGCCACTGGCGACCACCGCATCGTATTCGCGCGGATCGCACGATGCATCGAGACTGTGGCAATAGCCGACCATCCGGTTGGTGACCCCTGCCATGGCGGAAACAACGACGGCCACCTGATGCCCCTTGTCGCGCTCATGCTTCACGCGCTCGGCCACAATCCGGATCCGATCCAGATCGGCAACGGATGTGCCCCCAAATTTCATGACGATCCGGACGGGGGGCATAGACATCGTGCACTCGGCTCCGATACGAGACGAACAAGGCAGCCCGCATCAGCAAATTAAGGTTCTCACCTTAGTCTGACACAAAGGTGCGTGGAAGGTCGGCTGAAATACATATTTCGACGCGCGGCGTCCAGTGGTCCATGACGGAACCCCGGTTTTGCATGGCGTTCAAGGGGGTTTTTTCCATATGTCACAAGCCACCACGAGTTCGGTCTCCGCTCGCGAGATTGAACAGTTCAGCCGGCTGGCCGAGAACTGGTGGGATCCAAAGGGGCCTATGCGGCCCCTGCACGAAATGAATCCACTGCGAACGGAATGGGTCGATACGCGGATCGCTCCGCTTCATGCCGCCCGCGGCGGGACATTGAAGCTGCTTGATATCGGCTGCGGCGCTGGCCTGGCGAGTGAGGCATTTGCACGCATGGGACATGATGTTTTGGGTATCGATGCATCGGGCGAGGCGATTGCGGCGGCGCAGGTACATCGTGCAGCACATCCCCTGGCGCCTGGCGCTGGCCATCTGGATTACCGACAGGGTAGCGCCGAGGATCTGCTGGAACGGTCGGAACGCTTCGATGTCGTGACGGCGCTGGAGGTAATCGAACATGTTACCGATCCGCAGCAATTCCTCCATCTTCTGGCCGACCTCGTCAAACCCGGCGGCATGGTTGCCGTATCGACCCTCAACAAGACGTTTCGCTCGTTTGCCTTTGCCAAGTTGGGTGCGGAATATATCGCGCGATTGCTTCCGGTCGGCACGCACGATTGGAAGAAATTCGTCTCACCCGCAGATCTGTCGCGCATGGGACGTCACGCCGGCCTGCGCATGACGGACATCGCAGGAATGGGTTTCGCGCCTGGAAAATGGCGTGCGACGCGCGACACCAGCATTAACTACATTGCTATTTTTACGCGGGATTGAGAACGCGGTCACGTTCTCGGCTGTGAAAGGACGGTCCGGGAACGTGTGGCCTGTCAGACTTCTGTGTTCATGAAAGCGAACGTCGTCGGGCTGCCGACAGCCGTGAAGTTCTCCGTGAACGACAGTCTGCCATTGGCTTTATCGACTTTGAAGGATGTCACGGCATCGCTGCGCTGATTGGCACAGAACAGATATTCGCCGGAGGGGTCGAACATCATCGCGCGGCCATAATCGGCATGCATCCAGACCTCGTCTTCCAGCGTCAGCGTGCCGTCATCAGCGATTTTGAAGACGGCCAGCGAATCGCCGAGGCGGTTCGACGCATAGACGAATTTTCCGCTGGCCGAGATAAGGATTTCGGCAGCCAGCGTGCTGCCCCGGAAATGCGAGGTGACCGTGCTGACGCTTTGCAGATTGGTGATCGAGCCGACGCTGGGATTGAACGTCGACACAATAACCTTCGAGTCCTGTTCGCACAGATTGTAAAGGATTTTACCCGTGCGATCGAATTCGAAGTGCCGGGGAGCAGAACCCGGCAGCATATCGTAGTAAGGTTTTTTCGCGGGCTTGAGTGTGCCAGTGGTGAGGTCCAGCGTCCAGACATAGACGCGGTCGAGTCCGGCATCGTCAGCAAGGACGAAGCGTCCGCTTGGATCGCTATGGATCATGTGCGGATGCGAACCGGAATGATCGGAGACGGCGAAATTGCCCTCCGGGTTGTCCGACGCGCGCTCGGGTTGCCGAGGGCCGGTGTTGTGTATGACGTCCGTCGCCTCGCCCAGCGATCCATCGGAACGGATTGGCAGAACCGCCACGCATCCACCCATGTAATTGGCGACAAGCACATATCGGCCGGAATGATGGATGCTGAGATGCGCCGGAACTGCGCCGCCGGAACTGACGACGTTGAGCTTCTTCAACGAGCCTGTCGAGCGATCGACTGCGAAGGCGGTAACGGAGCCGTCACCATCCTTGTTGAAATCGCTGATTTCGCTCAGGGCGTAGAGAAACCGATGGTCTTTCGACAGCGTAATGAAAGACGGGCTGGCGATATCGGTGAAGGTTGTGATCGGCGTGAGCGAACCGTTCTCGCGCGACATCTCGAACACCGCGATCCCCTCGCCATTGCCGGCACCACCGGGTGGACCATGTTTCGTGTAGCCGCCCACGAAGCATATTGTGCGAGAGGTTGGCTTCGCCGACTGCGGCGCTGAGGAGGCGGAGGACTGGGCGTAGGCATGTCCCATGCCTGTCAGGCTTAACGCGCCTAGTGTAAAATGCCGGCGAGATAGTTTCCTGTTCATGTTTTTCTTTCTTGTCCTGCCGCCGTCATGGAAGTTTGCAATCGGCCCCGATCGCGCCTCGATAGCGTGTCCAGGTCTGGGTTTCGCCGAACAGGGAAATCCCGAGAACGAACCCGCGAAGCTTTAGAACGTCGGGGATGGGTGACCAGATCTTGGCATCATAGACATGGCCGCTTTCCGGATCCAGGATGTGACCGGTCCAGCGCTGATCCTCGCCCGGCTTGAACCCGGTCAGCATCAGAAGGCCGCATTGGGGATGACCCCATACGTCTTTCGGTGGATCGCCTTCGTATTTCATGCCGATCAGACGCCCGCAAAGCGTGTCGCCGCAATGTCCGATACGAAACACACCATCATGTTCCTGAGACAGCCACAGGCCGTCTTCAGCCAGAGGGGGTGACGAGGCCGTTTGAGAGAATGCGGGAGCGGCAATACACAGTGCTACGCAGGAGGACACTAGAAAAGCCAGTTGCCGGATTTTCCGCAAGCTCCGCCATATTGCCTTATCCATCCGCTCGCTCCACCCATGGCACGGCAGCGTATTCGACCCCTTCGTCGTCGAGCCGGATACGATCCTCAGGCGTCATCGTGCCGTATATGCCGCGACTGGGCAATGTTTTCCCGTCCTCCGCCATCTGTTGGCGGTTTAATGCCGCCTCGGCGAATCCTTCGCCGACATCGTCGTATTGTGCTTCAACTTCCCTCCGAACGCGTTGGAGCACTGCCCGAACACGATCGGGTATGACATCGCCCGCGGGTTCGCGGCGACCGCTTGCAACCGCGGGAGCCATCAATGCCTTGCGGACCTCGTCATCCCCGCAATCAGGGCACGATATTTGTCTTGCCTGCTGCTGGACATCGAATGTCTCGGCATTCCGAAACCAGCCTTCGAATTCATGTCCGTGTGCGCAGAGCAGCTTGAACCGGATCATGCGCTCGTCAGAAGGGCATCCAGATTGCCGGCGCGTTCCATGGCAAGCAGTTCACTACAGCCGCCAATAGAACGGCCGTTGATAAATATCTGCGGAGCGGTGGTCCGACCGCCGGAACGCCTGATGGCTTCCGTTCTTTCAGCGGTTCCATGAGGCGCATTGATTTCCGAAAACGAAAGTTTCTTGCTTTTCAGAAGTTCGACAGCGCGAACACAGTAAGGACAATATGGCTGTGTGAAGATTTCAATGTCGCTCATAGCGCCTTTCCGTCATTCTTATTCGCTGGAAGGGCCTGAGCCGTGCGCGCCGCAACCAGCACGTCGACACGTTCGGCCCCGCAAGCATGAAGGAGCCGTGTGCAGGCCCCAACCGTGGAACCAGTCGTCAATACATCGTCGCAGATTACGATTTTCTTACCTTGGATGATAGACCGATATCGTCTGCTGACGATGAAGGCATCGTGAACGACGGCGGCTCGCTGTCGTGCTGTCAGCCTGGCCAGGGCTTTCGTTGGGATGGTTCGCTCAATGACGTCAGGCATGTAGGATGGGGTACCCGGCTTTTCGGAAATCTTTTTCGCAATCAGTGCAGCCTGATTGTATCGTCGTTTGAGCAGGCGCCAGCGATGAAGCGGAACAGGTATGATCCAATCTGCATCGCGAAGCATTTCCGCTCCGGCGCGTTGCATGACCTGCGCAATGAAAAGGGCATTCTCCGTTCGATCCGCGTATTTCAGCGGAAGGATCAATCGACGAGACCAGTCATCGTATACATAGGCGGCCTGCGCGTGGCGCCATGGTGGTGGATTATTACGACAATCGACGCAGCTGGATAGCGGTCCCGCGAAGGCCATTGCAGGCAGTGGAACCGCACATCGATTACAGCTTGGCGACTGGATGGGGCGAAGATGAGTAAAGCAGGCACTACAGACGAAACCCGATGAGGTGGTTTCCGCGCCGCAGCAGGCACAATGTGGCGGCGCAAAAAAATTGGTGATCGCTTCAACCGTCGACCGCATGCGTAATCTACTTCGGGACGATCTGTAACGCGATTTGGGAAGCGTCGATCAGAACCTTGCCGGCATTCTCAAATGAAACCGTCACGCGAGAGCCGATGGCGGATTGCACCTGTCCGCAGCCCCATTCCGGATGAAACGGATGGGTCACGAATTGTCCCGGCTCAAGAAAGGATTGAAAGCGAGAATCTGCCATAAAGCCTATTCCCGAATGGGGTTGGAACCTGAAGCAAATAGGCGCCGGGCAAGAACTACAGGGAGCCATGCGGAAAACGAGCGGCCCCCTGTTGCCTTGTCGAGAAAGCCTTGAATTACACGTATTTCTTCAGGAACTCCTTCACGGATGCCCCCAGGTCAGGGCGATCGATCGAGAAAGCGATCTGCGCTTCCAGGAAACCAGCCTTGTCGCCGCAATCGTAGCGCTGTCCTTCGTAGCGCAGACCATGAAACGGCACATGGCCGATCATCTTCGCCATCGCGTCTGTCAGCTGGACTTCGCCACCAGCGCCACGCTCCAGTTTCGAGAGATGGGTCATGACGTCAGGCGTCAGAACATAGCGTCCGATGATTGACAGGTTGGACGGTGCGTCCTTCGGATCGGGCTTCTCGACCAGCCCCTTGACCTCGACCAGCCTGCCGTCATCGGCCCCGATATCGAGGATGCCATAACGGTTCGTATGCTCCTGCGGCACTTCAGTCACGGCAACGACGTTACCGCCCGTCTGATTATAGGCATCGACAAGTTGGGCAACGCATCCGCGCTTGCTCTTGACGATATCGTCCGGCAGCAGGATGGCGAACGGATCATTGCCGATGAAGGAACGTGCACACCAGATCGCATGTCCCAGGCCCAAAGGCTCCTGCTGACGAACGGCAACGAGGGAGCCTGCCTGAATGCCACTTGGCGACAGGGCTTCCAGAGCTGCCGTCTTGCCGCGTTCGCGCAGGGTCGTTTCGAGTTCGAACGCGATATCGAAATAGTCGATCAGACTATCCTTGCCGCGGCCGGTGATAAGGCAGAATTCCTCGATGCCGGCTTCCCTTGCCTCATCAATGGCATACTGGATCAGTGGACGATCCACGACCGGGAGCATCTCTTTCGGCATGGCTTTTGTGGCCGGAAGGAAACGGGTGCCAAGCCCGGCAACGGGCAGCACGGCTTTCTTCAATGGCTTTATCACGTGTCTATCACCTTAACCCTGGAGTGCATCGACTCATCGGTCGATATGGTTCCGTATCCGCAACACCATAACGAACGCAGAAAGCGTTGTCGCGTTGCAATAACAGGTCAACTGCCAACCCGTTATTTGAAACCGTTTATTACACAGGGAATCTGGCGGGAGGAAGGCATCGGCATCAATGCCCGTCCAAAATGCAAATGCCGCATATTTTCAATGGCAAATCAGATTGTCATTTGGTGCGGTCGAGAAGACTCGAACTTCCACAGGGTTTCCCCCACAAGCACCTCAAGCTTGCGCGTCTACCATTCCGCCACGACCGCACCGTGACAAGCGGATCGTTTTTGGCGATACCGCTGGGATGGATGGGCCTATAGCCGATGCATGAGCGACGAGCAATCACCAGCAAGCAGTTTTATGACGAAAATTATTCTAAGGCGCAGTTATGGACACGTGCCCTACCCCAGGGCCCTTTCCTTCATGGCCGCACAGGCAGAGGCCATCCGCCAGTCACATGCGCCGGAAATGCTCTGGTTTCTGGAGCACCCGCCACTCTTCACAGCCGGCACGTCCGCTCGATCGGAGGACCTGACCAATCCGCATGGCTTCGATACTTTTGAAGCCGGTCGTGGCGGGCAATGGACCTATCACGGCCCGGGACAGCGCATTGTCTACGTCATGCTGGACCTGACCAGACCGCATGGCGATGTGCCCGCGCGCGATCTGCGCGCGTTCGTGCAGGCGCTTGAGCGTTGGATCATTCGAGCCCTGGCGCTCCTGGGTGTACATGCCGAGACTCGCGAAGGGCGCATCGGCGTCTGGGTGCAGGACCCCGTGACGGGATGCGAAGCGAAGATCGCGGCACTCGGCATTCGCGTCAGCCGATGGGTCTCGTGGCATGGGGTTTCGATCAATCTCGATCCTGTCCTGACGGATTTCGACGGGATCGTCCCATGCGGTATTCGCGACTATGGCGTGACAAGCCTTGCCCGTTTCAAACCGGATATATCCATGCCCGATCTGGATCATGCCTTGCTTGAGGCGTGGCAGGATGTTTTCGCCAGCGTGCCGCAGGAGGAAGGCGGGGGATAAAACGTCTGGCGCGAAATATCGGTATGCGTCAGCGACTGGTCGTATCGAAGAGATGCAGCACGACATGATGCTGTCGTGCATCGATCGCGTCGAAACCAATCAGATTCAGATGATCGCCGATATCCGAGAACTGAAGCGTCAACTCGCCCTGGGATGGATTGTTGGCCTGTGCGGCGGAAAGCTGGAGGGCGTTGTTGCCCCGCCGAACGGACGTCACCACAATGCCGTTGTCGAAACTGATCGGCGTGCGCAGCAGTAGCCCAAGCGGGTTGCGCGCCAATGAGAGATGTGTGACAGCGCCGGTCGTATCGTCCGTCAACACGATGTGGCCGTTTGCGGCGACAAGATGCGAGACATGCGGGAATGCGTAGTCCAGTTGCAAACGGCCGGGGGCATAGTCGAACGTGCCGCTGCTCACGGCGTCATCCGGACCCGTCTGCTGGAAGCGGCCGGTAAGTCCCTTGAGATCGCCGAGGGTTTGTTCGACGCGATGCGCCTGAACGCGATCTTCGCTCGATAATGTGCTCAGGCCTTCATGAGCGCATCCCGCCAGGGCAAGCATCGTTCCGAGTAAGGCAGCAAGCCGACCGAACTGCTTCATTTTCAGACCTTGTCGTTCAGCACGAGAGACAGCGCGTGCAGGCCTGAGGAGAATTCCTGAGCCAGCAGATCGTGGACCAGTCTATGGCGCGCAATGCGGCTCATTCCGTTGAAACGGCGGCTGATCACCATGATATTGAAATGCGTCTCTCCACCGCCGCCAAGTTCACGCGTTCCGGCATGATGGGCATGCCTGGCGCTATCATCATGAATTTCCACGACTTCCGGGGCCAAAGCCTCCTTCAGTATCGCTTCTATCCGGCGGGCCCGTTCATTTTCGGCCATCCTCAATTCCCTTCTTGCAAGCGGCGCGTCCGAAAGCACATAAAACCGACCATGCAGCGTAAATCCACTCGACATCGCGCGTTCGATCCGGATCCGGCGGCGCCGGATGCCTGTTGCCAGATGCCCGGTTGCACGGCGCGTGCCGGATACCGTGCGCCCAAAAGCCGCGATACGCTTAACGACTATTTCTGGTTCTGTCTTGAGCATGTCAGGCAATACAACGCCAATTGGGACTATTATAAAGGCATGACGCCAGGGCAGATCGAGGCGCATCTCCGTGCCGATACGTCCTGGCAGCGCCCGTCATGGCGTCTTGGCGCGCGCGGCGGCCAGACCTTCGATGAAGAGGAGGTGCTGGACCCGCTGGACATTCTTGGCGCCGGCCGTCAGCGGCGCGCGCAGGCAGCAAAAAGGCGGCAGGAGCAGGCTGCTGCTTCCGATGTGCCTTTGCCGCTCCGCCAGCCTCTGTCCACGCTGGGTCTCGCATGGCCTGTGTCGCTCGACATCCTCAAGGCTCGCTACAAGGATCTGGCGCGGCAGCACCATCCCGATGCCAACGGCGGCGACCGCGCGGCCGAGGAACGTTTCAAGGCCGTCAACGCCGCCTACTCGGTCGTTCGCGAGCATATCCATCGGGTCGAGACGACCAGCGTCGCACAGGCACGTGCCGGTTAAACCGGCCTCGCCTCTGGCGGTTCGGGCAAGCTGAGCCTATCTTGATCCAACGCCCTTGCCAGAGAATGGAAAAATGGAACAACCATGAGCGATTTCGCAACTGTTGACGCCCCTGAAACCGTCGTGACAAACGAGCACCAGAGCGTTCCCACAAGCGTGCTTGGGGCGCCGGATCTCACGGTTTCCGCTCGGGACGTCTTTGCGATCGATTGCGATATGCAGGTTCCGGCGTTCAGCGTCCGCACGGAGCATGTGCCGGATGTCGATCCGACCTATCAGTTCGATCGGGACACGACGCGGGCGATTCTGGCGGGTTTTGCGTATAACAGGCGCGTCATGGTGCAGGGGTTCCATGGCACGGGTAAGTCCTCCCATATCGAGCAGATCGCCGCGCGACTGAACTGGCCGTGTATTCGCATCAACCTCGACAGTCATATTTCGCGCATCGATCTTATCGGCAAGGACGCCATCGTCCTGCGCGACGGCAAACAGGTGACGGAGTTCAAGGAAGGTCTGCTTCCCTGGTGCCTCCAGCATCCCTGTGCGCTCGTCTTTGACGAATATGATGCGGGCCGGCCGGATGTCATGTTCGTCATCCAGCGCGTTCTTGAAGCCGAAGGTCATCTCACGCTTCTCGATCAGAACCGAGTCATTCGGCCCAATCCGGCGTTCCGCCTGTTCGCCACGGCCAATACGGTCGGGCTCGGCGATACGACGGGGCTTTATCACGGCACACAGCAGATCAATCAGGGGCAGATGGATCGCTGGAATATCGTGGCGTCTCTCAATTACCTGCCGGTGGATCAGGAGGTCGCCATCGTACGCGCGAAACTGGGCGGCGACGCGCATGATAAAACCCTTCAGCGGCGCCTCGAGAGCATGGTCGCGCTGGCCAATCTGACACGTGCCGGTTTCATGAGTGGCGATCTGTCGACGTTAATGTCGCCACGGGCGGTCATCGCCTGGGCGGAAAATGAGCGTATATTCGGGGATCTGGCGTTGGCATTCCGTCTGACGTTCCTCAATAAGTGTGATGAAGCCGAGCGCGCGATTGTTGCGGAGTACTATCAGCGCTGCTTCGACAAAAATCCGCTGACGGCCTGATCGGGCGGCTGTCATGGCTGGCACATCGAAAAAGAACAGTGACGACCTCGAGCGGAATGAGAATTTTCGCCGCGTAACGGCGGCGACACTTCGTGCGGTCGGCGGACGACCCGAGACCGAGGTTGCGTTCGCGAACAATGCATCCGCACGAGACGCGCAGCGGACAGCGGAGGTCCGCCTGCCCTATCTGTCGCGCGCCATGCCGCCGGCGGAAGTTGCACGCATACGCGGCGCGGCGGATGCCGCGGCCCTGAAGATCCGCCATCACGACGCGCAATTGCACGCTGCCAGCATGCCGGGGGAGACGATTGCCCGCGATGTCTATGGCGCCGTCGAACAAGCGCGTTGCGAGGTCTACGGTTCGCGCCATATGGCGGGCATGCAGGCCAATCTCGATCGCAAGGTGGCGCAGGACTGCATCGACGCCGGATGTGGCAAGATGCTCAATCAACAGGATATGGGCGCGCCGCTCGCGCTGAGCCTGCTGGCACGTGAAGCCATGTCCGGAACCCCGGCACCGCGACAGGCGGGACCCGCCCTGCAGGCATGGCGTGACGCGCTTACGCCTGACGCGCGCTCCGCGCTTGCTGAAATGGCACGACATCAGGACGACCAGCGCGCATTCGCCAATGCGTGCAGTCATCTTCTGCGCGCCTGCGCATTGACGGAGACGCAGCAGGAGGATGAGGACAGTTCCGAACAGGGCGAGGATACCGACGACAAGGCGGAGCAGGATCAGGCCACGCAGAACGACGATGCGCCGCCTGAAGATGAATCGCAGGACGACGAAAACTCCGGATATCAGGCCGATCCCGCCGGGCCGCCCGACGCAACCGAAAGCGACGAGCGGGCCGACGAACAGGAGGGTGGCGCCGAAGAAGCAGCCGGCGATTCGCGGCGGGAGCCCGAAGCCGACGATGATGACGCGCTGGTCGGCTACAAGGCCTTCACGACGGCCTTCGACGAGGAAGCGACGGCCGATGATCTGTGCGACCCGGATGAGTTGATCCGTCTTCGGCAGCAACTGGATCAACAACTGGTCAATATGCAGGGAGTTGTATCCCGGCTTGCGCATCGCCTGCAGCGACGCCTGATGGCACAGCAGCAGCGTGCCTGGGCATTCGATCAGGAAGAAGGCATCCTGGACGCGAGTCGGCTGGCACGTGTCATCGTCAATCCCATGCTTTCGCTGACATACAAGCATGAGCGTGAGGCCGAGTTCCGGGACACGGTCGTGACGTTGCTGATCGACAATTCGGGATCGATGCGTGGGCGCCCCATTACCGTTGCGGCGATGTGCGGGGATATCCTTGCCCGCACCCTGGAGCGTTGTGGCGTCAAGGTCGAGGTGCTCGGCTTCACGACACGCGCCTGGAAAGGCGGCATGAGCCGGGAGCGTTGGGTTGCATCCGGTCGGTCGCCTGAGCCCGGCCGCCTGAACGACCTGCGGCATATCGTCTACAAGGATGCGGATAGCCCATGGCGGCGTGCGCGGAACAACCTGGGACTGATGCTGCGGGAAGGTCTTCTTAAGGAGAATATCGACGGCGAGGCCCTGCTTTGGGCATGGCGCCGCTTACGCCGTCGTCCGGAACATCGACGTATATTGATGGTGATATCGGACGGTGCGCCGGTCGATGACAGTACATTCTCCGTCAATCCCAGTTCCTATCTGGAGGATCACCTCCGGCATGTGATCGGCCGGATTGAAGGATCGGCTGATACTGAACTTGTTGCCATTGGTATCGGGCATGATGTCACGCGTTACTATCGCAGCAGTGTCACACTGACCAATGCTGAAGAACTGGGGGGTACGATGATGCAGAAGCTAACGGAGCTTTTCTCGACGCGGTCTTGACGATGTGGGGGTCATCGTCGGGCATCCATTCTATGTCTTCTTCGTCGAAGACATAAGGAAACGGCGACTGACACTCAATGTCGCGCCGCCTGCCGCCGTGCACGCCGCACAGAGCAGACAGAGCGACGAGGCATGCCGGGCGAACACGAAGACAGCGGCAACGAGGAGTGCGCCCATTGTCTGGCCGCCCAGGCGCGCCACCGAGACCAGCCCGCTTGCACCACCCTCCCGACCGCGTGGGGCGGCGATCATCATGGCCCTGTTGTTGGGTGGCTGAAACATGCCGAAGCCGGCCCCCGCCCAGCCGGTTCGCCAGATGATGTCGAAATTGGTTGCGGTCTCCGGCAGTAACCAGAGCATCAGGAATCCCGATGACGTGATCGCCAGACCGATGCTTGAAAGAACGGCTGCGGGAAAACGATCCGCGGCCTTGCCGATCAGATACGACATGACAGCGACACCGACGGCCCATGGCGTAATGAGGAAACCAGTCACGGTCGGCGGTCGGTGGAATATGGTCTCCAGCGTGAACGGCATCGCAATGATGAAGAAATTCGAAGCGATGAAACCCGTCGTCCCAACAAGAAAGGCGATGGCGAAACTGCCTGTCCGCAGAAGGTCTATCGGGACGATCGGATCGGGCCGGCGATGCTGCCATCGCAATAATGCGCCCCAGCACACGATGCCGATCAATACGACCGCGACGCCAAGCGTGCTGCCGCCATGCACCAGATCATCAACACCCACAACAGTCGTGCTGAAGGCCAATACCGTCAGCACGATGCCGACGCGGTCTATCGACCTTTCCGATCGTGGCGTGACCGGAAGTGCGAGGCTGGCAAGAAGCAGAGCCGCCAGACCGAGCGGCAGATTGATCCAGAATATCCATGGCCAGTCGGCAAAGGACAGAACAATCGATCCGACAGTCGGGCCAAGCGCCACGCCGGTGCCGATGACAAGGCCGTTGAGCGCAATGCCGCGCCCGAGCTCCGCATGTGGATAGATGAATCGAACGAGAGCGATGTTCACGCTCATGATGCATGCCCCTCCCGCGCCCTGAAGCGCACGGGCCAGCGCCAGTTCGAGCAGGGAATGCGAAACCGCGCAGCATACGGATGCAACAAGGAACAATGCGATACCCAGGCGGCACATGCGCGCAAAGCCGATACGCGCGCCGATCGACGCAAGGGGAAGCAACATCGACAGGGATGCCAATTGATAGGCATTGATGACCCAGATCGACTGGGACGACGACGCATGAATATCGTGTGCGATACTCGGCAGCGCTACGTTGGCGACAGCGTAATCAAGAACCGATAGCAGAACGGACAACGCCACCGCGAGCATTGCGCGGGTGCGGGCCGTTCCATGAAGGCCCTGCAGGTCGTGGCCCGAAAGGGTCGCAGATCCTCCGCCCGATGCGACAGCGGACATTTACCGTAGCGCGCGCTGGAAAAGAGCGTTTGTCCAGTTCATGGCCTGCAGGAACAATGCGGCATCGAAGCGTGGCGCGCCGTCGCGCAGGAACGCATGTTGACCGTCGACTTCATGCCATTCGAGCGCGGTGCCCGCCTGCTCCAGAGCATCCCGGATGCGGCGTCGACCCTCATAGGGGACATGCGGATCGGATCGGCCCCAGACCATCATGATCTCGCCCCTGATGTCCGCCGCACGAGCAAGGGAATCGTCCGACTTTCCGGCTCCAAGCGATGCGGAATGAATATCGGTTGCGTAAAAGCACGCCGCCGCCTTGATCCCGGAATGCAAGGCGGCGCGATAAGCGAGATGACCGCCAAGACAGACGCCGAAAGCGCCGACCTGACCGTTGCAGGCATTGTGCTTCAGTAGCCAGTCGTAAAGTGCGGCCGTGTCGCTGTCGAATGCAGCGACCGGTTTGGTGTATTTGAGTTCGTTGCCGCGGTCGGTGCCCGGCTTGTCGTAGGCAAGGACCCGGCCGGCTGGCTCATATTCGTGATACACTTCGGGAATCGCGACGAGATACCCCTGCCCGGCGATCATGGCGGCAAGACGCTCGATGGGCGCCGTGACCTGATAGATCTCGGAATACAGGATCACGGCAGGAAATCGTCCCTCCCGCGCAGGCCGCGCGATATAAACGCGCATTGTCCCGGTTGGCGTATCGATATCGGCAGTTTCATCGGTGCGAATGAGCATGTCGTTTGTTTTCCTAACGGCCAATGTCGCGCAGGCGCTTGCCCGAAAGGAGATTCGTTTCGATGGTCTCGAGCGAGACACCCTTCGTTTCTGGCACGAACGCAAGCGTTACGATGATGAAGGCTCCATTCAGCACCGCAAATAAAATGAACGTGCCTGCACTGCCGACTGCGGCCATAAGACTGAGGAACGTGTTGCTGACGAGGCAATTAGCCGCCCAGTTCGTGACCGTCGAACAGCCGATACCGAAATCCCTTCCCCGTGTCGGCTGAACTTCGGAGCACAGGGTCCATACTAGAGGTCCCTCACCGATCGCAAAGCCGGCAACGAACAGCAGGACACAGCCGACGAGCGCCAGCTGTGCACCGAAGCTCTGTGCGCCGCTCCAGAGAATCAGGCCGATTCCACCCATGCTTGCGGCTGCGATGACGCAGCTCAGAATGAGAAGCGGTCGGCGTCCCCACTTATCGACGAACACAATCGCGATGGCGGTAAGCGTCATGTTCGTCAGGCCCACCAGGGTCGTTGCCCATACGGCGGCGGAGGTGCCGAAATGCGCAGCCTCGAAGACGCGCGGCGCATAATACATCAGCACGTTGATGCCCGTGAGCTGTTGCATGACCTGCAATATCATGCCGAGAAACACCGACCGGCGAAAGTTCCCGTTCCGCCAGAACAGGGTGGATCCCCTGCCCTTGTCGGTTCCCTGCTGCAGGCGCGCCTCGATGTCGGACAGTTCGGCTGCGGCGACTTCCTCATCGGAGCGTAAAAGGTTCAATACGCGCCGGGCCTGCGTTTTCCTGTTCTGGATCATCAGCCAGCGCGGTGAATGCGGTAGATAGAGAACGCTCAGCAGGAACAGGGTCGCGGGCACGGCCATGATGCCCAGCATCCAGCGCCAGTGACCGCCACCGGACAGGAGGCTGTCAGAAAGGAAGGCGAGGAAGATGCCGAGCGATACCATGAGTTGATAGAAGGAAATCATGGCGCCACGCGCCGATTCTACCGTGATTTCCGAAATGTAAAGCGGTGCTGCAAACGCCGCGATGCCAACGGCCAGCCCCAGGAACACGCGTCCGACGATGAGGATGGCGGGCGCTGGCGCGAAGGCACAGGCGAACGTGCCGAGCAGGAAAAGGATTGCCGCGCCCATCATCGCGCCAGTCCTGCCGAAGCGGGCGGAGATGTTGCCAGCCAGCAGGGAGCCGAATGTCGCGCCTGCCATCATGGACGACACGATCCACTCCTGCGTGCGCGAGGAAAGATGAAAATCCGTGGCAATGAACGGAAGCGCACCGGATACGACGCCCGTATCCAGGCCGAACATCAGTCCAGCCAATGCCGCGACAATACCGAGCAGCGTCGCGCGTGTCGTGCTTCGAGCATGATGCGTCGTCTGTTCGTCCGAACGAATCGATGCAACTCCAACCATAAATCAACTGTGTCCTGTAAATGTCTTGTCGCAACGGAAGCCGCCTTCATCCCTGTTATGGCGACAAAAGCCGCTCGTTGCCACGGCGATCTGTTTCCGAAGCATCAGTCTTCAGACTGCGCGCATTCTTTTGTGATCCGGGGCCGGACCATTTTACCGGGTGACGTGATTGACAGGGGGAGTTTGGCACGTCGAGATGCCAATCCATGACTACAACGCTCGCCATCGGCCTCGCCGTCACGGCGATCATCGCGATTATCGTGCTGATCGCCTATTTTCGCCTGAACCCGTTCATCGTTCTGTTCACGGTCTCGCTCGCCCTTGCGCTGGCTGCCGGCATGCCGGCCGATCACGTGGTCGCATCTTTCGAAGCCGGGGCCGGGCACGTGTTGGGCCACGTCGGTACTGTTATCGCGCTTGGCACGATGCTGGGGAAAATGCTCGCCGAATCTGGCGGTGCCGACCGAATCGCCCTGACGATCTCGCAAGCGGCCGGTCGCGAACGCGTCGACTGGGCCATGATGATCATCGGACTGCTTGTCGGCCTTCCCGTCTTCTTCGAGGTCGGGTTTGTCCTGCTTATTCCGCTGGCTTTCGTGTTGGCGGCCCGAACGGATACGCCGCTGCTGCGCGTTGCATTGCCAATGGGCGCGGCACTTTCCGTGACCCATGCCATGGTGCCTCCGCATCCGGCGACGCTCCTGGCGCTTTCCGCTTACCATGCCAATACGGGCCGCACGATTTTCTGGGGCGTGATAATCGGAACACCGATCGCCATTATTGCAGGGCCGCTTTATGGCCGTTTCATTGCACCGCGTATCCATATTACCGAAGCAAATCCGTTGGCGGAGCAGTTTATCAGCCGTGAGGTGCCGAAGAACCTGCCCGGGTTCGGCATCACCGTCTTCACGATCCTTTCGCCCGTCATGTTGATGCTCATCGGATCGGTGGCCGACCATGTGACGGCTGTTCACAGCGCACCCAATCGTCTTCTTCATTTCGTCGGGAATACCGATATCGCGCTGGTTCTGGCGACGGTCCTGTCCTTCTATGTCCTGGGCATCGCACGTGGCTTTTCGCGTGAAACGATTCTGCGTTTCACGAACGAATGCCTTGGCCCGACCGCGCTGATCATGCTGCTCGTCGGCGCTGGCGGCGGTTTCGGTCGTGAACTGGTGGATAGCGGCGTGTCGAAAGCCATCACGGACGCGGCGCTTGGCGCGCACGTGCCACTTCTCATTCTTGCATGGCTGTTGGCGGTTATCGTTCGCGTCGCATGCGGGTCGGCTACTGTGGCAATGAGCACGGCATCCGGCATCGCCGGGCCGATCCTCGCGCATTCGAGCGGTGTCTCGCCGGAACTGATGGTGCTGGTGACGGGCGCGGGTTCGGTGGCCTTCGGCCCGATGAACGATGCCGGGTTCTGGCAGCTCAAGGAGTATCTCGGCCTGACCGTTCCGCAGACACTCAAGACTTGGTCCGTCGTTGAGACACTGATTGCGTTCTTCGGACTGTTCTTCTGCCTGATTGCCTCAATCTTCATTCATTGAGGCAATCAGGACCGGCGGCTACTTCGCCAGTTCGGTGAAAAACGCTCCATGCGTCATGGGGCGAGAGAACATCGGATAGGTATAGTTGATGGCTGCGTCATGCTGCGCTTCGCTCAGTGTGGCGACGCAGTCCGTCAGCGTGACGACGTCATAACCGTGCTCGTAAGCCGTTCGCATGGTCGATTCGACGCAGCAGTCCGTCAGGAAGCCGCCGAGGGCGATGCGACGGATGCCGTTATGACGGAGGAGGAAATCGAGATTCGTGCTGGCGAAAGCACATAATCCTCGTTTTCCCGAAACGATCAGATCAGCGCTGTCCGGCGCAAACTGGTCCGCGATGGCAGCGCCCCATCCACCCTTGATGAAGGCATTCGCTGCCTTGACATTGGCAAGAACACCGTAAGGCGCATTGCCCAATTCCGGGTATCCGGGTTCGAACTCGATCGGCGCCCAGACAATCTGCACGCCCGCGGATCGAGCCAGTGCGATGGCACTGCTCGTATGCGACAACATGTCCGTACGCGCGATTTCATCGCGCACGGCATCATGCATCGCCCCACCTGACGAGATGAAGTCGTTCTGATACTCGATCAGCACGAGTGCGGTCTCGGCCGCTGAGACGGCTTGCGTCATGATTTGTTGTCCACGAACGGATTGCGCGTGCCGCGTGTCTGCAAACGGATCGGGGTGCCGGGTAGATGGAATGTCTCCCGCAAGCCATTCACCAGATAGCGCCGATAGGCGTCCGGCAACATTTCGGCGCGTGTGCCAAAGAGGATGAATGTCGGCGGACGGGACTTGGCCTGCGTCATGTAACGAAGCTTGAGGCGCTTGCCGTCAACGAGCGGCGGCGCATGGCGTTCGAGCGCTTCCTCAAACCACCGGTTCAGTTCGCCGGTCGTAACGCGGCTGTTCCAGACCTCATAGGCCTTTCTTACCGTTGGTAACAGCTTGTTGACGCCGGCGCCGGTCAATGCGGAAAATGCCACGACCGGTATGCCGCGCATCTGCGCCAAGGAGTTCTCGATACGATATGAGATCGCGTTGCGTGTTGCCGTTCGATCCTCGACCGCGTCCCATTTGTTCAGCGCCAGCACGCAGGCCCGCCCTTCCCGTTCGACGAGACGTGCGATCTGCAAATCCTGTTCATGGACGCCCAGAGTGGCATCCAGTGTCAGAACGACCACTTCCGCCATCTTCAGCGCTTCGATCGATGCCGAAACCGACATCTTTTCCAGACTTTCCTCGATGCGGGCCTTTCGGCGCAGTCCTGCCGTATCCACCAACTGGATCGGTCCGTGTTCATCCTGCAGAAGAACGGAGATCGAATCGCGTGTAAGACCAGGTTCCGGCCCTGTGATCATCCGCTCCTCGCCAAGCAGGCGGTTGAGCAATGTGGATTTCCCGGCATTGGGCCGACCAACGATCGCCAGACGCAACGGCCCGGCAGGCCGCTCCTCTTCTTCATCGTCGCCCCGCGCACGTCGCCGCCCGGGACCTTCCGGCAACCTGTCTGCGATCTCCCCCATGAGATGGGCAATGCCCTCGCCATGTTCTGCGGACAGCGCCAAGGGTGAACCGAGACCCAGCGAGTAGGCTTCAAGCGCCTCAGCGGTGGCGACAGCACCTTCTGCCTTGTTGGCGACCAGAAGGACCGGCTTGTTCTGTTTCCGAAGCCATGCCGCGAAATGCGCATCCGCCGGCGTCACGCCGGCACGTGCATCGATACAGAAAAGCACAAGGTCGGCGATCGACACGGCCGATTCCGACGACGCGCGCATACGTCCGAACAGCGTGTCCGGCGCGGCTTCCTCGAGGCCTGCAGTATCGATCAGGCGAACGCGCTTGCCGCGTAGCAGCGCCTCGCCTTCCTTGCGATCGCGCGTGACACCCGGCGTATCGGAGACGATCGCCTGCCGTCGGCCGACCAGCCGATTGAACAATGTCGATTTGCCGACATTCGGTCGTCCGGCAATGACAACGACCGGTAAATCATTTTGCATGTTTTCAGCCATAAGCGCTCAGCCGCCCGTCGCTCGACAGAACGAGTACGTGGCTGTCGCAGATAATTGGGGATACGAGGCTTGGCTGCTTCGTCGGCACCACGCCCTCGTCCTTCCCGGTGATCGCATCGATGACTTGCATGCCGACTTCAGGCAGCGACGAGACGCAGACCAGCTTCCCGCCTGCCAGGACCGGACCCATCCAGACCACCGCATCGCGCTGCTTGGCGATACGTCGGAAACGGCGCAGGGGTTTGATCCAGCGCACATGCCCGGACAGGCGGTCAAGACACGCCAATTCCTGGTCGGCGGAGATGACGAACAGCCAGTCTCCACAGATGACCGGCCCGTTCTGACCGCTGACCTCACGTTCCCAGAGGCGGCGTCCGGAACGCATGTCGATGGCCACGAGTACCTGCGACATGCTGATCGCATAGGCCGTGCCGCCTTGTATGGCGGGTGCGCCGCGAACGCAGGAGAGATCGAGCATCGCGCCGCGACCGTTCGCGCCGCCGAGACTGTCGCTCCACACCATCTCGCCTGTCGCGGCACGCAACGCAACCAGATCGCCACTGCCGAAGCCGGCAAGGACCACGCCGTCCACGACTGCGGGCGCAGGCTGGCCGAATATGACCGTATCCGCTTCGGTGGCCGTATAGGTCCAGAGCTGATTGCCGGTCGCCGCGTCCACGGCGAAGAGGCGTTCATCGATCGTGCCGAAGAAGACGCGTCCGTCGACCACGGTGGGTGCCGAGCGGCCCGGGGTGCCGCAGTCGATGCGCCATTTGACGTTACCGGTCGAGGCATCGAGCGCCAATGTCTGCGCAACGCCGTCCACGACGTAGAGGACGCCACCGTCAATCGCCAGGCCACCGCCGATATCGCTCGACTTCATGGTCTTGGGCCTTGGCACGAAACTCCATAGCTGCCGCATGTCCGGCCATGTCCATGCCCGGACGGTGCCGACCGCATCACGGGTGAAGATTCGCCCATCCGCAATGACCGGCGGAGACTGGATGGCGCCGCGACCGTTTGAGCCGAGCGCGACATAGGACAGAAAGCTCGGTTCCGACATGCCTGCGCCGATGGAACGGTTCCAGACAAGCTTCGGCCCGCCCCAGGGCGTATCGGTCGCAATATGGCTCGGCACACGCTCGGCTTGCGGCCATGCCGAGACAGCCTCCGCGGGAGGCAGGACGATCGGTGTATGATCCTCTGTATCGACCGTCAGGCCAGCGCCTGTTGACAGAACGTCGATGCGCTTGCCGGCCAGGCGGGGCTTTTCCTCGTCCTTGAATGCGCCGCATGCGGTCAGCGCCGTGCTGGCGGCCAGGGAAGAGCCGAGAAACAGGCGCCGGGTCAGTGGAGAGGACGATTGAATCGGTTTCAGGCGCATCAGCCGGCTCCGCCATAGGTCTGAAGAAGGGCATTGGCACGCTGGCGCGCGCCATCGGGTGCGTCCGCGGCTGTCGATAGGTGTGTCAGCAGGCGTCGTGCTTCTGCTTGCTGTGCCGCGTTCGCATCAGCCCGAAGATCGAGCGCGATCAAACCCTCCTGCGCCAATGCGCGCCACGGGCCGGCACTGCTGGCAAGGTCCGCATATCCTGCGCGCAAGGTTGCCGGATCGGCGGTCTCCATGGAGGCGTTCAGCCCTAACAGCCGCGCCAGCGCCCTTAGATCAGGGTCGGCATCAGCATCGTGTGCGATGGCCGACCACGCATGCTGTGCACCCGCTGCGTCATGATCGGCAAGGCGCAGTGCGGCGAGCCTCAACCCCGCATAATCCCGAATATCCGAGGATGCGTGGACTGCCAGATCCGCGAAGACTGTCTCGGCATCGCGTTGCGCCGTTGTCAGCCCCTTGCTGCTCCCACCCGGTCCTGCGGCTTCCAGACGATGAACGGCTTCGAAATAGCGACTGGATGCAGCGGCTTCCACCTGAAGCCGGTCGTGAACGCGCCATTGCCAGATTCCAATGCCCGCGCCGACGACCACGGCCAAGCCGATGGCGGTCGCGGCATAACGGCGCGCCATGGCGCGCATTTGTTGCGCGCGCAGTTCCGATTGCGCCTGACTGAAGATATCGTCCGCCACTCTTTTCCTCTCGCGTGAAAGCCCGGCGTGACCATACAGATGCTCGCGATGCGCGGCAAACGGGCATCGTTCGACGGCGGCAGAAGATGATCGATCCTGATCCATCGGCTAACTGCACGTTAACTCTACGATGGCATGCTCCGCATGATCTTGAGGAGTGCCATCGCGGATGCGCTTTCGTTTTTTCTCTACCCTGCTCCTGATGAGCTTCGGCCTGTCGTCCTGTGGTCCGGACTACATTGCCTCGACCCTGACAGGCCGCGATTGCAATACAGCATACTTGTATGACGGCGATGATTTCTGCGCCGCGCCGAAAGGGCCACCGCCGCCACAGCCTTATTGCACCACTGGTTTTGAAGGTACGGATTGCTGGGCGCGACCGGACCTGATGCCCAATGTGGCGCGTCAGACGGCAGAGGGACCGACCGGACTGACGCCGTTGCAGAATCGTAAACGTATGAACGAATAGAGGGTGGATCGGTAGTTATCGCGAGGAGGCAAAGTGTTATCCGCCTGCGCGAGGATGCTTCAGTGATGGCTGAGCTTATGGCTCGCGGCCGTCAGCGACGCGCTAAGTTTTGCGAAGTTCGCGGCAATACGCTGCTGTACCGCCACACTCGTGGCATGCACCTTCGCAATCCGTGCCCGTGCATCCTCACTGATCGCCGTCTCCTCCTTGGATGCCTGCGCACTGACGCAGGCATTATAGGCACGCGCTGCTTTCTCGTAGGCGCTGAAGCGGTCCACGCTGGCATTGTAATGCGCCGCGTCGCCGCCCGTGATGACAGGCGCATCCGGTTCCTGGCCGCAACGGGCAGTCGGATCGGCATATGCTCTTGCTGAAAGAGGGGCGGCTGCCAGGACGAGGGCAAGTGCCACGCCGCGCGTGAAGCTGAACGGGGATTTGGCCATGTTACTCATGTTGATTGCGAAGGATGTTGTGCAAGGTTCTGAACATGCCTGCAATTTACGGCGCAAATCGGGCCAGACGGCCCACGGGGTGCGAGATAATTTCATCGTCGCGCATCACAACATGTCCCCGCACCACGGTCGCCATCGGCCAGCCGGTAACGGTCTGGCCATCGAACGGCGTCCAGCCGACCGGGCTCGCGATCCATTCATTACGGATTTCGCGTCGTGCCTGCATGTCGACGATTGTAAAATCCGCATCGAAACCCACCGCGAGGCGGCCTTTCGACATCAGGCCGTAAATTCTGGCCGGCCCGGCCGCCATGAGATCGACCAGTCGCGACAGCGACAGCCGCCCTTGTGTCACGTGATCCAGCATGATCGGCAGAATTGTTTGCACACCTGTCAGCCCTGCCGGGCAGGTGGGCCAGGGTTTTGCCTTGGCGGCCAGGGCGTGCGGCGCATGATCGGATGAGACGACATCGACGCGTCCATCCCGGACAGCTTGCCAGCTCGCTTCATAATGACGGCGATCACGAAGCGGCGGATTCATGACAGCCAGGGCGCCCAGCTTTTCGTAACACTCCGGCGCCACCTGCGAGAGATGGTTGACCAGCACCTCTACCGACGCGATGTCACGGTGGTTTGCCAGATAGTCGAGTTCTTCGGCTGTCGAGACGTGCAGGATGTGTGCGGGACGGTTCGTGCGATGTGCCAGATCGACGATTCGACGCGTGCCCAGGAACGCGCATTCCACATCACGCCATTCCATATGCTTCTCATGGGCTTGTCCGATCTCGAACAATGCGCGACGCGCCTGAAGGCGATATTCGTCCTCCGAATGGAAAGCGATGCGCCGATGCCCGCTCCTCATGACGGCCTCAATGCCTGCGTCATCTTCGATCATCAGGTCGCCGGTGGACGAGCCTGCAAACAGCTTGATTCCGCATATGCCCGGCAGACGTTCGAGCGTTGCGAGTTCCGGCGTATTGGCGCGCGTGGCGCCGACGTAGAGTGCGATGTCCACCAGACTTGTCGTTTCGGCGTGAGCAGACTTGTCGCGGATTGCAGCAGCGCTGGTCGTCGAGGGCGTGGTGTTCGGCATGTCGAACACAGTCGTAATGCCCCCAAGTGCCGCGCCGCGTGAACCCGTGGCGATGGACTCGATGGATGGATCGCCGGGATCGCGGAAGTGGACATGGCTGTCGATCATTCCGGGAAGGACATGGAGGTGTCGCGCATCGATCTCCCGGTCCGCCGTATCGGTGATCGCGGCACGCAGGCTGGCGATTCTGCCGTCCTTGACGCCGAGATCGGTCTCGGTTGCACCCCAGGGCAGCATGCAGGTGCCATGGCGGATAATCAGATCGAAATGCACGTGGTGGCTCCCCTTCAAAAAAAAGTTCTAGTGGGTGGCAAGCGTATCGAAGACATCACCGTCAGCCGATGCGCCTTCGATATGGATACGGTGCCACAAGGCATAGAAGAGCAGATGCCATGCGGCACGACCGAATCGGCGATTCGCGGCGTCTTCGAACAGGCGCTGGACTTTCGTGGACTGGCCAGCCGCGCGAATGCCGGCATTTCGGCTGACCAGCGGTGCAAGAGCGGGCGCTTTTTGTGCGATCCACGTTCCGATCGGCACGGTGAAGCCCTGTTTGGGCGCAAAAGGTCGGGCGGCCGGCATGTTGTTCTGGAGCCAGCGACGAAGCAGGTATTTGCCCTGCCCGTTCCGGATTTTCAGGTGATCGGGCAAGGTTGCGGCGAAGCCTGCCATGACGGGATCGAGGAGCGGTGTCCGGCCTTCCAGCCCATGGGCCATCAGGCATCGGTCAAGTTTGATCAGCAGATCGTTGGGCAGCCATTCGGAAATGTCGCTGGCCTGAGCCCGTTCAAGGTGAGACATTCTGCCGCCGCTTGACGATGAAGCATAGGGCTTGGGTGATTTGGTGCGTGCGAGATGATTTCTGCCACGAAAGGCGCTTTTCCTGTGCGGCATTTTTCCACCGCGCCACCACGGCGTCGTGGCGCGCCGATACCGACCATAGCCGGCGAAAAGCTCGTCCCCGCCCTCGCCGCTCAGAATGACCGTGGCCTCTGCTCTGGCAGCGCGCGCCAGAAACCAGGTCGGGATGATGGCGTAATCGGCCACGGGGTCGTCCATCGCGGCGACAATTCTGGGAAGATCGCGCCATAGCATGTCATCGTCGATCGTCAGGATTTCATGTCGGGCGCCAGCAGCCGCTGCAATTTCGGCTGCATGCCGCGATTCATCGGCACAGCCGACATCGAACCGGGCCGTCCAGGCGCGTGGCTTCTGGCATCCGCCTTTCACCATGGCGGCAAGCAGCGAGGAACTATCGATGCCGCCCGACAGGAACAGCCCAAACGGAACATCGGCGCGCTCGTGCGCCGTGACGGTGTCGATCAGCGCGCGATCAAGTTGCTCGAGCGCGGCTGCTTCACTCGTGAGCAAAGGTGGGCCGGCGGGGCGCGGTGGCATGGCCGGATGGAGCTTTCGCTCCACGATACGTCCGTCCACGATGCGCAACGTCTCACCTGGCGCAAGGCGGCGTATACCGGGATAGATCGTCTCGCAGCCGAATGTGAACTGGAAGGCGAGCAACTGGTCACGTATCTCAGGTCTTACCGCGCGCGCGCCGATGCCGGCGCTCAGAAGGGCCTGAGGTTCGGAAGCAAAGGCAATTCCGCCGTCATATGTCGCGATATAGAGTGGCTTGATGCCGAACGGGTCACGGCTGAGAATGATGTCATTTGCCGGCGTCGAACCATCCAGCAATGCGATGGCATACATCCCACGTAAGGCTGCCGGATAATCGACGCCAAGTCGCGGCCACAGGGCCAAAGGCGTTTCACAGTCGCTGCCAGTCCGGAAATGGATATCCGGGAGCGATTGCCGCAATGCTGGATCATTGTAGATTTCGCCGTTGGCGACCAGCGCGATGCTACCCAGCGTAAGCGGTTGAGCACCGCCGGCCAGATCGATGATCGACAGACGCCGATGGCACAACGCGGCGCGATCGGTAACGTATTCACCCATGCCATCCGGTCCCCGGTGACGCAGCGCTGCCGACATGGCCTTCAGCAATGTCGGATCCGGACTAACGCCCGGTTTGCAGGCAAGGCCAGCGATGCCGCACATCAGACAACCTCGTGCCGGAGGAAATGCGCCCAGCGTGCGAGGACGGTCGGTGCGGAGAACTCTCTTTCATAGCGAGTGCGGCCGTTACGCCCCAATTCCGTCGCCAACGTTGGCGACCCGAGAACATCGCGAATCCTGCAAGCCAGTGCCTTGTCGTCCTCGACCGGCGCCAGCAACCCGTCCCGTGTTCCGGCAATCAATTCGTGTGGACCCTGAATATCGGCGGCGACAACCGGCCTGCCGGCGGAAAAGGCTTCGATCACGACATTTCCCAAAGGTTCGATCCGCGAGGGGCAGACGAGCAGATCGCAAGCCTTGAGCCACGCGCCGCCATGATGAATCCAGCCGGGCAAATAAACGCGATCGGCCACACCTTCCTTTCGGGCCAGCGTTTCGAGCGCGTCCCTCTCCGGTCCCTCGCCCGCGATGACCAGGGTCGCGTCCGGCACATGCGCCATCGCACGGATCAGCACGTCGAAGGCCTTGTTGCGATGCAAGCGACCCAGCGCGAGCACGAAACGTTGGCCTGTGGGCAGAAATTCCGGTCGTTGAGGTGAGACATCGGCCAGTTCCGCGGCGAAGTTCGGCAGGTAATGAACGCGCTCGGGCGCCCAGCCCTGTTCGACCATCCATCGTGTCAGACCGCGTGTATTGCCGATCAGATGGCGACAGCGGCGATAGTTCGAGAGGTCGTAATAACCGCCGAGCCGCCCTGCGGGCACCCATGGTCCGGATGGCAGGAAGCGGGCGGCGCGGCTCATCCATGCCACCGTAACGGACGGCGCGAAGGCATGAAGGCTTCGTGAAACTCTCCGACGCGTGAACAGGTCGCATCGCCCGCCGAACCGGAAGCTTTCCGTGTCCACGCGATCATTCGCGAGGCGGACGAGACGCTCCGGGTTGCGCCGGATCAGGGCCTTGACGATTTCGCCCGAAGCGACCTGTGCCGCGCAGAGACGTTCGAAGAAAAGTTCGGCACCACCGGACGGCGCACCAGCCATCACATGCGCCACGCGGACCGGATTTGGATGGGACGTCGATGATAACACGGTGCCCGTCATGCCGCCGCATGTCCCTCGGGTGATCCAAGACGCTGGCGCGCGGCGACCAGAACCGTCTCGACCGATAGATTGTGGATGTCCGCGCTTCCCTCGGGTCCGTCGGCGGCAACATGGCTTGCCGCGACGCCACTCGGTGCATATTCCGAGGCTTTGGAAGGACCGAAAAGCCCCAATGTCGGCACGCCTCCGGCCGCGGCGAGATGCATCAGGCCTGAATCATTGCCGACGAACAGTGCGCAACGTTTGAGGAGGGCGGCAACTTCCCCGATCGGTCGGTTGCCGCCCAGATCACGCGCTTCGGGCAATCCGGCAAGCACGGGCGCCGCGCGTGCCTGCTCCTCGCGGCCCGGACCGTAAAACACCACAGGTTTGAGGCCCGACCGCATCAAGTCCCTTGCAACCGCCACAAAACGTTCGGCAGGCCAGATTTTACCATCCCAGTTGGCTGTCGGTGCCAGTGCAAGCCAGGAGCCTGCGTCATGTGGCAGAATGTGCGCGGCTTTTTCGTTCTGTCCAGCTGTCGACCACGTGACGGGCAATGGGGGTGGCGAGAGTTTCATCAGGGCGCCGATGTGATTGATGCGCGGACCCGGGCGACGACCGCCACGCAGGATCCGTCGTTGCCGGGTCCAGAGAAACAGGCTGACGGCGGAGCCGCGCAGATCGACGACCAGGTCCCAGGCCGTGCCGACGCATGCCTGCCATAACGTGAACCAGTGCCGATCCCACCGCTGCTTGACGACCGTAATGACCCGCTCGACAGAAGGACAGGCTTCGAACAGGGATGCGGCCACGGGACCGCACGCTACCGTTATGCGCGCGCCGGGATTTCGCCGGATAAGTTCGGCAAGCAGGCCTGTCGAAATCACGGCATCCCCGAGACGATTGGCCGTGATGAACAGGATGCGCGGCGTTTTCACTGCAGCCAAATCGGTTCCTTCAGGCTTTCAACGAAGGCGGTATGGGCCGCGACCTCCGCTTCGGACGGAGGCGCCATGACGCGCGGCCGTCTGTCGGGGTTCCGTTCATAGACGGCGGTCATGCCCTTTCCGCCCTGGTGCGTCAGTCCGAGGCCGCGCTGCCGTCCGCCCATCAGTTCAACATAGACTTCCGCCAGCAGTTTGCAGTCGAGCAACGCGTTATGGGTGGTTCTGGCGGACAGGTCGATGCTGTAGCGTCGGCAAAGGGCGTCGAGGCTGTTCGGTAAGCCGGGAAAGCGCTTCTTCGCCATTTCCAGCGTGTCGACCATGCGAGACATGGCCAGTTCCGGCTTTCCACAGGCACGTAGTTCGGCGTTGACGAAATTGAAATCGAAGCGCGCATTATGCGCGATCATTTCATCCTCCCCGATGAACGTCAGGAAGTCGTCCGCAATCTCGGCAAATTTTGGCTTGCCTTGCAGGTCTTCGATCGTGAAGCCGTGGACGCGCGTTGCTTCAGCGGGAATATCGCGCTCGGGATCGATCATGACGTGGAAGGTCGTCTCCGTCGGCAGATCGTCGATCAGTTCGATCGCCGCAACCTCGATGACACGATCGCCTGTTGCGGGGTCCAGCCCCGTCGTCTCCGTATCGAACAGGATGGAGCGTTTCATCGCATGGCCTCCAGATCATGTTGCAGGCGCCGTAATTGCCTGAATGTGGCGGCGCGGGAAAGGTCCGTTCGAATGATGACATCCGCAAGCCTGCGGCGTTTCGCGTCGCCGATCTGCCGGGCAAGGAGATTCCGCGCCTGCTCTTCACTCATTCCACGGCGGCGCATGATGCGGCGTAATCGGGTGGACTCGGCGGCCGTCACCACGAGGATACGGTCGCACGCCCGATAGGCATCCGTCTCGAACAGAAGCGGAATATCGAGCACGCACCAGCGTTTCCCACGAGCCTGCATGCGCCTGAGAAAACGTTGGCGTTCCTGTCTGACAAGTGGATGAACGATCGCCTCCAACGCTTTGAGACGATCCGGATGACCGATAACAATGTGGCGCAGTGCTGTTCGGTCTATGGCATCTCCCGGCACGGCCTCTGGCCACAGAGCCTTGATCGGCGCCACAGCCTCGCCTCCGGGTCCTTGCAGCCGGTGGACGGTGGCATCTGCATCGAACACCGGCCAGCCACGCCGCCGGAAAAGGTTGGCGACGTAAGTCTTGCCCGCGCCCATGTCGCCGGTCAGGCCGAGAATGTGCAATCAGTCCCCGTTCAGGCTATGTAACAGCAGCGCTCTCGCGGTATCATCGACCTGAGGCAGGATACCGAACCAGGCATTGAAGCCTGCCCGTGCCTGCTGGATCAACATGCCGAGCCCATCCACGATTTTAAGGTCGCGCATGCGGGCGGCCTGCAGAAGTGGCGTCATCAATGGTACATAGACGACGTCACTGACGATCAGATCGGGCGCGGCACCGGAAAGTGACCCTGACCAGTCGTAGCCCGCGCTCCCGCCAAGTCCCAGGGAGGTGGCGTTGACCAGCAGGTCGCAGCTTGCCAGCTGTCCTGGCCACGCGTCCCATTCCACAACCTCGCCGCCTTCCAGGGCGTCCCGCAGGGCGATGGCGCGCTGCAATGTCCGATTGGCGATCGTTATTCGACAACCGCTATCGAGTAGAGCCGCGGCGACGGCTCTTGCAGCTCCCCCTGCCCCCAGGATCATGGCGTGCCTGCTGTTTCCAACACCATGCGCATGAAGGTTTGCCAGAAAGCCCTTGCCATCCGTGCAGTCGCCCGTTGTCGTGCCGTCATCCTCAAAGACGATGGTATTGACGGCGCCCGCGCGCAGGGCAGACTGCGTTTTGCGATCGACAAAGCGGAACGCGTCCTCCTTATGGGGAATCGTCACGTTGATGCCGCGGAATCCTGCGGCCTGCAAGCCTCGCAGCGCGACGTCGAGCGATCCCGGCGGGACCGGCAGTGGTACATAGGCGCCGTCGATATCGTGAGACGCGCACCAATGGTTATGCAGCAATGGTGACCGGGAATGCTCTACCGGCCAGCCGATCACGCCTGCCAGCTTCGTTGTGCCTGTGATTGTCATGCTGTAGTCAACTGATCCCAGTAGCGCGGCAACAGCCGTGCCAGCCTGTCCGCCCAAACGGCCTGTCCCGCATTTTCGGCGATCAAATCCTGCCTTATCTCGATTTCCAGATAAGGCAGGCCCGCAGCTTCCGCATGGCGAGGCACCGTATAGTCCGACGTCGCTGTCAGGACATAAGGTTCGTTGTCACCAACCGTGAGATCGCCTTCCTGACGCAGCAGGTCGAGCATGATATGGGCCGACCGCGTATCCTTATGGTGCAGGATGCCGACATGCCACGGGCGATCTGCTCCATTCATACGTGGCGTGAAACTGTGCAATGCGATCAAGGCCGTCGGCTGGCTCCGACGCGCGGCCAGCGCTTCCTGGATGCAATCATGATAAGGATGCAGAATCTCGCGTTCACGTCGCGTGCGGCATGCCTCGTCAGCGTTGGCATTCGTGGGAACGGACGTTCCGTCTGACAGCTTGGGAACTGATGTCGGATGGCCGGGCGCTCGATTGCAGTCGATGACCAGTCGGGAATAAACCTGCTCGATCAGCGTCGCGCCCAGACTCTCGTGCAACAGGCGGCCCACGCCATGGATTCCGATGTCCCACGCGATGTGGCGCGTCCAGTCTTCCGGCGAAACGCCGAGATCGCCGAGTGCCTCGGGAACGGCGCGACCCGCGTGATCGCTGACGAGCAGAAACGGCGATTGGCGTGTTGCGGCGCGGATGATGACAGGTGGCGGATCGCCGGAGCCGAGCAGCGTCGATATCATGCGCTTTTTGCCAGATGTGCCAAGGCGTTGGTTGCGCCCGGCGCGTCCCACGCGACGGGACCATCGGCCTCTGCCATGCGACGTCCCTGCCGATCCAGAAAGACCGTCATGGGGATGGCCAACGGCGTTCCCCCGAGAGATTTCGCGACGTCCGCTGCTTCAGCCGCATAGATCGGCAGATGAGTGATGCCATTCTTCCTGTAGAAATCCTGGATCTGCTGCGGCTTGCCGCTCTTCAGTGCAACCGGAAGAATGGCCATGGTCTGACCATTGGCGGCAAAAAAAGCGTCGAGCTGTGGCAGTTCCCTGACGCATGGCGCGCACCAGGTTGCCCAGAAGTGGATCAGGACCGGCTGACCGTGCCATCGCGCAAGAGACGTGATCTGCGTCTTGCCGTCGACCAGGGGAATATCGAATAGTGTCCGGTGAGACAGGGCACGAAGCGCCGACAGTGGGATGGGCGCATCGTCCTCCGCACGGGCGGCGCGGTTTGCCAACGCTGCGGCAAGTGTTCCACCCAGGATGAAACGGCGGGTCAGCGCGGGCATCATGACTTCGTCAACGTTTCAAAATGTTGTTGCACGTCCCTGGGGTCCCATGCCGTCAGTCCGAGGGACGCAGCACGCATCTCACCCTTCGCATCCACGACATATGAGCGCGGAATGCCTTTTTGTCCGGGTTCCATGCCCGGCAGGGGACCGAGAGCCTTCAGAAGCTCACCATGAAGATCGATATAGATCGGCAGGGCGCCGATATGATGGGCGGCATAAAATGCCTGTGTCATGGCTACATCCCCACCGAGCGTGTTGATGGCGACGATGGGCGGGCCATTTCTGCCGAGGGCATGAATGGCACTGTCCACGTCCGGAAGTTCCCGAATGCACGGCGGACACCACGTGGCCCACAGATGCAGGAGGAACGCCTGACCCTTCCAGTGGGACAGGGAAACATCTTCGCCCTGCACGTCCTGAAACGTTGTTGTCGGTACAGGCAGCGGTCTTGCGAGGGGCTGCATCGCCTTGGAGAAGGGTTCTATGCCCTGTTCCTCCACTGCCGCTTTTGCGGAATTGCGCAGAATGCCGCTCGCCGTTAGAGTCAGGCCACCAGTTCCGGCCATGAACGCGCGACGATTCAGCGGACTGACCGGCATAATCGATATCTCCATGGAAAACGACGTGAACGAGACTAAATCCCGCCTCGCCAATCCGCAATGGGGGGGCGTTTCGCCGCCGGTCCGGCAGCGATCATGGCTGATATCAATGCCTCCATTGGCTTTGATCAGCGCCTGTGGCGGCAGGATATCCGTGGTTCACTGGCACATGCCGCCATGCTGCAACGGGTCGGCCTGCTGACGGAAGCTGAAGAGGCGGAGATCCGCTCCGGTCTGCTGGCGATTGCCGACGAGATCGAAAACGGCAGCTTCCAGTTCTCCCCGGCACTCGAAGACATTCATATGAATATCGAGGCGCGCCTTTCGGAACGGATTGGTGAGGCCGGCAAGCGTTTGCATACAGCCCGCTCCCGCAACGATCAGGTGGCAACGGATTTTCGCCTGTGGGTGCGTGATGCGATCGACGGGACGACCCGGCAGGTCGAGACACTCATGGCATCCCTGGCAACGCGTGCGCGCGAATTCGCCGACGCGCCTATGCCTGGCTTTACCCATCTACAGGTTGCGCAACCTGTGACGTTCGGCCATCATCTGCTGGCTTATGTCGAAATGCTGAATCGTGATGCCGGACGGTTGCGCGATGCGCGCGCGAGACTGAACGAATGTCCGTTGGGCTCGGCAGCGCTGGCGGGCACCTCATTTCCGATCGACCGCCGCTTCACGGCGCAGGAGCTCGGTTTCGACAGGCCATGCGCCAATTCGCTCGATGCGGTGTCGGATCGTGATTTTGCGCTGGAGTATCTTGCGGCCCTGTCCCTGCTGGGTATGCACCTCTCCCGACTGGCGGAGGAAATCGTCATGTGGTGCTCGTCCCCCTTCGGCTTTATCCGCCTGACCGACGCTTTTACGACCGGATCGTCGATTATGCCGCAGAAGCGTAACCCTGACGCGGCCGAGCTTGTCCGTGCCAAGGTGGGGCGGATCACTGGCGACCTGATGGGCTTGCTGACGGTAATGAAGGGTCTGCCCTTGGCCTATGCAAAAGATACGCAGGAGGACAAGGAGCCGGTTTTCGATGCAACGGAAGCGACGACGCTGTCACTCGCCGCCATGAACGGCATGATAAGGGATTTCACGCCCGACCTGACAAGAATGCGTGCGGTCGCCGGAATGGGCTTTGCAACAGCGACCGATCTGGCCGACTGGCTTGTCCGTGTCCTGCGCCTGCCGTTCCGGACGGCGCATCATGTGACGGGGCGATTGGTCGGCATTGCCGAAAGCAAGGGCTGCGATCTGAGCGAACTCAGCCTGTCGGAGATGCAGGATGTCGAACCGCTGATCGATGCAAGCGTCTTTGATGTGCTGACGGTCGAGGCGTCGCTCGCATCACGCACAAGCGAAGGTGGCACGGCGCCCGGGAACGTACGTCGCGCCGCGATTGAATGGCTTGAACGTCTGGAGGGGAAAGCGTGATGACATCGTTGATCAGGTTCACATGCTGTATCGTCCTGGGCGCGTCGTTGCTGGTCGCATGCGGTAAAAAGGGTGCGCCGCACGCGCCTGGTCCGGCCAGTGCGATTACGTATCCGCAGACCTATCCGCCCGAATAAGTGCCGATCTTGCCGCGGCTCGCACTTCAGAGGGCGTCATGCCGCGTGACTTCATGGAACGGACGCTTTCCGAGCCATCCCGTTTTGAAAGCTTTCGCCCATCCGGTGCCATAAGAAGCGCGTGATGGGCGTAACGCGGCTTTCGATAGCCGAGCAGAATCTGTAACAGCCGATGAATCGCCGTGGCCTCGAAAAGGTCCCTGCCCCTTGTGACGATATCGATGTCCTGAACATGGTCGTCATGTGTTACGCACAGATGGTAGGACACACCGCTGTCGCGTCTGCCCAGCACGATATCGCCGAAGTTTGAGACATCGCGCTCCACGCGGTTGCCGTCGATTTCCTGCCAATGCATGCGGCTGCCGACTTCTGCTGTCGCGGCCGCCATGTTCAGCCGCCAGGTCACGGGGCGATCGGTTGGGACGGGCCGGTGGCGACAGGTGCCGGGATAGACAAGGCTGCCGTCGGGTGCTTTGAGCCGTGCGTGGGTCGCAATATCCTGCCGGCTGCAGGTACAGGGGTAAAGCAGGCCGCGTCGACGCAGCAATTCCAGGCAGGTCTCGTATTCGCCGAAGTGTGACGACTGCTGTCGTATAGGGTGTCCTGACGTAAATCCCAGCCACATGAGATCCGCGATCAATGCCGTCGTGAATGCTGGTGTGCAGCGCTGTTTGTCGATGTCCTCTATCCGGATGATGAAGCCGCCATTTCGCGACAGATCCTGCGCATGAACGGCGGACACAACGTGGCCGAGGTGAAGGAATCCCGTGGGGCTGGGGGCAAAACGTGTCCTGATAGGTGTCATTATTCTTTAGCTTGCGGCGGCGGAGGTTTCCTGAAATAGTCAACTGATAAGAACGAATTGCGCTGATCGACAAGCATTCGTTTTCGCGTGCGAATGCATCGATTGGGCCGTCATTCTTGTAGTGAGGAGCCGAACGAATGCTCGCAACCAATCAGCACTTTCCGGCTCTTGTCCTGAATGCCGATTTCCGCCCCCTTTCCTACTTTCCGCTTTCCCTATGGTCCTGGCAGGAAGCGATAAAAGCAGTATTCCTGGATCGTGTATCCGTCCTGAGCGAATATGACGACATTGAAGTGCATTCGCCCAGTCTGAGCATGCGATTACCAAGTGTCATCGCCCTCAAAGACTATATACAGATGGCGCGTAAGCCGGCATTTACGCGGTTCAATGTTTTTCTGCGTGATAATTTCTCATGTCAATATTGTCATGACCGATTGCCCACTCACGAATTGACCTTTGACCACGTCATACCGCGTGCAAGAGGTGGTCAGACGAGTTGGGAGAATGTCGTGACGGCGTGCAGCCCCTGCAATCTGCTGAAAGGGTCCAAGCTGCCATCCGAGATCAGCATGTTTCCCAGAAGAAAGCCTGTCCAGCCTATTACCCGACATCTTCAGGAAAATGGTCGCAGCTTCCCCCCCAATTATCTCCACGAAAGTTGGCGCGATTATCTCTATTGGGACTCCGAACTGGACCGCGACTAGGAACTTATAAGCACGGAGTCAGGGCCGCATTTAAGCGAGTTCCATCAGGGCGAAGAAGTTGGTGGAGAGCATATCATAGCGGGTGACGACGCGGCGGAAGTGCTTGAGTTTGTAAGAAGCGCTTCATCAAGTTGCGTTCACGATTTGGGCGCCTGCTGAAAGCCGCGCACAGGCGATTTCAGTCCACCTCATCAGGTTCTTACAAAACCTGCATCATAACCCACTGGGATCACTCAATTTGCCTTCACTCAGGCAGTAAGGGCACTCCGTACGAGTTGGGGTACGACGGCACCTCCACCTATATGAGCAAGTTGCCATCGCTTATCCGCTTCGGCGCCTTCAGCGATGTGCGGTGTCAAGAGGTGGGCGATAAAATGATTGGCGAGACTGCGGGGCATCACTGACGCGTTGTAGACGATGCCGTCAAAGATTTATCAATATATCTGGTTCATAACGACGCGTAATGGAGGGGGGCGTTTTCGAAAATATATGATTCTACTCCAGTTTTTAAAATAAGTATCCGGATAATGAGCGCACCTCAAATCGTCCATTATTATTCTCTGGTGTCATACTCCGATCATTTTTACGCTTCTGATAATTTAAGATATTTGTCCTTAAGGTGACAATTTTTATTCTACAGATATTTTATTCGGTGTTTATGTAACAAAATATTTCGCTTTTTTGGAGCCCGCTTGCATCACATATGTCTCGGTGATGAGGCTGTCATCCGACAGCGCATCATGACTGAGGGCAATACCGTGGGAAATGCTGGAACATTCTCCACTGTTCATATAGATTTAGCTTCGCGCAGATGTTCTCGGGTGTCATGACGGACCGACGAGACAAGAAAGCCCGTCATAAAATGTTGCTGTATGGCCGTATTGTCGTCTCCCACCTGAACCATATTGATGGCATTAAGGGGGGATTCGATATGGGTGAAGGTAGGCCGGCTTGAGCGTTCGACTGTTTCATAATGCATTGCTCGAACGAATGACGTTCATGCCGATGTCCTGGTTTCTGTCGGTATGGTCAGTTCTTCTGGCTGTGGTGGCATGGCAGTGCGGTAGCCTCCCGATACTACAGGCTATCGCTCTGGCGGTCAGTGGATTCGTGCTGTGGACGCTGATCGAGTATCTTGCCCACCGCTTCCTCTTTCATCTGGATCTCAAGTCGAAGTGGGGTCAGCAGTTCATTTTCCTGATCCATGGCAATCATCATGCCGATCCAAATGATCGCATGCGCAACATGATGCCCCTTATCGTGACGATACCGATAGCGGCGCTGATCTGGTTTGCATTGATTCGCGTGTTGGGTCCTTCCGGAAACGCGGCTTTTCTGGGCTTTGTCAGCGGCTATTTCACCTACGATCTCGTTCACTATGCCGGGCATCAATCGCGTAGTCGAAATCGGATACTCACATATTTACGGCGTCATCATCTCAAACATCATTTTGCCGTTCCCGAGCATAATTTCGCTATCACAGCTGTTTTCTGGGATCGACTCTTCGGTACGCAGGCGCCCCATCATCGCCGCTGAAACTAAATATGCTGATAGGCTACGATGATCGGAATACGGGTCGCGCTGGCGGTACGGGGGTTGCAACATACGCGCGAGCGTTGGAGATGGCGGCTCGCTTGACGGGCCTGGATGTTGCAAGAATTTCAGACGGCGAGTCGACTGTCGTAAGACACAAGGGATTTAGGGCTTACGTGCGCCGTCATGGACGAGCCATACGCTCCAGCCGTGTCGTTGATGTTCATGAAGACAATTTGTTCGTTTGCGACGACCTCTACCGAACTGCTCACGTTCGATATGGCCTGACCAGATGTATGACCGCGATCTCTGGTAATATGGCACCAAGCATCATGCATTGGACGTATCCATTGCCTATATACTGGCGGAATGTCCGGAACGTTGTCACAATCCATGATATAATTCCTGTCATTAAGCCAGAGATGTCCGGTATTTCAGCGAAGAGATTGAGATCATTACTACTGGCGTGCGTATCTCGTGCAGACGCTGTTGTGACTGTCAGCGACGTGGTTCGGCAGGACATTCTCGCAAATCTGCCAATCTCGCCAGAAAAGGTCGTCAATCTCGGACAGCCTATCTGCCTTGAGGATCACGAGGTCGCTGAATCAGCTTATTCACCTTCCGTGGCGCCTGAAGGTGGTTTTCTGTATTTTGGCACAGTGGAACGTCGCAAGAACGTTGGCAGGATCATCGCAGCACATGCTGCCAGCGGCACCATGCGCCCTTTAACGATTATCGGTAATGACGGATGGGAAGCAGATAACGAGTGGGCGGCCCTTCGCTTGCATCCGAATCCCGAACTTGTGAGGCGCGTCGCCTGGTGCTCACGCCCTTCCCTGCTCCGTGCCATCCGCGAAGCGCGCGCTGTGGTCTTCCCCTCGCTAGCGGAGGGATTCGGCCTGCCGATCGTCGAAGCCATGGCTTTGGGAACGCCCGTTATCACGAGCAGAGGACATGCAACTGAAGAAATTGCCAGTGCTGGCGCCTTTCTGATCGATCCCTGCGACGTTCAGGAGATCGCGCGAGCGATAGCGTCGCTTGATCGCTCAGACGACATTCGTGCCGCCTATGTGCAGCGTGGCCTGGCGCGGGCCAGCGATTTTTCGATGCATCATTTCGCGCAACGTTTGCATGCGTTCTATACGCAACTTCCGGTCAGGTCCTTGCCGCTTTGACGCGTGCTGGACGTGCGCCTATACCCGAACAGAACACGCGAACGCTTTCCCCGAGAGGTTATGACTGTTGACGGCATCTGAAAAATTCCGCGTGGGGATCGATGGATTCAACCTAGCATTGCCGCGCGGTACCGGTGTCGCCACCTATGCAAGAACGCTGAGCTTCGCACTCCGTCAGATGCACCATCCCGTTGATGTTCTCTTTGGTATGCATATTTCAAGGAGGATGGCGCCCGATTTGCGGGAGGTCGTGTTTTTCAACAGTTTCGGACAGGCTGATACACGAAAAAAAAGGGTTCCGTTGACGCTCCCCTGGTGGCGGGACCAAGTCACCTATCTACGCGGAAACGACGCTGTCGAAGTGCCCATGGCCGATCGTGTTGAGCAAAGGCAGTTCTCTGATCGTATGCCTGCCTATGATCGAATTCTGAATTGCCCCGCAGTTTTTCAACGCGCCAGCCGATATTTCCGGCGAACAGGACGCTGTCTAACAGTTACGGTTCCTAATTCGCCGAAGATCATGCATTGGACATATCCGTTGCCTATAAGGGTTCGGAACAGCATCAATATCTATACAATCCATGATCTTGTGCCCCTGCGCTTCCCGAACACGACACTGGATGACAAGGGATACTATTTTCGTCTTATAAAAATGTTAACCGAGACTTCTGACGGAATCGCTACTGTATCAGAGGCGTCTAAGAAAGAAATACTTTCTTTTTTTCCTCATGTTGAAAATAAAACATACAATACGTATCAGTCTTTTGTTAGGGACCAAGAATCCGATAGCAGGCCGCTTGCGGAGACGATAAAGGAAGTTCGTGGTGTTTTTGACTTGGAGCCACACAGTTACTTCATTTTCTTTGGTTCTCTGGAGCCCAAGAAGAATATAGGGCGAATTATCGAAGCGTTTTTATCGGCTGATACAAATCGGCAAATGGTTCTTGTTGGTGCGATGGCATGGAAGAACGAACACGAGTTACGGTTCCTCCAGCGCGGGATAGAATGTAACCGCATCATATCGATCGAATATCTTCCGAAGCTGGCACTCCATTCCTTGATCAGGAACGCCCGTGCCGTTGTGTTTCCATCTCTGGCGGAGGGATTTGGTCTGCCAATCCTGGAAGCGATGTCGTTCGGCGTTCCTGTTATGACGTCGAAGGAAACGGCTATCCCGGAAGTCGCAGGAAAAGCAGCGCTCTATGTCGATGCATATGATGTGTCGTCGATTACGCAAGGGTTCGAGCGTCTGGATCGCGACGACGAACTGTGCCAAAGCCTTCAGGAAATGGGCACCAAGCAGGCTCAAAATTTCGACATGAAGAAATTCGAGGACCGACTGGACTCAATGTATCGCCAGATCATCGCAGCAAATCCAACCATCTAAGGCCGAACCCTTTACTATGAACCAGCTTTCTTTTTCGCGACGTCCAACTCTTCTCGGTATGCTTTTATCTGGCGTCGCTTTGTTGGCGGGCTGTAACGCCTTACCGGACAGTGGCCCGACGGAACAAAAAGTTTTAAGCAGCGCGAAAAACGATAATCCACTGGGTTATCAGATCCTCCCGGTGTCGCCGTTGCTCATTTCTGTGCTCGCTGGTGAGCATCCGCCGCTGATCTCCAACATAGATACAAATAATAATATTCCACTGGCCAATGATCGCATAGGCGCTGGTGACATGCTGGCGATCACCGTCTTTGAACTCGGGAGCGGCCTTTTTACAAGCGCGAGTGGTAGCCTGAGCAGCGCCGGATCGGTTGGTGGACCATCCACGGGTGTTACGAACGTCAATTTGCCACCGACCCAGGTAGAGCAAGATGGTACCATACTGATTCCGTATGTCGGAAAGATGAAGGCGGCGGGGTTAACGCCAGAGGTCCTTGCTGACCATATTCGTCAACAACTTCTCGGAAAATCGCAAAATCCGCAGGTTATGGTTCATATCGGGACAGATATCGGCAATACCGTCATCATCTCTGGCGAGGTTCGTCGGCCAGGGCGACAATTGTTGACGACGGCACAGGAGCGGCTGTCTGACCTTGTGGCGATCGCTGGAGGCGCAACCTACTCGCCCGAAGATTCGCATGTCGAATTGCTGCGTGGCGGTCGAATGGGCGGAACCGATCTCGGAACGCTGGAAGCACATCCCGATCAGGACATTCGCGCCAAGCCGGGCGATAGAATTCACGTCATCTATCAGCCGCGTACATATACGGTTTTCGGTGCAAGCGAACGGGTCACAGAAACGCCGTTCCGCTCCCCAGATCTAACATTGGCCGAGGCTATCGCTCGAGTGGGTGGACCTGCGGATCAGCGAGCCGATCCCAACGCCGTATTCCTATTCCGATTTGAAGATATACCCGCTGCGCGGCGTATGGGAATAACCACACCAGCCATTGGTCAGTGGGTGCCAGTTGTTTACAAGCTTGATATGATGAACCCCAATAGTTACTTCCTGGCGCAAAAGTTGCCAATGAAAAACAAGGACCTGATTTTCATTGCCAACGCAAAAACCAACCGCTTTTACAAATTCAATCAGTTGATTGGTACATTAATTGGTCAGGGTGTGACAGCAGCTTATATAGCGCACTAATAGCGGCTGTCGTACTATTGCGCGCGCTTCCTACCTTGCGGTATGGGGCGCGTCGGGAAAAGCTGTGGAAATTTTAATTATTTTGGATGGATGATTTTTATTTAAGTCGGATTCCGGTATTATCAAAGGCGTTCATACGCTTCGATCGCCCCGGCCACGCTATCATGATCGTGTAACTGACCGTTGTGCAACAGAACGCCTCTGTTGCAGACTTCTTTAACAAAATCCATGCTGTGAGAAACAATAATCAGGCTTCGATCTGCCCGCTTGGTAAATAATTCGTCGTGGCAGCGTTTGTGAAAACGAGCATCGCCAACCATAATAACTTCATCGATCAGGTAACAGTCGAATTCGATAACGATGGAAAGAGCGAACGCCAAGCGGGCGCGCATCCCGGATGAATATGTCTTGACCGGGTCAGCCAACTGCCTGCCGAGTTCTGCAAAATCATCAACGAAGGCGCGCGTTGAGTGGTAGTCGAGATCGTAGATACGGCAGATAAAACGAAGATTATCGAGTCCGCTGAGGCTTCCCTGAAACGCGCCGCCAAATGCGATAGGCCAGGATATTGACATATCCTGTTCAATTCGACCGCCGGTCATCGGTTCCACGCCACCTATAATGCGAAGAAGTGTTGACTTCCCCGCACCATTGCGTCCCAGAATACCAAGCTTCTCCCCAGGACGAAGCTCAAGATTGACATGATTCAGAACCCGGCGGGTTCCTGAGTGCCCATGATAATCTTTCACAATGTCAATACATCGAAGCATCAGAACAGCCCAGACAACAAAACAGCAAACTATTAGTGAATCTTATGCTCGCGCGCACCCGCAATGATTAGGCTGGCCATGACATATAGAGCACCCATTGTAAGAAATACGATGGCGATATTCGTCAGGCTTCGCGGATAAAGAGGATAGTCCGGAAGATTGGGTTGCGTGACCTCGTCGAGATAAAGTTGCTGTTTATCTGCCTGCGCGCGCGCAGAATCGAGCGCGGCAGTCGTTGTGACCAACTCTTTTTCTGCAAGCGTCCGCTGCAGGAGCAAATCGTCATACGCGCTGATTTTGGGTACCATTGACCGATCATCGCCGGTAACGCCAGTGGCCGCATGCGCGATCTGATCCGCTAGAGCAGCAATGCGATGTTGATAGACAGTGATAAGCGGACTGTTTGGTGCAGTGGCCTGAAGTTGCTCGACCTGGAGCTGGGTAGTGATCAGCATTGTTTGCAGTGTCGCAATATCCTTGAGCATAGGTTCAGATTGCTTGTTTGGATCAAGCATCGCCACCTGGTTGCGATACGCATCAATCTGCTTGCTGAGATCTCTTAAATGAGCAACGACGTCGTCACGTTCCCGGAGCGAACTGGCGACAAGATTTTGCCTTTGCCGTTCATTCATCTTGTTCACAAGACGTTCCGAGGCATTGAGCAATGCTCTCGCTATACGCTGCGAGTCACTCGCAGTAAAAGTTCTAACCTGAAGCGTCGACAGTCCGCTTGTTGTATCAAGTTCCGCCAGGACATGCCGCTTGTAATATGAAAAAAAGTGCTCAAATGATTTCAGGGTGTAAAAATTCGGGAACCGCGCGAGAAAATCGGCCTGTGGGACACTATAGACGCGGTCGATGTGTTCCTTGTCCAGCATCTCACGTGCTGCGTCTCGGGACATGATATAGTCCTGAACGGCATAGGTGTCTTCGCTTGAGCCGCCTCCACTACCCGTGATGGACATGAGACCTGCGAGCGCACCGCTTGACTGATTGTTCTGCCCACGTACGACGAACTGCGCTTCGGAAATGTATTGGGGCGTCGCGATAGCAGCATAATAGAATGTCGCCAGTATAGTCGGTGCCACGACGACAACGAGGAACGGAGCGCGGCGACGCAGTGCGAGCGCCAGGCGAGACGGCTGTCTTGGCGAAGTCAATGCAGCTCGGGTTTGCAGCTGCCCATCAAAACCGTTGTCGATTTGGTTCATATGCGTTGGATTGCCTGAGTTGGAGATATAACGCAACAGCAAATATCTTTTGCGCAAAGTCTGCTGAATAGTAGTAAAGCCAGCCGAATGTCTCAGCAAAGCAGAACTGGATAATACATTTTATGGCCTCAGAGTATTAAACCTTTCCATGATATCAAAAGATCGGTCAACAAACCAAAAAATTAAATCATGCGATACATAATCTTTTGCCTTACGAGAGCACAATCTTGTCGAGTGCCATGCTAACCGAGGAATCCCATTCAAAAGGGGCCCAATTGTTTTTTTTGGGCAGGTTGGCGGTGTGATCGTCTCCGAATGTAAAGTCCAGAATTGCCTGCTCCCAAGACTTCGCATCGAGCGGGTCAATATACGTCGCGGATTTTTGGGCGATTGTACGAAATACAGGAATATCCGAGCAGATTGCCGGCACATTCAATGAAAGCGCTTCTGCCAAAGGCAGGCCGAACCCCTCGACAAATGATGGAAAAAGCAGGGCACGACTACCGCAAAGCAGCCTGACGACCTCGGTGTCGGGCAAGCTATTGTGTTCTTCAACATGGTTCTGTAGCCACGGGCAACGTTCCAGCATATCGACGATGTTCTCGTTTTCCCACCCGCGCTTGCCAACGATGATCAGCTTTGGTGCTTTTTCTCCCAGTTGCTGCACGAGCCGCCGCCAGATGTTGAGCAGCAGCAGGTGATTTTTGCGCGGCTCTATTGTTCCAAGATAAACAAAGTAGGGAACGCGGGTATCTGCTGATAGGGATTTTTCAGGCAACGGGTGCTTATGTATGCCGTGTGGCACTGTCCAGACAGGAACATGAACGCGCCCTTTCATCCGTAATCGCTCCTGCATTGCTACTGCTACGTCTTCGGATGGAACGATGATACCGTCTGCATAGCGACTGACGGTCGCTAACCGCCGTTCATGGCGAACGGGTTCGATAGGACGTGCATACTCCGGATACTCAATCGGGATAAGATCATGGATCATCGGAATAAAGCGTGCACGATAACGGCGCAGCACGCGCGACACGACCTTGGGACGATTGAGATGATGATGGGATAGCAGCAGATGGAAGACTTTTCCTGAAATCTTTTCGGCACGTCCCAACAGCGCGTGACGTCGGAGCGAGCGACCAAGCCTTGCGCAGGCAGCCTCCCCGCCCTGGCCGTCCCAGCATTGGTTGAGAACGTTGATGAGAGCTAAGGCCTTGCCAAAAGGAAGCGTACCATACCGCCCGACAGGATGCAGCGCACTGAAGGTGAGGTTTGCACTGTGATGTCTCAGAAGGAAATTGGCGTATGCAAGTTCAACGCGATCAATGCCCGTGGGGACGCTTTGTCCCGCACGCGCTATAAGACGTGAAATATCAAGCAAAAAGTGCGGATTTTCGCCATTCCGGGTTACGTGGTCCATCATAATGTCGGTGCAACGGCGTGGGCGATGGAGGCGGTGGCGCGATCCAGAGGGTTTTGTGCCCGATGGAATGTATCGCTGAAGCGCTGATGCTGTCTTGCTTTGGATGCTGCGGCAAACGCGATCGGTGAATGTTGCTCCAGCCGTTTCGTGGCGGCTTTTACAAGGGTGTCCAAAGCCTCGTCGGAAAAGAAGCCGCCCGGGATAAGGCAGCGTTCGATCAGGACACGACGGAAGGCAGCGAACACTTCACGATCCGGTGCTGTTGGGTGATGCCAGAATTCATCCAGTGGGCCCTGGTGTGTGATGCCAGCGAGATCGTAGACTGCCCGGCCTAACGTAATGGTTGGAATGTTCTGGGCCACGGCGAGCGTTCCCGTGGTGCTGTTGATCGTGACAACGCCGGCCGCATTACCCACAACCAGCGCGATGTCGCCTGCTTCCATATAGCCGACACGTGGACCGACGCCGCACTCCTGGGCTTTCCGACGAACAATCGCACGCCAGTCCTTAACGCCGTTATCCAGCGGATGCTCCTTGATGACCAGACGTGCCGTCTTCGGGGCAAATTTTGCGAAGGAGACGACAACCCGATCGATTGCATCTTCGATGCCGGAGAAATCGGAATGCAATCGCACTTGCGCGTCCGCATCCAGTTGCAGCGGGAAGAGGAAATAAGGCAGGGCGCCCATCTCCAGCTTCCGACAAAGGCGCCGCGTCCGACGTTGTGCGGCCTTGCGTCGAGCCAGTCGTTTGGTCCATCCGATACCTTCAACGATCGGGTGCCAAGGGCGATGATTGGTCCAGTTTGAGAAATACCAACGTGTCAGGATATCGGCCGTATTATAGGCGATGCCCTCAAGCGCGCGCCGGCGAAAGGACGATGGCACGGCATGATGCTCTGGCGCTGGAGGCAGGTATCCAGCTGTTTTGACATAATAATCCGGATCGCGCGGCAGGCTTGAATGTCCATTGACGCCGCCCAGTTCCAGCGTCACCCAGTCGGGGCGCAGGTATCCCTCTTCAAACACGTGAACGGGAATGTGCAGGTTACGACATACGTCCAGTGCGACGCTGTGCATCGGCCGGCAATCACCAAACAGCAGAACGTCGGTGATGCCGTGCTGCAGAATGATGTGGCGAAGCGCGTCGGGCCAGTTTTCCACGGTGTCCCGATAGTTGATCGCACCAGGGAGATTCCAGAACCAGCGATCTCCGCCATTGAAATTGACTTTGAACACTTCGTAGCCATCTCGGCGCAAGGCCTCACCGATCCGCTCGAAAAATGGCCCCATCAACCCTTGCAGGAGGAGAAAGTGACGTGTCGGCAAGACAGGCAGATGATCAGTCAACGCTCTTAGCTGCTCTTCCGAAAAACTATTGTTCATGATCGCGAACTCGTTTGCCATACACCGAAGTGCATGGCGACATAACGTCGGACACGCCCTTGAAGACGCCTGACGCGCATCGTCAGACTGGGACGCCATAAATCGGGATTGTTCAAACGCGAGACCAAAATCTCCGGTCCACAAGGAAGCTCCGTTACCGGATCCAGGTAACGCGGGTAGAAAATGAGCGTGGCAGCAACAAGCTCTTCAAGGTTGCGCGAACGATTTCGGCGAGGAATGCGCGGCGCACGATCGACCGTCAATCCCCATCCGGCATAAAATGGCTGGCCGTAGGTAACGACGCGCCGCTCCCTTAACAGTCCTTCAAAGCCTGCGAGCGACGTTATCGTATGAATTTCGGATGATGCCTCGATCCATGCGGTGATAGTCCCGCCTCGTCCAATCTGATTGGCGTATTGCAGGATTTCATCGTCCGGGATGGCTCCCTGCCGGTGGCCCGCATCCACGTCCGGGTGCGGACGATAGACGATCCACGCATCGTGGTTTTCCTGCCTTACGCGTTTCAGCAGGCTGAGGTTGCCATCGATGTCCTTCGCCCCGAGCCTTATCGAAAGGTCATCCGCTACCTGTCCCGGCACCAGAATTGTGACCTGACCCGGTCGGGCGCCAATATGAGGAGCATATGGCGCCGGACCGGCACCATATTTCGAGATTTTGGAACTCACCAGGAGATCAATCAGACGACGCGCACGGTCCCGATCTTCAGGCGTAAAATTTCCACTGGTCAGCAGGATCTCGAGATCGCTTGGCTGCGATGGATCGAAATACATGCCATGCGCATCCACAACGATCGACGATGGCGGCAACAGATCGCTTCCCAGACCCACCGATCGAATGAATCCATCTTCGACAAGCTGGATGCCGACGCCATGACGGTCCGCATATCGTCGAAGGCGGCTTGGAACGCGTGACGACCAGACGGCGATGTCTCCATGCCGCCTTGCCGCGGTGGCAACGGCGCTATAGGCGCTTCGGCGAAAAAGCGGCCTCTCTTCGTTCGACAGGAATTTGGCGAGCCGTGCGCGCTTCCACCAGGACATACCGACACAAACGGCAACATGCCGGTTGGCATCGATCATACGCCGCCAGTTACCGAGAAAGCCGATGGCCGTCGCGGCATCAGTCGCCTGCCCCGTAAAAGGACAAAAATAGCGCGTCCCATCGAGAATGATGGTGTGCGCATGGCGCGGATCACCTCGTTCCGGACCGTTGCTGCCATCGGGCCAGACGTTGACAGGTGCACCGTAGATAAGCCCGAGCACGGCGCAGTTATCCGTTGCCGTCGACCATACGGAAGCGCCCTGAAGCAGCATGTCCCGGAGATCGGTCTTCCTCGTCAGATAATGGCCCCCAACCTCGGCGATCTCCCGAAGTAGATCATCGCCCCGTCCGCCAAAATGATCGATAGCCAGTTTCGGTTCATCGCCAACACGCGCGCAGACGCGGTGCCAAAGCTGCCGGGCTTCAGACTCGGATTGAGGAAACGATACGATGTGCCGGGCCGTCCGGCATTCCGGTGGCGCCGCCCAGAAAGCGCCGCCTACGCGTTCGCGGCGAATATGGGCAAACAAAGCCTCCCATCCCGATCGGGGCGGCAGCGTCGGCGAAATCTCACATGGCTCTGCAAGACGAACAGCGCCGCGAAACGGTGGAGGACTAAGCCATGCGGCCTGCACGGTATTCGCGGCATCGGTTGATGCGCCGGGAAAAGAATCTCGTGAAATCATCGCGTTTTCGTCATAGCCAAACCGTTCAGGTGCCGATACCCATCATGCCGACTATCACGCGCTTTATTGCAATTCTAAGGCACGGGCACGATTGCCGTGGATATTTCGACGAAAGGGGTTTTGTTGTCGCCTATGTGGAGTTTCGTCGGCTGGGGGTTGCTCCTCATCGTTATCGCGGAGATCATTGACGGGTTCGCTCATCCTCGTGGCTTGCGGACGATGCGCGGCATCGTGTTGCGCCTTCTGCCCGTTGCCATCGTCATGGCTGGACTTGTAGCACTTCTTGGCTCCTTCTGGCTCAGCGCGATCATCGCCATGCTGCTCCTTTTGAGCACGGTCGTTGGCTCAAACATCAAATACGAAATCCTTGGCGAGCCATTGGTCTTCTCTGACCTGATCGTGTTCATTTCGTTTCTGCGCGCACCGAAATTCTATCTGCATGCGATTCCCGTCGCGTTGAGAGTGGCCCTGCCCATCGTCTTCATGGGCCTACTGCTTGTCATGGTCCGAATTGCTCGCTCAGGCGATTCCGATAGCCGTCTTGACGGCGTCCTGGTGGCGTTCGTCCTCGGTGTTCTTTCATTCATGGTCGCTCGTCGTGCGACAATCATGAAAAGTCCCGATCTCGGTCCGGACGTCCGTCGCTTTGGCTTGCTGTCCACGCTCGTTATGTACAGTGTCCGGTGGCGCCGGGAGCGGCCACCGCTCCCCATTTCCCCGTTGAAAGCTGTCGATGCGCCCCCGCTCCTCATCGTGATTCAATGTGAGTCGTTCGCCGATCCTCGGCAGTTGTTTAACGATACGATGGAGATGCCCGGGCTGGCGCTTGCCCGTCATAAAGCGATCCTGCACGGCAACCTTCTGCCGAGCGGTTTCGGTGCATATACGATGCGAACCGAGTATGGTGTCATGTGCGGGCGCGACGACAGTGCGCTGGGTTTCCGTCGCTACGATCCTTTCCTTACGTCGGATCAGGAAACATCTTTCGCGCTGCCGAACCGTCTGGCCGCCAGCTATCCTGATCGCGTCTTCATTCATCCGCACGACATGCGGTTCTATTCGCGCCATCGGATCGTCCCGAACTGGGGCTTCAATCAAATTGTCGGCGACGACCGCTTCGCGCCAGACGCGGCTGTCGGCCCTTATATCGGCGATATTCCTTTTGGTGCGTCAATCGCCGGTCTTGCTCACGACGCCACAAAGCCGACGCTGATATACGGTGTCTCCATGGAAAATCACGGCCCCTGGAAGAGCAACCGGATGGGCATGGCCAGCGCGGCGGATGCCTATCGAGCGCACCTCGCCAATAGCGATCGCATGTTGCACAATCTGATTACAGATCTTGGAAATATGCGTGCCGATGCGCTGCTCGTCTTCTACGGAGATCATCGGCCGTCCATCCCCAATGTCGTGCATCACAAATCGGGCCGCGCGACACCTTATGTCATGCTACGGTTCGTCGATGGACGCTGTCAGGCAACGTCACCGCGGCAGGCCGATCTCACGCCCGCCATGCTGCATCAGGAAATCCTGGCCCAGTTGAGCAATCAGTCACCACAAGCTGCGAACAGCCCTTCATAGAGATCTGGATCGAAACCGACGCGTATGCCGAACGATCCGCACAGAACGGGGCGTTTGATCAAGGTTGGATACGACAGCATCAAACCACGCGCACTTTGGGTGTCGAGATGAGATTTCTGGGCATCGGGAAGTTGACGGAAGGTCGTTCCCCTGCGGTTCAACAGTTCCTTCCAGCCAACGGCGGCGATCCAGGCGTCAAGGCTGGCCGGAGGTAATCCCTGTGTCCTGAAGTCGTGGAACTCATAAGGAACGTTGCACGACAGGAGCCACTGACGCGCTTTTTTCACGCTGTCGCAGTTTCTGATACCAAATATCGTCAGGCGATCGGCCACCATACAATTTCCCTGGTCGTCAATGATCGCCAATACGCGGAATCATTCCCACTCGATGGTCAATGGGCTTGAGTTCGCATTGTAAGTGTTGGGCTTTTGCGCTCAGGCTCCAAGTCCGTACCAACTGCGATACCATCAGGGTAAGGACGCTCAATTCCCGGATCCTCTACAGCGATCATCCCGCCATAGCGCTTTCAACATCATAAAGGAGCGTGGGAAGAAAGCACGGCAAAAAGAGGTCTGAGATTCGAGAGAAGGCACCTTCCTCGACCTTCTCTCCCGACCTTGCTCGACGGCGATGATAACTACGTTCTCAGACGCTTAATCGCCTCGCCGGTCGCGGCGAGCGTGTCGTAGATGCCCAAACGGTCAATCTCGGGAAGGTAGATGATGAGTTGCAGGGTCGGGTTCTGTAGCGCCGAAACGATAAGCCGATTGATGTGGTCGTCGGTAAATCCGTAGCCATTGACGATAAGGCAGGCGTTCGGACGGGAGAGAAATTCGGTAAAGCGGCGAATGACCTCGCCATATACGAACGCAGTGGTCTGAACGAATTTCGACGCGCCGGGGAAGATCATGAAACCCGGCCAGTTGTCTGGCTGATCGGACGCGATGAACTGATCCACCAGCGGCTTCACGCTAGCGCTGGGTAATTCGCACACGCTGCCTGACATGCTCGCGGTCCATGAAATCGAGCCGTGAAGCTTGCCAAGGTAGAGGTTGTATGTGCCGAAGCGCGCCTCGCCGCGCGCCTGCACGTTGCGAAGACCAAGGTCGAAACTGCTCGGCCGGAAAGCGCGGTCATGCGTTCCTGAAAAGCCGTTGACGCAATGAAGGCCCAGCGCCTCGGCCGACCATTCCAGCGCAAGGTCGTAGTTGGTCGTGAATGCCCACGGCGCGGCCTGACCGGGCTGCCGGTTGCCGGCAAGACGCGACACAAGTCTGATGTGGTCCGACAGCTTGGGATTCAGGATCGCCTGATCCGGTTCGGACCATAGCTTTTCGTCAAGAATGGCGGCTCGCAGCACAACCTTGCGCAGGGCGTGCCGCGCCGCCTTCAGCTTGGTCAGGTCAGCGCCGATTCGTTCGCCGTCCAGACAGGCGATTTCCAGCCGGTCCAGCAAGAGTTCAACGTTGCCCTGCTCGCCGTCCGGAAGAAACTTGTTGTCCCGAAGGAACTGGACTTGTTCGTCGTATTCGCTCGTGAGGAGCGCCCATACGTCCGCCATCACCATGCCGCCGACGCCTTTGGAGGCTCCGGCACCAAGCAGGACGCCGACGTTTTCCAGCCTGATCGCAAGCGCGAGATGGGCCAGGAATTCCTCGGACGTTAGCTGTCGGCTTCCTCTGATGGCGAAAAAGGTCATGACAACTCCCCCCTGAACGCTTTGTCGAGAATGGCGGGAAGCATGGCGTCCAACTCGGTGGCGGTTTCGATTTGAAGCACGCGCACTGCGTCGAGCTTTTCTTGGAAGGTGCGGAGCTTTGCGACGATATCTGTTTGTTGGTCAATGGAGAGATGTACAGGGAACGGAATGGCCCCGACGATGGACTGCGAAATCTTTTTCATTGTCGGGCTTGTGCCCTTGGCGAACCGTTTGATGTGGTCGCGAACCACTGTTGATTGAAGCCAATACCAGACGAACCGAGTGTCGGTGCGGCTCTTATCGAGCCTCAGCTTCATCATCAGGTCGGGGTAGATGCAGTGGACGGGACTGCCGGAGTGGATGGCAGCATGACCGACAAGTTCGGGGGTGTTGCTCCTCGTTATCAGCAGGTCCCCTTCGGTCGCCCAATAATGCGCGTCGGCGCGAGTCGGGAAGGATGTTCGCTTGAGATCGGCGGCATCCTCATGGGAGAGCAAGTCGCACCCGATCATTTCCGCATCGTCGACTTCTCGGTCGACGAAACGACCGGGACGGCTGCGCATTTCGTCCGCAGTCCCGACCATCATGCGCAAGCGCTCGACATCTTCTTTCGAAAGACCGGCTCCGATTTCAAACGCTTCAACTATCTGGGCGAGTGGCATTCCCACCCCAGCTTTCCGGTCCGGCCGAGCCACGAGGACGTCATCTCGATGCAGAGCCTGGTCAACGGCGAGCGGGACATCGATTTCTCAGCGCTGCTGATCGTCCGGCTACGGTACTTTCTCCACCTCGAGGCCGCCGCCTATATGTTCGTCCGGCGCGCCGCGCCCGCCAACGTCGCGCTCACGATCTAATCGCATTCAAAAGTTACGCCGGGCGCCCGGACCGCAGCCTTCATCGCGACCCTCTTCGCGATCAACCGGCGTCCCTCCACGCCGGCCGCTGAGATCGCCCCGACCGTTGCCCCGCCCGCTTCCGATGACCTCACGGCCGAGCTGCGCCGCTGCAGCGCGCTCGGGCCCCAGGATGCCGAGGATGCGCGCTGCGTGGCGGAGCTTGACGATCGGGTGGTTGATATCGTCAGCGAGGGACTCGATGTGGTGACGGCCGGCCCGCGTTTCTCTTTGACCTCGTCGCAGAGACGCTTGAGACGCTGTGGCGTCACCTCCCCCAGCTTGAGCTTCGACAAGTTTGCCGCGATGGCGCGATCATAGACAGAGCGGCGCATCGCTAGCGTGCTGTCGGCCAGTCTTTCTGCTCCCGACTTGGGATCGGCCTTGTGCTTGAAATACGCTTCCGCCCAACCGCCGAAGGTGAACGCTTCGGCTGACGCAGTGCGCTTCTCCACCTTGGCTTTCGACGGCGACTCACCCCGCTCGACCTGGCGCCTGGCGCGCCCCAAAAGCGTCCTCGCCTCCGCAAGCGACACATCCATTCCGTATTCCAGTGCGTCGGGCGCCCGTGTCAGCGTGCGCGCCGCCTCGGCGCTGTAGCGGCCGATGGTCAAGATCTCCTGCCGCCCGTTTACTCGGTACTGATACCGGAATGAAATGACCCCGCTCGGCGTGACAGCGGCGTGCATCCCGTCGCGGTCCGTCACCTTGTAGAGCTTGGCCTTTGGCTTGAGGTTTTTCAGTTCTTTATCAGTGAGATCGCCCATAAATCCGCATCCGGTCGGGGGGCAAACGGATACCAACAAAGGGGGTGTTGGTAGCGAAAGCCCGTTTCTTGACCATTCTGCGCCATACCAACATCGCTACCAACAAAGTGGCCGGGCTGGGGTGACATGCAGTGATACGGGGTAGGAAGAAAAGTCCTTGTTAGTCAGAAGGTTCAGGCGATTTTTGGTACTGCGCGAGATAGTCTGAAACGACCTTAGATCACTCCCACTCGATCGTTCCTGGGGGTTTGGACGTGATGTCATACGTCACACGGTTGATGCCCCGGACTTCGTTCACGATGCGACCCGCAACGCGATTCAGGAAGCCGAAGTCGAAGGGATAGACTTCGGCGGTCATGCCGTCCGTGCTCGTGACGGCGCGCAGCGCACAGGCCTGATCGTAGGTCCGTCCGTCGCCCATGACGCCAACGGTGCGCACGGGGAGCAGCACGGCGAAAGCCTGCCAGATCGCATCGTAGAGCCCGGCGTTGCGGATTTCCTCCAGATAGATGGCATCCACCTTGCGCAGGAGGTCCAGCTTCTCCCGATCAATCGCACCCGGAATACGAATGGCCAGTCCCGGACCGGGGAAAGGATGCCGGCCGACAATGGCTTCCGGAATACCGAGTTCGCGCCCCAGCGCACGCACCTCATCCTTGAAAAGCTCACGCAATGGCTCCACGAGCTGCATGTTCATGCGCTCCGGCAAGCCCCCTACATTGTGGTGCGACTTGATCGTTACCGAGGGGCCACCCGTGAAGCTGACCGATTCGATGACATCGGGATAAAGGGTGCCCTGCGCCAGAAACTGTGCGCCGCCAAGCTTTGCTGCCTCTTCCTCGAAGACCTCCACGAACAGGCGCCCGATCGTCTTGCGCTTGGTTTCCGGGTCAGTGATGCCCGCCAGCGATGACAGGAAAAGGTCGGACGCGTCGCGGTGAACGAGGCGGATGTTGAAGCGTCCACGAAAGGTCTTGACGACCTCATCCGCTTCGCCGGCGCGCAGAATGCCCGGGTCAACGAAGATGCAGGTCAGCTGGTCGCCGATGGCATCATGGATCAGCTTGGCGGCGACCGAGGAGTCAACACCGCCGGACAGGCCGCATATGACGCGCCCTTCTCCAACCTGCTTGCGGATTCGTTCGATTTCGAGTTCGCGGAAGCCGGCCATGGTCCAGGTGCCCTGGCACCCGACGACATCATGCGTAAAATTGCGCAGAAGTGCTGCGCCATGCGGCGTGTGCACGACCTCCGGGTGGAACTGCACGCCATACAGACGCCGTCCCTCGTCAGCGATGATGGCGAACGGCGCGCCTTCCGAATAGGCGACCGCGCGGAAGCCCGGCGGAAGTTTCGTCACGCGGTCGCCATGGCTCATCCAGACCTGTTCGCGATGGCCACGAGACCATGTGCCGCGAAACAGCGCGCAATCTTCTGCGATATCGATATGTGCACGCCCGAATTCGCGGTGTTCATGCGTTTCGACGGCACCGCCAAGTTGCATGCACATGGCCTGCTGCCCATAGCAGATGCCGAGCACCGGCACATTGAGTTCGAAGATGACATCCGGAATACGGGGTGCATTGGCATCATGGACGCTGGCCGGACTACCGGAAAGAATGACGCCCCGTGGGTTGAACGCCACAATTCGGGCAGGCTCGGCTGTGAACGGCCAGATTTCGCAATAAATACCACTTTCGCGAACGCGGCGTGCGATCAGCTGGGTTACCTGACTGCCGAAGTCCAGAATCAGGATGCGGTCTTCGTGCAGGAGGTGTTCAAGTTGAGCGGCGTTTTCCGATGCGGCCATGTTTCAAATCGTCCTAAACCAAGCGTGCGTCACAATCGTGGCCATCCTATAAGGGGTTCGCACGGCAGCGTCATCCATCTTGCACGCGGATCGGGCACTATATTCACTCATGCTTTTCGAGAAAAAACACATCATGACCGCTTTTGTCCGTCGGACCTGCCGTCTCGTCCTGCTTCCCGGTATGGCGAGTCTGTCCCTGCTTGCGGCATGCAGCACATCGAACACCCCCAATATCGACCCTGTCGGTATATGGACCGGCGCGTTGGTAACGGATCAGGGCACATGCCCGACCGAGCGAAACTCGACGCTACAGATTGCCACGCACACCATCAGCTTCACGCCTGCCGATGGATCCCTTGTTCTGAAGGGCGTGCGTGGCCCGGACAACCTCCACTTCCACGCGCAACTCCAGACGACCGACGCCAACCGCAGGCCACAGGCGATGGTGTTCAACGGATATCCGGTCGGTCAGGCGATCGGCGGGACTTTCGGCACGCCGTCCTGCCGGGCTCACGTCACTCTGACACGACCGAAATCATAACCTTCGGAAATTTTGATGTTTCCCTCTTGCAGGGTCGGAGCGGAGCCTTTAAGAACCCGCTCCACGACGCACCCGTAGCTCAATTGGATAGAGCACCAGACTACGAATCTGGGGGTTAGAGGTTCGAGTCCTTTCGGGTGCGCCAAGGCTTTTCAAGCCGCGATATAGATCAGTCATACTGGTCGCATGGCACCCGTAGCTCAATTGGATAGAGCACCAGACTACGAATCTGGGGGTTAGAGGTTCGAGTCCTTTCGGGTGCGCCATACTCTCGCTTATCGACCGCCGGAAACCGTCAAAGTGGTGCCGGTGATATAAGAGGCCTTGTCCGACAGCAGGAAGGCGACAGCCTCTGCGATCTCGCTCGGTTCTCCCATACGTCCCATCGGCACATATTTTTCAGCGGCCTGAGCCGCTTCCGCAGGGACCATCTCCGTATCGGTCAGCCCAGGCGCCACGGCGTTGACGCGTATGCCATTACGCGCCACTTCATTGGCGAAGCCCTTAGTGAAAGTCTCGATCGCGCCTTTCGTCGTGGCATACGCAACGAGTCCCGATAGCCCACCCAACCGCGCGGCGACCGATGAGATATTGATGATGACGCCCCCAAGGGCGCCAGCTTCTGTTGACAATCGCCGTGCGGCCTCGCCTGCGGCAATCAGGCTGCCCGTAATGTTTGTCGCGATCAGCTTGTTGAGGTCTTCTGGCGTCTGGTCGGCGATCGGAGCCTGTGTGCCGGTGATGCCGGCATTATTAACCAGTCCATGCAGCGGCCCTAATGCCGATATCGCATCATCAAAGAGTTTGGCAATCTGCGCGGGGTTCGTCACGTCGGCCTGAAAGGCCCGGATACGCCCGCCCTCGCCTTGCAGACGCGATACGACCTCATCAGCTCGTGTCGATGAACTCGTATAGGTGATCGCAACCGCATAGCCCTCCTGCACGAGTTTTTCAGCAATCGCGCGACCGATCCCGCGCGCGCCGCCGGTGACAATGACAAGATTTTTTTCCATGGGAGTCTCTTTAATGGGTGAAGCGCTGTAGCGCCGCGCTGACGTCATCGAGAAGATATGGTTTGGGCAGGAAAATACCTTCAGATGGCAATTCCAGCTTGTCAGCGTGAAAAGTGCCTGAGGTCACGATGATCTTGATCGATGAGTTCAGGGCGCGAATGTAGCGAATGAGGTCAATGCCGTTCATGGCGCCGGGCATGTCCACATCGGAAAAGACGAAAGCGATATCCTGACGCATCCTGAGCATGTTGAGGGCACTCATGGCGTCCGCGGCTTCGAGCGCCGTGAAGCCCGCCTCCTCGATCATATCGACGGCAACGAGTCTCAACAGGGCCTGGTCTTCCACCACGAGGACGACCGGCGGAGTCGTCGAGTGGTCAGAAAACATCGTGCGCATCGCCATAATGTGCCTTCCGAAGGTCGACGACATGCGTCGGGAGGATTCCACCATCTGAAACGACGAAATGCCGCTTTTGTTCAAAAATTACTGCATGACCGAAACGCGGCGTTGCAAAAATACAATTGCCTATTGAGCAATGGCGTATCCGCCATATCCGGCATGTGCCAGCGTCGTCACGCCGGCAATGGCCCAGCCTTGCGAGGCCCGGACGATCAGGGGCGCGCCGCTGACGCCGAAGGTGCCGCTGCAATTATGGGCGACAAGTTTGCCCGTGATGCGCACGATGGCGCAGTCCGTGTCACCGACGGCAATCTCCGCGCGGTCCTGTTGATATCCGGCCAGGGCGGCGCGCATTCCAACGGCAGGTTTCACGAAAGGCAATAACTGGCTCTCGGATATCAAGGATCGATCGAGAACGAGAAGCGCGTGATCGTCGAGTGGCGTGGTTGTGGGAGCGATCGGGTTATAGCCGGCTGGAATGACTAGGCGCTGCACATGGGCATGCGCCCGATATGTCCCTGCGCGATAGCCGAGCAGGAAATGGACATGACCGGGTGGCGTGAAATGACCGGTCTTTCGAATGAAAAGGCAATGTGCAGCCGTTTCGACCACACGCGGCGCAACAAGGAAGCCTGTACAGCGGGCGCCCAGATCCGTCTGAACACGTCCCAGAATCCGCCATGGCGGATCATTTAGTGGTATGGGGCGTCTTGCATTGCCATCGATGCCGGGGAGCGCCTGAGCCGTGGCGTCCTGAACTGCCAGCAGAGCCAGAAGCGCCGCGGCTGCAAATCTCACACAAGATGGTCCGGGCCGAATGAATCGGGCAGCAGTTCCGCAAGGGTGCGCACGAGGCGAGGTTCTCCTTCCGCCCCGACAATCCTGATTACCAGGTCAGGCGATGCAAATTCGCGCAGGCGCTGACGGCATCCACCGCATGGCGTGCATGGCGCCTCCCCACCGCCAGCGATCACGACTTCCTGGATGCGCTTGCCGCCGGCTGCGATCATCACCGAAATGGCGCCGGCTTCGGCGCAGCTACCTTGGGGAAATGCGGCGTTTTCAACGTTGCAGCCCGCATGCAGGCCAATATCGCTTCGTATGGCCGCACCGACCAGAAATCTGGAATAAGGTGCATAGGCTTTCTTGCGGACCGCCACGGCGGCTTGCGTCAGATCATCGCTCATATTGCAAGAACTACACTCTTTTCCTCCCCGCTTGGAAGGCGGCGCGTTGGTCGATAGTCTGTCGATCATGACGCGCCCCGATCCCGATCCCCTGCATCTTCTTGCATCCCGTCCTTCACTGCGCATGGACGTCCATTCCGGCCTCTTGTTCGAAGATGTGCCTTTGCAGATTCTTGCCAGAGATCTGGGAACGCCTTGCTGGGTGACAGGCGCCGGGACCCTTCGTCGGCGCGTCCGTAATCTCCGCTCGGCCTTCGAGGCAGCGGGGCTGGATGTCGGGTTTCATTACGCGATGAAGGCGAACGACCATCTGGCAACACTCAGCGTCCTTCGTGCTGAAGGGTGCGGTGCAGATGTCGTAAGTGGTGGTGAGCTTCATCGGGCGTTGACGGTGGGCATCAGGCCGGATCGGATCGTTTTCTCCGGCGTCGGCAAGACGGACGCTGAACTGAAATTCGCGCTGGTCCAGGGGGTCGGGCAGATCAATGTCGAGAGTGCGGAGGAACTGGTCCGTCTTTCCGCGCTGGCTGGCACGCTCGGCGCGACGGCACGGGTCGCCCTGCGTGTAAATCCGGACGTGGAGGCCGGCACGCACGACAAGATCAGCACCGGTCGTGCCGGAGACAAATTCGGCATCGCCTGGCATGAAGCGCCCGCGCTCTACAGGCAGGCTTCCGACCTGCCGAATGTCATCCCCGTCGGGCTGGCCGTGCATATCGGCAGCCAGATCCTGTCCCCCGCGCCGTTCAGGGCAGCCTACGGGCGCGTGGCGGATATGGTGCGGGCGCTTCGTGCCGATGGGCTGCATGTCGATATCGTCGATTGTGGCGGCGGTCTCGGCATCCGGTATCGCGACGAACTGGCCCCCCCGCCCAGCGCTCTGGCGGGCGCCATTCAGGAGACGCTGGGAGATCTGGATGTCGCATTGGCTATCGAACCGGGGCGCTGGATTGCCGCCCCGGCCGGCGTGCTGCTGGCGTCGGTCATCGACGTGAAGAAGCAGCCGGATGACGTGCCCGATTTCATCGTGCTCGATGCGGCCATGAACGACCTTGCCCGCCCCGCCCTCTATGATTCGTGGCATGGCATCGTGCCGTTGTCGCCCGAACGGGCGCAGGAAGATCTGATACCGCAGACAGTTGTCGGCCCCGTCTGTGAAAGCAGCGACATCATGGCGACCGCGCGGCCCCTCCCGCCCTTGCAGCGTGGCGATGTCGTCGCCATTCTCGATACCGGTGCCTATGGTGCCGTCATGAGTTCGACCTACAATGCTCGCCCTCTCGCGGCGCAGGCCATGGTCGAACATGGACAATGGCAGACGATCAAGGCGCGTCAGCCCATTGAGGCATTGTGGGCTGGCGAGACGATCCCCGAATGGCTGGATCGCGAAACAGCGTGAGCAGCGAGGCAGCATGAGCGCGACCCTGCACGATCGGCCCTTCCTTGTTCGCCGTCTTTCTCGCGTGCGGCGTCATGCACGGCGCGTCCTGTGGATGGAGCGCGCCTGGCCGCAACTACACGGCGTCGTAGCGGCAACCGGTCTGTATATACTGGCTGGATTGCTGCGCGTGCCGCAGAGCCTGCCGGACTGGGCGCGGGTCATTCTTCTGGTGTGTTTCGTCAGCACGGTCGTCATCATGACGATACGTGGCTGGCGTCGGATCGTCGATCCGACAGTGGCCGAGATGGATCGGCAGATTGAACGTGCCTCTCGTCTGCCGTTTCAACCGTTGCTGGCATTGCAGGACCATCCGGCGACAACTGGCGAACCGGCCCTGTGGCACCTCCACATCGAACGCGTCATGCGTGGGATCGGGGTGTTGCGGGCTGGCTGGCCGAAACCGCGCCTGACGCCATGGGATCGTGGCGGCGCGGCCTTTCTTCTGGCGGCCCTGCTAACGGCGCTTGTTTTGGCCGGTACGTCGGCCCCCTCTCGCATTCTGGCGGCTTTCGTACCGGGGATGGACGACGCGGACGTTCCTCTGCCTCGTATCCAGGCGTGGATCGACTTACCTTCCTATGCGCCTGGCGCACCTCAATTCCTTGGCGAGCGTGATGGCACCGCATCCGTTCCACAAGGCGCGCGGCTGACGGCCATCTTGACCGGGACAATGTCACATCCCTATCTTTCGGGTGCGACGACGAGCGCGCGTGATGATCGGGCGCTGGATCGCCGAAGCTGGGCACTGCATGCATCGCTGGATGGCAGTGGCACCCTGCGTCTGAAGTCTCGCTGGCGGACGATTGCACAATGGCAGATGCAGGTGCGACCTGATCTGGCGCCGGATGTGGCATGGGACGGCAAGCCGCAGGTCGTTCAGGACACCTGGCGGCTGAAACTGCCCTGGAAAGTCGCCCAGGCTTATGGGGTTCAGTCGTTGCAGGCTGAAATGAGACTGCACGGTCGAAGCAATCCACGCGTGCTCAAGGTGCCTGTTCCGCTGAATGGCGCGCCGAAAGACGCCCATGGTGTTTCGGAGCAGGACCTGTCCGCGGATCCATGGGCGGGCGAACAGGTGGATGCCACGCTATATGCCACCAGCGTCAGCGGCCTGCACGCGCGAAGCAAGCCCGTGACTTTCCGGTTGCCGGCGCGCAGTTTCCATGACCCGGTCGCGAAGGCGATCATCGCGACACGGCATCGCCTTGCGCTGGGTGAACAGACGCGCGTGGCGGCAGCCGACGATCTGCGCGCACTGACCGAGGTCCTGCCCCTTCGCGAGACAGGCGTAATCCTTTCGCTTGATCTGGCCGCCAGCCAATTGACCGACCCGGATGACGCAGACGCCAGGGAGCAGGTGATCGGTCTTACCTGGGCGGTAGCGCTCTATCTGGAGGATCTGCGCGAAACGGATCGCGAAACGGCTTTGGCCAATCTCGATATCCGGGCGGCACAGGCGGCCGTACAGACGCAGATCGCGCATATGAAGAAGCTGGGTCATGCCGGACAGGTGACCGCGGAGCAGGAAGAGCTGGCCCAGCGCATGAAGACCCTGCGGCAGGCGATTGATCGCAGGATGCAGGCCTTGATGCGTCAGGCCATGCAGAACGGCACGATGTTGCCGGAAACAAGCCAGGATCAGGGGGATGCCGATGATGCTTTCGCGCGGCTCATGCGACGGCTGCAATCGGACGCGACGAATGGTCACGGCGACGATGCGATGCGTCGGCTCCAGCAATTGGAAGAGATGACCAGCCGGATGCGCAATGCCACGCCGCAGGATCTGGCGAACATGGCGCAACAGATGCGTGCGCAGGCCGAGGCGCAGGCCCAGCGCCACGAACTTCACGATCTGGTCAAGCGGCAGGCGGCATTGCTCGATCATACCCAGTCCCGGCTGAGTGCCCAGCGTCGCGCGAATTCGACCGATCAGGATGAGGACAGTCCGGGCGGGAGCGACAATCAGGATCTCGCGACGATGTCCACGCCGGAATTGCTTCGCCGGCTTGGCCTGCAACAACCGCCATCGGAAGCGCTGGAGACGAGGACGGATACGGCACCACCGCCTGCCGACCCGGCTGTCGAGGCCACCCACGACGAGGAGCGGCGCAAGGATCATGCCGTGCAAAGTGCGTTGCGTCGCGTGGATACGATCCTGAACGATGCGGTGAAGCAGACATCCGGCAAACCTCTCGACGGCTTGAAGAAGGCCGATAAGGACATGGCCGCCGCCCGACATGCCTTGGCGCATGGGCAGGATGACGCGGCGCAACAGGCCGAACAGCAGGCGCTCAAGGACCTTGCGGAAGCCGGCAAACAGATGAGCGACGCACAGAAGGCGCAGTCGAAGGGCGGCGGCCCGATTGCACTGTTGCCCGGCTTCAGCTCCGCCGCTGATCGACAGGGCGGTGGAAAAGCGGGACAAGGCCAGGGCGACGATAGTGACTCGGACGGCGCGGATGCGGACCGTCATGGCGATCGCGATCCGCTGGGGCGTAAGCTGGGCAAGGGTAATCAGGGCATGGACACGGACGGCCACATACCGGAGGCCGACCAGCGTGCGCGGGCGCGGGAAATCGAACGCGAACTACGCCGCCGGGATGCCGATCGGACGCGCCCGCGCAGCGAACTCGATTATCTCGATCGGCTGCTCAAATCATACTGAGCCGCCGCGCTGCCTGTCGTGGCGACATCCGGCCACCGCTAAAAAAGGCCCCCGGAGCGGTATGCTCATCGGGGGCCGTGGCTTCAGATGTTCTCTGGCAAGGTCATGTGCTCAGGAAAGGAATGGCTTGCCTTCGTGCGCGACCAGAAGATCGTGCATGTCCGTCGCGTGGTCTTCCTCTTCCGCCAGGAAGCCTTCCAGCATGATCCGCGTGGTGGGATCATGGTCGCCGAAATAGCGGATCAACTCCTGATAGTGTTCGATCACGACACGTTCGGCGATCAGGTTCTGCTTGACCATTTCGACAAGATTGCCGCCGTTGCCGTATTCTGTCGCCGAACGCGAGGCCAGGCCTTCAGGATTGAAGTTCGGAATACCACCCAATTGATCGATGCGCTCGGCGGCGGCAAGCATATGCTGACGCTCTTCCTTCGCATGTTGGGCGAATTCGGCGCCCACGCTTTCGCTTGCCAAGCCTTCGACGGAGATTGAGTGCATCGTGTAGCGCAGTACGCAGACGAGTTCCGTCGCCACGACGCTTTGCAGGAGATCGATCGTCTTTTGGACATCGCCCTGATAGGTAGGCGTTACGGCACCATCGTCGAGGGATTTCCTGGCGCGCTCGCGCAGCATTGCCACGTCCGTCAGGAAGGTGTTGCCAGGGTCTGTGGTCATCGTCGCGGTCCTTTGTCGTCGGTTTGAAGACCTAACGCCAGAACCCCTAAATGTTTCATCTCTTGTCAGCTGCCGCGATAGGTCGAGTAACCATAGGGCGAGAGCAGAAGTGGCACGTGATAATGCCCCTCATCTCCGATGCCGAAGAAAATGGGAACGGTCTCCAGAAACGGCGGATCGGCCAACACCATACCCTGCTCTGCGAAATAGGCAGCGACGCAGAAGACAAGCCGGTATCGGCCGGCCGTCAGGACGAGGTCCTTCAGCGCAGGACAACGGCCGTCTTCGTTCGTGATGCCTTCGAAGCGCAACACGTCACCTTCCTGCAACGTAAAGCTCACGCCTGACGCCGGTCTGCCAAGGGCGGTATCCAGCACGTGGGTCGAAAGTGTTGTCATGGCCGAAGCTTATCCTGTAACCGCAGGGCTGCAATACGATCGATCTGCGTCAGCGCCTCCTCAAGCTCTACATCGTCCGCGTTCGCCAGCCTTCTTTGTAACTCGGCGAGAATGACGGCTTTGCTGGCTTCCCGCACGCAGATCACGAAAGGCATGTCGAAACGCTGGCGGTAGGCGTCGTTTGCGGCCCTGAAGCGTGTGAACTCATCCGGCGTCAGGCGATCCAGGCCGGCACCGGCCTGCTCGGCGGCGGATAGTTCGCCAAGCGTGGGATCGACGCCGAACTTGCGCGCCAGTTCCGGATGAGCACGCACCAGTGCCCGGCGGCGAGCGATATCGGCCCCACGTACGATATCCGCACATGTCGCCAGGAATATCGCCGGGTCGGCAAAAGGTCCCTGCGCATAGGCCGCCTCCACGATCCATGGCGAGTTCTCGTAGATGTCGCCGAACCGCGAGACGAAATCGGCGGACGAAATTCCCTCGATCATGCAGGGTGGGTCCTCAGCCAGTGTTGGGCGATGTCCAGCCGTCGTGCCACCCAGACGCGATCGTGGCGTGCGATGTGCTCGATGAACTTCTGCAGTGCCAAGGTACGCGCCGGCTTTCCGGCAAGACGACAATGCAGGCCGATCGACATCATGCGGGGCGCTGTCTCGCCTTCTGCATACAGCAGATCGAATGTATCGCGGAGATAACGGAAGAACTGCTCGCCTTCGGTGAAACCGTTCAGGGCAGCGAACTTCATGTCGTTTGCATCAAGCGTATACGGCACGATCAGCTGATTGCGGCCATGGGTTCGATCATAATAAGGCAGTTCGTCGGCATAGGAATCGGCGTCGTAAACAAATCCGCCCTCCTCGGCGACAAGGCGCGCGGTATTCGGACTCGTCCGCCCCTGATACCAGCCGAGCGGTCGCTCGCCGACGACGGACGTATGCAGGGCGATCGCCTCAAGGATGTGCGCGCGTTCGACGTCGACGGGGATATCCTGATAATCGATCCAGCGCAGTCCATGGCTGGCGATTTCCCAATCCGCCTTGCGCATGGCCATGACGGCATCCGGGTTGCGCGCCAATGCCAGCGCGACGCCGAAGACCGTCACGGGCAGGCCCGCTGCCGTAAACAGGCGATGCAGCCGCCAGAAACCCACCCGTGAACCATATTCATACAGACTTTCCATCTGCATGCCGCGGCTGCCCGATATGGCGCGCGCGCCAATCATCTCGGAAAGGAATGCTTCCGATCCCGCATCGCCATGTAGAACGCTGTTTTCCGCGCCTTCCTCGTAATTCAGCACGAACTGAACGGCGATGCGTGCGGCATTCGGCCAGCATGGATCGGGAGGGTGCGCACCGTAGCCGATCAGGTCCCGTGGGTAGGATTGTGTCATGTTCACCTCATTCACCACGCCGCCACCGTGCCATCGCTACGCGGATCGCATGCGCCTTCCAGCGTGCCGTCGCCATAACGCCGGATTGCACCGGCATGCCCCATGGCATCCGCAAAGGCCGGAAGAATCTCGACATCGTGCCCCATCGTTCGGAGTGCATCGACGATATCGCCGGGGAAGCGGTCCTCCAGTTTCAACGTCGTGGTGGCTTCGCCCCATGTGCGCCCCAATAACCATCTCGGCGCCGTGATGGCGTGTTGCAGGCTCATGCCGGCAATCACCGCACGCGCGACGATTGCCGCCTGGGTTTGCGGTTGTCCCTCCCCGCCCATCGTGCCGTAGGTCATGATGCTGCCGTCACGCAATTCGGCCAGAGCGGGATTCAGGGTATGAAACGGCTTGCGGCCCGGTGCGAGACGACGAAGACCGTGGTTGCTCAGGTCGAAACTCGCGCCGCGATTCTGCCAGACGATGCCAGTGTTCGGCAGCGTGACGCCCGAGCCGAATTCGAAATACAGGCTTTGTATCGCGCTGACCGCCCAGCCCTGGGCATCGACGACACCGAACCATGTCGTGTCGCCACCATGGGACGGGCGGGGCCAGGGCGTCGCCCGATCAGGATCGAATGCCGCCGCCATGGTATCCAGCGCCGACGGATCCTGAAGCAGGTCCTGCGGGTCGGACATCATGATTGCCGGATCAGCAATCGTCGCGTCCCGATAGAGAAAAGCGCGTTTGGTCGCCTCGACCCATTTATGCAGGTCTTCGGTCGTATCGGCGCCACGCACGCCCCACCGTTCGGCCAGTGCCAGAATCAGCAGGGATGCTGCGCCTTGCGTTGGCGGTCGGGTATTGTAAAACCGGCCACATCCGAGTTGCACGGATAATGGCGTGCCGACCGTCGCCGTATGCGCCTCAAGATCGTTGACATCGACCGGAGAGCCGGCGGTGTGAAGATCGCGCGCGATATCGGCGGCAAGCGACCCCGTGTAGAAATCGGATAACCCGGCCGCCGCAAGCCGCCTCAGTGTATTCGCCAATGCGGTATTGCGGAGAACTTCGCCCGTCGCAATCGGCGCACCGTCAGGCAGGAAAAGCGTTGCGAACCCGGGAATATGCCGAAGATCACCGGCATGGCGCGCTGCAAGCCCGGCGAGGCTTTCCGTTGCGATGACACCGTCCTCGGCATAATGGATCGCATCGTCGAGAAGCCGCGCGATCGGCTGTCGCCCGCCGATATGATGTGCGGCCTGCCAGCCCGAGACGGTTCCGGCCACCGTATTGGCCGCCAGCCCGCCGTGCCAGGGTATGGCATCCCTGCCGCGATACAGTTCAACTTCGGCGGCCCGTGCCGCCCGCCCACACGCGTCGATTGCCGTTACCTGCCCGTCCGGTCGACGAATGAGCCAGAAACCGTCCCCGCCGATTCCGGTCATATGGGGGTAGACGACAGCCAAGGTGGCGGCCACGCCGATGGCGGCATCGATGGCCGAACCGCCGGATTTCAAAATGTCGCGGCCGGTCTGCGCGGCGAGATGATGGGGCGCTGTGACCATGCCATGCTTCGCGCGCGCGCTATGCAGCATGATCGTGCTTTTTCGGGGAAGCAGTCATGCCGGATCCTTCCAGTTCCGCTGCCAACGCGAAGAGCTGGTCTTCGCGTCCGGGACGGGCGATCAACTGCGCGCCCAGTGGCAGGCCGGAAGTGCGCATCGGCAGCGTTAAAATCGGGAAACCCGCCAATGTCAGCGGCTGCGTGTAGATGCCGAGATTGGCACGTGCCGGAACGTCCCTGCCGTCAATCCGAATGGTGGGCTCGTCGAGGCGAGGCGCTACGCATGGCACGGCGGGGGCAATCAGAATATCGGCATTGACGAATGCCTTATGCATCTGTCGGCGAAACCAGTTCCGCAGGCGCTGTGCCTTGAAGACGATATGGGCGGGCAGCAGGGCGCCGGCCAGCAGACGATCACGCACGGCCGGATCGTATTCATCGGCGAATTCCCGCAGGCGCGGCAGGTGCAATGACCCGCCCTCAGCCGCGCTGATGACGAACGCCGCGGCTCTGGCGCGGGCAACTTCGGGCAATTCGACGACCTGGGTTGCGTCCAGATGTCCGGCAAGGCTGTCCATGGCCTGGGCCATGTCAGTCGTCATGTTGGTGGCGAACCAGCCGCCAAGCCGCGCTATCCGCCAATCACGCGTGTTGATGGCGGGAAGTGTCGCGCGGCTCAACGCTTCGAAGGTGGCCCGCAGATATGCCGACGATGTCGCAAACGGTCCCACGGTATCCAGGCTCGCGACAAAGGGGTAACTGCCTTCGGTCGGCAGACGACCCTGCGTGGCCCGAAGTCCCCAGACGCCACATAGCGAGGCGGGAACGCGGATCGATCCGTTGGTGTCCGACCCCAGTGCAACAGGAAAAAATCCCGCCGCAACCCCGGCGGCGGATCCGCCGGATGAGCCGCCCGCCAGTCTGTCTTGATCGTGGGGGTTACGCGTGACGCCGTGGTGGGCATTGTCAGTCGCAAATCCATACGCGAACTCGTCCATATTGGTCGTCGCGACCGGAACGGCGCCAGCCTCGATCAACCGTGAGACAAGGATCGCATCCTTGGTTGCTGAAGACGATCCGGCAAGAACGCGCGATCCGGCCGTCGTGACCTCACCGCGCACATCGAACAGATCCTTGACGCCGAAAGGAACGCCCGCGAGTGGTCCGGGGTCCTGACCCGCCGCGAGAAGGCGATCGATCCGCGCTGCACATTCCATCGCCCGTTGATGCAGGACGCGCGTCACTGCGTTATATCGTCCGTCCTCCGTCTCGATCCGCGCCATCGCCTGTCTGGCGATATCGACGGCCGAAACGCGGCGTGCGCGTATCTCTCCGGTGATCTCCGGCGCCGTCATGGGTGGTACTCGAACGCCGGTTCTTCCCTGTCCGGAAGAGGGAATTCGTCGATCAACTCGCTATAGGCGCGAAGAAGCCGCAGATTGGCGCTGACACCTGCGCGATGCTCCGGGGCGATCGTCAGCCCGACACCGGCGCTGAGGATGTCAATCTCCCTGTCGTCGATGGCGTCCGTCATGCGAGGCCTCCAGCAAAATCTGGCGGTGCGGTGAGGCTGGTCAGTTCCTCAGCGTCATAGGCCAGGAGGCTCTCGAGATGCCGTTCTCCATCCGTCACGAACAGGTCGCAAGCCAACCCGCGCGCCAGTCTCTCGACCCCGAAACGCATACCGCTGATGGAGGCGCCGGAAAGGCCCATGCTGGGTGTGGCGGAGAATGTGAAATTGTGGATGGCCGCCAGCATTTCGGCATCCTTCGCATCGGGATCGCGTGGCAGGAACTGGCTGTGCGAGCCGAGATAAGGGTAGCTGCCGAGAACAGCGCTTTCCTCGCCGGGAGGTGCGGCGAAGCAATCGCGCCAGAGGGCGACATTCGGCGCAAAACCTGCCGTTTCGGGCCGCCGGGCCAGATCGATGATGAAGCCCGTGCCGATGATGACGAAGTCGAAGGCCATCTCGCCATGCGGTGTTGCGACGAGCACGCCATCATCCTGCATGCTTGCGTTCAGCCATGGTGTGTCGCCATGAAATCTGAAGCCGTCATAACGGCTGCATCGCCAAAACGTGTCCTGTGGCGGCGGCTGGTTAAGGTCGAAGATATGCCGCATGAAACGCCAGCGGGTCAGATCGGGTAGCGCATGGAAATGCCCGAGGAATCCGGCATTCTCCATCCAGCGATAGGGATTGATACGCGGCAGCGTCTGGCGACGGATGCACAGATCGACGGTCGCGGCCCCGGCCTCCAGCGCCGTCGCGGCATTGTCGAAAGCCGATGCGCCACCGCCCAGCACGCCAATGCGTTTGCCGTGCAAGGCCGCGAAGTCGATCTCCTGATGTGTGTGGGCATAGCGGTCCGCAGGCAGGGTATCGCGGATGAAAGACGGCACATGCCACATGCCGCCGCCATCGATACCCGTTGCGAGGACAAGCTTACGCGCCCATCGTATTTGCGTGGCGCCGCCCGCTTCCATGAATGTCAACCGCAGGAGGCCTTGGTCCCACGCCACATCCGTCAGGGCGGTTTCATGCGTGACCGGAAGGTTCAGCGTGTCACGAAACCAGTCAAGGTAGGCTTGCCAGTCATGCCGACTGATCTTGTCCAGATGCTGCCACGCCACTTCCCCATATCGCGCCTCGAACCAGGCGCGTGGCGTCAACGACGGGATGCCGAGATCCGGTCCGGTGACGTGTTTTGGTGTTCTCAGCGTGATCATGCGGGCGAATGTCGTCCATGGTCCCGCACCACCGTTGCTGGCACGTTCGAAAATCCGCACATTGTGGATGCCGAAACGCCGCAGGGCGAAAGCCGTCGCCAGACCACCCTGCCCGGCACCGATAATCGCGACATCCAGGACAGGCTCGCCATCGCGTTGGCATGGTGGCGACCAGTTGCCGGTCGCGTAGGCGATCTTGTCCAGATCGCGCGCCACCTGTCGCGTCAGGCTTTCGATATTGTCGGTCATGGCACCCTGTAGAATGGATTCGGGAGCAGAAAGCCACGTTCCGCATGGCCGCCCGCGAGGTCGGATGGCTGGTCGCCAATGTTGGCGACGATCGCATAGCCCTGTGCCTCGATGGCGGCGCGTGCGCCGGATTTGTAGCTTCCCGCGCCCGGTGTGTGTTGTCCTTCGGGTCGCAGGACGAGGCCCGACCAGTTCGCATAACCGGCGGCGCGCAGATTGTTTTCGGTCACGGAACGCTCCGACTCATGCCGTGCCGTTACAAAGAAAACGGCGACGCCATGTGCTTGAGCATTGCGCACCAGCGTTAGCGTTCCCGGAATGGCGGCTGCGCGGAGAGTCGCCTCCCATGCAAGCCAGCCGCAGGGGCCATTCGGAAGATGTTCGCATGGTCCGTTGGGTACATAACCGAAGTCGTCGGCCTGAATCTCCGGCCAGTTGGAGATCGACGTTTCGTCGATGTCCAGCACGACGGCGGGCTTCCGCACGTTCGGAGCACGCTGAGTGATCCACGCATCCGCCTGGGACAGGACCGTGTCCAGGTCGTGCGCGTAGCGCCCGCTATCATGATAAATCCGGGCGGCGTGGGCGGCTTCGCCCACATTGGGTGGCTCGCTTCCAACCGTCTGGGCGAAGGCGCAGGGTATAGCGGCCAGGGCGAGCGCAAATGTTGCGCCTCTCAGACAATGCCTCAGCATCATCGGAAGGCTGCCCGGCGACGTATGGCATCGAAATCAGGCGAGAAACAGGGGCGTTCAATATACCGCCCCTGTCCCCGTCGCGCTCGAAGATCGCCATCGACATAGGCCAGTCGTCCGCCGGCCACGACATGCCGTGCAAGCCCTGTGACAGTCATGCCTTCGTAGACGTTGTAATCGACGCGCTGGCGGGACGTGTTTGCGGAGATGGTTCGCGATGCATCCGGATCCCACAATACGAGATCTGCATCCGCACCGACCGATATGCTGCCCTTGCGCGGGTGGATATTAAAGATCCTGGCAGTATTGGTGGAAGTGATGGCGACGAATTCCATCGGAGTCAGCCGCCCTGTTCTCACGCCATGGTGCCACAATACGCTCATCCGATCCTCGATGCCCGGCGTTCCATTGGGAATTTTCGTGAAGTCGTCCCGTCCCTGCTCCTTTTGCGGCGCGCAGAAACAGCAATGGTCGGTCGCGGTGGTCTGGAGCTGTCCGGAAGCAAGTCCGGCCCATAAGGCCTCCTGATGGGCCTTCGGGCGGAAAGGCGGACTCATGACGTGCTGCGCTTTCCGGAGCCAGTCGTCCGTTTCGTAAACGCTATCGTCGATCACCAGATGCTGCGCCAGCACCTCGCCGTAAACGCGCTGCCCCTGAGCGCGTGCGCGACTGATGGCATCGGTGGCATCCTTCGTCGAGACATGGACGATGTAGATCGGGGCACCGAGCAGACCCGCAATCGCAATCACGCGCTGTGCCGCCTCGCCTTCCACGGCGGGCGGCCGGGACTGCGGATGCGATTCAGGCCCCGTCAGACCACGCGCCAGCAGATCGCGCTGAAGATAGGCGACGGCATCGCCGTTTTCGGCATGGATATTGCACAATGCACCAAGTTCGAGCGCGCGACTGATCGAGTGCATCAGCACGCCATCGTCGACCATCAATGCGCCTTTATAGGCCATGAAGTGTTTGAATGAGTTGACACCATATTCCTGCGTCAACCGACCCATCTCCATCGAGACGCGATCGTTCCAATGCGTGATCGCTACGTGGAAGGAGTAGTCCGTCACGGCTTTTTCGGCTCGTGAAGCCCAGGCATGCCATGCGTCGATCAGGGAGCCGCCAACCTCGGGAATGACGAAGTCGAGAATTGTGGTCGTGCCGCCGACGAGCCCGGCCGTCGTGCCCGTTTCGAAATCGTCGGAGGAGACGGAGCCCATGAAAGGCATTTCCATGTGGGTATGCGGATCGATTCCGCCCGGCATGATAAGCAGACCACCGGCGTCGAGCGTCTGGCAGCCGAGCGGTGCATCGATATCGTGCCCGATGGCGGCGATCCGCTCATCGAGGCAAAGGACATCGGCACGATATGTTCGTTCCGAGTCGACAATGGTTCCGCCGCGGATCAATAGCATGGCGTGCGTCTCCCGTGGTCACGGATGGTCGTTCGTGTAACGATACGCGAGAAATCTGTTCTGTCGCTATCCCTGGAGGTCGAAATTTGGGCATTCCCCGTGAAATAGCGGTGCCACGCATCATGTCGGAAGCGGAGCGAATTTTCGGGCGTCATGGATTTGCCGGCGCAAGCATGGTGGAAATCGCCCGTGCGTCCCAGTTGCCGAAAGCCAATGTTCACTACTATTTCGGGACCAAGGAAGCCCTCTATCGGGCCGTTCTCGAAAACACGCTGTCGGGCTGGCTGGCCGATGCGAGGCACTGGCTGTCGCCGCACCGGACGGCTTCGGAAGGCCTGCGAGGCTATATTGCCGCCAAGCTTGCCTTCTCCCGGGATCACGCCGATGCCTCGAAATTGTTTGCCCACGAGATTCTCCGGGGCGGTGAACACGTCCACACTTATCTGACAACCACGCTGCGGATGCACGTGGATCTTATTGGCGAGACCCTTGCGATCTGGGCCGGGCGTGGAGAGATCCGGGCGGTCGACCCACCGTATTTCATCTTCTCGCTCTGGGCCATGACGCAGTTCTACGCCGACATGAATTCGCAGATCACGGCGGTTCTGAACGGAGAAGTCGATTTCGACCGGGCGACAGGGACCATCCTTGGGCTCCTGCTGCATGGCGAATCTCCGGAACGGCTGGACGCAACGTCGAAATAAAAACTGACCTGCGGGTCAGTTTTTTCGATTGCAGAACGAAACGGAGTTTGCAAGTCTTCCGAAGACGTTGTTTGTCTGATTGAGGAAAGGCTGTGCCGTGACCGAAATCCATGCTTGCGCCCGTCTCGACCTGTCAACGCTGGCGCGCAATTTCGAGGATATCCATCCGCCGCTTACCTCTGCTCAGGCCGTAGTGGAAGCCGAGCGATGTCATCACTGCTACGACGCTCCTTGTGTGGAGGCCTGCCCGACCGGGATCGATATCCCCGGGTTTATCGGGCGCATCGCGACCGGCGATCTGGCGGGCTCGGCGCGACAGATTCTCGATTCCAACATCCTGGGCGGCTCCTGCGCCAGGGTCTGCCCGACAGAGATTCTTTGCGAAGGTGCGTGTGTGCGTATCGCGCAGGAAGAGCGCGCGGTCGAAATCGGCCGATTGCAGCGTCATGCGGTCGATTGGCAGATGGTGCGTGGCCAGCCCTATGGACGTGCGGAGAGTTCCGGCAGACGGATTGCAGTCGTCGGCGCCGGGCCGGCAGGATTGGCCTGCGCGCATCGTCTGGCAATGTCCGGCCACGAGATCACGATCTTCGAGCGCAGGGCAAAGCCCGGTGGGCTGAACGAATATGGGATTGCGGCCTACAAGCTGGTCGATGACTTCGCGCAGGCCGAGGTGGATTTCATTCTGGACATCGGTGGCATAGCCATCGAGTACGGTTGTGAGCTTGGCGTGAACCTCTCTCTTGACGCGCTTCGGACCGAATATGACGCTGTTTTCCTGGCTATCGGACAGAATGGCGTGCGTGCGCTCGATCTCGCAGGGGAAGCGCTTCCGGGTGTTCGTAATGCCGTCGATTTCATCGCGGAGCTCCGGCAAGCCACGAACAAGTCGGATATGGCGGTCGGACGCCGCGTGGTCGTGATTGGCGGTGGCAACACGGCGGTGGATGCCGCGGTGCAAAGCAAACGACTCGGCGCCGAGGACGTGACGCTGGTCTATCGTCGCGGGCCGGAAACCATGTCCGCGACACGCGACGAACAGGAATGGGCAGCGACAAACGGTGTGCTGATTCGTCACTGGGCCAGTCCCGTCGCCATTGAGGCGGGCGTGAATAACGAAATCGATGTCGTTTTTCATAAGGGCGCTCCGGGGCCGGATGGACAGCCGCGCTATGATCGCGGAGCGCTTCGGATTACGGCCGATATGGTTTTGAAAGCGGTTGGTCAGATTTTCACCCAAGAAGGGCTGGCGATCGAATGCGAAAGCGGTCGCATTCGGGTTGATGCAAAAGGCCGCACTTCCCTGCCGCGCGTCTATGCCGGCGGAGACTGCGTCGCCGGGATGGATCTGACGGTTGCGGCCGTCGCGATGGGGCGAAACGCCGCAATGGCAATCAACACGGAATTCAAGGAGCGGGCTCATGGCTGATCTGCGGTGCGATCTGGCGGGAATCCGTTCGCCCAATCCGTTCTGGCTTGCCTCCGCGCCGCCGACCGACAAGGAATACAATGTGCGTCGGGCGCTGGAAGCCGGATGGGGCGGCGTTGTCTGGAAGACGCTTGGTGAAGACCCGCCCGTTGTCAATGTCAGCAGCCGTTACGGCGCCATCGGCTTCGAAGGTCGCCGGATGTCGGGCCTCAATAATATCGAACTGATTTCTGACCGGCCATTGGCCACCAACCTGGCGGAGATCAAGGCTGTCAAACGGGACTATCCGGATCGCGCCATTATTGTGAGTCTGATGGTCCCCTGTGAGGAAGACCGCTGGAAGGCGATCTTGCCGCTTGTCGAGGAGACGGGTGCTGATGGTCTCGAACTCAACTTCGGCTGTCCGCATGGCATGTCCGAACGCAATATGGGTGCGGCCGTCGGTCAGGTGCCAGAATATGTTGAGATGGTTACGCGTTGGGTGAAGCAGAACACCCGGATGCCGGTGATCGTGAAGCTGACGCCGAATGTTACGAACATCGTCGTGCCCGGTCAGGCCGCGCGGCGCGGCGGTGCGGATGCGGTATCGCTGATCAATACGATCCAGTCCGTAACCGGGGTCAATCTGGACCTGATGGCACCCGAGCCGACGGTAGATGGCAAAGGCACGCATGGCGGTTATTGCGGACCAGCCGTCAAGCCGGTTGCTCTACGTATGATTGGCGACATTGCACGCGATCCGACGATGGGTGGGATACCGATTTCCGGGATCGGTGGCATATCGAACTGGCGGGATGCGGCTGAATTCCTTGCAATGGGCTCGACGTCGCTTCAGGTCTGCACGGCCGCGATGCATTATGGCTTTCGCATTGTGGAAGATATGATCTCAGGCCTGTCCAACTGGATGGACGAAAAAGGTTATGCCCGGATTTCCGAGGTGACCGGTCGCGCTGTGCCGAATTATGTCCCGTGGAACCAGCTGAACATGAAGTTCAGGACGATCGCGGCAATCGATCAGGATCTCTGCATCAAATGCGGTCTCTGCCATATTGCATGCGAGGATACGTCCCATCAGTCGATCGCCAAACTGCGTGTCGATGGCGCCCGTCGCTACGAAGTGATCGAGGATGAATGTGTCGGCTGCAATCTTTGTGCTCTTGTATGTCCGGTTTCCGGCTGCATCGAGATGAAGCCACAACCGACGGACGGCGTGCTGACCTGGCCGGACCATCCGGCCAATCCCCTACGCCGTGCAGTGGAGGACGCGCAATGAACCACGAACCTCGTCAACAGCCCGGGAATCTCGGCATCGACGCCGATGCATTGTGGTCGGATATCCTGACAACCGCGCAGTATGGCGCAACGGCAAAGGGCGGGATCAGGCGGCTGGCACTCAGCGAGGAAGACCGGCAGGTTCGCGACTGGTTCGTCAGAACATGCACGGCATTCGGTGCGACGGTTCACGCCGATAGCATGGGCATACAGTTCGCACGGGTTCCCGGGACCGATGACAGCCTTCCCCCGATTGCAATCGGCAGCCATCTCGACACCCAGCCGACGGGGGGCAAGTTCGATGGCATCATCGGCGTGCTGGGTGGTATCGCGGTTTTGCGCGCCCTTCACGAGACGGGGCGCAAGACACGCCACCCGATTGAGATCGTCAACTGGACGAACGAAGAAGGGTCGCGGTTTGCGCCGGCCATGCTGTGCTCGGGTGTTTTTGCGAAAGTCTTCGACGAAGATTATGCCAACAGCCGGGCCGATCGTGACGGCATTCGTTTCGACACGGCGCTCCGCTCCATCGATGCCGCAGGCAAGGAAAAGTGCGGCGAGCACCCCCTTGCGGCCTATTTCGAACTTCATATCGAACAGGGACCAATTCTCGAGGCCGAGGAACGCGTGATCGGGATCGTGACGGGCGTACAAGGCATGCGCTGGTACGAAGTCACCATCTCCGGGCGGGATTCACATGCCGGTACCACGCCGATGTCGATGCGCAACGACGCGCTTCAGGCGGCTACCCGATTGATGTCATCCGTTCAGGACATTGCGCTGAATCGTGCGCCAAATGCTGTTGGGACCGTCGGTCTGGTGGAAGTGCGACCCAACAGTCGTAATGTCGTTCCCGGCGAGGTGTTCTTCACGGTGGATTTCCGCGACCCGCAGGATGGCAACGTCGTTGCCATGGAAAATGCATTCCGGGATCGTGCAGCGACATTGTCGCGCGAATTCGATGTCTCAATCGGCATTTCCGAAATCTGGGACAGTCCGGCGGTTCACTTCGACGGTGGTCTGGTCGATTCCGTCGCCCGTGCCGCGCGGAGCCTGAATTTTCCGGCGCGCGAAATCGTCTCCGGTGCTGGACACGATGCCGCCTATGTCGCGCGTGTTGCACCGACGACGATGATCTTCGTGCCCTGCGCCGGTGGTCTTAGTCACAATGAAGCTGAATCAGCATCACGCGAGGATGTGGCAGCCGGCGCCAATGTCCTGCTGCGCGCTGTGCTGGAGGCGGACGAGCGGCTGAACGCCTGAGCCAGCGTGCGAGCGGTGCCGCTTGGACGGCACCTTCCCGCTTCAGCCTTCCTCGATCCGTCCGTCCGCGATGGCCCGATTGAAAACCTGCCAGTCTTTCTCCGTCTGGCTGGCATATCGAACGCCGAACTGGGCGATGGCATCGGCAAACCCGCGGCCACGTCCCAGATAACCGGCAAGTAACGGCAGATCGGCCGAGCGACCGTGCGCCCGTCCCAGGGCATGACCGCAAAGTTGCGCATAGAACGGTAGCAGTTCGTCCTCGATGCGTTCACCGATTGCCGCCAGGCGGGAATCTTTGGTTTGCCGAACATAGAAATGACGTCCCGCGCCCGCTGCGTCGTTTCGTTGGCCGACGCTGTGGGTCCAGCCAAGGAATGCATCCGAGGCAGCCTGCATGATCCGCTGTCCCACGACCACGCGTTCCCCGTGATTGGCGAAAGTCGAGATGCCGGTATTGTTCTCGAGCACTGAGGATTGCGCCTCCTTGATCTGGAGAAGAATCGTTTCTCCGTCTGCGGTACTGAAAAGCCCCAGTGCACAGAACGTCCCGACGCTCCCGATGCCGACCACCTTGAAGATGATGTCCGTCAGGGCATATCGCTCCATCAGGATACGGCGCTCAGGTGGCAATTGAGCGACGTAGCGGGCAAATGCGTGCCGCACACTGTCATCCTGATTGGGAATGCGCTGAACGAGCGGCGGGTTCTCCCGTAGCGTCGGCATCGTTCCGGGCTCGATCATGCCGAACTGATTGACCATACTGGCGATCTGGCGCATCAGCCGCTGGCGCAGTTTGTCCCGGGTGCGGTGTCCAGGCATCTCATCGATGACACGCATGAGATCGATACGCGCGTTCCAGGCCTGGAACGGCGTCATCTCCGCGAGGCGAATGATCTCCGCGACATAGGCCTGCGTCATGTCAATTGCCAGCATGCGGCATTCGCGCGAGGACAGGCCACCTTCCCGCCCCGCCAGGACGAGGCTGGTCGCAAGCCTTTTCAGGTCCCATTCGAATGGCGCCGTCGACGTTTCGTCGAAATCGTTGATGTCGAAGACTGGCATGCCTTCGGGTGTGGCATAACTTCCGAAATTGTTGAGATGGCAGTCCCCGCAGGATTGCACATTGATGCCGGCGTGGGACGTCGTTGCCAGATCGCTTGCCATGACGGCTGCGGCACCGCGAAGGAAAGCGAGGGGTGATGCCCGCATCCGTGCATAACGGACCGGCAGAAGCTCCCGAATTCGACTTTCACCCTGCCGGATCAATATATCGACCGGATCGGTCCGTTTGTCGGATGCGGACCAGTCGGCGTTAGCACGGCGTGGCGCCTGATGCCGTTGTGCCTGCCCCTCCCGATAACGCTCGATACGCGGCGCGAGGGGCGACTTGGCAGGCTTCATCAGCGAAACTTCTCGCAGGCTGGCAGGACGGAGATCGGTCGGTGCCGAAAGAGGCACAGCGCTCGATGACGCTGTCGTCATGCGGTTTTCAGACGATCGCGATAAAGTTTCCGGGCCTTTGCCACTTTGGGCGCGACGACGGCACTGCAATATCCTGTATGCGGATTGCGCGCGAAATAGTCGTGATGCTTTTCTTCGGCTTCCCAGAAATGGGCTGCGCCTGCCAGTTCCGTGACGATTGGAGCGGGCCAGATTTGCGATGCCGTGATTTCGTGCGTTACGGCCTCGGCCGTTTCTCTCTGCGCGTCGTCCAATGCGAAAATGACTGACCGATACTGGGTGCCGATATCATTGCCCTGGCGATCGCGTGTCGTTGGATCGTGGGTCGTGTAGAAGATGCGCAACAGGTCGGCGTAGTGGATGACGGCGGGATCGTAGCGGATTTCGATGACCTCGGCATGGTCTGTCGTCCCGGTGCAAACCTGCTCGTAGCTCGGATTGGCCGTATGGCCGCCGGCATAGCCCGGCTTGACGTCGATGACGCCATTCAGGCTGGCGAATATCGCTTCCGTGCACCAGAAGCATCCACCACCCAGCAGGGCCGTCTCGATCGGTTGGCTTGTCATCACCATGGTTCCTTCAGTTTACGACAGGAAGATAGACGCTGCTCGCCTGTGCCCCGCCATAATGGATCGTCTGCGTTGCCGATCGGTAGTCCTGCGGCTTCGCCTTGAAGATGTTGGAGACATAGGTTTGCGGATTGCGATCGTAAAGCGGGAACCAGGACGATTGGATCTGCACCATGATGCGATGCCCGGGCTGGAAGACATGATTGACCGCCGGCAGCGTAAATTCGTACTCCTCGACCTGATTTGCCGGAATCGCCGAAGGGTGTGCGTAATCCTTCGCATACCGGCCCCGGAAAATGTCCATCGACATCGGCAACTCGTACCCGCCCATTTCCGGTTGGTCGGCCACTGTGGCGGGGTAGACGTCGATAACCTTTACGACCCAGTCCGCATCGGTTCCAGTCGTGGCAGCGAAGAGATCCGCCGTCGGCACGCCGGAGACGCGCACGGGATGTTCGAGCACCGGCGTCTCGAAAGTCAGCACATCCGGGCGTGATTCGGCAAAACGCTGGTCGGTCGTCAACCATGGTTTCCAGCGAGCGCCATTGGCGAACGCATAAGGGCGCGTGACGAAAGGCACGGGGTGCGCGGGATCGGAGATGTAGCTTGCCTCGCCTGGCTTCGCGCGCTCGAAGCGCAGTCTGTTCTGGGCCTGCAGATAGAGTCGCTGCCCTGTGCCAGAGCAGCTTTCCTTGCAGTCGCTGAGCCAGTTCCGGAAATGATCCCAGTGGTTTTCACCGGTATTGTAGATGATGGCCTCATCGAAATGCGTCGCCGGACTGCCCGGCTTCAGATACTGGTCGAAGAACGGGCGCATGACGTTGGTGCGATACCAAAGCGCCGTATCCCCATCGAAATGAAGCGGCCCCAGCGTCGAACCGTCGTAGTTGACGCCACTATGTCGCCAGGGACCCATGACCAGAATATTGGGAACAGACTGGCGTTTCTGCTTCAGCGCCATCCAGGAATGAATGGCGCCCCACATGTCCTCCTGGTCCCACAGACCCTGTTCCCAGATTGTGGGGACTGTAAGAGGCTGCCGTGCAAGCAGATGATCGAGTGCCTGATTCTGCCAGAACGCATCATATGCCGGATGCGCGAGCATGCGCTTCCACCAGGGGAATTGCTCCAGGCCCGCCTTGTTCGCGAAACCATCGGCGGAGCCGTCCGCGAGGAAGTTCGTATAATCGTCCGCATCAAGGCGCGGGATGGAAGCGCCTTCGCCGCGGGCGCTCATCTGATCCGTGAAATAGTCGAAACCGCCCTGTCGGAACGCGCCGTAATGGAACCAGTCATCGCCCATCCAGCCATCGACCATGGGACTTTCGGGTGCTGCGACCTTGAGTGCGGGATGTGGATGCAGAAGCGCCATGACGACTGTCCAGCCCTCATAGGATGAACCCGTCATGCCGACGCGGCCATTGCTTTCCGGGGTATTCTTGACCAGCCAGTCGATCGTGTCCCATGCGTCGGTTGTGTCGTCCGTCTTGCTGTCATTCAATGGTCCGATTGGCGGGCGCGTCATGACGTAATCGCCTTCCGACCCGTATTTGCCGCGGATGTCCTGAAAGACACGGATATAGCCGCCATCGACGAAAACGCCGTCGCCCTGCGGCAGGACGGAGCGCATTGTCCGTGCGTCGGGAATCCGGTTCGCCCGGTCCGATGCGTGGTAGGGTGTGCGGGTCAACAGGATCGGTGCGTTATGCGCATTGCGCGGAATGACAATTACCGTATGGAGTTTCACGCCGTCACGCATCGGGATCATGACATCGCGCTTGATGTAGTCACGGCCCTCAAGCTGTGATTCCAGATGCGCCGGAATATCGCTTCCGCGCTGTATCATGTCGGCTGTGACGTTGCCCTGAACTGATTGTGCGAGAGCGGATCCGGTGGAAAAGGCACAGGTGGCCATCAGCATGAGACAACGGAAGCCGACATTGGAGCGCAATGGGAAGTCCTTTATACGATAAGCGATGAAACGTGTGATCGATGATCGCCCGATCGCTGCTTTTCGACAAGCGTCCGGTCATAGGGTTTCTGCTTCTCGCAACAATCATGCGATTCAGAGGATGGAATCGTCATTTTCGTGCGCCATGAAACTTGGCGCCGCGTGGCAATGCTCTATAGTGCGCCGCCTCTCTGACAATCGGAACAACTGAGATCATGCCTGCCTATCGTTCACGCACAACAACCCATGGCCGCAACATGGCGGGCGCTCGCGCGCTCTGGCGTGCAACGGGCATGACGGATGGTGATTTCGGCAAGCCGATTATTGCCGTTGCCAACTCCTTTACGCAGTTCGTCCCTGGACATGTGCATCTGAAAGACATGGGCGCGCTGGTTGGCGGCGCCATTGAGGAAGCCGGTGGGATCGCGCGCGAGTTCAATACGATCGCCGTCGACGACGGCATCGCGATGGGACATGGCGGTATGCTTTATAGCCTGCCGTCGCGCGAGCTGATCGCGGACTCCATTGAATATATGGTGAACGCGCACTGCGCCGATGCCCTGGTCTGCATCAGTAACTGCGACAAGATCACGCCTGGCATGCTGATGGCTGCGCTACGACTTAATATTCCCGTCGTGTTCGTGTCGGGTGGCCCTATGGAGGCCGGCAAGTTGAATGGCCCCGGTGTCGATCGAAAACTCGATCTGGTCGATTCGATGATCGCCGCCGCGAACCCCAACGTAACGGACGAAGAATCCGAGCAGATCGAGCGATCGGCGTGTCCGACCTGTGGGTCGTGCTCCGGTATGTTCACGGCGAATTCGATGAATTGCCTGACTGAGGCTTTGGGTCTGGCCCTACCGGGCAACGGCAGCTTGCTCGCAACGCATGCGGATCGCAAGGAGCTGTTTCTCGAAGCCGGACGGCTGGTCGTCGAACTGGCGCGGCGCTGGTATGAGCAGGAAGACGCAACGGCTCTCCCGCGTGGTATCGCGACCAAGGCTGCCTTTGAGAACGCCATGACGCTCGATATCGCAATGGGTGGTTCGACCAATACAGTGCTCCATTTGCTGGCTGCGGCTCGGGAAGCAGACGTCGATTTTCATATGGCCGATATCGATCGTCTGTCGCGTCAGGTTCCGAATCTTTGCAAGGTTGCGCCGGCAAAAGCGGACGTGCACATGGAAGACGTGCACCGGGCTGGCGGCATTCCGGCGATCCTGGGCGAACTGGATCGCAGTGGCCTGATTGATGTGTCGACAGCATGCGTACACGCGCCCACATTGGGCGATGCGCTGGCGACATGGGATGTCGTTGGGGGATCCGAACAGGCAACCGCCCGCTTCAAGGCGGCACCGGGCGGTGTGCGCACGACACAGGCATTCTCGCAAAGCAGCCGCTATCACGAGCTTGATCTTGACCGTCAGAATGGCGTCGTCCGCAATCGAGAGCATGCGTTCTCACAGGACGGCGGTCTGGCTGTTCTCTACGGCAATCTTGCTGAATCAGGCGCGATCGTGAAGACGGCTGGTGTTCCGGAGAAAGTGCTGACCTTCGCAGGCCCAGCTCGCATATTCGAGAGTCAGGATGACGCAGTGTCGGCTATCCTGGGCGGTCGGATCGTTGCCGGCGACGTTGTGGTCATACGCTACGAGGGACCCAAAGGTGGACCAGGCATGCAGGAAATGCTCTATCCGACCAGCTATCTCAAATCTAAGGGGCTTGGAGAGGCCTGCGCCCTGATAACGGATGGCCGCTTCTCCGGAGGGAGTTCGGGTCTTTCAATCGGGCATATCTCGCCGGAAGCCGCTGAAGGCGGCGTTATCGGTCTTCTGGAGGAAGGAGATCGCATTCTCATTGACATCCCGAAGCGGTCTCTGGCTGTCGATGTCAGTGACGCAGAACTGGCCACACGTCGCGAGCGAATGACCGCCAAGGGAGACGCAGCGTGGCTGCCCGATCGACATCGGATCGTCTCCCCTGCCCTTCAGGCATACGGTCTCATGACGACAAGTGCGGCAACGGGTGCAACGCGCGACCTGGCTCAGTTGAGTCGCAGAATTAAATAAACGACGGACGCCTTACCTTGAGGCGTCGTCTTTTTTGAAGGCTTGTTTTTAGATTCGTCTATTTTCCGTCGTATAAAACTGTCCAAGCATATCTTACCTACAAGATATGCTTGGATGAGAGTTTTGTAGCAATAAACAGACTATGAAAGGTTGATACGCGCCAACGCCGCTTTCAGTCGGTCTTGATCATGTTTAAAGCTATCAAATCTTTGACGATTTTCTGCGATCACTTCCGGCTTCGCGCGCGCCATGAAATCATCGTTGGCCAGTTTTCGTTCGACCTTGTCGATTTCTTTTGCGAGTTTGTCGATTTCTTTCCCCAAGCGATTCCGTTCCGCATTTAGATCGATAAGACCTTCGAGCGGAATTATAAGTGTCGCTTCATCCAGTATGCTTTGCGCAGCGAACTTGGGAATATCTCCCTCGGACAATTTGATTTCGGAAACCCGCGCCATGCGACTGATGACATCAGACCAGTGAGCAGCCCTGTTTCTCGTCAGCGCACTTGCGTCCTTGAGTAACAATGGCGACTTCTGTGAGGGTGGCACGTTCATCTCTGAACGGATAACCCGAACTTCCGTAATCAGACGAATGAGCCAGCCGATTTCCGCTTCGGCAGAAGATGTGTCTGGAATATCTGATTGAACAGGCCAGGCGGCAATGCCGATGCTTGTACCAAATCCGAACTCGCGCCAGATGACTTCCGTGACAAAAGGCACCACGGGATGCATCATTCTCAGAATGACCCCGAGAACATGAGCGGCTACCGCTCGAATTTCCTCTGCTTCAAGAAGATTTTCTGATGACAATGTCGGCTTGGCAAGTTCAAGGAACCAGTCGCAGAACGTGTTCCATACAAAACGATAACAGGCAGCAGCATATTCGTCGAAACGATAACTCTTTAGAGCGAGATCGGCCGCTTCGACGGCTCCCTGCGCTTCGGCTAGAATCCAGAGCCCTAAAGCACTCTTCACCGATCCCGGGTCGAAATCAGCTATGGGCTGGACACCATTCATTTCGCAGAGGCGTGCGGCATTCCACAGTTTGGTGATGAAACTCCGATGCTCCTCTACGCGTGCCTTGCCAAACTTGATGTCCCGTCCTGGGCCAGTCAGCGCGCAGATTGCCATGCGCGTTGCATCGGCACCGAACTCAGCAACAAGATCGAGTGGATCCAGGCCGTTTCCTTTGCTTTTCGACATCTTCTGACCGCGTTCGTCACGTACGAGGCCATGAATCAGAACTGTTTCGAATGGAACTTCGCCCATAAAGTGCAGGCCCATCATCATCATCCTGGCCACCCAGAAGAAAATGATGTCGAACCCCGTGACGAGGACACTTGTCGGGTAATAGCGAGCGAGTTCATCCGTTTTTTCGGGCCAACCAAGAGTAGTGAATGGCCACAACGCAGAACTGAACCAGGTATCGAGAACATCCTCGTCCTGATGCAGATCAACAGATGATCCCAGCTTTTCCTCAGCTAAAGCGCGCGCTTCGCTCTCGCTGCGGGCAACGAAGACATCTCCATCCGGGGAATACCACGCTGGAATACGGTGCCCCCACCATAGCTGGCGGCTGATGCACCATGGCTGGATATCGTGCATCCAGGCATAGAAGGTGTTTTCCCATTGTCTGGGCTCAAACTTCACCTTGGCACTTTCAACGGCTGCTATCGCAGGTCCAGCAAGCCTCTTGGCATCACAATACCATTGTGTGGTCAGGCGCGGCTCCACAATCGCGCCGCCACGCTCCGCATGGGGAACCTGAAGCATGTGCGGCTCGATTTTCTCGATAGCATCGATGCGCTCCAGTTCCTCTACGATCAACTTTCTTGCTACAGTCCGATCAACACCCTGTAACGATCGAACAAAATCGGATGTTGCAGAATCTGCAATATCCGCGACATCGCTTTCGATATCCGAAAGATCGATATGCCCGGCCTCGTCGAGGATCGAAAGGGCTGGAAGATCATGACGCCGACCCAGCTCGAAATCATTGAAATCATGAGCGGGCGTGATCTTGACGGCGCCCGTGCCTTTTTCCGGATCGGAATAGGTATCTGCAACAATCGGAATGCGGCGCCCGATGAGCGGAAGAATGGCGTAGCTACCGATAAGGTGTTGATAACGCTCGTCATCAGGATGAACGGCTACAGCAACGTCGCCCAACATGGTTTCCGGTCGTGTTGTACCGACCGTTATCTGGTTGCCGTACTCCAGATCATATCGAATATACCACATTGATCCGCGGGTTTCGCGGTTTTCCACTTCAAGATCCGAAATGGCTGAGCGGAACACCGGGTCCCAATTCACCAATCGTTTGTCGCGATAAATGATGCCTTCATTATGCAGCGAAACAAAAACTTCTCGGACTGCCTGCGACAATCCCTCATCCATCGTGAAGCGTTCGCGTGACCAATCGGCTGACGCGCCAAGCGTACGGAGCTGTCGGACGATCTCACCGCCTGATTGCGACTTCCATTCCCACACGCGCTCCACGAAGGCATCGCGACCAATCGTTTTGCGCGACACGCCTGATTTGTCGAGTTCGCGTTCGACAACCATCTGTGTCGCGATACCCGCGTGATCAGTGCCTGGTTGCCACAGAACATTGGATCCATGCTCGCGTTGCCACCGGATCAATATGTCCTGCAGAACGAAATTAAGCGCATGCCCGAAATGGAGTGTGCCTGTAACATTTGGTGGCGGGAACATGATTGAGAAAGGCTTGCCAGGTGCTTCCGGGTCAGCCTTGAAGAGACCCGCCTTCTCCCACTCGTCATAAAGTTTTGCTTCGCAATCAGCAGGATTGAAGGTTTTGTCCAGCATCGTCTTTCCTATAGATTTCGGGCGGTATCGACCGCCGATTCAATCTATCGGCGGCTGGTCATGCGCGAAATTTCTGCACGAACGAGTGTTTCGACCATCGATGGGAGATTGGCTTCGAGCCAGCCGCCGACCATCTGGCGAACTTCCTGTCGAACCAAGTCCTCAATTGTCAACGACGCACCGTTCGTGACCGCCGTCGTTCGTGCAATGATATGACCGGATGCGGGCTGCGCATCAAGCGCGCTCTGCAAAGTTTCGAAGGAGCGGTTTGTTGCAGCTTGTATGTCGTCACTCAGCAGTTCGTGGTCGGAATTTTTCGTGTTAATCGATCGTGCCGGCACCACGCGCATACTTGAGTCGAGGACCAGTGTCTCCGGTGCTGACTGAGCCCGTTGACGCGTCACGTCTGTTTCCATTTCATCGTCCTGTAAAATCTGGCGAATGGAGTGCAGAACATCGGACATTGAGTGGTCGTTTTCCGGCGCCCGTTTTGCAGGCGACGACAGGTCCGTATTCTCTTCCATATTTTCTACCGTCCTGGCTGGTTCATTGCATAGTCACTAATCCCCCAGAGGCGATCCTTGACTGCGTTATAGTATGCTTTCTCGTTATAAAGCGGGACATCGAGCTTGAGATCGACTGCTGTAAGCCGCCCAATAGCCGCAGCAACGTTATACGACGAGATGACGAGATTACTGAGACTTTGAACAAGTGCCACTTGCGATTGCAGCAAAGTGCCTTGCTGCTGCAAGACTTCAAGTGTCGAACTCGTTCCAACGATGGCCTGCCTCTCGACTCCATCCAAGGCGACAACGTTTGCCGAAATCGCCAGCCGATTGCTGGAGATAGCCGCTTTGTAGGAGGCCATTTGCTGATAATTCGACGACGCCTGTTGAAGCGCGGTACGTCTTTGCAGGTCAACGTTTCGTCGGGCAGCTTCGGCTTGCTGGCGTGCTTGTCGGACAGCGGCGTATTCCGAACCGCCTTGGTAGATCGGAACATTAAAATTGAGTAATGCATATTTGTTATCGGTCAGCATATGGCCATAGCCTTGGTTAACCGAGTGCTGGTATGCGGCTTCCGCTGAGATCTTCGGAAGAATCTGCGATATCGCGACGGCGACGGCGTCCTTTTGTGCGGCCTCCGTAAACAGGGCATTGACGACATTTGGGTTGTTGTCCGACGCTGTTTTTGCTGCTTCAGCTTCTGAATGAACTGGGAGATTGAGTGGCTGAGGGGCAACAAGATTGGGTGCAGGCGGCAGGCCGACGGCTTGTAGATAGGTGGCCTGTGCCGTTTGAAGTGTCCCCTCGGCCTGCTGCCGGGTTGCCGTTGCCGTTGCAAGCGCGGCCTGAGCCTGTGCCACATCGGTCCTTGTAATCTCGCCGATGCGGAAGCGTTCCTGCGTGGCCTGCAATTGCTCTTGCAGAACATGTTCGTTGTTGATGTTGATCTGGAGCAACTGCTCGTCTTCAAGAACGCCGACATAGGCGTTGACGACGCTCATGAAAACCTGCTGCTCCGTCGCAATGAGATGCGCACGTTCGGCCATAACGTTGTTGACCGCCTGATGCGTCGCAGATGTCGTATGCCCCCCCTGATAAAGCGGCTGCGTAATCGTCACCCCGCCTTGATAGCCTGGCGTTGAATAGACGCGGTTATAGGCTGGCGAGCCGAGCGCTGACCCTGGCGATGGCCCTTGGGCACCGTAGTTCGTCGAGCCCTGATAATATGATAGAGCCGCCTGTCCCTGAATGGTCGGGCGCCAACCTGCCAGAGCCGTAGGAACCTGCTCATCCGCCGCACGTAGGGTTGCGCGCTCCTGTTGCAGCTGTGGATTGGTCAGATAAGCTGCTGCCAACGCTTCCTGCAATGTGTGTGGAAGAAAGGTCGGAGATCCCGATCCGTCATACTTCTGGGCAAGGGCGGTCCCACTGTAGAGCAGCGACATCAGTCCCAGGCTGACTGGCGTATAACGTTTCATCAAAATCCCTAAATTCTGCAGTGGCGATCTGCCGCTCCACAGTTCGGATAACCGACGTTATCGCCATATTAAGTAAACAGACGATTAATAACGCGCCTGAGGGGAGAAAGAAAATCACGAAGGATCAGATCAAACGGAAATTACGCTCTTGACCCGATCCGCCACAGGAGGGATATAGCGCTCCAAGCCGCTGGTCCGGTGGCAGAATGGTTATGTAGCGGACTGCAAATCCGCGTATGTGGGTTCGATTCCCGCCCGGACCTCCACCCCGCTATCAAAACCGCAGAAATCCGGGTTTTTTCGAGCCTTTTGGTAAAACGGCGAATTGCGTTTTACAGCGGCCATCCTTTCCATCGCCTCTTGCGCCAGCTTTCTTTGATCGACAGCGCGCGTGTATCGCTCCACCTCGGAGAGCGTCTTGTGTCCCGTAATGGCCGCGATCTGGTGCGTCGTGCAACCGGCTTCCGCGAGTCGGCGGGCAGCCGCTTTCCGCAGGCCATGGCCTGATGTGTCGGACGCCACATTTGCGGCATTCGCCCATTCCCGAAACTGGTTGCCCAGGCTGGCAGCGGACGCGACCGCCTTATAGGTGTTCCCGAGTCACGTCTTGTGGTCATCCGACGCCAGGGCGATGACCTCGGCGAGCCCCGGCTGGATCGGGATCAGGAAGTGTGTGCCGATCTTCTGCTGGACGACCGAGATCAGTCCATCATGAACGCTGCCAGACCCTCATCTAGTGTCTGTGGTGACGTTCAGCATAAGCTGCGGCCGCGCCGAACAGGCCGGGTTGTGGATGTGTGATGATCTTGACCGGCATGTCGCTCATAATGGTCTCGAAGCGACCTTTCGCGACAAACCGTTCCGCAAAGCCCGACGAACCAAGGCGATCGGCGAGTCTCAGGCCCAATCCTCCGCCGATGACAACCGCCTGGGCGCCATGAGCGAGTGCCAAGTCCCCCGCGATCGCACCAAGACTGAGACAGAAGCGTTCCAGAGCCGCCGCCGCCATATTGTCGCGTCCCTCGATCGCCATGCTCCATAAAGTGCGGTTGTCGCGCATGGTAACGGGAAGTCCTTGCAGTTCCGCAATGACTTCATACAGGTTGGTAAGACCTGGGCCCGAGACGATCCGCTCGGCTGAAACGCGTCGGAAACGTGTCCGCAGCGCGCGAAGAATCTTGTCTTCCAATTCGTCGAGCGGAGAAAAATCAACATGGCCACCTTCGGTTTCCATGACGAAGTAACGTTTGTCCCGGCGAAGCAGGCACGCGGCTCCAAGCCCTGTGCCGGGGCCAATGATCGAGACGGCACCTTCGCGCGGCAGGGACCGATCCGGGCCGCAGAGATGGCGCATATGGCTCTCGTCGACTTGCGCAACGGCATGCCCGACGGCGCCGAAGTCGTTGACGAGCACAAATTCGTCGAGGCCGAGTCGTTGGGGAAGCTGCGCAGGCTGAATGATCCACGGGTTGTTGGTCATCTTCAGGATTTCGCCCTGAACCGGGCAGGCTACCGCGATACCGGCGTGCCGTGGCAGGCGGTCGCGACCGATCTCGCGCGCAAAGGCTTCCCATGCAAGCGCCAGGCTGGCGTGTTCCGCACACCGGAGTGTGGTCGCCTCACCGAGATGGACGACACGACCATCGTCGATCTGCGCAATCGCAAACCGGGCATGCGTTCCGCCGATATCACCAGCAACGATTTCCTGCATCCTGGCCCCCTTTTGACTTTATTAAGAAGATAACACTTTTTTTATCTTCGTGTTAACCGGAGGAGTTGCCGCCTTGTCGGGTTGGCGTCAAGTCCCGGTCCTACGATTGCAGCGGACGCTGTTCAACACGGGCACGCCGTAGAATGGCGTGAACAAGCGGGCGCGGTATAACCATCTCAAGCAGGCGCGCAATGATGAAAGGTTTCGGGAATACGACATGGGCGTCGCGTCGTCTCATGGCCTGCAGCAGACGGCTTGCCGCTGCCTCGGGTGACATCAGAAATGGTCGTGCACCGTCGAGGCGACGACTCATGGCTGTATCAATATATCCAGGCGAAACGATCGTCACGCCAACATTGTGCGGCTTCATCGCGGCGTGCAGCGCTGTCATGAAGCGAAGCAGGCCTGCTTTTGAACCGCTGTAAGCCGTGGCGAAAGGCAGGTCATGGAATGCGGCAACGGAGCCGATAGCCACGATACGGCCGGCGCCCCGCTCTGCCATGCGTCTGGCGGCCTCGGTGGCGAGGGTTACGGGGGTCGTGAAATTGACCTCGGCAATGTGCAGAACGGTTTCCGGTAGTTCCGTCAAGGCATCGGGTGGTCGTATATCCGGCACGCCTGCCGCCATGATGCATGCGTCCAGCGGCGCCAGATCGTCGTCCTCCCGTAGCGCGGTCAATGCCTGTTGCGCGTTGGCAAGGTCAAGAACGCGAACATGCGCGACCGCGCCGCGGAGTTCGCACGTTCGCGCTGTCTGCTGCAAACGCTCAATGTTTCTTCCCCAGAGAAACAGCGTCACGCCGGGACGAGCACATTGCCGGGCGACTGCGGCTCCAATCCCGCCAGATGCGCCGGTGATCAGAACATTTCCTGGCATAAGGCGGCGCTTTGCAAACTGTTCGTTACGTGACATTCAACGCGATCCATTCGATTGACGACGCTTCAGTCAGCACCGCCGAGAAAGAGGATCATTTTGCCGGAAGATTTTGCCGCTCACCAGTCGCAGCAAGATGTCGTCGTGCGGCCCGTCACGACGCGGAAAGAGCTTGCGCTGTTCATCAGGCTGCCTCGCAAGCTGTATCGGCATATGAAAGGCTACGTTGCGCCGCTTGATCTGGAACAGAAGGACCTGATCGATCCCGGAAAGAACCCGGTATTTCGGCATGCGTCCATTCGCTTTTTCATCGCATGGCGCGGGTCGGAGCCCTGTGGTCGTATTGCGGCGATTGTAGATCCCATTGCCATAAAGACGTGGAACGAAAAAATCGGCCTGTTCGGTGCTTTTGATGCGGCCCCGCAGGCTGACATTGTATCGGCGCTGCTCGATGCGGCACGGGACTGGTTGCGTTTGCAAGGTATGGCCCGAATGCGAGGGCCGGTGACATTGAGTTGCCATGGCGAGTCGGGACTGATGATCGAGGGGCAGGATGAGCCTCCGATGATCGCAACACCCTGGCACCCGAAGGCGCTGTTCCCGCTGGTGGAAGCCTATGGTTTGTCAAAGGTTCAGGATCTCCTGACATATCGGCTTGTGTTCGACGAGAGCACGGATGCCCGCCACATCGTGCCGCAAACCCTGCGTCCCGGAGAGGGCCGCCTCGGTGACATTTCCACGCTGCGGTTGTCGAAAAAGGAGATCGCGGCGCAGGGAGAAGTACTCCGTGAGCTGTATAATGACGGTTGGGCGGGCACTTTTAACTTCGTGCCGCTGCAATCATATGAAATGACGGCCATGATTAACCAGTTGAAGCCTCTCTTGCGGCCGGAGCACTACGTTCAGATCAATCAGGGTAACAATCCGGTCGCAATGGCCATGGTGGTTCCGAACGTCTTCGATATCGTCAGTGACCTCGGGGGAGCGCCTTCACCATTGGGCTGGCTCAAGCTCGGTGCGCGTCTGGTTCGCCATCAGTTCCGGACGGGTCGCGTCATTCTGCTGGGTGTGTCGCAGCAAATGCGAGGAACGGTGCTCGGTGCTCTTATGCCCTCACTGGCCATCGCCGAATTGCTGTCCCGACGCGATGCCCTGCCCTATGACGCCGTGGAACTCGGCTGGATTCTGGAATCCAACATGCCGATGCGTAATCTCGTCGAGCGGCTCGTGCCGACACCGAACAAGGTGCATCGTCTGTATGAAGGTGCCATCTCACCAAACGCAGCGTAAGACCGACATCAAAAATGCTGCCAGCCGCGCTGCGCCAGTTCAATTGCCTCACCGTTTGCGTCGAGCAACTGGACCTCTCCTGTTCCCGCGGTGACCCGGCCTATTCGCGTGATATCCGTGCCAGCCGCTGCGGCTTGCTGCCGAAGAGCGTCGGCGTTCTGCGGCGGAGCCGTCAGGAGAAGTTCGTAGTCGTCGCCGCCAGTCAGGCATAGCGGCCAGTAGTCGGCGCCCGCGGCCTTCACCTGCTTCGAAAGCGGTATAAGCGGACTCTCGATAATGATGTTCACCTGACTTTCACTGGCGAGATGACCGCAATCCTGGAGAAGGCCGTCCGAGATATCCATGCCAGCATGAACGATTGGTGCAGTTGCGACCCCAAGGCGTGGTTGCGGCAGCTGGTAGCGTGAGCCCAGAAAACCGTCAGGGTCCGGCAGTTCACCGCGCCGGGCGAGCAGGCCCAGCGCCGCGTCGCCGATCGTTCCCGTTACCCAGACGTTATCGCCCGGTTTCGCGGTCGTGCGGCGAATTGCCTTGCCCGCCACCGCCCAGGCGAGAATTGTGACCCCAAGGACAAGTGGGCCCTTGATGCCTGTCGTATCGCCGCCCAGCAGATGAATACCGAAAAGCTGCTGATCTTCCGCCAGGCCGGCTGCGAAAGATTCAAACCAGCGATCATCGCGATCCGGTGGACGGCAGACGTTCATGAAGTAGCCGAACGGCGTGGCACCCATGGCCGCGCAGTCGGACAGATTCACGCGAAGCAGTTTGCGGCTGACCGTTTCAGCCGGATCGTCGGAAAGAAAATGCACATTTTCGACGATCGTGTCCGTGGAAACGACGAGCTCGAAACCTGGACGCGCCGGGATCAACGCCGCGTCGTCCCGTAGGTCCAGCGATCCCTCTCCCGCAAGAGGGCGAAAATGCCGGGCGATAAAGTTGAATTCGCCGTTCGCGATCACGTGGCGGACGTTTTCTTCCGGGCCAACGCATCCAGAATGCCATTCACCATGCGCGGTTCATCGCCGAAGAAGAAGCCATGTGCAATGTCAAGATATTCATTGATGACGATACCCGGCGCGACGTCATTGCCAAGTTCGAATGCACCGGCACGCAGCAGGGCACGCAGGACGGGATCGAGACGCTCGAGTGGCCACGTATCGGGAAGTGTGCTGGTCAACTCGGCATCGATGGCATCCTGCGCCAGGGTAACGCCGCGCACAACTTCCGAAAACAGGCGAAGGTCGGCATAGGGTATCTGGCCTTCCTCGAAAGCGTCATTGTTCTCGCCGTCCAGACGATGCCGGGTGAACTGCTTGATGACTGTCTCCGCATTTTCACCGCCCTGCTCACACTGAAAGAGGGCTTGAACCGCAGCGACGCGCGCTGTTGTTCGTGAGCGTTTCGGTGAGTTCTGAGGCTGCTGGTTCATCAGTTATTCCGGCGAGATAGAGACGGTTTGTCGATATTGCGAGAGAATCACAAAGTAGGATGCGATGGGCGTGGCGGTTCGTCGTCGTCCGGCTGCATGTCCGTCAGCAACTGGGAAAACGCCTGCACCTCCCTGAAATCGCGATAGACGCTTGCGAAGCGCACATATGCCACACCATCGACACGATGCAACGCCTCCATGGCCAATTCGCCGATCCTGGCGCTGGAAATCTCATGTTCGCCAGATGCTTCGAGCTGCCGCACCAGTCCATTGACAATACGTTCCTGGCGTTCCTCGTCCACGGGGCGTTTCCTCAGGGCGACGCGGATGGAGCGCGCGAGTTTGTCGCGATCAAAAGGCGTCCGACGACCATCCATCTTGATGACCACCAGTTCGCGCAACTGCACACGTTCGATCGTGGTGAAGCGTTGGCCACACCCTCCACAAACGCGGCGGCGACGAATCGCAGCACCGTCATCTGTGGAACGGCTGTCCTTGACCTGCGTATCTTCATGGCCGCAGAACGGGCAATGCATCGTCAGTCCTTCAATGATGTCGGCGCATCGCGACATGGCGAGTGGCAGGAGTAAGGAGCGTATCGGTGAGACACATGCAAGGTTTTCGTAATTTTTCTTCCATGGCCCGCGGAGCGGCGGGGATCACGCTTCTATGTGTTATTGCCGGTGCGAATATTCAAAGGGCCGATGCAGCGCAAGAACCGATGTCGGCGGACAACATGAATGCCGATGTTCCGGGCCAGAAGGATGCCGCGCATGATATCTCGGTTTCCGGCTGGATCCGTTACGGGCAACACAGACACGACATCGGCGCCGCCTTTTTCACCATCACCAATAACGGGCACGAAAACCACCTCCTGACCAATGTCTCGACGCCGGCGTGTGGTTCTCTGGTCATCCGGCATACCGACCAGGAAGCGAACTCCCAGACAGATGTGCTTTTCACTCATCTGGCCCTGCCACATCAGGTGACGATGGTGTTTCCGGAGGGAGGATACCATCTCGTATGCCGGGAGATAAAACAGGACATGCAGGTTGGCGACAAAACGCCGTTTACCTTCTATTTTCTCGGTGGCTCATCGACGACCGTTCAGTTCGAAGTGCGGGGGCACTAGAACTGGTCGCGATCAGGAGGCGAGACGGGGAAAGCCGGCGATCAACGTTCGGCTTTTTCGAGCGCTGCCAGCACAGCGACGCCGTAGCGTTCAAGTTTGGACCCGCCTACCCCTTTCAGTCTTGCCAGTGTTTCAAGGTCCGCAGGTCTGTCGATGGCGATCTCCCGCAGGACTGAGTCGTGGAAAATGACATAGGGCGGAATCTCCTGCTCCCTCGCCTCACCGAGGCGCCATGCCCGAAGAGAGTCGAAACGTCTCGCGGCTTCTTCAGAGAGGTTTTCGGCAGCATTATTGCGGCTGACAACCTCTCGAAGGCTGGCCGTAGGATCATTGCGAAGCAGGATACGCTCCTCGCCGCGAAGAATGGGGCGAGCAATATCAGTTACGAGGCCGAGAGCGCCATGCTCTCCATTAATGCGGATGGCGCCGCGAGCGATCAGCTGGCGGATGACGCCGCGCCACCATGTTTCGCTCTGCTCACGGCCAACGCCGAAAACGGAGAGGTGCTGATGGGCGTGACGTGTTACTGCGTCTGTCTTCTTGCCACGCAGGACGGCGGCCAGGTGGACGGCACCAAATCGCTGATTGGTTCGATAGATCGCCGAGAGAACTTTCTGAGCCGCTTCGGTTCCATCGAAGGTCGAAACGGGCGTTTTGCAATTGTCACAGTGACCGCACGCGACCGACAGGGTTTCACCGAAGCATGAGAGCAGGGCCTGCGTCCGGCATGACACACTCTCCGTCAAGGCGATCATGCTTTCGAGACGTGCGTGCATCTCGCGCTTCTCACGATCCGGCGCGTTCGATAATTCGAGCCAGTGCCGCGCACGTGCGATGTCTTCGCCACCATAAAGAAGCAACGTATCGGCGCGCTGCCCGTCTCGCCCTGCCCGGCCGATCTGCTGATAATAGGCCTCCGGCGACGCTGGCATGTCGAGATGCACGACGCAACGCACATCGGGACGGTCGATTCCCATGCCGAACGCGATCGTGGCAACGATGACAATGGGTTCGCCGCTGCGGAAACGCGTCAACGTTGCACGCTTCTCCTGAGGTGACAGTCCGGCATGAAATGGCAGCGCCCGAAAGCCGCGCTCATTCAGACTTCGTGCGACGCGCTCCGTCTTGTTGCGGCTGCCACAGTATACAATGGAGGCTGCGTCCTTACGGCTCTGCAGCATATCTTCCAGCTGCCGCGTTTCCTGCGTCTTGGGGCGGACGGACACAAACAGGTTTGAGCGATGGAAGCTGGCGATAAACTGCCGCGCATGCCGCATGTCCAGGGCGTCGAGAATATCGTCGCGTGTTCTCTGATCGGCCGTCGCGGTCAGCGCAATACGCGGCACGTTCGGGAAAACGCCGGGCAATGCTGCCAGCCCGCGATATTCCGGACGAAACTCGTGGCCCCAGGCCGAAATGCAATGCGCCTCGTCGATCGCGATGACCGAAAGGCGCCTTTTGGCCAGATATGCGATCGTGCCGGGTGACAGAAGTCTTTCGGGCGAGATGTAGAGTATATCGAGTTTTGAACTGGCGATGTCGCTGCGGATCCGCGCGAGATCGTCATCTTCCAGTTCAGAATGGAGAGCCGCCGCGTTGACGCCAAGCTGTCGCAGAGCTGCGACCTGATCGTCCATCAGGGCGATCAGGGGTGACACCACCAGTCCCATGCCGTCCCGGCACAAGGCAGGAACCTGATAGCAAAGGCTCTTGCCGCCGCCTGTCGGCATGAGAACAAGTGCGTCCTCGCCGCGCATAACGGTATCGACAGCATCCGCCTGCAGACCACGAAATGCCGTGAAGCCAAAAACGCGCCGCAGGACAGCCTCCGGCGACCTGTCCTCGGTCGCCGGAGAGGGGGTGGCAAAGTCGTTTCTGACAAACTCCAAACCGTGTGGCGACCTTAAGGAACGTTCGGATCGATCTCGATGGTCACCACACGAGAAGCAACGGCGGCATCCTGATTGTTTGAGGGCGGCAACGCGAACTGCGTGATTTTTGCGTCGCCTACGCCGTCAGTGGCGAGCTGAGCCGCGACATTCTTCGCGCGTGTCATGGCCAGCAGTTCGTCTGCGGAGAGATTGCCGTGCGCACCGGCATGGCCGATCACTTCAATCGTCGAGGCATGTGTGTTCCGCGCATCGGCAGCTGCCTTTGCGATAATATCACTGGCGACCGGCGAAATTGTCGTGGACGCGGTGTCGAAAAACACCGGATACCGATCGCGATCACTTGAAGTCGAACACGCGCCGAGCAGCGCCGCCGCCGTCAGGGAAAGAAGCAGGGACGAACGACGCATGTTGGTCAGATTCCTTCTTGGGGATTTAGTTGCAGTGCGTTGGTGCACCGCTTGGGACGTTACGTCAACACTATGGCAATAGCGCCTTATTCTCATAGGGGCATGGCGACAGCCTGACCGTCCTGAAGGCGCCAGACGCGGTCGAGTTTCTCGATACCCGTCAGCCGATGTGCAATCAGCAACACCGTACGACCCGTGGTCGTCTCATTCAACGTTCGGAGAAAATCCCGTTCGGTGTCCGCATCGAGTCCGGTCGCAGGCTCGTCGAGAATCAGGATTGGCGCGTCACTCAGCAGGGTCCGTGCGAGCGCAATTCTCCGGCCCTGCCCGCCAGAAAGGCGTGAGCCCCCTTCCCCGATCCAGGCGTCCAGGCCATCCGGTAACGCGCGGACGAAATCCCCTATCCTGGCCTGATCCAGTGCATGCCATAGCGCCTCGTCTGTAGCCTCCGGGCGGACGAGAAGCAGATTGTTGCGGATGGTGTCATCAAAGAGATGTGTACTTTGCGATAACCAGGCGATGCGCTTCCGCCATTGGTCCGTATCGAGACCCGCTATGTCATCTCCGGCAAAGACGATGCTGCCGCTGTCTGGGGTGACGACCTTCAGGAGAAGGGCGGCAAGGCTTGATTTGCCACTGCCTGACGGCCCCAGCAGGGCGACACGTTCGCCGCACCGGATCGTCAGCGTCATGTTTTTGAACACGGGCCTGCGATCGTCTGCCCAGCGAAAACTGATATCGTTCAGGACGATGTCCCCGCGCATGGCAGGAATGACGGCGGTTGTGCCAGCGTGTTGCTGACTGCGCGCGACCTCGGAAACGCGAAGTGCAGCGTGGCTGACCTGCGCGAACGTCAGCCCGGCACGAGTCAGGCCCATTGTCCCCTCGAACACGGCAATAACGATAAAAAGCAGGATCGTCGCCTGAAGGAGATCGACATGCACAGAGCCCCAGACGGATATCGCCCCGAGAGCAAGCAGGATGGCAATCTGGCTACATAAAAAGGACGAGGCGCCAGCTATGGCCAGGCGACGGGATTGCTGTTGCTGAAACGTGTATAATTGCTCCTGACGCGCCTCGATGCGGTCCACCAACTGCGCTTCGGCTTCAAATGCACGAGCTTCACGCAGGCCGCCGGAGAAATCGAGCGCTGCAATGCGAAGATCGACCTCAGCCTGCGACAAGGCTGCGCCGTTACGACGGGCGACATATGCGGCGATGGCCGGAAAGGCGAATGCACTCAGCGCGAACAGGACTGCGAGGCCAAGACCAAGTCCGTGCTCAGTGCGCCAGCCGATAACGGAGACGACCGGTCCCGCAAGAACTGCCCCGGCAAGCGGTATTGCCAGGCGCAGATACAGGCTGTCGAGAGTCTCGATATCGGAGACCAGGCGGGAAAGCAGGTCGCCCGATCGCCGGAAGCCGAGTCCGGCCGCGGAACTGGTGGCAAGCTTTCGGTAAAACCATACGCGAACCGCCGCCAGGGCGCGGAACATGGCATCGTGAGTGAAAAGACGTTCGACATATCGCAGGACGATCCGCCCGATACCGGCGAGCCGAACGGCGATGTAGGCAACGCTAAGCCCAATAGCGGCGCCGGCAAGACGTCCGCCGGCAGCCCCCATCAGCATAAGGCCAGACGCCAGAGCACATAGCGACAACAATCCTCCCAGAAGCAGACGACCGCGATAGGGTCGCCATATCGCGATGATCTCGCGTAATGGCGCGATTGTTCCCGCGACTGTCTGATCCATGTGAAGGGTTTTTGCGGAGGGCCGCTTGTCGTTTATCGCGTCGCTCATGCTGCATGCTCCAGCAAGCAACCACGTTCAAGTTGCAGAACGCGCGTGCCCAGAGCGCGAAGCGCCCTTGAATGGCTACAAAGAACGACAGTGCGTCCTTTCGCGAGTTGCGCCAGCGCGTTGACGATGCCTTGCTCCGTCACAGGGTCAAGGTGAGCGGTCGGTTCATCGAGCAACAGGATCGGCGCATCCTTGAGATAGGCGCGTGCGATCGCGATGCGCTGCGCCTGTCCACCTGAAAGGCCAAAGCCGCCCTCACCGATGACGGTATCAAGACCCGATGGAAGGTCCGGCAGATAGCTGTCGATCGCTGCAGCTTTCAGTGCAGCCTGCATGTCCTGCTCAGATGCAGTGGGTTTGCCGAACAGAATATTCTCCCGAAGCGTGCCGGCGAAAATTACGGGTTTTTGTCCAATCCATGCGAGAGAGCCTGCAATTGTCCTGGGCGCCAGCTTGGCGATATCGTGTCCGTCGAAGAAAATGTTCCCGTCGCCCGGCTGGATAAAGCCCAGAAGAAGTTCGATCAGCGTCGACTTTCCAGCCCCCGAACGGCCTTCCAGCACCAGAATCTCTCCTGGCCTGACGTCGAAGTTTACCTGTTGCAAAACCGGACCGCGTGTCGCGTTCCAGCTGAACGACACGTTCGAAACCCTTATGGTAATCGATCGGCTCTCGAACGGGATCGTGGCAGACGCCATTGCATCGGGTTGTATTAGATCGTTCATTGCTTCCGCCGCGCCGCTGGCATGAGCGCGATCCTGATAAGCGAGTGCAAGAGCCCGCAACGGCGCAAAGAACTCCGGCACCAGTAGTAATGCCACCAGTGCGCGCGCCAATTCCGGCATTGTCATGGAGCCGTGACGTAGCGTCACGCCCTCGGATATGACCAATGCAATGATTGCCGCTACCATGGCGATATCGATTGCCGCGGAGGACAGAAAGGCAATTCGGAGAATCCGCATGGTGCGCTGCCGCAAGTCGTCGGCTTTTTCCTGTAATGCGCTCGCTTCACGATCGACAGCACCGGCGATAACAATGGTCGCAATACCGCGAACGCGGTCCAAAAATCGCGTTTGCAGGCGCGTCATCGCAAGAAACTGGTTACGCGCCGCCAGCCCTGCCCCAATACCGAATATGGCCTGCGCGACAGGCACTGCGAGACCACATATGGCAAAGATCCATATCACGTGCGGAGCCAGGAAAGCCAAACCAAGGAGGACAATGCAGGGCGAAGCGATCCACTGCACCGAGGCGGGCATCCAGCGTGCGAAATACCCATCGAGTACCTCGATGCGATCAACGATCAGGCTGGCGATGGCGCTGCTATGACGACGCCTGAGCAGCCCCGGTCCTTCCGCAACGATCGATTCCAGAACTTCGCGTCGCAACCGCCGCCTAGCAGCGATGCCGGCACGTGTAGCACTGACATCCTGAAGATATTGACAGATTGCCCGAAGGACGATCGCAACGCCCAGTTCAATGAAGATCCGCTGAATCGATTGGGACGTATGGGTAATTGCCGCCGCAAGCAAAACAGCGACAAGCCAAGCCTGCGTTATCCCTAGCGTCGTTATCAGCAAGCCGAATACGATGCTCGGCAAAGCTGCGCGTCGACCGGGACCGGCCTGCTGCGCTACCCATTTCCGGACGATTTTTTTATCCACGGCGCTCATTGGCGCCATATAGAAGCCCGGGTCGCTTTCGGGTAGAGGTTTTGCCCGAGATTGCCGAACATTTAGGCAATACTGACCGGCGGATTGGTCTTAGTCTTCAGGACCAACCTGACGCGGGATCGTGTTTTTCGTCTCGGTGAGAGATCTGACGCCTTCAGCGGGTTTACGTGACGGGGCAGGCTCGAAGGTCAGGCGATATGATGTTCCGTTATCTTTTCTGATGTCCAGCTTGGCATTTATTTGCCTGGCAAAGCCGGTTATGAGCTGAAGCCCTATGCCTTTCGTGCGGGGTGGCATGCCATTGTTCTTGGACATCTGAGCCATTCCAATGCCGTTGTCGGTGATCTCCAGTGTGCAATGAGTGTCCTGCATCGTAAGGGATACAGAAATTTCTCCTTCCCGTTCGTCAGGAAAGGCGAAACGCAGGGCGTTGTTGATGACTTCACCGACGATGAGCGAAACCGGAACCGCCTGATCCGGGGAAATCGAAACAGCTTCAATCCTTGTGACGAGCTTTATCCGCCCATTCGTGGCCTGCCCATAGGACAGGAAAATCTGGCTGCAAAGTTCGGTCAGGAAGGCCTTGATATCGAGATTGGCAACCCCGCCTGCCGGATAAAGGTAACGATGCAAGGTCGCCAATGTCCGCACACGATCACGCACTAGGCGGAATTCTTTCTGGGCCTCGGGTTCGCTAATACGGTTCGCTTGCAGGTTCAGCAGCGACGCCACGATTTGCAGGTTGTTCTTAACGCGATGATGGATTTCCCGGATCAATATATCCTGCTGCTTGGCGGCACGCCGCAGCCTCGTCTCGTGACGGGTGAGCCGCGCCGTTGCCCGTCGAAAGGCGCGTTCAAGGTGACGAATTTCGAGAGGGATCGCTTTTGGTAACTCTGGTTCAAAAACATTGTGCCGCCGCCACTCGGCAACGCTTAAGGCAAGTCTTTCCAAAGGATCGACAAGATACGAATGTGCGGCAAAAGCAACGAGCAGAAGTTCGATGGCCAAGAGAGAAACAATAAGAAGAAGTCGAGCGACAAAAACATGGAGAGCGTAATTTTCGGATGCTGTCCTCTGTGAACTTGCAACAAGATTTATGTCGTTGAAGACAGGAACTATCGCGTAATATGTATTTCCATCGTGAAAGTGGTCTTCGATGCTGTTTCTCTTACGATCTTCTGTCAAGCGCTTGATAATATTTTGGGGCCACGGGGTGGGAGCATCTCCACTGTGAAATAAAAGAAGGGGATTTTTGTCTGAGCCCACGAGCCAGATTGCGGCAGCATCGTTTGCTTCGATGGCGAATTGTGCGTTTCTTGTGTCCCAGCTTTGTGTCGTCAGGGAGAGTATCTTCACAACCACCAGAGCGCCGGATGCCGGCTGTCCTTCAGCATTCGTATAAGATGTAGGTGAAATGACCTGTATAAGTGATATATTTCCGGCGGCCAGCAATCTGACGGTCTGATGCTTTGGAACAACTGAAATGCTGCGCCACTTATCGCCGGCAGAAAGCGGGAAACTGACGCCACCGCATTGAATTGTACTTTTCGTGATGTCGGAGAATGACGACAGGGTTTTTCCATTTCTGTCAATCAGTGCAATCGAGCAGTAGTGATTAAGTGACACGCTCTGAAGCAGCCGAGCAATATGGTCGATATTGGAGCTGGGAAGTCCCATATCCGAAAACATTTCAAGAGATATCTGGCTTCGCCCTATATCCTGCTGGACGTCGATCTTGGCTCGATGCGCTGCATTGATAATTCGCGTGGCACTGTTCTCTGTGGCCACGATGTAACTATGCCACGCCAGAACGCTCGCAATGGTCGCCAACGGTAATGTCGTGCTGACAATCAGGGCCATCACGCGCGAACCGACTGTATCGAGAAGGCGCACGCGCCTTAGGCCCCTCAATATATTATCCGATAGTATATCGTTGAAACATGCGTCAGTAGCTCAGGGTTAGCGTCCACTGTCGGTCGCAATTGAGAGGATTATATTTTTTACCTGCCGGGATACGGGGAAATGTGCAGCAGGCAGGAGGTTACTTGTCACGATCCTCTTCGATCAGACGCAAAAGCTCTTCGGGAATAGGTTCGTTCGCCACATCATCGAACAACTGATGCAAACCCCTCTTCAACCAAAGATCGAACGCAGAATTTGGCTCCTGCTCTGGACGGGGCTTCCGCGGCCTCGCGTCCTCTCCCCCACTCATCTTTCCACCCTAAAGTCTTCTGTTCCCGTCTATGAATAGCAAACATTATCTGGCCTCATGGGTTGCACTACAAACAGCAAGCCCGGCCTGATTGTTGGATTGTCGTTACGGAAAGAGGGCGAACAAGTCTAGGCTGAAACATAGCGTTTCAGCCCAAAAGATCAAAGGAAGTCTCGCCAGATGCGGCCGATTATCCCAGATTCAACAGGTCGTCGCCGCTCTGCCCGGCCCTGCGGCGCTCTTCCAGCGCGGCACGCAGCGCCGTGACTTTGGATCGCAGCTTGTCATTGGCCGGCAAATCGCCCGTCATCCACGCTTCCAACTGACGACGCGCCCGGAATACACGACTTTTAGCCGTTCCGACCGCGCAGCCGGTAGCCTCTGCGAGCGCCTCATAGCTCATGCCCTGCACGACAACCATGACAAGGGCTTCGCGCTGATCCGCAGGCAGGCGAGACAGGGCGAGTGAAAGATCCTTAAGCGCGAGGCTGTCTTCGTGTGTCGGATTGCTGGCGAAAGACGACGAAGGCACATCGTCGATATCCGTCGTATCGCGACGCTTACGAAGATCGGAGATGAAGCGATTGCGCAGAATTCGGTGCATCCATGCAGAGAAATTCGTGCCGGGAATGAAGCTGTCCTGCGCAGCCAAAGCGTTGCACACGGCATCTTGCACCAGATCTTCCGCGCTGGCGCGGTTGCGGGTCAGAGAGAGCGCCTGCACGCGTAGTTTCGGCAGGATTGCAATGACCTGGTCATGGAAAGTCGCCATGGGAAAGTTCCTCTCGCTTCGACTTGTTTCTGCCCGATCAATGAACCGCGTCAGATATTGGTTGCATCGGTCGTAAGTTTTTTTGAAAAGCTTCTAGGCGATTGAAATGGCTATGTAACTTCCGATGTCGAGAGGCCGTTGGTCAATTGGGAAAGCCGCTCGCGGGCGCGAGAGACGCGTGCTTTCATGGTGCCGACGGCAACATCGCAGACGCGTGCAGCTTCCTCGTAGCTCAGCTCTTGGGCGCCGACGAGGATCAGGGCCTCTCGCAGGATATCCGGCAACTGCCACAACAAACCGGGAAGATCGAGCATCTGATCCTGGACGCCACGGATATCTCCTGTCGGGGAGGATATGCTCTCCGTCTCCATACCTGCCAGGATCGTGCGCTCCTTCACACGCCGACGTTGCTGTTCATAGAAGGCATTGCGCTGAATGGTGAACAGCCAGGCTTTCAGGCTGGTGCCGGGCTGAAACTGCTCTTGCGCGGCAAGGGCCCGGACAACCGTATCCTGCACCAGATCATCGGCTGCCGCGGTGTCGCGTGTCAGAAACCGCGCGAAGCCGCGAAGGTCAGGCAAAAATGTCGCGATCCCTTGCCGGATCGACCTGGCGCCCTGATCCTGCTGCGCTTTCGACGTTTCCAATGGAGTCTTGATAGGCAGGGGGAGTTCCTTTGCTATGCTCGCGGTTCCCGGTTTCGCCGGTCTTGGCGAGAGCAGCGTTGTCGTGACATAATGCGCCTTATCCAGACCGGTCGCTAGCCGGTTCGCTGCGGAGTTGTTTGTCTCATGGTTGACATCAGGCGCCAGGAAATCATCCAAGCGCTGCCATACATACGTCGTTTTGCAAGGGCTTTGGCTGGCGGGCAGAAACGGGGCGATCAGTTGGTCGCAGAAAGTCTGAAAAGGGTGCTTGGTGACGACAGCAGTTCACTGTCGATCAGAAATACGCTTTATCGGGACATCGCTCAACATTTCCTTGGAAAAGCTGATGCTCACCCGGCATCCGAAGGCCTGACGGTTACGCAGCGCATTCTCCTGCTTCTGATTGCGCTGGAAGAACTCCCTCTGGCGACGGCCGCCGAGATTGTCGGAATTGACGAGACGGACGCGGTCGCCGAAGTCTCGCGTGCCAACGAGGGCCTGCGGGCAGTAACGGAAACAAGCGTGCTCATTATCGAGGACGAACCGATTATCGCCATGGACATTCAGGATGTCGTCGAACAGTGCGGGCATCGTATTGCCGGCGTGGCGCATACGGAGGCCGACGCCGTACGGATAGCCGAGGAGACCAAGCCGGGATTGATCCTGGCCGACATCAACCTTGGCGGCGGTGGGGACGGAATGAAAGCCGTCGGACGAATCATGGCGACGCATCGTACGCCAGTCATTTTCGTGACCGCCTATCCGGAGCGTCTTCTGACGGGAGAGTCGGAAGAACCCTCTTTTGTCATCACAAAGCCATTCGAGCCCATGACATTGGCCATTACCACCTATCAGGCCGTTACGGGTGGCATGAAGGTATTCTAGGCGCCTTGCACTCCGTCGCGCCGTGCGACACATAGCAACGCATGGCGCCTCCTCTTCTCAATCTACAAAATATTACATTCGGCCTCGGTGGCCGTCCTCTCCTGGACGGCGCGGACATCAGTGTCCAACCCGGCGAACGCATCTGTCTTGTCGGCCGCAACGGCTCGGGTAAGTCAACGCTTCTCCGAATTGCAGCGGGACTGCTGCAGGCGGACAGCGGCACTCACTTCCTGCAACCCGGTTCCAAAGCCTATTATCTGGCGCAGGAACCGGATCTTTCGGACTATAAGACAACGTTCGACTACGTGGTTGGCGACCTGCCCGACGACGAACATTTCCGCGCGCGTGCCATGCTGGCCGAATTGGGCATGAGCGGCGACGAGAGTCCGGCGGCATTGTCCGGCGGAGAGCAGAAAAGATGTGCCCTCGCGCGGGCTCTGGCGGCCCAGCCCGACCTTCTCCTGCTCGATGAGCCGACCAATCATCTCGATCTGCCCACGATCGACTGGCTGGAGAAGGAACTGATCAGTTCACGATCGGCCATGATCGTCATCAGTCACGACCGGCGCTTGCTCGAAACATTGTCTCGTGCCGTCGTCTGGCTGGATCGAGGGATTACCCGCCGCCTGGATGAGGGGTTCGCGCGTTACGAAAGCTGGCGTGAGGAAGTCTTCGAGCAAGAAGCGGTCGAGGCGCACAAACTCGAACGTCAGATTGCGCGTGAAGAAGACTGGATGCGCTATGGTGTAACGGCTCGTCGTAAACGGAATGTGCGTCGTGTCGGGGAACTGGCAGGTCTTCGGGCCCGAAGACATGAGATGGCCTCGCAGGCGCATGGCACCATGCGTTTCGGCGCTACAGAAGCCGATAGCGGAAGCAAGATCGTCTCGAACGCCGAGAGGGTCGGCAAATGTTACGGGGAACGCTGGGTTGTAAGCGATCTTGACCTTCGTGTACTGCGCGGTGATCGGCTGGCGCTTGTTGGCGCAAATGGTGCCGGAAAGACAACCCTTCTCAATCTGCTGATCGGTCGCGAGACGCCGGACTCGGGCACGATAACAATTGGTGCGTCGGTTTCGCTGGTGACGCTCGATCAGCGCCGCGCTGCGCTGGACCCGCAACTGACATTGGCCGACACGCTAACCAGCGGCAGTGGCGACATGGTGCAGGTCGGCACCGAGAAGCGCCACGTCATAGGCTATATGAAAGACTTTCTTTTCCGGCCGGAGCAGGCACGAACCCGTGTCGGTATGCTCTCCGGTGGCGAACGCGGACGTCTTGCCCTCGCTTGTGCCATGGCGCAGCCTTCCAACCTTCTCGTGCTCGACGAGCCGACGAACGATCTCGATCTTGAGACACTCGATCTCCTGCAAGAGATGTTGGACGATTATGCCGGCACGGTTCTGCTGGTCAGCCATGATCGCGATTTTCTGGACCGGGTGGCGACGTCCGTGCTGGCTACTGAGGGTGATGGTCGCTGGATTGAATATGCTGGCGGCTACAGCGACATGCTGGCTCAACGTCGAGGTGTCGACCTGACAGCGCGCGCTACGGTCTCGTCCGAGAGCGTTAAGAAGAATAGTATTGAAAAAACAAATAAATCGGCAACGAAGTTAACCTATAAAGATAAGCTGGCACTGGAGCGTCTACCGGCACGCATCAGTGATCTCGAAGACAAAATCACAAAAATGAGGGAGACGCTCGCCGACCCCTCTTTCTATCAACGGGACCCGGCAAATTTCGAACAGCAGACCCGTTTTCTATCATCTGCGGAAAATGAGCTTGCTGCGGCAGAGGAGCAGTGGCTGGAACTTGAGATGAAGCGTGAAAGTCTGGAAAAATAAGCCTTAGATTCAGCTTCTTATCAATCCGGAGAGAAACATTCTGCTTTTCGCCTCCTGAATGCTTGCTGACACGCGTAAGGCGGCGTCCAGCGCCCGCAGACCGGCGCGACCGTCGACCAGGATCGGTGCTTTATCAAGGCACGCTGCGGCGAAAGCCTCATGTTCGGCCAGTAACGTGTCGTGGTCCTGCCAACGGACTGCCTCACGGCGGTAACCACCAGTGCCCGGAAGAGGCAGGCCGTGCTCGCGGCCAATCATCGTCAATTCCCGCTGCATGAAATCTGCCGACAGATATCCTTCTTCTGAAAAAACGCGCATACGTCGTTCTGTTTTCAAGGAAATCCTGCTGGCCGTAATGGTGGCGACGCAACCATTCATGAAGCGGACGCGGGCGTTGGCGATATCTTCATGTTCGCTTGAAACAGCAACGCCTAGCGCATCGATTTCCGCAATGGGACTGTCTACCAGCGATAGAACGAGATCGAGATCGTGAATCATCAGATCGAGAATGACCGATACGTCGGTTCCGCGCGGCTTGAACGGGGCGATCCGCGTTGCCTCAATGTATAATGGTCTGCTGATTCGCGCAGTGATGGCCGCATGCTCGGATGAATGGCGCAGAAGGTGCCCGACTTGCAGAACGCACCCTTGTTCGTCGGCAAGATGAATGAGTGCTTCTGCTTCCGGGATTGTCGCGGCAATCGGTTTCTCAACAAGCACATGACGTCTTGCCTGAAGGCAGGCTTGAGCCATACGGAAATGATGTTCGGCAGGCGTCGCGATGATGACGGCATCAACCGTCTCGATAAGCGATTCAATGGATGTGGCAACGCCGCATTGGGCTTCCTTTGCCACGATCCCCGCGCGGACAATGTCGGTGTCGTAGATCGATACCAGTTCCTCCCTCGGATAACTCAAGGCCTTCAAGGCATGAAATCGTCCGAAATGCCCGGCGCCGATAACGCCGACACGTAGGGCGGGACCGGGGTGATTCGTATTCTTGGAGCGGTTGAAGATCGTCATTGGTGACAGGATTTAGCAGCCCGATCGGCGGCGCGCCAAGCACACTCTGTTCATAATCGACATGAGGAACAACTTGGAGCGGTTGCAAGGAGCGGGCTGTATCGGCATGTTCCGGCGCACCTGCGCATCCATTGCCGGATGGCGCTTTGGGTCATTTTGTATAAGGGCGCCGCGCTACGACATGATGTATTACAGCCGTCTTAGAATGATGGGCGTTTTGGGAGTGTGCCTGTTGGGCCTGCTTCTTTGCGTGCCCAACTTCATGCATGCGCCGGCGCCCCGCATGCCGTGGCGCCAGATTCATCTCGGGCTTGACCTTCGCGGTGGCTCTTATCTTCTCCTGCGGCTTGACCGACAGAGCCTGGCTGCCGATCGCCTGCAAACCCTGATGGACAATGCCCGTCAGGCCTTGCTGGAAAAGGGACTGGGCTATCGCGACTTCCAGCGCGATCCGGCCCGGCGCACGATGAGTTTTCTTCCACGCGACCCGTCCGAAGCGGAAGCTGCACGCAAGGCCATTGCCGACATGCCGCAGGCCGTGTCGAACGAATTCTCTGTGGGAAATGGAGATGATGGCCGCATCGTCCTGACTCTGGGTCAGGACGCCATTGCGCAACGCGCCAGAGATGCCGTGACGCAGTCAATCGAGATTGTTCGCCGTCGCATTGATGGGAGCGGCGCCATCGATCCTGAAATTACCCGCGAAGGTGATGATCGTATCGTCGTGGAATTGCCGGGAATCAGCGATCCGGAACGCATCAAGGCGCTTCTCGGTACCACGGCCAAAATGACCTTCCGCCTTCTCGCGCCCGGTGCGGCGGGTAGCGTGGCACCTCCAGGCGCCCAGTTGCTTCCGGACGTGAGCAGCGGGCAGACGTTGCCGGTGCAGGATCATGTAGAAGTTGATGGTGGCGATCTGACCAATGCCGGGGCGGTCATCGATCAGCAAAGTGGCAGCTGGGCGGTCAGCTTTTCCTTCGATCATGCGGGAGCACGCGCATTTGCCGACACGACACGCGCCAATGTCGGTCGGCGGTTTGCGATCGTGCTCGATAACAAGGTGATTGAGGCGCCTGTTATTCAAACGCCGATCACGGCGGGCAACGGGCAGATTACCGGCAACTTCACCGCGCAGTCTGCGACCGACCTCGCCGTCATGCTCCGCGCAGGTGCCCTGCCCGCACCTTTGTCGGTTATCGAACAGCGCGCCATCGGGCCGTCGCTCGGTGCCGACTCCATTCGCGCCGGGGCTATCAGCCTCCTCGTCGGGCTGCTTCTCGTCATGGCATTCATGGCGCTGTTCTATGGCCGCTTCGGTCTGTATGCGAATGTTGCGCTGATCGCCAATCTGATCCTGATGATGGCAGCGCTGTCTCTCTTCCAGGCAACGTTGACTCTGCCGGGTATGGCGGGTCTGCTTTTGACCCTCGGTATGGCGGTGGATGCCAATATCCTCATCAACGAGCGCATTCGTGAAGAGATCAAACGTGGGCGTACGGCGCTCTCGGCCATGCAGGTCGGCTTCGAGCGGGCTACCGGTACGATCGTGGACAGTAATGCCACGGCTTTTCTGGCTCACGTCATGCTGTTCGTTTTCGGCACTGGCCCCGTGCAAGGCTTCGCGCTGACCATTACGATCGGCATCGTCACCACCCTCTTCACCACGCTCCTGCTGTCGCGCCTGCTGATGGTGCGCTGGTATGCCCTCACCCGTCCCTCCGAACTCCCGGTCTGATGTCGATGCTCTCTCGTCCTTTGTTTCGTTTCGTCAGTGACGACAAACGTATCCCCTTCATGCGCGGTCGGTATGCGGGGCTTGCGACGTCAGCGATCCTTTCGCTGCTTTCTGTCGGCCTTTTCTTCGTCCCCGGGTTGAAGCTGGGGCTGGATTTCCGCGGAGGAATCGTCGTCGAGGCGCGTACGCAGGGGCCGGCGAATTTTCCGGCGCTTCGATTGGCACTGGCGGAACAGCATGTCACGGCAGCCGGAATCCAGCGTTTCGGCGCGGACAATGACGTTCTGATACAGCTCGATACACCAGAGGCCGGACCTCAGCAGGAAGCGCAGACGCAGAAGCTGGTCGATACGGTCCGTCATGCTGTGACAAGTGCCCAGCCCGGAACGCAGATCCTGCGGGCTGATGCTGTTGGCGCTTCCGTTTCACGTGAACTGTTTCGCGACGGTTTGCTGGCTCTGGGATCGAGCCTCGCCATGATTCTGGTCTATATCTGGGTCAGGTTCGAGCGCGAGTTTGCCATATCGGCCGTCATCACGCTGGTCCTTGATCTGACAAAAACCGTCGGTTTCCTTGCCATTACGCGATTTCAGTTCGATCTCGTGATGGTGGCCGCCATCTTGACGATCCTGGGCTACTCCACCAATGACAAGGTGGTTGTGTATGACCGTGTGCGTGAGAATCTTCGCAAATACCGCACGATGCCGCTACGGGAACTGCTTGACCTCTCGATCAATGAGACGCTCAACAGGACGCTTGGAACATCGTCCACGGTTTTCCTTGCGGCACTGCCTTTGGCAATTTTCGGCGGCCATAGCCTCTCGGGCTTCGCAACGGTCATGCTGTTTGGCATCGTCGTCGGCACGTCTTCGTCGATCTTCATCGCCGCGCCCCTGCTTTTGTTGATGGGCGAAAAGCGCCTTCGTCGCGACAGCGCCGCACGAAAGTAAGACGAAGTTCGGTCGCTTCAGTCCGTTTTCGAGCGGACTGGGGGCACCGGAGTTGCATAACCGAGCAGCAGACGCAGGCTGTCATCGGCCTGACGGAAATGGTCCTTGTCCGGCGTCACAATCGCCTGCCGAACCGTGTTCCACGCGTTGTGGTCGACGGCCAGCAGGCGGGATATATCGCGGGCATCCGCCTGATGGCGGGCAATTCTCATGACCAGATGGTTTTCGGCCATGCCGGTGGCGATCAGATACGAAGTGAGAAGCGTGTCGGGGAGCCGATCCTGCATGAGATCGGCATCGTTCGCCGATACGCAGGCCGATAGTGCGGTCACACTGGCGACACCAAGGAGGATGCGGGTTCTGAACATAAGGCCGCATCCTGTCCTAAACTCGTGGTGATCGCCAAGTGGAGATTGGTTGTCCGTCAGACTGTCGGAGGTGTGCGCGTGTTGGCCAGAATGTCGCGAATGTCCGTCAGTAACACTTCAGACTTCGTCGGAGCCGGCGGTGCGGCAGGGGCGGCTTCCTGCTTGTGGTGGAGCTTCGAGATTGCCTTGACGAGCCAGAAGATGGCGAAGGCGACGATCAGGAACTGAATGCAGGCATTAAGGAACACGCCGATATTGACGGTAACCGCGCCGGCCTTCTGCGCTTCGGCGAGCGTCGCCAGATGCGGGCCTTTAAGCGTCCAAAAAATATTGGAGAAGTCGATGCCGCCGGTCAAAAGCCCGATAAAAGGCGTCAGAATATCTTTAACCAGGCTCGTGACAATTGCTGTAAAAGCAGCGCCGATAATGATACCGACTGCCAGATCGATAACATTGCCACGCATGATGAAGGCTTGGAACTCTGATATCCAGCCTGGCTTGTGCAGCTTGCCTTTGACGTCACTCATATCGTTATTCTCCTGTCATTCTATTATTGGACATCAGCTTTTAGCATTTGCATTTCTGGCAGAATAGCGAAAAGAGGACGGGGCACGTCCCAAAACATTTCTGCGTCAGAGCATGACGTTGCATGAGCAGAAACGTTGCATGAATGATCGAAAAGAGGAGAAGAGTCGCAGGAGATTGCGTTTTCCATCTTTCACCTGCCATACGATTCCTCTATGAGGCCCGACGAACCGCTCCGGTCGGCATCGGAGCACTGTTGGAGATTAATCATGAAGTCAGGCATTCATCCCGATTACCACGAGATCACCGTCATCATGACGGACGGATCCGAATACAAGACGCGTTCATGCTACGGGACGCCCGGCGCGACGCTGCGTCTGGACGTTGACCCGAAGTCTCATCCCGCCTGGACGGGCGTGCAGCGCATGCTGGACACGGGCGGTCAGGTTGCCAAGTTCAACAAGCGTTTTGCCGGCATCGGCAGCCGCACCAAGAAGGCCTGATTTTCTAGTTCGAGACCTCTCCGTCCCCACATCTTGAAAAGGGGACGGCAGCAACCATCTCCATTGTGTCGTGGTGCCCGGATGGGGTTGCGACAATCAACTGGACGCATGTAGTTGGCCTTTACGGGAACTGCATGCCGATGGATCTGCCTATGAGGAGGTTCTTATGACTTACGATTTTGCGCCGTTATTTCGCACGGCAATTGGCTTCGATCGACTGGCCCGACTGGTTGACACGGCGGCCAATGCACCGACCGTCAACGGTTATCCCCCTTATAATATCGAGAAAATCGGTGATAGCGACTATGTGTTGACGATGGCTCTTGCCGGCTTTTCGCCCGAGAACGTCGATGTCTCGCTTGTCGACAATACGTTGATCGTCAAGGGCGCTGTACCGGAGGCGACACGTCGCGGAGAGATTCTGCATCGCGGCATTGCTTCTCGTGCGTTTGAGCGTCGTTTTGTTCTGGCCGACCATATTGAAATTCGCGGTGCAGAACTGAGCAACGGTCTTTTGACGATCGCTATCGAACGCGTGACACCGGAAGCATTAAAGCCGCGCCGTATCCCGGTCACGACAGGTAAGCCGGCCAGCGTATCGGACCATGAACGCCAGCCCGTGCCGGCACAGGCTGCATGATTTTCGGAGGGCGGTCGTCAATTGGACCGCCCTTCTTGTTTTTGGCTCTGAACTTCGCGGGAAATGGCTTGACCGAACATGGTCTTAGTGGCCATACCGTTGTCTATCTTCGCAGTGCATCCAGCAGGTGCCGCGGACGCCTCCAACGGCGATGACATTGTTGACAGGCGCCTGCGAGAGCACTGCTCCAGACGCAGGACGACCCAACATGACGCTTCCCCTTATGCCGAAGGCCACCGCTGTGTGGCTGATCGAAAAAACGGCGCTGACCTTTACCCAGATCGCCGAATTCTGCGGCATGCATCCTCTTGAGGTTCAGGCTATTGCCGACGGCGAAGTCGCGGCAGGTATCAACGGCTACGACCCGGTCAAGAATCATCAGCTCACGCAGGATGAAATAACTCGCTGCGAGCGTAATCCTGACGCGAAGCTGAAGATTTCCGCAGCCGGCAGTTCCGTTGCGCGTCGTGCAAAAGGTGCGCGTTATACGCCCATCTCCAAGAGAAACGACCGTCCGGATGCCATTGCGTTCGTTCTGCGCCAGTTTCCGCAACTTGCTGAAACACAGATCATCAAGCTTTTCGGCACGACGAAGGATACCATTGCCAAGGTTCGCGACCGCCAGCATTGGAACAGTGCCAACATCAAGCCGCGCGACCCCGTGATACTTGGGCTTTGTAGCCAGACGGATCTCAACGCGGCCGTGCAGGCTGCCAATGAACGTCTTGCGCGAGAGGGGCAGGTGCCGCCGACCGTTTTTCCGGAAGCGGACGAAGTCCAAGGCTGATCGTCGCCGCAGTGGCGCGGTCGTGATGCTGGAATGACCGCATCGCTTTATGCTATGCGCAGTCGCCCTGTGGTCGATCCTCGATCGCACCCAATATCGGTTCGCTGATGCGGCAATAGGTTCGGAACGGAAATAATGCTGGTTGATCAGGATATCATGCTGCGCCGTCTGCACGAACTTCGTAGCGAGCATCGGGATCTGGATACTGTTATCGAGCGACTTGTTTCACACCCTCTCAATCAATTGCAGCTTCAACGTCTCAAGAAACGCAAACTGCTATTGAAAGATGAGATTGCCTGTATCGAAGACCGTCTGATACCGGATGATATTGCCTGAAAAATGAGTGAAACGACCGAAATCCTGCGACAGGACGAGCAAGATGGCACCGCGCCGCTCGTGAGCATCATCATGGGCAGCCAGTCCGACTGGGATACCATGCGGCACGCCGCATCGTTGCTGACGGAACTGAACATTCCACACGAGCGACGCATCGTCTCGGCGCATCGTACGCCGGATCGTCTGGTGGAATTCGCGCGCTCCGCACAGGGGCGCGGTCTGAAAGTCATCATTGCCGGAGCCGGGGGCGCGGCGCATCTGCCAGGTATGGTCTCGGCCTGGACAATCCTGCCGGTGCTGGGCGTGCCGGTCGAATCCCAGGCGCTTCGTGGGATGGACTCCTTGCTGTCGATTGTTCAGATGCCCGGTGGCGTACCGGTCGGGACGTTGGCGATCGGCAAGGCCGGTGCCTTGAACGCCGGAATACTGGCCGCTTCGATTCTTGCGACGAATGATGCGAATCTTTCAGCGCGTCTGGAAACATGGCGGGCCATGCGTAGCGCCGCCGTCGGTGATTATCCGGAAGAATGACAGATCCTGTTTTGCGACCGGGCTCGACAGTCGGCATCGTTGGTGGCGGCCAATTGGGCCGTATGTCTGCGGTAGCAGCGGCCCGGCTTGGTTTTCATGCGCACATACTAACGCCGCAGGCGGATTGTCCGGCTGCGGAAGTGGCGCATAGCCTGACTGTAGGTGCCTATGACGACGATGAGGCTCTTCGTCGTTTCGCGGATTGCGTGGATGTCATCACTTTTGAATTCGAGAATGTTTCCGCTGCTGGCCTGAAGACGCTTGAGAGCCTGAAGCCGGTCAGGCCGAGCGGCAGCATTCTTGCTGTGAGTCAGGACCGCATCGCGGAAAAGTCACGTCTGGACGCGATGGGCGTTGCCATAGCGCCTTGGCGGAACGTGGCAAGTCCGGCGGATCTGGCCATGGCGCTGGAAGCGCTTGATTATCGGTGCATCCTTAAGACGACCCGTTTCGGGTACGATGGAAAGGGCCAGTTCCGGGTCAGCGCACGTGAAGATGCCGCCGCACTCGAAGCCGATCTGCCTTATCCGATGGTGGCGGAAGGCATCGTTGATTTCGAGCGTGAAGTGAGCGTCATGATCGCCCGTGGCGTGCACGGTGACGTTCAGTGTTTCGATGTGACGGAGAATCAACATCGGGACGGCATTCTCGATATCAGCCTGGCGCCAGCCCATATCATGCCGGAATTGGCGGATCATGCACGCCAGTTGGCGGTTTCGATTGCCGAAGGGCTGGATATGGTTGGCCTCATGGGTGTGGAGATGTTCGTTGCGGCTGATGGTCGCCTTCTGGTCAACGAGATTGCGCCAAGACCGCATAACTCCGGGCATTGGACGATGAATGCCTGCCTTGTCGATCAGTTCGAGATGCATATTCGGGCTGTCGTCGGCCTACCCTTGCTGCCGCCGATACGTCATAGCGATGCGGTCATGAAAAACCTGATTGGCCCGCAGGACATGGCGCTTTGCGATACCATCCTGAAAACGCCGGGTCAGGCACTGCATCTCTATGGCAAGGCAGACGCTCGGCCCGGCCGCAAGATGGGTCATGTCAACATGATCTTCCCGAAAGGTGCCCTGCCCGGCCCGTTTGGCCTGGCCGACGCGCTCGGCGTGTTGGCGCCAGCTTCCCTCTCGTCAAAGTAGGTCAAGTGCCCTGAAGCTGGTATGCCGTCCATTGCCGACGATGATGTGATCGGCGATGCGAATGCCGATTGCCTGCACGGCAGCCTGAACCTGCCGGGTCATCTGTAGGTCGGCCTCTGACGGCGTCGGATCGCCGCTCGGATGATTGTGCACGAGTATGAGTCGTTCTGCACCCAGTTCCATGGCGCGGCGAGCAACCTCTCTCGGATAGACAGGCGTGTGATTGACCGTCCCACGCGCTTGTGCCTCGTCGGCGATGAGGCGATGCGTATCCGTCAAAAACAGGATACGAAACTGTTCGATCGTCTCGCGGGAAAGGCGTGCCGTCAGGTAGTCGAGCAATTTCCGCTCGTCTGAAAGAATGTCGTTTTGATCGACGCGAGCGCGGTTGTAACGCAGGGCCGCTTCGTGAAGCAGCTTGATCGCCGGTATCACGTGCTGACCGATATTCGATATGGCGGCCAGTTCCCGCTCGGATGTGGAAAGCACCGAAGCGAAGGAGCCATAACGGTTGACAAAAATCGATGTCAATTCATCGGCATGGCGGCCATGCGCTGTCGCGATTTGAACGAATAGCGAAATAAGCGTCATATCGTCGAGGTGTCGACCGCGCCCGGTCAGCACCGCATGCCACGGGTCGGTTTCAGTAAGGTTTCCCTCGTTTGGTTTCGCATTCCCCATGGTGGCAAACGCGCCCGCGTCGTCGAAGCCTCCTGCCATTTCCTCCGAACCCAGTTATCTTCGATCAGAATAATCAAGCGGAAACGTTCCATCAATATGACGTCTTTCAATCATTTCGACTCCTCCTTCGCGGTGCTTTTCGATCTCGACGGGACAATCGTCGACTCCCGGCAGGGAATCGTTTCCACCCTCCATCATGTCATTCGAACGCTTGGGCATGAGCCTGTGCTCACGCGCGATCTGACCTGGGTCGTCGGGCCGCCGCTTGCCGAATTGATGGCGGAAGTACTGGCACCCTATGGTGAAAAGCGGGTCGATGAAGCCGTTGGTATCTACCGGGAGCGCTATCAGGCTGTGGGGCGACATCAAACGCCGATCTTTCCGGGTATGGTGGACCTGCTGCAAAAGCTGGCGGCCTCGCCCGTACGTCTTTTCACCGCGACTTCCAAGCCGGCCTTCCTGGCGAAGGATATCTTGCAGGGCCACGACATCGCTGGGTTGTTCGACTGCATCTGCGGTGCGAATGCCGACGATAGTGGCGGCGAAAAGCCGGAACTGATCGAAAAAATCATGCGCGAGCAAAATCTTCAGGCAAACCGTACGATCATGATCGGTGACCGCCGCTTCGATATTGCGGGTGCACATGCGAACCACCTTCGCGCCCTGGGTGTGCTCTGGGGCTATGGCGGCGAAGCGGAGCTTACTCAGGCGGGTGCGGATTATCTTTGCGAGTCACCCGAAGAGCTGACTGCCGCGGTATACGATCAGCTTTCCGCAACCAGCCAGCACGCTGGCACCGCGCATTAAAGCAATCCCTCCTGACGCAGGCTAATCGGCTCTCCCTCTCCGGCGACCATGACATCATGCAGGGCAATCGACAGGACGCGGGCCCCGTCCTCAAGGTCGCGTATGGCGATGGCGTGGTCCCGCGCCCATGCGAGCGGCGCCTGCGGCATGTAGGCCAGACCGATCAGCGCCGTCGCATTCAATGTCAGCGCGCGGCGCAGTACCGGCGATGGGCCATCGGCGACGACAACGGGTTCATCGGCAATCAGGCGGTTGCGATTGTCGAGGAAAAGGATGCGCAACTGACCCTTCACGGCGCCGAGAAGGGCGATGTCGACATAGGCGCTCAACTGCGCCCAATTGCCGAGACCGGGCCTGATCCGCGTCTCCGCACCGCTCAGCCGTTCGGCTGCGATGGCCGGAAGACGAATCGCCCGGATCGCGTCCTCGCTCAGCCCCATCTCGCCCAAGGCATGCCGCGTTGCACGAAAAACGTCCAGCAATGTGCCGAAACGCTGCAGGAGTGCCTTGGCCATCGGCTTCGTATCGCGCCGCGGAATGCCGAAAAACAGCAGCATCTCCAGCAGTTCATAATCTGCCAGCGACGATGCACCGTTCGCCAGGATGCGGGCGCGCATGCGTGCCCGATGACCTTGCGGGCCTGTCGATGTGAAACCGGACATGTTTATCGGACGGGGTGAACAAAAAGGGATTTGGCCATGGCCTCATCACACTCTATATCCGGGTTGTGACGCAATCCCCGCTTCCTCCCTCGCCCGTTTCCGGCCAGCCGGATTATCTCGAACGCCTCAACCCGGAGCAACGGCAGGCGATCGAGACGATCGACGGCCCGTTGTTGATCCTTGCCGGCGCCGGGACAGGCAAGACGCGCGTCCTGACGACGCGTTTCGCGCATATCCTCCTGACCGGCCATGCACGCCCGCATCAGATTCTGGCGGTCACCTTCACCAATAAGGCCGCGCGTGAGATGCGCGATCGTGTCGGCGCGCTGCTTGGCGGCCCGGTGGAAGGTTTGTGGCTCGGGACGTTCCACTCGATCTGTGCGCGGATGCTGCGCCGTCACGCCGAGTATGTCGGGCTGACGACGGGTTTCACCATCCTCGATACGGACGACCAGCTTCGGCTGGTCAAGCAGGTCATGGAGCCCTATCGGGTCGATACCAAGCGTTGGCCGCCACAGGGCATGCTTGGCGTCATTCAACGCTGGAAGGATCGCGGACTAACGCCTGATCGCGTAACGCCGGCAGAGGATAGCGAGTTCGGCGGTGGTTGCGCGCGGCGCGTCTATGCGGATTATCAGGCGCGTCTCATTGCGGTGAATGCCTGCGATTTCGGCGATCTGATGTTGCACATGACCGAGATCATGCGCACGCGTCCCGATGTGCTGGCGCAATACCACCGCTTGTTCCGCTACATACTCGTCGACGAGTATCAGGATACGAACACGATCCAGTATCTCTGGCTGCGCCTGCTGGCCAAGCGAGCGGGGCAGCCGTCAAATATTGCCTGTGTCGGGGATGACGACCAGTCGATCTATTCCTGGCGTGGTGCGGAGGTCGAGAATATCCTGCGTTTCGAGCGGGATTTCCCGGGGGCCAAGGTCGTGCGTCTGGAGCGAAACTATCGCTCGACGGCCCAAATCCTGGCGGCGGCGGCGGGTCTGATCGCGCACAACGACGGTCGTCTGGGCAAGACGTTGCGTCCAGGGCGCGAAGATGCGCATGGCGAAAAGGTTCAGGTCGTCAGCGTCTGGGATTCGGATGAGGAAGCGCGTGTCGTTGCCGGTGCCATCGAGCGCCTGCGCGCGGACGGTCATCCCTTGTCTGAAATCGCCATCCTGATGCGTGCCGGCTTCCAGACGCGGCCTTTCGAGGAACAACTGATGACGCGGGGCCTGCCCTATCGCGTTGTCGGTGGGCTACGCTTCTATGAACGCGCGGAAATCCGTGACTGTCTGGCCTATATGCGTGTTCTGGCCCAGCCGGCCGACGATCTGGCTTTCGAGCGTATCGTCAACGTGCCGCGACGTGGCGTCGGGACGGCGGCGTTGCAGAAGCTGCATCTCGAAGCACGCCAGATCAAGGGACCGCTGACGGCCGCCGTCGCCAGGCAGATGGCCGATGGAACGGCCAAGGGCAAATCGAAGGCAGCGTTGCAGTCCCTGATGCAGGGTTTCGAACGCGCGACTGAAACCCTCGCACGCGAGGGACAGGTGGTGGCCGTCGAGCAGTTGCTTGAAGACGTCGGCTATCTTGCGATGTGGCGCGAGGACAAGTCACCCGAAGCGCCGGGACGGCTGGACAACATCAAGGAATTGCTGCGGGCGATTGGTGACTTCCAGTCACTCGAAGGCTTTCTCGAACATGTTGCGCTGGTGACGGAAGCTGAAGACAGCGCGGCGGAAGACAAGGTCAGTCTTATGACGCTGCATGGCGCAAAGGGGCTGGAGTTCGACAGCGTGTTTCTTCCCGGTTGGGAGGAAGGTGTGTTCCCGTCACAGCGAAGTCTGGATGAAGGGGGGCTCAAGAGTCTCGAGGAAGAGAGACGGCTGGCCTATGTCGGACTGACACGCGCGCGACGTCGCGCGACCGTCCTGCATGCGGCCCGCCGGCGTATCTATGCCAACTGGCAGGACGCCATTCCAAGCCGTTTCATCGAAGAAATTCCGGCCGATTACGTGGAGCATAGCGGCCAGGCCATGCAGGAGCGCCGCCTGACGGCGGCCCAGCCATCTGTTTTCGCCTTCGGGCCTGTAAGCAGCCGGCGCCCCAATTATGGCCATGCGCCACGCGTGACGGACGTCTATGACGCTTCCCCGACGGATATTACGGTCGGCACGCGCGTATTTCATCAGAAATTCGGCTATGGCATCGTGACCGACGTGGATGTGGATCGGCTGCAGGTGCAATTCGAGAAGGCAGGTGAGAAAAGAGTGATGGCGAGTTTTGTTGAGGTCGCGGTATGAGCGCCCCCCGCCGACATGCTTCCGCGCTGGAGACCATATCGGTCACGGTCGGTGACGACGCCGTGCCCTTGTTCGAACAGGCGCTCGCTTCGGTCTGCACGACCGTGGGCATCTTCGAGGCGGACGATACGCAGTGTGTCTGGCGTATCGAGGGTGTGAAGGATATCGGCCATGGCGAGGCCGAACTGGATCGCGCCCTAACGCTTGCACGGTTGATGACTGGCGTGGATGTCGCGCTGACCCGCCAGCGCACCGAAGCCGAAGGCTGGCTTGCGCGCACCTATGAAGCCTTTCCGGAGCAGACGGTCGGTCGACGCTTCGCGATTCGTGGCACGCATCTCGATCGTAGCCACTCCCGTGCGCGACTGACTATCACGCTGGACGCCGGCATCGCTTTCGGCTCGGGCGAGCATGGTTCGACGCGCGGTTGCCTGAGGGCATTGGAAGACGTGGCCTATCGCAAGCCGCAACGCATTCTGGATATGGGCTGTGGATCCGGCATTCTGGCCATGGCGGCCGCGAAATTGTTGCATCGCCCGGTTCTGGCTGTCGATATCGAGCCGTGGTCGGTTCGCGTCAGCGCCGCCAACGCCGCTGACAATGGGTTGGGGCCGTTGTTGACCTGTCGCCATGGTAACGGATGGCGAACGCCGGCCGTGCGGGCAAACCGTCCATACGATCTGGTTTTCGCCAATATCCTGGCCCGCCCTCTCTGCAAGATGGCGCGCGATCTGGCTAACAATCTTGCTCCCGGCGGGACGGCGATCCTGGCTGGCCTGCTCGATACGCAGGCCCCGATGGTGCTGGCCGCCCACCGTCGTCAGGGGTTGGTGCTGGAACGACGCTACCGGGAGGGTGAGTGGACGACACTGGTGCTGCGTCGCCGTGGTTAGTCTGCGCGACGCGGACGAGAAAGATGTGCCGGCGATCCTGGAGATCGCGAACGATGCCATCCGCACGTCGGATACGATCTGGACGGAAACGCTTCTGACTTTCGAGCAGCGCCATGCCTGGCTTGCGACCCGACAGGCTGCCGGTTGGCCGGTTGTTGTCGCGACCGATGACGAGGGAAGCGTTCTGGGATTTGCGTCCTATGGACCGTTTCGCGCTTTCGAGGGCTATGCCCTGACAGTCGAGCACTCCGTATATGTCGCATTCCATGCGCGGCGGCAGGGCATTGGTGGTCTGCTGCTGGACGAGTTGTTGTCGCGCGCCGAAATGGCGGGATTGCATGTGATGATTGGCGCGATCACCGCCAGTAATGTGGCGTCGATCGCGTTGCATCGGAGGGCCGGCTTCGAGACCAGTTCGGTCTTGCCGGAGTTGGGGCGCAAGTTCGGGCGTTGGCTTGACCTGGTGTTCATGTATCGTCTGCTGGACAGCGACACGCATTAGAAGAGATCACAATCCATGAGCAGCATCCCTCCCGACCAGCGTCTTGCCGACGTGCGTCACAATCTTTCAGTGCAAGGTGTCGATGGTTTCGTGCTGCCGCGCGGAGACGAGTTCCTGGGGGAATATGTAGCACCTTATGCCGAGCGGCTCGCATGGTTGACGGGGTTTACCGGCAGTGCGGGTCTGGCTCTTGTCTTGCCGGATAAGGCCGCCGTTTTCTCGGATGGTCGCTATACGGAGCAGCTTGCCGAGCAGGTAGACAAGGCGCTCTGGGAAAAGCGCCATATCACGCAGGAGCCGCCTTCGGCATGGCTGAGCGCGAACGCACGCGATTTGAGGATCGGCTACGATCCTCGCCTGATTGGCGAAAGCGGCTTGCAGGCGTTGCAGGGTGACGGATACGAGTTCGTCGCTCTGACCGATAATCCTGTCGATATCGCATGGTCGGACCGTCCCGCTCCGCCGGCGAGCACGGTTCAGTTCCATCCGGAGAGGCTGAGCGGCGAAAGGAGCGCCGACAAACGCGCGCGTATTGCGGCCTTGCTCAAGGAGAATGGCGAGCAGGCATTGATCGTCGGCGATCCGACCTGCCTGGCATGGCTTCTCAATATTCGGGCCGACGATGTGCCGAACACGCCGGTCGCGCTGGCTTTCGGTATCTTGCACGACACGGGCGATGCCGAGATTTTCATTGACGAAACGCGTCTTTCTGACGCTGCGAAAGCCGATTTCGGCGCTCACGTGACGGTCTATCCGGCCGATTCACTGGAAGACCGGCTGCGGGGGCTGGCCGGTCGGCGCGTCCGGCTGGATCCGCAGGGTGTCTCGGCATGGTTCGTTCAAACGCTCAATGACGCAGGTTCCTCGATCAGTCGCGGCGCCGACCCTTCCGTTTTGCTGAAGGCCAGCAAGAATGTGGTCGAGCAGGAGGGCGCGCGACAGGCGCATCTGACGGATTCGGCTGCGCTATGTCGCTTCCTGCATTTCGTGACCCTGCATGGTGTCGGTCTGCGTGAGACCGAGCTGGCTGAACGTCTGGATCGTTTCCGGGCGGAGGATGCCGACTATCGCGGGGAGAGTTTTCCGGCCATTTCGGGCGTGGGTCCCAATGCAGCCTTGCCGCACTATCGCGCACTGCCGGGCAAGGATCGGGTGCTTGGGCCTGATACCATCTATCTGATCGATAGTGGCGGCCAGTATCCTGCCGGCACGACAGATGTCACGCGCACGATATGGACTGGACCGGAGCTTCCGCCCAGTGCGATCAGCGAAGCCTTCACACGCGTTCTGAAAGGCAATATCGCCTTGAGTCGCGCACGTTTCCCGAATGGCGTGACGGGTCACCGGCTCGATGTTCTCGCACGTCAGTATCTTTGGCAGGCCGGGCTGGATTACGATCATGGAACGGGCCATGGGATTGGCAGTTACCTGTCGGTTCATGAAGGGCCGCAGAATATTTCCGCCGTTGCGCGACCCGTTGCCCTGCAGGCAGGCATGATCATTTCCAATGAACCTGGCTACTATGAAGCGGGCCAATACGGCATTCGGCTGGAAAACCTCCTGCTTGTTCGTCCGGCCTCGGTTGGTCAATCCGGACGCTTCCTCGAATTCGAGGTTCTGGGTTTCGCACCTTTTGATCGGCAGTTGATCGATGCGTCCCTGCTCCTGCCGGACGAGCGCGCCTGGCTGGATTCCTACCATACGGAAACGCTTCGGCGAATCGGTCCGCTGCTCGATCCTGACACACGCGCATGGCTGACGACCGCCTGCGCTCCGCTGAACTGAGACGAAAGGTTTTCCTCATGGCCGATAATGCAATTCCCGCCACGCTGATCGAGGGGGACGGTATCGGCCCCGAAATCACGGCAGCCGTCGTTGAGCTGTTGGATGTCCTGGGTGCGCCCTTCGCCTGGGACCGGCAAAGCGGCGGTCTGGCCGGTATCGAGGCGCATGGCGTACCGCTGCCCGAGCCCACCTTGGAAAGTATTCGCCGTACGGGGTTGGCCCTGAAAGGACCGCTCACCACGCCTGTCGGGCAGGGTTTCAAGTCGGTCAACGTGACCATGCGGCAGGAATTCGGTCTCTACGCCAATCTGCGCCCGACAAAGACGGTCGTATCCGGCTGCCGGTTCGACAATATCGACCTGGTGGTCGTGCGGGAAAACATCGAGGGCCTTTATGCTGCGATGGAGCACTACCTTCCCGATGGCGACGATCCGAAAGGACTGGCCTACGGGGCGGGCTTTAACTCCCGGCGCGAATGCGCCCGTATTGTCAGGTTTGCGTTTGAGTACGCCCTGGCGAATGGTCGCAAGAAGGTGACGTTGGTTCACAAGGCCAATATTCTGAAGATATTCAGCGGTATCTTCCTTGAGGAAGGGCGCCGTGTTGCCGCGGAGTATGCGGGCCGGATTGCTGTCGAGGAACGAATTGTCGATGCTTGCGCCATGCAACTCGTCACCGATCCATGGAAATACGATGTCATCGTCACAACCAATCTGTTCGGCGACATCCTTTCGGATCTGACGGCGGGTCTTGTCGGGGGGCTGGGCATGGCGCCAGGTGCCAATATCGGCACGAAAGCCGCCGTTTTCGAGGCGGTCCACGGTTCGGCGCCGGATATTGCCGGACAGGGCATTGCCAATCCATTGGCGTTGCTGATGGCATCGAGTCTGATGCTGGCCCATGTCGGGCGGTTCGACCTTTCGCATCGTCTGGATGACGCCATTGAGAAGGTCGTGCACCGCGACAGTGTGCGGACGCGCGATCTGGGCGGACAGGCAACAACAAAGGAATTGACGCAGGCACTGGCGCAGGCACTGCGCTGATCTTTACGATTTTTCAATCATGTTGAGGAATGATCCGCCGGATGTTGCGGATCGTCTTCCTCGTTATGTCAGCAATTCTTGCTTGTGCCTGTCCTGCCGGAGCGGTTGCATCGGAAACGTCGAATACCTGTCAGGCGGCCGTCGCCGATGCAGAGCGCGCTATGCATATTCCGTTGAGGCTGCTTGATTCGATCAGCAAAGTGGAAAGTGGCCGGCCGGATGACGCTCATCACCTTATGGCCTGGCCATGGACAATCAATGCCCAGGGCCAAGGATATTTCTACGAATCCAAGGAAGAAGCGATAGCGGCCGCGCACGCCTTCCTTGCACACGGTATCAATTCAATCGATGTCGGCTGCCTTCAGATCAATCTTCACCATCACCCTGATGCGTTCTCATCGCTCGATGAAGCGTTCGATCCCATAACGAACGCACATTATGGCGCACGTTTTCTCACCGACCTGTTTGATCGCTTCCATGCGTGGACGGCTGCGACGGCCGCCTATCACTCTCTGACGCCCGAATTCGGCCAGGATTACGCTCGGCGCGTGATGGCCGTGTGGGGTCAGCGTGACGAGGCATGGCCGTTTTCCTCCATGCCCGCGTCGCCTGTGGCGACGACACAGACGGTTGCCTATCGCGGACGGCCGTTCGCAGGTGCCGCTTTCGCACCACCACCGCATGTCGTTCGTCAGTTCAATCCCACTCTGTCCACAACGAACCCAAGCGGGACAGAAGGACGCAGCCTGGCGGCCTATCGTCTTTCCCCCACCCGCCTCGCATGGCAACGCTGATACACTTTATCTGAATTTCGCAGCCGAGGATGGCAGTCTTGCCGAAGTGCGCTATCGTGATCGGATGATATGCGCGACTGTAGAAGCTGCTTCGTGAGCTACCTCACCCAATCCGCATCAAGGCGGTTGCTTGCAGGCGTCGCGTTTGGCGCGCTTGGTGTAAGTGGCACACACGCCATGGCCATGCCGTCGCTACTCTCCAAGCTGATGGCACCCACACCGACCAGCGATACTCATGCGGCGGGGAAGCTGCCCGAAGCCGTGCATATCCCGGCACAACCGCCTGTGCCGAATGGCGCACCTGCCCTGCCACCCGTCCTGGTGTCGAGCGGACCGCTGACGTTCTCACCGTTGGTCAAGCACGTCATCCCTGCCGTTGTGAACATCGCCATTACGCAAAGCAGTAATGACGGACAGAACCGTGTCCCGCCGCAGATCAAGGGAACACCTCTGGAGAAACGGTATCGGGAGAAAATGCGGCGTCATCAGGAAGAGGTTCTGGGTGCGGGATCGGGTTTCATCGTCGATCCTTCAGGCATAATCGTGACGAATGCTCACGTGGTCGGGGATGCTGACAACGTGACGGTTTCCCTGTCGAATGGACAGGAACTGCCGGCGAAACTCGTCGGCGTGGACAGCCTCACAGACGTCGCCGTCATCAAGGTCGACACGCCCAGGCCCCTTCCCTATGTCGCCTGGGGGGACAGTCGCCAGGTTGATGTCGGAGACTGGATACTGGTGGCCGGTAATCCGTTCGGGTTTGGCTCTTCCGTTACCGCAGGTATCGTTTCGGCGCGTGGACGTGACCTCGGTGCGGGTTCGCTGGATGATTTTCTTCAGTTGGACGCGCCAATCAATCCCGGCAATTCCGGTGGTCCGGCATTCAACATGCGTGGGCAAGTCGTCGCGGTGAATGCTGCCATCGTTTCGCCGACTGGCGGATCTGTGGGTATCGGTTTCGGTATTCCTTCGGAAATCGTCGAGCCGATTGTCGATGAATTGCGCCGCACGGGGCATGTCGATCACGGCTGGTTGGGCGTAACACTCGATGATGGCGACGGCTCGGTGCAGATTGTCGATGTCGATCATAACGGTCCGGCCATGAAAGCTGGGCTGGTCCGGGGCGATAAGGTGACGGCCGCAGCAGGGCAAAATGTCGATAGTGCACGGGCGTTGCTTCGGACGATTGCGGCGGCGAAGCCGGATGTCGTTCTGTCATTTACGGTTTTGCGCAAGGGAAAGACACTTCTGATACCCGTTAAGGTTGGTAAACGCCCACCGGATGCGGATGATTGAGATTGCTTGTCTTTTTTTTGGTAGAGAACTGGCGGATAATGACAGGTGAATTGGTTCGCAACGAATCTGTCGCTGAGGCGTGAAGGAACGAGCATATGCGCATATTGTTGGTGGAAGACGACCCCACTGTTCGCAGCTTTATCGTCAAGGGATTGCGGGAAACAGGACATGTGGTCGAGGAAGCCGACAACGGCAAGGATGGCCTCTTTCTCGCCGTGAGCGAGAATTTCGACATCGTCATCCTCGACCGGATGCTTCCCGGCGGCATCGACGGTCTGCGCATTCTGGAAACGCTTCGGGCACAGAATAATGCCATGCCCGTTCTGTTGTTGTCGGCGTTGGCAGATGTTGACGAGCGCGTCGCCGGACTTAAGGCCGGTGGTGACGATTATATGACCAAGCCCTTCGCATTTTCGGAATTGCTGGCGCGTGTGGAAGCCCTGGCGCGTCGTGGAAGTGCGGAGCAGGCGCCGCAGACCCGTCTTGTCGTAGCCGATCTTGAAATGGACCTGTTGTCGCGAACGGTAAAACGCGGCAATGAGAAAATCGACTTGCAGCCGCGTGAGTTTCGCCTGCTTGAGTTTTTGATGCGTCATGCCGGCCAGGTCGTAACGCGTACGATGTTGCTGGAGCGCGTATGGGACTATCATTTCGACCCGCAGACAAATGTGATCGACGTGCATGTTTCGCGTCTGAGGCAAAAGGTCGACAAGCCTTTCGATACCGCGCTTATTCATACGATACGTAATGCGGGCTATATCCTGCGCGCCGAATAACCCTTGATGACGCCCAAATTCGCAGCACGGTTTCCGCGCGCCTGGCTCTGGTGGCAACGCGCCTGGCGTTTCCGTTCGGCGGGTCTGGGCTTTTCTCTGGCCTATGGCCTGATTTTCGCGCTATCCGCCGCCTTGTTTCTCTCGCTTCTATGGTGGCACACCAATGGATTGCTTGAGCGGCAGGTCGAACAGGCCGTAGACGCGGATGCGCGTAGTCTGGCCGAACACTGGATGCAGGACGGCCTTCCCGGGCTTATCCGGACAATTCAGGATCGCCTCGATCTGGATGTCGAGGACGAAGCGCTTTACCTGCTGGTCGGGCCGAACGGGAAGATTCTGGCCGGGAATATGCCGGCCTGGCCAACACGCGTGAAGCGCATCGATCGTTATTACTCCCAGACAATTTTGAGAGCCGGAACACGCGCCACATCAGAGGTGCATGCCTATGTCTTTCCCGGCGGCTTCCGTCTTCTCGTAGGACGAGACGTGCGTGGCAGGGATTTGTTGCGTCGGCTGCTGACGGATACGTTTCTCTGGGCCTGGCTGATGGTCACAGCGCTGGCGATCGGCGGTGCGTGGGTTGTCCGCGGAATTTTTCGTCGCATTCTGGGTTCCATCGCGCGAACAACGGCGGCTATCGCGCGAGGCGATATGCGGGAACGTATGCCGATCGTGGGAAACGAGGTCGATCTTGTTGCGCACACGGTCAACGATATGCTCGATCGCATCGCGCGGCTGATGGATGGCGTCAAGCAGGTGTCCAATGCCATCGCCCATGACCTTCGGACGCCTATCACGCGTGCGCGGACAGGTCTGGAGGATGCGTCGCTGCATGCCAAGACAACTGAGGAGATGCATGCTGCGATTGATCGCGCGGTAGCGGACCTTGATCACGTCACGGCGGTTTTCGAGGCGCTGATGCGTATTGCCCAGATCGAAGCCGGGGCAAGGCGCGCGGCCTTTGAGATGTGCGACCTGACCAAGCCACTGCATGACATGGCTGAACTTTATGAGGCCACGGCTGAAGAACGCGGCATTCACCTGGCTGCAGATTTGCCAGACCACCTGGCATTCTATGGGGATGCGAGGCTTATCCAGCAGGGTGTGGCTAATCTGCTGGACAACGCTATCAAGTTTGCGCCGTCGGACACAATGATCACTCTCAAGGCGTCCACGGAGGATTCGCAGGTGCGAATCAGCGTCTCCGACCAGGGGCCGGGCATGTCCGATGAGGACCTTTCGCGTGCATCGGAACGTTTTTTCCGTGCGGATGCTGCCCGGAATACGCCGGGCGCAGGGCTGGGACTATCGCTTGTTCAGGCGGTGGCGCAGTTGCATAGCGGTCGCCTGCTTCTGGAATCGCGTCATCCCGGGCTGCGGGCGGCTTTGTTGCTTCCCGTGACCCAAGGAAAAAAAAGCATAACGCAAGCGTCATCAGATGCCCATCCTGTAGAGAGCTGACGTGCGATAATCATGGTAGGATGCGACAATCCGTCACCTTCATGCCATTAGCCATTGCTGCTCTCGGGCTTCTTGGGGCTGCACCCGAGCAAACAGCCGCCGATCATAGCGTGGCTGGTACGAGCGCGCACATGGCAACAGCCGGTAGTCCGGTCGTGGTGACGACGGATAGCCCACAATATTGCCGCGATCTCCATCATAAGGTCGATCAGACCCTTTTTGCGTCGAAGGTCATGCCACTGTCTCGCTCAAAGGACGCGCGCGGGCTCGAGCAAGATGGTGCATCACTTTGTGAAGCCGGGCATTTGCGTTCAGGGATTACGAAGCTGAGGCTTGCCTTGCTGATGTTGCGACGCGACGGGGCCAAATAGCGAATTTGGCAAGGAACCGATTAATGAAACGTGTCTACTGGCTGGGATCGGCTCTCACGCTGGCCATGCTTCCAACCTGCTCTATGGCGGCGGATAACCTGACCACGCTGTATCTCAGCGCGACAGGCAAGGCTCAGGCAACGCCAACACTTCTCACGGCTAATATGACATTGCAGGCGGAAGCATCGGATGCGGCCGCGGCGCAGGCTCAGGTCAATGCCATGAGCCAGAGAGTGACGAAAGAAGCCGCGGGATCGCCCGTTCATCTCAGTGTGCAGGACTATAGTGTTGCGCAAAGCGAGAACAAGGCAGGTGCGACACATTGGCTTGCGCAGCAAACGATTGTCATCAGTGGCAAGGAGGCTGAGCCTCTCCTCAAGCTGACAGCGAAATACCAGTCTGAAGGTGCGGCCCTTTCGGGGCTTTCGTGGTCACTGGATGATGCGACTCACGACGCCCTCATGCGCGATGCGCGCGCCGACGCCCTGCACCATCTACAGGCGGATGCCCAGCAAACGGCCCAGGTCATGGGAATGCACGTGCAGCGGTACAAAACCATTCGCGTCGAAACGCCTTATACACCGCGTCCTATGATGATGGCGCGGATGGCGGCTGCGCCACAACGGACAGACGATGCGCAGACGGTCTCCGTGACCATATCGGCGGATGTCATCCTGACACCGTGAATCTTAATCGGCCTGTAGCGGGAACAAAAAGCGTACAGTGTCGTTCAGGCAGACATGAACAACGATCCGAAGCAGGCATCGAATGACGCGCAGGATCTGCCGTCAAACGTGCAAAAGAACCCTGACGACTGGACGACCGGGCACGAAACGATGACCGGTGCGCAGGCGTCTTACCTCAAGACACTCTGCGAGGAAGCAAACGAACCGTTCGATCCGAATCTGGACAAGGCGGAGGCGTCGAAACGTATTGATGCTCTTCAACACGCAACGGGACGTGGCGAAAATCATTAAAGAAAAAGGCTGGAAGATCGCTCTTCCAGCCTGTTCCGTTGTTTTCAGCGCGGTGCCAGAACCATAATCATCTGGCGGTTTTCCAGCTTCGGCATCTGCTCGACCTTGGCTTTCTCTTCCATTTCGAGACGGATACGCTCGAGCATTTTAATGCCCAGTTCCTGATGCGCCATCTCGCGACCCTTGAATCGCAACGAGACCTTCACCTTGTCGCCCTCGTTGAGGAAGGAATTCATCGCGCGAAGCTTCACCTGGAAATCATTTTCATTGGTGCTGGGGCGCACCTTAATTTCCTTGATTTCGATGACTTTCTGCTTCTTGCGCGCTTCGTTGCGCTTCTTCTGCTGCTCGTACTTGAACTTGCCGTAGTCAAGAATCTTGCAGACGGGCGGCTCCGCCGTAGGGCTGATCTCAAGAAGATCGAGCCCTTCCGCATAGGCACGAGCCAAGGCTTCGCGCGTTGTCATGACGCCGGCCATTTCGCCTTCGGCATCAATCAGGCGTACCTGCGGTACGCGGATTTCTTCGTTGACGCGCGGGCCTTCGCGGGTCGGCGCTGCCTGCATCGGAGGTCTAGCTATGGTCGGCTCCTGTTCGACGTTTCACTTATTTCGAGGAATGTCACGCGAGCCGCCCTCGAAAGTTGCATTCACAAATGCGACTCTGCGAGGGTCAGTAGCGATTCCCCATGGCGCAGCACATAGTGCCTCGTTCCCCTCCGCGCAAGGGAATCCCGTAGGATGGCGGTCACATCCCCTGGATGCGGCGCAGATCGGGGGGAAGTGCTTCCTCCGATAGCGATGCCACTGCTGCTTCGAGGTCGAGGACTTCCTGCGTGGCGCCGCCCAGGCGGCGCATGGCAACCTTGCGTTCCTCAGCCTCCCGGCGACCGACCACTAGAATGACAGGCACGCGCGCGACGGAGTGCTCGCGGATCTTGGCATTGATCTTCTCGTTGCGGCCGTCGACCTCAACCTGAAGGCCGGCATGCCGTAACGCGGTCGCCACTTCCTGGGCATACGGCTCGGCATCCGTCACGATGCTCGCCACGACAACCTGCGTCGGTGCAAGCCAGAGCGGGAACTTTCCGGCGAACTGCTCGATCAGAATGCCGATGAAGCGCTCGAAGCTGCCGAGGATGGCACGATGCAGCATGACCGGACGGTGGCGAGCGCTGTCTTCACCGATGTAGGAGGCGTCGAGCCTTTCCGGCAGGACATAATCGACCTGTAGCGTGCCGCATTGCCAGTCACGCCCGATGGCATCCGTCAGAACGAATTCGAGCTTGGGGCCATAGAAAGCCCCCTCGCCCGCGTTGTATTCATACGCCACGCCGGCAATCTCGCAGGCCTGTTTCAATGCGCCTTCGGCCCGGTCCCAAACGTGATCGGAACCGGCACGCGTATCGGGGCGGTCAGCGAATTTCACGCGGAATTTCTCGAAGCCGAGATCGGCATAGACTTCCGAAAGCATGGCCACGAATTTGGCCGTCTCCGGCGCGATCTGGTCATCCGTGCAAAAGATGTGCGCATCGTCCTGCGTAAAGCCGCGCACGCGCATGATGCCGTGAAGGGCGCCGGATGGTTCGTAACGATGACACGCGCCGAACTCCGCCATGCGCAGCGGCAGTTCGCGATACGAGCGCAGTCCATGGCGGAAAATCTGCACATGGCACGGGCAGTTCATCGGCTTCAGTGCGAGGGTCTTGTCCTCATCCTCCACTTTCGCGACGAACATGTGCTCGCGATATTTGTCCCAGTGCCCCGAAGCCTCCCACAAGGCGCGATCCACGAGTTGCGGCGTGCGGACCTCCTGATACCCGCCGCGCGTCTGGGCGCGACGCATGTAGTCCTGCAATACGGTGTAGAGACGCCAACCCTTGGCGTGCCAGAAGATCTGTCCGACGGCTTCTTCCTGGATATGGAACAGGTCCATTTCCCGACCGATACGTCGATGGTCACGCTTTTCAGCTTCTTCCAGCTGATGCAGATGTGCGTCCAGTTCCTTCCTGTCACGCCAGGCCGTGCCGTAGATGCGTGTCAGCATCGGGTTGCGATGATCGCCGCGCCAATAGGCACCGGCCACCTTCATGAGCTTGAAGGCCGGGCCGACATCGCCTGTGCCACGCATATGCGGTCCCCGGCAGAGGTCGAGCCATTCGCCCTGGCGATAGATCGAGATCGGCTCGCTTTCCGGCAGGTCGCGGATCAGCTCGGCCTTGAAGCGTTCACCCTTGTCCTCGAAAAAGCGAATGGCGTCATCACGGTCCCAGACCTCGCGTTCGAAGGGCGCATTGGCTGCGATGATCTCACGCATCCGGTTCTCGATCGCCTCGAAGTCTTCGGGCGTGAACGGCTGGTTGCGGAAGAAATCGTAATAGAAGCCATCCTTGATGGACGGGCCGATGGTGACCTGCGTACCGGGCCACAGCGACTGCACGGCTTCCGCCAGAACATGGGCGGTATCGTGACGGATCATTTCCAGTGCGACGTCGTCCTTGCGGGTGACGAAGCGCACCTGAGCGTCATGCGCGATGGTCGTGGAAAGATCGACCAGTTTGTCGTCGAGACTCATGGCGATCGCCGCCTTGGCCAGGCCGGGACCGATCGACGCCGCCAGCGCCGTGCCCGTCACCGGACCGTCGAACGAGCGAACGGAACCATCGGGCAGGGTAATGGCAGGCATGGGGAATGCGCTCCGGCAAAAGGAAAGATGTTGGAACTGCGCTTAATGGCCTTCCCGAGCCTTGGGAACAACCCCCATCGCTTCGATCCGGCATATTTATCCGTCATGCCAGGAACGGATTGACATTAGTGGTCTGGTCGGAACAAAGGGCGAACTTGGGCGAATCACCATATAGTCAACGAGTGCCTGCATGCCATGAAAACCCAGCCGTCACCTTCGGTGCCCGATACCCTGCGCGCGCATCCAGCGGCTGGAGATTGCAGGAAGGCCGGCGGATGCGGATCATCTGTACGGTGGTGAGGCAGCGATGACGAAGGACATCGTGCGTCGTCTGGCGAGGTTTGGCGTTTCGGCCAGTGTGGCCATCGCCAAGACTTACGGTGCGGCGCACATGGTGGCCGGTTATGTCCGGAGTCGTGCGATCGTTGTCGAGCATGGCGCACTGGAGGCAGCCCTTACCAATTTGCCGATTTGCCGGTGCCGGCACTGCATCTCCCGGACGATGTGACGGATGAACCGCGCACGTTGGGTTTGAGCCGTATGGCGATCTCCTGAGGGCGCCACGCGCGCCTCTGACGCAACGTTTCTGGTCATATTCGAACTGTTCGATCTCTCGCCCTTGTTGGCGGATGTTGCCAATCGCGATCGGGATTCCCCCACCCTTCGCCGGTCCGACGCAGTGGCAACGCCTGTGACGGTTCGTTCACGTGATTTCCATTGCGGTTTCGTTCCGCTGCACCGGGATGAGCCGTCGACCATCTGGCGTTTGATCCAGATCATGGCATCATCGGCGTTTGCGGATAGGGATGTGTCCTGGACGCAACCAACGCGAAGGATATCACTCATGCGCTCAATCCCTGTCGTTGGCGGTATCATGCTTTCCGCGATCATGCTTGCCGCTCCGGTGCATGGTGCGACGCGAGAGGAGCAGATGGCGGCCTGTCGCGGCGATGCCGTTCGTCTGTGCACGTTCGCCATTCCGAACGAAGCGAAAATCACCGCATGCATGAAGAAGAAGATCGACAAACTGTCGCCGCGCTGCCGGGCCATGTTCAGTCCGGAAGCGAAAGCCCATCGGAAAGGCGGCAAATCGGCCTCGTAGGATCTTTCCGCCCGTTTCCGCAGCTGCTTCGGCGCACTAGTCTGCGGCGCCATGAAACCTTGTGAAACCGTGACACGCCGCCAGGCAATTTGGCGGGCGACCATCTTCGTGCTGTGGTTGCTGCTTCTTGCTTCATTGCCGCCCTTGCTTTGGGCGATGGTGTTCGGGGCGCATGGCTTTCCGGGCCGGCCTTCCGTCCTGACGCCGTCCCTCATTTTCATCAATGATACGCCCTTGCTGCTCGCCGCGCTGGCAGCCGGTTGGCTGGCTTTGCCCAGGCGCCGCCGTCATTGGTCGATATTCCGGCGCAGCATTCATCTCGCAGGATCGCCATCTTCTCTCTGGCAAGGTCTGGCGTCAGGCCTTGCGTTGCTGTCACTGCTCTGTGTCGCGCAGGTCATGCTGCACGCGGTGAAGATCAGGTTCGCGTCGCCTGTTCTTCCCGATCTGCTGTTGTATGCGCCGACATTCCTGCTGGTTGCGGCTGCGGAGGAACTTGCCTTGCGGGGCGCGTTCCTTTCGTGGCTTGGCGATGCCATGGGATTTTTCCCCGCCCTACTGTGCAGTTCAATTGCCTTCGGCATGCTCCACTGGCTTGGTAGCGATACGCCGATCGGCGCCGTATCTGCCGGTGCGATCGGTGTTTTCTTCGGGCTAACCCTCAGGGCGACAGGGTCGCTCTGGTTTGCCATCGGTTTCCATGCGGCATGGGACTATGGTCAGAGCGCATTATTCGGCTGTCACGACAGCGGCTTCGCCAGTCGTGGCGCCGTGCTGCAAACCTTGCCAATCGGGCCGGACTGGCTGAGCGGCGGCGCTGCCGGTCCGGAAGGGAGCGCGCTGTGCTTTGCACTCATCGTCGCATGTGCCGGTTATGCCATCCGCTATCGTGCCATAACCTGCGCTCAACCTAGTCAGTCCGCCAGTCGCCCTTTATGACGGGCCGAACGGCTTTGATGGAGATGGACATGGTTGAACTTCGGGAACAAACGGCAGGATTGCTCAACGATATCGGTGTGGCTACAGCCTCGATCAAGGGTGGCACGCTGGCTGTCCGTTCGCCGGTCAATGGTGAAACGCTGGCGTATGTTCCGGAGATTTCAGTCGAGGATGCCCGCCAGGCAATCGATATCGCCCACGACGCAGCGCTGGAATGGCGGAAGGTGCCTGCCCCCGTGCGTGGCGAACTGGTGCGCCTGCTGGGCGAAGAGCTTCGGGCCGACAAGGAAAAGCTCGGTCGTCTTGTTTCGATCGAGGTCGGCAAGTCGCCTTCCGAGGGACTGGGCGAGGTGCAGGAGATGATCGACATCTGCGATTTCGCGGTCGGATTGTCCCGCCAGCTTCATGGTCTGACCATTGCAACCGAACGTCCGGAACATCGGATGATGGAGACATGGCACCCGCTCGGCGCCATCGGCATTATCTCTGCGTTCAATTTCCCTGTTGCGGTCTGGAGCTGGAATGCGGCGCTCGCGCTGATCTGCGGCAACGCCATCATCTGGAAACCGTCGGAGAAAACCCCCCTCACCGCGCTGGCGACACATGCGATCTTCGAGCGTGCGCTCAAGCGATTCGCGCAGGCACCGCAAGGCCTTTCCCGGTTGCTGATCGGTGGCCGCGATGTGGGCGAGGCACTGGTCGACCATCCGAAAGTGCCGCTGGTCTCCGCGACAGGATCGACGGCGATGGGGCGGATCGTCGGGCAGAAGCTGGCAGGTCGGTTCGCACGTGCGATCCTCGAACTCGGCGGCAACAACGCGGCCATCGTGACACCATCGGCCGACCTCGATCTGGCGCTGCGTGGCGTTGCGTTCGCGGCCATGGGCACGGCCGGACAACGCTGCACGACGCTGCGCCGTCTTTTCGTGCATCGTTCCATTCATGCGGCTTTTGTCGCGCGCCTCAAGGCGGCTTATGAATCGGTCAGCGTCGGTAATCCGTTGGACGGCCATCTGGTCGGCCCGCTGATCGACGAGGCATCGTTCGAGCGGATGCAGTCTGCCCTGAATGCGGCACGGGAGGCCGGCGGCATCGTTCATGGCGGCACGCGCGTAACGGTGGACGGGTGTGAAGGCGGTATCTATGTTCGCCCCGCGCTTGTCGAGATGCCTGGCCAGGCCGGACCTGTTCTGGAAGAGACATTCGCGCCCATTCTCTACGTGATGGTCTATGACGCGCTGGATGATGCCATCGCGCTTCAGAACGATGTATCGCAGGGGCTCTCGTCGGCCATCTTCTCCAACGATCTGCGCGAAGCCGAGCGTTTCGTATCGCATGAAGGTTCGGATTGCGGCATCGCCAATGTCAATATCGGCACCTCCGGAGCAGAAATCGGTGGCGCATTCGGCGGCGAGAAGGAGACCGGTGGTGGCCGTGAATCCGGCTCGGATGCCTGGAAAGGCTACATGCGGCGTGCGACCAACACGATCAACTACGGCCGCAGCCTGCCGTTGGCGCAGGGGGTCAGCTTCGACGTCGGCTGAAGGTCCCGCCGGTGCCGGATCGCGCATGGCGCGGGGTCCGGCACCGGCGGATTCGGGGACACTACGGTTCGATGATCCCCAATCGGATATGACTATCGGCCATATCGATGACCAGTATCGTGTTGAGAAACGCGGCATTTCCCAGAATACCGTCGATTCTGTATCCCCAATCCTGCAAAGGATCAGAAATATCCGTCCGGGCATAAGCGATCTGACGGCCCAACGCAGTTGTGCCGACGAAAAGTTCAGCCTGCGTCATGTCACCCCTAAAAATGACCTTGTCCGCGAAGTGGTTCGTCCTCACGCTGTAGCGTGCCGCAGCCAGACTGTTCTTGCCCGTCACGGCGCGCCAGTCCGCTGATCGCAGCCAAAGCGGGAACAGGCTCGAACCTGTATCAAGAGCGATATTGTCACTCTGGAATTGTCCGACATGCATGGGGACAAAAAACTTGCTGTGAGAAAGCGACGCGTCTGTCCAGCGCGCGGTCTTGAGGAGACTGACAGGCGTCTGCCCGGTTGAAAACAGGCAGAAGCGCTGGTGCAGGTAGTCGATGACGGTCGTTTTGCCGACCAGATCGGCCAATCCGAGTTCACCGCTTGTCTGTTCGGCTTTTTCGTCGCGCCAGTTCAGGAACAATGGGTCGGTGACGACCGTATCGCCAACCATCAGCCGATGCGGCCTGAACGTCTTTTCATGAGGGCTGGACCAGCCTCTGCGGTCTGCGATGCCGTCATAGAGGATATCGATGCCCGTTCCTGTATCGACCTGAAAAAAGAAAACGATGCCGTCCACCGATACGGGGATGGCAATCGCACCTTTTGGATGCGTCGCATCATTGGCGAGCCATTCGAACTTCACGCAGTGCGACGACGTCCGTAACGGATCGGAGATGTCGTGGACTGTGCCGGCCCAGGCCGGGAATGTCCCGCAACAGCAGATTGCCAGGGCAGGAAGATAGCGCCAATGTCGCAACGTTTCTCTCACTGGATACTTGCCCTTCATGATCGCAAAACACGATCTGACAATTCCTGGAATGGAGCTGTCATCCACGGATACATGATCAGAACTGGACGCGATCTCCCTGCTCAAGCCTTATGAACCGGCTTCCTGTTCGATCATGCTGACGTAGCGTTGTGAGGATGTCCCTCTCGGGCTGCCTGCTGGAGACGAGGCTGGGCTTGATATGGCTGACGACCACTGGAAGGCCCTGCAACGGTTTTTCATTGCCAACGGCTTTCTCCAGCATCTCAAGTTCATGAAGCAGCCAGTGGGGCGAGAGATGGCCGAACAGCCGGGCATCGGCGCGACTGTCGTCGTATGAGCATTCGATGATGATCCCATGCAGATGGTGTGCGCGGATGAGTGGCGCCACGGCCTGCCATAGATCTTGCAGATTGTGCCGATGCTCCACGGTATCCGCACCTGTGTCGCCAAGATACAGCAGCGCATCGTCTCCGTTCCGTAGAAGGAAGGCAGTGCTTTCGACGGCGGCATGGCTCAGCGGATAGGCACTGACCGTCAAGGCCGTGCCGGCGATCCGTTCGGCCTGTCCGACTTTCAGCGGCGCGTAATGATAAAGGCCCAGACGGGGCGCCGTTCCCTGATCGGCCATGTTGGGCCATACGGCCCCGTTGAAGACATGCTGCGTCAGGACGTCGATAACTGACGGCAGGGCATAGATCGGTTTGGGTGTATCGTCCGGCGACAGCGCCACCATCCCCGCGATGTGATCGAGATGGGCATGGCTGATCAGATAGGCCCGGACAACGTGACGGGCGACAAGTCCGGGTCTCTCCTTATCCAGATCGGGCGATGGGCGGATATCGTTCAGCGAGCCCTTTCGTTCGGCGGCTTCCAGTCCCTTCATGATCGTTCCCGCGTCGCACAGGACGGCCCGATCATCCCCCACGGGCCGCACGAGATAGGCCGTCAGATCACCATCGACGATGCCGCCATGCGCGCCGAGTGCCACGACATCGAAATTCTGGACATGGGCGATTGCCGGCAGGGTCGTCGTCAGCAATCCTGCAAGGCCGATGCATAGGCATCTTGGCCCCCTTGTCGCGAGTTTGCCGATGAAACGTCTTGTCATGCTTTCCGCTCTTCTCGTCTGCGGCGCCGCCCGCGCCGATACCCTGCCCGTTCTTGTCATCCATGGCGGCGCGGGCGTCATCAAAAAAGATATGACACCGGAACGTCAGGCCGCTGTGGAAGCGGCGCTCTCGACGGCCCTGAATGCAGGCTATGCGGCTTTGAAGGCCGGACGCCCGGCGCAGGATGGTGTGACGGCGGCAATCACGGTGCTGGAGAACGACCCCAACTTCAACGCCGGTCGTGGTGCGGTGTTCACCCATGACGGCAAGAACGAGATGGACGCGGCCATCATGGATGGTGCCACGCTGATGGCCGGCGCCGTGGCGGGCGTTCATCACATCAAAAATCCCATTCTTCTGGCCCAGGCGGTCATGACGCATTCACCGCATGTCCTGTTGATTGGCGACGGTGCGGAGGCGTTCGCGCGTGCGCAAGGGTTCGCCATGATGCCGACATCCTATTTCTGGACGCAGCATCGCTGGGACCAGCTTCAGGAAGCGATCAAGGCCGATCGTGCGGGCGAGAAGCATGCGGATATCCCGCTCGATCGTCATTTCGGAACGGTCGGTGCGGTCGCGCTCGATCGCGCAGGGCATCTGGCGGCTGGAACATCGACCGGTGGCCTGACTGACAAGCTCTACGGGCGCGTGGGTGATTCGCCGCTGATCGGCGCCGGTACCTACGCGGATGCGGGCTGTGCCTTCTCCGGTACCGGTTGGGGGGAATACTACATCCGGACGGTCGCGGCGCATTCTGTGTGCATGCGCGTAACCCTGTTGCACCAGTCTCTGGCGGATGCCGCAACGCAGGTCGTGAACAAGGAGATCCCGGCAATGGGGGGAAATGGCGGCGCCATCGCGGTGGATGCCGGCGGGCATATCGCAATGCCGTTCAATACCGACGGCATGTATCGCGCGTGGGTTGGCACCGATGGCCGAAAGCATGTGGCCATCTTCCGTGAGTAACGAAAGATGTCATGTTACCCGACGACGAACCGGGATTGTTGGAAGGCGTTGAATGGCGGTCGTGTTTCAATGAAGGACATCTTTTCATGACCTCCGCGCCTTTTCGTTTCTCACGCGTTCGGTCGCTCCTCCTGGCGTTGCCGATCATTCTTGCTGCTTGTGGCAAGGCTGGCGCGCCCACGAACGCCGATATCCAGCAAGTCGTGCAGAATTACATGCAGAACGTCAACGAACGGACATCCGACCGCACGCTTGGTCTGATCGATGGCCCGTATGATCCTGCCGACCTCAACGTGACCAATTCAGACTGCACGGCGCATGACAATGACGTCTATCACTGCACGGTGACGGCAGTGAGCAAGAAAGGCACGCACACAGCGCAGTTGAATCTGAAGAAAGTCAACGGGTCCTGGACGCTCGTTGAAAGCTGACCCGAAACAGACGGCATTGTGTGACAATGGCGGCAACTTATGCCGCCATTACTACCGTTCCCGCTAGCGACGCCAGCCGCCGCCATACCATTCGCCCCGCCAGCTGCCACGTTCGTCGTACCAGCCGCCATGTCCACCATAATATCCGCGGTGCCACCCATGATGCCAGCCGGGTGGATATGCGGGGCCATAATAACAGCCTGATAGCGCTATCAACGCAATCGCAGCCAGAATCGCTTTCTTCGTCATGAGACAGCCCTCCCTGTGGCTGTGAGCAGGCAGTGGATTTACGGCGGCAAGATGGCGCATGACGTGACGAAACTCATCTTTCGTATCGGGTCAGACCGCCCTGCTTGTGGCAAGCACCGCATTCGACGGCGACAAATGACCGCTATCGTGGACAGGATCGGGAAATTCCTCTTGCATCCTGCTCCCGGGTCGCCGACATCCCTGCCTATGTCATATGCCGTCAAGGAGATGTTCGCGACCCTGCAGGGCGAAGGGGCGCAGACCGGTCGCGCCTCGGTGTTCTGCCGTTTCGCGGGATGCAATCTGTGGTCCGGTCGTGAGCAGGATCGCGCGCAGGCTGCCTGCACCTTTTGTGACACCGATTTCGTCGGTGTCGATGGCGAGGGCGGCGGCCGATTTTCGTGCGCGGAAGCGTTGGCCGATGCGCTGGAGACGACCTGGCGCACGCATGCGGGGGATGCGCCGGGGCGATATGTGGTGTTCACGGGTGGAGAGCCGCTTCTGCAACTCGATGCCGCGTTGATCGACGCCGCACATGCGCGCGGTTTTGAGATCGCGGTCGAAACAAACGGCACCATCGCGGCACCTGTGGGCATCGACTGGATCTGCGTCAGCCCAAAGCCGAACGCACCGCTTGTCCAGACGCATGGGCATGAACTGAAGCTCGTCTATCCGCAGACGCAGCTTTCTCCCGAGATGTTCGGTGATCTGGCCTTCGACAACTTCTGGCTCCAGCCGATGGATGGTGCCGCGCGTGTCGCCAATACCAGCGCGGCCGTGGCCTATTGCCTTGCTCATCCGCAATGGCGACTTTCCCTTCAAACGCACAAGCTGATCGGTATTCCCTGATGGCACTGTCGAACGATACCGCTCTCGTGCTGTTTTCCGGCGGCCAGGACTCGGCGACGTGTCTTGCATGGGCGTTAGCGCGGTTCCGGCATGTCGAAACGCTGGGTTTTGATTACGGCCAGCGACACGCCGTCGAACTCGAATGCCGAGAGACGCTTCGGCGGGATATGGCGTCGATATCTGCTGAGTGGGCGGCTCGCCTCGGCCCCGACCATATGCTGGATCTCGGCGTTCTGGGTGCGCTTTCCGAAACCGCGCTCACGCGGGAAGCCGAGATTAGTCTGACGGAAAGCGGTCTGCCGAGCACATTCGTGCCCGGGCGCAATCTGATCTTCCTCAATTTCGCCGCGGCGCTCGCGGTGCGGCGACAGGCGCGGCATATCGTGACGGGCGTATGCGAAACCGACTATTCGGGATATCCGGACTGCCGCGACGATACGATCAAGGCGCTTCAGGTCGCGCTCAATCTGGGCATGGCGCAGCGTTTCGTTTTGCATACACCCCTGATGTGGCGCGACAAGGCGCAGACCTGGTCACTGGCGGAAGAACTCGGCGGCGCGGACCTTGTCGAGGCGATCAACCGGCACAGCCACAGTTGCTATCTGGGTGATCGCACGCACGCTCATGCCTGGGGATACGGCTGTGGCACCTGTCCCGCCTGTGAATTACGTGCGAAGGGATGGGCTGCTTATGTCGAGCGCTGAACTGGTTTTCACCCGTCGTTTCTCGATGGGACATCGTCTGATCGACGGCGCATCGGAAAGCTGCGCGCTCCCGCATGGGCATAATGAATTCGTTACCGTCACGCTCTCCCCTACGCGCGACCGGGCGCTGGATGGGCGGCGCAATATGATCGTGCCGTTCCGGCAGGCCAAGGCGCGCTGGCATGAGTTCGTGGATCGTAGTCTGGATCACGCGCTTCAGCTTTCGGCAAGCGATCCCCTTCTGTCCTGGTTTCATGAAAACGAGCCGCATCGTGCGGCGCGGATTGTCGTCACACCCGGTGACCCGACGACGGAACTGCTCGCGGCGCTGATGATGGCCAAGCTGGGCGCTATCCTGATCGCCGAAGGCGAACATCTGATCTGCACCCGGATCGAATTGCAGGAAACGCCGACGAATACGGTCTGCCTGACCGGCGATCCCATGGACTACCTCCCCGCCACGGGCCGGGCGGCGCAGGATTGCTGGTGGCACCGTCCCGATCTCAGCGTTTCGGATGTCGCACGATGACGGCGCGCACTGCCATCGTCACCGGCGCGGCGCGCGGTATCGGCGGCGCCATCACGGCGCGACTTCTGCGGGATGGCTGGCGGGTGACAGCGATCGATCGCGATCCGATGGCGGCGGCTGCCAATCTGCATGTCGAACGCGGGGATGTCGCCGATGAGGGGTGTGTAAACGACATTGTTCACCGGATGCTGGCACGGGAAGGTCGCCTCGACGCGCTTGTCTGCAATGCCGGTTTCATGATTCGGAAGCGGCTGGCGGATCTCGGCCTGAGCGAGTGGCGTGCGGTGCTCGATACGAATCTGACGAGCATCTTCCTTCTCGCAAAGGCGACCGAGAGCGCATTGCGTGCGTCAAAAGGAGCGATCGTCACCCTTGGATCGACGCGCGCGCAGATGTCGGAGCCGGATACTGAATCATACAGCGCCTCCAAAGGGGGTATTGCGGCGTTGACCCATGCCCTGGCCATCTCCCTGGCGCCGGTTCGCGTCAATTGCATCAGTCCGGGCTGGATCAATACGCAAGGTGCACCATTGTCGGCAGAAGATCACGCGCAGCACCCGGTCGGTCGCGTTGGCGTCCCGGACGATGTCGCGGCGTTGGCGGCCTATCTTCTGGGGCCGGAGAGCGGTTTTGTTACGGGTTCGGAGTTCGTCATCGACGGCGGCATGACGCGCAAGATGATCTACGCCGAATAGAACGAACTGCGCCCGGACCACTTCTTATTCTGATTGCAAACGATACGGATTCTTTATGGCTGACGAACTGGAAGGTTTTCATCCCGGCGCTTTCAGGCGCGCCAATGAGGAACCCGATACGATATTCTTCGCCAAACGTGGCCAGGAAACGTTGATGGATGCGGGCGCGCGCACGGCGGTCACCGCCCTCTACCAGACCGCACTTCCCGCCTCCGGTGCGATTCTCGATCTGATGTCGGGCTCGCTGAGTCATCTTCCTGAGGAAGTGAGGCATGAAAGCGTGGTCGGGCTGGATGTCAGCCTGAGCGCATTGGAGGCGAACACGGCGTTGACTGAACGGATCGTGCAGGACCTGAATGCAACGAGTGCACTGCCCTTTCCCGACGAATGCATGGACGCCGTCTGTCTATGTGACGGTATTGCCTATCTGGCGCAGCCTTTGGACGTTCTGCGAGAGGTGAACCGCGTCCTGCGCCCCGGCGCGCCGCTGATTGTCACGTTTTCGGATAATTTCCATGCAGCGAAGGCTGTGGCGCTTTGGCAAGCCCTGGACGCGGCCGACCGGGTTCGGCTGGTGGGCATCCTGATGGCGAAGGCAGGCCTGGGCGAGCTGGACACCGGCGAAGTCGTGCCGCCGGAGGATCTGACCGCCTGGACCGATACCGTTTATGCCGTCATCGGCCGCAAGCCGTTCAATTCGTGAAGCGCATCAGCGGACGTCGACGCGGATACGCGGCGGCGCGGCGGCAGGCTCCGTTCTGGCGTTAAGCTGGATCTGGTAGTCAGGCACGCCGGCGCTGACGATCGCGTCGGCCACCGCCCTTTCCTCCCGACGTAGCATTTGGGTCAGCGCCTCCGTCTGGTTTGCCGGTGTGCCGCTGGGTGTGGCTATCGCGGTGACGACGAAGAGCACGTTCGGCTTGCGGGCGAGTGCCACGCGGGCGGCGTGATCCACGGCGGGGCGCCATGTCGCTTCCGGTGTTCCGCTCATGATCTGCAGAAATGGTGGTGGTGGCGGTTTCGCGGCTGGCGCAGGCGGCACATGGGCGACCGGCCTGCGTCCGGCATTGGGGTCGAATGTGCGTTGGTCGATAGGTGTGCATGCAGCCAGCATGGCGCTGGCTGGCAGGAATACTGCCATGAAACGGAGTGGGGAGACAGGCATCGGCATGATGGAAAGGACCGTCGCAGGAACGGCGCTCTCCGGCAAGACGCCGTATGTCGTATTTATCTCGTCGTGGCCGAAAAGCCCCGATGAAAAAAAGGCAAGAAAATCGTCCTTCCCCCTCTCGTCATCCTGTTTGCCGATGCTATGGATTGCGGAAGGTATTTTACCCATTCGGCACGCCGGATGCGCGGATCATCGACGGAGAATGAACAGTGGCAGTGAAGATCGCGATCAATGGTTTTGGGCGCATCGGGCGTCTGGTGCTTCGCGGCATCATCGAGAGTGGCCGGACGGACGTTGTTCCCGTGGCGATCAATGATCTTGGAACGCCGGAGGCCAATGCTCATCTTCTCGCCTATGATAGTGTGCACGGTCCGCTGAAAGGTCATGTCCGCATCGATGGCGACAAGATGATCATCGAAGCGAACGGACGCACTTACGATCCCATTCACGTATCGGCCGAGCGCGATCCGACAAAGGTGCCGTTCCATGGCGTGGACGTGGCACTGGAATGCACAGGTCTGTTCACCACGAAGGAGAAGGCAGCCGCCCTTCTGCAGGCGGGTGCGCGCAAGGTGATCATCTCCGCACCGGGCACCGAGGTGGATGCGACGATTGTCTACGGTGTCAATAACGATATGCTGACATCGGACATGACGGTCATTTCCAATGCGTCGTGCACGACCAACTGCCTGGCACCGGTCGCCAAGGTGCTGGACGAGGCCTTCGGAATCGACAGCGGATACATGGTGACGATCCATTCCTTCACGGGCGATCAGCGCACCGTGGACACGCACCATCGCGATCCGCGCCGTGCGCGTGCGGCGTCCCTGAACATGATCCCGACATCGACGGGGGCCGCGAAGGCGATCGGGCTGGTGCTGCCGCATCTGAAGGGCCGTCTGGACGGCACCTCCATTCGCGTGCCGACGCCGAATGTCTCGGTTGTGTCGCTGGATTTCGTGCCGGTTCGCACCCCGGCATCGGTCGATGCCGTGAACGATGCGCTGAAAACCGCGGCCGAGGGTCCGCTTAAGGGCGTTCTCGCTTACAACACCGCGCCGCTCGTCAGCAGCGATTTCAACCATAACCCGGCGTCATCCACATTTGACGCAACACAGACGGCGTTGGTGAACGGTGGCAAGATGGTGCGCGTTTGTGCCTGGTATGACAACGAGTGGGGTTTCTCCAATCGTATGTCGGATACCGCTGCCCTGTTCGGCAGCCTGTAATCAGGAGCTGTCCCATGCCTGCTTTTCGCACGCTCGATCATCTGTCGCCTGCCGGAAAGCGGGTATTGTTACGCGCCGACCTGAATGTACCCGTCCGGGACGGTCGCATCACGGACACGACGCGCATCGATCGGGTCATCCCCACGATCATCGAACTCGCCGACAAGGGCGCGCAGGTCATCGTCCTCAGTCATTTCGATCGACCAAAGGGACAGGTGGTGCCGCATATGTCGCTGGCGCCGATCGCCGAGATGCTTGAATCCAAGGTTCAGCATCGCGTGTATTTCCAGAACAGCTGCATCGGTCCTGAGGCCGAAAGCGCTGTCGATCGTCTGCGGGATGGCGAGGTTCTGGTTCTGGAGAACACGCGTTTCCATGCCGGCGAGGAAGCCAACGACGCCGAATTCACGGCGATGCTGGCGCGCCATGGCGACTTCTTCGTCAATGACGCTTTCTCGGCAGCGCATCGCGCGCATGCGTCGACCGAAGGTCTGGCGCGGCATATGCCGTCCTTCGCAGGTCGGTTGATGGAGGCCGAGCTCAACGCCCTTTCGGCCGCGCTGGAACTGCCGGACCGGCCTGTCGGTGCGTTGATCGGCGGGGCGAAGGTATCGACCAAGCTCGATCTGATCGGCAACGTGTTGGGTAAGGTTGACACTGTTTTCATCGGCGGGGCGATGGCCAATACGTTCCTTGCGGCTGAAGGCATCTCGGTCGGCAAGTCCCTGCAAGAGGCGGACATGCATGAAACCGCACGCCGTATCGTGGTCGAGGCGCGGGAGAAAGGCTGCGAGATCATCCTGCCCGTCGACGCCGTCATCGCGCGTGAGTTCAGGGAGAACGCGCCGTCGGAAGTTTGCCTGATCGGCGAGGTACCGCCCGACGCGATGATCCTCGATGCAGGTCCGCGCACGGTTGAGTTGATCGAAGCCAGGTTGACCCAACTCAAGACGCTTGTCTGGAACGGCCCGCTTGGTGCTTTCGAGATCCCCCCCTTCGATGCGGCGACGGTCGCTGTGGCAAAGGCAGCGGCATCGCTGACGCAGGAAGGCAAGCTGAAAACGATCGCCGGCGGTGGCGATACGGTGTCCGCCCTTCGTCATGCGGGCGTTGCCGACAGGATGAGTTACGTTTCCACCGCTGGCGGTGCGTTTCTTGAATGGCTTGAGGGCAAGATCCTGCCGGGTATTGCCGTGCTGACGGATGCGGCGCAGCACGTCGCCCCTCTCTGAATCCAGGGGAGACCAACGCGGTTTCGATCGTTGGTCTCCCGGAAGATTCTCACGTTTTGCAACGGCGCGAAACATTCACGCGAAAAAAGTTGCAGTCGCCGGGCCATATATCTCACTATATTTTCATTGGTCGGTCACAACACAGTCGCTTGTGCCCTGATGAGACGACCACGCAGTGTGAGGTAGTGTCCATGCTTCGTCGTTCGTTGTCGCGTCGTCTTCTCACGGTTTCGACAGTTTCGCTTGCCACTTTCCTTGCATCTCCACCGGTTTTAGCTGCCGAGACAACGCCTGCCGATAATCAGGGGGCCGCTGTTTCCAATGCCAGTCCGGTAACGACGCACCACAATGCGTTTGGGAAGCTGACGAGTTTTTCCCTTTCCGCAGTATCGAAAGAGCCTGCGCCGATTATCCAGCCAGCGGTCGGTCATGGCCACGCGGAAGTGCTTGAGGTTCGCGCGCAGTCACGCTTCAGCGACGCGCCGGTTCCCAATGATATGGATGCGCCGGTCGACACTTCCGGTGAGACCGATCCCTCTCTGGAGCCGGATTTCTTTCGGCGCAATACGCATCAGGCGGGTGATGCGCTCTCGAACGGCGCATCCGTCAACCAGCAGCGACGCGGTCACGGAAACATGGCGGCAGGCATCGCGCTTGCCGTGCCGATGACGCAATAAATTCCGAGCGAAATCGTCTGTTCAGAACGCCAGCTGGACTTTCATGGCAGCACGCCGATCAGATGCGAGTTCGAAAGCCGAGACGGCGTCATGCATTGGGAAATGCCTGCTGATCAGCGTGTCCAGCACCGCGCGCCCGGAATCGATCAGCGCCACGGCAAGTCCGAATTCATCGTCGAAACGGAATGAGCCACGCAAAGACAGTTCCCGTGATGCAAGCTGTGCCTGCGGGAGTGGCACATCGCCACCCAGACCGACCTGCACAATGATACCCTGCGGCTGAAGCGTATCCATACCCGTGTGGAAAGCCCTTTCATTGGCCGAACACTCGAACATGACATCCAGCTTACCCGCCAGTGCCGTCAGGCTATCCGGTCGATCACGCACATCGATCGTCCGATCGGCGCCCAATGTCCGAACCACGGCCAACGGTTCGGGCACGACATCGGTGGCAATGATTTCCCGCGCACCGTGCAGACGCGCGGCAGCGACGACCAGTGCACCGATCGGTCCACAACCCGTCACCAGGACACGTTTGTTCAGCAGGCTCCCGGCGCGCTTGACCGCGTGTAATGCCACTGCAAACGGTTCCGCCAGCGCGAGCGCCGAAGCATCCATGCGCTTGGCCGGGAAGCACTGGGTGGCGTCGCAGATCAGCTTGTCGCGGAACCCGCCTTGCACATGCGGCATTCTCATCGCGCTACCATAGAATCGCATGTTGACGCAGTGATTGGACAGGCCCTTCAGGCACATCTCACATTTGCCACATGGGCTGCTTGGGTTGACGGCGACCATATCGCCAACCTTGAGCGTCGTGACATCCGGTGCAATCTGCGCAACGCGACCGGCGATCTCATGCCCGAGAATCATGGGTTCGCGAATGCGTACGCTTCCGAAGCCGCCGTGCTGATAATAGTGCAGATCGGACCCACAGATGCCGCCAGCTTCGATGCGGATCAGCACCTGCCCGGCTTTGAGTTCGCCGGTTTCCATTGTTTCGATACGCAGATCGCGGGGGCCATGAATGACGATCGCCAGCATGATATGATACTCGTCACCTAAAAATTAACCGAAAATTACCTGGGTGTAATCGATGACTATAAAGCCTTTCTCTTTTTCGGCTTTTCAACTGCCCGTGCCACACGAAGACGTGTGCTGGCAAAGCGCATCCCATGCAAAAAATATCGCTCGAGGCATGGTCGGAATGGCGTGTCGATGTGGTCGCGATCGTTAGCCTCTGGAATAACACCTTCGTAACTCGCCAAATCAATCCTGCGGGTGTTGTTTGGCCATGTAATCGAACGATGTATCGCGACACAGTGCGTCGTGTTGACAAGCTACTCGAAACGGAAACTCAATCGTGTCTTCTACTTCGTTTTCTGGCTCGGCGCCTTCTCACAGCGATTTGCGGCAAGTCGATATTGCTCCAGACTTCTGGTACCCCTTGGCATGGTCTGACGATCTGAAACGAGGCCAGACGATCGGGCGCCGCTTCGGAAAAGAGCCCATTGCTCTGGTGCGCCCGCGAGAGGGCGCTGTTTTCGCGTTGGAAGATCGCTGTGCCCACCGTCAGGTGCCGCTCAGCAAGGGCCGCGTCGAAGGCGAATCCGTGCAATGCTGTTACCACGGCTGGGCATACGGTCGCTCGGGGCGTTGTATCGATGTGCCTTATCTCGGAAAGGGTAAACTGCCGAATGGCGTAAGGACCTACCCCTGTCGGGAAGCGGGCGGGATGGTCTTTATCTTTCCGGGGGACCCTGCAAAAGCTGAGGCAGTACTGTTGCCGCCCCTGGCCCAGGTCGATAATCCGGCATTCAAGACCCGTCGTTTCAGCCCCATGGTGAAATGCCACTACACGTTCATGCATGAAAACCTGATGGATATGAACCACCAGTTCCTGCATCGGCGCCAGATGGGCCAGATCCGCGCACGTTTCATGGGACAGGATCAGGGGGAGAACTTCATCGAGGCGCGATACAGCTTTGCACGGATCGGCAAACAGCAGCCCCTGGCGGAGCGGCTGATCTTCGGCAAGCACCATGATGATCCCAACCGCGCGCAACCGGTGGAGGAGATCGTGAGCGTCCGCACCACCTATCCTTATCAAAGTCTGCATATCCACGATAAGGATGGTGATCTTATCATGGAATTGTTCAGCGTTTATGTTCCGAATAGTGCGGACGGCATGAGTAGCCAGAATTTCGGACTTCTCTCCGTCCTGCGTCCGAAAACACCGTTCCTGATCGACCTGATCTGGCCAGCTCTGGGGGTCTTCACGAACAGGATTTTCGAGGAAGACCGGGAAATCATGGAGATGGAGCAGCGCGCCTGGAACGAGCAAGGGGGCGACCGCAACGTCGAGGTATTTCCCGTGGTGAAGAAGCTGCGGGATCTACTGATGCGTTGTGGTGTCCCGCATTCAGATGGATCTGTTGCGGTCCATCAGCAACCCCGTGACGAAACGCTTAAACGGCATGAGGCCCTGAGCGACGCCTAAACCGGCGCGGCGCAGCGCCAGAACGGGTGCTGCGTCATGGGTATAAACCGTGGCGATGCCGTTGGTCGCGGCGAAGAGAGGCGCTGTCGCGATACGGTGCTGGCGTTCGAAACGACGTAAGGCGTCCGGATCGCCGGCATCTCCCGATCCATCGGCAATGGCGCGGGCCAGCGTTTCCTGCCCTTTAAGGCCGAGGTTGAAGCCATGCGCTGTGATGGGATGCATGCCGACCGCCGCATCGCCAATGAGGGCCAGTCGCTCGGCGCGAAAGCGGTGGGCGTAAACAGCCTTCAGCGGATACACGCACCGCGCGCTTTCCAATGTCATGGGACCGGCGCGGCCCTGTGTTCGACGCGTGATGTCGGCGTTGAAAGTCGCTTCATCCAGATTGCGCAGGCGCTCGATCTCGTCTGGTGGCAATGTGAGCACCAGAGAGGACAGTGCGCCCCCATGCCCGTCATCCGCGACCGGCAACAGGGCGATGGTCTGCCCTTCATCGAACCACTGTAGCGCTGTTCGCTCATGAGGGACCGTATGGCGCATGCGGCAGACGAGAATGTTGCGTTTGAAGTCGTGAATGACGGCGCCAATCCCCTTCATCTGACGAATTCGGGAAAAGCGTCCGTCTGCGGCAATCAGCAATTGCCCCGAAAGGCGAAGATCGTTCTCCAGAATGATGGATGCCGCCCGACGGCTGGACTTCGCGGCGTTGATGCCCTGCCCCGTCCTGATCGTTACGCGCGGCGTCTCGCGCGCTACCCGATACAGGGCCGAACGGATCAGATGATTGGCAACAAGGTGGCCGAGTGCATCGGGGCCCTGTTCGGGCGCGTGGAACGTCAGAACATTCCGTCGGTCAGGCGCATGGCCACTTTCGATGCGCGCCGCATGCATGGGCGAGATGGCGGAGGTCGGAATGTACTCCCACGCGCCCACGGATTTCAGCCAGTTGGATGCATGATGCGTCAGGGCGATCTCCCGACCGTCGAAGGCGGGTTTTGCCAGAATGGCTTCCGGCACACGCTCGATGACTGTGACTTCCCGTCCGTCTCGCGCAAGGGAGATCGCGGCGGCCAGCCCGACGGGGCCGCCCCCGGCGATGATGACTTCCGTATCCGTGCTCAACTTTCCGCTCCGAACGAGACCGGCTCGCTCTTCCAGAACGCCATGTAATCACTGATATCTGGGCGCCTGGCCTCTCGTACGGCGCGCTCCGGCGTCCCGACGAACAGGAAGCCCGCCAGACGATCTGGCGGATTCAGCCCGATGGTTGCAAGAAATTCGGGATCGTCCGCGAATTCGCCGGTGACCCAGAAGCCGCCGAATCCTTCGGCATGCAGGGCGTTCAGGACGTTCATGACACCGGCGGCCGCGGACATTTCCTGTTCGATTACAGGAATTTTCCCGCCGGGCTCGATATGCATTCCCAGCGCGATAATCATCGGCATTTCCGAAAAACGATGCAGACGTTTTTCGATCTTTTTTTGCGGCACGTCAGGGTCGACGCTTTTCATCGCACGCGTCACCAGTTCCGCGAAGGGGCGACGATGCTTGCCCTTGACCACGATGTAACGCCAGGGGCGCATCTTCCCATGATCCGGCGCGCGCAGGCCGGCAGACAGGATGGCAGCGATCTGCGCCTTGTCCGGGGCCGGTTCGACGAGATGGTCGGTCGATGAGCGCGACAGAAGAAATGCGAGGGCATTCGAGTGTTTGGACGTAGAATCGGTCATGGTGCGCCTATAGATGGCAAGAGCCCGCGTCGACGCCAAGAGGCATCTGCACGGGAGCGATCGAGAACGCGCCGCGACATGGTATCGTTCGCGTGAATGTTGCGATATAAAACCACGATGAACGGATCCCGAACCGCCCGGCAACACCGGGTCACCAGCGAAACGGATATCACGCTCGCCATCAGCCTCGACGGCGGCGGCGGGGCGGATGTCGATAGTGGCATCGGCTTTTTCGACCATATGCTGACGGCGCTGGCCAAGCATGGGGGCTTCGATCTGACGCTACGTTGTCAGGGCGACCTGCATATCGACGGTCATCACACGGTCGAAGATATTGGCATCGCGCTGGGCAAGGCGTTTTCGGAGGCGATTGGTGACAAGCGCGGCATCACGCGCTTCGGCCATGCGCTGGTGCCGCTGGACGAAGCGTTGTCGGAAGTGGTGGTTGACATATCCGGACGGCCTTATCTCGCGTGGAACGTCACGTTTCCACGAGACCGGATCGGCGAGATGGATACCGAGCTTTTCGAGGAGTTTTTCCGGGCATTCGCCATGTCCGCTTCCGTCGCCCTGCACGTCACGAACAAGGCCGGGCGAAATGCGCATCACATTGCCGAAAGCGGATTCAAGGCATTCGCGCGGGCCCTGCGTATGGCGGTGGCCATCGATCCACGTGCGCAGGGCGCCATCCCGTCGACCAAGGGCGTCCTGTGAAACCGATCGTCGTCATCGATTACAACGGCGGTAATCTGGCCTCCGCAGCACAGGCAGCGCGGCGTGCCAGTGCGGATCTCGGCCTTCCGAACCCCGTTGTTATCACCGGCGATCCGGCGGTTGTTCGTGACGCCGAGCGCATCATCCTGCCGGGACAGGGCGCTTTCGCAAACTGCGCTGCCGGATTGCATGGCGGACTGCGTGCGGCTCTCGACGATGCGACGGCGGCGGGGACACCATTTCTTGGTATCTGCGTCGGCATGCAACTGATGGCCGAGCGTGGCCTGGAACATGAGGAAACACCAGGGTTCGGCTGGATCGATGGTGAAATCGCGCGCATGGATCAGGCTGCGGCCGAAGGGCTTCGCCTGCCGCATATGGGGTGGAACAGGCTGGATTATCGCGCGGGCATGCATCCTTTGACCGAAGGGCTTTCGCCTGACGCCCACGGCTATTTCGTGCATTCCTATGCGTTGCGAAACTGGAATCCGGCCGACCTCGTCGCCAGTGCCGAGTATGGCGGCGTCGTGCCTGCCATCGTCGCGCGGGGTAATCGTTGCGGCACGCAGTTCCATGTTGAGAAAAGCCAGCGCACCGGTTTGCGTATTATGGCCAACTTCCTTCTCTGGCAGCCATGACGATCCACGCCGAACGCCTGACGAAACTTGACGCCGACGACCTCGCGGCCCTGTGCGAGGCGACGACGGCGGCAATACTCGACGGGGGCGGTTTCGGCTGGTTGCAACCGCCTGCCCTCCCCACTTTGGAGCGCTATTTCCAGGGTGTCCTGCTGGTGCCGGAGCGCGGCCTCTTCGTAGTGCGTGAAAACGGTGTCATTCAGGGGGCTGCGCTCCTGACCCGCCCGCCCCGCAACAACGAAGCCCAGGCCATGAGTGCCACGATCTCCGGATTTCATATTGCGCCCTATATGCGTGGTCGAGGCCTCGGTCAGGCTCTGGCTCAGGCGCTCATGCAAGCGGCGACCGCCATGGGCTGCCGCGTTCTGAACTGCGATATACGCGAAACCCAGAAGGCCGCGATCGCCTTGTTTCAGTCTCTTGGTTTCGAACAATGGGGCGTTCACCCTTATTATGCCCGTGATCGCGGGCAGATCATTCGTGGTCTTTATCTGTTCAAGTTGCTGGGTCAGGAAAGCTCCTCCTCCCAACGATCCATTTCCTCCGTTCGCAAGGAAGAACCATCTGTCATGCCATCGGCGCGCCATCATCTGACCCTGTATCCTGCGATTGATCTCAAGGATGGTGCGTGTGTGCGTTTGCGCCGAGGCGAGATGAACGATGCAACGCATTATTCGGATGATCCGGCGGCACAGGCCCGGGCATTCATGGCCGCCGGTTGCCAGCATTTGCATGTCGTCGACCTCAACGGCGCATTTGCGGGTCAATCCGCCAACGTGGCCGCTGTGGAAGCCATTGTTCGGGCGTCGAACGTCCCTGTCCAGCTGGGCGGCGGAATACGTGACATGGCGGCGATCACACGCTGGCTGGAAGCGGGCGTGGCGCGGGTGATTCTTGGTTCCGTCGCGGTCAAGGACCCGGAACTGGTCCGGCAGGCTGCACGTGCCTATCCGGGTCGTATCGTAGCGGGAATCGATGCTCGTCAGGGGCGCGTGGCGACCGAAGGGTGGGCGGAAATATCTGAAATGACGGCAAGCGATCTGGCATCCCGGATGCAGGATGCCGGGGTCACTGCCATCATCTTCACGGAAATTACGCGCGACGGGATGCTTGAAGGTCTGGATCTGAAACAGACGGCGGCTCTGACGGAAAAACTCTCCATTCCTGTCATTGCCAGCGGTGGTGTCGGCTCACTTGAACATTTGCGTGCCTTGCGCAAGACAGCCGATCATGTGCCGGGTATCAGCGGCGTTATCGTGGGTCGTGCGCTGTATGACGGGCGTATCTCTCTTGCGGACGCGCTACGGGCGCTCGACGGTGCAGCATGCTGAAGCTGCGCGTTATACCCTGTCTGGATGTCAAGGATGGCCGCGTTGTCAAAGGGGTCAATTTCGTATCGTTGCGTGACGCCGGCGATCCGGTCGAGCAGGCCGCTGTGTATGATGCCGCAGGTGCCGATGAGCTGACTTTCCTCGATATCACGGCAAGTATTGAAAATCGGGACACAATTCTTGATGTCGTCAGTCGAACCGCCCAGCGGGTCTTTCTGCCATTGACGGTCGGCGGGGGTGTTCGCAGTGCCGACGATATGCGTCGATTGCTTCTGGCAGGCGCAGACAAGTGTGCCGTGAACTCGGCGGCGGTCGTCAATCCCGACCTGATCAATCAGTCCGCCATGCGGTTCGGCAGTCAGTGCGTCGTCGTCGCCATTGATGCCCGTCGCAACCAGCGCGGCGGCTGGGAGGTTTATACGAAGGGTGGCCGCGAACCGACGGGCATCGATGCTGTCGCCTGGGCCCGACAGATGCAGGAGCGCGGCGCAGGCGAAATTCTTCTGACGAGCATGGATCGCGACGGTACTGGTGACGGGTTCGATCTGGCGCTTCTCGAAGCCGTCTGTCGTGCGGTCGATGTTCCGGTTGTTGCCTCAGGCGGAGTTGGATCGCCAGAGCATTTCGTCGAGGGTGCCCGGGCCGGTGCAAGCGGTCTTCTTGCCGCGAGCGTGTTCCATTTTGGAACATTTGGGATCGACACGGTTAAAAATGCGTTGAATGAAGCCGGTCTTCCTGTTCGACTTGGGGAATGAGCATTTGGAAGTCGTGAAACCGATCATTCGAAGTGGTAATTGAGGGAACTGAGCGTGGCCAAATCTACACCGAAGCGCGATCGTACAGTTGAACAAAAGAAAGGCGATGTCGTCGCGAAGGCGCCGCCCAAGAAAGCAGGAAAAAGAAAGACTACACCTGCAAAATCGATTGTGAAAAAACAGATTCTGGATACGCTTTCAGGTGCATCGATTCAGACCATAGATGCCAGCGTTCTGGATCGCCTCTATCAGACAGTTGAATCACGTCGTGACACCGACCCCGCGCTTAGTCACTCGGCGCGTCTTCTTTCGCGTGGGAAACGTAAGGTCGCGCAGAAATTCGGTGAGGAAGCAGTGGAGTGCCTGATCGAGGCGGTCGCCGGAAACAAGCGAGAGCTAATCGGTGAAAGCGCGGACGTTCTGTATCATCTTATTGTCATGTGGGTCGATGCGGGCGTTGCGCCCGATGAAGTCTGGCATGAATTGCAGCGTCGAGAGGGCACAAGCGGGGTTGCCGAAAAAGCGGCCCGTCAGAAGATTTCCTGAACACCGGAGAGCGCAGCAGCCATGAAATACGATCGAGAAAACATATTTGCGCGTATCCTGAGGCGGGAGATCCCTGTTCAGCCGATATATGAGAATGATTACGTCCTGGCCTTTGCTGATATTTCGCCCAAGGCGCCTGTGCACGTGTTGATCATTCCCAAAGGGGCATATGTTTCCTTTGACGATTTCAGTCTTAACGCATCCGCTACCGAGATTGTGGAGATGACCCGTGCTGTCGGAAAGGTCGCACGTGACATGGGACTGCAAGAAAGCGGGTATAGACTGCTGAGCAATGTCGGGCCTGATTCGGGCCAGGAAGTTCCACATTATCATGTGCATCTTTGCGGCGGTGCACCTTTAGGCCCCCTGCTAGCAAAATAATTTGGCGATCAGGCTTGCCAAGACAGAAACAATCGCCTATCCACCCCCTCGCCTCGTCCCATTCGTCTAGAGGCCTAGGACACCGCCCTCTCACGGCGGCAACAGGGGTTCGAATCCCCTATGGGACGCCATTGATTTTCCTCACTTTTTTGGAAAATCCCTCCAAAAAATACCGTTATTTGCACCATTTTTGCACCATCGCGAGGAACATCGTACCCTCGGTCGCATGGTGGATGATGCGATTGCTGATGGCAGGCCGGGCGTGAGTGCCCGCCTTGACCCAGGCGACCGGGAAGGCGTTGCCCCGTGGCGTGACCTATCGGGGGCCGAAGCAGTATCAGACCCGGAAGGTGGTCGATGGCCGCCGGGTTCAACAGACCTTCTCGACCGCTGCCCTAGCCCGCCGATGGCTGACGGAGACGGCGGCAAAGGCGGAACTCGGGCAGTTTCAGGACACCCGGCCTCTCGACAACACCACGATTTCCGACCTCGTAACCCGGTATGCAGCCGAGTGCATGGCCGACCGTGAGGCCGACCGAACGGGACATATCCCGGCCATCCTGCGGGATTCCGACCTGCCGGGGGTGAAGCTATCTCGGTTCAGCCCTGCGGACGTGCGCGGCTTCCGTGACCGCATGGTTGCTGCCGGATATGCTCCCGGAACCGTGGTCAAGCGCATGAACCTGCTGGCCGCTGTGATTCAGCATGCCATCAGCGAATGGGATGTCGGCATCATCAACCATGCGTCGGGCCGGGTCGTGAAGCGCCCAGAAGGTGCCGACCGCAAACGCAACCGCCGCCTGACAGATGGTGCAAATGGTGCAGAGAGTGAGTTTGACCGGCTGATTGAGGCCGTGACCTCGGACAGTCACCCCGACGATGTGTGGCTCGTGCGGTTCGCTATCGAACAGGGCACCCGCCGAGGTGACCCGCTGGCGGGATTTCAGCGCCGCAATCGTCGCGGCTTCTCTGTGCCTTGTGTGCGTGTCTCGTCGATGTCCAGGGCGGCTCTGACAGTGCTGTCGCCTCGTTTCTCAACGATGGGAACCGCTATGGCTGGATGACCGCCGGGATGCTTTATATGAGCATCGCCCGGTTGCAGTCTGATGCTTATTCGCTTGCATCAGACATCCCGCAAGTGACTCTTCCCCCGATGTCGAGCACTGACAGGACGGGGCACATCGACATCAATTCATGGTCGAACGCCGGGACATTCGTGAAATCCGGGGAAGCCCTGTTGCAGCCCATGACTATCTCATGGAACGCCAGCGACGACACGGCGGACCTGCGGAATGCAGCGCTCGCTGGCAGCACCCAAGGCAGCACTGCGTCACTGCACGGAGTCAATAAATGGCTGTTTTCCAAGGTTTTTAGCCTTGGTGACAAATACCTCGTGGGGATTAACCCGGCGAACGGCGCGCCCATTCAGCAGCTTGCGGATTTCGGGAACGAGTTGATTAATACGCTGTCCGTCATTGTTCTCGGCGGGCTGGCCGGGGGCACGTTGCTGGGCGGGCCAGCGGGGGCGGCTGCAATGGCGGGCGCGGTCGCATCGGGGCCGTTGTCGTTTGTCGGGCTGATGATGGGGATGCTGATGCTGGTCGGCATTGAGCATGCGTATGTGATTCCGATGATGCCTTATATTGAGTTCACCTTTGCGGCTATCGGCATTCTGATTACCGTCGTTGAAGCGTTTGTAGTCCTGCCGTGCTGGGCATTTCAGCACGTGCGGATGCCCATGACCGGCTGGATGGTGAGAAGCAGGTGCGCCATTTCGCCCGGCACCTCGTAGGTCATCGGGTCCATCGCGCTCACCGGTCCCCCTTTCTCCTTTTCGCCCGTCTGCCCTCTCGCGTCGGCATACAGGGTGCGCTCCTCGTTCATGCTGGCCCGCAGAGGCGGAAGCACGGCAAGGGCTCGCAACAGCAACTCAAGTGGAAGCCGAGCACAGTCGAGTTCCTGCGCCCTTTCGCCAAGACGCCGGAGGCAGTGTCATGGGCAACATCTTGGGACGGGCAGCGGGGTCTCCCCCGAATGGGGGCAATCTTGATTGGATAGCAGTCAACGGCCTCAACATGGCGCCGGACTTCCGGATGAATGACCGGGCGATTTTTCGTAAGGACATGCGTCGCTATGTCGGGCCCGGCCTCTATGCCATGCAGGTGGCAGGTTCGCCGGTCGTCATGCGCGCTCAGGTTGTCACTGACGGGATCATGTTGACGCAGAATGCCAATGCCACGCCGCAAACGGTGACATTGGCGATGTTTGATGAATGCTGCCTCGGACCAATCGTTGGCGCTCTCAAGGTGTTCGACGCAGGTCTGTTTGGTGGCGAGACATTGTCTGAGCGCCAGGATGCGACGATCACGCGCGTCAATCTTCGTCTCGCGGACAAGATCCGAGCCAAGAAAACGCGCCGCCTCGAACACGCGTAACAGAAGCCGCCCTTCGGGGCGGCTTTCATTGTTTTTTAAGAAACACACGTGTTTCGAGAAAAATAGTTAAACTGTTTATTGGGCTTGGCACGATAGCCCATTGAAGCTAAGCGGCCGCCATCAATGAAACTATCTTGCAACGCAGGACAATCCACGCAAAAATTCCTTACAATGGTCTACGACGAGTCGACCGGAACTTATGCGAGGCTGTGATGACTGATCAGACCGTTTGGGATTTCACGCTCCAATCCGGCATCACTTCGATGCAAGGAACATTCACCACAGCATCAACCCCGTCTTCGACAGTCAACGACTATTGGTATGACGTGACGTCAATCAATGGAACGGTGACTATTGCAGGAGAAGGTACAGCCAATATCACCGGTCTTGGGTCGGAGGGACCTACAGGAACGCAGGGCATACCCGGTAACGCGGTGTCCCAGACAGAGGGCTTTCAAACTTATAGCCTCAATATCGATACAGATAAGCCTGCGAACTGGACGGGGCCCACACAGTGGGGAATTGGCGTGAGTGGCCGAGAACTTGGTATAGCCACGCTTACGCCATTCAGCACGATTAATGGTTTCGCAATATTCACGGCCACGCCCGAAACGCCACTGCCAAAGGACCCTAACCCGGTCAACGCAATCACAGAGCTTAACCACCCTCCTTGTTTTTGCGGCGGCACGTTGATTAAGACTGCTCGTGGCGACGTTGCTGTCGAGGATCTTCTTATTGGCGACATGGTGCTGACGATCAGCGGCGACATGAAACCTGTCATCTGGATCGGCACTAGACAGGATAGCGCCCGCAACTATCCTGTTAGCCGACGACATGAGTTCCAGCCGGTCTGCTTCAAAGCCGGTTCACTCGGGCCCGATATGCCGACACGCGATTTTTACGTCTCGCCGTTGCATGGCATCTACGTTGACGGTGTTCGGATCTGCGCCTTCCTCCTGATCAACGGCAGCACAATCGTCCGTGCGACCGAGGTGCAGGAAATGGAGTATTTTCATATTGAATTGTCCGAGCACAGTATTCTGCAAGCGGACGGTGCATGGTCGGAGTCCTATTTCGAGTTCGATAACTTCCACCGCAAGTTCGATAATGGGGCGACGTATCCACTCCAGCATAACAGGCCAGCCCGGCATGCGCATTGCTGTCCTATGATCTGGGAAAGCGAGCAACTGGACAGGATCAAGGCATGCCTCTTGGACTACGCGTGATAACAAAAATCCACAGGACTCGAAAAATCTGAAAGCGCGTCACCTCGACTGCCATCCAGCAGACGTGGAAGACGCGCCAGACGTTGCTATCGGCGCGCTATACGACGAGACTGAGTGAGATCGTGGGGGTTCGGAGTTGGTTAGGAAGATGTTCCCAGAGCCCTTTGACTGCGAAACCTAGCGTCTCTCCACTATCACGATGCGCGAAGATCTGTCCGCGCTCTGCGACTCCGTTACAGGGCCATTGGCCGCAGGATTGTAACTCAGGTAATATGTCGCCGTGAGAGCGGTCATTGCGGATATCAACGTGAGACATGCGAGGAACAGGCGCATGGTGGCCGTCTTCCGTCATCACAGGTGACAGATCGCCACCCGGCAATGTAACCCTTAGTTAAATTCTCGTTAATCTTCAAGATTAATCGTTAGCCCTGCCCCTTAATGCACCGTGCCCATCCGCCCGCGCAGTTCCATCTCCCGCAGGTGCGCCCTCACCTCCAGCCAGAAATGCGGCTGGTCCATAGCGTCGATCGCGATGAAGTGCTGAGCCTGACGGAGAGCAGCTTCGTCGACATCACCCCCGAACAAGCGCTGCATCTGCTCGGCGCCCTTTTCCGGGTCGGCGGCGATTCGGTCGAGGCTGAATTCGTGGACCGTCACGCTGCAAGCGGGAGCGTATCCCACTCATCATCCATATCGGTATGCTGCGGCAACGCGCGACGCCGCATCCGCAATAACGGCGCGAGTTGCCGAGGATCTGCGCATAATGGCCGCATACCGACGATCTCTTTGGGATCAACACTGAAATGAGGGAAGCGATCCCGCAGCGCCGCAACGACAATCAGGCGCACCTGCTTGTCTGCCCATTGTCCCACTTGCTGTTTTCCGTTCTCCCACCTGGAGTAGGTTGCCGGATCCATGGATAGATCAGCCGCAAACTCAGCAGAGCCAAGATCGAGAACGTCGCGAAGGAACTTGACTTCCTGCGGCAGAAGGCCCGTGGGCGTCAGAACGCGCGCGAGCGCCACCGCAGCGGCGAGCCCTTCGATGTCCGGAACGTGGATACCAACGACATCGCCCGTTGCAGGATCGATCTCTTCTTCAGCAGCTTCAATCAGAACCACAGGATAGGGCAAGCCAAGACCATCTTCGTGATGCTCCTTGATCGTACGAAACATGCCTTCACTCCTCATAGACCAATCACTGTGATGACGTAGATGACGCAGATATCGTCCTCCAGGCACACCACAACGCCGATCCTGCGTCCATCGTTGTCATTGCCGACAACGCGCCATTGTTCGCCGTTCATTGATGCCTCGACGCAATCAATGAAACCGCGACGCAAAACGCGCTCGGCAATCAGCTTTGATATCCGGCGCTCTTTGGCGCGCTGGTCTGCATGATAGCGCTATATAATTCGGGAGCCGTTCTCCAGCGCCTCTCGAAGGCGCCGTTGCTCGGAATGGTATGCCACTATCACCTCACAGTCATCGACTTACGGCTTATCTTGACGTGGCGTCAAGTCACGATGTGTTGCAGCACATCTCCCGTGCGAAAGCAGGGTGCCATCATGGTAACAGCGGGAGAAGGCCCATACCAAAGCGAGGCAGAATTCGTGAACGGTCATGGGAGAGCATTCCGCTGTACTTTTTGGCGTCGTCGTCATAACATGCGGCATGATTACATGTCGTGTCCTACCAGCCATCGCGCTCCTCGCACTTTCCGGATGTGCGGCTATGGGCCGTATGCCGGGGCAGTCTGATGCCACGTGCGTTCGACAGCAGATGAAATATGGAAATGGCGCGACGAACGGTCCGCTGCCCTTCGACGGCGCAGCCAGTCGCTGCATGCGCATGGATTTAGGGTCGCCACTTACAGCAAGCGGCTCACATTATCTGCCGCTTGATCTTCGATCCGATCCCGCCCTACAGGCAATGGCCGAGAACCCGGCCATCAATGAAGCGGGGTATCCCTATATCCCACGAGATAGCAACACGCCTCAGGCGGGGGCCCGCTGGTGAGACTTATAGGCGTCCTTTGGGGCGCCTTTTTCGTTTGAGGTGCTTATGAGCGCAACAAGCCTGCTCAATATTGAAACCGCGCTTGGCTCGATCGGCCGTAGCGCCAATAGCGCATTAGTCGCCATCGGGACTGTGACGCTGACCGGGCTGGAAGTCCCGTCGCGTCTGTCGGTCGGCGGCCAGAACGCGCTGGTCATTCATCGACTGATCGGCGGCGACCGGATTATCGATAGCGCGGGAAACGATCCTGATCGGCTGGAACTTGGCGGAACGTTCACCGGCCCTACGGCACATGCGCGCGCTGAAGCCATCCAGGCCATGCGCCGTCAGGGAAAACCGGTCCAGTTTCAGGCCGCTGGATTCTCATGGCAGGTCATGATCCGGTATTTCCGGTATGACTATTCTTCCAAGGGCGCAATCATCGCCTATTCGTTGCAACTGGAACTGCCGGGCGAGTCATCGACCAGCGCAGGATCGAGCCTCACGGCCCTCACCAAACTTATCGGCAATGACGCCGCGGACGCCTTGTCCGGCATCACGACGGCGATCTCTGACGTTTCCACGGCAGCGCAGAATATCGCGGGGCAAGCGCAAACGATCATCGGGCAGGTCACGCCGATCGCCAACATCATCGGCGTCGGTGGCCCATTGGCCAGCGCCGAGAACGGCCTAACGACCGTGCAGAGTATCTCAGTGACAGGCATCAACCTCTCTGCGGTTCCGTCCGGCTTGTCGAGCACGCTGACAGGCCTGCAATCCGCTGGCGAGAATATCGGCGCGACGATCACCCAGACCGGTGCCAATCTGTCAGGCATCAGCCTGACGAACCCAGCCTCGCTGATCGCCATCAGTCAGAACGCCGAAGTGCACAGCGCTTCGGTCGACGCCGGAGCGTCCGTCAACCGTGCGAACGTCAATGCGCTCACGGCCGGCGGCCAGACAATCGGAGATCCATTGGTCCATGCCTGACACAATCACTGTCACAGCGGCGGACGTGAGCCTGTATCATGTTGCGGCCAAACAACTGAACGATGCCACGCAATGGTGGCGAATAGCCCAGATGAACGGACTGGCCGACCCCGATCTGTCTTGGCTGACCGCGCCTGTCGCACTCACGCTGCCACCCGTTGATGCCACACAGACGGCTGGCGTGCCGGGTCTGGTATCGTCATGAGCGAAACCTACACCGTCGTTGGTTATCCGAAAGCGGCACACTGGCGGCAGCCTCGTGCGCGCCTGCTGATCAACGGAACCACACGAGACGAGACGCCCCTGGAGGGCTTCACGCTCAGCCGCACCCGCTACGCTCGTTGCGATACAGCAGAGTTGACCCTGGCCATCAACCGCACATTGCTCGCACAGCAAGATAGCAAATGGTTCGACGTCTCGGTGAGCGCCGGCCAGACGCCGCCTGACATCAATGTCGCTATCGAAATGCGCGAAGAAGCACACACCGGCGCGCAGTGGCGAACAGTGTTCTCCGGCATAGTCGACAAGGTGCGCTGGACGCCAGATCAGACGCAGCTGGAGGTCGAGTGCCGCGACATGCTGGCCAAGCTGATGGACATGCGCGTGCAGATGGCGTGGCTGAACCAGACTGGACCGGACGTGCTGAATGCCATCATCAAACAGGCTGGGCTGACGCCGCAGGCCTCGTTTCCTGCGAACATGACCGGACAGTTCTGGCAGGTAGAGCACAAACGCACGTCAGCCAGCGCCCATCACAAGTTCCAGACAGCATTCGATCTGGCACGCTACATTGCCGATGAATTCGGATGCGACCTGTATGCCGACGGCAACACGATCGTCTGCCACCCGGCCCTGTCGCCCGGCGCCAGTTCTGCAGTGATCCACCCCTTTGACTACAGCGACCCAGGGCCGGACAAGCCAATCCGCGCTAGTGCGGCGCAGATGATGCTGGAACGTGATTACGTCACGAGCAAAAATGTCATGGTGCATGTTATGTCCTGGGACAGTCGGCGCCGCGCCGTCGCTGAGACGTGGTTCTCCGCGGAAGGTCACTCGCGCACTCAGTCCGAGAACATGGGCACGCTTTATACCTTCCGCGTGCCGGGGGCGCGGCAGGACGATGTAGAGCGGATTGCCGAGGCTAAATACAATCAGATCGTGGCGCATGATCGTACGATCTCGCTCACCTTGCCTGGTCGGATCACGCTGGAGCCACGCCATTTCATGAGCATCAGCGGAACTGGCAGCAGCTGGGACATGCCCTCCGGGGATGCCTATACGGTTGATGCGGTTGAAACGACCTGGAGTTGGGATCAGATGTTCATTCAAAAGCCGATTACGATACATTGGTCCAATCCGTTGAGGATCTGTCGACCCTTTGCCCGTATCGGAGATGTTGTCGTCTCACCCAGACTGGCAGGTCTTGAGCAGACTGACTGGTCACCACTGTGGGAAGGCAGACTGCTTGACGCCGTCAATAGAGCACTCTCCGCCCTCGACACGCTAAGAGAGGCGGTGCTGAGTGTTACCAAGGCGCTTTCGCTGCCTCAGAACAATCTCTCCCATCAGCGGCTTGAGCAGATCAGAGCGCTTTGCTCCCATCTTCTGTTGCCTCACGCAGCGGCATGGAGCTTCACGGAAAGTGCCCGCGAAACACGCGATGTCGTATTACGGGAACAGGAATCTGTTACACGGTGCCACGCTCTGACAGCAGATCTTGATACTCGCTGGAAAGACAGCATACGCGCTCTTCCATTGGCTGAAACCCTTGCAGAATGGCGTACCGTCAAGGAAAAGTGGCTGCTGGCCCGTTCCATGGGGCAGAAGGCTATTCGCAAACGGCTTGAACCTCATGCCATCGCCCTGCCTGAAGACTGCGAAAGTGACCTTGAGGCTCTGGTCGAACGTGCGACCCTTCTTGAAAAACTCACGAATGCTTCTCACAAGACAAGCATCGGTCCGATGTGGCGGGGGCTGGATACTGACTTCGACGCCATCAACGCCACATTTGACTGGGGACAGGAAACACGTACCCGCCTTGCGGGCTGTACAGCCGAGACAGGAGAACTGCTCACCGCCCGCGCCCATCTCCGGACTCTGCTGGCAGAAGGCCAGGATCTTCTCGCACCCGGCGGAACAGTCCACGCCTCCCTGACCCGTTATCTCGCGGTATTTACCGACCTTGATGCTGCCCTGAAAACACTGGGAAATTGTGGTGCCAGCGACGTTACCCGGCTGGTTCCCCCCGAAAATCCCGGTTGGCTCGAACAGACAGCAGACAGGCTGCGGGACTGGAAAGAGGCCGCTCGCGAACTGCGCGACTGGTGTTCGTGGCGCCGTGCCTACCACCAAGCCGCGCAACTCGGTCTGACACCCATGATCGAAGGCATTGAGCACGGTTTGATCGCGCGGAATGACGTGCTGGCCGTTTTTGAAGCGAATTACGCGCGCTGGTGGACCATGCATGCCGTCAGTGATTCTGCCTTGTTAAGCGGTTTCGTAGCCGCGACCCATGAAGGGCGTATTGTCAGGTTCCGCGAACTGGACGAAAAGCTGAAAACCTTGGCCATTCGTCTGATCCGGGCACGCCTTGCCGGGCGTATTCCCGGCGAGGCCGCGGGACAGCACGATCCGGAATACAAAGTCCTGACGCGCGAGATTGCCAAGAAAACCCGTCATCTTCCGGTCCGTCAATTGGCCGAAAAGATGCCAGGCGCCCTTCGGACCCTCACGCCTTGTCTCATGATGAGTCCGTTGTCAGTCGCCCAGTACCTGCCCGCTGATGCTGCTCCGTTCGACCTTGTTATTTTCGACGAAGCGTCCCAGATCGCAACATGGGACGCAATTGGCGCAATCGGTCGTGGCAAGCAGGTCATCGTGGTTGGCGATCCCAAGCAATTGCCACCCACGGATTTCTTCACGGCGGGTCTGGCAGCGGCTGATGCTCATACATCTGACGAGATGACCGATCTTGACTCGATCCTTGACGAATGCCTCGGAGCAGGTGTCCCAGCCATCAGTCTGGAGTGGCATTATCGCAGTCGTCACGAAAGTCTGATCGCTTTTTCAAATCAGGCTTATTACGGCGGCGATCTGGTCACCTTTCCGTCACCGGTCACGGCGGATCAGGCAGTCTCTTTCCGCTTTGTCCCGAAAGGGATTTATGAACCCGGCAAAAATGGGTCGCACACCAATCCTGCGGAGGCGCGGATGAAGGGTCTGTCGGAGGGTATGACAGCATATTCGAAGTCGAAGTTGCGACGATGCTTCAGGCAAAAGGATGGGAGGTCACGACACAGGTCGGTGTTTCCGGATTCCGCGTGGATCTTGGCGTCATTGATCCCGATTTACCCAGCACGTTCCTCGCAGGCGTCGAATGCGATGGCGCCACATATCACCGGAGCGCAACGGCGCGCGACCGAGACCGCCTGAGACAGGCTGTTCTTGAAAATCTCGGCTGGAATATTCTGCGCCTCTGGTCCACGGACTGGTGGACGAATGCCCCTCGCGAGGTTGAACGGATTGATGCTGCCCTACAGAGCTTTCTGGAGATTGCCCGTCAGAAGCGCATTGATCAGGCAGAGCGGGATGCTGCAAAAGCTGAAGCACTGCTGAACGCGACTGTGAATGAGCGCGAAGAAGATCCCGTTGCTTCTGCCGAAACATCGCAGTTTGAATCTGTTACTGCTCAACCCGACCCAGAACATTCACCTGAAGAGATCCGGCATTTAGAGCCCCTTTACGCAAAGGCACCCGAACACATTCCATCAGATGACGCGACCAGTTCGGATGTCGAGGCCGATCCATCCAGCTTCACGCAGGACGATTATTTGCCGACGTTAGCTCGCCTTGTCATTCATACAATCGATCAGGCAAAGGTCATCCGTGAAGATATGCTTATTCAGACCATGTCACGGGCACACGGTTTTAGTCGCGTCGGGCGTGAGATTCGTGAACGCGTCCAACGCGCTATTCCCTCATCAATGGGGCGCACCGAAGAAGATGTTGGCACTTTTCTGTGGTCGGATCGACAGCCTGTCGTTCCACGACTGTCCCTCACATCATTAACGGCTGAGAAATCCTCGGACCCGGCGCTGGTTCCTCTTCCGGCCCTCGTAGACCTCGCCTGCCGCGCCATCGCCATCGACTGCCCGGACGAGGATGCCATTGCAAGAATGCGCGATGCCTGCGGCATGAGCCGTATGGGACAGGCAACACGAGCCCGCTTCGCCACGGCTCTGAATGAAGCGCGCCGTATGAAAGATACACATTACACGCCTCATCTATAGGAGAGCGCTGCCTGCGAACCTTAAGCTGGCAGGCTTTCAAAGGGATCGAGAGCTATGATCCCCGTTCCCTGGAAATGTCGCAGGTTGCGGGTCAGCACGACATAGCCCTTCACCATCGCTGTCGCCGCGATCGACAGGTCGGCCATTTCGGGCATACGGCCAGCCTGACGTACCGCCTGTGTCATACATCCCAGTTCGCGTGCTGCCTGAAGATCCAGCGGCAACACTCGGTGCTGATAGAGATGGAGAAGCGTCTCAAGCCATTCGGAAAGTCGTTGTGCCTTCTTCAGGCTGCCGTTGTCCCGTAATTTGGCAATACCAGCCTCAATCTCGGCGATTGTAATGACAGAAATGAACAGCTTATCACTGTTCCTGTCTATCCATTCAACGAGACCTGTCTCTATCCGGGCCTTGGTTGGTGCGGCCGCAGACAGGACGTTTGTATCGACGAGATACACTCAGAATTCCACTTCCCGGAGACCACTCTCAACTCTTTCCGGGAAGTCAGCTTCATCCAGTGGAGCACTCATCAGCAAACGGCCAAATGAGGGCACGCGGGAAAGTCTCTCCCACTCCGCATAACTCAGGATAACAGCCGTTGGTTTGCCGTGCCGCGTAATGATGGCCGGCTCACCCGCGCAGGCGTGATCGACAACCGCAGACAGGGTCGCCTTGGCATCGCGTAGCTGAATTTCGTGCATGACAGTCCCCATTGAAACTACTGTAGTCATATTATGAATATGACTTCATTGCAAGAGAATGCTCTTGGGCCTGAGCCATCTACTGGTCCTATCTGTTCATTCAGAAAGCACCCCGGAAGCATCATTCCTTTATGGACCCAGCATCACGAAAAAAGCTCTCATCCCCGAACGTGAAAGAAATGTCAGTGCTACAGCTACGGCCAATTTCGATCACACCAGAGTGGTAGCCAGACCAACCTGAGGCCCTGTCTCTGCAAGGCGACGGTCCAAACTACACAATGTCGCGCCCTGATCCGCACAAACCGCCAGATGAAGGGCATCTCCGGCCCGTAGACCCAGCGCATACTGGTCCGAGAACCTTGCTGCCGTCCGGAAGTTCTGACTGGTCACTGGCAAGACCCCAATACTTTCGGCACACAGACGTGTGAACATCGCCAGGCTGTTCGCGCGATCCGTGACGCTGATCTGTCCCGTCCGCAGTTTGATCGACAGCGCAGAGGAAAATTCCGTCATGACCCAATCGCTGATGAAAAGATCCTCAGGTGTCTGAGCGCCAAGCCAGTCCTGCATTCGAGAAGTTTCCCGCTCATTGGTCAGGGCCGCCACCATAACAGATGTATCAATATAGAGGCTCAATATCTTGCCTCATCACGCATCTCGCGGATAACGTCCGCAGCAGACTCCTTTTGCAACGTCATGGCATCGGTCAGTGAGCGCAGAGCACTCACTGCAATCCGTTTACGCACCGGCTCGACTTTGACGAGTTGTGCGACCACCTTGCCGCGACGCAGAATACGGACGGACTCTCCATCCTTTGCCAGGTCGACCAGACGACTGAGATGGGCTTTGGCCTCCACCAGATTGACGGTCTGCATCGTAGACTCCAAACCATTAAACTGGTCACATCATAGAGCAAAACAGTGGGCATGCCTATTAGAATAGGTATGTGGTGGTAAGCGATGGCGTCCTTTTCACACTCTCAACTGAGGCAGCGCCAGCTCACAGAGATGTCGTTAGATAATCCAAAAGGGCGGTAACTCTTTGGGCCCATCTTGGGCCCACCCTGATGTGATATCCAGTTGTATCCAGTGATAGTCAGTGATATGAAAGTCCTTGTTATCAACACTTTAAACGGAATAGCCCAGCCATTTAGCCACTACTTATCGCCCTTTCACGGCGGCAACAGGGGTTCGAATCCCCTATGGGACGCCATTCACTCTAAGTGGCTGATTTTATTGGTATAATTTCTTGTCGTTTTCCTTGGTGGCACATGTTGGTGTTACATATGGGACGACAAAAGTTTGCCTACTCCGTATATGATTCGCAGATATTAGACATGGTTTCTAAGGGTTAGGATTCCTGCCGACCTGAAACCTGTCATTGGCTCATATGTCGTTCGTTCCCTGAAAACTTCTGATAGAATGATTGCCAGTCAACGTGCCATTGCATTGCTCTCAGGGTTTCACGGTATCTGGATGGACATTAGAAGAAGACTGGCAGAAGAGATTCGGAACTATACAGATGGGAAAATCTCATCAGCCGACCTCAAGTCATTCGTCAGAACGAACTCGAATGAAATAGACAATCTTCCATCAGAGATTAAAAATGAGTTTGGTTGATGGATGGAGATGATTATTTCACGGAAAACTTGTGAAAACGAGAACATTCGTGAACAAAATAATATGTCGTCCATTTTGTCCGACTTGTGGAGCGAGGCTCACCAGAAGGGCGTCCAAGCGGGCATGGAAAGGGTTATCCAGTTGACCGGGGGGCTGACCTCCCCTGCTACTCAACCCAAGCCAAATCCCTCCCCTGCGCGCCCGAATGAGTCGGACGAGCCGTGGACGGGCCATATCAAGTCCTTTTTCCGAGACAACCCTGGAATCTCCGAAAAGACGCGGGAAAGCTATAATATAACATTTAAGCAGGCCTGCGATCTGATTACGAACAAGCCGATTAGGGCCTGTTAGGGCTTGAAAGCGCTCGCTTTCTGCATAGCTCTTTGTGATGAACATGATGCAGTCTGTGATTTCCGATGATGCGTGGCGGGTCTGGGAGCCTTTGATCGAGGCGGTGCGTCCCAGAGGTAAAACACCGCCATGCAACTTGCGTCAGACGGTGTCGGCGATCTTCTGGCGTCACCAGAACGGCGCGAAATGGCGATCTATCCCCTCTGAATTCGGCCCCTGGTGGACCGCAGCCCAGCTTTTCATTCGATGGGCAAAACTCGGCGTCTGGGAAGCACTCTTCGAGCGAGCAAAAAACCGGGATCCAGCCCTGGGCATGGTCTTTCTCGATGGCACGGACATCAGGGCGCATCACAAGGCGGCGGGAGCGGCCAAAAAGGGGGATTCCGAAAGAGCCGAAGCAATTGTCAGGCACTTGGTCGCTCGCGTGGAGGCTTTGGCAGCAAGGTCTGCGTAGCGGCCAATGGGCGCGGAAAAGCCCTGTCGTTCACCCTAACGCCAGGACAGGCGCACGAACTGCCCTCTGCCATGGCGCTCCTGGACGCATTGCCGGTCGCACCGCGCTATGTTGTCTGTGATCGGGGGTATGCCTCAAACCGCTTTCGTGAGGAACTGTGGAGCAGAGGCTCGCGCCCGGTCATTCTGCCCAAACGAAACGAGCTGCCGTCTCGTGCCCGAAATGGGCCTACCGGCACCGCTATCTGGTCGAGAACCTATGGGCGCGCCTCAAGGAGTGGAGAGCCGTTGCCACCCGATACGACAAAACCGCCGCTTCCTTCATCTCCGTCATCTGCATCGCAGCCGCAGCAGATCATATCAAGACCTAACAGAGCCTAACCTTTGTCGCTCAATCTGCACAGCTTTATATAGGCTGCGGGACTATGTCCCGTAATCTTCTGAAATATTGCCGAAAAGGCGCCCGGGCTTTCGTAACCGACATCAAGTGCGACGCTTGTGACTGTTTCCCCGCGTGCCAGCCTTTCCTGGGCATTGAGGATACGCAGCCGCTGACGCCAGGCTGTAAACGGCATGCCCGTTTCCACTCCGAAATGCCGGACGAAGGAACGCACTGACATAGAAGCCTCGTTGGCCCAATCCCCTTGCTCACGCGCATCCGCCGGATTTTCACTCAGTGCATCAGCCACACGCCGCAAGCGACCATCTGTCGGGAAAGGCAGGGAAACCGACGCGCAGGGCAAGGTCAGAAATTCATCCCAGAAACTCTCGGCGAGACGGGCGTGAACATCGCTCCAGGATTTATCTGACGTGCAATGCGATAACCGTTCTGCTTGCGCGATCAGAAGAGGCGTACCTCGCACGAGGAAAGGCTGGGCAGATAACAGCGTGGATCGGGCCTGATCGATGAACAGGCTCCATCCACGCACGCCACCGTGAGAACGGGCTGTATGGCAGAGACAAGGTGGTAACCACAAAGTCTGGCCGGGGCCGATCAGCCAGTATGCCTTGTCGGTTCGCACCCCCATAACGCCATGCCCAATTCCAAGAATCTGACCCCGGGTATGAGAATGGATGTCCTTAACCCGTCTGGTGTCCTGCTGCATATGTCCTCCCAACAGCCAGGGAAGATCCGCATCTGAACTGTCCATATAGGATGGGACTAGGGATGAAGTGGCGCGCATGAGTTGAAATCTGGCTTACATGATGAAGCACGCCAAGCCCGACTCCCCCAAAATCTTGCGTGAAGTAACACAGGCGCCAGCGGCGCTCGCAAAAGCACAGCAAGAGACACGACCATGAAAATCGGATTTATCGGACTGGGCGCCATGGGCCACCCTATGGCGAAACGCCTTCTGGACGCGGGACACCAACTCGTCGTCTATAATCGGACAGCGGCAAAAGCTTCTGATCTTGTCGCGCGGGGCGCAACGCTGAGAGACATACCCGATGCAGTCGCGTGGGAAGTCGATGTTGTCTTTTCGATGATGTTTGACGATGCGACCACCCAGGAAACAACATTCGGCAAGGACGGGATCGCGGCCGGATTGTCGTCAAAAGCCATTCACGTCTGCTGTAGCACCGTCTCCCTCGCCCAGGCGCGTCGCCTGCGTGACGGTCATGCAGAGCGTGGACAGACTTATGTCAGCGCCAATGTCCTCGGACGCCCTCCTGCGGCTGAAGCGGGGGAATTGTTCGTGATGGCTGCCGGTGCCCAGGACGTGCTGGACCGCTTGGAGCCGCTGCTTAAGTGCTTCGGCCCACATATCTTTCGGATGGGCGACGATCCCATACAGGCTAATCTCGCCAAGCTATCGCTAAATTTCATGATCTATTCGACCATTGAGCAGATGGCGGAGGTGTTCGCGCTCAATGAGAAAGCCGGAACTGACCCCCGCGTAATCTTCGAGGTTATGACGAGCAGCTTCTATAATGCCCCAGTTCACAAGAACTACGGCAAGCTGATGATCGAGCACGATTATGACTACCCCGGAGCGCCAGTGACGCTCGGCCTGAAGGACGTCAAAATGTTCATGGAGGCCGGAGACGACTATGGTGTTCCGCTGCCTTACGCTTCTGTTGTTCGCGATCGCCTGCTCAGCGCCGTCAGTGCCGGAGATGCCGATCGCGATTTCGTCGTGCTGCTGGAGCGCGTGCGGCAGGAGAGCGGCTTGAAGTAGGACGGACGGCAACTGTGCAAACACAACTGAGGCTTGGCCATAGGAATGACGAAACGGGTTCTGGTAATCATGGGCAGTGTGCGGGCCGGACGTCTTTGCCCTGCTATCACACAATGGGTTTCCACAGTCGGACAGGACAAGACCAATCTCGCCATCGAGATCATCGATCTCGCGGAATGGCCACTCCCCATGGACGATGAACCGGGCCTTCCGGCGCTCGGCCTCTACAAGCAGCCGCATTCAAAAGCCTGGAGCGAAAAGGTGGCACAAGCGGACGGCTTCGTCTTCGTGACGCCCCAATATAACTGGGGGTATACGGCCGTTTTAAAGAACGCAATCGACCACTGCTATCTCGAGTGGAAAGGAAAACCCCTGATGATCGTCACCTATGGCGGTCATGGAGGCGGGAAGTGCGCGGCACAACTATGTCAGGTCGCCGACGGGCTCAAAATGAGACCTGTTTTTCCAATGCCTGCGATCACTCTTTCAAACGCCATGATTCGAGAAAATGCTCCTCTTGATGAAGTGACTTTTGAAGCGGCTCTTTCCTCAGTCCAGGATGGTTGGACAGCCCTCGCCGAAAGCCTGTCCTCTTCGACGTAAACCCGGCATGTGTTCATATTATCAGGCGGGAAATGATAATTCATTGAAAAACGCGGTCAGCACCCCGTTCGAAGCGAACATCGAACTCACCGCTAAGAACAGCGTCAAGATTTTGGAATAACACTGGAGACGGACTGCTACGCACGATAGTGCCAACGCAAATACATGTGCGAATGTCGAATTTATAACGAGTAAACGACCGTACTATCATTACCAAATCAAGCTACGCTGGAAGTGTCGGCGATGTCCGTTTCGTAATGTTTACGATGAGGAGCGGACGTGCCGGTTTCGCCGCATGTCGGACAATTTGAAGCACAAACGAATGATCTCAAAGCGGACGACTTTGCCCACGCTTGCCTGAGTGACTTTATTTCCTCATCCGTCTTCTTCCATTTGCGGATGAACCGGAACTTCCGGTTAATGGAGATGTGGGATTTGTAGCCCAAGAACGGGATGGCGAGATCACTCGATGGCATGGTTCCATCGTCCTGCCGCTTCGCCTTCGTGATTCAGCGTCCATCGTGCATGACGATCCTTGTGCGACAGCTTTGCGGGCCTGTCCTGTCAGTCTTCGGGAATACGTCTTGCTCGGAGATCCGCTTTCTCGGCATTCGTATTACGCTGCTTTGGCGCAGCCACGAGTGTTGCATCCAGGATCTGGCCGGACATCGGCAGATAGCCCGCGTTGCGCAGGGTCACGTCAAAGCGATTAAACAGTCTTTCAATGGCCCCCGCCTGTGTCAGACGCTCGCGGAACAGCCAGATTGTTTTGGCATCCGGCACGCGGTCCGACAGCCCCAATCCCAGAAAGCGCATGAACGACAGACGGTCGTTGATCAGATACTCCGTCCGCTCATCAGATAAATTGTTCAAGGTCTGGACCACCAGGATCTTGAGCATCAGCACCGGATCAAACGGAGGACGACCGCCTTTGGACCTGTGACGCTTTTGTGCCGGTTGACTGAGCGTTTTAAGCTCGCATCAGGAGAGGCACGGAACCATGGCAGTGAAGCACACAGACGTTCGCCCCTGGTGCCGTGTCCGACCGAAGCGCGGCTCCAGGCTTCGTCGGGCAGTGCCTTGATAATCTCGCGCGCCTCGCTGACCCACATGACGTCCGGTCGCCAGGAGTGAAACCAGTGATTGGCGTTCACGCCCAGCACGAACCGTTGCCCGCGCGGCGCAGCGCCATTTCCAGGTCACCGACGCCATAAACACTGTCGCCCGCGACTCAGGCAAACGTTACGTCGGCCGCCAGCGCACGTCCGATCATCGCAATCGCCAGCGCCGGCTTTCTGGCAAAGCGAACATCCTCGGGCACATGCGCCGCCACCAGTCGCTCAGGTTTGTCTGTCCAGCTTTTCGGCAGGTAGCGTGCCCGCTTACGAAATGCGTGCCCTTTGTCGGAGACATAGGTCGCGAACACGCCGATCTGGCAGTTGGTGATCTTTCCGGCGGAACCCGTGTATTGCCGGCTCACAGCGCAGAAGGCCGCTCCCTTTTTGAGGAACACTGTCTCGTCGACGACCAGAACAGCATCGGGATCGCCGAGATGGCCCACGACATGATCTCGCACGACATCGCGCAACGCATCGGCATCCCACCGGGCTCGGCCCAGCAAGACCTGCTGGCGCCATGAGGCTGGGTCACCTGCCGCTTCTGCCTGCATCCAGCCGGTCTTGCGCAACTCGTTGCCCAGTAACGTTTTCAGAAAACGGCCCACCGACGCCGCGATCCGCTTCTGCCCGAAGACCGGGCGCATTCATGCCTTGGCATCCCGGAGTCCCTCAAACGTCAGCGCCAGGACAGCTTCAACCGACGCCGTGCCATTCATCTCGTTCAGAATCATGGTTACCCAGATTCAAAATTCCCAGAAAAGCACAACCTGACGGTCAGTCAATGCGGCGACGGGCTCAGAGCCCTTTATCGATGTCGCAGAGGCCATAACCCACATCACCATGGGAAGCCCTGAGCTACGCCGAAACACTCATCCGTGAATTTCCAAAAGGGCCCTTAGCTTCAAACAAAAATGCAAACCAGTTTTTTGTTTGTGTTTTATTGTGAATAAAAATCAATAACTTTGACTTTTTATCAACGTCGCCTTAGAGAAATATGGCTAGTCTTTTCATCGAAGTTTATACTTAGTCATTTAGTAATGTTGTCTTTTTGCCAATATTAATACCTCGCATGACTGCCGAGTATTTCTCGTTTGGGAGAAAGTTCAAATGGCCATTAAGTCTTATAAAGCGCGTAAAAATCTTATAATTTTCGCAGCAATTGCTACTGGAATTACGAGCTCTCCCTTCTGCCTTGCTCAAACAACATCACCTGCGCTTCGACGAGAAGCACAGCGTGTTTCACCCGCTCCCGGGGTGATGCCGAGAGGCGCTCCATTATTTTTAGGACGTTCACTCGCAACGGTTCCCGGCTTTGCGAGCCCCAGTATTCATACGCAACAAGCCTATAATCCCCAATCAAATTTTACTGCCCGGTGGACGCGTGCGGATGCGATCCAGATCAAGGCCCATTCCGATCCCAATGTGGCGGCGCGGCAGAATTCCCTACCCTCCCAATTGACGATGCCGGCTATACCGGCAAACTTTCCTTCCATCAGCCCAGATGTATGGATTTGGGATACCTGGACACTAATCGACAAACAGGCGAACCAATTCAGTTATAATGGGTGGGAAGTGATTTTTTCTCTCACTGCAGATAAAAACGCAGGCTACACATTCGACGACCGCCATATTCACGCCCGTATAGGGTATTTCTATCGCCGTGCCGGAATACCGGCATATCAGCGCCCTGCAAATGGCGGGTGGATATATGGCGGATTCTTATTCCCCAACGGAGCTAGCGCAAAAGTCTATGCAGGCACGACGTATACGAACCAGGCCGAATGGTCCGGATCGACCCGGCTTATCGATGTAACCGGAAATAAAATCTCCGTTTTCTATACTAACCTAGCATTCAATCGAAGTGCCAGCGGCGGAAATATAACACCCCCCGTAGCCACCATCACCCAATCTCTCGGCACTATACATTCGGATTTCCAGCATGTCTGGTTTACCGGCTTCAACAATCATACGCCACTGCTCGTACCTGATGGAACTTATTATCAGACGGGCCAACAAAACGAGTTTTACAGTTTTCGTGATCCATTCACTTTTGAAGACCCGGACCATCCTGGCGTAAATTACATGGTCTTTGAAGGTAATACGGCAGGTAATCGCGGTGTCCCGTCCTGTGATGCTGCGGATCTTGGATATCGCCCGAATGACCCGCATGCCGAGACGCTTCAGCAAGTCATTGACGGCGGGGCTTATTATCAGAAAGCGAATATCGGCCTTGCCATTGCACAGAACAGTGCTCTTTCAAAATGGAAGTTTCTTCCTCCCTTGATTTCCGCGAATTGCGTCAACGATCAAACCGAACGGCCTCAGGTCTATATAAAGAACGGAAAATACTATATTTTCACAATCAGTCACCGCACCACATTTGCGGCAGGCATGGATGGGCCGGATGGCGTCTATGGTTTTGTCGGCAATGGCATTCGTAGTGATTTCCAGCCAATGAATTACGGTAGTGGGCTTGTATTGGGTAATCCAACGGATCTTAACACGCCGGCAGGAACAGACTTTGAGGCTAATCCGGATCAAAATCCGAACGCATTTCAGTCCTACTCTCACTATGTCATGCCGAACGGCCTAGTTGAATCGTTTATCGATACGATTGATGGCGTACGGGGCGGAACACTTGCGCCGACGGTGAAACTCAGAATTACGCGCGCGTCATCGGCGATCGATCTCGCTTATGGCACCAACGGATTGGGTGCCTATGGAAACATTCCAGCAAATCGCGCAGACATCAATATTGCCGCTCTGATCGCTGATCTCTTGGGACAACGCTCGACGGCCTCGTCTCTATTGAGTCAGGTAAATGGGCTGAGTCAGGGGAGTATGTCCCCATCAGTGGCGCAAATCAGTAATTTTTTGCAATAAAAAATGCGGTGGTGGCTAATTGAAATAAATTAGCCACCACAGGTTGTTCTGCACAATTTTCGTGGTCGTCATATTTAACGAGAGGAAAACAGCTGTTGAGCAAACACCAGGACTTGCGCCTGATACGCGGCGTTCAATTTGGGCGTATGAGAATGATAATTTCCCACGGCCTGCATCAGATCACCATGCGTTTCGTTCAGGTAGGTCCGCAGAATTGCTCCTGCAGCACTGATATTATAACAAGAATTTCCAATCAGGTTTCGATAAACAACGGCTACAGGTGTATGTGTATAACGCGAAATCGGCCAAAGCCAACGCGTATTGACTTGCATAATACCAAGATCTTGCGTGCCGTCTGTATTCTGACGAACGTTGCCAATATTGCCTCCCTCTACTGCCTGAATAACTGGAAGAACGCGTGGCGGCAGATGATAAATCGCCGCCACGGACATCATGCAATGCAAGTAGGCGATTCCCATAGCTCGATCATTTGTTCCAGTTGAGATATTCGTCACATCTTACATGGAATAGAAATCGTCGCATAGACCACATCGCATAATTACAAGTACCATTGATAGAGATATTGGGTGGTTGCATGCATATCAGAAAAAATGACGATGATGGTTTCACGCTGATTGAGCTTCTTGTCGTCATTGCGATTCTTGGTCTGCTGATCGGCCTCGTCGCGCCAGCCGCCCTGCGTCAACTATCAGGAGCCAAGGAGACAATTGCACGGCAATCGATTCAGCGACTAGGGCAGGTTCTCGATCTTTATCGGCTGGACGTCGGATCATATCCGAGCACCGACGAGGGGTTAAACGCTCTCTCCACGAAACCAGCAGATGCCAATAACTGGAACGGACCTTATCTGAAGGGTGCGCAAGAGCCGCGTGATCCCTGGAATCATCCATTCATCTATCGGAACCCATCGGAACGACAGGGATTCGACTACGACCTTTGCTCACGCGGATCTCATGGAAATGCGGCGAATGCCGGGGAAGAGATATGCAACCATTAGCGAGTATTATGGCGGAATCGATTTACCTTCCAATTATCGTCGCGCCTTTTATCGGCTCGTTCCTTTGCGTCGTCGTCTTGCGTTTGCCGACCGGCCTTCCTGTAATCGTCGCGCGGTCTGCCTGTTCGTCCTGCACAACGCCGCTTTCGCCAATTGAGCTGATCCCGATCGTAAGCTTTCTGGCGCAGGGTGGAAAATGTCGTCGCTGCCATGCTCGCATTGACGGGATTCACCTCCTCATGGAACTCGCGGCGATTTCTGTTGTCCTTGTTCCCCTCGGACTAATCAGGCTGAATCACTCTAGCGGCACAACGGCGCTCGAGACGATATGGCTCGGATCCCTGTTGGGCTGGTGGTTACTCACCACCTCGATAATCGATCTACGTTACCAGCGATTACCCGACCTCCTGACTTTGCCACTCATCGCCATGGGGCTTTTTATTTCGGCAGGTCACGGCATTGCTTATTTCTGCCAGAATGTCCTGGCCGCAACGATTGGATACGTTTTTTTTCGCGCGACGTCACGCCTCTACCGGCACTATCGGGGCGAGGAAGGTCTTGGTGGGGGTGACGCAAAACTTCTCGCGGCCGCAGGTGCCTGGGTTGGCCTTCATGCGTTGCCTTACGTTGTTTTTTGGGGCGCCTGCGTGACCCTTTGCGGCATCATTCTTTTCAGTCGTTCTCCTGTTCAGGCGAAACTCGCGGTGCCGTTCGGCCCCGGCCTGGGAGCGGCGATCTGGAGCATGTGGCTTCTGCAAGATTTTCACGTCGTGGGACAACAGTGATGTTGCAAACCACCCATGACGCAACGCCATCCTCGCCAGCACAGGCAAATTCGCTCGTTGAACGATTTGCTGCATGGCTGTCGGAAATGGAATATTGTGACGCCCGTTCCGTAGATCGCGCCCGACGAGCAAGCCAGCAAAATGGTGGTCGCGTTGACAAGGTGCTGCTTCAGCTTGGCTTAATGTCGGAACGGGAAATGGCTACCGCCTATGCGGCCTTCCTTGATCTTCCCATGGTGACGCCAGAACTCTATCCAGACAGCCCGGTTCTTCCGGAAATTTTAAGCGCGCGCTTCCTGAAGGACGCGCGCGCAATTCCCTTGGCTGTGGATAGCGAGAGCATTGCCGTTGCGCTCCGTGATCCGCTCGACCCTTTCTTCGCATCGGCCATCTCTGCCGTCACGGGCTTGCATGCACGTGTTTTCGTCGCTGTGCCGCTTGATCTGGATGCCGCAATCGAGCGCCTTTATCCGAATGACGAACAACATGTGGCGCAGGAAAGTGATGCGGATGCTGCGCCACTGGAGGAAGACGCGGAACGCCTGAAAGATCTGGCGTCGGAAGCACCGGTCATACGCCTGGTCAATCAGTTGATCGCACGGGCGGTGGAGACTTTTGCGTCGGACATCCATATTGAGCCATTCGATGACCGTCTCCGCGTGCGATATCGTTACGATGGCGTTTTGCATGAAATCGAAAGCTTTCCGCCGCAACTGATCCCGGCGGTCATCTCGCGCATTAAAATCATGGCGCGACTCGATATCGCGGAACGGCGCCTGCCGCAGGACGGGCGCACCAAACTGGCGATCCGGGGGCACGAAATTGATTTCCGCATATCGACCGTACCGGCTTTGCATGGCGAGACCGTTGTGCTGCGCATACTCGATCGATCGAACACCGTATTCGACTATAGCAGTCTCGGCCTGGCTCCGCAGGTGATCGAGCGCTTTCGCACGCTCATCGAACAACCCAATGGAATCATTCTCGTGACCGGCCCTACCGGATCGGGAAAAACGACAACGCTCTACACCGGATTGTCGGATCTCAACGCGGTGAGCCGTAACGTGGTGACGATCGAGGACCCCATTGAATATCAGTTGGCTGGTATCAATCAGATTCAGGTTCGCCCCCAGATCGGCCTGACGTTTGCGTCATTGTTGCGCTCGATCCTGCGCCAGGACCCTGATGTCATCATGGTCGGTGAAATCCGCGATGCAGAGACGGCACAGATCGCCGTGCAGGCTGCCCTGACGGGGCACCTGGTAATCTCCACGCTGCACACCAATTCCGCTGCGGCCGCCATCATCCGGCTTCGCGATATGGGAATTGAGGATTTCCTGATTACCGCCGTCCTGCGTGGTGTGCTGGCACAGCGCCTCGTGCGGCGACTGTGCGACGACTGCAAGGAATCCTATCAGCCAACACCTGAGGCGATCGGGAAATTGGGGTTGGACAAGCTGGCGAATGAGCGTCCCATAACGCTTTATCGACCGGTCGGGTGTCTGAATTGCCGGCGGACAGGCTATCGCGGACGGCAGGCTATCGCAGAACTTCTCGAGCCGGATGAGCAAATCGAGCGGCTTGTCTTTGCCCGGCGCGACCATGCTGCGCTTGAGCGCGCCGCCGTCGAGGCCGGCATGGTGCCGATGTTTACGGCCGGGCTGCAGGCGGCGCTGGCCGGGGTGACGACCGTTGAGGAAGTCATCCGCACTATTCGCGCCGGCCATTGATACAAGCAGTCAAGAGTCAGGGAGGCTGAATGACGGGAATGATCGAGTTCTCCTACCTCGCTGTGGACAAGACGGGCGTCGTTAGCAAAGGCACGTTGCAGGCGGAGAGCGAAACAGCTGCTGTCGCGCGTCTTCGTCAGACTGGTCAAATTCCCATGCTTATTTCTGCGATACGCCCGAGCATCGGCCAGATATCCTGGTTGCACGTCGATCTCCCTCTCCGAAAAGATCTTCGGCACGCGGAACTCACACTCATCACGCGCGAACTGGCCGTCATGCTCGAAGCAGGCCAGGATATCGATCATGCCTTGCGTTTTTTGGTTCAAACCCTCCCCGGCTCCCGAGGGCGCCGGGTGCTGGAGGAAATTCGTGCCGAAGTGCGTAACGGCAAATCGCTGCACAAGGCTATGGCGGCACGCCCTAAAAGTTTTCCACACCTCTATATCGCCATGGTGCGGGCAGCCGAAGCCGGGGGCGACCTTGCGCCCACCATGGCACATCTGGCCCAGTTGATGGAGCGGACGCGGGCCCTTCGTGCAACGATAACCTCGGCGATGATCTATCCAGCCCTGCTGATCGTTGCCGCCTGCGGCTCGATTTATCTGCTACTCACGAGTGTATTGCCGCAATTTGTGCCTCTATTCGAGCAAAACGGTGTGGCGCTTCCACCCACGACCCAGTTGCTGGTCGATATCGGGCGCATTCTCGAGCATGACAGCCTTATAATTCTTCTTGTCCTTCTGATTGCAATTGTCGCTCTGACAAGATTGTTGCGTCGCTCCGCCCTGCGCCGCCGGGTCGATTATTGGCTGCTTCGCGTTCCCCTGCTGAATGCGTTGATGCGTGAAATCATGGCAGCTCGTTTCGCACGTATTTTTGGCACCTTGCTCGAAAACGGGGTGCCGATCCTGAACGCCCTGGACATTGCCCGGGATGCTCTTCGCAATGTCGAAGCCCGACATGTCATCGAGGTCGCGATGCAAAACACGAAAGCCGGGCGCGGCTTGTCCGGCGCCGTAGGTGGCGCCCGCATTTTCCCGGAGCGAATGGTGCATTTGCTCCAGTTGGGTGAGGAAACCGGGCGACTGGGTACGATGTCCCTGCGCGCGGCTGACATTCACGAAGAACAGGTCAGGATTGTCACGCAACGACTGTTGGCCATTTTCGTGCCTGTCGTGACCATCATCATGGGACTTGTGATTGCCGGTATCGTATCGTCCCTGCTTCTTGCCATGTTGAGCATAAACGACCTTGCGCAATAACCGCAGCGACGCCGGATTTACCCTGATCGAACTCCTTGTGGTGATTGTGATTCTGGGCATGATCGGAACGCTTCTCGTGGCACGCGGTCCCCTCCATTCCACAACGCTTGATTTGCGTGGCACGGCACAGGTTCTGGCGTCGTCACTTCGTCAGACACGGATGCTTGCGATAGCGTCGGATACGACCACCGTCCTGCGCATAAATGCGGCGCAGCGGACGTATATCGATATGCGAGGTCGTTATCGCACCTTGCCGCCGGGGGTCAGCTTCGCGGCGAATTCTGCGATGGCAGTCACCTTTTTCCCCGACGGTAGTGCATCTGAAGCAACGATCAGGCTTTCGGAAGGCGGACATACGATCGCTATTCATACAGCATGGCTCACCGGCGCTGTCTCGATAGGTGGACCTTAGGCAATGCCCACTTTGAACAATCCGACAGCAGACGAGCGGGGATTTACCCTGGTAGAGGTGCTGGTCGCGTTTGTCATCGCGATGCTGGCGCTCGGAATGGCCTATGAGGGCATCTCGACCGGCCTCAATGCAACACGCCTCTCTATGCGAACGCAGGAGGCGTTGTCGCGTGCGCAGTCGCATCTCGCTGCTGTCGGATCCGGCATGGCGGTGAGAACGACGGTTCAACAAGGCGACGACGGCAGCGGGTTTCGGTGGCGCCTGCGTATCACGCCACTGCAAACCGCTTCCAGAGGGGAAAAGTCGCCGTCTCTTACACTCTACCTCGTCGAGGTCGATATAGCTTGGCCCGATGCGGCTGTCGAAAGCGGGTGGCATACGGTAACTCTTACGACACAACGTCTGGGGTCCACTCAGGGGTCCGGATCATGAGGGGGCAGGACGGCGTCCGACTGGCAACGGCACGGGAGGGCGGCTTCACGCTTCTGGAAATTCTCGTCGTCCTCATGGTCTTCTCACTTGTGATGGTGGCGTTGGAACAAGGCGTCCGCGCTGTAACGATCGCGTTTGAATTGCAGCGGCGCTCGCTTGGTAACCGAGCGGAACTGATCGCCGTCGATGGTCTTCTCCGGCGGCTTATCGACGATGCAGAGCCGGGGTGGCCGCAGGACGACCTCGTTTTTTCTGGGCGGAATGGAGAATTCGTGCTACGCGGCATATTGCCGCAATCTCTTGGCGGCAAAGGTGATTCCATGGCGGATTTTCGTTTTTCGGTCGATGCCAATCGCCGCCTGATCCTTGCCTGGGCGCCGTATCGTCATGTTCGCGAGGCCAGGAACGATATTCATCGAGCCGTGCTGTTAAATGACATTGAACGGATCGATTGCCATTACCTGACAGCCAATGGGTGGAAAAACGAATGGTTCGCCCGCGGACTGCCCAAACTGGTTAAGATACGCATCATTTTCCCGTCTGGAGACGAGCGACGCTGGCCAGACATCGTCTCAGCTCCGCACGCTTGGGCAATACCCGGTTAGGGTCAACATGACCAACGCGTCCCAAAATCCGAGCGTTCCTGCCGGCGTCATCGGGAACACTGAAATACCATGCTGATCAATGATATATCGACATGGTGGTGGCATCAGATAAGAAGTTTATTGCCAGAATGGTGCCGTCGCCGGCTCGGGACGAAGTTGGCGGCGATCTCAGCCGAGCTCGATGACAATGTGTTGCATCTGTCCTATCGCAAACAAAATCATACTACCAAACTCTTCTCCTACGATCTGACGGAATCCGCCGACAGTGAACAATTCGCGCGGTGCCGGCAAGCCATCCTGCCTTTCCTGAAACGCCTGCGATTTCAGTCGATATCATTAATTATTCGGCACGAAGCGGTTCTGGAACGGGACGTCACCTTGCCGCTTGCGACGGAACGGCATCTCGATACAGTCATAGATTATGAGATGGACCGCCTGACACCTTTTCCAGCCGATGCTGTCGCAAAGGGGCACGAGATCCTGCGGCGGCATCCGGAAACGCAACTGCTCGATATCCGTCTTTGGGTTGTCCCAAAAATATTGATTGCACGTGCCGTCGATATTATGGCGCAACTCGGCGTTCGGCCTTACCTGCTCTTGGCGACAGATTGCTCCATGGCGATTCCCCTCGCAAATCGGACGCTCGCGACGGGCGGTATGCGTCGCATACGCCTTGCGGTCGTCATCGCTTCTGCGTTGTGTGTCGCGGCGAGCATTTCCTATGGGTTTTGGGCGCAATCCGTGGAGCAGCATCGCCTTGCTGCGACCATCGAGACCCTGCGACCGGCTGCCATGCATGCGCGCACTTTACAGCAGGCAATCAACGAGCAGGTCCTCGGCGGAGGCCTGGTAGCACGGGAGCGTAGACGCCTTGGCGATCCTCTTGCCGTGCTGGCGGCAGCAACGCGCATCCTGCCTGATGACAGTTATCTGACCGACTTCATCATGCGACAAGGAGAGGTCATCATGACGGGACGCTCCCCTGCCGCGACGGCGTTAATCCATGCCCTCAGCCAAGATTCCGTGTTCAGGAACCCGGTTTTTATCGCTCCCGTCACGCGCGTGGACGGCCAGAACGTTAGCGTATTCTCGCTACGCGCAACGGTGGGCCGCTGATCGTGATACATTCGGCTCGCTGGCTCTCGCTACGGGAAAACTTCATACGGTCGTTGCCAGAAGGGCGCCTTGGGCAAGTTGCCGCCCTGGGTCTTCTGGCCCTGATCCTGGCTCTGTTATGGTCACTCGTTTTTGGCCCATTATTATCGACCTACGCACAACGCACGGATGCCCTGACTTTACAACGTCAGTTGGCCGAACACATGGCCGCGCTTGTGCACGCCGTGCCCCGCCTTGAACAAGAGAAAGCCGCGTTGCCTGTCAAAACAGATTTCCTGGTGGCGGGAAACACTGTCGCCATCGCGAGCGCCAACCTTGAGGACAACCTGCAGAAGGCTGCGGCGAGCGTGCACGCCACGATCGTCAGCGTTGAAAACACCCCGATATCTACAAGCGGTCCGTCAAGCAGGATCGGCGTCCATATCGTATTGGATGCGACTTTCGACAGCCTTGTGCGTCTTGTCGCTTTGCTTGAGCAATCATCGCCGGTTGTCGCCATGGACGATATCCATATCGGTGTTTCAGATGACAGCGATAATCCGACCTCGGCAATGCGCATCGACATGACCGTCTATGCATTTCGTCACGATGGCCCTGATTTCCCGATTATCAGGGAAAAAACGGAACCATGAAAATATCAATTCGCCTGAAACGCAGCATGATATTGCTCACAATACTAATGGCGACATTTCTGGCGTTTCGGAATTTCTACCCCATGTCCGCGGATCGCGCGCTGCCGCCATCCGATCCAAGCCGCAGCGTGTTAAAACCTGTTCGTCATCACGATATCGCAACATATGATTCCGGGCTCGAGGATGCCACGCAAATCGCAGCTTGGGAGGACGTCGTTCTGACACGCCCCCTTTTCAACCCCACAAGGCGTCCGGATGCAGCGCCCGGCGCCACAACACCGACACTGCGTCTGACGGGCATCGTCTTATCCAATGGGCAAAAAAAGGCAATCTTCATGTCGCAGGAAGGCGGACAAGGCGTCGTGGTCGAAATCGGCAGCACAATCGGCGAATGGCGCATCGTGGCTATCGAGCAAAACACCGTCAAGATAAGCGGAACTGGCGGCGAAAGGTTAATGAAACCCGACCGTATCCGCGCGTCGGAGAACCCCATGCCCAAAGACAACAGTGAGTCGGATCAGGACAACACCGTCCTGTCCACTGCGCCATCAACAAGTCGCCCGCAATGACACGATCGTTCCGCCTGCAGGAATCAGCAAAACGACATTGCCGCCTTTTGTTATGCCTCGGCATGGCATCGTGCCTATTGGCGAGCGGTTGCGACACCTTGAAAACACCTTCCGTCAAGCCATTGCCGGGTCCTATACCTCTGCCGTCGGCGGAATCCAGCCTGAGCGATAGCATTGTGGGTTCAGGCGCAACGCCGGATAATGTGCAATACAGCTATGGCCAAGCGGTAGCACCGCGTTACCGTACATCGGCGCGTCATGAAGATGTTGCCGGCAACATCTCCCTGAACTTTGCGGATACGGATATTCGAGACGCCGTTTCACAAGTTCTGGGGGATATTCTGCATGTCAATTATTCGATTGATCCGGCCGTAAAAGGACGTGTGACCCTGCATACGGCATCGCCGTTGACGGAATCGCAACTGTTCCCAGCCCTTCAGATTCTGCTTGAGCAGGTTCACGCCACGATCACCCGCATCGGAACGCTTTATCGCATCGTGCCGGCCCAAGGAGATGCCGGAGGTGGCGCATCGGGATCGCTGGCGGATGGATCGTATCTCGGTGGTTCGATTATGGTGCCATTGCGCTATGCCGATGCCACAAGCATTTCAAAGATGTTGCAACCATTCCTTCAATCCGGCGCACGTGCTGTTCCCGTTGCCAGCGCCAATACGATGCTGGTAAGCGTCGATCCGACCGCACGCAATACAGTCGTAGCGCTGATCCGGTCATTCGACGTCGATTGGCTTAGCGGACAGTCCTATGCCTTGTTGCCGGTGGAATCCGGCAATGCGAGGGATGTCGCCACGACATTGCAGTCAGCCCTTCACGGCGCAAGTCCATCCCTGACGCAAGCAATCCAGGTCCTGCCGATGACGCGGGTCAATGCCGTGTTGGTCGTTGCGCCGTCAGCACGCTACATCGATGATGCTCGTCGTCTTTTTGCATTGATTATGCGTAATCGAAGAGCGAACATGCGCTCGTGGCACGTCTTTTATGTACAAAATTCAAATGTGAACGATATTGCTTATACGCTTCAGCAGGCTTTTACACCTGAGAACGTTACGGCTATGCCGCCTGAGGCTCAAAATAGCGCGGGTCAGACATCGCAAGGCTTCAACAGTGGGGGTATGGCGGGAGGGTTTTCAAACGGCTTGGGGGGCGCTGTTGGCAATAACCTATCGGGCGGCAACAGCAGCAATTTCCTGGGAATGAACGGCGCTTCTTCACCATTACTCGGCGGCGCGCCGTCAACTGCCGGCGGCGCAACCGCTGCGAATGCCGCGACCGCGAACCCTTTACTGGGCGGTCTGGATAGCACGGCCAATGGCGCTTCGGGGCATGCCAATGAAATGCGTATCATCTCGAACGGTCAACATGACGCTGTTTTGGTGTATGCGACGGAACAGGAGAGCGACAACGTCGCGCAGATGCTGCGAAAAATCGATATCATGCCTTTGCAGGTTCGTATCGACGCAGTCATCGCCGAAGTTCAGCTGAACGATGCGCTCCAATATGGAACACAGTTCTTTTTCAAATCTGGCGGTATCAACGGCGTTTTAAGCAATAACAATCAACAGATTACAGTTGGCACGCTCGCGACGTCAGCCTTTAGTCACACATTGCCAGGGTTTATCATCGGGGGTGCCAGTGGCGGCGGCGCGCCATTTGCAATCGACGCGCTGCAGAGCGTGACAACGGTACATGTCCTATCCTCGCCACAGTTGATGGTCCTGGATAACAGACCAGCACGTTTGCAAGTAGGCCAACTCGTGCCGGTTCAAACGGGGTCGCAATCCAGCACCATCGGAACGTCTATTTACAACCAGTTCAATTACCAGCCAACGGGCGTAATCATGCAGGTCACGCCGCGAGTCAACGATAATGGATTGGTGACGCTCGATATTGAACAGGAGGTCAGTTCAGTCAATCCGACATCAACCAGCACTATTAACCCAACATTTGACGATCGTTCCGTCACGTCACGTGTGGTCGTACAGGATGGGCAGACCGTCGGGCTGGCCGGTTTGATTACGGATTCATCGAGCCGCGGCAATAGTGGTATTCCGTGGCTGAAAAATATACCAATCCTTGGAATTCTTGCAGGCAACCAGACCAACAACCACCAAAGAACCGAATTGCTGATTCTGATCACGCCACACGTGATTCACGATCAACATGATGCTGTGTCTCTAATGGAGGATTTGCGGGAAACGCACCCAAATGCCGCAAATGTTCCGGATGAACTTCATAACATGCGCGAAAGCGGCAGCCCGGACCCACAGCGTCTTATTCGTGAAAAGGTGGGGCTGGGTCCGTGAAATCGCAGGGTGACGTAAAGACTGATCAGGGTTTTGCGTTGCTGATCGTCCTGTGGACCCTGATTCTTATATCGTTCGTACTATCGGTCCTCATTGCGTCAGCAGATCAACAGGTTCGTGTTGCCGATATGGCTCTAAGGGCCGCTCAGATGCAGGCACGGGCTGACGGCGCGATCTGGGAGGGGATATTTCACGCATCCGTAAGTGGGCCGGAACGTTGGTCATACGGAAAGGATTATTCGCGACAATTACAGGGCATGTCGGAAAACATCACTATCACTTCCGAAGCGGGCTTGATTAATCCAAACACGGCGTCGCGTGCCCTTCTTGAAGAAGTGCTTCGATTATGTGGTGCGAGATCGGAACAAGCCCACGCGCTTGCCGAAGAAATCGTCATATGGCGAGGGGGAAATCGATCAATCCCGCCTGATGAAATAAAGAGGCACTACCTTGCTGCAGGTTTGGATTACGCGCCACCACAGGAGCCGTTTCATAGCGTCGATGAACTAGGCCTTATCGTCAATATGCCACCTGTGCTTTTAAAGGCCATTGCTCCGCATTTATCTGTTACACAAATGGATGATCCGGACTTTGCGCAGGCCGATCCACTCGTCAAGTCGGCGTTGAAGATAACGGCGCCCCGCCAGATCGTGCATCCAGAAATACATGGTTCTGATAAATCCAGGACTGTCATTATCGATGTATCATTACAAAGCAAACAGGGCTTTCGCACATATCGCCATGCCACCGTTTTGATCGAACCTGCTGGGCAGCAGTAACTATGGATAATTCACCATCGAGAGTCTTCTTTGCTGGAGACGCATAATGCCTTTATCGCCAGCATAACCGATTCCTTCGCGCATGACGGCTCCAGGAACGGCACAATCTTCCAGCTCACAAGTTTCCGATGGCACAGAAGGCTATCGAGCAGGCATGATGTTCCGCCCGCCATACAGCCCGAACATCAATTTCATCGACATGGTCTCTTCGAAACGAAAGACCGCGCTGCTTGCAAGATTCGAGCGAAATATCACTGCCTTGTAGAGCGCCATGGACGCCACACTCTTCGTCTTCACGTCCAGCGAATGCGCCTGCTTCCGCCATCGCCGTCAAATATAAAGCTCGATCAAGGCGGAACTACACAGGGACAGTTGATAGTGTGAGATAACTGAGGATGCAGAAAGACCTGCTATGCCTATCAACAGCTTATTCCACGACCTTCTTCCTTCGCAGACAGGCGAGGTGGCTGAGATTTGCGTCCCATTGGCGCGGCAATAAATGCATCACGTCCAATGCTTGGGTTCGGCAAGCCCCCTCGATTGCAGAAGAATGCCGATGACCAATACGCAACGCCCGAGACCGGATCCGCGTTGACGACCAATAACAGGGCTGGAGATTGGTCTGATGTGGATGCGCTTCCTGGGTTATGGCCTGATTCTTGGCTGCTGGCTCGCCGTTGGTGGAACGACGTTCAGCTGGCAGCAATCAGCGCAATATGCACCATTCAGCCTGTTTTTCGTCTGGCTGGGACTGTGGATTGCCGTTGCATCCTGGCTTATGTGGGAAATGCTGCCTAGCAACATAGACGCATGATAAAACAGGAAAGCGATCCTAGACCGGGCGATTCTGATTGAGCCGTGAGACCAGAAGCTGGTTGACGCGGAAGCCTTCGACATCCACCACCTCGAAGCGGTAACCCGCGGCGTCCACTTTATCGGCCTTTCGGGCCATGCGGCGCAGACGGTGCATGACGAACCCCCCGATTGTGTCGAACTGGTCTCGCTCGGCGATATGGTCGATTTGCAATTCACGAAAAACATCGCCGATGGGCGCTGCACCATCGATGAGCCACGAATTTTCATCGCGGCGGACAATCGCCTGCTCTTCGAAGGGATTGGCCAGGCCATCCATCAGCGCGCCCATGATATCCTTGAAAGTAATCAGACCGACCACCAGTCCATATTCATTGACGATCAAGGCAAATCCGGCGCTATGCGTATCGAATTGCGCCAGCGTGTCCCACAGATTGAGCGTTTCGGGCAACGACAGGACATCCCGGCGCCGACGGAATAGCGGATTCCCGCTCGCACCCTGACTGTCCCCATCGCTCGCATTGCCAACCACCGCGACAAGAACGTCTTCTGCCCGTATGGAACCGATAACATGGTCCAGACCGCCATCGCATAAGGGGTATCGCGAATAAGGTCGCACCTCCACCTTGTCGCGCTGCGTTTCCGGACTTTCCTGAATATCGAGAAAAACGATCTCATCACGGGGCGTCATTGCCGATGTCACGGAACGGTCCTGAAGACCCAATACGTTCTGGATGACGTGATGCTCCTGCTCCAGCAACACGCCTGAGGCCGTACCAGCCGCCAGAATCGCTGCGAGGTCCTCAGGCGTTACCGGCTCCACGGCGGACGCCGCAGGAATATGCATGATTTTCAGGAGCCAGTCCGATATTTTGGAGAAAACCCAGACCGCAGGAAAAAGCACCTTCAGCGCCAGCTCCGGAAACCAACCGACAAGTATTGCTACCCTGTCCGGCGCATTGAGCGCTATGCGCTTGGGGAGCAGGTCCGCGAAAAGTACGAAAAGGCCGGTCACAAGAATGAAGGACACGACCGCCGCCACATGCGCCGCCGTTGAAAGCGGCAATCCCGCTTCGCGCAGGGCGAGCGTGAAAGCTGGCGTCAGGAGTTCACTGCTGATGATGCCGCCTGCCACGCCGACAGCATTCAGACATATTTGAAGAACGGTGATCACCTGCCCGCTGTTGCGCCGCAACTTCAGGAACGCCGCGGCCCGGCTGTCGCCAGCCTCGGCGCGCGCACGGAGCCGCGTGTCCCGCGCAGCCGCAAAGGAGATTTCCGACAACGAGATCAGAATGGAGACGACAATCGCCGCTACCATGGCGAATGCGCCGATGAGGAGAAGAATCACGGCCCGGAATACCGTTGTAAAATCAATGATGTCATCATTCGCTATACTAGCGGAAAAGCAGGCATGGACACCAGCCGATCCAGGGCGGCGCGAGTTGAATTCATCGCTTTGTCCATCGGACAATCACGCCGCCTGCGTCACGGCGTGGTGATTGATTGACTCAATGGCAGCGAGGCGGAATGATTATCGGAACGCCGGTTAAGCACAGGACCACATGCAGGAACCCGAGAATCCGCCCATTTCAGTGGGCAAGGACACGACCGGCGATAGGATTATCGATGATGACATCGATACCAAACGCCGGGATGTCCTGACGAAACTGACTTTCGGCGCTGGTTGCGCCGGCGTCTGCGCGTTGGCCTATCCCTTTCTCGACAGCCTCAACGGCACGCGCGCCAGCGCATTCGACGAGAGCGACGTCGTGGACGTCGACATTTCCATGCTCCGTCCCGGCCAGCAGAAAGTCGTGCAGTGGCGTAACTGGCCTGTGTTCGTCCAGCGCCGAACCCCTGAGGCGCTCGCGTCGCTCCAGGCCCCGGGTGCCGATCGGGACCTGCGCGATCCGGCTTCCCGAGTATTGCAGCAACCGCGCGATGCGACCAACTGGCACCGGTCGGTCGTTCCGGAAATCGGCGTCTATATCGGCATCTGCACGCATCTCGGTTGCGTGCCGAACTACAATGCGCCCTCGGCGACCGATCTTGCGGGCGGTTATGTCTGTCCATGCCATGGCTCGCACTTCGATATCGCGGGACGTGCGTTTTCCGATGCCCCAGCGCCTTACAACCTCCCTGTCCCTCCGGTGACAATGCTCTCCGCCAATACGTTGCGCATCGGCCTGAGCAAGGGAGACCCGACTTTCGATATCAACGACATCCAGCAGATCTGATCGATGTCCAATCGTTCCCAGACTGGCTGGCTGGCCTCCCGCTTCCCGATCGCCGCTTCCTTCCGGCGTCAATACCTGGATTTCGCGATGCCGCGAAATCTCAATTACCTATGGAATTTCGGTGCTTTCCTGACGATTGCGTTGGTTTTCCTGGTTGTGAGCGGCATCTTTCTTGCCATCAACTACACGCCTACGATTACATCGGCTTTTAGTAGCGTCGAAAAGATCGACCGCGCGATTGCATCGGGGTGGTTTATCCGTTCCCTGCACATAGGCGGCGTCTCCATGCTGTTTGCCGCTCTCTATATCCATATTGCACGCAGCCTTTATTACGGGTCTTACAAGGCACCTCGCGAACTGGTCTGGATCACCGGGTTATGTCTGCTGATCCTCGTGATGCTGGCAGCATTCGCCGGCTATATCCTGCCTTGGGGACAGATGTCATTCTGGGGCGCAACCGTTGTCATCAATGCGCTGAAAGCCCTTCCCCTCGTAGGAACGCCTTTGTCCAATTGGCTGCTTGGGGATAGCAGCCTGGGCGACGTTGCCCTTCACCGGTTTTTCATTCTTCACTTCGTTACGGCATTTGCCATTATCGGCATCGTTACCCTGCACGTGGCAACACTGCATGTTGTCGGCCCCAACAATCCCGCCGGTATCGAGCCGCGTCGCCCGGAAGCCACCCTGCCCTTTCATCCCTATTATACGACGAAAGACGGGCTCGGCCTGTGTCTGTTTCTCATGATTTACGCCGGGTTGATCTTCTTCCTGCCCGATATATTGACGCTTGCGAGCAACTACGTCGAGGCCAACCCCCTCGTGACACCGCGAGACATCATGCCGGAGTGGTATTTCTCGCCATTTTACGCCATTTTGCGGGCAGTCCCTTCGAAGCTGGGCGGTCTGCTTCTCGCCTCGGGCAGCGTGCTTTTGCTATTCTTCACGCCCTGGCTCGATCGATCGCCGATCCGCTCGGCGCGTCATCGGCCCCGGATGCGGTGGGCGCTGCGTGGTGCCTTTCTTGCCTTCATTCTTTTGGGTCTCGCCGGATCGCGCCCTTTAACCGAGGGCTGGCTGTGGATCAGCCGCGCGGCAACCATTTATTGGTATGCCTATTTTCTGCTCGTTCTCCCCTTACTGCCCAGGATCGAAAACCCGAACGCGATGTCCAGTATTCAGGACACCCATTGTTTATGAAGACCATTGTTTCTGCCCTTTTTCTGGCGGCCTCGCTTGGCGCGGCACATGCCGATACGGCTGCACAACGGGGATTCATCGTTTATCGTCAGGTTTGCGGAACCTGCCATAGCCTGAAGCAGGTTCGATATGCGGATCTGGCAGATCTCGGCTTGCCTGTCGGTGACATCAAGGCCTATGCCGCCCAGCATCAGGTTCCTGACGGTGTGGATGAGGATGGCGACCCCAAAACGCGTCCCGCGACACCGGAGGACACGATCGACTCACCTTATCCCAACGATGCAATGGCGCGCCTGGCCAATCATGGCGATATACCGCCCGATTTCTCCCGACGTGCACTTACCCAACGCGGCGGCTCAGCGTGGATTGCGCATATGTTGCAGTCTTATGCATCGGTGCCACCCGACCTGAAACTTCCGGCTGGTTCATTCTACAACACGGCGATGTCGCACAAGCATATCGGCATGCCATCACCATGGCACCCAGGGCAGGTCACCTACCGTGACGGCACGCCGGCAAGCGTGCCACGGATGGCACAGGATATTGCCGCCTTTCTGGACTGGATTGCCCGGCCGCATCTCGCGACACGGCATCGTGTCGGTGTGGCAGTGCTCGTCTACCTCGCGATCATGACGGGGCTGATGTTCGCATTGAAAACGCGCGTATGGCGACGTCGCAAGTTCTGAGTAGTCACATCAGGGGATGGCGTGCGCCGATTCCAGTGCGTGTCGTTCCGCCAAAATGTCCTTGTTTTTCTTATGCGTCGCACGAAGTTCACGAATATCATCCGCCGTGAAATCCGGCGCGGGCTTCGTATCGCCCAAGGCGCTGACATATGTCAGGACGGCGGCGATCTGATCGTCGGACAAGGAATTGAAGGACGGCATAAGGCCAGCATAATTATTTCCCGCCGCCTCAATCGAGCCATGCAAGCCATTCAGCAGAACATGCGCAAGATATGTCCTGCCATCGGCGCTGCCGGCAATCTTGTCCACACGCCCCTTCAATTGCGGATATTGGCCCGGAGACCCACTTGCATCATTCTGGTGGCATGCACTGCAATTACCATCATAGACGCTGCGACCGTCAGTCGCCGCAAAAGCGGATGAGATGCCCGTGGCCATCGCCACGAGAATAAAAAAGCGTGTCATGACAATAATACGGTTCCAGTTGTGCGGATGTTCAGCCGGAAAACTGCTCGGCAATGATGCGTTCGGACAACCCATGATCGGGATCGAACAACAGTGTCGTGCGAAGTGACTTGTCTTCCTTCACGGACACGCTCGTCACATGGCGGACTTCCGTGAAATCCGCGACCGCTGCCGCCGGGCGCTTCTCGCTTTCCAGCAAAGTGAAATGAACCGCGGCATTGGACGGTAGCAAGGCGCCTCTCCACCGACGGGGACGAAACGCCGATATCGGCGTTAACGGAAGGATATTGGCCGTCAGCGGCACGATCGGCCCATGCGCCGACAGGTTATAGGCCGTCGAACCGGCGGGCGTCGCGACAATCACGCCATCACAGATGAGTTCCTGCAAGCGAACACGTCCATCGACCTCAATGCGGATCTTCGCGGCCTGACGCGTTTGCCGAAAGAGAAAGACATCGTTGAACGCCAAGGCCTCATGCACGCCGCCCGCGTGATCGTGCGCTACCATGCGTAACGGGTGCAACTGTGTTTCCTGTGCCCGCGACAATCGCTCCGGCAGGTCCATCTCGGAGACCGGGTTCATCAGAAACCCGACCGAGCCGCAGTTCAATCCGTAAGCAGGGATATCGAGGTCCAGAACGCGATGCATCGATTCAAGCAGGAAACCGTCGCCGCCGAGGCACACCGCCACATGAGCTTCATGAAGCGGGACGTTGCCGTAATGCCGGATCAGGTTGTCCCGGCATGCTCTTGCGACGTCGGTCGACGCTGCAAGGAACGCAATTTTCGCCCAGTCGCGCGGCCGACCGTCCGCCCAGCGACTCACGACCGTGCCTCAAGGTGACGTCGCATCTCGTCATGCATGTCCGCCGCACTCCCGTTTCATGCGGCGTGACCGTATCCGCATCTGACAGGCAGGCGCAACTCGCCTGTTTGTCCGTCCGGGATCAGCGGCTCGCCTCGATCACCGCCGTGCCACCCATGTAGGAGAGCAGCGCGGGCGGCACGATAATCGTCCCGGCTTCGGTCTGATAGTTTTCCAGCACCGCGATCAGCGTGCGACCGACGGCAAGACCCGAACCGTTCAGCGTATGAACGAACACAGGGCCATCCTCCGTGCGGAAGCGCGCGTTCATGCGACGCGCCTGAAAATCACGCGTGTTGGAACATGACGATATCTCGCGCCATGCCTGCTGACCGGGCAGCCAGGCTTCAAGGTCGTATGTTTTGGCCGCGCCGAACCCGGTATCTCCGGCACAAAGCAGTTGCCGTCGATAAGGGATGTCAAGGCGTTCCAGAACCGTCTCCGCGCATCGGGTCATGCGCTCATGCTCCGCATCGCTCTCTTCGGGCCTGGTGACCGAGACGAGTTCGACCTTGGAGAACTGATGCTGTCGCAACATCCCGCGCACGTCCCGGCCCGCCGAACCGGCTTCCGACCGGAAACAGGCAGACAGGGCCGTCATGCGGATCGGCAAAGTCCGCACATCGAGGATCTCACCGGCAACGCTCGCCGTCAGCGGCACTTCGGCCGTCGGAATCAGCCAGCGTCCGTCCTCGGTCCGAAAGGAATCCTCCGCGAACTTGGGCAGCTTGTCCGTTCCGTACATCGCCGTATCGTTGACCAGAAGCGGAACACTCGTCTCACTGTAGCCGAATTCGGTCGTATGAATGTCGAGCATGAACTGCCCGAGCGCACGTTCCAGCCGCGCCAGCGCGCCCCGCAGGACCGTGAAACGTGCGCCCGACAATTTCGATGCCGTGGGGAAGTCCATCAGACCAAGCGCTTCGCCCAACTCGAAATGCTGCCTTGCCGCAAACGGGAACTCCTTCGGTGCACCGAATGTCCTGACTGTGACATTCTGCTCCTCGTCCGAACCGTCCGGAACTGTCTCGTCGAGACGGTTCGGCAGACCGGCCAGCGTATCGGCGATCTCGCGTTCAATCGCACCGGCTTGCGTTTCCAGCCGCGCGATATCGTCGCGAAGCTCTACCGCTTCCGTTTCAAGGCTACCGGTATCGAGGCCCTGGCGTTTTCCCTGACCGATCTCCCTGGCCAGCACCTTCCGCCTTGCCTGATGCTCCTGAAGCGCCTGCAGGGCTGCGCGCCGCGCTTCGTCACGCGAGACGACCGCGTGTGCCACGGGCGACAGGCCGCGGCGCCTCAGTGCCGCGTCAAAGCTGTCCGGGTCGGCGCGTAGGGCGCGCAAATCATGCATCGGAAAAATCCTGGGTCAGTAATTGTCGATCGTTATTCATCGTCGGAAACGGCGCGGGGCTCCACAAGCTTGGCCGTGACAATCGAAATCTCATATAAACCGATGAGCGGCACCGCGAGTCCCACCTGCGTGATGACATCCGGTGGCGCAAGAACGGCAGCCACCACGAAGGCACCTACATAAGCATAGCGCCTGAAATATCGAAGCTGCGCCGACGATACGATCCCGACCCGCGCCAGCAGCGTCAGCACGACCGGCAACTCGAATGCGATGCCGAATGCAAAGATGAGCTTCATGACAAGTGCCAGATATTCCGACACTTTCGCTTGCAACTCGATATGCAGGCCGTTCGCGCCTGTCGGTCCCGTCTGGAAAGACAGGAAAAAGCGCCACGCCATCGGGAAGATGAAGTAGTAGGCGAGCGCTGCACCGAGCACGAACAGAACCGGGGTTGCAATCAGGAAGGGTGCGAAAGCGCGCTTCTCGCTGCGATACAGGCCGGGCGCTATGAAAATCCACGCCTGGATCGCGATCATCGGGAACGATAGAAAAGCCGCACCAAAGAACGCCACGCGCACATAGGTGAAGAACGCTTCGTAAAGCGCCGTGTAGATCAGATGCGGCTGCTCCCCCTGTTGACGCATGATCGCGCCGAGAGGCTCCGCCAGAAACAGATAAATCCGACCGGCGAAATGGTAACAGACCAGAAAGGCGACAGCGAATGTCGCGATGGACCAGATCAGGCGCCTGCGTAGCTCGACCAGATGATCGAGCAGCGGCATCGGCTGATCGTCGATGGCGTTATCGTCCAGCGTATTGTTTCCCGGCATGAATTTCTTGTTCGGCTGTGTCCGCTTCGGCAGTGGGCACTTCGACAGAGGGCGCTTCGCTTGTCACGCCCAGCGCCACACGTCGACGCCCGTGCCCCACCATCGGCGGCGGCACGATATGGGGCGGATACCACCGCGCCCTTTCCCGTGCCAGTCGGCGCCCCGCAGCGGGTGGCAGTATGCGCGGCCCGGTGAGGTCCGGTATGTCGTTCCGAGGGGCGGCGACCGCGTTTGGCGTTTCTGTCGGCGACATGGGTGGCGCCGAAAGCGATGGCGGCCTGGGCGTCATCTCAAAGCTGTCCCGGATGGCATGGTCGCCGTCCACGGCTTTCGCCACGCGATCGCGCAGGTTCAGTCGCTTCAGATCCCGGAAATGCTCCCGCGCCTCGCCCAGATCGGCCTCGCGCACCATGTCATCGACATGTCCCTGAAACTCCGAGGCCATCTTTCGGATGGTCTTGATTCCCTTGCTCAGGCTGCGCAGGGCGATCGGAAGATCCTTTGGTCCGATGAAGACCAGCGCCACGATGACGATCAAGGCGATCTCGGACCAACTGAAATCGAACATGAACCCAATCTTTACGCGGCGGCGGAAGCTGGCAGGACTATCACGACGCGTCCCCTTCGGAAACACCCTCTTCGGCGGTGCCGGTCAAAGCCAGAGCACCGGGATCCACAAGAAGTTCTTCCCGGCGAGGCAGCGCCTGAAGGTCGCGCAGCCCGAAAGCGCTCAGGAACCCCGATGACGTGCCCCACAAGACGGGCCGGCCGGGCATCTCCTTGCGCCCCTTCGGCACGATGAGACCGTCGCCTACCAGCGCGTCGAGTACGCCCTGGCTCAGCGCCACGCCCCGAATCCCTTCGATATCGGCGCGCGTGCAGGGTTGATGATAGGCGATGACGGCCAAGGCCTCCATCGCAGCCCGGCTGAGGCGCCGGGGCCTTTCGATGACCGTCGTCAATGCCGGGGCCAGTTCCGACCGGGTGCGGAACTGCCAGGCATTCGCCACCTCGGCAAGAACCATGGGACGACCGATATAGCGCTCCCCCACCGCATCCAGCACGCTCGGCAGGATCGACGGATCGCCTCCCTGGCTTTCGATCAGCTTCCGCAGCGCGCTCTCGCCGACAGGTTCCGCACTGGCGAAAATCAGGGCTTCGACAAGGTCGGTCAGATCGGTCACGCGTCCTCCGGGACGAACGGGTTTATATCCGGACGGCGCAGCATGATATCGGCAAATGTCTCCTGCTGATGCAGTTCAAGTTCCCCATTCTTGGCCATCTCGAGACTTGCGACCAGAGCACCCGCCATCGCGGCGCGGCGCGCAGGCGGTGTTGCTTCCGTCTCGGGCACGAGCGTCGTCAGGCTGTGCCACCCCACAATCTCACTGGTATTGAGCAACCGGCGGAGCGCGGCTGCCGCATCGGTGACGGTCCAGTATCGGATACGCGGCGGCGTATATTGCCGTTTGCGGCCACGCCGTCGCATGATCCCGAGATACGCCCCGATCAACGAAGAGACATCGACGCGCAACCCACTGCGGTCGATCTCCGTCAAATCCTCCGCAATGCCCCGCCCACGAACGTCGTCTCCCAGACGCGGCTGGTCGCCCAGCCAGCGGGCGGCGGCACGCATGCGGTCGAGTTCGGCCAGCCGTGCGTGCAAGAGTTCGGTCGCGTCCTCAGCTTCCGTGTCTGGCGGATTCTCGGGTGGCAACAGCAGGCGTGACTTAAGCCAGGCCAGCCACGCCGCCATGACGAGCCAATCTGCCGCCAGTTCAAGCTTCACGCTTCGCGCGCGTTCGACCACCGCCAGATATTGCTCGACCAGCCGAAGGATCGAGATTCGCGCCAGGTCGACCTTCTGCGCGCGTGCCAGTTCGAGCAGGAGGTCGAGCGGACCCTCAAAGCCGTCCAGACTGAGATGCGGCGCCGCTGGCACGACCGGCGTCATCGCGATGGGTCTTATCTCCTGCACGGCAAACGGACGATCAGAACTGCGCTGGCGTGCACGCGATGGTGCGGGCATGCGCCTTGATGCAGAACGCACGCGCCGCCTGCGCCGTCGGAAAGGCACCAATGCGCAGACGATAATAATTATGGCCGTTCTGCTGGGTATGCTCGATCAGGGGGGCACGATCGCTGAACAGATCGGGCGCCTGTCGGCTCAGCAGATCCCATTCCCGATGAGCTTCCGCATCGCTGTCCAGGGCTGCCAGTTGCACGGCGAAGTGTCCTTCCGGCGTTGCTGCCACTGGTGCTTTTGCCGCCTTGTCCGGTAATGGCTTGGTCGCTTCCGGCGTCGGTTTGCTGACAGAAGGCTGATCGTGTGCAGCCGGCGCTACGGGTTTGGCAGGGGCCGGAGATGTCATCGCGTCATTACCCGCTTCCGAAGCCGGTGCGGGCGTGTCGTTCGACTCGTTGGCCCTTGGTGCCGGTTTCTGAAGGGCTGGCGTTTCCGGCGCGGATGTGGGCGCGGAGCTTGGCTGACCATACTGTTTCGCCAGCGCCTCCGGCTGCGGCTGCTCGGGACCGGGTGCGAGATGCGCTTCGCCCTGCCCTGTCGTATCCGTGTCGGCACTGTCGCCGCTCATGATCTGCATGCCACCCGGATCGGCCGGGCGATCACGCACCGGACCCGGTGGCGGTCCAAGGATCGGGATGCCACTCTGATGACCACCCAGCAGCGACCACCCGCCGATCCCCAGCGCCAGCACGCCGCCGACGCCAAGCGCCCCATAGACAAGCCGCCGCGTCAGCTCATCGGAGCCCAGCAACCCCGCGAGACCGCCTGCTTTCGGACGGCGGCGCGGCGGCGCCGGATCGTCGTCATAATCGGCGCTCATGCGCTCGCGGCCGCGTGTCGGCTGTCGTTCGCCCTGAGTGCCGGAGTCATCATATCGCGCGGATTCGCGGCGCGGCAGCTCATCGTCGCGCGACCGTCCCTCACGGGCAGGTCGGTCGCGACTGGCGCGCCAGTCCTGACTATCGCTCATCGTAGTTCCTCAAGCGGCTCAACCCCCAGTATGGCGAGCGCGCAGCGCAACACCTGTGCGACACTGGCCACCAATGCCAATTTGGCCAGACTTCCGGCAGCATCGTTCTCGTGGAGAAAACGCAACGTCGTGTCCTCGCGTCCCTTATTCCACAGGGCATGGAAGTCGGCCGCCAGTTCGCCGCAGAAATACGCGATGCGGTGTGGCTCCCGAGCCTGCGCCGCGCCCTCGACAACACGCGGGAATGTCGAAATCCGGCGCAGCAGGGCCAGTTCGACATCGGAATCAAGCCGCGCAAGATCGGCGCCAAGTAAAGCGGACGGCTCAATGCTTGCCGCGCCGAACATCTCCTGCGCCGCACGCAAAACCGAGCAGCAGCGGGCATGCGCGTACTGGACATAGAACACGGGATTATCGCGGGTCTGCGCGACAACGGCATCCAGGTCGAATTCCATCTGCGCATCAGCCTTGCGCGTCAGCATCGTGAAGCGGACCGCACCGCGCCCGACCTCCTCGATAAGGTCGCGCATCGTCACGAAAGTGCCGGCGCGCTTGGACATGCGCACGGGCTCCCCGCCTTTGACGATGCGCACGATCTGACACATCACGACCTCGAACCCGGTCCTGCCGTCGGTCAGCGCGCTGACGGCGGCACGCATGCGGGAGACATAACCACCGTGATCCGCGCCGAGCACATCGATCAGGACATCCGCTTCGCGCGCTTTCTGGGCGTGATAGCCGATATCGTTGGCGAAGTAGGTATTGCTTCCGTCGGATTTCCGCAGTGCCCGGTCGACGTCGTCGCCAAACTCGGTCGAGCGGAACAGTGTCTGCGGACGTGGCTCCCAGTCTTCCGGCGTCTTGCCCTTCGGCGGTTCCAGCACGCCTTCGTAGAGCAGACCCTTGTCTTTCAACGCCTCGATCGCTGCGTCGACCTTTCCGCTTTCGAGAACCGCGGCCTCACTCGAAAACACCTCGTGCTCAATGCCCAGCAATGCCAGATCCTCACGGATCTCCGCCATCATCCGCTTCAACGTCTCGTTCTTGACCAGGTCGAACCAGATGGCCGTGTCGGCCGGGCAACCCTCTTCAGCGAGTGCCCCGCCATGCGTTTCGGCAAGGGACTGTCCGATCGGGATCAGATAGTCCCCGCCATATTGCAGTCCCGTCGGCGTCAGGGCTGCAAAGGCATCTTCGTCCAGCGACGTACCGATGGCCTGTAGATAGCGCCAGTAGACCGCCCATGTCAGGGCAGTCACCTGCGCGCCGGCATCGTTGATGTAGTATTCCTTGGTGACCCGATGGCCGGTCTTGATGAGCAGATTCGCCAGCGCGTCCCCCACGACGGCACCGCGACAGTGGCCGACATGCATCGGCCCGGTCGGGTTGGCGGAAACATACTCGACATTGACCCGAAGGTCCGCGCCCCAGCGCGAATCACCGAAGCGTTCCCCGCTTTCCAGAACCGTGCGTGCGACCGACTGGAGCACCTGCGGTTCCAGCGTCAGATTGACGAACCCCGGTCCCGCGGGCTCGGCCTTTACGACGCCCGGCAGAGACAAAAGCCGCGCCGCCAGATCCTTCGCGATGTCGATCGGCTTCCGTCTGGCCGGTTTCGCCGCCAGCAGCGCAGCATTGGTCGCCATGTCGCCATGTGCCGCATCGCGGGCGGGCGTCACCTCCACACGATCGGCGACTTCGTCCGGCAGTCCGGGCACCACGTCGCGCAATGCATCGCGCACCTGCGCCTGGTAGCGCGCGAACAGGCAATCGGTGGTCGGGGTGTTCTCGGACATGGACGTGTTGGTTCCTGGCATGATGATCGACGCCTTATCAGCCCAGCGCAGAGAGTTCCGTCAACCGTCGATGTTCCTCCATCGCAAAACGGTCCGTCATTCCGGCAATATAATCGGCAACAATCCGACGACGTGTGACTTCATCGCACGACATGGCGCGGACCCGCCAGCCATCCGGCAACAGGGCAGGCTCATTCGCCAGCACATCGAAAATCTCGACGGTGGCCAGACGCGCCTTGCGGGTCATGCGCTGAACCCGCCAGTGGCGATACATCTTAGCGTAAAGAAATTCGCGGATCGCCGCATTCGCGCTTCGCATGGCCAGACTGAACGAGACGACGGGATATGGCGCATTCCGGACGTCATCGGCGCTGCGCGGCTTGAGTGCCTCGAGATTACGACGCGTCTGATCCGTGAGGTCGGAGGCCAGCGCATTGATGACCTGCCGGACGGTTTCATGCCGGATGCGGCGCTCACGGTCGAACTTTTCCGTTGCCTTCGCGCCGGCGCGCGCGCGCTTCAGCGCATCACCGACAAGCGGAAGGCTTTCGATATCCTCCATATGCAGCAGGCCAGCCCGCAGTCCGTCGTCAAGATCGTGACCATGATAGGCGATATCATCCGACAGGGCCGCTACCTGGGCTTCCGCCGAAGCAAAGCTGTGCAGCGCCAGATGGTGTTTCTCATCGTATTCCGCGAGATAGGGCGACGGCTCCTTCACCGGACCGTTATGCTTCGCGAGCCCTTCCAGCGTCTCCCAGGTCAGGTTGAGCCCGTCGAAATCGTTGTAGCGCCCTTCCAGCAGCGTCACGAGCCGGATCGACTGGGTATTGTGATCGAAACCGCCCCAGCCTTCCATCGTCTGCTTCAGGGCGTCCTCACCCGCATGGCCGAAAGGTGTGTGGCCAAGATCGTGTGCCAGCGCCAGGGCCTCGGTCAGGTCCTCGTCCAGACGGAGTTGACGCGCAATCGAGCGCGCGATCTGCGCGACCTCCAGCGAATGTGTCAGGCGTGTGCGAAAAAAGTCGCCCTCATGATTGATAAACACCTGCGTCTTGTATTGCAGGGTTCTGAAGCCTGCGGAGTGCAACACGCGGTCGCGGTCGCGCTGCCAGGGTGAGCGAGTCGGCGCTTCGGGCTCCGCATAGAGACGGCCCCGCCCCTGTTCCTTGCGCACCGCATAGGGCGCTACATCCTGACCGATCATTTACCCGCGGTTCCCTTTGAGAGTGTCGAGCGACATATTATATGGAGAGTATGAGCCAGACCATGCCCCCTGCCCCAAACGGTTTTTCCCTGTCGCCCAGCGCTGCGGCACGAATCGTGGAAATCATCTCCCAGCAATCGCCGACGGAGGGCCTGGCGCTACGCGTCGCCGTTCTGGCGGGCGGATGCAACGGCTTTCAATATCAGTTCAAACTCGACCGGGAGCGTAGCGACGATGATATCATCGTCCGCCGGGACGGTGCGGAAGTGTGGGTCGATCCAGTAAGCCTCGATCTCCTTCAGGGCGCGGAACTCGAGTTTGTCGACAAGCTGATGGGCGCGCATTTCACCGTTACCAACCCGAATGCCTCCTCGTCCTGCGGTTGCGGCACCAGCTTCTCACTGGCCTGAGGCATGTCACTGAAAATCGCAAGCTGGAACGTCAATTCGGTTCGCCAGCGAGAGGGGCTGGTCGTCGACTGGCTCGATCGTCATCAGCCCGACATCCTCTGTCTCCAGGAGATCAAGTGCGAGGAGCATCTGTTTCCTGCCCGCTTCGCCGAAGTCGGCTATCACGCGGTCGCGGTGGGGCAGAAGTCCTATAACGGTGTTGCCATTCTCTCCCGACAACCACTGACCGTGACAAACCGCCGTCTACCGGGTTTTGCGCATGAAGCGGCGCGTTACGTGGAGATCGACTGGAATGGCATCATTGTCGGCAATCTCTATCTTCCCAATGGCAATTCGGGGAGCGCCGCAGGTTTCCAGACGAAGCTGGATTTCTTCGAAGCGCTCTATGGTCGCGCGCGCGCATTGCTGGAAGCCGAGCGGGACGTTGTTTTAACAGGCGACTTCAACGTATGTCCGACCGATGAGGATTTCAGGCCCGGTGCCCTCTCCGCATCGGACGCGCTGATACACCCTGCCAGTCGAGCAGCGTGGCGTCGTCTTTGCTGGCTTGGTCTGACGGATGCACAGCGTGCGGTGCAACCTCAGGGTCGTGCTTTCACTTTCTGGGACTATCAGGCTGGCGCATGGGATAGGGACAGCGGCCTCAGAATCGATCATGCGCTCCTGTCGCCGCGTCTGGCCGAACGACTGGAATCGGTGAGGCCGGATCGCGATGAACGCGCCCGGCCTCAGCCATCCGATCATGTGCCGCTGGTCACCACGATCGCCGGATGATGTTTTATCGATAACGGCCGATAGCACGCCAGTGTCCAGGCACCCAGACATATCCCCGATATCGCCAGTCCCAGTGTCCACGAATCCAGACCATCGCACGCCGTGGCGGTGGCACCATCTCATACCGCATCGGCGGTGGTGGCGGTCGTGGAACGATGACGGCACCGGGGGGCGGGCCGTAAACCACCTGTGCCTGCGCATGATGTGAGGCCATCGGCAGACTGACCAAGGCAGCAAGAACGCATAATTTCGTAAATTTGCTCATAGTTCTGTTCCCAGGGAGAGCACTGCTTCGTGCTGCTCCTCAGGTCAATCAAACGTATGAGAATGGCCGTGGTGCGGCTGATCGATCTCGAAAAAATGCCCTATGTTACAAATGTTTCCGTGATGAGCATCTTGGCACGGGGAGCAGGATGAATTTCGCAACCGTGCCCCGCATGGCGAAGTCGCCGAAATTCATCCAGAGCCGATCCGACACACCATTTTCGAAATAGCGCGCCGCCATTTCGAAATCAGGCGTCATCACGGCGGGACCTGTGGCAAAGAATGCCACGTGTGTTTGTGCCGCGCCCATAGCCTGAAGACTTCGGGCCGGCGCGTCGGCATTTCGGGAAGACCATCCCTCAAGCGTGACGTAGGTGTCGAACGCATCGTCCGGTGACGTTCCGTCAAAAAGACGCGGTGCGATACTTTCTTTATGGAGCCGGGCTGCATCCACGATCGCCATGGTATGCGCCAGAGGGAAAAGCGTTCCTGCTGGCAGGAGGATAGTCCGCGCCGCCGGTAGTTTATAGCGAACAGCCACGCGACCATCGGCGCGGCGATCAGCTTCTCCCTCGACGCGGCTTTGAACCTGATCGTCAAGCTTCTGGACAGTCTCGAATGCCATATGGCGACCGTCCTTTGTCTCAAGGGTCGCATAATCTGTGACAGTGTTCTGAACGTCACCGCCACGCCTCACGGTTTGCATCTGCAAACGCTGCTGCGTCGTCCATGAATCGCACTGATCGTCGATTCGAAAGCTCATATGCCCCGTGGCATCGACCGTATCGCCGTGCTCGAGTTGCGCCAGCGCCAGATCGTAATCGATGGCATGGGCGGCGATCGACGCCGCATTGGCATCGGTCGGCGCGACACATGCCAGCGTCATCGTCAGTATCGCCGCGCGCACCTGCTTTTAGTCCTTCTGTGTCGTCGCCTTGGGCTTGGGGGGCAGGATCGCCAAAGAAAGCTCCTTCAGTCTTGCCGGTTCGACAGATGCCGGCGCTTCCATCATCAGGTCCTCGCCGCTCTGGTTCAGCGGGAACAGGATGACCTCGCGGATATTCGGCTCGTCAGCCAGCAGCATGACGATGCGATCCACACCCGGTGCCGAACCGCCATGCGGCGGTGCACCGTAGCGGAAAGCGTTCAGCATTCCGCCAAACCGCGCTTCGACTTCCTCCTCGCCGTAGCCTGCGATCTCGAACGCGCGGATCATCACTTCCGGCAGATGGTTACGGATCGCGCCGGAAGAGAGTTCGATGCCATTACAGACGATATCATACTGAAACGCCTTGATGGTAAGCGGGTCCTGCCCGTTGAGTGCCTCCAGACCGCCTTGCGGCATCGAGAACGGATTGTGGGAAAAGTCGATACGACCGGTTTCCTCGTTAATCTCATACATCGGGAAGTCGACAATCCAGCAGAACCGGAATGCGTTCTTCTCAATCAGGTCAAGCTCCTGCGCGATCCGTGTGCGCACGAGGCCCGAGAATTTGGCGACGGCATCGCCCTGCCCCGCCGCGAAGAAGACCGCATCACCCGGATTCAAACCGCACGCGTTGCGGATGGCCTCGACACGCTCAGGCTCCAGATTCTTCGCGATAGGTCCTTTGCCACCGTCAGCCTCGAAGACGATGTAACCAAGACCGCCCGCACCGCTCTCGCGCGCCCAGTTATTCAGCTTGTCGAAGAAGCCGCGCGGACGATCGCCGGCTCCGGGTGCCGGTATGGCCCGGACCTCACCGCCAGAAGCCGCGATTTTCGCAAAGAGACCGAAGCCGGAATCGGCAAACGCTGTCGTCACATCGGTAATCTTGAGCGGATTGCGCAGATCCGGCTTGTCCGAGCCATAGATGCGCATGGCCTCATCATACGGAACGCGCGGAAACGGCGCCGCAGTAACGGCGCGACCATTACCGAATTCCGAGAACAGGCCGCTCAGGACGTCTTCCAGCACCGCGAACACGTCTTCCTGCGTCGCAAATGCCATTTCGAAATCGAGCTGATAGAACTCACCCGGACTGCGATCGGCGCGTGACGCCTCATCGCGGAAACACGGCGCGATCTGGAAATAGCGGTCGAACCCCGCGACCATCGCCAGCTGTTTGAACTGCTGCGGCGCCTGGGGGAGTGCATAAAACTTGCCGGGATGCAGGCGAGCGGGCACGAGGAAATCGCGCGCGCCTTCCGGGGATGAAGCCGTCAGTATCGGGGTCTGGAACTCCGTGAAACCATGCGCGATCATCCGCTGCCGCATGCTGGCGATGACGCTCGAACGCAACATGATGTTGCGATGCATCTTGTCCCGCCGCAAATCCAGATAGCGATATTTAAGGCGGAGATCCTCAGGGTAATTCTCATGTCCAGCGACCTGGAACGGCAGCACGGCAGCGGTCGATTGCACGTCGATCGCCTGCGCGCGCAGTTCGATATCGCCTGTCGGCAGGTACGGATTACGCTGGCCGTCCTCGCGGATGACCACCTCGCCCGTCACTGTAATCACGCTTTCGACCCGCAGCCGGTCGGCGGTTTCCAGGATATCCGTTCCAGCCGGGATGACGATCTGCGTGATGCCGGTCTGGTCGCGCAGGTCGATGAAAAGCAGCCCACCATGATCGCGCTTGCTGTGCACCCAGCCCGACAGACGTACAGTCTGGCCAGCGTCATTCGCGCGCAACGCGCTACAGCTGTGGGTACGATACAAGTGCATGAATCAGTTTCCTGCTCGACAACGATGAGAATGCGGGGCGCTCAAGCCGTCCCGAACGATTTGCGCGCAGGAAGCCGGGACGACCGCACGCTGTCAAGACGCATCGAAGTCGATACATGCCTTGCCGATCGCTTGCGCCCGCCTGGAGCCTATCATGCCGATCGTCCGCCCGTCCTTCTTCAGTTTCGCCATGAAGTCGAACTGGTCGAGATCTCCCTCGAAATCAATGCTGTCGAACTTCGCCGGCCAACCGACATATTCAAGCTTCTGATCGTATTGCTGGGTCCAGAACCAAGGCGTGGGCAACGGCTCCACCGGCAGGCCGAGCATCGCCCGGGCGGCGATGCGCGCCTGGCATTGTGCGGTACGCCAGTGTTCGATACGCAACCGCCCGTCAGCATGGGGAAAGCTGGCGATATCGCCAACAGCATAGACTCCCGGTGCGACCCGCATATGCTCGTCGACTTCAATCCCGCCATCATCCGCCCGGTGGTGGTCCGAAACATAATCCGAGACCGGACCGACGCCGATCCCGGCCAGCACGAAATCGGCGTTAAGCACAGTGCCATCATCCAGATGGACCTGCTCGACTTTCTCCATGCCCGTCAATGCCGTCACGTTGCAATCCGGCACAAAGGCAACACCGTTCTCCTCATGCAACTCGCGCATACGCTGGCCGATCTCGCGTCCGAACTTGCTCTCGAACGGTATGTCATTGCGCGAGACGACCGTAACGCCGACACCCCGCCTGCGTAATGCCGCGGCCGCCTCAAGCGCGATGAAACTGTCACCGACAATCACAGCGGTTTTGCCTGGTCCTGCCTCCTCCACGATATCTCGTGCATCCTGTGCAGTGCGAAGGACGGAGACTCCTCTCAGGTGGCTGCCGGGAAGGTCGAGCTGGACAGGTTTTGAGCCGGTTGCGAGAAGTATGTGGTCAGCTTGAACAGGGTCATTATCCCGCATGCGGATTGTCCGCCCGGGAATGTCCAGATTGGTGACGATGTCCTCAATCCGCTCGATATTGTTTTCTTCATAGAAAGCGGAGGGGCGCAACGACGGAATTTTGAGGTCCTCCGGCTTGCTGGACAACACCATCTTGCTGAGGGCCGTTCGGTCATAGGGCAGCTCCGGTTCCGGACCGATGAGCAGAATCCGACCGGCGAACCCATGCTGACGCAGAGTCACGGCAGCTGTCACACCGCCTGCTCCAGCCCCAATGATGGCGACAGTTTCGCTTTCCCGCATCGGGGGCGGCGCGTCTGATGCGCGGGGTGTCAGCCCAACCAATACCCGTCCATCGTGAATTTCGACAGGATAATTTGGCAGCGGATCGAGCGCCAATGGTTCCAGAAGCCTTCCGCTGGCCGCAGAAAACACGGCCTTATGCCATGGGCATACGATAACCGTTTCCCCATCGGGCCGGTCACATAGCGTTCCGCCCTCAAGAGGAGCGCCCTTATGAGGGCATTTGCCACCGAGCGCGGTAACGGCATTTCCCTTTCGAACAAGGACAATCGGCGTATCGCCGATCGACACCGGCACCAGCTTGTCCTGCGCCAGTTCATCAAATGCGGCGACGTCTTTCCATGACATGTCGATCTCGGGCATGTGGCTGCCTTCTCCCTGCGCGTGGTTCCAGTCTTTGAACAACGCCTTATGGCAAGCACGGTTGTGGTATCAATTTCGTTGCAGAAATGTCACATGTGACTTTTTGTTTATCTGACAGGCAACAACGTGAAGCAGGAAGGCGTTTGGCACGACGTCCGCTTATCAAGATCAAGGAATATCTTGAATGTTACGCGTTATCCTTATTGTCGTTCTTCTGCTTCTGTTGATCGGCGCTCTGCCCACTTGGGGCTTGGCGCCTGATCTGGGCTACTATCCATCCGGAGGCCTGGGTCTTTTATTGTTGATCGTGGTCGTTCTGATTGTCATGGGTCAAATCTGACCTCATCGGCATCCGCATCATAAAAAAAGCCCGGACCAACAGTCCGGGCTTTTCTTTTAAGACAATCCTCAGGAGCGGTCAGAACGAGTCGTCACCCCAGCCGCCGCCGTCTCCACCAAAATCGCCGCCGCCGAAATCGCCAGCATCGTAGTTGCCGCCAGCGTCAGTGCCACCGCCGGCAAACGGGTCGGCACCACCAGCATCGCCGTAGTTGTTAATCACGGTTTCGCCACCGCCAAAGTCGCCGGCCCCGCCCATTCCGCCGTCATGATGGCCGCTGAACAGACCTTCAAGCGCGTTTGCGGCAAGCATACCGCCTGCGACACCGGTGGCGGTTGTCAGAGCCGAACCCAGAAATCCGGAACCCTGACGCTGGAACATGCCCGGATTATAGCCCGGCGGATAGTTCGGTTGCGGCGGTGCGGCATAACCGCCCTGCGGCTGTCCCCAGCCCGGAGGCGGGGCCGCCTGCTGTTGCTGTCGCGCACCTCCGCCAAACAGGCCGCCAAACAGACCGCCACCACCACCGGGACGCTGTTGCGTCTGCGCGAGTTGGCTCTGGGCCTGCTGAAGCTGGAACTGCAACTGCCGAATTCGGTTCTGGGCCTCTGCCAGCGCCGCTTCCTGAACAACCGCCATCTGCGTGACACGGTATCGAGCTTCCGGATATTTCTGGAAGTTCTCAGCGATGAAGCGGTCGGCCTCCGGATCGATCGGCGGCAGGTTTGCCGGCGCCTGCGATGCCGAGCCGAAAGCGCCGCCACTGGGCGCCCCGCCGACGCGTGCGACGAAGCGGGAGATAAGGTCACGTTCTTCGTTATTCATTTTCGAAAATCCTCCAGGATCGGAGCGTGGTGATCGTCTCTATGTGGCCCGCCGCCGGCAATGCCGCAAGACATCACGCTGTCGACATGGTTTCCCTTCATTGAACGCACGGCGATCCTTTCGGTTTGCGCCTTACGGTAGTAAGGACTGACGCAGACAGTTTCACCGCCGGAGCCTCAAGACCTTGTCCCTTGCGACCGCCCGGAAAGACCGCCCGCCGTCTTTCCAAGAACTTATTCTTCGTCTTCATGAATTCTGGGCAAAGCAGGGCTGCGTCATTCTCCAGCCTTACGATACTGAACTCGGCGCGGGCACGCTGTCGCCACACACGACATTGCGCGCACTCGGCCCCGACAACTGGAAGGCCGCCTATGTTCAGCCGTGCCGTCGCCCCTCCGACGGACGATACGGCGAGAATCCCAACCGCCTTCAGCACTACTATCAATATCAGGTGTTGCTGAAGCCGACCCCCGAGAACAGCCAGAAGCTTCTTCTCGACAGCTACCGGGCGATCGGAATCGATACGGACAAACACGATATCCGCTTTGTCGAGGACGACTGGGAAAACCCCACGATCGGCGCATGGGGCCTCGGCTGGGAAGTCTGGTGCGACGGTATGGAAGTGACGCAGTTCACATACTTCCAGCAGGTCGGCGGCATCGCTGTGACGGTGCCCTCCACCGAATTGACCTACGGTCTGGAACGTCTGGCGATGTATGTCCAGGGCGTCGAGAACGTTTACGATCTCGACTTCAATGGTCAGGGCACAACCTATGGAGACGTCTTCCTCCGTGCGGAGCGTGACTATTCCCGCCACAATTTCGAACTGGCCGATACCGATATGCTGATGCGCCATTTCCAGGACGCCGAGCAGGAGTCCCTGCGCCTGGCCGAAGCAGGCATCGCGCAACCTGCCTATGACCAGTGCGTCAAGGCCAGCCATCTCTTCAATCTGCTTGATGCCCGCGGCGTGATCTCCGTCTCCGAGCGTGCATCGTATATCGGTCGCGTAAGGCAACTTGCGAAAGCGTGCTGCGAAACCTGGCTCGCGGGTGCGGCGGAGAACGCTCATGGCTGAATTGCTGCTCGTTCTCGATAGTGAGGAAATTCCAGCCCGGATGCAGGCGGCGGCGGGCCGGGAGCTCGTAAGCCAGCTCTCCACGGCCCTGTCGGGACTGAATCCGCGCAACGCAAAAGCTTTCTGGGGGCCTCGGCGGATCGCAGCCAGCGTCGAGATCGACATGGAAGTTCCGGCCAGCACCAGGTCGGAGCGTGGCCCACGTGAGAGCGCACCGGAGCAGGCCCTGGCCGGCTTCCTGCGGAAGCACGATGCCACACGCGACGAACTGGTGGCGGAAAATGGCTCCTGGATTCTGAATCGCGTGGTGCCACCGGTCAAGGCCGCCGACCGCGTGGCCGATGTGGTTCCCGATATTCTCTGGCGCTTTTCCTGGCCGAAATCCATGCGCTGGGGCGCTGGCAGCAACTTTACATGGGTGCGCCCCCTTCGCGGCATCATCTGCCTTCTGGATGGCACCCCGGTGCCCTTCACTCTTGCCCGTGACGGAGACGATGCACACGGTCTGTCCTCCGGCGTTCTTACCACCGGGCACCGTTTCATGGCGCCGGATCCTTTCGAGGTCTCGTCCGCCCGTCAATGGCAGGAGACGCTCAAGGGCCGCTATGTCCTTGTCGATGCGGATGAACGCGCCGAGCGTATCGTCGCAGGTATCGCGGATATGGCGGCAAAAGCCGATCTGGACGTCGTTGCCGACGCCGGACTTGTCGATGAAGTTGCAGGACTGACCGAATGGCCTGTGCCGCTGATGGGGCGCATCGACGACACCTTCATGGATCTCCCGCCGGAGGTGATGCAGGTATCGATGCGGATCAATCAGCGCTATTTCGCGCTACGCGATCGCACCGGAAAGGCAGCGCCCTATTTTGCTTTCGTGGCCAACATGACGTTTGCTGACGGTGGCGCCCTGACAATCGCGGGCAACGAGCGTGTTCTGCGTGCGCGCTTCGCGGATGCGCGGCATTTCTGGGATTTGGATCGCAAGATCGCGCTCATCGATCGGGTGGGTGCGCTCAACGCCGTCACATTCCATGCGAAACTTGGCACGCAAGGCGCGCGCGTCGAGCGTATCGAGGCCCTGGCCCGCGAGGTTGCCATGGCCATGGGGCTGTCGGATGCGGAGATCGCCGACGCTACGCGCGCTGGGCGCCTCGCCAAGGCCGATCTGACAACGGGAATGGTCGGTGAGTTTCCGGAGCTTCAGGGCGTCATGGGCGGTTATTATGCCCGGCACGACGGTGAAAGCGACGCGGTTGCGCGCGCTGTCGCCGAACATTATCAACCGCGCGGTCTGAACGACGAGATCCCGCGCGCCCCGGTCTCGGTCGCTGTCGCCCTGGCGGATCGACTCGACCTTCTGGCCTCGTTCTTCCTGATCGATGAGACGCCAAGCGGTTCGGGTGATCCTTACGGCCTGCGACGGGCCGCTCTCGGCGTGATCCGCACGATACGCGACAACGGCCTGCGCTTTGATCTGGAACGGCTGTTCGCCGCCGCTCTCGATCGCGTCGCTGCCCAGATCGGCCAGAAAGCAGGGCACGACAAACGACAGGAATTGATGGCATTCGTCGCCGAGCGGCTTCGTGTCCAGTTGCGAAACGAGGGCGAACGGCATGATGTGCTCTCGGCGACGCTTGCGGGCGGACTGGACGGCGATCTTGTCCGCCTTCTGACCCGCACGGCAGCCCTCGCGGCCATGGTCGAAACGGAAGACGGCCGAAATCTGCTGGCTGCCGGGAAACGTGCCGCCAACATCCTGCGGATTGAAAACAGGAAGGACGGGCCACATGATGGCGCGCCCGATCCGTCGCTTTATACGCAGGACGAAGAAAGAACGTTGTCCGCAGCATTGGATGAGGCCGCGGCAACCTCGGAGCGCGCGCTTGATGACGAACGTTTCACTGACGCGATGCGTGCCGTGGCTGCTCTTCGCCCTACTCTGGACAGTTTCTTCGATAAGGTCACTGTCAACGATTCGGACCCGCTAAGGCGCATCAATCGTCTGCATCTGCTCGCGCATATGTCCAGGACGCTGGGCCGGATTGCGGATTTTGGCCAGATCGAAGGATAATGGGTCAATACTTGAGTGCACGAGGTCTACTGCCTCGTGCACTCAAAATCCCCGGATGAAAGATCATCTGGTATATCCCATTTACTATTTGCGAATATGAAACGAAGACCAGATCAAGTTCGCCTTATTCTCTCCATAGTCGCACGTAAGATACGGGTCTTCGATCGTCGGGATTTCACAATTTCGGCAGACTGTGTTAGCGAAGATATTTCGTCGGGTTGGATCGTATGATTGCGAACGGACCCATCTGGAGTATCGTCCCGATAAGGCTGGTTCGTAAGTGCAGATTTCCAAGACTTTGAAAATCCGAACCCTACGACGCATCGCCGGTTTCCGCCCGGCACGACAACGCGTTCGCCAGCTTGCAATTCTGCTATCGGCTGTCAGTAGCCATGGTGCTTATGCGGCCACAGACGCATCGGTTGAAGAGCGACCGGCTCTGGTGCAGACGCCTTGGGCAGAGTCGGTACGCAAGGCGCTTTCCGAAAGAATGCACCACGCCGTGGACGCCGGCCGGCATGCGATCAACTGGTCGGAACACGGGGTTGCAAGCTGGTATGGGCGCGGCTTTCTGGGCCATCGGACCAGCGACGGGAGCACGTTCAGTTCCCAGGGCATGACCGCTGCGCACCCGACCCTGCCAATGGGATCGAAAGTACTGGTGACGTCGGAAGACACAGGCCGCTCCGTCGTCGTGACGATCAATGACCGCGGCCCGTTCAACAGCCGGATCATCGATCTTTCCCATGCCGCGGCAGCGAAGATCGGCATGCTCTCTGCGGGTACGGCGCACGTGAAGATTGCCGCGCTTCCGCCCGCAACCGATACCGAACAGGCACCCATGGAAGTGGCCGAGGCCGAGCCCGCAGATACCAATGAACAGGCTATCGCCGCAGCTGAGCCAGCACACGCAACCGTGCATCGCGTTACGACACGACGCCAGAACGCGACGACGACGCGTCATCATCGCATACACGGCTGATCGCCGGAGTTATTCCCTGGCGATCAGCGATCTTGAGTTAACCGTTCCTCAATCAGCTGCCGGACGGCGTGAATTCGTTGCCGCAACCCGCTTACCCCAGTTCACCAGTTCGCTTGTGCAATCATCGCGTGCGATAGAGCATTCGATCAATGTCGGCCCGCGCTTGTTTGCGACCGCCTTCTCTATAGCGTCCTGGAGTTCGTCTCCTGTTTTCGCATGCAGCCCAAGCCCATGGCCCTCGCCAGCGTTGAATGCCGCGATCAGCCCGGCGTAGTCCCAGTTCTTGATGTAGTTATAGGGGCCGTCATGAATTGCAATTTCAATGACGTAGCCACGATTGTTTACAAGAAAAATGATCACCGGCAGCTCGTAACGGATCATCTGAGCGACTTCCTGCGCGGTCAGTTGGAAGGATCCGTCACCGACCATCAGGACATGGCGTCTATCCTGCGAGCCCATGGCATTGCCGAATGCCGATGGAACCGACCAACCGATATGTCCCCACTGCATTTCCAGTTCGACCCGCGCCCCACCGGGCAGGTTCATGCGTGTCGCGTTGAACCATGAGTCGCCGGTTTCAGCGGTCAACGTCGTGTCCCTGTTGAGCAGCGCCTGAATCTGACGTGTCATCTCGTCATTGGTCAGCGGCGCATCGCCCTTGGCCTGCGCAAGTTCGAGACGCGGTGCCGTTGTGCCTTGAGCGGTGACAGGCTTCGACAGCGCACGTGCCGTCATGCCCTTGATGAAGTCACGCAGGGCAATGCCCTCATAGCTACGACCCGCAACAGTAACGCGATCGGGCTCAGCAAGCAGAACGTTGTCACCCTTTGGCCAGGCGTTCCATCCAACCGTCGAATAATCATTGAATACAGGCGCGAGGCATATGATGCCATCGGCACTTTCAACCAGCTCCTGCACACCCGGAGAGCTGACCTCGCCCCAATACAAACCGCGATAACAGGGATGGTCTTCGGGAAAGAAACCTTTCGCGGCAGCCATGATGGTCACCGCGCAGCCCATGCGATCGGCCAACTCGACGGAAACCGCCTGCGCATCAGCGGCTCTGAGCTTGCTGCCCACCAGCAGGACAACCCGGTCGCGTGGTGCCAGCCAGGCCAGTGAGGCATCGAGTGCCGCCTGCAGGCTTGTCAGATCGGAGGGCGTTTCCGGCAGCAGAGAGGATACCGGTCCAGGCCGCACGCACTCAGCGCCTGCGACGTTGCAGGCGATTTCCAGATAGGCTGGCTTGCGCTCACGCAGGGCGGTGCGGATGACATGATCGATCTTGGCGGGTGCATTCTCAGCCGAGACAATACTCTCCGCAGCGCAGGTCAGGTGACGTACCATCTCAAGCTGATAGCCATAGTCCGTTGTTCCGATCGTATGATGCAGCACGTGGCCACTACCGTGATCGTTCGAATTTGGCGCACCGGAAATCAGAATAACGGGCAGGTTCTCGGCATAGGCGCCGCCGATCGCATTCATCGCGGAAATCGCGCCGACACTGAACGTGACGACAGCCGCCGCAGCACCCTGGGCGCGAGCGTATCCCTCTGCACTGAACCCGCAATTAAGCTCGTTACAGCAATAAATCTGCTCCATGTCCTTGTTGAGGAGCAGTTGGTCCAGCAGGACAAGATTGTAATCTCCTGCCACCGCAAAATGATGCTTGAGGCCAATCTGCGCCAGTCTTTCGGCCAGATACATCCCGACGGTGTAAGCCATGTTTCATCCCTTTCCTGATCTTGCAAAGACAATGGGCCATGGGTTACATGAATGTCCAATATATGGATTCGATGTTTTCCATATGAATTGGATATGGATATGGATTTTCGCCGCCTCCGATACATCGTTGCCATCGCTGAAGCGGGCAGCTTCACGCACGCGGCGTTCCAACTCCATATGGAACAGCCACCGCTCAGTCAGCAGATACGGGCATTCGAGAAAGAACTTGGGCTGGTGCTCTTCATCCGTTCGAGACAAGGTGCCGTGCCAACCGAAGCGGGCCGCATCCTGATCGAACAGGCGCGCACGATACTCGCCATGGAAGCGGAGTTCCTCTCCCTCGCCCGTGGTCTCGCGCGGGGCGAGCAGGGACGCCTGCGCGTCGGCATGGCGGGCGCCGTCTCGTTATTGCCGATCATCCCGAATGCCATCCGCGCCTTTCGGGAAAAATGGCCCGAGATCGTCATCACGCTGGAGGAAAGCAACACCCCGGCCCTCTGTGAGGCCCTGCATGACAGACGAGTGGACATCGCCATCATCAGGCCGCCCGCACCGGATCCGAATATCGTCGTCGTGCCGCTGATGCAGGAGCGCACGGTCATTGCCTTACCCAAAGGCCACGACAAGTGGCGACGACGCTGCCTGCATCTGAACGATATTTCTGATGAGCCCTTCATCCTGTTCGAGCGCGAACTCGGCCCCGGGTTCTACGATGCCATCATCGCCGCATGCCAACAGGCAGGGTTCACGCCGCGACTGGGACAATCCGCGCCGCAGATTGCCGCCACCGTTCCGATGGTGGCGGCCGGTATGGGGGTCAGTATCGTGCCGGCATATCTCGACCAGATCCATGCGGAAGGCGCGACGTTCCACCCCATCGTCGGACCTGCGCCACGCTCGACGATCGCGCTGGCGTTCCACAATCGGCCTTCTTCGGGGCCGGTGGCGAATTTTGAACGCATTTTGCGGTCGTTGTGCGATAAGGCGTCCTAGATATGTCGCTGCGGATGCGATTACACGTTCATTCCGAATCCGATGTTCGGATTTCTGCTAGGTTCCCTGAGTAGTATGACGAAACACCTTGTCGCACGCGCCAATCTGACCGTGCTCATCATGTTGATCGCGGTCCTCGCTTTGGTCGGTGGTGCCACGTGGAATCAGATCGACATGGCGCGCTCGGCGCGATTATGGACGCAGCGCGCCAATGACGTGCTGCTGACGATCAAGGATCTGAATATCGCGCTCCGCGATGCGGAGACGGGACAGCGTGGCTATCTTCTGACTGGCCGCGACACCTATCTCTCCCCCTACAATTCTTCCATCGCACACGTAACCCGCCTTGCGGGCAAGCTACAGAGACTGGCGAACGACGATAGCATCGAACGCGACAGCATTGCGGCACTCGACCCCATCCTGCAGAAAAAACTGGAAGAACTGGCGCAGACGATCGTGCTCAGACGCACAGTCGGCCTGGATGCCGCCCTTACCGCCGTCAATACGGATGCGGGGCGAAACTATACGGTTGCGATCGTCGCCATACTGGACAAGATGACGCAGCACGAAAATATCGTGTTGGCACAGCATCAGCAGACGGCGGACACACGCGCCATACGGGTGCGCTGGCTGGTAATCAGCGGTATAGTCCTTGCCGCCATCGCGCTGGTCTGGGCCGCGCGCATGTTGAACCGGGCGTGGTCGAATGCCTATGTGCTCGAAGCACAGCAGCGTCAGGTTGCCTCCCAGCTGCGGGCATCGCTCGACAGCCTGACGCAAGGCGTCGGCGTTTTTTCCCCAAGCCGGCAGTTGGTGAACTGGAATGCCTGCTTCCAGTCGTTGCTGAAATTACCCAAAGCCCTAGTTCGGAATGGGACATCCTACACGACGCTTGTCGACTACCTGGCTGAGTCGGAAGGGGAATTTCTGGAAACTGAAGCGCAATTGCGCCTCTCCCGTCCCAAGCGAAACGAGTCCATCGTCTACAGCCGCCATTGCAGCGACGGCAGCCAGGTCGAGATCCGACGTTCGCCAATGCCGGATGGCGGATTTATCCTGACGCTGACGGACATGACGAAACGCGCCCAGGCCGAGGCTGTTCTGCGGGAGTCGCAGAAGATGCAAGCCATAGGCCAGTTGACCGGCGGTATCGCGCACGACTTCAACAACCTCTTGACGGTTGTTCTGGGCAATCTGGAGCTCGTGAACAGCAAGCTGGCGAACGCGCCCGATCTGCAAAAGAAGATCGAACGCGCCTCATGGGCCGCCAGGCGCGGCGCGACCCTGACGGCACAGTTGCTGGCTTTCGCGCGGAAGCAACCGCTGTCGCCAAAGCCGATCGATCTTGCAACAGCCTTGCCCGATCTCGTGCCCTTGCTGACCCGGACACTCGGCGAGCATATTGATATCCGCTATGTCGAACGTGCCGGTCTCTGGCCCGCAATGGCCGATGCCGCGCAGCTCGAAAACGCCGTGCTCAACCTCGCATTGAACGCCCGTGATGCCATGCCTGACGGCGGTCGTCTGACGATCGAGACCGCGAATGTCGTTCTGGACGAAGAATATGCGCGTTTGCATTCGGAGGTGACGCCCGGCGATTATACGATGGTCGCCGTATCGGATACCGGCCACGGCATGCGACCGGAAATCGTCAGCCGTGTGTTTGAACCGTTTTACACCACCAAGGCCGAAGGCAAGGGAACGGGTCTCGGACTGGCCATGGTCTTCGGCTTCGTCAAGCAAAGCGGCGGCCACGTCAAAATCTATTCCGAGGTCGATGCCGGCACGACGGTAAGACTATATTTACCCCGTTCCATCGAAGAAGCGCAGGCGACATCGACGCAGTCCATCGAGCCGGTTGTCATGCCGTCATCTGCGGCGACGATCCTGGTCGTGGAGGACGAAGCCGCCGTCCGCGAGGTGACGATCGCCATTCTGAAAGATTTCGGTTTCAAGGTCATCAGTGCCGCGGACGGCGAGGAAGGATTGCGCCTCCTCGGCACCCATATCGGGGAGATCGACCTCCTTCTGACCGACGTGATGCTGCCCGGCGAACTGCGCGGACGTGATCTGGCGCAGCGGGTTGCCGCTCTTCGCCCCGATGTGCCGGTGCTCTATATGTCCGGTTACACCGAGAATTCCATCGTTCATCACGGTCGTCTTGATGACGGTGTGAACCTGATCGGCAAGCCCTTCTCTCGCGATAATCTCATACGACGGATCGTTGGCATCCTGCAGGACTCAGCCTCGACATCCGCAACGAATGACGAGCCATCGGGCGGCAATGTCGTGTCGCTCAAGTCCTGGCCTGGGTGAGTATCACACCTCGGAGAATCAGGATGCCGCCCGGGTCTCATCGACAAATTTCTCCGTCACATCGTCGATCGAACGCCTGCGTCGTCCTGCCGGAGCATGGATATAAAGTTTTTTCCGCTTAATCTGCGTCATGGCCTCCGGCTGCACTGCCATCTCGTAATGGGGTGTGCGGGCGTAATCAGCGATTTGTAGCTTCGAATTGAAGACGGTATTGAACTTCCACAGCATATTCGGGAAATTCGTCTGACCTTTGGCGGCCAGGTGTGCGGCAATGCCGCTCGCATCTTTTAGAGCGGCGAGTCCCATGTGTTGCATGTTCAGCACCTGCTGCGCCTTGACCGGTTTCTCATAAAATTCGTGACGTGGGACGCATGCCGGCATGACCACATGCTGGATATCGAACAGGCGATAGTCTCGTATGTTCAGACGGTTGGAAATCCTCCATCATCCGCCATAAGTCCCGGTGGGTCTCGATCTGGAGGTCAACGATCCGAACACCATGACCCGTGGCATGCGCGGCGTCCGCGACGAGTTCGCGCCCAGCGGTTCCAGCCGAAGGACCATCTCTGTATGTGAGCGCGCCGGGATGAATCGCGTGCAGTCGCATGAGAGGCACCGTTCTCCTGCCGGATGAGAAAGACAGCCGTCGAACGTAAGGAAATGGCGTTCGATCAAGCGCGATTACATCTATCCACCGCAATTATTCAGTAATCAAACCCGCGTTTTCATAATGAAATGAAATACATATTCTTCATATAAATTGTATAATACTTGTAAATATTTTCCTTTTCGGGAAATACCTACGGGCGGACTGAGTGCCTTTGCCTCATGCCATCGATATGTCATCGTATCAATATCAGGCGGTCATCGCGATATACGCGCGGCCGACTCGCCGACCAGACAAGGATTTGTTCAGAATGCGCCGATTATTGGCCCTCACCACGCTCATGGCCGGGCTTCCCTTTACCGCGTCGGCTTTCGCGGAGGCTCCTTTTTCTTTTGCTTCGGCACCGGGCGAACTTCCGAAAAATGTTATCCCGACAGCCTATATGATCGATATCACGACGGACCTGAACCGTCTGAGCTTGCGCGGAAAGGAGACGATTTCACTGGACGTCGCTTCGCCCTCCAGAAGCGTAACGCTCAATCAGGCCGGTCTCAAGCTTTCCAGCGCCAGACTTGATAACGGCATGGTCGCCGCGATCAGGCAGGACGATGACGCGCAGACTGCCACGCTGACATTCGCACAGCCCGTGCCTGCCGGCCACCACACGCTGGCCATCGACTATACCGGACCGATTATCGAAACGCCGAATGGCATCTATATCGACGATTATAAGTCTCCCGACGGCAAACCAAGGCGTATGCTCGTCACGCAATTCGAGGTGGCAGACGCGCGCCGGATGTTTCCCGGCTGGGACGAGCCGGCATTCAAGGCAACCTTCCAGCTGAACGTCACCCTGCCATCCAAAGACGTCGCTGTCAGCAACATGCCCGTGACAGCCACGACAGCAGCCGGACCGGACGCCAAGCGCGTGTCGTTCCAGACCACGCCCCGCATGTCGACCTATCTGCTGGCGCTTGTGGCAGGGGACATGTCAGCCGTTCACGGCAATGGAGATGGAACGCCAATCGGCGTTTACGCGCCAACCGGATTGCAGGAGCAGGGAAGATACGCCCTCGGGGCCGCGGAAAAGATCCTGCCTTACTACAACACGTATTTCGGCACGAAATATCCGCTCCCGAAGATGGACATGATCGCCATACCCGGCAATTACCAGGCTGGCGCAATGGAGAACTGGGGTGCCCTGACCTATATCGACAACGTCCTTCTTTTCGATCCGCACAACAGCACGCCACACACGCGCGAACTCATCTATGAAGTCGTGGCGCACGAGATGGCCCATCAATGGTCCGGCGATCTCGTGACGATGGGCTGGTGGGACAACATCTGGTTGAACGAAGGCTTTGCGAGCTGGATGGAGATCAAGGCCACCGACAAGATGAATCCGGACTGGGACATCTGGCCGCGTCAGCATGACGCTCGCGAACACACGATGGCGATGGATGCCTTGCCGACGACACATCCCATCCAGCAGGTCATCCACAATGTCAGCGAAGCGAACTCCGCTTTCGACAGCATCAGCTATGGCAAGGGTGAACTCGTCATCCGCATGCTCGAAGGCTGGCTCGGCGAGGATACGTTCCGGGACGGCATGCGCATCTACATGAAATCCCACGCCTATAACAACACGACCAGTCAGGACCTGTGGGACGCCCTGGCTCGGTCATCAGGGCAGGATGTCGGTCGCGTCGCACGCAGTTTCGTCGAACAGCCCGGCATTCCCCAGATCAATGTCGCGCTTACATGCCAGAGCGGCAAAGGTGTCTATACGCTGACGCAAAGCCGCTTCGCGATTCACGATCCCCATCCTCGCGCACTACGCTGGAACGTGCCGGTCATTGCCGGCGGCCCTGGTCTGGAAACCCGAAAGCTTGTTCTTGGCGCACAGCCTGCGACGATGACCGTGCCGTCATGTGAGGCGCCTTTGAAGTTCGATCTGGGCGAAAGCGGTTATTATCGGGTCCATTACGATACCCGTGCCCTGGCACCGCTGATGAAATCGTTCGCCACGTTCGCACCTGTCGATCGAGCCAACCTGCTTGGCGATCAATATGCCTTGTTCGAAGCCGGAGAAGCAACGCTTTCGGTCTATCTCGATCTCACCAGCGCCCTGCCCGGCGAAAACGAGCGTGATATCGCCGTACTCGAGGATGTTATCGAGCGTCTCGATACGATCAACGATGCCGAGCGTCATCAAGCCACACGCCCGGCTTTCCAGGATTTCGCGCGGCGCGTTCTGAACCCCACCATGAACCGGCTCGGCTGGGACCCGAAGCCGGGCGAAAGCGTGCTGGACGACATGCTGCGTCCGTCCGTGATCGCTGAACTGGGGGAACTGGAAGACCCGTCCGTCATTGCCGAGGCACAACGGCGCTTCAAATCCTGGCAGACCGATCCCGCATCCCTGCGCGCGAATCTGGTAGCGCCCGTCACGGGGATTGCCGCACGCCATGCCGACGATGCCACGTACGACTTCCTGGCGACAAAAGTCCGGAACGCGCAGAGCACGGAGATGAAGCTGCGTCTGTTCAACGCACTCGCGCACGTAACGGACCCTGCCTTGATCGAACGTAATGTGGAACTGACGTATAGCGGCGCCATTCCGGATGGGCGCATCGCCATGGCGCTCTCGGCGATTGCGGCAGAGAGCGGCAATCCGGACCTGGTCTGGCAACTGGTCAAGAAGCACGAAAGCGAAATACGCGCACATCTCGCGCCATGGTCGCAGGATGGGCTCTTGGCCGGCGTCGCCCGCGCAACGTCGAATCCCGCAATCGCAGAGCAACTGAAGAACGATCCGGCTTCGCAGAAAACCACGGGCGCCCGGATTGCTACGGCCCGCGCGCTGGACGCTATTGGTGCGCGAACAGCCGTCGCGGAACGCATTCAGACACAGACCCGGCAATGGCTGGCATCACATGGAGACTGAATGAGAATTCCATGGACCCGGCGACAATCCTGTCGCCGGGTCTGGCCATTAACCCGTGGAAGACAGATCGATCGCCCCGATCGCGCCGTCCTCGGTGCCGAAAACCATGTAGCCGCCCTGCGGGCTGAAGGTGAGCCCGGTAATCTTGCCCCGTCCTTCCATGCAGACAGGCAGAACGCGCTCCGATCCGGTATCGGCCAGCAACACCGTGCCGTCTTCGAAACCGGCCGCAACCATGTCGTGCTTCGGATGGGCCTTGACCCGCGAGCAGAAAACACCGGGCAACCTTGCAAGCTCGGATGGCGGTTTGCCCATCGGTCCCCCGCCGAAGAACGGCCACATGACAACCGAGTCCGCACCCGACGTCGCGAGCCATCGACCGTTTCGCGTGAAATCCATGGACGCGACCTGTCGCGGATAGCCGCTCATCCGCATGTTGTGGCCATCTGACAGACGCCAGCCATGCAGATCGTTCTCCTGCATGGAACTGACCAGCGCCTCCCCGCCGGGATGAATGGCAAGGCCAATATGGCTACCTTTCCATTCAAGCGGGCGCACGTTGTCGACCTTCGCCTGCACATACCACATCGAAACACCGTTATAGTGCGATGCAGCGACACGCTTGCCCTTGGCATCGAAAACGATACCCGTAACCGACGAAGGGTGATCCAGCCCCTTCAGGGTCTTTTCACCGGAAGCGTCGCGAAGTTCCAGTTGTTTGCCGACGGAGAAAGCAATGGTCGTCGACGTGCTTGCGACGTGCTCGACCCAGCGCCGGCCCTTATGAAGTTCGGTCGTCGCGCCGTCAGCCGCCGTGCGGACAAGCCGGTTGTCCTCACCACCACTCAGAAAACCGCCACTGCCTGTATCGGCCACGAGGGAAAGTACCGCGCCGTCATGCGCTTCCACGCGCTGCCATGCTTCCGGTTGTCGCAGAACCGCGACGGAAATCAGATAGATTTCCCCCTCCACGGTTCCGACAGCGAAGGTCTGACCGTCACGCGAACAGGCGACTGCGCTTATGGGCACGTCGACACGGCGTTCCGCGCCGCGCGAGACCAGGAGTTCGACAATCCCGCTCATGCTGCGCGGCAGCTTTCGAAGCCCCGGCGAAGCTGCGGCCGGTTGAGATTTCGACCGATGAACACGAGCCGCGAGACGCGCGGTTCATCGTCCTTCCACGGGCCGATATAATCGCCGTCCGCCATCATATGGACGGCCTGGAAGGCAAAGCGGTCTTTCTGTCCCTCGAAATTCAGAATGCCTTTCGAACGAAGGATATCCGGTCCCTGCTCCTGCAGGATCGCCCCGATCCAGGCCTGGAAACGTGCCTCGTCAAGCGGCTCGTTAACCGAGAACGACATGCTAGTGACGCCCTCCTCATGGCTGTGGTCGCTGTTTTCGAGAAAGTCCGGCATCGTCGCCAGGGCGCGTTTCAGGTCGAAACCGCCACGGTCGAGGATATCGCTCATGGCGATATCGCCGCGGTTGACCGGATGGATCTGGACGCTGGCATTGATCTTGCGAATTCGGGCCTGGATCTCCTCGATCCTTGCTGCATCGACCAGATCGATCTTGTTCAGCACGATGACGTCCGCAAAGGCGATCTGATTGACCGCCTCATGACTTTCATCCAGCGTCTGAAGGATATTGTACGCGTCCACCACGGTCACGACAGCATCCAGCCGCGCTTTTTCACGCAACGTTTCATCCACGAAGAAAGTCTGCGCCACGGGCGCGGGATCGGCGAGTCCGGTAGTCTCCACGATGATCCCGTCGAACTTGTTCCGGCGACGCAGAAGGCTACCGAGAATGCGGATCAGGTCGCCGCGCACGGTGCAGCAGATGCATCCGTTATTGGTCTCGAAAACCTCCTCGTCCGCATCCACGACCAGATCGCCATCGACGCCGAGTTCACCGAACTCGTTGACCAGCACGGCGTATTTTCGCCCATGTTCGGCCGACAGGATATGATTGAGCAGCGTGGTTTTCCCGGCACCCAGAAAGCCGGTGAGCACCGTTACCGGCGCTTTGGTGGTCGTCTCGGACATGCACGATCCTTATGTCACGGAAGATGTGTTTGGCTCAGGATATAGGCGCGTCTTCTCGCATGTGACAGGGGGCCTCGTTTCGGCCAATGCCACGCCAAGCAGCAGAAACGCCCATCCACCGAGAGGCAGGTTGAGCAGATCGCTGCTGGATGCGATGGGCCATTCCTGAATGAAGACGGCCGCGAACAGCCCGATGCGCCAGGCACTGTTCCGATCCGACGCATGCGCGTTGCGCGGCAGGATCGTTGCGAGCCAGGCAAGGACCATGGCGACGAACAGCATCAACTCCGGAACGCCGCCGTTCGTCAGCGCCTGAAGATAATGGTTATGCGCATGCTGGACGCAGATCGCCGCCCCGCCACCATCGGGCGTCGCGTTCAGCCATGACAGACCGTGAAAATAGCGCGGGTTGCCGCAGCCATGCCGGAATGCATCATAGCCCAGCCCGGTAATCGGATTGTCGGCGGCCATGACCCAGGCGCGCGTGAAGATCGCGCCATAGGACGATTGCCCGAAATGCATGAGTTGCCGATGCGCCAGGATGACAAGATGCTGGAAACTGCCCGGTGAGAAAACACGCACCAGTGTCACGATCACCGGCAGGAGAAGTCCCGCAAGCAACGCTGCGGGACGCATCGGCCGGAACAAGGCCGCGCAGATGAACAGGCCAAGCAGGGTCAATGCGAAAGGAATACGCTGCCCCGCAAGCACCATGACCGCAACGCCCGCGACGACCACAGCGCCCATTCCGCCCAGGCTGCGCCAGCCATGTCCGCCGGTGCGGCGAAGCACATCGGCACAGGCAAGCATCAGGATGGGCAGCAGCAATCGGGAAAGCGGCGCCGCCGCGCGGGGATGCGCATAGGGGCCGGTCAGTGTGCCGTCTGGAAAACGCGGCACGCCGAACAGATTATGACCGAAGATCGCCTGAACGACGATCTGCATGGCGATATAGCATCCGCAAATCACGAGAATCCTGCGCATCCATAGCCGCGTGACGGCATCGCGCAGTGTCCAGTTCTGCATTGCGGCGGCCATCATCAGGAATCGTATCGCCAGGAGTGCCTGCCCAAAGGCTGGCACGCCGCCAATGCCGAATGGTGTAACCGGCAATGAACAGAACACCTGCCATCCCCACCATGCCAGAGATACGACGAACCACGACTGGCGGCTCCAGCACCAGTCCTGCCTGACGACGCATCGTATCATGAACAGGACCGAGAGAAGATCCATCGTCACTTCGGCCAGACCGCGTCCGTGCGTCAGAAACAGTGGCAAGGCCAGCGTCGCTGCCTGACCAAGTCGATCGACGATAGGAGGCTGGATTTTCATAGCATGCATGAGCCGTGCACATGCGGCAGCGCGCACCGTATGGCAAGCCTTCCTCCCCGCCGGAACGCAACCGATCCGCATTACAGGCATTTGATGCTCATGCACCGTGCAAGATACTGAAAAGGAGTTCTCTTTGAGTACCGACACGATCTCGATCAAAGGCATATCGCGCCCCGTCTCCCGCATCGCGCTCGGTACCTGGGCGATCGGCGGATGGATGTGGGGCGGTCCGGACGACGACAACGCCATAAAGACTGTCCACCGTGCCTTGGACGAGGGCATCAACTTCATCGACACCGCGCCCGTGTATGGCTTTGGGCATAGTGAGGAGGTGATCGGACGCGCCCTCGAGGGAAGACGCGATAAGGCGATCGTGGCAACCAAACTCGGTCTGGCCTGGACGGACGATCACAAGCCCTATCGGGACAGTCGCGCCGCACGTGTTCGGAAGGAGGTTGAGGATTCGCTTCGTCGCCTGAAAACCGACCATATAGATCTCGAACAGGTCCATTGGCCGGATGGGAAGACCCCCATCGAGGAGACGGCACGTGAACTCGAGAAACTGCACAAGGAAGGCAAGATCCTCGCGCTGGGCGTCAGCAACTTCTCGGTTCAGGAAATGGATATCTTTCGCGAAATCGCGCCTCTCAGCACGATCCAGCCGCCTTACAATATTTTCGAGCGTGCGACGGAACGTGAAATCCTGCCTTATGCGAAAGCGCATGATGCGGTGGTGATGGCTTACGGTCCGCTCTGTCGCGGCTTACTGGCCGGCAAGATGACGCGGGAGACGACATTCCCGTCGGACGATCTGCGCAGCAGCGACCCGAAATTCCAGAAACCGAATTTCGACCACTATCTGGCGGCTGTCGAAGACCTGAAGCAGATCGCCGACAGACATGGCAAGAGCGTTCTCTCCCTGGCGATCCGCTGGGTGCTGGATCAGGGACCAACAGTTGCGCTCTGGGGCGCACGCAAACCGGAACAGATCGATGGTGTGAACGACGCGTTGGGGTGGTCCCTCAGCGATAGCGACAAGACGGAGATCGATGCCATCCTGAAGCGGCATGTCCCTCAGCCGATCGATCCCGATTTCATGGCGCCGCCACAACGCGACTGATCTCTCCTGCAACGACGGCGGCATTTCGGCGTTAGGAAGCGGCAGTCATCTCGCATTCATCTGAAAGGTTGAGTTAATGCCGTTCTCTTACTCCCGCTTCGTCGCTATTGCCGCCGTCACCGCGCTCTCATTTGCTGGCACCGGTGCTGCCCGTGCGGAAGACGCGATGGGCACGCCGGTTGGCCATTTGACGCTTCTCGTGAAGTCCGCCGATGTCGGCGTGGGATTCACCTGGGGTGAAGGCCGTCTGACGTACGGCCACCATACTTACAAGTTCAAGGTGAATGGCGCGGATATCGCGGCGGTCGGATATTCGAAGGTGGAAGCCAGCGCCGTCGTCTACAACCTCAAGAACCTGCATGATTTCGACGGCACCTATGGGGCGCTCTCCGGAGAGGCCACCCTGGACAAGGGGCTCGGCGGCGCCGTGCTGAGCAACAGCAATGGTGTTCGCCTCAAGTTGCAGAGCGTGACCCGTGGCGCGCGCCTTGCTGCTGGCGCGCAGGGTCTTACCCTGACGCTGGAACAGTAAGCGACCTTCCTCGGTAGCATTGGCCCCTGTTGCCATCATCGCAACAGGGGTTTCGCGTCTTTCTCGAGCGGGCGCTAACTGCCGCCGTCCGCTCAGTCATGACGTTCCCCTGTTTCCGCATTTGCCATCACCGTGGAAACGGGGACCGGCTTCTGAAGCCAGCCGCCCTCGAAACCCGCCCGCTGCAACCCGGCACGGATGTAGCGGTTTCGTTTCATGATCTTCCACACCAGACCGCTTCGCCAGTTCTCCGTCATCAGAAGGATCGGCCCCTGGTCGATACCCAACTGCTGGTCGTCTGCCCAATAATGTCCGTCACGACGAAAGGACGGATTGAAGGCATCCACAAATCCATACTGGTTGTAAATTCTGTCCCCATATCGCCTGCGCATCTCCTGCAAGGCAGGCACGACGATCTCCGGTGCGAATGCGATGGACCCTCCTGCGGCTGTCGGTGCGATGGTGCCGTCGTCCAGAACGTAGTCACGACCGGCGCCGCGCGCACTGTAGGCCAGAAAATGCCGTGACCGGCCGTCAACGGCGACTTGCGCATCACCCGGCCCATCGCAGGCGGTCAGACCCCAGATATTGGCGCCGTAGTCTTTCCAAGAACTTGGATTGGCTTGCGCATAGGCACGCTGTGCATAGACGGCGTTACGACTGTTCTGGAAATAATCCACATGATGCGTGCGGCCCCAGTCGTCCTGAATACCCCGGAAATCAACCCAGGACTCGCTGTATTGATGGCCGAAAAGCGGCGCGAAATTGAGGAGCGTCCTGCCCTGGAATGTGCCCCACTGCGTATCGTAAGTCTTGGTCCATGCTGCCCATGTGGATGCGGACAACGGATGGCTTGGTGAACCCAGCGCCTGTAGATAAATGATCAGCCCTTCGTTGTATCCTTTCCAGTCGCTCTGAATGAAATGCCCGGATGGCGTCCATCCCATGTCCAGCCACGGTCCATGCGCACGCATCCATGGCCAGTCGACGCGACGATAAAGCATGTCGGCGAGACGACGGATTTCCGCTTCGTCAGCATTTTTACGATCGAAATACGATTGAGCGAAGAGAACGCCGCTCATCAGCAGCGCGGTATCGACACTGGACAGTTCGGACCAGTGGGCGAAGCGCGTCCCGGTCCGGGCGTTGAGAAAATGATAATAGAAACCGTGATATCCGCTGGCCCCGTCAACCCCGTCGTTTTGAGGGCGCGACGCGAGGAACCGTAATGTCCTGAGCGTGCGGGCCGTTGCTTCCCGACGGGACACGTAACCACGCTCCGTGCCGATGCCGTAAGCCGTCAATCCGAAGCCGACGCTGGCGATACTCGCCGCCCCGCCCTTCGACGGAAACCGATCCGGGATGAGGCCGGTTTCCGGATCGGCCGATTGCCAGAACCAGTCGAATGTCCTGCGTTCCAGATCACCGATGAGGGCCGCATCACCGCGCGACAATGAAGCGACGGGGTCGCGTGTCGTCGATGCCGCCCAAGTGGTTCCCGCGATCGACGTGCCGAGGCAGGCGATCGTCAGGCCATGACAGAGAAGACGTCGAAGTGGGGGCGGCAGAATTGGCTTCGGCATCCCACCAGTAAAACGACTGATTCAGCTCGCTGCAGCATCGGTTTTCTTAAAGATCGTCAACCAGTTGGAAGGCTTATCGCAACACACGGTGGATTGCCGTCGTCAATTGCGACAGTTCGTCCCGGGAGATCGTCAGTGCCGGCGTCAGGTAAACGATGTCCCGAAATGGCCTGACCCATACGTTTTCCTTCAGGAATGCCGCCTTCAGCGCATTGAGGTTCTCGATCTCCGTCAGTTGCACCACGCCGATTGCCCCCATCACCCTGACGTCGCGGACACACGGCAACGCTCGGCATGGCGCCAGTTCATGCCGCATCTGGTCGCCGATCGTCGCGACCTGGTCGAGGCGAGGCTCCCGCTCGAAGAGATCGAGCGACGCATTGGCCGCCGCGCAGGCCAGCGGATTGGCCATGAAGGTTGGACCATGCATCAGCGCGTGCCGGGGATCGTCGGAGGAGAATGCCTCGAAGACGTGCCGCCGCGCCACCGTGGCGGCAAGCGCCATCGTGCCGCCTGTCAGGGCCTTGGAGAGCGTGATGATATCCGGAACGATGGAGGCCTGCTCACAGGCGAACATGCTGCCGGTGCGCCCAAAGCCCGTGAATATCTCATCCAGGATCAGCAGCAGGCCGTACCTGTCCGCCAGCGTACGGAGCCGTCGCAGAGTCTCCGGCGCGTGAAAAACCATGCCACCAGCGCCCTGCACCAGTGGTTCGACAACGATGGCCGCCAGTTCGTGGCGATGGTCGGCGATGATCTTGTCGAGGGCCGTGAAACTTGCATCGTCGTCGGGCAGGTCTGCCAGGATCTGCTCCGGCAGCGCGCCCGCGAACATCGCGTGCATGCCCTCCTCCGGATCGCAGATGGCCATGGTGCCGAGCGTATCGCCATGATAGCCGCCACGAAAAGACAGAAGGCGCGTGCGTCCCCGCTGCCCCTTGTTGATCCAGTATTGCACCGCCATCTTGATCGCCACCTCGACGGCCACGGAACCGGAATCGGTGAAGAAGACCCGCTCCAGATCGCCGGGCAGAAGTCGCGCAAGCCGCGACGCCAGATCGAGTGCCGGAGCATGAACGAGGCCGCCGAACATGACATGCGGCATTTCACGCAGTTGCCGCGATACGGCATCGTGGATGTGCGGATGGTTATAGCCATGGCAGGCCGTCCACCACGAGGCGATGCCGTCGATCAGCCGCCGGCCATCGGCCAGTTCGATGACGGAGCCTTCCGTTCGCTTCGCCGTCTGCGGCATCGGCGCCGTTCGCATCTGCGTATAAGGCAGCCAGATATTGGACAGGCCCTCAGCGGCCATGGGACTGGACAATGCTTTTCTCCGCCAGACGAACAACAGGAGACCGGTTGACCGTTCGCGGTCGATCCGGCAGGGACGACCTCCTCATGACGCGCTTCGATCCTTTTTTCCAGCAGGCACTCGACGATCTTGGTGACCGCGCCCTTCGCCGTCGCCTCAATCCGGTTACGCGCACGGTCGCCGACACCAGCCGTCTGCATCGTGACGGCCAGGTTTTACGAGACTTCTCGTCCAACGATTATCTCGGCCTGTCCCTTCATCCGGTGCTTCGGACACGGGCGGCAGACTGGGCCCAACGATATGGCACGGGCTCAAGGGCATCGCGTCTCGTGAGCGGGACGCTCGATCTCCATGGGGCTGTCGAAGCCCGTCTCGCCCGCTTCAAAGGCACGGAAGCGGCCCTGATCTTCGCGTCCGGTTGGCAGGCGAACGCTGCCGTGCTGCCTGCCCTGTTCGAACTTTCCAGAAGCCGGACCGGTCATCCCGCGCTTGTCTTCACGGACCGGCTCAATCACGCCAGCCTCCATCATGGCTGCCAAGCCGCCGGGATACGGCAGATTCGCTTCCGCCATAACGATCTCGGTCATCTCGACGATCTTCTGACACACCATGCCGACAAGCCCGGCCTGCGCTTCATCCTGACGGAGAGCGTTTTCTCGATGGACGGCGATCGGGCCGATGTCGGCGCCCTGCGCGCCCTGGCCTCACGGCACGATGCTTTCCTCTATCTTGACGAGGCGCATGCGACGGGTGTTCTCGGCCCCGGCGGCGCGGGACTTTCCGCCGGCCATCAGGTGGATCTGGCGATGGGCACCTTCAGCAAGGCGCTCGGCGGCATGGGTGCCTATATTGCGGGGTCACAGGCACTTTGCGATTATCTGATCAATACCGCGTCGGGCTTCGTATATAGCACCGCCCCTTCCCCTCCGATGCTCGGCGCGATGGATGCGGCTCTGGAACTGGCTGCTGGAATGGACGGCGAGCGCGCGAAACTGGCAGCCTCGGCGGAGCGCCTTCGCCTGATGCTGCGCGATGCGGGCCTCGATACGGGGCGTTCGACGACGCAGATCATCCCCGTCATCCTTGGCGACGCGCAGAGGGCCGTCGATATCGCACAGCGGCTCGCCACGCGCGGCATCCTTGCGATTGCGATCCGACCACCCACCGTGCCGCGGAACGAGGCGCGGTTGCGCCTTGCACTGAGCGCGGTACATGAGCCGGAAGATATCGATATTCTGGCGCGGGAAGTGATTGCCGCGACGAAAGAGGTCAGTTTGTGAGATATGTTTTCGTGCATGGCTGGGGTTTCGACCATCGGTTCTGGCAGCCGTTGCTGGACGAGTTGCAGCCGGATGATCCGCTTTGTCTGGATTTCGGTTATTTCGGCGGCGAGATCCAGCTCGATCTGCCCGATGAGCCCTATATTGCTGTCGGACATTCCGCCGGTTCGCTATGGCTTCTGGACCATGTCACCGACCACTGCGCCGGAATCATCGCCCTGAACGGGTTTGCGCGCTTTGCACAGAGCGAGGATTTTCCGGACGGCGTTCCGGGCAAGATCCTGACACGGATGCGTCGGCAGATCGGCAAGGCACCACTTGGCGTCCTCGCCGATTTTCGCGCGCGCATCCACGCCACGGAAGGCTGGACCGGCGAACCGAATGTCGAGCGTCTGGCCGAAGGGCTGGATCGTCTGCTGACCGACGACAGGCGCGAAGACGCAAGACGTCGAAGCGCACGACTGGCCTGGCTGGCGGGCGCGGACGATCCGCTTCTGTCCCCGGTCGTCGCGCGCGCCAGCTTTCCGGAAGAGAGTTTCGGCGCAGTCGTGCCGGGCGGTCATCTTCTGCCGATCGAACGCCCCTGCTCCACAGCCGCATTTATTCGGGAATGTGTGGAGCGGATATCGTGAACGCAGCCGGTCTGTCCGACATCGCACAGCGTTTCGACGAAGCGTCCGGCTATGATACCGCCGCACGTATCCAGAAGCGTTGTGCCATGGAACTTGCAGACCGTATCCGGCGAATTTTCTGCGGCAAGTCGCCGAAACGAATTCTGGAATTCGGCTGCGGTACGGGCTTCTTGACAGCGGAACTCGTCCGGCTGTTTCCCCATGCCGAAATCGTGGCAACCGATATCGCACCCGGCATGATCCGCCGCGCGCAGAGCCGTCTCCATGTGCCCAATGTGCGCTTCGAGGTGATGGACGCGCAGCGACCGAAACCCGACGGGCGCTTTGACCTGATCTGTTCAAGCCTCTGCCTCCAGTGGTTCACTGACAGGGCGCTCGGTCTCGCGCGTCTGGCAAGCCAGCTTTCCGCAGCCGGTCGCCTGATGGTCACGACGCTGGCACGCGGCAGCTTCGACGAGTGGCGTAAAGCCTGCGACACCGAGCGCGTTCCCTGCGGTTTTCCCACGTATCCTGAACCGGATGCCCTGGCTTCGGACTGGCCGGTCAACGGTCACGGCAAATGGGATGTTGTGGACCTAAGGGATACACCCGCCGATGGAATGACCTTCCTGCGCGAATTGCGCGACATCGGCGCAACCACGCCGGCTCTCCACAGCCGGTCCGCGGGCATCGCCCTGCGTCGCGTGATCCGGCGGTTCGACAGCACGATGTCTGGAGTCACGTACAAGATTGCGTTCGGTGATTTCGAGCGCCACATACCCAAGGGCGTATTCGTTACCGGCACCGATACCGGCGTCGGCAAGACGTTGACCAGCGCCTGCCTGGTTCGCGCATGGCACGCCAATTACTGGAAACCGCTGCAAACCGGTCTGGCGGAAGAAGACGGCGACGCACCGACAGTCAGGTCGCTGGCAAGGCTTTCGGACAACCGCATGTCGCCCTCCGCCTATGCCTTGCAGGCTCCCCTTTCTCCGCTTGCAGCGGCGGAGATGGAACGGATCACTATCGATCCTGCGCGATTTTCGCTGCCATCGTGCAGCGACACGACGCCCCTCGTGGTCGAGGGTGCCGGCGGATTGCTGGTCCCCGTGACGGATGACTGGATGCTGATCGACCTCATCGCGCTTTACGGCATGCCCGTGGTACTGGTCGCACGCAGCGGTCTGGGAACCATCAACCACACCCTGCTCAGCATCGAAGCCCTGCGTGCCCGCGCAATCCCGATTGCAGGCGTCGTCCTGAACGGCGCGCCCAATCCCGGCAACCGGGCGATGATCGAACGCTTCGGGCATGTGCGGATTCTGGCGGAAATTCCGCTCTTACCGTCCCTGACGGCCGAGGTTATCGATGAACGGGCGCAGTTTATGCCGCCGCCTGACAGTATCTTCGGCCCCGATGCCACCTTGTCGACGTCAAATTCCGAGATCGCCTGACACGGTCTGCCGTCGCAATGTCATCAACCGCTGGCGTGCTGCCGGCACGTCGAAGCCGCGTGCCCGCTCAAGGCCGAGACGACTGAGTTCCTCACGTTCGGCGTCGTTGCCGATCAATCGCAGCATCGCGCTTTCGAGTTCACCCGCCACGTCAGGTCGCGCGCGCAACGCCGCATCCCCGACCGTCTCCGGCAGGCCGCCATAGGGTGACGAGATGACCGCCGCACCACTGGCCATCGCTTCCAGAGCCGTCAGACCGAACGGTTCCGGCCAGCGGCTCGGCACGACGACGATGGCAGCCTCCGCCATCGCGGCCAGCACCTGGGCGTGCGTCTGATAGCCGGTATGGATGATTCCCACGGCGTCCGCCTGCGCCTCGACCCGGTCGATGAATGTCGTCCGTGGCGAATTGAAACGAAAACGGTCCGCGCCGATCATCACCGCCTTCCAGTCCGGAGCATGCCCCGCGACCGAAGCCCAGGCGCGAACGAAGGCATCCGCCCCCTTGTCCGCCACCATGCGACCGACGAAAAGTACCGTCGGCTTGCGCTGTGTCAGTCTTGGCGGCAACGCCGACAGATCGAGGCAGTTGGGCATAACGGTCACAGGTGCGTCGTCCAGATCGTCCAGATAACGTTTTCGCACCCAGTCGGACACCGTAATCACCCGGACGCGTTTGAGCAGGTCTGCCCGCTGCCCCGGAGAGCGTGCGCCACGCATGTCCTGAGGATCGTTATGCAGGATGAGATGCACCTTCGCCTGCCGCGACAACGCCGCAGCCAGGGCGGGCTTGTTGTGAACCTCGATGAGATCCGGGCGAAGGCGACGTATCGCCCGCTGGCATGCCACCTGATAACGCATGTTCTCCGACAGCCACGACCAGGGGGCTCCCACCTCTTCGATCGGGACGAACCGCCCGCCCGGCAGCGGGTCTCCGTCCACGGGGCATCCCAGGACAGCATCGTCGGCGTCCGCCAGGCGCGATACCAGCAGGGCGATCGCACCGGCGCGGTCGAAGGCGTAGCCCTCACGCCGAGGCAGGACTGTCAGGACACGCATCAGTCGAAATCGGTCGGCAGGTCGGGATGCGCGCGATGATCGAACATTCTGGCCAGTTGATGCGGCAGCACGCGGCCCATGGATAACGCCTTAGGCAGTTCGTGACGCCCGAACCAGCCGATCGCCGAGGTCTCGATGCTTGTCATGGGTTCACCGCCCACGATATCGGCAATGAAAAACATCTTCACGCATGAAAACGGGTCCGGGGGATGCCCCTGCTTCCCACGATCCCATACAGCGGCCAACTTGCGTATCTCACCGATATAGCCGCTTTCCTCCCGCAATTCCTTCAGGGCATTCTCGCCCGGCGTCAGATTGACATCGGCCCAGCCGCCCGGAAGCGTCCAGCGATCGCCGTCGATCTTCTCGCGCACAAGAAGCACGCGTCCGCGATTGTCGAACACGGCGGTACGAACATCGACTTTCGGCGTGGCGTAGCCCTGTTCGGCCCTAAAGAAATCGTCGATTCGCTCCGATGGCGCGTTGACGAAACCAGCCATCAGCCGACTGGCCAGCGCCCGAAGCTGCTCGTAGCGTTCCCGGTCGTATACGTCGCGGCAGTAGGCAAGCCCGGTCTGGGCGATTGCCTGAGCCTCACGGGCACAAATCAACCAATCCGGCTCGCTCATTGGCGCTCCCCCCGTCGTAAGGGCGCAACATAAGCGGGAGGACGGCATAACGGCAATGGCAACTGCCTCTTGAGCATCACGACGATTTGTCCCACATCCTCCTCTCGAATTCCCCCAGGAACCCAGATCGGACAGGCCGCATGAAAATCAACGGAACGCCCTATCGCAGCGTCTGGCGCGACGCCGCCGACCCTCGTCTCGTACATATCTTCGACCAGACCAGATTACCCTGGGAACTCGATATCCTTGATCTGAAAGATATGGATGCCGTCGCCCATGCCATCCGCTCGATGCAGGTGCGTGGCGCACCGCTGATCGGTGCGGTCGCGGCCTATGGCCTGGCATTCGCCCTGGATCGCGACCCGAGCGATCAGGGTTTGCATGCCGCCGCCGCCGCTCTGGTGGAGACGCGTCCGACGGCCATCAACCTGCGATGGGCGATTGAGCGAATGGTCGCGCACCTGAAGCCCGTTCCGCCTGGCGAACGGGCAGATGCCGCCTATCGTGAAGCGGATGCGATCTGCGACGAAGACGTGGAGGTCAACGAGGCCATCGGTCGTCATGGACTTGCCCTGTTCAAGGAACTCTGGGACGGGCGTCGTCCCGGCCAGGAGCGCCTGAACCTGCTGACGCATTGCAATGCCGGCTGGATCGCCACGGTGGACTGGGGCACCGCGCTGGCCCCGATCTACATGGCGCACGATCTGGGGATACCGGTGCATGTCTGGGTCGACGAAACGCGCCCGCGCAATCAGGGCGCCCTGCTGACGGCGTGGGAACTCGGGGCGCATGGCGTGCCGCATACGCTGGTGGCCGACAATGCCGGCGGCCACCTTATGCAGCATGGCAATGTTGACTGCGTGATTGTCGGGACCGACCGCGTCACGCGGCAGGGCGATGTCGCCAACAAGATCGGCACCTATCTCAAGGCATTGGCCGCGCACGATAACAATGTGCCGTTCTGGGTTGCCCTTCCTTCCTCCACGATCGACTGGCGCGTGCGGGATGGCATGCAGGAAATCCCGATCGAGGAGCGCTCCGCCGAGGAAGTGACGTTCGTTCATGGCCTCAATGAACAGGATCGCCCGGCAAGACTGCGCGTAACGCCCAAGACCACCCAAGCTGCCAATCCGGCCTTCGACGTCACACCCGCGCGGCTTGTGACCGGTCTCCTGACGGAGCGCGGTCCCTGTGCCGCCACGGCCGAAGGACTGGCCGGCCTGTTCCCGGAACAGGCGCGGGCTTGACCACGGCGCGTTGCTCGGTCCTATCTCGTCATTGAATGACACATCCCGATTCTTGCGGGAAATCAGGGGACTGGAACGAGCAGCATGGTGGCCGAGGCGTGTTTGGTGAGGAAAAATACCGCGTTTCGACGCCATGTTGCCCAGTGGTGCCTTGCGACGGTCTGCGTGTCGGCGTTTCTTGGCGGATGTGCCGATACGCCTCACCCCTCTGCGCGGCCTGCCCAGACGCCCACGGCCCAATATGCGAGCGGGCGTGTAGGGCCGGTCGGCTATGACAGCCACGTGCCGGACTTCGCTTCCCGGAATTTCGAGCCATTTAATCGACAGGACGCCGCCGCCATCGCGCTTCGAGAATGGCGGATGTTTGGCAGCCCTGTCGATGACGACGATCCGGAGCAGCGTCCCGACGCCGCTTATGCAGCACTCAAGCCGGAGCGCATTCCGGGTCTGTGGCAGCGCATCGGCGAATACTGGTGGATCGGGCAGGATCCGTATGAGACGGAAGTCTCATGGACCGGCAAGCAGGACGCCGACGGCCAGCGCTTCGACCCGGTGCATGACGGGCATTATGCATGGTCCGCCGCGTTCATCTCCTACGTCATGCGTATTGCCGGCGCCAATGAACGTTTCCCATATTCGCCGAACCACGCGACATACATCAACGCCGCCGCGTCCGGACAGGCCAGCGGTGTACGCGCTCAGGACCCGGCGACATATGTGCCGCAAATGGGCGACCTGCTATGCGTCGGGCGCGGCCACAGCAAATCCGTGACGTTCTCGATGCTGCCCACCAGCTATGGCTTTCCGGCGCATTGCGGCATCGTCACGGCCGTCAATCAGAACGGACCACCGTTCGGCCACGAACTCAGCATCGTCGGCGGCAATGTGGACGATGCCGTCACGCTAACGCATGTGCCGACGGATGCACGTGGTGCGTTGGCCGATACGAGCGGCCATATCTACGATACGCGTTACCCTTGGTGTGCCGTGCTTCAGATTCTCTACGACGCGGATCGCGAACCCGACAGCGGCGATTAACCTACCGGTCGGCAGCGGCAATCCGCGATCTTTCGCTATCACGGCACGTGGTATCGTCTCGCCCGGTTACACCTGTCGTATCGGCAGATTCTCGGCCTGCCATCCGCAAACGGTACCGCGTCGACCGGTATCGTCCGGCGGTCCCTCGAAGCCTTCCACGACGTTGACGCTCGTCTCGTATGTCAGATGCTCGGCGAGATCGGCGGTCATCTGCGACCGCGCACCGGAGCGACAGATGAAATAGACAGGCGTCTGCCGATCCGGAACATGCCGCTGCAAGGCCGCGGCAAATGCCCCGGCATCATACGGATTCCAGGTCAGCAGAACGACGTCCCGCGCCATTGCCGAGAGATCGGGCACACCCGTGACGCGCCACTCCTCGGGCGTGCGCACGTCGATCAGGACCGCCTGCGGGTTGGTTTCCAGCGCGTGCCATGCTTCTTTTGCGGAAATACGTTCAGCCATGATCTTTCCTTTCGACCGTTTTTCGTGACCGGACGTTAGACTTGCATATCGCAGACGCATAGGACGGAATTCCAGAATGACCCATCCGCACCCCGATGCCACCCCACCCGCCATCGCCGGCTGGACCTCCCCGTCCGACGGCATGACCGGCGCCATCGGCGGCACGCCGCTTATTCGCCTGAAGCGCGCATCCGAGATCACGGGATGCGAGATATTCGGCAAGGCGGAGTTCATGAACCCCGGTGGCTCCGTCAAGGATCGCGCCGCCCTGGCAATCATCACCGACGCGGAGGACCGCGGCGTGCTCAAGCCGGGTGGCACGATCGTGGAGGGCACAGCTGGCAATACGGGTATCGGCCTCACCCTCGTTGCCAGCGCACGCGGCTACAGGACCGTCATCGTCATGCCCGAGACCCAGAGCCAGGAGAAAATCGACTTCCTGCGGATGATCGGCGCGGATTTGCGCCTTGTTCCGGCCAAACCTTTTCGCGACCCCGGCAATTACGTGCATGTTTCGAAACGGCTGGCCGAGGAAACTGGCGCGGTCTGGGCAAACCAGTTCGACAACCTTGCGAACCGGGAAGGCCATCGGCACACGACAGCCGTCGAGATATGGACCCAGACCGAAGGCAAGATCGATTCGTTCACATGCGCCTGCGGCACAGGCGGCACGCTGGCCGGCGTGGCCCTGGGGCTCGGCGATCTCGCGCACCGCGCAAACGCCAAACGGCCGGAGATCGTGCTCGCCGATCCGGAAGGTTCGGGACTGTATGGCTGGGTCAAAAGCGGCGATCTCAGCATTTCGGGTAATTCGATCACCGAGGGCATCGGCCAGTCGCGCGTTCCCGGCAACCTCGATGGCGTGATGATCGACGATGCCGAGCGGATTCCCGATGCCGAAGCTCTGGCGCAGATTTTCTCCCTGCAATCGGAAGAGGGACTTTCGGTCGGCGGGTCCGCCGGTATCAATGTCGCCGCCGCAATCCGTGTCGCCAGGCGCCTGGGGCCGGGCCATACGATCGTGACGATCCTGTGCGACGGCGGCGCGCGATATCAGTCCAAGCTCTTCAACCCCGATTTCCTGCGTTCGAAAGGGCTGCCGACGCCATCATGGCTCAGCTGACGCACTGTTCGACCTTCGTCTGTAAGGGAGTTCTTGTCACTGCATGGCAAGTTGCAACCAAATGCAACGCCATCTAGCCAGCCGTTGTCGAAGCGATCATTGTTACAAACATGGAACCGATACCGCACCTGCTGATCGTCGATGATGACCGCGAGATTCGCGAGCTTCTGTCGCGCTTCCTCGAACGCAACCACTTTCGCGTCACGTCCGCCCGCGATGGCCGGGAGGCACGACGCGCCTGGTCGGCGGGCCATTACCAGCTTGTCGTGCTCGACCTGATGCTGCCGGGCGAAAGCGGGCTCGATATCGCGCGCTGGCTGCGTAGCCAGGATAACGTGCCGATCATCATGCTGACGGCGATGAGCGACGAGACCGACCGCATCATCGGCCTGGAATTCGGTGCGGATGACTATGTGGCCAAACCGTTCAACCCTCGCGAATTGCTGGCGCGGATCAGGGCCGTTCTGCGGCGCACGAGTGAAACGGCCGAGAAACGTCAGGCAGCCGATACGCGTCTGATCCGGTTCGCCGGCTGGAGTCTGGAACCGAGCCGGCGTCGCCTGCTCAATCCGGATGGTGCGGAAGTGCCGCTTACCGGCGGCGAATACGATCTGCTGGTCGCCCTTCTCGACCGCGCCAACCGCGTTCTGACCCGGGACATGCTGCTCGAATTGCTACGCGGCCGGCAGGCGGGCCCCTTCGATCGGGCGATCGACGTGGCGGTCAGTCGGCTTCGCCGCAAGCTGGAAGACGACGGCCGTAACGCGCAGGTCATCAAGACCGTACGTGGCGGTGGTTACGTTCTGGCTGCCGAGGTCGAACGCCTCTGACCCGCTCCTGGCCCGCAAAACTCCTGCCGCGGTCTCTACGGGCGCGCACCAGCCTGCTGTTGATCGTCGGCCTGTGCATCGTCCAGATGGCCGGGCTCACCATCCATGCGCTGGACCATCTGGATGTCGTCAGACGTACGGAACTGCGCGAAAACCAGCATCACGCCTTTTCTATCTATCGCACAATTGCCGAGACGGAGCCTGCCGCACGCCCGGCGACCCTGAACGAACTGCATATCCCATCAAATTTCACAGTCGTCTTGTCCGACAGGCCCGACCAGAAATTGCATGGGACCGACATTCCCATGCCGTTACGTGTGCTTGAGGCGGCGCGCCGTACCTTCCTGTCCCGTCACCCGATGGACGGAGCGCCTGGCATGCCGCCGCCCGGTATGATGCCCCACGGAATGCCGCCACCTCCAGGTCCCGATTTCGGACCCGATCCCGATGCAGGGCGCCGATTTGAGCCGCCTCATGATCCACGCATGAACCTTGCAGAGGAACTGCCGCCAATCCTGCATGTGGCAATGCTGCCGCCACGGCTCTACCCGCGCCGCATCATCATCGGTCATCCGCCGCAGTCCCGATTCTATGCCATATCCCTGCTCCTGCCGGATGAAAAATGCTGGTTGATCGTGACTTTCAGGGAACAAAGAGCCAGCCCGTTCGACTCGCCGACCTTTCTCATCGCGTTTCTACTGATGACCGTCAGTGGGGGCGCCCTGATCCTGTGGGGCACGCAGCGGCTGATCTCACCTGTTGCGACGCTTGCTCAGGCTGCCGAGTCGTTGGGGCGCGACGTCAATGCCCCGCCGCTGCCGGAAAACGGACCGACCGAAATCAGCCGCGCGGCCATCGCTTTCAACACCATGGCCGCGCGCATCCGGCGTTTCGTAACGGATCGGACAGTGATGCTGACGGCGATCGGCCACGATCTGCGCACGCCGATCACGCGCCTGAAACTGCGCGCGGAGTTCATCGAGGATGATGAACTCCGGGACAAGTTTCTGGCGGATCTCGACGAGATGGAGAACATGGTATCGGCCACGCTGGCTTTCGGCCGGGACAGCGCATCCCGCGAGCCACTGGTGTCGCTGGAACTCAGCGCCCTGTTGCAGACCATCACGGATGAGGCCAGCGAAGGTGCGCCCGACTTCGCCGACCAGATCAGCTTCGATGCACCAGCCGTTCCGGTTCGCATCAAGGCGCGTTCGCTCGCCCTCAAGCGCGCGCTGACCAATCTGGTGATGAACGCCATCAAATATGGCGGGGGCGCCCATGTCATTCTTGCCGCGCCCTATACGGTCAAACGAGGCGCAAAGGATGAGCGATGGGTGAAGGTGGTGATCGAGGATAGCGGCCCCGGCCTGCCGCCGGAGGATCTGGAACGCATGTTCGAACCGTTTGTCCGCGCCGAGCAGAGCCGCAATCGCGAAACCGGGGGCACCGGTCTCGGGCTGGCGATCGCGCGGAGCATTGTCCGGGCGCAGGGCGGTGACGTGCGGCTGGAGAACCGTCGCGAAGGTGGTCTGCGCGCTATCGTCACGCTGCTTGTGTGAGAACAGAACGCGGCCCGGTCAGTGAAATTCCGGCTGCATCTTTCGGACGGCTTCCATGGCACAAGCCTCATCCTTTTCCCCGCCGGGCGCACCTGAAACGCCGATGCCGCCGAGCACCGTTCGGTCGGCCTTGCGCAGTGTCACGCCGCCCGGAACGAACAGCACTTCCGGGATCGTATTCAAGGCGCCGTTGGGAGGGCCGGAGAGATGCGCGTCGATCAACGCGCTCGTCGTATCCTTGTCGAACGCCTGCCCATAGGAATATGCCGTATAGGCCTTCCGATACGATACGGAGAGCGATTGCAATGGTACCGTATCGCCCTTGATGACGACCTGTTCATGCCCGGTCGGATCGACGACCGCCGCGGTCACGGACCAGCCTTTGCCGGCGCAGTCTTCCACGGCAAGTGCCGCGAGTTTCTCCGCCGTGCGCCAGTCCAGTTTTTGTGTCGTGACCAGATGCTGCGCCATGGCCGGCACCGTGACCGATCCGGATGCTACTGCCACCACCCATGCCATGATCCTTGCGCGCTTTCGCATGCGACGAATTCTCCCGCTTGACCGTCGACAGAGTGGCACGGAAATTCTCGCCGCCCGATGACAATCCCGCGAAGACGCTCCCTTGCCGAAGAGAGCGCCTTCTGCGATCACCCTTCCCTGTCGTTCATCAATCGCCACGCGGATACGTCTTGCTCGATCGTCTTTATCAATGGACCATGAGGCTGGCGGCGTCGCCGAACGCGGCATTCTGGCTCTTCGGCATCGCATTCGCGGAAGCGTCGTTCTTTCCCTTGCCGGTCGATCTTCTGCTGATCCCCATGGTTCTCGCACGACGCGACCGGGCATGGATGCTGGCGACGATCTGCACGATCGGTAGCGTTGCCGGGGGCGTCCTCGGGTGGATGATCGGCGCCTTCCTGTTGCAGCACGTCGCGCTGCCGATCGTCCATTTCTACCACGCGGAAACAACGCTGCGGGCGTTGCAGGCACGCTTCGTGCAGTATGGTATTGCGATCATCCTCATCAAGGGACTGACGCCGATCCCTTTCAAGATCGTCACCATCGCCGCCGGCGCGGCACATTTTTCGTTATTACCCTTCATCGCCGCGAGCATCGTGACACGGGGCGCGCGCTTCTTCCTGGTCGCCGGATTATTGCGGATATTCGGCGAACCGATACAGGCATTCATCGAGCGTCGCTTGACACTCGTCCTGACCGCGTTCCTGATTCTCGTCGTCGTGGGTATTGCGGCGTTGAAGTATCTTTGAAGAGAGGGCAGACAGCCATGACCAAACAAATCGCCGTCGTCACCGGTGCTGGCGCCGGAATCGGGCGCGCGACAGTGCGGATGCTGGCGTCGCTGGGTTTCGATATCGCCCTGCTCGGCCGTAACGAGGAACGGCTGGCGGATGCCGTGGCAGAACTGGCCGAGAAGCATGTCCGTCTTCTCGCCATCCCGGTGGACGTCTCTGACGCAGAGCTTCTCCGGGCCGCCGCCGCCCGCGTCGAAAGCGAACTGGGGCCGATCACGGTATGGATCAACGCAGCCGGGCAAGCCGCTTTCGGACCGGCGATATCGCTTGATGCCGAGACAATCCAACGTGTGACGAATGTCACCTATCTCGGCAGCGTCTATGGCACGCAAGCGGCGCTGGAATGCATGCGACGGCGTGGGACTGGCACCATCGTCAATCTCGGCATGTCGCAGGTGCTGCGTGGCCTGCCGATGCAATCGGCCAACGTCGCCGCTCATGCGGCCATCACGGCCTTCTGCGACAGCCTTCGCCCTGAAATCCGCCGCCTCGGCGATCGTATCGACATCACTGTCGTGCACCTGCCGTCCATCAATACGCCACGCCTCGGCTGGAGCCGCAATCGCACAGGCCACAGCCTCAAACCCGTCGGGCGCATTTACGAGCCTGAGGTCGCGGCGAACGCGATTTCCCATGCGATCTTCGGACATCACCGCGAGCTATGGGTCGGAGCCGGTGGCGTATTACCAAGCATCGCAGCCGTTCTGGCGCCAGGGCTGAGAGATCGGTTCCTGGCCCGATTCGGTTTCTCGCGGCAATTCGATAAGGTGCCGCTGGACGCCACGTCCGACACGCTGACGGACAGCCTGCCCGGCGCCTTCGCTGCCCATGGCCCCTATGAGGCCGTTCCCTATCGCGACAAGGGTCGACCGCCGCTTCTGTTGACGGCCCCGCTGCGGCTGGGCCTGATTACAGGCGGTGCGATTCTGGCGGGCCTGCTTCTTCGGCATCGCCGATAGTTGCGGCATCCGACGTGAATATATCGATCCCTGCCGAGGCTTGAGCGTTCAGCTCGGCTTGCGCGCGGCGTCCGGCGTGGAATGAATCATTGCCCGGTGCCGTTGCAGACCTTTTATGACCTGCTCGGCGTCTGGCGGCGCGAGAACGAGACCGATCGGCCCGAAGGCCGGATGCTGGAATGCCAGCATGGACCCTTCGGTCAGCGCGTCGATCTGCAACGCCCAGTTCGTACGATAGACAGGCGAGAACTTCGCACCTTCGATTGGCGGCGGTGGCAAGTTGCCAACCATGGCCTGTCGAGTGCGGCCGAGACTGGCGATCAACTGCGTGATCTGTTCGACCGAGAGTTCTATTTCGCCATCGATCCCACTGCCTTCCAGAAAGCGCAGCGTGGCATTCTTGCCGTCATCATTCAACAGGACCTGCATACGTGGCGTGGACATGGCTAACAGTCTCCTTGCTGAACGGGGAGGTCGTTCGTCCGGTTGAAGATGGACGATGAGGGAACGCGAGCCCCCTGTCTGTCAAGAAGGATCGCAACCCGGATCATACAGCGGGCCAGCATGCGTCCACCACCCTTCGCGCGCCAGATGAAATGCCGCCGTTTCCGCCGCATCCCGGGTCGCGAAAAGCCCGAAACACGTGGCGCCTGAACCGCTCATCCGCGCCAATGCGCATCCCGGCTGCGCACCAAGCGCCTCGATAACGGTTCCGATCATAGGATAACGAGCGATCGCCACAGACTGAAGATCGTTCGTCGTGTGTCGAAGGGTATCGACGACCGAGGTCAGGTCATGCCACTCGGCTGGCAACGTGGTGATGTCGCGAAAGGCCGCGCCGGATTGCTTCCACAGCCCGAAAACCTCAGGCGTCGGCACGGCGATGCCGGGATTGGCCAGCACCATGGAAAGGCGCGGCATGATCGGGCCGGGCGTCAGAACCTCGCCGATGCCCTGCATGCGCGCCGGGCGCTGCGCAAGGCAGACCGGCACGTCCGCCCCCAGCTTTTCCGCATAGGGCGTGAGATCGACATGCGCCATATCCCATGCCGTGGCCGCCAGTCGGAGCGCTGCGGCAGCGTCCGCCGAACCGCCGCCAATTCCCGAAGCGACCGGCAGACGTTTGTCCAGTTCGATCCCGAAGACCCTGCTGCCGCGTGCGCCGGCATCGTTCCGCAACAGGTCGATCGCCCGTGAGACGAGATTTCCCGGACCGTCTTCCAGGCCAGCGCCAAAAGGACCCGAGATCGAAAGCCGGGCTCCGTCCGATTCTGCCATGGCGGGCACGAGGCGCAGACGGTCCGCCGCTGCCGCGAAGACCGCCAGACTATCGAGTTCATGATAGCCATTCGGGCGACGCGCCGTAACGTGCAGGAACAGGTTGATCTTCGCGTGCGCGAATGTTTCGAGCGTGTTCATCGTGGTGCCGGAATGGGACGATCACGCAGGCGCGTCAAGGACGGCCCTTCCCGAAGGGCCTTTTCAATCAATGCACGCGTTGCGGCTTCCGGCTTGTCAGCCAGTGCCTGGTTCCACTGGTCGCGGGCCTCGATCTGTCGTCCACGATACCAGTAGGCAACACCAAGATGATAGGCGATCTCCGCATCGCCGGGAGCACCGCCGGCGGCGCTGACCAGCAGCGGCAGGGCACGATCAAGATCGCCATTCTGCTTCAGCAGCGCCCATGCATAGCTGTCCCGTATTTCCGGGTCGTTCGGGGCCAGCGCCGCCGCCTTCGAAAGAAGTTCGATGGCTTGTGCGGGCCGTTCGCCATGTTCCACATCGGCGTAACCGGCATAGTTGAGAAGCTGCGGCTCTTTGGGCGCCAAAGCAATCGCACGATCCAGATCGGCCTGCGCCAGGTTCCTTTCGCCCAGATGATCGTAGGCGATCGCACGCCCCAACAGGATGGGCCAGGTAGTGGCCTGCATGACACTCACATGACCGAGCGCCTGCGTGAAGCTTTTCACTGCCTCTCTTGCCAGTCCCGATTGATCTTCCACCGTGCCGAGTTCGTCCAGCACATCGGCATTCGCGGGATCGGCGACGACGACACGTCGCAGTGCCGCAAGCGCCGCCGGCAGGTCGTTCCGCTGCAATGCGATACTGGCGCGCGTATGATCGGCGATTGGGGCCAGCGGATCGCTGGCGTCGATTCCATCAAGGGCGGCCTGTGCGGCCGTCAGTTGTTTGCCGTCACGCAGTTCTTCCGCGAGAACCAGCTTGGTGATCGTCATGTCAGGTGCGAGGCGAAGCGCCTGACGCAGAACGATCACGCGAAACTGCCGCATGCCGAGGTCATGCGCGGCATGATTATCGTCGATTGCCGCGAGCAATGCTGCCAAACCGGTATAATAGGCGGCAATTTCCGTTTTTACGTGAACCGGCTTTCGAGACAGGATTTCGGGACTCAGGCGGGCGGCGACAAGCTGGAATGCTGGCAGCGTTTGGCCCAGATTGCGCAGTGTTTGCGTTGCAGCCGCTCGATCGCCCATTTGGACGCGCCATGCTGCTTCATCGGTTGCCATCATATATCGGATGATCGGGGGAAATGCCGCCGCCGATTGATCCAGATGGTCAAACAATCCTCGTGTGCTCTGGTCATTCAGTATGGCGGCAAGCCGCGCTTCCTGCAGGGTCGCCAGACTGCCCATGATATCCTGATGCGGCGCCTTATGCAGGATGGCAAGCGCGGCGCCCCCTTGCCCTGCGCGAAAAGGCACCATGCCTGCAGGACGGGAGCGAGGAACGTCAGGAAAGAAGGGGGCGTTCTGTCAGTCTGGAAGATGCCGAGCGCCTTGGACCAGTCGTCCCGATAGATGGCCTGATTACCAAGCACCAGACGCGCAAGGTTGTCGTCCTGTAGTTTTGAAGCAAGATCGACCGCACGCTCGGCAGCGTTGTCACCGGCATCCATCGCCACGAAATGGAGCGCCGTGCTGATGAACACAGGATCCGTCATGCCGTCATGCACTGCGGCATAGAGAGCGCCGCCGGCGTAATGGACGTCATGCCGCTGCGTGAACACGATGCCTGCGAGCAGATCACCGTCCAGCGTTGAATTCACGTTCCGGGCTGCTTCAGGCACCACCGGCGCCGCGACCGCCCTGGGCATGACGCACATAGGAAGGCCGAGAACGATGGCGGCGAGAGCGTTTCGCAGGCCGGGCCGTGGCGTCATGTCGGCGTATGTCGACCGGAGCATTGCGAAGAGCTTGGTTTGCATCATGACGTAACCTAGACTGTTACGCCCAAGAGGCCAAACCAACAAGTTCGGGCCGAAATCCATGCCAGAACAAGGCGAGTGAATGTCTCCGGTGACCCAGCCGATCCCCGACAGCGAAATTCTGGCGCTGCTGCATCTCTATCGCGATTGGGGTGTCGACTGCACGTTGTCGGAAGAGGCGGTCAATCGGTTCGACTCCCTTCCCGCTCCCGCTCAGCAACCGCATGAATCGAGGCCCAGGGCATCCGTTGGGAAAACACCGGCGTCCTCTTCCGCGTCGGTCGGTCTGAGCATCGAGACCGCGCCCGATTTCAAAACGCTCGAGCATGCCGCCAGCCAGTTACCGGACTGCATACTGGCGCGCATGGCCACGCATTACGTCGGGCCGGTTCATGTGCCCGGTGCACAGCTCATGCTCATCGGGGAGGTACCGGATGCCGATGAGGACCGAAGCGGCAATATTTTTGCGGGTGCGACCGGCATCCTTCTCGATCGTATGCTTGCAAGCATCAATCTGGACCGGACAGGAATGTCGCAGACGCCTGCCCTGCCCTGGCGCCCCCCTGGCGGCCGGGACATCACCCCTATCGAACTCAAACTGTGTCGGCCAATACTGGAACGCACGATCGCATTGTGTGCGCCGAAACATCTCGTCGTCCTCGGCACGACGCCCACGCGCATGTTGCTGGGAGAGACGACCCAACTCGCCCGCGTGCGTGGCCGCTGGGCGACCACGACGATTCGCGGTCTTGGGGAAATCCGGCTTCTCCCGATGCGCCATCCCTCCCAGATTCGTGCCAGTGCCACCGCCAGACGCGACGCCTGGCGCGACCTGCTCACGCTGGCTGACACGGTTTGACACGCAATCGATCAAGGCACTGACGGAAAATTGAAAATCCTGCCGATCGTTCCGCGAATTTCTCGTGAAAATCCGACTTTCCCCTCTGGTAAAAACATCAGGAAAACCTTACGATAGCGAACTCCTCTGCTGTGCGATCAGACAGTCGGGTTGCCTTCCGACCCGCAAGAGGCTATTGCCCCTCGGACCATGCGAGGGACTCATCATCAATTTTCGCCCGGCAACAGTGCGCGAGCACTTCTTCTCGGTGCGATACTCCTTGGCGCGACATTGACGCCTTTACGAGCGCAAGGCTCCAAAAGCATCGAGCCGATGCCGGATCGCGATCCGGCCCAGAATGAGGAAACGGCATTTGCCGTGCCACGCACTCCCGGCCATCACGATCCGGTCGCGTTGCCACGGCCGCTCTCCGCTTCGGATGCCGCAGCCGTGCGCGATATCCTGCGCGCGCAGCGTCAGGGCGACTTTGACACCGCAGTCGCCCGTAGCAAAACACTGAAAGACGACACCCTTCTGGGTGATATCCTGGCCGACCGGTATCTTAATCCCGGTTACCATCCCGAGCCGGCACAGCTTCGCGCTTGGCTGAAGACCTATTCATCCCTGGCGGATGCCGGGGCCATTCAGGCCAGACTCATCGCCATCAGTCCGCGCGGCAGTGTCGCGCCACAAAGTTTCCCAACCCCTCTGTCCCCCGGCGTGACGGAAGCCCCGATGGTGGCGGAATCAGACCCGTCGTCGCATCTCATCGCGCGCAATCCTCTGCTGGATCGAACAGTGGCCGAACGGGCGTCATGGGGTGGAAAGGGCGTCTTGAGCGCCCTGCATCTAATCGATGCGACACCCGGCATGACGGATCTTTACGCCGGTGTTCTGCGTACCGAACTGGCGCTGACGCTTCTCACGACCGGCGAAAGCGGGCTTGCATTCGATACGGCGTCCACAGCCTTCTCAAGATCCCGCCAGCGCCTCGGTCGCGCCGCCTATGTTGCAGGACTGGCGGCATGGCGTGACGATCGTATCCAGGAGGCATCCCACTTCTTTGAGATGGCTTCCCGTGCGCCGCTGACATCCCCGGCGATCCATGCCGGCGCTGCCTACTGGGCAGCGCGCTGCCAGAGGCGCCTCGACGCACCGGGAAATGCCGCCGCCTGGCTGCATCGTGCCTCGTCTTCCACAGGCACCTTTTATGGTATCCTGGCCCAGCAGGCGCTCGGTCGTCATCGCAGCACATCCGGCAACATCTTCACAGCCGACGATGAGATTGCGTTACACGATCCCATTCCCGTCATGGGCGAAATCGACGTCGAAGCGGTAGCTGCCGCACCGCAAGGACGGCGCCTGTTCGCGCTGCTGCAACTGGGAGAGACCGATCGGGCGGAGGCACTGCTTCGCCGCCTTTGGCCGGACATCGCCGCAGATGCCGCATTATGCCATTCGGTCCAACTGGTTGCGGCGGCAGCCGGGCTGCACGACCTGTCCGAACAGATTGCGACTCTCCTCGCGGCGCGTGACGGACGGCCGGCCGATGTCGCCGGTTTTCCTGTGCCGCGCTTGTCGCCCCGTCACGGCTTCCGGATCGATCCGGCTCTCGTTTACGCGTTGACGCGTCTTGAATCCAATTTCGACGCCGCAGCGTCATCAAGTGCCGGCGCACATGGTCTGATGCAGATCCGGCCTCTGACCGCGAGCTTTGTTACAGGGCCCAAACCGACGTTCGACACCCATGGCGTAGCGGTCATCAACGTTCCACCCAACATGGTGCAGCGCCTGCACAACCCTTCGGTCAATCTGGAGATCGGGCAGTTATACGTGCTGTATCTGGCTTCGATCGCCACGCATGATGACGATCGGGTCGACCATGGGGATCTCGTGCACATCCTGGCCGCTTACAATGCCGGACCAGGCGCGATCCAGCATTGGGAGAAGGCCGCCAAGGACGGCGCGCTTTCCGATCCGCTGCTGTTCATGGAGACACTTCCCAGCCAGGAAACGCGGGACTACGTGCAGCACGCGCTCACATATCTGTGGATTTACGCCGATAAGCTCGACCTTCCCGCCCCATCCCTGCAACGCCTCGCTCGCGCGGAGTGGCCACGCTTCGCCGAGGAGCAGGCGATCGCGGGACGGGACGTGACATTCCACTGAGGATGAAGTGAGGCCCGCCGTTCAGTTGGCGGCCAATATCTGACGGCTGGCCCGCACGCGGAGAACGCGACGGCGATCCATTTCCAGAACCTCGAACAGCCAGCCGCCGAACACGACCTTGTCGCCAACCGCAGGCACACGACGTAGCAGCGCCAGGATCGCCCCGCCGAGCGTGTGGTAGCTTCCTGTGGCCGGAAGGCTGGGCAGGTCGAGAATTGTCCTTACCTCGTCGGCTGGCATGAAGCCATCAAGCACATATTCCCCGGCCTCCTCGGCAATCTGACGTTCCGGGCCACGCTTTTCGATACGTTCGTCACCGACGATGGCCTCGAAAACATCCGATGGGGTAACGATGCCTTCGAAAGATCCATACTCATCGAGGACGAAGGCAATCCCGAGATCGACGCCGCGCATTCGCTCGATCATGTCCTGCGCTGTCAGACTGTCGGGAACGGTCAGCGGTTGTCGGAGAACCGCCTCAATTGACACGGATTGACCCTGCACAAGGCGCGCCATGATGTCCTTGGCAAGGATCACGCCGACAGGATGGTCGACATCTCCTTCGCAAACGACGATGCGCGTGAAGCGATTCTGTCGCAGTTTGGCGATCAGTGCCTCGCGGCTCGCATGGCGCTCGACCCAGAAAAGCTCGTTCCGGGGCGTCATGATGGCGCGAACCGGGCGATCTGCGAGTCGAAGCAGGCGCTCGATCATGATGCGCTCCTCCGTCTCCAGAACGCCCGCCTGTGCACCTTCCGCAAGGACCGCACGCAACTCTTCCTCCGTCACGGCGGCCCTGGTCAGCGGACCAACGCCGACGAGGCGAAGAATGAGCGATGACATCCTGCTCAGCAGCCAGACGATTGGCTTGGCGACATTTGCCAGGGCGACAAGAGGCAAGGATAATCTTGCAGCTATACGCTCGGGTTGCTGAAGGGCGATCTGCTTGGGGACGAGCTCTCCAAAGACGAGCATCGCAAAGGTGATTGCGATGACCACCAGGATGATCGAGAGATCGCCGGCAACGGGCCTCAGGGCCGGAATACGTGCAATCCACGTCGTGACATGTGTCTCGATCTGGCTGCCACCGAACGCACCCTCGAGGATAGAGACAAGCGTCATGCCGATCTGGACAGTCGGCAGAAATGCGTGAGGCTCTTCCGAGAGTCTGAGGGCACGATCCGCCCCGCGCACCCTTCTCTTCACAAGCGCTGCGAGGCGCGCACGTTTCGCTGAAATCAGCGCCAACTCCCCCATCGCAAAAACGCCGTTCAGCACGATCAGCAAGACGATAACGAGGATGGGGATAAACATCGGTCCATTCGATTAGTGGCAGGTCTTCCTTTCTGTAGCCCAAATCCTGCCAGAAATCGCGCAACGATTTACACCAACAAAAAAGCCCGATGCATGATGCATCGGGCTTTCTCGGTAAATCACGAAGCGACTGCAGAATTTTCAGTCTGCGGCATCGGCGATAACATCGTCCTTGGCTGCCTTGTGAACGCGAACGCGTGGACCACGCGACGGCTTGCGCGCGGTGATTTCCGCCATTTGCGTTTCGACCTGCTTTTCATACTGGTATTCGGCAGGACGCTGATTCGCCAGAGAGATTTCCGGCACCATCGGCTTCTCGGTCTCCGGGCCGAACAATGCCACCTTGGCGATATGCCACGGCCGCTTCACCGCATCCATGACAGCAGTCGACTCGTAGCCCGAATGAACCATGCAATCGGCGCATTTTTCGTATGCACCGGTGCCGTATTGCTCCCAGGCCGTGTCGTCCATCAATTCACGGAAGCTCTTGGCGTATCCCTCACCCAGCAGATAGCAGGGCCGTTGCCAGCCAAAAACGGTGCGCAGCGGTTTGCCCCAGGGCGTGCAATGATAGTTCTCGTTGCCTGCAAGGAAGTTGAGGAACAATGGCGACTGCGTGAAGCGCCATTTCTTGCCCTTGCCGTAGCGGAAAATATCACGGAACAGCTGCTTGGTCTTCTGACGGTTCAGGAAGTGCTCCTGGTCGGGCGCCCGCTCGTAGGCGTAGCCCGGCGCCGTCATGATGCCATCGACTCCCATGGCCATCACTTCGTCGAAGAACGCGGCCACGCGCTTCGGATCCGCGCCATCGAACAACGTGCAATTGATCGAAACGCGGAAGCCACGCTGCTTCGCCGCACGGATCGCGGCTGTCGCACGCTCGAATACGCCCTCCTGGCAGACCGAGGCGTCATGCATGATCTGGTCGCCGTCCAGATGCACGTCCCATGAGAAGAAGGGCGACGGTTCGTAGTCGTCCAGCTTCTTTTCGAGCAGCAGGCCGTTCGTGCAGAGATAGACGTATTTCTTGCGCGCGATCAGCCCCTTGATGATCTGCGGCATTTCCTTGTGCAGCAAGGGTTCGCCACCGGCGACGGCGATGACGGGCGCACCGCATTCCGCATCGGCGTCGAGGCACTCCTGCAGACTCATGCGCTGGTTGAGAATCTGGGCGGGGTAATCGATTTTCCCGCAACCGGCGCAGGCGAGATTACAACGAAAAAGCGGCTCCAGCATCAACACCAGCGGATAGCGTTTCCGACCGGTAAGGTGCTGTTTCACGACGTAGCGTCCAACGCGGACGGCCTGCATCAAAGGGACGGCCATGTATCTGTTTGCTCCTGCGCCCTGCGAAGTTCTGCGACGCCTTTTTCCGCCTCGGCGGAAGAAACCGGCAGCCCTCTCAGGCGTCAATAGACAAGAACCCGTGCCTGACTTGGTCGGCATTCCGAAGTGCCTTTAACAAAAAGCCTTACGGAAAAGCGCGCAAGTTCTGATTTTCAGTTCTTAAAAATTGGAAACCTTAATCAATGCCGATGCGTCGACATTCCGTTGGCTATACACCGAGCCTCGTTTGGCTCTCAACGCTGTTCGTCCTTATCACAGGCCTTTGTGTCTTTTTCGCCACAGACGCATCGCATTAACCGACGACCTGTGTAACACATCGACGCTCGGTGTATATCCGGCACTGATCTCATCTCTTCCGTGGGATCGGCGACATGGCGGATCAGATACCGAAGCGCCGCCCGTTCGGTATCGAACACAGTCAGTGCTCTTTGCGATATCAGTTCAAGGACCATGGTATGATGCAGACCTCCAGCCTTACGAAACGTGAAAAAGCAGCGTCGCGTAAGCTGACGATACGCCATGCGTCCACTGCCCTGCTCATGCTGGCCGGTCTGCCGGTCGCACTGATGACAGCCCCTGCGACCGCGATCGCTCAATCCTCGGCCAGCGATGCCTCGGCGCCGATCGCAGCCCTCTACAATGCCCTGCAGCGCATCGAGGCCCCGGGTGCCGGAACATCCCAGGCTCGTGCACAGATCGTGGCACCCGCCATCGATCAGGCGTTCGATCTTCCGACCTTGCTGAAAAATTCGGTCGGCATGCGTTATGCGGCCCTGAGCCCCGACGAACAGCAGAAGCTTCTTGCGGCCTTCCGCCAGTTCACGATCGCCCAATATGTCTCCAACTTCAAACCGGGCGCAGGCGCGAAGTTCAGCATTCAGCCGGGTTCGCGTCCCGCGCCCCTGGGTGGCGGCGTAATTGTGGATACCAAGATTGGCGGCGCATCGGACGACGGCACACCGATCGATTACGTCATGAAGCCGATGGCAGGCGGCTATCGTATCGTGGATGTGTTACTCAACGCCCATATCAGTCAGGTGGCGGCACATCGCGCGGATTTCAGTTCATCGTTGAATAAGGGTGGCGCTGATGCGCTTGTCGGACTACTGAACCGCAAGACACAAAACTTCATGAACGACTGATCATGCCTCGATTCGCGCGTCGTCCACGCGTCCTTGACCGCGACGCCATATTTTCCACCGATTGTTTTTCTGCGGCTTCCGCTTGTCTGTCGCTCTGAACTGGTTCGGCACGGCAACGGCAGCCGTCGCGGTTGCCGGATGCGTGCAATCCGCTGTCGGCGCGAGCCTTCTCGCGCGCTTTCGCCGACGGGAGCGGCGCAGCTTCCCGCCCTCCCCCGCCGATGGATTGCCGCCGGTAACGGTACTGAAGCCGCTACACGGCGATGAACCACTGCTGGAAGACGCTCTCGATTCTTTCTGTCGCCAGAATTACCCTCAATTCCAGATCATCTTCGGCGTTCAAAGGACAGACGATGCCGCCATCGCGCATGTCCGTCATCTTCAGCAGCGCTATCCGACACTCGATCTTGAACTGGTCATCGATACGACCCAGCACGGCACGAACCGGAAGATCGGCAATCTCATCAATATGTACGGTTTGGCGAAACACGATATTCTCGTGATCTCGGATTCCGACATTCACGTGGACAGTGCGTATCTGCGCAATGTCGTCACGACATTGCTTCGCCCGCACATCGGTCTTGTGACGACGCTGTATGCAGGGCTTCCGGCGACACGCAGTCTGATCCGCCAGCTCTGCGCCTGCCAGATCAATCATAACTTCCTGCCCGGTGTCATGATGTCGCGCCTGCTGGGGCGCCGGGATTGCCTCGGCGCCACGATGGCATTGCGTCGCGAGACGCTGACGCGGATTGGCGGCCTGACGAAGCTGGCTTCTCATGTCGCGGACGATGCCGTTCTTGGCCACGCCGTGCGGGATCTGGGCATGGACATCGCGCTCGCACCCTGCATGACCTGGACGACCAGCGGCGAGGCATCCCTGCGTGAAATGCTCGCCCATGAATTGCGCTGGGGACGTACGGTCAAGAATATCGAGCCGGTCGGTTATGGACTGTCGTCCATCCAGCTGCCGCTTTTCTGGGTGACGATTTCACTTTTATGCTGGGGCGGCACGTATGGGGCCTGGATTTTCTTCGGTGCTGTCTGGGCCATCAGGGCCCTAGCCGCCGTCTCGATCGACATGACGCTCGGCCATCTAAACCTCGGGGTCCTGCCCATCCTGCCACTGCGCGAATGGCTTTCGGCTGGCGTCATGGTCTGCAGCGCGCGTGGCCAGCGCGTGGCATGGCGCGGACAGACGCTGCATATTCAGCGACATTCGGCTATGACAAATTTAAGACAACCGCTCGAACCGGGGGACTGACGTCCTTATATCGGTGACAGCCGTCAGACTATCATGGCGCGGCCAGCCGCGCTGCTCTTGCTAGGATCGATCTACTCATGATGCGTACCCTTTTCCTCCAGCCCCCCTCCTTTGATGGATTCGATGGTGGTGCAGGCTCGCGTTACCAAGCCAAGCGCGAAATCAAGTCGTTCTGGTATCCGACCTGGCTGGCGCAGCCCGCGGCCATGGTGGAGGGGTCGCGCCTGATTGACGCACCGCCGGCGAAAATGGGCATGGAGCCGATCCTGCGAGACGTGATGAACCGTGACCTGGTTGTCATGCATACGTCCACGCCATCATTCGCTTCCGATGTGCGTGTGGCGCAGATGCTGAAGGACGCCAATCCGAATCTGAAGATCGGCATGGTGGGCGCGAAGGTCGCCGTGCAGCCGGAAGAAAGCATGGCCAAGGGCGGCCCGATTGATTTCGTCGCACGCAATGAATTCGATTTCACGATCAAGGAAATTGCCGAGGGACGCGATCTCAAGGACGTCGACGGCATCACGTGGCGCAACAGCGAAGGTGTTGTCGTCACCAACCGCGACCGCGCCATGATCGAGGACATGGACAGCCTGCCCTTCGTCACGGAAGTCTACAAGCGTGACCTGCGCATCGAAGACTACTTCATCGGGTATCTGATGCATCCGTATATCTCGATCTATACGGGCCGTGGCTGCAAATCCCGCTGCACATTCTGCCTGTGGCCCCAGACGGTTGGCGGCCACCGTTATCGTACGCGCAGCCCGGAGCATGTCGCGGCGGAGATTCGCCTCGCACGTCAGTATTTCCCGCAGGTGAAGGAGTTCTTCTTCGACGACGACACCTTCACGGATGACCTGCCGCGTGCCGAAGCCATCGCTCGTGAGCTTGGCAAGATGGGCATCACCTGGTCGTGCAACGCGAAAGCCAATGTCCCCTATGAGACGTTGAAAGTCCTGAAGGACAATGGTCTGCGCCTGCTTCTGGTCGGCTACGAAAGCGGCAACCAGCAGATTCTGCACAACATCAAGAAGGGCATGCGAGTCGAAGTCGCCAAGGAATTCACACGCAACTGCCACAAGCTGGGAATCAAGATTCACGGCACGTTCATCGTTGGCCTGCCGGGCGAGACGAAGGAAACGATTCAGGAAACGATTCGCTTCGCTCAGGAGATCAATCCGCACACGTTGCAGGTCTCCCTCGCCGCGCCGTATCCCGGCACCTTCCTCCACAAGCAGGCAACGGAGAACGGCTGGCTGAACGAGGAAGCCGCGGAGCTGATTGACGAGCACGGCATCCAGATTGCGCCCCTGCACTATCCGCATCTGTCCCACACCGAGATTTTCGAGAGCGTCGAGGAATTTTATCGGAAGTTCTATTTCCGCGCGCCAAAGATCGCGTCCATCGTCAATGAGATGGTGCGCAGCCCGCAGATGATGAAGCGTCGCCTACGGGAAGGTGTGGAGTTCTTCCAGTTCCTCAAGGATCGGCACGCCGCCTGACTTGCAATCGTTACATCCTGTCATGACCCGACAACTGATCGTCTCGGTCGATGATTTCGGGCTAAGCGAGGAAGTTAACGAGGCCGTCGAGATCGCCCATCGCAACGGGCTCCTCTCAACGGCCAGCCTGATGGTGGCGGGCCCGGCGAGTATGGACGCGGTACGACGGGCCAGGCGATTGCCAAACCTCCACGTCGGGCTGCATGTCGTCGCGATCGAGGGCGAAGCGACCCTGCCCCCGTCGACTATTGCGGCCATAGCGAGTCCAGACGGACAATTGGGCCGCGATCAGCTGAAGCTGGGCGTCGATTACTATTTCCGGCCCGCCGCGCGGCGGGCCCTGGCACGAGAGATCGAGGCGCAGTTTCGGGCATTCGCGCGGTCCGGTCTGCATCTGGATCACGCCAACGCCCACAAGCACATGCACCTGCATCCGACTGTCGGGCATTTCCTGATCCAGTCCGGCCTGCAACATGGGCTGCGTCACGTGCGAACGCCACGGGAGCCGGTTGCACCGATACAGGCGGTCGAAACCCGTCTCGATACGATCGGCGATGCGGCCTTGCGCCAATGGTGCCGGGTGCTCCGCTGGCAGATCCAACGCGCCGGCATGACGACCAATGACTGGTGCTTCGGCATTGCCTGGAGCGGCCATATGTCAGCTGGGCGCGTGTCGACGCTTATCGGTCACCTGCCACCGGGATTGTCCGAGATCTATTTCCATCCGGCGACAGCCCGCAATGGGCAGTTGAGCACCCTGATGCCGGACTACGACCATGTTGGCGAACTGGATGCCCTCACTCATCCAATGTTTCGTCAGGCGGTGGAGCGAGCAGACGTTGAATGCGTCTCATGGGATGGCGCGCGCGTGATCTCCGCCTGATATCTGCGGAATTGAACGATCCCGTAAACGCAACGTTTCGTACCCAACCTCATCGAATCCCCGTTTCGACGGGCAATTTTTCAAGAGAAACAGATCATGGCTATTTTCAAGTTCAACCGGGCGGCAGGTCGTCATCTGAATGACGAGGCCATCGTCGAAGCGATCAAGCATGCCGGTCATCCCGTGCCGAAAGCGCCACGTGAGAACATCATCAAGCGTGCCTTCAAGCAATACGGCCTGTCGCAGCTCGCGATGGCGCATATCGTCGTCCATGACAACACCATCACGATCAAAGGCCATGCCGAGACGGCCGCCCAGCGCGATCATATGATCCTGGCTGCCGGCAACATCGCCGGGATCGACACCGTCAAGTCGGAGATCACCGTGCCAGCCGGCACACCGGACCCGACCTTCCATCAGGTAGCGGAAGGCGAAACGCTGGCTGCAATCGCCGAGAAAGTCGATGCAGATGTCACGGCGGACGACCTTCGCAAGGCAAACGCGCCACTTCTGAAAAACGACGGTGCGATCTATCCTGGCCAAACGATCCGCATCCCGGAGTAAAGCTAGCGCAACAGTTCCGCTTCCTGCCGCCGCAACATGACGACGAGTCTTGGCGGCAGGATGATTCCCACAGCCATTAACCCGGCCGCCAGACCGATCCACAATCCGACGACGCCCATGTGGCCGTCAGTCGACAACCAGCCTCCGAAACCCAGCGTCAGAACGCAATAGCTGCCGATCATGACAAGCATCGGCACCAGAGTATCATGACACGCCCGCAAGGCGGCCGTACATGTCACCTGAATCCCGTCGAAAATCTGATAGATCGCGGCAATTCTCAGAAGCTTGACGGTGATGAGCGCCGCTTCCGCACCGTCAGGCGTATTTGCGCGGAGATAGAAAGCGGCAATCCAATGCGGAAAGATCAGCAGGATCAGTCCGCTCATCACGCTCCATGCAACCGCAAGAATGATTGCACCGGCCGCAGCGCGTTTCGCTGCCACCATCCGCCTCGCCCCAAGCCAGAACGATACACGGATATTGGCTGCCTGAGACAGCGCAAGGCTGATCATGAACAGCGTGCTGGTGACGCTCAGCGCGACCTGATGGGCTGCCAGTGATGTCGTGCCGAAATGCCCCGCACGCAGACCTGTCACCTGAAAAGCAGCCACTTCCGCGCCTGTGGCACCCATCATCGGCAAACCCAGATGCAACATTCTCTTCAAGGCCGCCCAGTCCGGGCGCGCCAGTCGCAGATGTCGATGCAGGGCGGCCTGCCTGCGCGCCAGGAACAACAGGACGCCCGCAACGAGCCATCCGGTCAGAACCGTTGCCGTCGCCGAGCCCCAGAGCCCCATGGCAGGCAGACCGAACCAGCCGTGGATGAGTGCCGCATTCGTCAATCCATTGAGGACAGCCATTCCCGGCATCGTCCAGAGCAGCAGCGTCTCGCAACCGAATGCCGGAAGCACGATGCGCAAAAGACCAATGACAACCAGATCCGGCAGCAGGGCCCCGAGAAGGACATGGATGAACCGGGAACTCAGGTGGATCACCTTGTCCGGTTCGCCAAAGGCCTGAAGCAGCCATCCTGTCGATAATAAAATCGCCGCTACCGGAAGGCACAGGGCAAGCGCGAACAGCACACCGGTGGAAATCAGCCGGGAGAGATCTGCCGCGCGGGAATCGCCAAATCGATGGGCCTCCCCTCGCGCCCGCGCGATCAGCACGCTGATGCCGCCAAGCCCGGACTGGAAGGTGATTAACGTGACGAAAAAGAGCGTGGTCGCCAGTCCTCCCACGGCAAGTGCCGTGGCACCGATGCCGCCGAGCAGGACGGTATCGGTGATACCCATCGCCATTTCACTGATTTGCGAAAGGCTAAGGGGGAGAGCGATGCGGATCAGCGTTGTGAATTGCCGAGGCCACCGGGTGGAGACGTCGATACATCGATCCGCCACCACCTCATCATTCGATTGAGACATGGAAATCTTCTGGCAGATCGTGGGAAATGCCGCCACCCCCCGTTATATTGCCGGAAGGTGCTGAAACCCTGTTGCGTCCGATCCAACAGTAACGCATCTAATCGCGATCATGGACAGCATCGCCCCGACCATGGCGCCCACGTTGGCGCTGCATGACAGCCAGACACGTCGCAAGCAGGCGTTTTCGCCGCTCGACCCGCAACATGTGCGTGTCTATTATTGTGGTCCTACAGTCTACGATGCCGCTCATATCGGCAACCTTCGCGCCATGCTCAGCGCGGACGTGCTCGTGCGCGTCCTGCGCGTGCTGTATCCACGCGTCACCTTCGTACGCAACATCACCGATGTGGACGATCGCATTGCCGACCGCGCCCGTGCCAACGGGGAGGATATCGCAACCCTGACGGCGCGCACGACGGCGGATTTCCACGCGGATCTGGCAGAACTCAATATCCTGTCTCCGGACATCGAGCCGTGTGCCACCCATCATATTCCCGAGATGCTGGATATGATCGGACGGCTTATCGAGAACGGGCACGCCTACGAGGCCGAGGGCCATGTGTTGTTCGCGGTCCGCGACTTTGCATCCTATGGCGCACTGTCAGGCCGCAGCCTGAACGACATGCTCGCCGGCGCGCGCGTCGAGATCGCGCCCTACAAGCGAGATCCCGGCGACTTCGTGTTGTGGAAGCCCTCCACGCCGGATCAGCCGGGCTGGGACAGCCCCTATGGGCGTGGCCGGCCGGGCTGGCATATCGAGTGCTCCGCCATGTCCCATCGCTATCTTGGCGAAAGCTTCGATATCCATGGCGGCGGTGACGACCTGCTCTTTCCGCATCATGAAAACGAACGCGCGCAATCCCTGTGCTGCTATCCCGGCAGCCGCTTCGCGCAGGTGTGGCTGCATAACGCAATGCTGCTGTCGAACGGCGAGAAGATGTCCAAGTCGCTGGGCAACTTCTTCACGATCCGTCAGGTCATCACCCGCGCACCGGCCCAGGCATTGCGTCTGCTCTTCCTGAGCGCGCAGTATCGCTCGGTACTCGATTTCACGTGGGAAAAACTGGACGATGCCAAACGCACGCTCGATCGCTTCTATCGCGCCCTTGAGCGAACGACGTCCATTGAGGATGCGCCGATCCCGGGCGCCGTGCTGACGGCTCTCTGCGACGACCTGAACACGCCTCTGGCCATCGCGGCCCTCCATCCGCTGGCGGATGCCGCCCTGCAGGGCGACGCCCAGGCCGCTGCATCGCTGAAGGCGGGCGGAAAACTGCTTGGACTTTTCGCACAGTCGCCGGACGAATGGTTTCGCGCCGGAACGGACGAGAATGCGGTTGAAAGGCTGATCCAGGCACGGCTGGACGCCCGCAAGGCACGCGATTTCGCGCAGGCCGATACCATACGTGCGCAGCTTGCCGCTCAGGGCATTCTGCTGGAAGACGGCCCGCAGGGCACGACATGGAGGCGTGCATGACCGGGCGTGACGGCGGTGCGGATATCGGCCCGATCGGCGAAAACAGTCCGGTCGTCATTCTCGTGCGACCACAGCTGGCCGAGAATATCGGCACGACGGCCCGCGCCATGGCAAATGGCGGTCTGTTTCACCTGAGGCTGGTCGCGCCCCGCGACGGATGGCCGCAGGAGCGCGCCTGGTATGCGTCGTCCGGTGCGCACCGTATTCTGGACGCTGCGACCGTGTATTCGACCGTCGATGAAGCAACGGCGGACCTGCATCGTGTCATGGCCACCTGCCCTCGCCCACGCCATATCGTAAAGACCGTCATGACGGCGCGAGGCGCCGCCGCCGAGCTGCGCGCGATCGCCAATCGCGGCCTGCGCTCCGGACTGCTGTTCGGGCCTGAGCGTGCCGGTCTCGACAATGAGGACATGGCGCGAGCGGACACGTTGATCCGCTATCCGCTCAACCCGGACTTCATGTCCCTCAATCTTGCGCAGGCGGTGCTCATCATGGCCTACGAGTGGTGGATGGCCTGCGACGAGACGCCACCGCAAACCTTGATGACCAACGAGACACATGTCGCGACGAAGGGCGAACTGGAGAACTTTCTGGGTCATCTCACGCGCGATCTCGATGACTGCGGCTTCCTGCGTAACGAGCAGAAGCGCGCCGGCATGATCCGGAATCTCCGCCATCTGTTCCAGCGTGGCGATGTCACGGAGCAGGAGTTGCGGACACTCCATGGCGTGGTAACGGAGTTGTCCCGGGGCAGAAAAGCAAGGCAAGGTGGCGCGGCATGAATATCGAAGGCATCCATCACGTCGCTGTCATCGCGTCGGATTACGAGCGTTCGCGTGCCTTCTATACGGAAATCCTGGGTCTGCCGATCGTGCGCGAGGTCTATCGCAAGGAACGACAGTCCTGGAAATGCGATCTTGCACTCGGTTCGGCTCAGATCGAGTTATTTTCGTTCCCCGAGCCACCGGCGCGCGTATCCCGGCCTGAGGCCAGCGGCCTGCGTCATCTGGCGCTTTCCGTTCGTGACATTTACGACGCTGTGCGGCACCTCGCGGCAAGAGGCGTCGCGTGCGAGGCCGTACGGACTGATCCGCATACCGGAAAACTCTTCACGTTCTTCGCCGACCCCGATGATCTGCCGCTGGAACTCTACCAGATCTGACGTTTCTATTGCGGCATCGGGCGGAAATTACCGGGCGTCCCCGCATCGGTGAACAGAAGTCGCTCGGCCTTGTCGACCTTCACCGTGAAAAGCTTGGGGAACTCGCCGTTGGGATTCGGGCAGTTGCCAACGTGCTTCGCCATGACGTCGATCCGCGTCGCATTCGGCGGGTCGTCGCCGTTGACGATGAACATCAGACAATGCGCGGGTTCGTCCGTCAGGCCATCATGACGCACGAGAATGCGCAGATGTTCGACAAGCTTGGTATTGTCGAACCACGAGAGCTTGTCGAACGTCATGCGATCGGCGGCGAAATCGATCCAGCCGGATTTCATCAGCACGACCATCAGCAGCGAAGCCGGGATCACCACCAATAGACGCCGGATCAGATGCTGCCTCAGCGTACGCGGCTTGCGCGGCGGCCGCTTGAGATTGCCCAGTCCCAACTTGCGTGGTGTTGTGGTATCCGATCCCGCCAAACTGCCTTACTCCATGTTCCTACTGGCGATGTATCGCCTCGTGCCACGTATCGCCATGCTCGGCGAGCATCGCCGTGGCCTCTTCCGGTCCCCAGCTGCCAGCTGCATACTGCGACATCGGGACCGTGCCGTTCGCCCAGGCCTCCATGATCGGTGCAACCCACCGCCACGCCGCCTCGACTTCATCGCGACGAATGAAGAGCACGGGATAACCGCGGACCGCATCCAACAGCAAGCGTTCATATGCGTCCGGATAGCGAACCTTGAATTGCGGGCCGAAATGCGTGTCCATCGTCGCATCGCGCAGTTCGAAGCTGTCGTCCTGCGGATCCTTGACGCTGAGGTGCCAGGTCAGCCCTTCATCCGGCTGAACACGGATAACGAGAACATTGGCTTTTGGCGCCTGCGGAAAGAGGTTTGTCTCGGCGGGCTTGAAGGTAATGACGATCTCGCTCACCTTGCGATGCAGCCGCTTCGCCGTCCGGATATAGAACGGCACGTTTTTCCAGCGCGGCGTGTCGACCTCGGCACGCAGGGCGACATAGGTCTCCGTATTGCTCGCGTGGCCCAGTTCCTCGAGATAGCCGCGGACATTCTCCTCGTTGATCTCACCGGCGACATACTGGCCGCGCACGGTATCGCTTGTCAGACGGTCGCCGGCAAGCGGGCGCAGCGATTTGAGCACGGCCACTTTCGCATCGCGAACCGCATCGGCCTCAAGCGAGGCCGGAGGCTCCATCGCCACCAGACAGAGCACCTGCAAAAGATGGTTCTGCACCATGTCGCGAAGAGCACCCGACGTATCGTAATAAGCCGCCCGCCCCTCCACGCCGACCGTCTCCGCCGCCGTGATCTGAACGGACTTGATATAGTCACCGGACCACACCGCCGACAGCAACGGATTGGCGAACCGCAGCGCGATCACATCCTGGACGGTCTCCTTGCCCAGATAATGATCGATACGGAAGATGTTGTTCTCCTTGAAGAACTTGCCCACCCCCGTATTGATCTCATCCGCCGTGGCAAGATCCGTTCCGATCGGCTTCTCCAGCACGACGCGCGCATCGTCCGTCACCAGCCCCTTGGCGTGCAGATTGGCGGAGACCGCCTCATACAGGTTGGGGGCCGTGGCGAAATAGAAGACGCGCACATGATCCTGCGGCCCTTCCGACAGCAGACCCGACAGGCCTTCCCAGTTGCTGTCCGCCTTCGAGCCGTCCAGGCTGACGTAATAAACCATATTCAGGAAGCGCTCGACCTGCGCCTCCTTGAAGTCCGCCGGCGCGACGAACCGCTTCAGGGCGTCACGGGCGCGGCCCTGATAGGTCGCGCGATCAAGCGGCGAGCGGGCTGTACCGATGATGCGCGCGCTATCCGGCACCTCGCCACTCAGCAGCCGATAGTAGAAGGCGGGCAGCAGCTTGCGCATCGTCAGGTCGCCTGTCGCCCCGAAAACGACATAGTCGAATGGCTTCACCTGTTTGTCAGCGGTCATGATACGGCCTCTTTCGTTTGAGGGCGGCGGGCGAACTGGCGTGACACGACCGGGGCCGCTGCCATCTCGCTTGCTCGGATGAATGCACTTTAGTTCCGTCCGTCACCTGTTCATGTCAAGACTTGCAGACCGTCAAACCCCATTGACCGCCTACACGACCCCGCGATAAGCCCCCGCATTCGCGCAATCAGGGCATCGAACGGAGAACACCCATGGATAACGAGACCCTACATGACGATGCGTCCGTCGGTGGCATCGCGGCGGATCGCCTGCGTTCGATCATCGAGCGTGTCGAACGCCTCGAGGAAGAGCGCAAGGCACTGGGCGGCGATATCAAGGACATCTTCTCGGAAGCGAAATCCGCCGGCTTCGACGTGAAGGTCATCAAGCAGATCATCCGCATTCGCAAGCAGGAGCCTGCGGACGTCGAGGAACAGGAAACCCTTCTGGATGTCTATCGTCGCGCACTGGGCATGTAAGCCCTGAAGCACCCCCGATAGATGCCCACACGCCACCAGCACGGCGTGGCGGGCAATTTCGTGAACGCATCATAAACAAATTTGACATTTGACTCTTGGCGGATTCCCTGAAATTCGACTAGATCGCGCCATGACGTCATTATTCGCCTGGATGCCCCTGTGGATGCAGTTTCTGATCGCCCTCGGCGCCGCCGCGCTGGGGCTGATTTTCCTTTTGATGCCTTTCTCGGTGTTCGGCGTGAAGCCGCGGCTCGAGGAAGTGGAGCTGCAACTCAGCGAGGTGCGTGCCGAACTCCGCGTTCTCACTATGCGCCTGGCACGCAACGAACCGGAAACCGGCCCCTCGGGCGAGCCTGTTTTCCGGCCGCCAACGCGCGATACGCGAGAGGCCGCCGCCTCTGCGCCCGAGCGACCACAGCACACGACCCGCGACCCCATGCCCTGGTCTTCGCCCCCTTACGAAGCGAACCAGCCGCGTCCCGATGTCAGGAAACCGCCGGCTGACACGCCGCGTCAGGCGGCTGCGCCTGCATCCAGGCCTGAAAACCGCTACGAGGATCAGCCCAAACCCGATCATGTCAGCCAGATTCTGAGACCTACGCATTTCGAGCCACCGCCGCGTGAGGCGCCAAGGCAGGCACCGCCACCCGCATGGAACGCTTCGCCGACCTCTCCTACTCCCGAACCACGACGCCAGGAGCCGCCAGTTCGCCAGCGTGAGGAAATGTCGCCCAGACCCGATGAGGACGCACGGCGACGGTATGACGACGAGAGCGGCAATCGCCGCCCGCGATCGGAACCAACGCTGCGCTGGCCACCACGCGGCTGAAATCCGACTAGTAAGTGAGGCAGCCTCGGGCCAAGACCGCTGGCCCAGGGAACGGCCCTTTACTGGCGGAATGTCAGGACAAGGTCATCCCGATGGACGAGGCTGTGCCGTCCCCTGTAGCCCAGCACCGTCTCGATATCTTCCGATCGGCGGCCGACAAGCAGACCCGCTTCCTGTGAATCGTATTGGATTAGGCCGCGCGCAATCTCAAGCCCGTCCTGATCGACGATCGAGACGAGGTCTCCCTGCGTGAAATCACCTTCGACAGACAGGATGCCGGCTGGTAGCAGCGATCCGCCCTGCATCAGTGCCGCCGCAGCGCCCCCATCGACGACGAGGCGCCCACCGACGTTCAGGCTGCCGCCAATCCACCGCTTACGTGCCGATCCGGCATCCGTCATGGCCTGAAACCACGTGCACCGACCTCCATCGATCAGGCGCGACAACGGCCTTTCACTCAACCCCGCTGCAATGACCATCGATGCGCCAGCACCGTTGGCAATACGTGCGGCGAGAAGCTTCGTATACATACCGCCAGAGGAATAACCTGGCGGCGGCGCACCGCCCATCGCAAGAACGTCATCAGTCAGGCGCTCGATGAACGGGAGATGGCGGGCGCTGGGGTCGATACGTGGATCCGCCGTATAAAGGCCATCGATATCCGACAGCAATACCAGCAGATCGGCCCCGATCATCTGCGCGACACGCGCCGCGAGGCGGTCATTGTCACCAAAGCGAATTTCCGCCGTCGCAATGGCGTCATTTTCATTGATGACGGGCACACAACCCATCTTCAGGAGCGCAAAAAGCGTTCCACGTGCATTCAGATGCCGCGCGCGTGACTCGGTATCGTCGGGCGTGAGGAGCAGTTGAGCGGCCGTCATGCCTTCCTGCGCCAGCGCCGTGCTCCACGCCTGTGCAAGACCGATCTGACCCACGCTGGCTGCCGCCTGTTTTTCGGCCAGACGCAGCTTGCGCGCTGCCAGCCCCAGCTGGACCCGTGCCAGAGCAATGGCGCCGGAGGAGACGACGACCACTTCCTTACCTTCGGCACGCAGGCGCGCGATGTCCGCGCATACGCCGGCCAGCCAGTTCTCCCGCAAGGCAGCGCGTTCGGCATCGACGAGCAGCGCACTGCCGATCTTGATGACGACACGCTGCGCCACACGAAATCGTTCGGCAGCCGACGTCGTCATCACATCCGGTCCGGCGATGCGACAGAGACTGCTTCCTGCTCTGCCCGACGCGTTGCCGTGACCTGATCCTGCACGAAACGAAGCAGTTCCGGCAGGCCCTCTCCAGTGACGCCGGAGAGCGTCAGAACCGGGGCGCCGGAAGCCTTGGCCAATGCGCGCTTGCGGGTGGTGATCTGCGCCTTTGTCAACGCGTCGCATTTATTCAGCACGACGATCTCCGGTTTGGCGGCGAGATTCTCATCATAAGCTGCCAGTTCGTGCCGGATCATTCGGTAATTCTTGACGATCTGGCTTTCCGTGCCGTCGAGAAGATGGATAAGCGTCGCGCACCGTTCGACATGTCCGAGAAAACGGTCACCAAGCCCGGCACCATCACTCGCGCCCTCGATCAGACCGGGAATGTCGGCGATGATGAACTCTTCCGTGGCGGAAATCCGCACCACGCCCAACTGCGGGTGCAACGTCGTGAACGGATAATCCGCGATCTTCGGTTTCGCTCGGGAACAGACGGATAGCAGGGTGGACTTTCCTGCATTCGGCAGACCGACCAGCCCAACATCGGCAATCAGCTTGAGCCGCAGCCACACCCAGCGCTCCTCGCCCGGCCAGCCTTTATCGGCACGCCGCGGGGCGCGATTGGTGCTGGTCTTGTAGTGCGCGTTGCCGAAGCCGCCATCGCCCCCGCGACACAGCAATATCTCTTTGCCGACCACATCGAGATCCGCCAGCATCGTTTCGCGATCCTCATCGAAAACCTGCGTACCGACCGGCACATCGATGACAACATTCGGCGATGCGGCTCCGGTGCGGTCGGAACCAGCGCCGTTGCCACCCTTGCGCGCCCGGAAGTGCTGCGTGTACCGGAAATCGATCAATGTGTTGAGATTGGCAACTGCACGGAAGATGACGTCGCCACCCCGACCGCCCTTGCCGCCGTCCGGCCCACCGAACTCGATATATTTTTCACGTCGGAAAGCAATGACGCCGTCCCCGCCGTCGCCGGACCGTACATATATTTTGGCTTGGTCGAGAAACTTCATCACTGATTCCTGAAGAAACGAAAAAGGCCGGCCCATCCGGACCGGCCTCCATCTGTGCGCATCGTTGAGAGACGATACGAACGATGCGCCGAATTACTCGGCGGCTTCCGGTAGCGCCACGGAAACGTGGACACGCCCTTCGGCGCGGCGCTGGAACTTCACATGCCCGTCCACCAGGGCGAACAGCGTGTGATCACGACCGAGACCGACATTGCTGCCAGCCTTCATCTTCGTGCCACGCTGGCGAACGATGATGTTACCGGCAACAACGCTCTCGCCACCGAATTTCTTGACGCCGAGGCGTCGGCCGGCGCTATCGCGTCCGTTGCGGCTGGAACCGCCTGCCTTTTTTTGTGCCATGGGTCTTTCTCCCTATATCCGGTTCGGTACGATTAGGCTGCGTTGATGGCGTCGATGCGCAGCACCGTAACGGGCTGGCGATGGCCATTCTTGCGGCGGCTGTTCTGGCGGCGACGCTTCTTGAAGATGATCACCTTCGCCAGACGGTCCTGGGCGATCACGGTTGCCGTAACGGTCGCACCGGCCACGAGCGGCGCACCGATCGTCACGCCTGCTTCCGACCCGACGGCCAGAACATCCGAAAAGGTCACCGTGCTGCCGGCTTCGGCTTCGAGCTTCTCGACCTTCAGGGTGGCCTGCGGTGCCACCCGATACTGCTTCCCGCCTGTGCGGATAACTGCGAACATCTGTATTCTCTTTCGTGTCCGAACTCTTGACGATATTTGCCGAGGTGTTCCTCGGTCGGCATCGCCCCGTCGCTTTTTGTTTTTGGCTACACTCAAGGGTGTCGCGAGGTGCGCTCCCTACAGGACGCGGCGGGCGTTCGTCAATGAAATCCGTCGGCACGAGAAAGGAAATTTTGCAAAATCGCCACGATTTTCGAATTGCCCTCTTGCCTGATCCTTCACCTCCCCCCTATAAGCCCGCCAACGACCCCGGCTTGCCGGATTGGAGAGGTGCCAGAGTGGTCGATTGGGACGGTCTCGAAAACCGTTGTACCTTCACGGGTACCGTGGGTTCGAATCCCACCCTCTCCGCCAGATAAATCAAAAATTCCCAGATTTTTTAGGTAGTTATCTGATTTGTCGAAATTCATTCCACCTTGGGTCCTATCTTAAAAAATGCGTCATCGTGCAGCGTCCGGACGCGATATGCGTCGTTTTATAAATTTCCCGATGTTGACCTGCTGACCGATGTCCTGCTTTCCCCAGAGACATCTAGATGATCTGAGGGCGCGACTGAAACAGCGACCGTTCATAGCTGCTGATTTCATCAGAGCAAGATTTCTGTGGATTCTTCATATTTGCGGTGAAGGCTAGGGCCTGTTAGGGCTTGAAAGCGCTCGCTTTCTGCATAGCTCTTTGTGATGAACATGATGCAGTCTGTGATTTCCGATGATGCGTGGCGGGTCTGGGAGCCTTTGATCGAGGCGGTGCGTCCCAGAGGTAAAACACCGCCATGCAACTTGCGTCAGACGGTGTCGGCGATCTTCTGGCGTCACCAGAACGGCGCGAAATGGCGATCTATCCCCTCTGAATTCGGCCCCTGGTGGACCGCAGCCAGCTTTTCATTCGATGGGCAAAACTCGGCGTCTGGGAAGCACTCTTCGAGCGAGCAAAAAACCAGGATCCAGCCCTGGGCATGGTCTTTCTCGATGGCACGAACATCAGGGCGCATCACAAGGCGGCGGGAGCGGCCAAAAAGGGGGATTCCGAAAGAGCCGAAGCAATTGTCAGGCACTTAGTCGCTCGCGTGGAGGCTTTGGCAGCAAGGTCTGCGTAGCGGCCAATGGGCGCGGAAAAGCCCTGTCGTTCATCCGCATCCTGGATCAATCAGGTGGAGCGCTGGTTCGCTGAACTGACGCGCAAGCAACTCCAGCGTGGCGTGCATCGGTCCACGGCCGACCTCGAAGCCGATATCGTCGCGTTCATCGAAGCACATAACGAAAACCCCAAACCGTATCGGTGGGTTAAATCCGCCGACCAGATCCTCGCTTCCGTCAAACGTTTCTGCCACAAGATAATGACACGGACTTCAGATTCGGGTGACTAGAGGGTATTATGTACTTTCTGCGCGGCTTGATTCATACTGGAGGGCATTGCCGAGTGCCCGCAAGCCGTATCCCTCTGACGTCAGCGACGAAGAATGGTCGTTGGTGGTGCCGTATCTGACGCTGATGACGGAAACTGCCCCGCAGCGGGAGCACTCGTTGCGAGAGTTGTTCAATGCGCTGCGCTACGGCATCGCTTGGCGCGCCATGCCCAATGACCTGCTGCCGTGGGCTGCGGTCTACCAACAGGCGCAGCGCTAGGATGGCAGCCGGGTGCTTCGTGACCCTGGCCTACGTGGATCAGGGCTACACCGGCGAGACCGCGGCAGATGCCGCAAAGGCCGAGGGGATCGCTCTGCACGTGGTCCGATTGCCGGAAGCAAAGCGCGGTTTCGTGCTGCTGCCTCGGCGCTGGGTGGTGGAGCGGTCGTTCGCTTGGGCGACCCGCTGCCGCAGGTTGGTGAAGGACTACGAGCGGTATGCCACAACACCTGCCAGCTTCCACGTCATCGCATTTGTCGGATATATGCTCAAACACGCAGCTCAACTGATGCAGGGTGCATAACACCCTCTAGGCGTCCCGGTAAGCAAGAATTGTCAGACCGAAGGCATTTTCGACCACGGAGGCGAAACGCAGTGTTGCTTCGCCGTCCGAAAAGGATGGTATAAAAACCAGAGCACAAACAGATGTCGTGGTGCTCTCTGCGTCTTTCGGCAAACCGGAATCCCAGCTTACAGCGCCGCCATAACAGCAATAGACTTCTAGCGCTGCCGTATTCCTCAAGACGGGCGCGCCCGGCGGCGCCAATGGCTCAAGGGAGACAACAAGTCTGTTCGAAAATGCCAGCGCGGCGGCAAGCGCGACCGTGTGCTCGACATCGTCCATGAGAAACACCGGGAACTGGCGCCGGCGCTTTGCGTCCCGCAATGCCGCTGTGATCTGATCGAGCGTGCCTTCCAGCGTAAACCCTTCATATGGCGCTGTGTTGACGGAAAGTTCCTCCTGCCAGGCAGGCGGGACATTCCGTCCCCAGACCACCACGTCGATCGCGGTCATGGTCAGATCAAGCAGAATGGTCGGGTCACTCGCGGCGCGCACGCGCGGCGCCAAAGCCACAGCCGGATCCGGCCAGCTTTCAATAACAAGCATGCTCAGGCCGCGATGACGAGAGGCTCGTCCGCGGAGGCTCCACAGGCATCCGCGGCGTCGACCGTCAGCAGAAGCCGCATCCTGTCACCTTCGGGCAGAACCGAGAGCGGCGGCGAACGGTGGCGGAGGGTGTCGTCCTCCCGCCAGTTCGGTGCGCAACGCCCCTTGAGAAACACGACCGCCCCCGGCTCGGCCTCGGCAATTGTGCGCCCTTCGTCGCGCGTCCATTGAACACCCGGGCCGCAGTACGTGCAAAGCAGGCGCAGATCCACGCAATCGACATGGAATTTCCGGCAACTGTCGCTAACGACGCGTTCCAGCCGCACCCGAAGCGCATCATGTCCGGAAATCGACTGAAAAGTCTGCGCCAGTATCCGCATATCCTCGAGAAGCATCTGCGTCTCGGCCGTGAATGCCTGACGGACCGCCGTGTCGATGGACGCAAACGTTCCTCTCGCCACAATCAGCCGCGGACCGGTTGCGAGGTGGCGATGTGCCGCCTGACGCAGTCGGTCCGGCAGCACGCGACGGCTCATGGCCATCGCATGTCCGGGCGCGCGTACGGGCTTGCAATCGACAAGGAGCTGAATCTCCCTTCGCGTTAAGCATGCATCGGATGGCGTGACGTTAGGCATGGTCGAAGCATCTACCATCTTGATAGTACGTTATAACATAACGTATTAGGTAGGCAGAGACAACATTCAGGTGGGCCTCATGAACGACCTTGCGACCAACAAGCTGCCCGTCACGGTGCTTTCCGGCTTCCTCGGGGCGGGCAAGACCACGCTGCTCAACCACATCCTCAACAACCGCGAGGGGCGAAAGGTCGCGGTCATCGTCAATGACATGAGTGAAGTGAACATCGACGCCGATCTCGTGCGCCACGGCGGCAGCAATCTTTCACGGGCCGACGAAAAACTGGTGGAAATGAGCAACGGGTGCATCTGCTGCACCTTGCGTGATGACCTGCTGCAGGAAGTCGGGCGCCTGGCCCGTGAAGGTCGGTTCGACTATCTGCTGATTGAATCAACGGGCATCTCCGAACCGCTCCCTGTCGCGGCGACTTTTGAATTCCGGGACGAGGACGGCCACAGCCTGAGCGATCTTGCCCGTCTCGACACGATGGTGACAGTGGTCGATGCGGTCAATCTCCTCAAGGACTATGCCTCGTCCGATTTTCTGCGCGACCGCGGCGAGACGGCCGGAGAAGGTGACGAGCGTGCGCTGGTAGACCTGCTCGTCGAACAGATCGAGTTGGCCGATGTCGTCATCCTCAACAAGATCGACACCGCATCATCCGAGCAGGTCAGCGCGGCACGGCAGATCATCCTGTCGCTCAATCCGGATGCCGACGTCATCGAAAGCAGCCAGAGCCGTGTGGCGCTCGACCGTGTGCTTGACACCGGCCGGTTCGATTTCGAGCGGGCACATGAACACCCCCTTTGGTTCAAGGAACTTCATGGTCACGAAGACCACGTCCCGGAAACTTTGGAATACGGGATCAGCAGCTTCGTATATCGAGCGCGCCGCCCTTTCCTGCCAGAAGCGTTCGCGCGCTTCATCGAACGGTCGTGGCCAGGACTGATCCGTGCCAAGGGGTATTTCTGGCTCGCGACGCGCCCGGGCTGGGTGGGCGAACTCAGCATCGCCGGCGCCCTGGCCCGGCATCAGGCGGCAGGTCACTGGTGGGTGAATGTGCCGCGCGAACAGTGGCCGGACAATGCAGAATGGCGCACCATGATCTCGAAACAATGGGATAAGACCTATGGAGATCGGCGTCAGGAGCTGGTCTTCATCGGTGCGGGTCTCGACGATGCGGCGATCCGCGAGGCACTGGATGCCTGCCTCGCGCCCGCAGAAACAGGCAACGCTTTCAGGTCGCAACGCTATGCCCGCTTGCCCGATCCCTTCCCGGCATGGCGGGCATAGCCGGTAGTTGCCGGCTGAGCTTCTGCGCCGGTCCGGCGGCCAGTGTCTCGCGGCAGGGAGCGCCCCGCCATGAGACGCCCGATCATGCAACAGCCGGTCATGCGATACCCATGACTGGGTCGGAGATGCTCACGCGGCCGGTCTCGACGTGGCCGGCGAGGCGGATTTCATTGCCCGGTTCATCCGGCATGGTCACAGTCAGGTCATACCAGTGATGACTGTCCACGAGGTCGATGGACAGGCTCGATGTCCCGATAGCAGGAATGTCGAGGGTGCGATCCGCGGCACCATAGGCGTTGTCGCGGAGTAACAGGCGCCTGACGATCCGCGCGCTGTTTGCAGCGCTAAGAACCAAGGTGCCGGCGGCTGCATCGTGGCGCGCGGCGAGGCTGACCGTTACCGGTCTGGACATACGAAAATATCGCGCAAAGCCGTTCGGCCCCAGCACGGTGATGCGGTGATCGCCTCCGTCCCCGACAGGCCATGTATCCCGCACGGACTTTCCCGCCCCGATGGTGTAGCGACGTGGCGTCTCATCCGTCCCATCACGATAGACATGGAGACACGCCGCCCGCGTGCCGTCATTGCGCATGTCGACTGTCAGCGCATCGGGCGCGGACACGGTGAGATCCGCAGCCAGCGCATAGGGTAATGCCCGGGCCGGACGTGCTCCGGGCTCCTGCCGACCGATATCCTCGATGCGGCTTTGCGACGGGACGACGACAGCTGGCAATTTGCAGGATGCATCGGCAATCTTGCGATAGGCTTTGGTATCGGGCAGCGGAACTGACACGGTTCGCTTGCGTGCGAAGTCGAATGCACCTGTCAGATCGCCGCAGACGGCGCGACGCCAGGGCGTGATATTGGGTTCCTGCACGCCGAAACGCGTCTCGATGAAGCGAATGACGGAGGTGTGATCGAATACCTCAGAACAGACGAAACCGCCCGTGCTCCAGGGCGAAATGACAAACGCCGGCACACGCGGCCCCAGGCCGAAGGGCAGCATGTCCGCCGTCTGGCTCTCTGGCCGGAAAGCGGCGACGCGGTCGTGAATTTCGCCCGTGGTTTCGATCGTGCTTTTCCCCGGCAGGACGGGGGTGGGCGGCTGCGGCGGCGGCACGTGATCGAAATACCCGTCGTTCTCGTCGTACATGACCAGAAAGACGGTCTTTGCCCAGACCTCGGGATTAGCCGTCAGGGCGTCCAGCGCATGCGCGATAAAGGTCGCACCATAGCCCGGCGTCCAGCGGGGATGTTCGGAATAGGCCGCCGGCGGCAGAATCCAGGAGACCTGCGGCAGGCGATCCGCCAGCACGTCCTGTCGCAGATGATCGAGCGTACGGGCGGTCATCGCGCGCTCATGCAGGGGCGATCCCGAGGGCGCATCGACGAAATTGCGGAAGTTCATCAGCACGTTCGTGCCAAAATTCCCGTTTTCGATATCCGAGACTGACAGACTCTGCTGATAGACACGCCAGTCGATCCCGGCTTCCTGAAGGCGTTCAGGATACGTGGTCCAGGAAAAGGGCGCGGCAACGTTGGGATAAAAGGGCCGATCCACCCAGTCCCTGTTGTCGAGGACCGGACCGCCACCAGCTCCGGTCGGATCGACCATGCCGGTCATGAGGTAATAGCGGTTGGGATGTGTCTGGGTCGGCGTGGAACAAAACCAGTGGTCGCAGACCGTGAACGCATCGGCCAGTGCGTAATGAAAGAGAATGTCATTGCGCGTATAGTAGCCCATCGTCATATCCGTCTTGTGACGGGGCCATTGATTGTTCCAGCCCTTGTTGATCGCGGCATGTGTCGGCGACCAGCTGTGATCAAGGTCGATCACACATTGCGCGCTGGTGGTCTGTGTCGGGAGATGGAAGGGCGTGATCCAGCCGTCCGTCGCGTTATGTCGCTGTTGCCACCAGACGGGCAGGCCTTCCGGGCCGCGCACGACATGTCGGTCCCCATAGCCGCGCACGCCGGAGAGATGACCGAGATAGTGGTCGAACGACCGGTTCTCCTGCATCAGGACAACGATATGCTGGACATCCTCGATCGTTCCGCTTTCGCGTCGCGCAGGAATGGCGCGGGCACGCTGGATCGACGGAAGCAGACTGGCCAGCGAGAGGCCGGCGCCCGCTGTCAGCAGTCTTCGGCGTTTGATGTCTGATGGCAATGATACGTTCCCCCAAGCACACAGAAACGTTATATTGTATCATCTTCGCCCTGACGTCGATCGGTTCTCCAGCGAATTTCATGTCACCGTCACAACAAATATGACTGAACGCCATCGGTCTGCTTGCCCAGCCCGGGCGGCTGTCTTCCTGAACGAATTGAGCGGACAGGCAGCGATTGCCCTTCCTCCGGTCGGTCCACTGCCGGCCACGGTATCCCGAAAGCTGACATAGGACAGGAACCTGTATGCTGAATTCCACGGTGGCGGCGCTCCGCCGCCATTGAACGTTAATGGACGCGCAAGAAATGCCGTGGTCTAGTCGAGGCGACCTCAAACGGGTGACAAAATCGATGTCATATGAAAATCCGTTCTGGAACAGGGAAACTCTGGCCTTGCCCAACAGCCTGCTCGACGTCACCAAACCCGTCCGTCAGGCAGTCTGGGCATGGACAGTCGCCATTGGCCTCGGCGTCTCGCCGACATGGGCAAAAGACACCTCAAACCATGACACCGATATGCTGACGGATGATCATTATCTGTCTTCCCGCATCATTGACGGTGGCGGTCTCATCACGCAGGTCTGTCGTGCCTACGTTGGCAAACCGCAGATCAGGCGAGCACGCCACGACGGCGACCGGCTCAATACCTTTACTCTGCGCGCCAGATGTCTGATCAAGCCACAGAACGACGGCAGCGATTGCCCGCAATATGACATCACTGCCCGTGGCACGCTCGATCGCACAATCAACCAGACCACCGTGACGCTGCGCGACGTTGATTTGCGTCTAATCTGCTCCACGGAAGGACGTTGAACCTTCCACGGTTCACTCTTCTTTTCCCTGAGCGACTCTCCGCACCAAGGCGTGACGTGGCGCGTTCCACAAACCGCCCCCGTAGATGACCCAGAACCTCTTCGACAAGACTCCAGATAACCCGAAGCGAGTGATCCGCCGCGATCCGCTCTTCCAGCCGAATAGACGAAAACAGTTCCGTGATCGACCTTCCTGGCCTCGCAACGCACCCTTCACCCAACGCAGAAAGCGAGTTACTTCAAGCCAGCAGCGTCCAGACCTTTTCAGCAGCCTGCTAGAGGCGGCCGTGCGTAAAAGAAAATCAACTCGACAACGTTGTATTCATTGCGCGGCGTTCGCGTCGGCGCGCTTGCGCAAGGCGACCAGAGAACGCACCGGCACGCAAAGGATGAGAACGCCCCACCCCAAAACATATGCCACGGCGCAGTAGCCAAGGACCGGCAGAAGCTGCCCTGCCGCGACAAAGCCGCCGACGATGTGAAGCGCCAGGGCGCCCCCGATATTGCCACAGAACGCCCCGATCCCGGTTCCTCGCCCTACCTGGTCGTGCGGTAGCCATTCGGTCAAAAGACCAAAGAGATTGACGGCAAAAGTCTGATGCGCGGCAAGCGCCAGTCCGCAGATCAGGACGCCCCAGCCCAACGTCGGTATCCACAGAACCAGAGGCAGAGGCAGCACGCACAAGGCCGCCAGCCCCATCACGACCCGCCGTGCCCTTTCATGGGACAAGCCGTTGCCAGCCAGCATTGCGGGCGCATAGCCACCGATGATCGACCCAAGAGCGGCCATGGCATACGCAACGGCCAGCGGCGCACCCAGATGGGCGGTGTCCAGACCATAGCGCCGATGCAGGATGTCCGGCAGCCAGAACAGCAGGAACCACCACACAGGGTCGGTCAGAAATTTCCCCAGCGCGAATGCTGCTGTCAGGCGACGGCCAGTGCCACCCACGACAGGACGTGACGTGGCAGCCCCCTTGCCAGACCACGCATTTACGTCAACCCGCGCTGGAACATGCGTGGCGTCCGTCTGGCTGAACCAGAGCACCGTGCAAACCAGGCCGATCGAGCCCACGATCACGATCGTCCCCCGCCAGCCCGTATAGCCGGACAGCGCCGACACCAGTAGCGGGGCCAGCATCGCCGCAAGGTTCGGCGCCGCGTTCAGCAAGCCGATCATGCGCCCTCGCGCGTCAGGAGCAAAATATTGCGCCATCGCCTTCATGGTGGCGGGCGTGCCCACCCCTTCGAACACGCCGAGCGCGATACGGACGCCCAGGAACCCGGACACCGTACTGACGGCGGCGTGCAGGACGGTGGCGAGGCTCCATCCGGCCAGACCGGCCCCCAGTGTCCACCGGACGCCGAAACGGTCGGTGACCCAGCCGCTTGCCAGGAGGCTGAAAGCGATCGCCAGTTGCGACCAGGACGAAATCGTCGCGTAATCCGCGGCGCTCCACCCGAATTCCCGATCCAGAACCGGCTTCAGCAGGGCGATCACTTGCCGGTCCGCATAGGCCACGATCCCAATCACAAATAGCAGGATCAGCATCGTGCGCCGCGACCGAGACCGCGCGGAAGGCAAGGCTGCCCGGCCGTCCGCCTGGACGGATGCCATCGGTCAGAATTCCTTGCGCAGTTCGAAACCACCATACCGGTTGAAGTCGCGGGCGATGAAATTGGTCACCCCGGCCTCATTGCCGTATTTGCGGAAGGATGCGTAATGCGTGTTCAGAGCGTTGCGGAGCACCAGCGTCAGTTTCAAACGGTCGGGCCGGTCATTCAGACCGACGCTCATATTCCATATCCCGTATGCCGACTGAATTGTATCGGGCGTTTCGGCCAGTGAGTACTGGGTCTGGCTCTGCCACGTATAGACGCTGTTCAGATCAAGGCTGAACCGGTCGTTGATGGGCCGATCGTAATCGGCTCCGAGGACGAATTTCCAGCGTGGCGCAAAGGGCAGCGGCTTGCCGTCGACATTGCAGGACGAGGCCGCGCCGGACGGGCAGTTGAAGCGATCGATCGTCGCATAGGTATAGGCGAAATTGCCATTCAGGGTCAGATAGCGCACCGGGCGCAGGGTCATGTCGCCCTCAACGCCCTTGGTCGAAACACTGCCCGCATTGATCAGGGTCGTGATGAAGCCGCCATTGACGAATTGCGGCAGGTTGGCCTGATAGTTCGAGAAATTTTCGATGAAACCGGCAAAATCCAGCGTCAGTCGACGGTGCCAGAACTGCGATTTCAGGCCGATCTCGAAGCTCTGGTTCGTCTCCGGCTTGAGGGCTCGGGTATCCGTGATCTGCATATTGGGAAACACGTTGAAGGACGGTCCCTTGTAGCCATGCGAATAGGTGAAATAGGCATTGATGTCGGTGGTGATGTCGTATTGCAGGCCGATCCGGTCGCCATAGCCGTTATGGGCCGTCGATCCTGACGTCGTCAGCGGCGGACGAATGCCCAGGGTTGCGACCGGCAGGGTGGAGACGCGGTTGAAACCGAAATCCAGGTCATCGCGCAGCAGGCGCAGGCCAAGGATGGCCCGGAAGTTTCGGGTGAAATTCAGGTTGCCTTCGCCGAAGATCGCATAGTTGTTTCCGGTCAGGTTCGAATGCATGTCGCCCACGGCACTCTGGTTCGCATCCCCTGGTAAGGCCGTGACCTCCCGGTGGTAGTCGCTCATATTGTTCGTGTGCAGGTAATAGAGGCCCGCAACGTAATCGAAGAAATGCCCTTTCGGCGACGCAATGCGCAATTCCTGGGACGCCTGCCAGAAGGCGAGCCGCCCCTGATCATACACCTGCGGCAGCCCGCGATAGGGCTGGGACAGTTGATCGTAATCCTGGTTCTGGTCGTTCTGCCAGCGTCGGTATGCGGAGATCGACGTCAATCTGTAGCCGCCGCCAAGTTTCCGATCGACGGTGACGGATACGCCACCATTATCGTCGATCGACTGAGTCAGGTTGTTGTTGCTAATCGTGGCGTTGTGGTTCGACGGGTTAATTCCTTCCGAGCGCAGTGCCGCGGCGAGCGCAGGACTGGGCGTCACGGTGCCGGTGGGATAGGCGATCCGCGACGTCGCCGAAAAGATTCCGTTCACGACGGGATCATTCGCATGGATATAGTCGAGCCCCAGCGTGACCGTTGTCTCGTCATCGGGCGTCCAGGCCAACTTGGACCGGAAGCCCCGATGCTGGTAGCCGTTCACTTCCTTACCCAGCGCCGTATTATAGACGTTTCCGGTGAATCCACTGACCAGCGCGCCAAAATTTCCAGTCAACCTGCCGGGGACCAGGGTGCCGGAAACGCCACCAGCCAGGCGATATTCATCGCCGCTGAAATAGGCTGCATCGGCATAGGCATGGAAAGCCCTGGTCGGGGCCGCCGTGGTGATGTTGATCGCACCGGCCGAGGCGTTTTTCCCGAACAGGGTGCCCTGCGGGCCACGCAGGACCTCGATATGGTCCAGGTCGATCATTTCGGACAGCGCTTCGCCCGCACGTGCCAATACGACCCCGTCGATCACCGTCGAGACTGACGGCTCTACGCCCGGCGACGTCGATGTGGTGCCCATGCCGCGCACGAAGACGACCCGGTCGTTCGCCGAAGCTGCCGTCTGAAAGTTTGCCGACGGCACGAACGCCAGCATGCTCGACAGGTCGTGCGCGTTCAGCTTGTCCGCCTGGGCGCGGGTAAAAATCGAAACAGCGACTGGCGTCTTCTGCAAAGGTTCACTGCGCCGGCGTACTGTAACTTGGATTTCCTCGGTAGGCGCGGTATCCGCAACCTCGATACGAGCGGGTTTCGCCGGGCTCGCCTTCGGCACCCGATGTGGCGAAGACGGTGTAAGCGGCAGGCGACCAGGAACCGCGGCGTGGGCTTGAACGACCAGGCAGGCGACACCCCCCGTCATCAAGAGGTACTTGATCGAAGAGAAGCCCGTGCCAGGATGTATAGCAACGGTCCAGATACGTTCCATTTCAACGACCATAATCAGTGATTTACCTTCCGAAGCACCGCTTCGACCGTTATAAACTGTCACTTTAGATCGTCAAATGATTATATCATACGGAATTCCGTCGTATATTATGCGCCCGACCGACGCCCGAGCCTGCCGGACGTCGTCATCCCGCGCTGCGCGTCAATCGGAAAGATTGCGCCACAGATCGATCCCACCCTCATGGGCATAGGTGTCGATCAGTTCCAGTTCTTCGCGGCTGAAAGTCGTGTTTTTAAGTGCGTCCAGGGAATCGTCGAGTTGGCGGACATTACGCGCGCCGATAAGGGCGGAGGTCACGCGCGGGTCGCGCAACACCCAGGCAATCGCCATCTGGGCAAGGCTCTGGCCACGTTTCTGCGCAATGTCGTTAAGCGCGCGCACATGAGCGATATTCTCGTCCGTCAGCATGGCCTGCGTGAAGGAGTCTCCTGCGGCCGCACGCGATTCCGCGGGAACACCGTTCAGATATTTGTTCGTCAATAGTCCTTGCGCCAGCGGCGAGAAAGCGATGCAGCCCACCCCCAGTTCGGCAAGCGTATCCAGCAACTCGGTTTCAACCCAACGATTCAGCATCGAATAAGATGGCTGGTGGATCAGCAGCGGGACGCCTTCCGCCTTCAAAATGGCTGCTGCCTGCCGTGTCCGCTCCGGCCCGTAGGAGGATATGCCGACGTAAAGCGCTTTGCCCTGGCGGTGCATCTGCACAAGCGCGCCCATCGTCTCTTCCAGCGGCACGTCGGGCGTAGGGCGGTGGGAATAGAAAATATCGACATAATCCAGACCCATGCGGCACAGGCTCTGGTCGAGCGACGCCAGCAGGTATTTGCGCGACCCACCGGAACCGTAAGGACCGGGCCACATGTCCCAGCCGGCCTTGGAAGAAATGATCATCTCGTCGCGACGCGCCGCGAAATCCTTCTTGAGGATCGCGCCGAAATTCTCCTCCGCCGAGCCGTAGGGCGGACCATAATTATTGGCGAGATCGAAATGCGTCACGCCACGATCGAACGCCCGGCGGATCACAGCACGCCCGGTCTCCAACACGTCCACGCCACCGAAATTATGCCAAAGTCCAAGGGAGATCGGCGGCAAATCGAGGCCGGATTGGCCGCACCGGCGGAAATTGGCAGTCTGATAGCGATCGGGCGCAGGTGTCCAGGTCACGTTTTTGTCCTTCAATCGATAGTCTTGGCAACGAACCAGAGCGTATCGTGGTCGGTCTAGCCGAAACGGGAGAGCGGGGCGTGCTCCAGATATGGCAGCACATGACGCGCGAAGAGATCGCACTCCGCCTGGTGCGGATACCCTGACAGGACAAACGCTTCCATGCCGATGTCCTGATAAGCGCGAAGCTTGGCGAGCACCTGGTCCGGATCGCCGACGATCGCGGCACCACAGCCCGAGCGCGCCCGGCCGATGCCCGTCCAGAGATTGTCTTCGACATACCCGTCGGCATCCGCCGCCTGGCGCAGTTCGCCCTGGCGCAGCACTCCGGATGTCACGGCGTCCAGGGACTTGTTGCGGGTCTCATCGCCCTTCGCCGCGTCGAGACGTGAAAGCAGGCGCGTCGCGGCCTCGTGCGCGGCGGTCTCGGTCTCGCGCACGATGACATGGACACGGTAGCCGAACTGCAGCTTCCGTCCGTGGCGCGCGGCGCGTGCCCGCATGTCTGCGACCACGTCCCGCACCTTGTCCAGCGTGTCCGGCCACATCAGATAGATGTCGGCCGCCGCTGCCGCAGTTTCCCGCGCCGCCTCGGACAATCCTCCGAAATAGAACAGCGGTGCCTTGCCCCCATACCCCTGAAGTCGCGGCGGCTCGACGTTGAACCGGTAGAATTCGCCATCCGCGTCGACCGCCTTGCCATTCATGAGGTCACGCAGGATGTGCATGTATTCCAAGGTTCGGCGGTAACGTGGCGCGCTATCCAGCGTTTCCCCCGGCAGGTCGGACGATATGATGTTGATGTCCAGACGCCCCTCGGTCATCTGGTCGAGGGTGGCGAGCTGCCGCGCCTGTTGCGCGGGCCAGACCTCGCCACAGCGAATGGCGGTCAGCAACCGTAACCTGCGCAACAGCGGAGCGACGCCGCCCGCAAACGCGATCGTATCCAGGCCCAGCTTGTAGCCCGACGGCAGCAGGATGCGATCGAACCCGACGGTTTCCGCCGCCTGGACGATGTCACGGCAATGTGCCCAGGACGAGCGCAATGCCGGATCCGGCACGCCCAGGAACTCATAATCGTCATCACAGAGCGCGGAAAACCAGCTGACTTCGCATGAAGTCTGACACGCAATATCAGCAGCCATGGTGCTCCCCGATTTTGTTCTGTAGAATATGTCTGCCATTTACGCCTTCGTTCCTGCGCTGTATAGAGCCCCTGTCTTGATTCACTTTAAAGAATAGTGGAATGCGCTTCGCTCTGGTCGGCACGGGCCTGATGGCCCAGGAACACATCAGAAACCTCGCGCTGGCCCCGGGATGCTCGGTCATCGCGCTTGTCGATCCGGAACCATCTTCCCTTTTATGGGCGCGTCGCAGCCTGACCGAGGCATTCGGCCCAGAATCCGCCGACATTCCCGGTTTCGCCGACGTGGCGTCGATGCTCGATACTGTCGCGGCTGACGCGGTGATCGTCTCGTCCCCCAACTTCACGCATCACGAGGTACTGCTGCCTCTGCTGGCGACCGATCTGCATATCCTGTGCGAAAAGCCATTATGCACGACCCTTGCCGATGCGCAGGACATCATGCTTCGCAGCCAAAGCCGACGCGGAATTTTCTGGGTGGGCATGGAATACCGGTTCATGCCGCCGGTCACCCGGTTCATCACGGATGTACGGAACGGTACCACCGGCCCTCTCCGTCGTCTGGCCCTGCACGAACATCGCTTTCCGTTTCTGCGCAAGGTCGGGGACTGGAATCGCTTCAACCGTAACACCGGCGGGACAATGGTTGAGAAATGCTGCCATTTCTTCGACCTGATGCGCACCATTGTGCAGGCCGAACCCGTGAGTGTCTTCTGTTCGGGCGCCTCCGACGTAAATCATCGCGACGAAAATTATGGCGGCGCGGTACCGGACATCATCGACAACAGCTTTACGACCGTCGATTTCGACAATGGCGTCCGCGTCATGTTGGACCTGTGCATGTTCGCCGAAGGGTCGGAGGAACAGGAACTTCTTGTCGCCATCGGCGACCAGGCCAAGCTCGAAGTCGGCATTCCAAGCGGGATCAAGACCCTCTCGCCCCGTGTACCGATCGGCGCACCGAAAGCCGTCACACGGGAGCATATCGCCGTTCGGGACGATGTCCTGGCTGCCGGGCACCATCACGGGGCCACCTATTTCCAGCTGCTCGCCTTCCTGGAGGCTGCCGCCGGCAACGCCCCTGTTCAGGTCACGGCGCGGGACGGATTGATCGCGGTCGCGATGGGCACCGCCGCCGAAATCAGCGCCAGGGAAAAGCGGGTCGTGCACATGCGGGAAATTCTGAACTGAAGATCGGAAGACGCCTCGAGGGGCACAGGAGATCGGACAGGGGAACACGTCAACCTGTTCCCCAGCCTTAGTCAGAACTCCGACACGACGGAGAAAAACGTTCCGCGTCGTTGCCCATACTGCGCCTGGTAGATGCCAACGCCACTTCCGTCCCTCAGTTGATAACGCTTATCGAACAGATTGACGACATCGGCTCGCACCTTGATATCATGGCCCAAAGGCACTTTCGTGAAGGTATGTTGGTAGCCGATATTGAATACGTCGTACTCCGGTTCTTTCTCAAGATTCGCGAAGCCGCTGCGCAACCCGTAACCATAGACAAGATCGACATAGGCCATATCCTGTTTCGTAGTCCACGAGGCGCCGGCCGTGGCGGTAAATTCACCCTGATGATCAAGCTGGATGGCATGGGTCTGGATGTAGGCCAGTTCGTCCGAGGCAAACTGATATTGCGCCGAGTTGATGTCGCGCGCCGAGGTTTTTACATAGGAGAAATTCCCGAATAACGACCAGGGGCCATGCTTCCATGAACTCCCGAACTCGGCGCCATAGACTTTCCCACGCTTGTAGCTGAAGGGGGCGAGGATCACGGCCCGGCCGAACTGCCCGAGATCGGTGAGATCATGGGCCCATTTGGCGTAGGCATCGAGCGTGATCTGGAATTCGGGCGTGATACGCTGGAGAATGCCGCCATCCACGTAGTTGGACTTCTCTACCTTCGTCGCCTCGTCGATCATGTTGGCGGCGGCATTGGTCGTCCCTGCAAATCGGGCCAGTGTGGACGGATAGACGTACTGGGGTGAAGGCGGCGCGAAATAACGCGAATAGCCGATATGAAGCGTTGTGGTGGGCGAGGGCTTCCAGACCATGTTCGCGCGAGGACTGAGTTGTCCCTCGTTGCCAAAGGACGATGCGAACCGGTCATAGCGGATGCCGTAGTTGAATGTCAGGTTCCGGGCGATCTTGTATTCGTCCTGAAGATAGGCGCCCGCCTCGACCGACCAGTTACCCGTATTGTCGATCAGACGCACCGGCACATTCGAGCTCTGGTTTCCTACTGCATCGACGGGAAAGGCCAGCGTGTTGGTATCCAGCCGCTCCGATGTATATTGCCCCAGAAGACCGGCCCGCAAGGTGTGGTGGGGCGCCACCTCGTATGACAGATCGAACTGCATGCCGCCGGTGGTGAAGTCATTGACTTCATGTTCGGAGACGCCCTGATAGATCAGGTCCCGATTGCGATCCGGCGTGTAGTCAATCCGCCCATAACGGAAATACGGGGAAGCCTGAAAATTCAGCTTGCCCGTCGTGCGCTGATAGGACAGCACCGCGTAGTAATTCTGCTCCGTCTGGCTGTCGTCCAGTTTGGCCCAGTTCATTGACGGATCATGAGGATTCACGCCGGCCACATCATAGATGGTCGTGTAATCCGGGCTGTTCACGTCGAACGTCTTGAACGAGTTGGGAATTTCAAAATCCGCATAGGAGGCGCTGGTCAGCAGCGTCACCCGGCTGACATCGTCGATATGGTAGGAGAGGTAGGAGAAGGCTTTCTCCTGCTCGGTTACGTCATGAATGGCCCGGAATGTATTGCTTGGGTTTTCAATGCCGATATTGTTGCGGGTGAACGACAGGGTCGTGAAATAGTCCAGCTTTCCATGCTGGCCGCCAAGCTGCACAGATGGCACGAACGTGTTGTAGCTGCCGCCATAAAGCGAGACTTGGTTGTGCTTCAGGCTGTCGCCGGTCTTGGTGGTCACATCCACCACCCCGGCCGTGCGGAAGCCGAACTGCGCCGGCAGGGTGCCGGTCAGCAGATCCACCGACTGGATGATGCGCGTGTCCAGTTCCTGCCCGAAGCCGTTCAGCCCCTCGGGCAGCAGCACACCGTTGACGCGATAGGTTAAGCCCCCGTGCTCGCCACGAACATGCACCTCCCCATAACTGTCCAGCACGACACCGGGCACGCGCAGAAGGATCTGATTGAACGCGGCGTTCTGGCCTCCGGGCGTCACGCCGATCTGATGCTGGTCGATATGGTAGTCGACAGACCCGAGACCCGGGAAAATGCGCGCACGTTCCTGGTTCAGTCGCCCAATGACATTGATGTGCTCCGAGCTGGTTGCGGCGGCATCGGCCTGAGCCACCCTGGCGCCAGCGGTGCCTGCTTTCGCGTCTTTCCTGGCGGACCGCCGCGCAGAATCACGCTTCGCCAATGCCGGAACAGGTTTGTTGGTCACAGCACTCGGTGATTGAGCGGTGCCGTCAGCTCGTGCCCTGTCCACGCTGAAGCACCCAAGCCCGACAGACACACACGCGCAGAGCAAGCTGCGCTTTCTAGCTCGGAATGCGCGATACTGACACATATGAGTCTTTCGGAAACGACCATACTGATTAAGATAGCATATGCTATATCGTGTGGCGTGCATGATGATGCGTTTCTCCTGTGAAGAGGCGCCCCGAGGGCGGTTGAGCCTAGGAAGTCGTGTCGAAGAGCAGCTTGACGTTGAGAACCAGAATGACAGCTGCCACGACCCACGAGAGGGCGGCGAGTTTCCGGGAAATGACGAATTCACCCATTTTCCGGCGGTCCGAGACGAACAGGACCAAGGGAATGACGGCGAAGGGCAGTTGCATCGACAGGATCATCTGCCCGGATCCATATAGCCGACCGAAACCATATAGCCCGGCCCGACGAACGCCAGAAACCGCCGGAACCAGTAGGCTTCAGCGGCCGGAACGCGAACGCTGGCAAAGGCTTCCGGCAGGCTGTTGCTGCCGACTTCTGTCGGCCTGGAAAGGCGCCGTGCCGCAGATTTCGGTGCAGGAGACGGAGCACTGACGTCAGTGGGATGGGCCATGATGACCCAGTAGACTGCAGGTCGCACCTACATGCAATATGCTATATTAGAAAGCGTCTGCGAAAATATTATCCGGCTTGGTCTTTGTACAGCATTTGCTATATTATTCTTTTGAGAATATATCTTTCCAAGCTGAATAATTCTCTCTTATCAAGCTTATCTTGGAGGTTCTCAGGTCCATGATCACCGCAACATCACAAAATGAACTCAGCACGAGCGCCCCTGATACTCTTCCGGACACAGAGACCCATTCAGAAGGGTTTCGTGCCAATCGCGCTGCCCGACAGAACGCTCTTGTCGAGGATTATGTGGAACTGATTGCCGATCTTCTGGATGAAGGCCAAGAAGCGCGTCAGGTCGATCTCGCCGGACGTCTTGGGGTGGCCCAACCGACTGTTGCCAAGATGCTGACCCGTCTTGCGGAGGAAGGACTCGTTGCCCGCAAGCCGTATCGCGGCATTTTTCTCAGCCAGGCAGGCCGAGAATTGGCGGCAAAGGTCCGTGCCCGTCACCGGATCGTGGAAGCGTTTCTTTTGGCTCTGGGGGTAAGCTCCGAAAACGCACGGATCGACGCCGAAGGGCTAGAACATTATGTCGGTGCCGAGACGCTCGAGGCGTTTCAGCTCGCCATGAATGCCGGCTTGGACCAGTTCATGGTGAACGCCAAAAGGGACAGTCGGAGTCGCGGATAGGCGAGGCCGGACAACTCGCTGTCGGTCTCGTCCTCTCTGGCCTGGCGGTCTATTTCCTCGTCAGTCGTGGCGCGGACGCGCGCCCAATCAACCCGCGCCTCACGTGCCTCTTGCGTTAAAGTCCTCGGAGCCATTTGTTCCACTCCTTCAAGTGCATCCGGCGGGCGGTCAATTCGCGCCGCTGCACGCAACGCTCGGTCGAACGCTGCCAGCACCTCATTCTGACTATATGCCATCGTATGCTGCGCTTCGTCAGCCCTTGTCCTTGTCAGATACGATGCTGCGTCGGCATTCGAACATGTGGAGAAAGGTAGACCTTTCTTCCGGACGGTAGCAGGCTTGATGGGGTCGAATCCGGCTGAACGCCTCGCTGTCTCAATCAGAAAGCGACCCGCATGGGCCAAGGGGCTGAGTGGGACTTCCTTTAATTTATCCTGAAGCTCTGCAGGATCGAGCGGAAACGGAATTCCAGGTCGGAGAATTCCTTCCGGCCAGCGGAGGCGGTGGAGATCACGACGGTGTTCTCGTTGGCGTAGGCGTAGGTGAGCCACTGGGTGACCGGAACACCCTCTGAGATCCAGTCTATGGTCAGCGAAGCGGTCAGACGCTCGGGGGTGACCCGCCGCCTGGCGACTTCGCGAAAGTCCGTCAGGGCCTCACGCATACCATCGATCTGGCGCTCGACGAACTCCTCGAGACGTTCAACGCGTCCGGTCGGCAGGGTATCGGAGAGGGGCTCGCGGGTAACGACGATGTTGGGGGTGACCCCGGACGGAGAGGGTGCATCCGCGGTGACGATGAGCATCGAGGCGTCGCGCCAGCCGTCCGGGCAGCCGATCGACATGTTCTGGACGGAGACGGTGGTTTCTGTGCCCGACATCAGCGTTTCACTCCCGGCGGCGGCCATTTGCCCGCCTTGTCGAGCGCCAGAACCTCGTCGGGATTAGGAGGCGGAAAAGGATAACCTCTAGCCTTGAGCTTCTCGATCACACGAACGCGAGCGGCATCCTCTGGAGATCCCCGCAGGATACGGCTATCCAGCGTGTAATTGGCCGAAGTGTCTCCAAATTCACTGTGATTCCAAATGTTTGCGCCGCTATCAATAAGCAACTCCACTACAGGCCACTGATCTGTCGCCGCCGCCATTAGAAGAGGGGTCGATTGATCTTCTGGCGCGCGTTCGTTGAGGCCAATACCCTTGGCGGCCAATCGACGGACCTCATCTGTGTCTGAGTGCATTACGGCACCAATCATCGGGAGGTGAGGCTCTTTGTCAGAATTCTGGCTCACTGTGTGTTCCTTTTTTTTGCATCCGACGCAGCATAGGCAGGCCACGAGCATGAGGGGCACGATGCGCATCAGAGGCATCCATTTCTGGCAAGATCTCGTTCGATCTGGTGCTGACGCTGGCCCAGCGCGGCATCGACGTTGTCCATGAAGTGAAGCAGTACACTCCCGACTCCGGCCCCGATCCGGGAAGCCCGGAGCCACCCGGCGGCCCTGACTTTCCAGCTCGGGTCGGTGACAGCACTCCTGAGGCTCGGGGGATCGAGTGGCCAGGTCCTGGTGGCGGCGCCTTCGGGAATCGGCAGCACTGACTGGACGCCATGCAAAACTTCGCCTTTGACGTAGATTTCGTTGATATCGGCGTCCACGGGATGCGGCACGGTTCTGGCGTTCAGACCGGCCGGGTTGAAGGTGGTCGCGGGCAGCCCGGTCGCTCGCGCGGCCGCCGATGCCATGCCTCCGCCCAGGGAGTGACCGGTGAAGTGGACGCCGGCTCCAGCGGGTGCTTGTTGCACACGGCGAGCGATAAATTGCGCCTGATCGTAATAGAATGAGTGCTGACCCCGCACTTGCGCGAAATTCTCTTTCCAGTCTTCGGCGCTGCTTGTGCCCTTGAAAGCAACAAGAGGCGCGCCGGTCGTGTCGTTGATGAACACGGCGGCCCGAAATTCGGATCGCTTGTTGCCATTGCCTCGATCTTTGGGGTGTTCAAGCATCTCAGGAGACAGACGCAGTTTCCTCAAATCCTCTGGTGTCGCGTTCCGGTATCCGTCGGGTGGCGTGCGGCTTTCGGGCGGGTCGTAGGCGGCGCTGGCGGCCTGTGCGTCGATCCGGAAGCGGTCGAAATTCGCCTCCTCGCCGCGCAGGGCCGAGCAGACCGGTGACTGCCTGGGACCGCCAATAAAAACGTTGGGCGATCCGATGCGAATGCTCGCGCCGCAGGCCATCAGGTCCGACGTCCGAGCGGCTGGTTTGCCGTTGATGAAGACGGTCGCGGCCCCGGTCATGACGGGATTGGGCACGCCGCCATGCATGGCGCATTCACCGGTAGCCAGCGCGACCATGGCGGCAGGCAGGCCGTTGATGAAGACGTTCGGCGATCCGGTGGTGATGACGCCGGTCGCGGGGCCTTCCATCATGCTTCCGATGGCGGCCCCGATACCGGTTGTGGCGAGAGCGGCTCCGATGGCCAGTGCGCCCAAACCACCGGTGGCGATGACACCGACACCGATGGCCGTGCCGACCGCCATGCCGGCGACCAGCCCTCCCAAAGCGGCTGAATGGCCGAACGGATCAGTGACACGGGCGGCGGGAAGACTACTCATGGTGATCCTCGTGCTTAACCCGGACGCTCACGCTGTCTATGGGGCCTGCTGTCTAGCATCGGCCTCATCACGACCTGATCCACAATCCCACAGGGAACGCACTTCAGACAACTGGCTTTCCCATCTTTCTGCGGGCGGTCAGATCGCGATGAACCTGTCTGTTCGAACTGAAAACTGCTGCCCCCTATCCCATTCCTGGTCCCCGTGACGACGGCCCGGGCGCAGGTTTCCCGTTGATGGCCAGGTTGATGTCCTCGTCGCGTTTTTTCTCGGCCGCCCGCCGGGCGGCCAACGCCTCACTGCATTTGCGTGCATGCTCCAGCCAGTCATCGGGCACATCCGGCAGCATCCGGGGTCGATTTTGCTCCGAGATCGCATCCGCCAGACGCGACCAGACAGACTGTCCGCCGTCAGCGCCAATGGCACAGATTTGAGGTTGTGGATGTAAGGAGGATTCCAGATGTCGGACGGCACGTATACGCAGGCGATGCAGGAGGCGCTTGCTTCCAACCCGTCACTGGCCGCGAGCCTGAGCGATACCGGGCTGGCGGGGCAAACGGATCCCGCAACCCAGGCGGTCGCGGCCGCGCAATATCTCAAGGATGCCGCTACGACGCTGCAAAGCTCCGGCATCAGCAATCCGACGGCGCTCGACGCTCGAGGTTATTATAATTTCGGGCTGAAAGCCGGGGTTCAGCTTGCGCAGAGCAGCGATGACACCTCAATGGCGGAAGTCCTGTCCAACATGTCGGCCGCGCAGCTTGCAAGTAACGGCATTACGAGCGGAGAGACCGTCGGAGAATGGAAGGCGAGCGTCGCCGCCAAGATGGGTTCCTCTGCGAATTCTCCAATCCTGACATGACTTGATAGGAATTACGATGCGCCAGTTAAAATTCGCCCTCGCGCTCCCCGTTCTGATGTCCTGCGTGCCAGCAATGGCTGCCGGCCTGACAGCTGTGAAGCCGCTCCAAGGCTACACATGCATAATGATCGAGGAAACGCCCGAGCAATCCATGGATTTCAAGAACCCGGTTTCGTTCAAAATGGAGCCATCGGACTCAGCGCCGAATGTCGCGCCAGCCGGCATGCAGGTGGCAATCAGGGACCAGGGCAGGAAGTCGAATGGTTACGTTGAGACGGTCGACTTCGCGCTGCGCCCGCGCTGGATATCGGCCAGATACCTGGCAGCAGATCATATCAAGACCTAACAGGGCCTAGCGAGGCAGCATTATTATCTCCTACATCATAGAGGTTCGAGAACGGGCGATCCAAATTTCAGCGAACACCCTTTCAAGTGAATTGACGTCACGCAAATCATGACTCGCTAAAGATCCCAGGCGCGACAACGCAGGCATAAGGTCTTTTTGACGAGCAACGGCGCGGAGAGTCGGCTCTGTGTCGACGAAGCCGTAGACACAGTTAGCGACTTCTTGATCGTCGTAAGGTGCCGAGGTCACCAAGAGCGCTATCGCGCAGACATCTCTACTTCCGTGCGTGCCGCGACGCTCTAAGGACACTGCGACGAATTTGTGAGGGCCTTGCAAAACCCGATCGTAGACATCTTGCGGGAAGTCCTGGGGGAATGTCGTTACGCTTTGCGCGGGCATAGCTTCGATCACCGCGTGGCCGATTAGAATGATAAGACTCATGACCTGCCCTTTAGAGAAAGATGTGCGCATTCAACGGGCATCTCTGGAATCGCCCAAGAATACCTTACCCGATTGAGGCGCAAATGCGGAGTTCTCATTCTAGCGCTGGGTGTTCCAACGGGATCACTGGACGAAAGACTTTGTCCCGGCGTGCCTCGCAAAATTGGCTCGACGCGTAGACGTTCCAGATTGCGAGTAGGTAAAGTCTTCTGACGAAAATAGAGGACACAGAAGCAGCTTAGATGGGTAGGTCTGTTTGTGACTGGACTACTCTACCAGATTGTCTGTGCGAATGCAGCGTACGCCACCTACTGCGAAGGTGCATCGCGAATGGGCTGCTACAGGGACATAGATCATAGCGGACGATCCCCTGACGCGATGTATGCCTCAGCGCCGAGCATGGTGTGGGAGCTCTGGCCGCACGGTTCGTCTGCCTGACCGCAACCCGGTCTGGCGAGGTCCGCAAGGCCCTGTGGTCGGAGATCGATCTGAAGAAAAAGATCTGGACCATCCCGGCCGAGCGGATGAAGGCCGGACGGGAGCATCGTGTGCCCCTGACGGGCGGAGCGATGGCGCTGCTGTATAAAGTCCAGACCTTGAGATCCAGTTCCGGTGAGGACAGCTTCGTGTTTCCCGGTGGCCGGGTCGGATCACCGTTGAGTGATGTCGCGGTCTCGAAGGCCCTCCATCAGGCTGCAGGCACGAAGGATGTGACGATCCATGGTTTGCGCTCCAGCTTCCGGGACTGGGCGGCCGAGGAAACCGACTTTCCACGCGAGGTCGCCGAAATGGCTTTGGCCCATGCCATCGGGGACAAGGTCGAGGCCGCCTGCCGGGCTTTTTCTTCCAGCGGGTCGATCCCTTCCAGAAGCAGGCGCCGGTTCTTGGTCGCCTTGAGCCGGGCATCGGCCAGAGAAATATCCCGGGCGGGACCGAGTCCCATTTCCCGTCTTTTACCGGTCTCAGGGCTTTTGTAGCGGAAGGTCCAGGCCCGGGTGTCGCCCCGGACGGTGATCCATAGATTTCCGCCATCGCCGTGAACCCCGTCTTTGAGGGAGGCGACCTTGCGGACAGTCAGCTGGTTCGGCGGAAGCTTGCTCATGGCTTTTCAGTCCCATCTTCCGTCCCACCTTACGGGATGGGTTTCAATGCGTCTATCTGCTTCTTCAGGATGGCATGAATTTCCGTAAAGCTATGAAAAAAAACGGTTATTGCGCTGACCTGCTTTTCCGTGACGCCCTACATCGGCAGACACCCTCTCCGCCAGACTTTCAGAAAATCCTCAAAAAAGCAGTTCCCGGCGAATGCGTCGGAAGCCTCGATAAAAATCCCGGCATACGCCCTGAAACGGATGGACGCGCTTCGGCTTCAGGTGTGAACTCTTTATGCGAATTCTGTCGTATTCAGAGAGAGTCAGATGCCATCCAAAGCCGCGCTCGTGTCGTCCCCAATGCAGCCGACGCTTGCAGCGCGCTATGTCAACAAGACACAATATGGTCATATCCTGTTCGATCAGGCCCAGGCCCAGGCGGTGGACGTGCTTGATCGCCTGGCGCGGCAAATACACGAACGAGAGAATGCCACAGTTGCGGGTACGTTCTGGGCCCGCCTTACGAAGGCCAGATCGGTTTCTGTGGACGGCGTTTACCTTGTGGGGGACGTCGGTCGTGGCAAGTCGATGCTCATGGATATGTTCTATGAATATATGGACATCCCAGGAAAGCGCCGAGTGCATTTCCATGCCTTCATGCAGGAAATGCATCAGGCTCTGGCAGGGCAGCACAAGCAGTCGAGCGGTACGGACGATCCCGTCACCGCCCTCGCGGCACGTATCGCCAAGCAATACAGTCTGATCTGCTTTGACGAATTCCAGATGCACGATATGTCGGACGCGGTGGTCATCCTCCGTCTGCTCAACGCGCTGATCGATGCCGGGACGGTTTTTGTCGTTACGTCCAATACGGAGCCCGACAAACTCCTTCAACATCATCTGGGTCGCGAAGCAGTCATTCCGTATATCCGCCGTTTCGCCAGCCATATGCAGCTGGTGCGCCTCCGCGCGGCGCGTGATTATCGGCGCGATCGCGAAGAAAACAAAGCCGCCTGGATCACTCCCGCGGATGCAGACGCACATGCACGACTGGATACCGTTTTTTCGTCATATGCCGTAGGGCCGGCCGCTGCGGCCAGGGTGAAAGTCGGCTCACGTGTCATCACGGTGCCGACCGCTTCGGGACCAGTGGCACGCTTTTGTTTCGATGACCTATGCGGCAAACCTCTTGGCGCCAACGACTATCTCGCACTTGCCGGATCATACGGCGTGCTGATCGTCGATGATATTCCGCGCATGAGTCCGGAAAATTACGACAAGGCACGTCGGTTCATCACGCTGATCGATATATTGTATGAGCATCGTATCTGTCTTTTCGCATCGGCGGCTTGTGAAGCGAACAGTTTGTATGAGGCTGGAGAGAATGCGCGGATTTTCGAGCGGACGGCGTCCCGCCTCGAGGAGATGCGCTCACGCACATGGTTTGCAGCGCGCCACATTTGATCAGGCAAACTGTTGAGAAGCCTCGCGGAAGATTGGGGGAGCCCTTCTCGTCGTCAGCGTCCACCAAGGTGCTTTCGCCTTGCCGGTTTTCGTGGTTTGACTAGGTCATATCCAGCTTCAAGAAACTTCCGGACCGAACATTTATGGCCTCCGCCCCGCAGAACCGCCCCGACATCGTCCTTATCGGCGCGGGGGTGATGAGTGCGACACTCGGCACGCTTCTTCTCTCACTCGACCCCGGGCTTGAGATCACGTGTTTCGAAACACTGGGCGCATGTGGACTGGAAAGCTCACAGGCATGGAACAACGCGGGCACCGGACACGCCGGCAACTGCGAACTCAACTACACGCCCCAGCGGGCTGACGGCTCCGTCGATATAACAAAAGCACTGGAGGTCAACGCGCAGTTCGATGAGTCCCGAAGCTTTTGGACCTATCTGGTCCGCAGCGGGCAGATTTCCAGACCGGAAGAGTTCATTCGTGCCTGCCCGCATATAAGTTTCGTGACAGGCAAACAGGATGTTGCCTTTCTCAAGGCACGGCATGACGCGATGTCTGCCCATCATTGTTTTCGGGCAATGGAATACTCCGAGGACCCTGCCGTCATCGCGCAATGGGCCCCCCTGATTATGCGGGGACGCGATCTCCGGCGCCCTGTCGCAGCCACGCGCGTTGCCGACGGCACGGATATCGACTTCGGCGCGCTGACCCGCAACCTGTTCAGCCACATGGCGCAAAGCGGACAGACCGCAACATATTACAGCCACAAGGTAACGGAGATTCGTCGGGAGCCCGGCGACCGTTGGCATATCGTTGCACGCCATACCAAGACGGGAGAGACGAAGTCAGTCTCGGCTGGTTTCGTCTTCATTGGTGCTGGTGGTGCGGCGCTGGAGCTGCTTCAGAAAGCCAACATCCCTGAAGCAAAAGCGTATGCTGGCTTTCCGGTCAGCGGCCAATGGCTGCGCTGTGACGCGCCCGATATCGTGGCGCAGCACGATGCGAAGGTTTATGGAAAGGCCGCATTGGGGTCGCCACCCATGTCGGTGCCGCATCTCGATACGCGTACGATCGGCGCGCAGCGGCACCTGCTTTTTGGGCCATACGCGGGCTTCTCCACGAAATTCCTGAAACGCGGATCGTGGACCGATTTCTATCGCACGCTGAATACGAATAATGTGCTGCCCACGCTTCAGGTCGGGAAAGACAATCTGTCGCTCGTGAAGTATCTTATCGAGGAAGTCTTACAGAGCCGCGGCAAGCGCTTCTCTTCCCTGCTGAACTTTTATCCCGCGGCCAGTCCTCACGCCTGGAAACTGGCGATCGCGGGACAACGGGTCCAGATCATCAAACCGGATGGCAAAAAGCGTGGCACATTGAAGTTTGGAACCGAGCTGGTGAGCGACGCCGACAATTCGCTCATTGCCCTTCTGGGCGCATCTCCGGGCGCATCGGTGGCCGCCTCCGTTGCACTCCAGATCGTGCAGACATGTTTCAGTCATCGCATGCGTGAAACAGAATGGCTGCGTCGACTACACGCCGTATTTCCTTTCTACGGAATCGACCTGACGATTGATCGGAACGCCTGTGCGACAAGTCGCCGAGAGACAGCCGAGGCACTTGGCCTCTGAGAAGAACACGCTCGATCGCAACTTTCCGCAGGCGAAATTGTTATGGCGCCATGACCGTTTTTCAGACTGTCGAGGCCGCTCGACAGTGTTTCTTCGGTCTCGAACTTGAACGAAAAAGGCACTTCATGCGTAAAATCTGCCTATCTGCTTTGGCTCTTGTCCTTATGTCAGGTTCTCTCGCCGCTTGCGAACAGCATCGCACGTTCGGGCAGAAGGTTCAGGACACCGTCGACCCGCCGAAGGGGCCCCTGCAAAAAGCAGGACGCTCGATCGATCGCGCCACGGGCGACTGATCACCCGCTTGTAAGCCGGGACAGTTGGCTGACTGCACTGTCTCGGCTTCAGTCTATTTACATGAAATTTTTTCTATATGTGCAGTGGCTTGTCATAAGCCGCCATCGCCGCTTCCTTCAGGGCTTCGGATAGCGTTGGATGCGCATGACATGTCCGTGCCACGTCTTCCGCGCTGGCGCCGAACTCCATGGCAAGTGTCGCCTCGCCGATCAACTCCCCTGCGGATGCCCCGAGGATATGAACGCCGAGAATTTTGTCTGTCCTGGCACAAGCAAGAACCTTGACGGCACCATCGGTTGCGTTGATCGCGCGGGCGCGCGCACTTGCCATGAACGGAAAACTGCCGATCCGATAGTCGATACCGTCCGCTTTCAACTGCTCTTCCGTGCGGCCCACCATCGCAAATTCCGGCTGGGTATAGATCACGGAGGGAATCGCATCATAACGAACATGCGCAGCACGACCATTCAGCTGCTCGGCCAGCGCAATTCCTTCTTCTTCCGCCTTGTGCGCCAGCATCGGCCCGACAATGACGTCCCCGATGGCGTAAATCCCATCGACGTTCGTAGCATAACGAGCATCCGTCTGAACCCGACCGGATGAATCAAGCGTAACGCCCAGCGTATCCAGCCCCAAGCTGTCAGTGACCGGTCGCCGCCCGACCGCGACAAGCACGACATCCGCCTCGATGGTCTGCTTCTCGCCACCTTGCACGGGTTCGTAGGTGACGCGCGCGCCGCTCGGGTTTTTCTCGATCGCCGTTACCCGGCTCGACAGGCGAAAGGTCATACCCTGCTTGCTCAGGCTTCGTTGAAACTGGGTGCACAGGCCGCGATCGAAGCCGGAAGCAATCTGATCCGTGTATTCCACGACGGTCACGTTCGCGCCGAGACGCTGCCATACACTGCCGAGTTCCAGCCCGATAACGCCCGCACCGACCACAACAAGCTGTTTCGGCACCTCCGGGAGCGACAGGGCGCCGGTAGAGGAAACCACCTGCTGCTCGTCAAACTCGATGCCGGGCAGCGCGATCGGCGCACTCCCCGTTGCAATCACGATATGGGTGGCCGTAACGCGATCGCCATCGATTTCCAGTTCGGTCGGCTTGGTGATCCGTGCCGTACCGTGGCGGAACGTGACACCGTTCTTTTTGAAAAGGAAACCGACACCCTTGACGGTGTCGCCGACCACCTTTTCCTTGCGTGCCATGACTCGGGCCAGATCTGCCCTGACGTCCGTGACATCAATGCCCAGCGTCGCAAAATCCTTCTGCGCCTCATGCAGTCGCTCGGATGCATGCAGGAGGGCTTTGGACGGAATGCAGCCGATATTGAGGCATGTGCCGCCAGGCGTTGCCCGGCGGTCCACGCACAGCACCCTCATCCCCAGTTGTGCAGCGCGCAGCGCGCACACATAGCCTCCGGGGCCGGCACCAATGACGGCAAGGTCGAAATCGGTTTGTTCAGCCATAACGCGACTTTCCAACTCACACATCCAGCAGAAGACGTCGCGGGTCTTCCACATACTGCTTCACGCGCACCAGGAAGCTCACGGCTTCCCGCCCATCGACCAACCGGTGATCGTAAGACAGCGCGACATACATCATCGGCCGAATGACCACCTGTCCGTCCAGTGCGACAGGCCGATCCTGAATGGCATGCATGCCCAGAATGGCAGACTGGGGCGCATTGAGAATCGGCGTGGACAAAAGCGATCCGAAAACGCCGCCATTGGTGATGGAGAAAGTCCCGCGTGAAAGCTCATCGAGCTTCAGCGTACCGTTCCGGGCACGCTTTCCGTAATCTGAAATTTTCTTTTCAAGTTCGGCAAAACTCAGCGTCTCGGCGTCATGCAGAACCGGCACCACGAGGCCGCGCTCACTGCCAACCGCGATCCCCAGATTGACGAATTGCCGATAAATGACGTCATCACCGTCGATCTCGGCGTTGATAGCCGGGAATTCCTGCAAAGCCTCAATCACAGCGCGTGCGAAAATGGACATGAAGCCCAGGCGAACGCCGTGCTTCTTTTCGAACACGTCGCGATAATCTGCGCGCAGGGCCTTGGCCGCACTCATGTCGACCTCATTGAAGGTCGTAAGCATCGCAGCCGTGTTCTGCGCTTCTTTCAGACGACGTGCGATGGTCTGCCGCAAGCGGGTCATCGGAACACGTCGTTCGCGATCACTCTGGGCAACAACATGACCGGCAGAGGACTGGCGCGGCATATCGGTCCGGTCTTCAGTCGACGCCGGTGCGCGCGTCTCCGGCGCTTTCACCGCTGGCTCGTCCGGCTTGGATGACGGGTTGTTCTGCTCCAGAAACGCCAGAACGTCGCCCTTGGTCACGCGCCCGCCCAAACCGCTGCCGGCGCCGATGGCGTCAGCCTGCACGGCATTTTCCTCCATCATGCGCGCAGCGGCCGGCATGGGCGAAACCGCCGGAGGTTGTGTTGCAACGGGTGGCGGCGACTGGCTTGCGGGCTCCGTTGTCTTTCCTGTCTTCGCCGCAGTCTCTGCCGCTGTCGGTGATCCCTGCTGGTCGACAGTCGTCAAAAGAGCCCCAACAGCTACGTCCGCACCGGCCTCAACCGCATGCGCCCCGAGCGTCCCGGCAGCTATTGAGGGAACTTCCACACTGATTTTGTCGGTTTCAAGTTCAACGACCGGATCGTCCACAGCGACCAAGTCGCCCGGTTGCTTCAGCCATCGGGTAATTGTCGCCGATGTCACGCTTTCACCCAATACCGGCACTTTGATTTCGGCGGACATCTCTTTCCCCTTGCGTCTGGACGACGCGCCTTACCTGTCTGGCGAACATAGTGCTGATTTCACACAATGCCTACACTATGGTTTGGCACATTATCCTGAGGGAAGCCGTATTCGTCGGATGTCACGCTCTTTCAAGTCTTCAAACGACATCCCGCAGCCGCAATATGTTATCTGGCCAGCCTGTTCCTCGCGAAAACCTGATCGCTTTCTCGCGTTGAGGTCGTCGCACCAGGACGAGCAGCACGATCGTGCTGCCGCAGTCGATACGGCGGCCATGCTGTTTGGGTGCATAAGGAGAAAGACAATGTTTTTCTTGATTGACGATCGTCGCACCGTACCGATGTCACCCAGCGGCAAAACAGGCGGATCTTCACACAACCCCGGCAGTTTTGGCGCAGATCGCGAAAAAGCGTCGTCAGCAGGCCAGAAAGGTGGCCAGCATAGTGCCGGAGCGAAAAAGGAACATTCAGGCAGCGGCAATTTCGCGGATAATCCCGAAAAAGCCTCAGAAGCCGGACATAAAGGCGGAAAGGCTTCTCACAAAAGCTGATCCGATTTTCATAAAAAAACCCCGGCGCATAATGCGACCGGGGTTTTTCGACACAGGTTTTGCCCCGGCCATAAGCCGGGGCAAAACTGTCAGCGCTTCGAGAACTGGAAGGAACGACGTGCCTTCGCACGGCCATACTTCTTGCGCTCGACAACGCGGCTATCGCGGGTGAGGAAGCCCGCCGCCTTCAGAATGCCACGCAGGCCCGGCTCATAATATGTCAGCGCGCGCGAGATGCCGTGACGCACCGCACCAGCCTGACCGGACAGACCGCCGCCCTTGACCGTGCAATAGACGTCGAAGGTGTTGTAGCGATCCGCAATCAGGAACGGCTGCGTAATCAGCATCCGCAGCACCGGACGGGCAAAATACGTGCCGACCGAGCGGCCGTTGACAACGATGTCCCCCTTGCCCGGCTTGATCCAGACGCGTGCAACGGCGTCCTTGCGGCGGCCCGTTGCATAGGAACGGCCCTGCGCGTCACGCTTGACTTCATGGACCGGTGCGGACGTGGTGGTGGGCGCCAGACCAGCGAGGTCCTGCAGCGAGCCCGTGCGCTCTTGGGTTTCAGACATGATTCTCAGGCCCCGATCGACGTGACGGTGTTCTTGCGGTTCATGGCGGCAACGTCCAGCTTGACGGGCTGCTGCCCTTCATGCGGATGCGACTCACCGGCATAGACGTACAGATGCTTCATCTGCGCACGCTGCAGCGGGCCGCGCGTAATCATGCGCTCGACCGCCTTCTCGACGACGCTGCCGGGATTCTTGCCGGTCAGGCGCTGCGTGATGGTGCGCTCCTTGATGCCACCCGGGTGCCCGGTGTGGTAATGGAACAGCTTCTGGCCGACCTTGTTGCCGGTCAGCACGATTTTTTCCGCGTTGATCACGACGACATTGTCACCGCAATCGACATGCGGCGTGAACTGCGGCTTGTGCTTGCCGCGCAGTCGGTTGGCGATGATCGTGGCAAGGCGACCGAGAACGAGCCCTTCGGCGTCGATCAGCACCCAGCCTTTCGTCACCTCGGCGGGCTTCAACGAAAGTGTGGTTTTCATGGTGTACAATTCCAGCAACGTGTGTTGGCGTGTGGGGAGGGCTTATGCGGACACCCTTGTGCAGCGTCAAGCGTTTTCTTGCCTGGACCACCATGATTTCCGGCGGTTTTCCGGGATTTTTCGCGGTATGGTATTCAGATACCGCACATGCGTGCCGCGATCATCGCTCGACCTTGTCGGCATGATACGATACGCCCTTCGTCGGCGCTGACCGAAGTGTAAGGAATCTTCGACGTGAACCGACCCTGGCTCATGACCGGCTTAATTCTGCTTGTGGTAGTTCTGGGAGGATTCGGCATTCATCATGAAGCCAATGCCGAACTGCAGCGGGCTATATCGCGCTTTCGCGCCGCCCTGCCGCCGGGCGCGCAGTTCTCCTACACCGATGCCGCGCCACGCATACTCGCGCGCGGCGCTGCCTTCAGCAATATTCACTATGCCCAGGGCAATTTCACGCTCGACGCCCAATCGCTGACAATCAACAACCCGATCGATACGCCACCGCACGGGATGCACATCTCCAGGATTCACGCGCAGCATCTCACGCTAAGCGGCCCGGCAACCCTGCAAGCCAGCGATATCAGGATCTCCCGCCTCGACGTACCGTCATCGATAAACGGGCAGGGTCTGGCCAGCGACATCATCCAGCCGGCACGCATTCGCTTCGATAAAGCCGTGTTCCGGGACCTGTCCGGTCAAGGCGGCCGGTCTGGCTGCTCTTATGCTGTGAGCCAACTTGCCATCGACCATTACGGACGCCAGCAGGAAGGCCATTACGCATTCGACCACGCAACATTCGGATGCAGTGCGGTCTCCGCATTGATGCCTGAAGGCGCGACAGGACAGTCACCGCGCGCGTTCTCGTCGTCTTTTGCGCGCGGTGAAGGCCATAGTAGCGATCTCGCCGCCGTGTTTGCCCCAACGGAAAACATGTCGGCATCGGCCGTCGTAACGGGCGACACGACTCTGAGCGGCATCCGGATTGTCAGCGGTCGGCATGCCGCAACCGCGTCCGACATGGTCGAGCGGCATGATGCAAATCATTTTCACCTGACATTGAATGCACCGAGTCTGCGTTTCGACGAGGCGCCACCGATTCCGTTCGCGGCACAGGGAGAGCCCGCGCGCGTCATCATCGATGCCGAGCGTCCACCGAACACCGATACGATGCGCGTCGTCGAGACGCTCGACATACCTGCCCTTGCTGCGACGACACTGACATTGCAGTTCGACCGCATCCCAACACCCGGTGCGAAAATGACAGCGGAGACACTATCGGCAATGCGTTTGATCGACACGACCTTAACGTATCGTGACTCGTCGCTGATTAACCGGTTCTTCCAGGATCAGGCGCAACGACACCAGATGACGCCGGATCAATATCGCAATCAGGCAATCACGACCCTCAATGTCGTGACGAGCGCGATTCCAGGCTTGCATGACGTGCCACAATACGTGTCGTCACCCGACGACCACACACTCGAAATATCGTTTCATCCCACGTCCCCCCTGCCCATGGCTCAACTGGCGACGTTACTCACACCGGCGAACCTCATAGCGCATCCTGAGCTGCTTCAGCCGCCGATCATGACCACGCGCGTTCGCTGACATGAACGATCGGATCATCCATGTCATCGGCGCGAGTGGACGCTCGGGCCGCTCATTATGTCGTGCCCTGCACGCGCGTGGCTATCGGGTCGTTCCCATTGTGCGTGATCCGGCACGCTTGCCGCCGGATGATCGATATGCCGCCGATGCGCGTGTGGCGGATGTGTCCGGTCCAGCCAAGGTTCTGGTTCGCGCGCTATCCGACGCGCGCCATATCGTCAACACGGCTCATGCGCGCCACACCGGTGCGATTCTGAACGCAGCGCCGCCCCATGCGACCTTGATCGGATTGGGAAGCACGCGAAAGTTCACCCGCTGGCCCGACGCTCACGGAACGGGCGTTCTGGCCGGAGAACAGGCGCTGATGACGTCCCGGCGGCCAGGGATCATGTTGCATCCCACCATGATCTATGGGGCGACCGGGGAAGACAACGTTCAGCGTCTGGCAAGGCTTCTGAAATTCCTGCCGATCGTTCCCCTTCCACAGGGCGGAACGGCGCTGGTGCAGCCCATTCATCAGGACGACGTCACCGCAGCCCTGATCGCCGCCATCGATCGGGCAACGTCCGGCAAGCTCGATGCGCCGGGAAGCATGGTCATCGCCGGTCCGCAGGCCATGGCCTATCGCGATTTCGTTCAGGGCGTCGCCAAAGCGGCTGGACTTGGCAAACGACCGATCCTGTCGCTCCCTGCCGCCGCGCTGATGGCGATCACGCCGCTCGCCGCTCGCCTTCCCGGACTACCGCGAATCGGTCGCGATGAAATTCGACGCCTCATGGAAGACAAGGCTTTCGATATAACGCCGATGCGCACTGTTCTGGGAGTCGACCCCCGCCCCCTGAAAGACGGACTGACGCAGCTTTTCGCCCGCGACTGATTCTTTCGTCACGCCCGCACGAAATTCGTCTATGAAGGCTTCGGCACGCGGCAGGACGATCATCGACTGAAGCATGACCCGGGCGATGGATCGAATCATCATGCATTCCGGATTACGGCGCTTCCTGCTCGGCCAGATCGGGCTATTCCTGGGGCTGGCAAGTTGCACGGACCCGACTGGCCCGGTTTTCGGAGATTGGTATGGCTATCAGCCACTGCCCGTGCCAGAGGCCCAGATAAGCGTCGAACTCGTTCTCGACGGGCCACTGACGGCAGACCATGGCGGCTTCAGAATGCATACCCAGACCATGTGGACCAATGGTAGCCCGCTCAACGAGTCGGATTTCCTGACGGGAACCTGGGAGATTCACCCTGTCACCATTCAGGGCCAGCCTTGTCACAGACTGATCCTTCATGGCCTGGATACCGGCATGCATCACGCAACTCTCGTGACCGACTATATCGAGCTGCCGAACGGCGTCCTGGTGCCGACGGCGGCGAACGGACAACCCGACCTCTCGCCCGGCGGCCTGACCTATCGCCTCGCCCCCCGAAAGCGCGACAGTTTCGGTTACGGTCGGGCCTGATCCGGCACGAAGCCCTCCTGCGCCAGCGTCAGGCGCAGCGCATCCAGCGTCCGACGGACCTTGTCCATTTCGGCATTGTAACCCATCGCGCCGATGCGCCAGATCTTCCCTGCCAGGGGGCCGAACGCCGTGCCGATCTCGATCTGGTAATCCTCACGCATACGGCGGCGCACCCGTTCGCCATCGATTGACGCCGGAATATACACGCCGGTGACGTTGGTCATCCGATAGGCGTCCTGACCATAAACTTCCAGCCCCATCTCACGGAGCCCCTCCGTCATCGCGGCGCCACATCGGGCATGGCGCTCGAACCGTGCGGGCAACCCTTCCTGCAGCAGAACGCGCGCGCATTCTCGCGCGCCATAAAGCATGGAGGTGGCTTCCGTATGATGGTTCAGCCGCTTCTCGGACCAGTAATCCATAATCATGGAGAGGTCGAAATAATTGGAGCGGATAAACGGACGATCGCCATCTGCGATGTCGGCCCGGCGAATTCCGCTCTCCACCTTGCGACGGGCCGCCATAAAGTTCGCAGCGCGATCGGAGATCGTTATCGGTGCGCAACCCGGCGGGCCTCCCATGCACTTCTGCAACCCGGCCGAGACGACATCGATGCCCCATTTGTCGGTTTCGACCGGCATGCCACCCAGCGTGGCTGTCGCATCCACATAGGACATCGCGCCATACGCAGCACATAGCGCGCCCACACCATCCAGAGGCTGGGCTGTCGTGGTGGATGTATCGCCATGGATAGCCGCGAAGACGGCAGGGCGATGCTCGGCAAGTCCCGCCTCGATCTGCGCCAGCGTCGCGACCTCCCCCCATTCGAGATCGACCGTGCGAATATCGGCGTCCAGTCGCTCGGCGATTTCGGACAGCAGCATGCCGAACCGCCCGCCGCGCAGGATGAGCACCCGGGCGCCCGGCTCGATCAAGGACGTCAAAGCCGCCTCGATCCCCGCCCGGGCCGTTCCGTCGATCAGGAACGTCCAGCGGTTTCGCGTCATGAACACCTGCCGATAGAGTGCCATCGTCTGGTTCATGTAGTCCGTCATCTCGGGATCGAACTGTCCCAACACATCGGCACTCATGGCGCGGAGAACGCGTGGATGAACGTTCGCTGGCCCCGGCCCCATCAACAGGCGCTGGGGCGGGTCGATCTCACCGAAAAAATCGCTGCCCATCGTCAAACCTCGAATTTTTCCACAAATCGGATCAGGGCGGCGCGTGCCACCTCCACGTCATCTTCGGCAACCGCCTCCGCCGGATTATGGCTGATTCCGCCCGCACAGCGGATAAACAGCATGGCCATCGGCGCGAGGTCAGCCACGATCATTGCATCGTGGCCGGCCTGACTGACGAGTTCCGGCGGCTCTTCGCCGGTCGTCTCGCGGATCGCATCGCGGATTCGTCTCTCCAGCGCGACATCGCATAACGCGCCGCGCAAATCCTGCGTGCGCGCCAGGGAAAAGACCATTCCGCGTTCTGTTGCGATCCGTTCGAGTTCGGCACGCGCCGCATTCGCCGCGTGCTCCAGAACCGCCATGTCGAGCGCCCGCATGTCGATGCTCCACCCGACGCGTCCCGGCACGACATTCGGCGCACCGGAGATGACCGCGATATCGCCGACGGTCACGACCAGATCGGACGGCCCATCCTGCCCGATCCGCTCAAGGGCCAGTATGGCTTCCGCTGCGGCCGCAAGCGCATCGCGCCGTTCGTGCATCGCCGTCCCGGCATGGGCTGCCTGTCCTTCGAACGTCGCGCGGTAACGGTATTGGGACGCGATGCCACGGACTGCCCCCAGCGATCGTCCGGCGCGTTCCAGATGCGGGGCCTGCTCGATATGTGCTTCGATATAGGCGGCGACATGCATGCGCCGGGCCGTCGGCAGATGTTCAGGCGACAGCCCCCACTCGGCAAGTGCCTCACGCAACGTGATTCCCTGAATGTCCCGGACGTCGCCATCGGCTTCGCCAAGCATGCCGGCGGCCGCGCGCGAACCCAGCATGTAGGCCGGGAAGCGCGACCCCTCCTCGTCACCGAAGCCGATCACCTCCAGCGCAAACGGGAAGCGCCGGCCTTGCCGATGGAAATGCTCGACCACTTCGATCCCGAGCAGCACGCCGAGCATGCCGTCATAGCGACCGCCGTTCTCCACGCTGTCGACATGCGAACCGAAGAGCAGAACCGGTGCCTCGCGCGACGTTGCGCCATAGCGCCCGACGATATTGGCCGCCGCATCGACCGACACGGTCATGCCGGCCTCCCGCATCCACGTCGTCAGCGTTTCGAGCGTCGCGCGGTGTCCCGCCCCGAGATACGGCCGGAACAGCATGTCCGACCGGTCGCTGTAAGGCGCGATGCCCAGAAGGTCACAACGTGCTTTCGCGCGGGAGAAAACCGTTTCCATGTGACCCAGCATGTCTCATCTCGAAGGTGCAGGCAAACGACCTTAAAACGTCAGGCCGCCTACCCGCACGGAGCGCTCTATCAGCGCGCCGTGTAGATCGCGCCGAGACGATCCGGCGTGCCCTCGATCCGTTCCAGATGCGGGTAGCGAAGGCCATCGTGATAGGCCAGGGCGATCGTGCGGAACCGATCGCCCGTGCGCACCAGCAATTCGATGGGCTTCGTGCCGGTAGCATGTGCCGCCGTGATCGCGTCGCGAAGAACGCTCGGGCTGAAGGCGTCGCCATTCACGGCCACGATCTGGTCATGGATGACCAGCCCGGCCTCATAAGCCGGCCCGCTCCAGTGCACGCCATTGACGACCCCCTTCTCCGTCAACATGAAGCCGCCGGAGAACATCAGGTTGAGACGATGGCGATTCTTGTCGCTCTGCGCCATGAACTCGTTCGGCTTGTCCGTGAAGACAAGACGATAGCCGCCAGCAGCCAGTCCATCCAGCGGGGCATGCGGACGCACCGTATAGATGCGATCGTGCAGGAATTTGGCCCAGTCATACGGAACGACCGCATTCAACGTACGAACGACATCGTCGAAATTATAGGGGCTGACGACGTAACTGCCGTCATTCGTGCCGAAGAATCGCTTGGCGAAATCGTCCAGCGACAGCTTGTCGTTTGAGAGCTTGCGGATCAACGTATCGGCATCCAGCCAGACGAGCTGGCCTTCCGAGTAATAATCCTCCGAACGCTGGTAATCCCGCCAGGACTTCGGTCGACGCTGCGCGATCGTGGGATCGTTGGTCGTATCCACGACGGGACGCCAGACGCGACCGCCTTGCTGGTCGTATGTCGCCGCCACCATGGCAAGCGAGTCCAGCCCCTGCGCCTTGGTCACCAGCCCCGAGCGCGCCGCAAGCACATTGCCCCAATACTGGGTCTGTCCTTCGTATACCCACAGGAGGGAGCCGCGCTGCACGTTGTTGAACGTGGGTCCGTAAAGATCGGCGGGGCGGCGATACTTGCCATTCCAGGAGTGCGTATATTCATGCGCCAGCAGATCGCGCTGCGGGAAGGAATGCGCCCAGTCCGTGAAATAGTCCTGGCTGACGCTATCCTCGCTCGAACGATGATGCTCAAGACCGATCCCGCCAAGATCGTCGGTCAGGGCCATCAGGAAATCGTAATGGTCGTAGTGCTGCGAGCCGAACGTCAGCAATGCCTGCTTGACGAGACTGCGATGCGCCTCGATTTCCTGATCGTTATAGACCAGGTCGGCAGGTTTGTCCGCGACCATGTCCAGCGTTACCGGGACGGCGCCGGGCTGCGTCAGGAGCACCTTCTTGAAATATTCACCCGCGAACAGCGGTGAATCCACGAGCGTATTGTATGTTACCGTACCGAACGTCGTGGTGTTTCCGACACCCTTGCCGCTCGGGCGAAGCGCCGTGCCGATCTGCCAGCCACTCGGCACGATCACGCTGGGCGTCACCTGAATATCACGTGAATAATAGCCGGCCGGATAAAGAGATACCTGGTTCCACTGCACATTGACGATGTGCGGCGTCATCACGACGCGCCCTTCGTTCGGCGTGATCGGTGAAAGGAGCTGGAAACTCACGTCGATCGACGTCTGTGCCTTGGTGACGGGAATATGGAAAGCATAGACATCGGCGGTATCGCGAACCCAATCGAGCGTCTTGCCGCCCGATTTCACGACCAGACCGCCAAATTGCTCGATCTCACCGCTTGGCGAATGATTTCCCGGCAGCCACTTCGGATAAAGGACGATAAGGTCGCCCTTCTCGCGCGCGTCCTGCGGAACGGGAATTGTCTCGTGGACGGACATCACATGACGCACCGTGTCCGTGGCATCGACCGTCAACTTGATGGTGCCGGGAAATGTCTTGTCGAGCGGCGCGGGAATGGCCGGCGGCATCGGCGCGGCTTCGGGCTGCGGCTGTTTGCCGGTCGGATCGGCGCTGGGCGTCTGGGCTACGGCCGGGAAGGTAGAGAGTGCCGTAAGGGCGAGAAGCGACAGGCGGAATTTGTCTAGCACGCTGGACGAGGCTCCAAGAATGGCAAATGCCCGCTTCATGCGGGATCGGTCGCGAAAGAAGACTTGAAACCGTCCGTTCTGACAAGAAGACGTTTCATGTTAAAACATTATTTCACTTCCGATGCGATCGTGCCCGGTCAGGATGGTCGGCGACTGACCGATCGTTTCGGCCGGATGGATTTGGTTCGTTGCTTAAGTTAATGTCACGTATTGCCGTGTCATTTATCCGGCGAAATGCCTTTCCATTTCTCATGAGTCTGTCGATATAATGTCTGCTCCCGATCCCCACGTCAGCCCGCGCCTTACGCCTGCCGATCATCGTGCCCTGAGCGATGAAGCGAAGCGTGATCCGCAGGCCTATTGGCGTAAGGTGGCGCAGCGTCTCGACTGGATTGAATGGCCCAATAAGATTCACGATGCCACGAACGGCTGGTTCGCGGATGGCACGCTGAACGCGAGCGTGAACTGCCTCGACCGGCATCTGGCGACGCGCGGCGATCAGACTGCGCTCATCTGGCAGGGCGAGGAGGCGGACAACATCATCCGCATGACCTATCGCGATCTGCATGAGCGGGTCTGCCGGATGGCCAATGTTCTTCGCGAGGAAGGCGTAAAGCGCGGTGATCGCGTCGCCATCCATCTGCCGGGCGTGACGGAGGGCATCGTGGCGATGCTCGCCTGCGCACGGATCGGCGCGATGCATGTCGTGCTATTCGGCGGCTTCTCCGCGGAAGCGATTGCCGACCGGCTTGCCGATAGCGGCGCCGTCGTCGCCATCACGGCGAATGTTGGACGCCGCGGCGCCAAGCGCATCCCGTTCAAGGCAACCATGGACACGGCACTCGGCCTGCGCCCGCTGTCCGTTCGACGGCTGCTTGTCGTGTCGGTGACCGACGATTCGGTGCCGATGCAGACCGGCCGGGATGCAGCACTCGAACCCCTTCTCGAAGCCGCCATGCCGTCATGCGACGCGGAGACGATGTCCGCGAACGATCCGCTTTTCCTGCTCTACACCTCCGGCAGCACGGGCAAGCCCAAGGGCATCGTGCATGGCACTGGCGGTTACCTCACCTGGGCCAGCTATACGCAGGAAATGGTGTTCGACCATCAGCCGGGCGATATATTCTGGTGCACGGCCGATATCGGCTGGATCACCGGTCACAGCTATGTCGTTTACGGCCCGCTCGCCAATGGTGGGACCATTCTCCTTTTCGAGGGAATGCCTTCCTCGCCGCATCCCGGTCGCTGGTGGGACGTCATCGAGAATCACAAGGTCACAACATTCTACACGTCGCCGACGGCCATCCGCGCCCTGATGCGCGAAGGCGACGACGTGCCGGACGCCCGCAACCTCTCTACCCTGCGTGTGCTCGGCACGGTGGGTGAGCCGATCAGCCATGATGCCTGGACATGGTTCCACGATGTCATTGGCAAGGGGCGCTGCGCACTGGTCGACACGTGGTGGCAGACGGAAACCGGCGGCATCATGATCTCGCCCATCCCTGGTGCCGTCAAGGAGAAGCCGGCAGCCGCGACATTGCCGTTGCCGGGCATCCAGCCCGTATTGGTGGACGAAAAAGGCGCGCCGATCGACGGCGCGGCCGAAGGCGTTCTGTGCATCGATGGCGCATGGCCGGGTCGCGCGTTGACGATCTGGCAGGACGACGGCCTGTTCCAGACGACCTATCTGAAACCCTATCCCGGTCACTATTTCACCGGCGACGGCGCACGGCGCGATGAGGAAGGCTATTTCTGGATCACCGGCCGCGTGGACGATGTCATCAATGTCTCCGGCCACCGAATCGGCTCCGCGGAGATCGAGGACGCTCTGGCGACCGATCACGCCATCGCCGAAAGCGCCGCGATCGGCGTGCCCCACGACCTGAAAGGCCAAGGTATCGTCGTCTATGTCGTGCCGCGCGATCCCTCCGCAGCAGAGATGGAATCACGCGCCGTCAAGGCAATCACGGCCAAGGTCGGGCGCTACGCCGTGCCGGAACGCGTACTCGTCGTGCCGGATCTGCCGAAAACACGCTCGGGCAAGAACGTCCGCCGCCTCATGCGCAAGATTGCCTGCGGTGAGACGGAGGGTTTCGGCGATCTGTCCACTCTGGCAAACCCTGATATCGTGCCGACATTGATCGAAATCGCACAGCGCGCCACGTCGTAGACGATAGGCTGACACAGGGCTTCGTGCTATGGGACCGGTCATGACCGTTCGCACGCGTTTCGCCCCCTCCCCGACCGGCTTGCTGCATATCGGCAACGCCCGCGCCGCCCTGTTCAATTTCCTTTTCGCCCGCCATCATGGCGGCGAATTCCTCCTGCGTATCGAGGATACCGACAAGGAACGCTCCACCCAGCAGGCGGTGGATGTGATCTTCGATGGGCTCGCCTGGATGGGCATCACGCCGGACGAGACACCGGTGTTCCAGTCCACGCGGCAGGCGCGTCATACGGAAGTCGCACAGGAACTCCTCGCGAAAGGACTGGCATATCGCTGCTATTGCACGGCGGAAGAACTTGCCGCCATGCGCGAGGAGGCAAAAGCCAACAACCTCCCGCCGCGCTACAATGGTTACTGGCGCGACCGCGACCCTGCGGAGGCGCCGGAGGGCGCACCCTATGCCGTTCGTCTCAAGGCGCCGCGCGCCGGCGAGACCGTCATCCACGATCTCGTGCAGGGCGATGTCACAGTCGCCAATACGGAAATGGACGATCTCATCATCCTGCGTTCGGATGGCACACCGACCTATCTGCATGCCGTCGTCGTGGACGACCACGACATGGCGATCACGCATGTCATGCGCGGTGACGACCATCTGACGAACACGTTCCGACAGGCGATGATTTACCGCGCAATGGGCTGGGATCTTCCGCATTTCGCGCATCTGCCGCTCATTCACGGCCCCGATGGCGCGAAACTCTCCAAACGCCACGGTGCACAATCGGTCGTGGACTTCCGGGACGCGGGCTATCTGCCGGAAGCGCTCTGCAACTACCTGCTGCGTCTGGGATGGGGCCATGGCGACGCGGAAATCCTCTCCCGCGACGAACAGATCCGTCTGTTCGATCTGGATGGTGTCGGTCGCTCGCCGTCGCGCATGGATTATGTCAAGCTGGCGCATCTCAACGGCGTTTATATGCGTGAAGCCGATGACGTGCGTCTGACCGACGATGTCATGAAACGTCTGGAGAACCGGGCGGGAATCGCAACCGACGACACCGTCCGCCAGCGCGTGCTGACCCTGATGCCGGGTCTGAAGGAACGTGCGAAACTCCTCACCGAACTGGCCGATAGCGCAGCATTCCTCGGGCGCCACGTTCCGTTCGATTACGATGCCAAGGCGTTGAAGCAACTCGATGACGCCGGAAAGGCAACGCTTCGGGGCGTCGCGGAGGCAATGGCGCTGGTCGAACCCTTCGAAGCGTCGCAGATCGATTCTGCCCTGCGTGCGTTTGCGGAAAAACACGCTCTCAAGCTGGGCCAGGTCGCACAGCCCCTGCGCGCGGCATTGACGGGCAGCACCGTGTCGCCCGGCATCGATCTCACCATTCAGGCCCTGGGGCGCGACGAGGCTCTGGCGCGCATCGGCGCGGCGATCGCCCATGGCTGATGCCGCTGCATCGCACGGGCGGCATCTGCTCGGGCTGGCAGGCATGACGGCGGCTGAGATCACGCCGTTTCTCGATCTCGCCGCCAGCTACGCCCTTCTGTCACGATCCCGGACCGCCCCGCGCGATGCCCTACGGGGTCGCACGCTGATTAACCTGTTCTTCGAAGACAGTACCCGCACCCGCACCAGCTTCGAACTGGCGGGAAAGCGTCTCGGCGCGGATGTCATCAACATGACCGTGGCGACATCCTCGGTCAACAAGGGCGAAACCCTGCTGGACACGGCGGCGACCCTGAATGCCATGCGCTGCGATCTGCTTGTCGTGCGTCACGCGCAATCCGGCGCGCCGGCGTTGCTGTCCCGAAAGGTGGAAGCCTGCGTGGTCAATGCCGGCGACGGCATGCATGAACATCCGACGCAGGCACTGCTGGATGCGCTGACCATTCGGCGGCACGCCGGAAAGCTGGATGGGCTGACCGTCGCCATCTGCGGCGATGTCGGCCATAGCCGCGTCGCTCGTTCGAACATTCACCTGCTGACGGCCATGGGCAGCAAGGTCCGGGTTATTGGACCACCGACGCTCGTATCGGGAGCTATCGCATCGCTCGGCAATGTCGAGGTCTTTCACAGCATGGAAGACGGCTTGCGGGATGTCGACGTCGTGATGACGCTGCGCCTTCAACGTGAGCGCATGGGCGCAGGGCTGGTACCCAGCGCACGCGAATTCTTTCGCTTCTACGGGCTGGATCGCCGTCGTCTGGCACTCGCGAAGCCTGACGCATTGGTCATGCATCCGGGACCGATGAACCGGGGTGTCGAGATCGCATCGGATGTCGCGGATTCGGTGCAGAGCGTCATTCAGGAACAGGTTGAAATGGGGGTTGCCGTCCGCATGGCGGTTCTGGATCGACTGTCACGCCTGAGGGTTCCGGCATGACGGGACTTCTCTTTGAAAATATTCGCATTTTCGATCCGGCGACCGGACAGGTCGCGCCCGGGCGTCTGCTGGTCCGGGACGGCCTGATTGTGGGTCGCGATTCTGCTGGCGCGGAGGGCAAGCCGGAGGATGTCGACATCATTGACGGGGATGGCGGCATCCTCTCGCCGGGCCTCGTGGATATGCGCGTTGCCATTGGGGAGCCGGGATTCGAATACCGGGAGACGATTGCGTCCTGTGCACGCGCTGCGGCGGCGGGTGGCGTCACGACAATCGCCGTATTGCCCAACTCCAGACCGGCCATCGATGAGCCGTCACTCGTGCGACTGCTCCGGACAAGGGGCGACGAGACAGGTATCGTGTCGATCCTGCCCTATGGTGCCCTGACCAAAGGGTGCGACGGCGAGGAGATGGCGGAAATCGCCATGCTTCGTGAAGCGGGCGCCGTTGCCTTCACGGACGGCAATCGCGCCATCGCCGACACCAAGCGCATGCGCCTGCTCTTGTCATACGCGCATGGCGTCGATGCCATGGTCGTCCAGCATCCCGAGGATCCCTCTCTGGCGCGCGGCGGCTGCGCCTCGGCCGGCGCTCTCGCCACCAGGCTTGGCCTGCCCCAGATACCGGCGGCAGCGGAAGCGATCCTGATCGCCCGTGACATCCGCCTTGCGGAAATGACCGGAGCCCGGCTGCACTTCGGCCACGTCTCGACAGCCGAAGGTCTCGAACTGATCCGCCACGCCAAAGCGCGTGGGCTGAAAATCACCTGTGATACCGCGCCGCCTTATTTTGCGCTGAACGAGCAGGAAATCACCGATTTCCGAACCTACGCCAAACTCTCACCGCCCCTTCGCTCAGAGACGGATCGGGTGGCGGTCTGTGCGGCACTGGCGGACGGCACGATCGACGCCGTTGCATCGGATCATACGCCATGGGATGCCGATGATAAGCGCCTGCCGTTCGCCCAGGCTGCAGCAGGCGGAACCGGTCTGGCGACGTTGTTGAGTGTCACGCTCGAACGCGTGCACGCGGGCGATATCCCGCTCGAGCGGGCTTTGCATCTGCTGACCGACGGCCCCGCCAGACTGCTCGGTCTGTCTGGAGACCGTCTGGCGACGGGCGCTTCGGCCGATCTTTGCCTGTTCGACCCCGACTTGGTGTGGACGGTCACATCCGGCCAGTTGCCCGGTCGCGCACAAAACACGCCATTTGACGGTCGCCTCCTGCGTGGTGCCGTCATCGGCACCTGGAAAAACGGTGCAAGGGTTTTCGAAAGATCGCCATCATGACATGGAACTGGATGCCACCGAGCTTGCCGGTCGTCGCGCTGGGCGCATACCTGATGGGCAGCATACCGTTCGGCTTGCTAATCAGCCGCATGGGCGGTGCCGGGGATATTCGCAAGATCGGTTCGGGCAATATCGGCGCGACCAATGTCTTGCGGACCGGCCGTAAGGGCCTGGCGGCGGCAACACTCCTGCTGGACGGACTGAAAGGTTTCCTTGCCGTTCTTCTGGCGCGGACACTTTGCGAGACCGGCACGATGGAGAGCATGGGCCTTGCGGCGGTCATGGTCGTGATCGGCCATTGCTTCCCGGTATGGCTCGGGTTTCGTGGCGGAAAAGGCGTGGCAACGGGGCTGGGAGTAATCTGGGCGCTTTGCTGGCCGGTCGGACTGGCCTGTTGCCTGATCTGGCTGGCCGTTGCGAAATTCAGCCATATCTCGTCCGCCGGCGCGCTGGCCGCATTCATCGCGGCCCCACTCCTGATGCCGCCCTTGAGCGAGCAACCGTTACACTCGCCGCTGCCCATTGCCACGTTGCTGCTAACCCTGCTGATTGTCGCGCGCCATGCCGGAAATATTGCGCGACTTATCTCAGGGCACGAATCCCGCATCAGGATCGATGCACCGCCACAAGGCAAAATGAAGATCTGATTCACCGGTTGTTAACCAGTTATCGACATAGTCCATCGCTATGACGCTCTCTGCTGCCGAACGCACCGATCTCATCCGCCTTGCGCGCGTCGACGGCGTGGGCCCGATAACGTTCCGTCGGCTGCTGGAGGTTCATGGTCGGGCGGAAATTGCGCTCGCAGCGTTGCCAGCACGCATGCGCGACGCCGGTCGGCACGTTGTTCCTAAGATACCGACACGCTGTGAGATCGAGGACGACATTGCGCGCACGCTGGCGCTGGGCGGACGCATAATCATCAAGGGTGAGCGGGACTATCCTGCTCAGCTCGTTCACGTTCCCGATGCGCCGCCTGTTCTATCGATCATGGGCAATGCATCCCTGCTCTCACATCGCGCAGTCGGAATCGTGGGGGCTCGCAACGCTTCTGCCGCCGGGATTCGTATGGCTGAGGTAATCGCCACCGAACTCGCTGCAGAAAATATCTGTGTGATATCCGGCCTTGCGCGCGGAATCGATGCGGCTGCGCATCAGGCGGCGCTTTATCGGGGCCTGACGGTTGCCGCGATCGCCGGAGGGCTCGATCAGGTCTATCCGCCGGAGCATGTCGATCTGCAAAAAGAGATCGCGGAAAAGGGATGCATCGTGACCGAAGCGCCCCTGGGGACCATTCCGCAGAGTCGTCACTTCCCCCGGCGCAACAGGCTGATTGCTGGTATGTCACTGGGTTGCGTGATCGTTGAAGCGGCGCTGCGGTCCGGCACGCTGATTACGGCGCGGCTGGCTGCCCAGTATGGCCGGGAGGTGTTCGCCGTTCCCGGTTCGCCGCTCGACCCGCGGTCGCGTGGCGGGAACAATCTGCTGCGTGAAGGCGCCTGGGTTACGGAAAGCGTCGCGGACATCCTGCCGCATCTTCCTCGGGTCGTTCCCGACCCTGTCGATCGTGAACTGGCGGGTTTCGCGGAGTCTCCCGAAACATGGCGCACACCGGACGGCGTCTCCGGCAGCGTGGTCGCAAAGGTGCGTTCCCTGCTCTCGATGACGCCCATGCCGGTTGACGATGTGGCCCGTCGCTGCCAGTTCTCGGTCTCGGCAGTGCTTGCCGCGCTATCGGAACTGGAATTAGGTGGGTCCGCGACCTTCCTGCCGGGCGGTTGCGTGGTGTTGTTGCCAGAGGAGCGCCGATAAGGTCGGTCGCTGCATCGGGACCGGAGTAGAGATGACGGACGTCGTAGTGGTCGAGAGCCCCGCAAAGGCCAAGACCATCAATAAGTATCTGGGCAACGGCTATACGGTCCTTGCGTCGTTCGGCCATGTCCGCGACCTGCCGCCCAAGGACGGCAGTGTGCGCCCGGACGAGAATTTCGCCATGGACTGGCAGACCGACGAGCGTGGTGCCAAGCAGATGGCCACGATCGCGAAGGCCCTGAAGGGGGCGAAACACCTCTATCTCGCGACTGACCCGGATCGCGAGGGAGAAGCCATTTCTTGGCATGTGCGCGCCGTCTTACAGGACAAGAATCTTCTACGCGGCATCGAGGTGCAGCGCGTTACGTTCAATGAGATCACAAAATCCGCCATTCTCGCGGCGATGAAAAAGCCGCGCGAGCTCGATCAACCGTTGATCGAGGCGTATCTGGCCCGTCGCGCGCTGGACTATCTCGTTGGCTTCACGCTCTCGCCCGTCTTGTGGCGCAAGCTGCCGGGCAGCCGGAGCGCCGGTCGGGTGCAGTCAGTCGCCCTGCGCCTGATCTGCGAGCGCGAGGCGGAAATCGAGGTTTTCAAGCCTCGCGAATACTGGACCGTCACAGGCGATTTCACGACACCGGGCAACAGCAATTTCACGGCTCGGCTCACCCACTTTGACGGCCGCAAGCTCGACCAGTTCGATCTGCATGACGAAGCGGGAGCACACGCTGCCCGGGACGCTGTCTCCCGTGGGCAGTTCACCGTTCGCTCCGTCGAACGGCGAAAAGTCAAACGCAATCCGCCGCCGCCCTTCACCACCTCGACGCTGCAACAGGAAGCCTCACGTAAGCTCGGCATGAGCGCCCAGACGACGATGCGCGCCGCGCAGCAGCTTTATGAGGGTGTGGATATCGGCGGCGAAACGGTCGGCCTGATAACGTATATGCGAACGGACGGCGTGCAGATGGCGGGTGAAGCCATCAGTGGGATCCGGCAGCATATCGGCGGATCTTTTGGTGAGCAGTATGTCCCGGAAAAGCCCCGCCTCTATTCCACCAAGGCGAAGAACGCCCAGGAAGCGCATGAGGCCGTCCGCCCGACCGATGTGGGACGTGAACCGCGCGACATCGCACGCCATCTGTCCAGCGAGCAGCAGCGTCTTTACGAACTCATCTGGAAACGATCGGTCGCGTCGCAGATGCAGTCGGCTGAACTGGACCAGGTCATCGTCGAACTGGCTGACGACAGCGGCAAACTCGTCCTACGTGCCACGGGTTCGATTATCTCGTTCGACGGCTTCCTCAAGCTCTACATCGAAGGCCGCGACGATGCGAAAGGCGAGGACGACGAGGGCCGTGTCCTGCCGAAGATGCAGGAAGGCGATCGCCTGAAGAATTTAGGCGCCCTGGCTGAACAGCATTTTACCCAGCCGCCGCCCCGCTATTCGGAGGCCAGTCTTGTCAAGCGGATGGAAGAGATCGGCATTGGCCGTCCCTCCACATATGCGTCGATCCTTAGCGTGCTTCGCGACCGGAATTACGTGCGGCTGGAAAGCCGACGCTTCATGCCGGAAGATCGCGGTCGCCTGGTCACGGCATTCCTGACATCTTTCTTCGAGCGTTACGTCGACACGGATTTCACGGCCAACCTCGAAGAGCAGCTGGACGATATTTCCGGCGGCCGTGCCGACTGGCATGACGTCATGGCGGCGTTCTGGCGTGACTTCTCGTTTGCTGTCAGCCAGACGAAAGACCTCAAGATCTCCGATGTGATCGACGCATTGGACAAGGATCTGGGCGACCACTTTTTTCCCCTCCCGGAAGATGGCAGCGATCCGCGTCAGTGCACGGCCTGCGGTACCGGGCGTCTTGGGCTCCGGCTCGGTAAATTCGGCGCCTTCATCGGCTGCTCAAATTATCCAACATGCCAGTTCACGCGGCGGTTGGTTGCCGAGGATGAAGGTGGCGCGGAAACATTGAAGGATGGGCTGAAGGTCCTTGGTCAGGATCCCGAAACCGGACAGGACATCACCGTTCGTCGTGGACCCTATGGACTCTATATCCAGCAAGGCGAAGCAGACCCCGAGAACAAGAAGATCAAGCCGAAACGCACGACCATTCCCAAGGGCATCGAGGGTGACAAGCTTACCCTCGATCAAGCGCGCGGACTCCTTTCCCTTCCACGACTTGTCGGACTTCATCCGGAGACGGGCGAACCGATCGAAGCCGGGCTGGGGCGATTTGGTCCCTACGTCAAGATGGGCGCGATCTACGGCACACTGGATGCTGATGATGACGTGCTGACCGTCGGCCTCAATCGCGCAGTGGACAGCCTGGCAAAAAAACTCGCGTCGATTCGCAATCTCGGCCCACACCTCAAGGATGCCGAGCCGGTCATGGTCCGAAAGGGTCGGTTCGGTCCTTATTTGCAGCATGGCCAGGTCATCGCCAATCTGCCCAAGGGTCAGGACATGAATGATGTGACACTTCAGGAGGCGGTGGCCCTTCTTGCCGAAAAGGGCAAGGCTCTGAAGCCAAAAGGCAAGACGACCCGAAAAGCGGCGCCGAAATCCGCCAAGAATGCCGAGGGGCCAGCGAAAGCAGCGCGCGCGCCAAAGAAAACCGGCGCGGTTGCCAAAACACGGACAACGACCCGAAAGAAGGCAAGCCCGGAAAGCGCGTGATAACAAGCGCGCGTTTTCGGTCACACATCCTGGCAAAAATAAGGCAGCCTCCATGACGCCCGTATCCGACCTTCAGCCTTGCGCGTATGGGCAGGAGTCATAGAATGTCTTTCGGACCGACAAGTGCTTTTTGTTCCACAACATTTTTCTAGCCAGCATGTGATTGTCGGATGATCGTGCCGAGCATGAGCCATCGGTCGTTCCCGCGCTCCATGGCCGGGTACGCAGCGCGTGTTCTGCTCCTGCTGGGGACCCTCGGGGCCGTTGCAGCAGCACCTGTCGATCCGGTCGCGACACCGGAAACGGCGACTTCGTCTCCTTTAAATATCGGCATGTTGAGTAACGTGCTTTCGAGCGCGCTCAATTTCCTGCAGCCACGGACCCTCGAAAGCTACAGTGCGCGGGATTTATGCTGGTGGGGGCTGGACGGTCTGACGGCCATCGATCCCGCGATCGTCATCGAAGAGGTCCCCCCGCCGGATCCGCAGACGCGCAAGCCTCCAGCAATTCAGCTGATGTCCGGACAGCGTGTTCTTCGCACCTTTCCGCGCCCTGGCGACACGGACACCGCGGGTTGGATCGCGCTCGTCGTCAGCGCCATGCAGGAAGCGTGGACTCAATCCACCACCATCCGCGCCGCGGGAAGCACGGCCCTGCTCCAGAGTTTTTTCGACGAACTTTTCAATCATCTCGATCCCTATTCGCGCTATGTCGGCCCTGCGCCCGCCGTGCAGGATCGAACGGCCCGCTTCGGGGGCGCGGCGGATGTCGGCGTCACACTGGGACGTGACGACCGTGGTCTTTTCATCTCTGCGGTCAATGCCAACGGGCCGGCATGGACGGCTGGCGTCAATGTCGGCCAGCGACTCCTTGCCGTCGATTCCCGAAGCACGCGCAATCAAAGCCCCGAGAGCGTCGCGCACTGGCTCTCCGGTCCGTCGGACAGCCGCGTGCTTCTGACACTAGCTGATCCTGGCCGTCGTCGTGCCAATCTTGTACTTCATCGGGCCTCAGTCCCACCGCAGACCGTCTTCGCCTATACGCACGGGCACCTCGTTGTCTTGCGTGTCACGTCTTTCTCGACGGAAACGGCCGAGGAGCTGAGCCAATATATCGATCAGTCGATGCAGGATACGAAACTGGCCGGTATCATCCTCGATTTGCGAGGCGATCGGGGTGGCGTTCTCCAACAGGCGGTGACGGCCACGGCTCTCGTTCTCGATCACGGCGTCGCCGTTGTGACGAACGGGCGGGATCAGCGCGCAAACCATATCTGGGCCGTGCAAGGTGGCGATATGACGAAAGGCGTGCCCATCGTGGTCATGGTGGATGGCCGAACAGCCAGCGCGGCGGAGATCATGGCAGCCGCCCTGGCCGATCACCGGCGGGCTGTCGTCATTGGCAGTGCCACACTCGGTAAAGGGCTGGTTCAGGCCATCGGACAAATGCCCGATGGTGGCGAACTGTTCGTCACATGGAGTCGCGTTCTCGCGCCGCTCGGCTGGCCCCTTCAGGGCCTGGGCGTCATTCCGCAAATCTGCACGGCCCGCGGCGAGGCGGACCTGCAGCATAGCCTCCGCGCTCTTCGGGACGGACAGGTTGTCGACGCGCCGACGGTGAGAGCGAGCCGCGCCGCACGTTATCCACTCTCCGTTTCGAGAATCCTCGACATTCGACGGAATTGTCCGGCGGCCATCGGAACTGATGCGGACCTCGATGCGGCGCAAGCGATTCTGACGACGCCCGGTGCCTATAAAACCGCACTCTCAGCTATTCCTGACGACCTGAGTGCCGTTCCATGAGTGCGCGTTTGAAAAGCGGCCTGTGGGTGCGCGCAATCCTGCGGCGTGTTGCCGGCGAAGGCCGATCCGCGATGGTTCTCCATCGTGGCGATGAAGATGCCGGCGATGTCGTGGTCGTCGCGATTGAACGGAGCGGCACGATCGTGGTGCTGCGCGAAACAATGTCCGAACCAGGCTGGAGTCGCGTGCCAATCGACGATCAGGCTGCGTTGGACACATATCTCGCGCGACAGCGTCGTTATGATCCTGATCTGTGGATCATCGAGGTGGAGGTTTCATCAATCGATGGACCACTGGAAGAGTTTCTGGGACGGCGACGCGACTTTTTCTGATCTCCAGTCGGGGTGGAAGTGTTGCGGCATGTCCACACTCAAGACACGATTGCATCGTCCTGATGCGACATGGGCGCACCACACGAGGCGCGGTGCGTTGCGCTACGAAGGCGTTTCGGCAAGAAAGCAATACAACAGAAGCGCCCAGGCCAGAGCTTCGACAGCCCAGCCTGTTCAGATGTGCGCGGGGATGAATGGAGATGACGATATGACGCTGCGACAGCGAACGACCAGCGCACCTTGGTCACGCCCTTCGCGCGCCATGCGACGCGCTGCGTTGACCCTTTTTTCGGGCCTCGGTTTCAGTGTATCCGTGCACGCGATCGCACAGCCGGTGCGTGGGTTGTATGTTTCCGGCGAAGGTGGCGCGAGCTTCAACCAGGATCAGGAAGTGCGCCTGTCTCCTGTGTTTCCCAGCGGACGAGATCACTACGACGCCGGTGTGACCGGCATCGGCGCAGTCGGCTGGGGCCTTGGTAACGGTTTTCGCGTGGAAATCGAAGGGAACTATCGCAACAACCGACTGCAACAGTTCAGAAGTTCGTCCTTCCCGTCTTCTGTCGGTGGGCGCCAGCAGAGCTATGGTGCGATGGCCAATGCCCTTTTCGATCTCGATATCGGCAAGAGCTGGCTCTATCCTTATTTCGGCGCTGGCGTCGGATATGGCTGGCAGAGCATGAACACGACGGTGCGGGCGCCGAACAACTATTTCACGCAGTACACGGGCGGAACGGCAGGTAATTTCGCCTATCAGGGCATTTTCGGCCTCTCATTCCCCGTGCCGTGGGTCGTCGGACTCTCCTTCACAAGCGAATATCGATTCTACAGCATGCTGGGCCCACAGGGTCATGGCGCTACCGCCATCGGAAGTATCGGTGGCTATGACAAACCCCGGCCCTACGGCGTCGCATCCGGCAACCGCGACACCCGGACAGATTTCAATCACTCGCTTCTGCTGGGGCTGCGTTACGAGTTCAACCCCGTGCCACCACCGCCACCGCCGGCGCCGCCTGTCACGGCCGCCCCGGCTCCTGCGGCAGCACGGACCTACCTGGTGTTTTTCGATTGGGATCGCGCCGAGCTTAGCGAGAGGGCGCGTGCTATCGTGGCCACGGCGGCGCAGTCGTCGACCCACACCCAGGTCACGCGCATCGAGGTCAATGGCTATACCGACAACAGTGCCGCCCATCCGGGTCGACGTGGTCAGGAATATAATCTGAAGCTGTCGGAACGACGGGCGGCAGCCGTCAAGTCGGAACTCATCCGGGACGGTGTGCCGGGTGGCACGATCACCACCCAAGGCTTTGGTGAGGCGCATCCTCTGGTGCAGACAGCAGCGGATACGCGTGAGCCGCAAAATCGGCGCGTAGAAATCATCATTAAATGACGTGTCTGGCCCGATCGATTGAAGATCAATATCGGGCCTAGACGCGGCGCAAAAGGATGAACGGGAGCACCGGCATACGCTCCCGCTTATAGTTCACGACATTCGAACGCGGTTTCAGCGGACATATTCGGCGAACGATGCGGCCTGCCTCTATTTCTACGGAGGAAGGATGTTATATCCCATATCCAGCTGATAAGATGGCATCATCGAAAGTCTGGGGAATAAGTGGTATGTATCTTCGCCGTGATCGGGCCATGGTCGCCGTTATCATCATGGTTGACGTCGCGTTTCACGCCGGCCGATCCGGGCTGGTAAGTGGTGCGGATATTGCAGAGCGCGCCGGGCTGGCGCGCCGGGGGATCGAACCCCTGCTCCAGGCATTATCGCGCTCCGGATTGCTTGAAAGTGTTCGTGGGCCGCGCGGTGGATATCGCCTTGGCCGACCGCAGAGGGATATCGCGCTGGATGAAATCGTTCGTGCTGTGGCGACCGATGATGCCACTGCGGGTGATGGACCAAGCGGCGCCTTGTTCGACCGCGTTATCGAGCCCTGCTGGCGCATGCTCGACAACGGCATCTGCGAGCAGCTGAAGGCACTGAATCTGGAGGAGATGGTGCGTCGAGCAGAAGCCGCCGGATTGCGACGTCCCGTTCACGAGCCCATTTCGTTCTCAATCTGAATGACGATCCGTCGGCGCCCCAGCGGCCTCCGACGGATCAGTATCAGCCGTCAGCGGTGGGTCGTATGTTTACGACGAACGGCGGAAGCCGACTTCTTTTTGCCTGAGGTCGTTGTCGCGGCGGGAGCCGCCGGTGCCGGCGCGGGTTGAGCAACGGGAACACCCGTAGCGTCCACAGATGCCGTCACTGCCAGCTTGACACGCGGACGCCCCCCTCCCGGAATCAGCACCGCCGTAAAGCTGTCGGTCCCCGCATAGGCTGTCGACGGTGTGTAATTGACGTAAGTCGCGCCATCGTAGTTGTACAGGAAAGCCTTCCCGTGCTGCGGCGTGGGCGATACGCCGAATGACGCGTAATTCGTATTGTCGGCCTGCTGCACCTTCAGCGCGCACAAACCGTCATCGCTACGAACGGTCATCGAGACTGTTTTGGAACCGTCAGCCGCCGTGACGATCGGTGTCGTCTGACAAACAGCGGATTTCTTTTGGTAGCCAAATGGGTTGGGCGGCGCAACGCGCTGAACAACCGGTTTTTGAGCACAGGCGGCCAGAGCCAGCGCCGAGCCGAACAGAAAAACAAAACCTCGCAGTCGCACCGTTAAACCCCGTATCCATCAATCAAAACGCGCTTGCTTAACACCTGCGACGGCATAAGCGATGCTTGGCCTAGCGCAAGACGCGTCGCCGCGAAAGGGAGCATGCTCCCCGGGCGCATCGATCTGGGAAGTTTGCCCCCTCTTTTCGTTGAAATCATGACATGGAACGGCCTTTGGCCATTTTCCCGCCGCGATTCTTGTTGCACTATAGGGGCTTGCCGGCCGTCCTTCGCATGGCGTGGCATCATCATCTTGCCTCGTGCCGCCCGCACTCATGCTGGTTTGGAGTATTCTCGATGTCGCTTTTCCCCCGGTGCCGCCCTGCACGTCATTCGGCCGGTGCTCTGATGGCCGCTGTTTTCTCGGCCATGACGTTTTCGGCACCGATGGCATATGCCGCAACATGCGGCGAGTCGCCCGCTCATGAAGCTTTCGACGTTCAGGGCCTGAAAAGCGAGTTGATGGTGACGGCCCTCTCCTGCAATGCACAGGATCGCTACAACGCCTTCGTCGGCAAGTTCCGCAGCAACCTCACCGATGAAGAAGCGCGCCTGAACAATTATTTCCGCACGACATATGGCCGGAATGCTCAGAAAGAGCACGACGATTACATAACGCAGCTTGCGAACGTTCAGTCGGAAGGCGGTCTGCGCGCCGGCACGATTTTCTGCATGCAACGCGTCGCGATGTTCGACGAGGTTGCTGCTCTGGACGACAGTGCCGATCTGGCACACTACGCTGCCGCCAAGGACGTGGTGCAACCGGCATCCTACGAAATCTGCGGTGCGCCGGAAGCCAGCGTTTCCCGCTACTCGAAGCACGGCACGACTCGTCACACGACCAGCCGCCATCGCGCGCGAACCTGACAGATACTGCTTTCCCGGCAGTGAATTCGGGGGAAGCACGAACGACATGGGTCCCTCGCCAAGTCGGCGCTTGACGTCCGGGGCGGGAGATCGGCAAGAACGTCTTATGAACGACCTCTTCAATTCCGATGGCGGCACACCCCGAAAAAGCCGTAAGCCGCCCGTGCCCAGCGACTACGGTGCCGAGCATATCGAGGTGTTGGAAGGGCTGGAGCCTGTCCGCCGCAGGCCCGGCATGTATATCGGCGGTACGGACGAAACCGCCTACCATCATCTGGCGTCCGAAATTCTCGACAACGCCATGGACGAAGCGGTCGCCGGACACGCCTCGACGATCGATGTCAGCCTGGAAGCGCCCAGTCTCCTGATGATCCGTGACAACGGTCGCGGCATCCCGGTGGACGCCCATCCGAAGTTCAAGGACCGTTCGGCGCTGGAAGTGATCTTCACGACACTGCACGCGGGCGGAAAATTCTCCGGCAAGGCCTATGATACCTCCGGCGGTTTGCATGGTGTGGGTTCGTCAGTCGTCAATGCGCTCTCCGAGAAGCTGGAAGTCGAAGTCGCGCGTGACCGGATCGTCTGGCGACAGGACTATGCGCGCGGCCTGCCGCTCAACAAGCTAACGCAGGTCGGAAACGCGCCCAACCGCCGTGGCACGACGATCCGCTTCGCACCGGATCCGCAGATTTTCGGCAATCTCAGCTTCTCTCCCGCGCGCCTGTATCGCCTATGCTGCTCCAAAGCAGCCCTCTTCCGGGGTGTGACGATTCGATGGAATGTCGCGACAGGGCTCCTCAAGGCCGGCGACGAGACGCCGCAGGAAGCGGTCATCCATTTCCCTAATGGACTGGCCGACAGCCTCGCCGCCGAACTTGGCTCGGAACCGGCTCTGCTGGCGCCCATCTGGGCCGGCGAAGCGGAGCTTCCAGCGGCGGCTGATGGACGCCCCGGCGGCCGGCTGGAGTGGGCGGTGGCTTTTCTCGAAAGCGGCACGTCCAGTATGACATCATACTGCAACACCATTCCCACGCCGCAGGGCGGCACGCATGAAACCGGTTTTCGGGCGGCATTGGTCAAGGGCTTTCGCGCCTGGGGGGAGCAGCGTAACAACAAACGCGCAGCGGCCATCACGGCTGAAGATATCCTCGGGGCATTATCCGTAAAGCTCTCGGTTTTCATTCGTGATCCCCATTTTCAGGGACAGACGAAGGAAAAACTGACGACACAGGAAGCTTCGCGTCTGGTCGAAGGGGCATTGCGCGATCGCATCGATCACTGGCTGGGTGGGAATCCGTCCCAGGCGGACAACGTGCTGGCGTTCATGATCGAGCGTGCGGAAGAACGTTTGCGTCGTCGTGAGGCCAAGGACACACCTCGCAAAAGTGCTACGCGCCGCTTGCGGCTGCCCGGCAAGCTGACGGATTGCACACGTGAAAATGCCGCCGAAACCGAGATTTTTCTTGTCGAAGGCGAATCGGCCGGCGGCTCGGCCAAGCAGGCCCGCAATCGCGAAACGCAGGCTGTTCTTCCCCTGAAAGGCAAGATCCTCAATGTTGCGTCGGCATCGGCGGACAAGTTGCGCGCCAACCAGGAATTGCGCGATCTCGTCGAGGCACTGGGCTGCGGCGTCGGTTCGTCACTCGATATCGCCAGGCTGCGTTACGGTCGCGTCATTATCATGACGGACGCTGACGTGGACGGCGCCCATATCGCGTCCCTGCTCATGACGTTCTTCTATCGCGAAATGCCCGAACTCATCCGTGGCGGACATCTGTATCTGGCCCGGCCGCCCCTGTATCGCCTGACGCACGGTGCGAAGACCATCTACGCCATGGACGATCGCGACCGCGAGCGCAGCATCAAGCGGGACTTCAAGGCCAATGCGAAGGTCGAAGTGTCACGCTTCAAGGGTTTGGGCGAAATGCCCGTCTCCGATCTGAAGCAGACGACGATGGATCCGCAACGCCGCACCCTGCTTAAGGTGGTCGCCAGACCTGAAGACCGCGCGGAAACGAGCGATCGCGTCGAGAGCCTCATGGGGCGTCGTCCGGAACTTCGCTTCCGCTTTATTCAGGAGCACGCCCGCTCCGCCGAACTGCTCGACGTCTGATGTCGGCAGCAACTTCGCAGGCGTCCGATGTGCGTATCCAGCACATCGGCGCCGTTGCCATGCTGGTCGGCGGCATCTCGTCGTTCCAGATTGGCGCGGCGCTGGCGAAAAGCCTTTTCCCGCTTTTTGGACCGACTGGCATGGTTGGTTTGCGCGTCGGATTTGCGGCGGTCATTCTGTTGATCGTCATGCGTCCTGCCCGGACCGCATTCCGACGTGACGTCTGGCCGCTGCTGATACCGTATGGCGCGTCGATGGCCGTCATGAACTTCTTTTTCTACATTGCACTGACGCGGCTACCCCTTGGTCTGGTCGTTGCCCTGGAGTTCATGGGTCCCTTAAGTCTCGCCTTGTTCGGTTCCCGCCGGGCGCTCGACCTCTTATGGGCGGTTATGGTCGCCATCGGTGTTTTTTTGCTTCTACGCCCGGAAAAAGCTGTAGGGCATCTGGACCCGATCGGCGTCGCGGCGGCCCTTTGCAGCGGCGTGGGGTGGATTGTCTATATCCTGTCCGGAACCCGTATCGGTCGCACCATGCCGGCGGGCGAGTCCACTGCCCTGGGCATGACCATAGGCGCGCTTTTTCTCTCCCCATGGCTTCTGCCCGCCCTGCCCCTGGCAGTGACGCATCCGAATCAGGGCATGTGGGCGGTCTGCGTGGCGATCATGTCTTCCGCAGTGCCCTATATCCTTGATATGATGGCCATGCGCCGCCTGAAACCGAGCGAACTCGGCGTTCTTCTCAGCATGGAGCCGATGCTTGGCGCGCTGTCCGGCCTGGTCCTGCTGGGAGAATCATTATCCACCGCCCGATGGGTCGGTGTGGGCTGCGTTGTCGCGGCGTCCGTCGGCAATGTGCTCAGCAGTCGGCCATCTGTCACGAAGCCACAGCCGCCCCCCGGTTAAAAAAGCGGTTAGGTCCGATCTTTCCCTCACCTGCATTCGTTACAAAGAATGACAGGAGAAGGAATAAGAAAAGATGAAGGCAGTTCTCACCGTCGCCACGGTACTTGCCCTGGCTTCAAGCCTACCCGCCAACGCTGCAACCAAGTCCAACTCTGCGACTGTGGACCGGGATTTCAGCCGCCTCTCGCATGATGGTCAGGTGGCGTTCGCAGACATCGCTCAGGCACAAACCGCGCTGGCCGCAGGCCAGACGACTCAGGCGCTTCCCCTCATCCAGGATGCCGAAAGCCGTCTCGCTCATGCGGCAACCGATCATAAAGCCTTTGTCAAAGCGGAAACCGAGTTGCCGTCGGCGGCCGGCGCACCGCAGCACGGCGTGCGCCACACGCCGTCTGCCACGCCGGACACGTGGATTCCTGTTTCGGGCAGCTATGTCGTCGCGGACGATCTTGCGCCGGATAAACAGCAGGCCGTTCAGAACGCCAACCAGCATCTGACGCAAGGCCGCAAACCACTGGTCGTGCAGGATCTGAAGATTGTGGGCATTGATGTTGACTACATCATCGGCCTGGCACCGCTGCAACAGGCATCAGGCGACGTACACCGCGCTTCCGTTTTTCTTGACGGTGGCGACGCGAAGGATGCCAACGAAGCGTTGCAGGGGGCGCTCGATACCGTTGTTTTCGTATCGCAGGACACGTTGGAAACCGTTGCCCCGCAGGGCAATGCGCCTGTCACGAAGCATAAACGCGTCTGATGCCAAGCCTATGTCTTTTCGGCCGGCTTCTAGCGGATGCGGCCGAAAAGACGTTCCAGCTCCGTACGGCTCAATTTCAACCAGGTCGGTCGTCCGTGCGAGCAGGTTGCCGCGCGTGGCGTTTGTTCCATCTGTCGGAGTAATGCCGACATCTCATCAGCGTTGAGACGACGTCCCGCGCGGATGCTGCCATGACAGGCCATGCGCGCAATGGCTGCGTCCATGCGTCGTTCCACGGCGGACGCATCCCCCGGTGTCAGGTCAGGATCGTCGAAGAGTTCTTCCGCAAGGTCGCGCAGAAGCGTTGACGGATCGCTCCCCTGCAGAAGATCGGGCATGGTGCGCAACAGGATGCTCCCACCGCCGAAAGTTTCAATTTCCAGACCAAGTGTCGACAACATCTCCCGATGCAGAAGAAGCTGATCGGCCTGGCGGGAGGGCAGATCCACGACCTCTGGCAGAAGCAGCCTTTGTGCACGAATACGCCCGGCGCCGAACTGGCCAAGGAGCCTTTCATGCGTCAACCGCTCATGTGCCGCATGCTGGTCCACCAGAACCAGATCGCCATCCTCCGCCACTGCGATGATGTAGGTGTCGAGCACCTGCGCAACGGCTGCCCCCAACGGATAGCTCTGCCCTGACACCGAGGGTGCAGCAACAGGTGGCTCGAGACGGCGCGCGGCAGGGGCGAATGTCTCACCGGTGTCCGCGAAACCGCCCTGCACGCGCTGCGGCACGGGAGAAACGGGCGTCACTGGCGGATGCGACTCCGGAGGCGGGTAGTGAATGGCCGGGCGAGCGCGTTGCAACGAGATACGCTGGCCCCCTCCCCCGGCACCGCGCCCCAGCCCTCTTTGAAGCGCACCGATCACGAGGCTGCGGACAGCCGCCTCGTCTGCGAAGCGCAGTTCCGTTTTCGCAGGGTGCACATTCACATCCAGCGCTTCCATGGGCATGCGGAGATGCAGGGCGACCACCGGCTGTCGTCCGGGCTCGATCAGCGGACGATACGCAATCCGTATGGCCGTTTTCAGGACCGGATCGCTCACGGGACGGTCATTGACAAGAAAGAACTGTCCCGTCGCCGTTGAGCGTGTGCACGCCGGCCCTGCGAGAAAACCGGTGAGGTGAAGTTCCTGCCGCTGTTCATCCAGGGGATGGAGCGCATCAGTCTCGTTCAGAATCGCCTGCGCGCGTGAAAGCGGCGTCTGCACCGGCAGGTCCAGCACAACACGATCATCCATGCGCAACAGGAACGCACAATGAGGCGCCGCCAGAGCCAGCCGCCGAACGGTGGATTCGGCATGTCCGGCTTCGACGCGGGGACTTTTCAGAAACTTTCGTCGCGCGGGAGTTGCGAAAAACAGGTCTTCCACGACGGCACGCGTACCTGGCACGCCTGCGGTCGGGACAGGTGGCGTGATGATGCCCCCGTCGACGGCCAACAACCAGGCCGTGTCCGCATGCGGCGTGCGCGAGGTCAACCGAAGCCGCGCACTGGCGCCGATCGACGGCAAGGCCTCGCCACGAAAACCCAACGTCTTGATCTGCACGAGCGTATCGTCGATGAGCTTGGACGTACAATGGCGCTCGACTGCCAGCAGCAGTTCGTCCGGCGTCATGCCACATCCGTTATCGACGACCTCGATACGGCCCGTCCCACCGGCAAGCAATGCGATCTCGATTCGATCCGCGCCTGAGTCGATCGCGTTCTCGAGCAGCTCCTTCAGCGCTGCCGCAGGACGCTCAATGACTTCCCCGGCAGCGATCAGATCGATCACATGGCCGCTCAGGCGGCGGATCGTCGGTCGCGCGATCATGCGCAACCCGGCAACTTAAAAGATTCCGAGAAAGCCCGAGGACTTCGCCCGAACGGTCGGCGTGGCGCCCGAAGCCGGGCCTTTGCCCAGCGCCGATTCTTGCTGGATACGTCTGTTTTCCGCCGTTCCATCGACGACGGAACCGGCACTTCCGCCGTGCCAGAACATAAGATTGTCGACCAGTCCGGCGCCTGCCGTGCCCAGCTCCGCGTTGTTTGGCGCGCTGGAGGCCTTGTCCACTTCTCCCACAAGCGCGCTCTGCCCCGCGCTCGTGCTGCCCTGGGACTGATGCAAGGCGGCGTTCGGCGACAACGTTTCCAACGCCTGCATGCTCGGGCTTTCATCCGGCGCCTGCTGTCCGGAACCCGGTGCGCTCAGCTTCTCCGACGGTGGCATCGACAACGGTGCGCGCGTCGTCACCGTGTATTCATCCGGCGTGGAACGTTCCAGGCTGAACGCACGGGATATGTCGTTACCGGAACAGCCGGCAAGCAGCATGACGCCACCGAGCAGGGGCAAGGCACGCTGGACGAAACGAGCGGACGAAGAAGGATGCTGAGCCATGATGGCATTATTCCTACGCAACCCGAACCGTTCGGACAAGTGGGTCAATTCAATGCACCCTTGCGTCTGCACGCTCGGCAAGGAGCGTATCGACAAGCCATAATGCCACGCCGCAGACAATGGCCGAATCAGCAACGTTGAAGACGTACCAACTCCAGCCGAAAGCATGCGCATGAATGAAATCGACGACCGCGCCAAAGCGGAGCCGATCGATGACGTTACCGATCGCCCCCCCGGCAATGCCCCCCATGGCGATGGCCAGTGACAATTTCACGGTCCGGGTCAACTGCCACAGCAGTGCAACAACGGCCAGGAGCGCCACGGTGCAGAAAATGACCGGACCCGCCTTGCCCAGACCGCCCAGCATGCCGAACGTAACGGCATGGTTCCAGACCATCGTGAAGTTCAGGAATGGCGTTAACGCAACGCTCCCGCGCGCCGGCAGATCGAACCGGTAGAGTATCCACCATTTGCTCGCCTGATCGGCCGCCAGAACAAGCAGCAGGACAATGATCCCGACAAGGAAATGCCGCTGCTGCCGTGGCGCGATCACGCGGAGGCTCCCGATCCCTGCGCTTCGACGACGGCCACGCATCGCAGGCAAAGGCCGGAATGCGCGTCATGTGTGCCCACTTCCGGCAGCACCCGCCAGCAACGCAGACATTTCTCGCCCGGTGCTTCCAGAACGCGCGGTCCACCATGCGCTTCCGGCGTGCCGGGCAATTCCTCCGACATCTCTTCGTCCAGATACAATGAGGGCGCGTTCGGCAGAATCTCGATATCGGCCTGGGAGACGATCGCAAGTTCCGCCCAATCGACGGTGCCCAGCACGCCGGCTTCCCGCTCCGACACCGGCAGGACGAGTTTCGCCTCGAGCGACGAGCCGATGACGCCGCCGCGACGCGCGGTTTCCAGTTCCGTGGTCACCACCCGTCGAACAGCACGCAGGCGCGTCCAGCGGTCGCCCAGTTCCACATCGTTCCAGATTGCTTCCGGCTGGAGGAACGGCTGCAGGTGCACGCTCTCCTCATGCCCGAAACGCGCGGTCCATGCCTCCTCGGCGGTGAAGACCAGCACCGGCGCCAGCCATGTGCAGAGTGCGCGATGCAGGATATCCAGCACCGTGCGCGCCGCGCGGCGGCGATGGCTGTCCCGCGCATCGCAGTAGATCGCATCCTTGCGCACGTCGAAATAGAATGCGGAGAGATCCGTGGTGCAGAAGCCGTGCAGCGCCGGGTAGATGCCGACCCACTGATGCGTCTGTACGCCGCGATCGATCATGCCGCCCAACTCGCTCACGCGATAGAGGATGTATTTTTCAAGTTCCGGCAGGTCGTCATAACCCAACGCCTCATCGGGTGTGAAACCATCCAGCGCGCCAAGGAGCCATCGCAGCGTGTTGCGCAGGCGGCGATAGAGTTCTCCCTGCTGCTTGAGGATTTCGTTGCCGATCCGCAGATCTTCATTGGTATCGGAATTGACAACCCAGAGCCGCAGAATGTCCGCGCCGAGCTTGTCGGTCACGTCGGCAGGTGCAATCACGTTGCCGAGCGACTTGGACATCTTGCGCCCCTGTTCGTCCAGCACGAAGCCGTTCGTCACCAGCGCCCTGAAGGGCGCGATCCCGCGTGTCCCGACACTTTCCAGCAGGGAGGACTGGAACCAGCCGCGATGCTGATCCGACCCTTCGAGATAGAGGTCCGCCGGGAAATTGAGCCCGTCGTCACCCAGGACGAAGGTGTGGGACGATCCGCTTTCGAACCAGACGTCCACGATGTCGAAAACCTGTTCGTAATCCGCCGGATCGCGATCGGGACCCAGGAAGACAGCCGGGTCGGCGCTGTACCAGATATCCGCGCCATGCTCCCGCATCGCTTCCACGATCCGCGTCATCACCGCGGGGTCCCGCAACACCTCGCCCGTCCCTTTCTGGACGAAAACGGCAATCGGCACACCCCATGCACGCTGACGGCTGATGCACCAGTCGGGCCGCTGCTCCACCATCGAGGTCAGTCGATTGCGGGCGATCTCCGGCACGAAGGTCACGTCCTTCAGGGTGTCCAGCGCCTTGGCACGCAGTTCTCCCTTGCCATCCATGCGGATGAACCATTGCGGCGTGGCACGGAAGATGATCGGCTTCCGCGACCGCCAGGAGTGCGGATAGGAGTGATTGATCGTCCCGCGCGCCAACAGGCCGGCGGCGACATCGCCGTTCGAAATCCAGCGTTGCATCGCTTCCGCCAGGGCCTCGCACACCGGATCGGCAGCCTTGAACACATGAAGCCCCGCGAAATGCGGCACCCAGGGCGCGTATGTGCCGTCGTCCTGCACGAGTTCAGGCACCTCGATGCCATACTGGCGCGTCAGCAGGAAATCGTCCTGACCATGAGCCGGCGCCATATGCACCAGGCCCGTTCCCGTATCGGTCGTGACGAAGTCGCCGGGCAGCATCGGCACGTCGAACTCGTAACCATAGCCCCGTAGCGGATGGGCGCAGATCGCCCCTTCCAGCGCATCGCCGGGCAATGTGTAGAGCACGTGATGAGAGACGATACCCGTGGCAGCGCAGAAATCCGCGACGCGCTCTTCGGCGACCAGCAGACGCGCCCGCTGCGGCACCAGACTGTCGGGTGAGACCTCGTCCGCGCGCAGGACGACGTAGGTGATATCCGGCCCGTAGGCGAGCGCGCGGTTGGCCGGAATGGTCCATGGCGTCGTCGTCCAGATCACGGCGGAGACGCCTGTCAGCGCCTGCGCGGGCGTGGGATCCGCCACGATCGGGAAGGCAACGTAGATCGTGGTCGAGGTGATGTCGTGATATTCGATCTCCGCCTCGGCGAGCGCCGTCTTCTCGACCGGGCTCCACATGACGGGACGTAGCCCACGGTAAAGCTCACCGTTCAGCAGGAAACGGCCAATTTCCTCGACGATGCTCGCTTCGGACGCGAAATCCATCGTGGCATAGCGGTTCTGCCACTCGCCCTGCACACCAAGGCGCTGGAATTCCGCGCTCTGGATATCGACCCATTTACGCGCGTATTCACGACATTCCGCACGGAATTCGAGAATTGGCGTCTCGTCCTTGTTCCTGCCGCTCTTGCGATACTCTTCCTCGACACGCCATTCGATCGGCAGGCCGTGACAGTCCCAGCCCGGCACGTAACGCACGCGGAAACCGCTCATACGTTGCGCGCGGTTAATCACGTCCTTGTTGATCTTGTTCAGTGCATGACCGATGTGCAGGTGGCCGTTCGCGTAAGGCGGGCCGTCGTGCAATGTGAATGTCTGCCTGTCCCGCCCGCTCTCCGCGATTTTCGCGTCCAGACCGGCCTCTTTCCAGCGTGCCAGTGTCTCTGGCTCACGAACAGGCAGGCTACCGCGCATCGGGAACGTTGTACGGGGAAGGAATACCGTATCGCGATAGCGATCCTGCGACTCTGTGCTGGCTTTGTCAGACATCTTCAATCAATCGAACGGGTCAAGGAACCGCGAGTTATGCGAAGATGCGGAGGAAAGGGTCAAGAGGCCAGCGCCCCGAACCTCATCCACAAGCCGGATTTTGAGCCTCATTCGCCATATCGCCGACAATTTCAAGTTCGTCGCCCTCGACAAGGACGGTCGATCCGCTGATTGCCGCTATTCGCGCAGCCGCCTCAAGCATCAGCAGATGACGATGCCACGCAAGATGATGAAGAAATTGCATCGTTCCCAGCATAACCACCTCCCCTGCGCCTGAATTGGCCCATGATTGTCATGAACAACGCAGATGACGGCGGTCCCGTTTCCCTTATTTGCCGGATCGTCTCATGACTGACGGAGAACCGGGTCCGCGAAGCGGCGGTTTTCCAGAACCGGCAACATACGTCGGGCGTCGGCAATACGGGTGGAATCGATATCGTAGAAGCCAAGCGCCGGCGCTTCCCCCAACGCCAGAACGATGACGCCCAGGGGATCAATCACCATGCTCGCGGCGCAGTTCCGCGACCCGCACTCCCCCACTGCCACGACATAGCAGGTATTCTCAAGTGCGCGGGCAACGTTGAGCACCTCCCAATGGCGCTCCTTGCCCGGGCCGCGAAACCATGCGGCAGGCACGACGATCACCTCAGCACCGGCAACCGCCAGGGCGCGCGCCACTTCGGGAAAGCGCAGATCGTAGCAGGTCATGACGCCGACCTTCACGCCAGCCACGTCAATCACCGGCGGCAGTTCGTTCCCGGGTGCGGTCCGCTCGGACTCACGGGCGCTGAATGCATCGTAGAGATGCAGTTTGCGATAGCACGCCACCAGCCTGCCGTCGCGCAAGGCAAATAGCGTGTTGTGGAAGCGCCCCGCGCCATCGGGCACATTGACGCAGCCCATCACGGTTATGCCATCGGTTGCCGCGGCCAGCCCGGCCATAAAAGGACCATCAAGCGGCTGCGCCGTCTTCGGCATGATTTCCGGATCGTTGATGTCGCGCGCCAGAACCCCTTCCGGCAAAACGAGCAAATCCGCGCCGCCAGCCTTTGCCCGGGCGATCAAATCGAGACACGTCGCCTGATTTGCCTGCCATTCGGCCGCAACAGCAAACTGACCCAAAGCCACTTTCATCGGCGTATCCCCCCGCGGTGCATTTCAAGCCCGAAGCGACGGTCTGTCTCTTCCGGGGAAACATATGGACATTGCGCTGAAACGCAGTCATTCCCATGGCGAAACACCGCCTCGCCATCGATGACCGCAATCCTGACGCGTATGCAATTCGCCATGCAAGAGGCGGCGGCACAAGATGTTGTTTTCTTTCCAACGGATCGCTTGCATGGAACCGGTTCCTTCACGCTTCATCGTCTTCGCGGCAGCGCTGGCCATTCTTTCGTGGTCCAGCGCCTATCCCATCGTGCGCATCGCCTTGCCCGAGATCGCGGCGATCCCCCTTGCCGCCGCCCGATATGGTCTGGCCGCAACGCTCGCGCTGGGTTGGCTGCTCTATCATCGTCCACCGTTTCCCGCCCGCCGGGACTGGCTGCGCTTCGTGCTCTGCGGCGCGATCGGCATCACGATCTACAATATCCTGTTCAACACCGGCGAGCAGACGGTGTCGGCCGGTGCGGCGAGCCTCATCATCAGCGCCGCCCCGCTGCTGGCGACCCTCATCGCGGTCTTTCTCATGGGGGAGCAGCTCTCAGCATGGGGATGGATTGGATCACTGACCAGCTTCAGCGGTGTGGCGATGATCGTTCTGGGCATGCGTGACGGCCTGTCGTTCGGCTCCGGCGCGGTCCTCGTCATCGGCTGTGCCATATCGGGTGCCATCTACACCACGGCGCAAAAGGCGCTTGTCCGGCGATACGGCGCGCTGACCACGACCGCCTACGTGCTGATCGTCGGCGCGCTTCTGCTGTCGCCCTGGTGGCCACAGGCCGTCGACGGACTTGCACGCGCGTCCTGGCATACCCGTGCCGCAGTGATCGAACTCGGCATATTTCCTGCGGCCCTCGGTTATGCCGCATGGGCCTATGTCATCGGCATCCGCGGCGCGGCGCGGACGGCAACGCTGCTCTATCTCCTGCCCCCTACCACGATCGTGCTGGCATTTTTCCTCACCGGCGAAATTCCGACCGTTAACACCCTTGCTGGCGGGGCGGTCGTCATGACGGGCGTCTTCATCACCAACAGGTTCGGAAAGAAAACATTTTCGCCGGTCAAGGCATCCTGCTCGTAAGGCGCGCGGTTCAGCGCCTCGTGCGAATAAAGGCCACGAAGGCGCGTAGTGGCGGCGGCATGTGCCGTCGGCTCGGATAATACAGATAAGGACCGCTGAACGTCTGCCACCACGGCTTGAGCACCGGCACCAGCGCGCCGCTCTCCAGATGCGGTCGTAGCCACTCTTCATAAAGGTGGATGATGCCCAGACCTTCCACCGCCGCGCTGATCGCCAGATCGACAGCCGCGCCAAGGCGCACCATCAGCGGCCCTGTAGGTTCGACGCGGAGGATTTGACCTGCCCGCTCGAACTCCCATGCCGGCATCGTCCCGCTCGAAAATCGCCCACGCAGGCAGGCATGTCGTTGCAGATCAAGCGGATGCTCGGGCCACCCTCTGGCGGCCAGATAGGACGGCGCCGCCGCCGTCGCGAAACGCTGCCAGCGCGGCCCGATCGGCACGGCGATCATGTCCTGCTCCAGAGCCTCGTCATAACGTATTCCCGCATCGCAACCGGCGGCCAGCATATCCACGAAACCGTCCTCCACGATGACCTCCATCGTGATGTCGGGATAGGCCTTGAGGAAAGCCGGAACGATCTCCGGCAGGATGAGCCGGGCGGCGCCCCCCGGCACGTTGATCCGCAGCGTGCCGGCCGGCCGATCGCGGAAATCGCTGACGGCGGCGATTGCCGCGCCAACTTCGTCGAATGCGGGAGCAAGGCGATCCGCCAATCGGCTGCCGGCTTCCGTGGGATGCACGCTGCGCGTATTCCTGTTCAGCAGGCGCACACCCAGTTGTGCCTCAAGCCGCCGGACCGCTTCGCTGACGCTGGAGGCCGAGACATTCGTCCGGCGCGCTGCCTCGCGGAACCCGCCTGCCCTGACGACGGCCATAAACACTGACAGATCCTGCATCTCGACCGACATTGTGCACAATTCCGAACAGGGTGTTTCGTGAGGCGCCGATTGTGAGCAGGCAGCGACAGGATCATCATTGCCATATAACGAACCAGGGGAAACAGGCGAATGACCAATGTGAACCATGCCGGAACCTACCGTCTCGGCGACGACACCGTGAACCGCATGGGATATGGCGCCATGCAGCTTGCCGGTCCGGGCGTGTTCGGCCCACCGAACGATCGGGCGCAGGCCATCGCCGTCCTGCGCGAGACGGTCGCATCCGGCGTCAATCATATCGACACCAGCGATTTCTATGGACCGCACGTGACGAACGACCTCATCCGCGAGGCCCTCCACCCCTATGCCGCCGATCTGCGCATCGTCACGAAAGTCGGGGCGGTGCGTGGTGAGGATGCATCCTGGCTCCCGGCCCAGAGCCCTGCCCAGTTGACGCAGGCGGTGCATGACAATCTCCGGCGACTGCGCCTCGAGCGTCTCGATGTCGTCAATCTGCGCGTCATGGGCGACGTGCATGCGCCGAGCGAGGGTTCCATTGAAGAGCAGTTCACGACGCTTGCCGCGCTGCAGCAACAGGGTCTGATCCGCCATCTGGGGCTGAGCAACGTCACCGCAACGCAGATCGACGAGGCACGGAAGATCGCGCCGGTCGTCTGCGTGCAGAACCTCTATAATATCGTCCACAGACAGGACGAGCCTGTCATCGCGACCCTGGGCCGCGAGGGGATCGCCTATGTGCCGTTTTTCCCGCTTGGCGGATTCACCCCCATCCAGTCGACAAAGCTGAACGACATCGCAACGCGGATCGGCGCCACAGCGCGTCAACTGGCGCTGGCCTGGCTCCTGGCGCATGCGGATAACATCCTCCTTATTCCCGGAACGTCGTCGACCGCCCATTTGCGGGAAAATCTTGGCGCCGCCGGATTGGAACTCGATGCGCGGACCCTGGCGCAACTCGACGCCATCGCCGGCGAAACGACCTGAGTCATCCGTGGGACCGGTGCTCGCTGAGCCGGTCTCACAGCCTTTCCCTTTCCATTCGGATCGAGGCCCAGTATGGATCGCCAGGAACGACGGGCTTTTAACAGCGAGATCGAATGAACAAGGCTGCCAAATCCAACATATTGCTGCGTTTCTATCGTTCGCTGATGCCCAGCGACGCCAGGTTCATCGACTATTTCTGTTCGCATGCGCAGCTGATCGTGGGGGCCGCCGCCGCGTTCCATCGCCTGACCGCCAATGGCGACGACAGCGCATTGCAGGTTGCCGAAATCAACCGACTGGAGAACGAGGCGGATCGCATCACGCGCGCCACCGTTCTCGACATTCACCGCTCTTTCGTGACGCCCTTCGATCGTTCACAGATCCTCGATCTGATTACCGCGCTCGATGATACGATCGATCTGATGAAAGATACCGGCCGACGCATGACGTTGTATGGCGTGGCCTTCACGCCGGAAATGCGCGCGATGGCGGAGTGCTCCGAGCGTGCTTCACGCCTGATCTCCGAGGCGATGCCGCTCCTCAACGCCATCGACAAGAACGCGGAAGCGCTGGGCAAAATGTCCGTTGCCGTCCGCGCCTGCGAGAGCGAGGCGGATGACCTGCTGGACCGTGGCCTGCGCACGCTTTTCGCAAGCGACATGACGGCAGGCGACAAGCTGATTATCGAAAAGGTCTATGACCTCGTCGAAGCCGTCGTCGATCGATGCGAGGATATCGTCGATGTGATCGACGGTATCGTCGTGGAACAGGTGTGATCCGTCGGCATGATGAATATCATCGCGGACGCGCCAATGCTCGTCGGGCTGATCGCCGTCGCCCTGATTTTCGATTTCCTCAACGGACTGCATGACAGCGCCAACTCGATCGCCACCGTGGTCGCGACCCGCGTGCTGCGGCCCCTGACGGCCGTTGTCTGGGCAGCGTTTTTCAATTTCATCGCCTTCGCGGTGTTCGGCCTGCATGTCGCCGGCACGATCGGGCATGGTCTCGTCGCACAAAGTCTGATCGACTCCACGGTCATCTTCGGCGCGCTGAGCGGGGCGATCTTCTGGAACGTCCTGACCTGGAGGCTGGGCATCCCCTCCAGCAGCAGCCACGCGCTCGTCGGCGGTCTGATCGGCGCCGGTATCGCCAAGGCCGGTTTCGGCGCAGTCCTGTGGGGCGGTCTGGCGACGGTCACCTCGGCCATCGTCCTGTCGCCCCTGACGGGCGTCGTCGCAGCCATGCTCCTCATCCTCGTCGCGTCTTGGCTTTGCGTCCGATCCATGCCGCTTGCCGCCGATCGCCGGTTCCGGCACCTGCAACTGATCTCCTCCGCCCTGCTCAGTCTCGCGCATGGCGGTAACGACGCGCAGAAGACGATGGGCATCATCACCGTCCTTCTCTACGCCCAGGGCAGGCTGAGTGGCCCCTTCCATGTCCCGCTCTGGGTGGTCCTCAGTTGCCAGACCGCCATGGCGCTGGGCACGCTGTGCGGTGGCTGGAAGATCGTCCGCACCATGGGCACCCGCATCACGCATCTGACGCCGATGCAGGGTTTCAGTGCCGAGACGGGCGCTGCCGCGGCCCTGTTCGGCGCGACATGGCTTGGCGTGCCCGTCTCCACCACGCACACCATCACCGGCGCCGTGGTCGGCGTGGGCGCGGCCCGCCGTGTTTCAGCGGTGCGCTGGGGAGTCGCCCGCCGAATCGTCATCGCATGGGGTCTGACACTTCCCGCTGCAGCGCTGGCCGGTGCTGGCGGTTACTGGATCGGACGTCTCATATGATTTTGCAGCCTATCTGATTTTCTTCGGTCAAAAGTTGGCTTTTTCTCATCAAACGACCTATCTTTCCCGCAGGAGGCTCAGATGGACGTTATCCAGTTACCGACCAGTTCCTTCGAGAAGCGGGAGAAGCAGAAGTCGGATGATCGCCGGCTGAAAAGGCGGCTGATCGGCATGCTCGTCGGCATCGTTCTGGCGCATGTCTGCGTCGGTTGGGCGATCGCTGGCACGTGGATGGACGATCAAGGGTACTTCCACACGAATTATATCGCTCTGGCCGCGACATTCTTCTGGAGCATGTTCTTCCTGTATCACGTCGGCATATCCTGATCCGTCAGTTTTCCTCCTTGGGAAGCGTCGCGGGCAGGCGCATGGCGACAAAAAAGAGCAGCAGGTGAAAGGCGCACAGGAACGCAAAGGCAGCCGTAAGAGCATCGGTCGTCGACTTCTGTGTTCCCAGCTGCCAACCGAGCAAAATCGCGCATAGCGTCGTAATGACCGGACCACCAAGGCGCTGCACGATATTTGATGCCGTCGTCGCCATCGGCAGGTCGGGTTTGGCGATAGAACGGTAGCCGGCGCTCATTGCCGGAATACCGACCGCGCCGATCCCGGCGCCCCTCAGCAACAGTCCGACGCTCGACATCCAGAATGAGAAGCCGTTCCGAGCCATGACGACGAGGAGCAGCGTGCCGGACAACGCCGCAATGGCACCGAACGATGCCAGCCGCCGAATGCCAAAATATGCCGTCAGGCGGCCCATGAGCGGAAAGACACACATCATCCCCAATGCCAGAGGCATCATGAAGAGACCAGCGCGCTCGGGAGACATGCCGCAGTCGCGTATGAAATAGACCGGCACAAGCATCTGACCGGCAAAGGAAACGCCATTCATCAGGAACAGGCCACCAAGCGCAATACGAAACGGCGGCACCTTCAACAGCCGCAGATCGATCAACGCCCGCTCGCCCTGCCGTCGCGCCCAAAGCCAGTATGATACGGCGGACGTCATCGCCGCGAGCAGGGCTGCCAAGCCGCCCATCGCAGCGACATGATCCAGTCCAAGAAGAAACAGAACAGAAGCAACGGAAACCAACCCAAGTCCCCGCAAATCCAGTGACCTCGGCGCTTGTCGATCGCTCTCCTCACGCAAAAACAGCATCGCCATGACGACGGCCAGCCCACCAACGGGAAGATTGAGCCAGAACAGCCAACGCCAGGACGCAACGTGCAGCAGCACGCCGGCAATGGCAGGACCGAAAAGAGGCGCAAGCAACACCGGCATCGTCATGATGCCGGCCAGTTGCGGCAGGCGCTCCCCGGCAACCCGCGCGACGACCAGCTGCGCCATCGGCGTCAGCAGTCCACCACTCATGCCCTGCAAAATACGGAAGACGATCAACGACTCGCCAGACCAGGCGAGGCCACATAGTGCCGAAGACAAGGTAAACGCCACGAAACAGGCAAGATAGACGGCTCGCGTGCCGAAACGATCCACAAGCCAGCCGCTGAGTGGCAGCGTCAGTGCCAACGCCAGCAGATATCCGCTCATCGTCCACTGAATCGTATTCAGCGAGGTTCGCAGTTCATGCGCGAGAGTCGTCAACGACACATTGACGATCGTCGCATCCAGTTGCGCCATAAATGATCCGATGGCTGCAACGGCGACCACCTTCCAGACATCGGACGACCATTGCCCATCGCGTATATCATTTACGAGAGGTTTCATCGGACCTACTTTTCATCGGACAGTCCCTCAGTCGGATCCCTCCGACGGGCGTCATTGGAAATTGAGCCAATCCTCAAACAAGGCCGGATATTTGAGCACGCACTCAACTTCGTCAAGCCGTTCAGCACTGGTGCCTCAGCGCGCCGATGGCCGACAGCGTGTCGCCGCAATCCTGAATGCTGCGGCACAGGTGTTCGAACAGCGGGGCTACGATGCGACGACGATGGCGGAAATCGCGACCAGCGCAGGCGCGCGGATCGGGTCGCTTTACCGGTTCTTTCCCAACAAGGAGAGCGTGGCTGAAGCACTCATGACCCAGCAGATGGCCATCCTGCATGAAGAATATGCAGCCATCCAGCATCGCGCCGACACGATCGGCACGCCGGAGTTAGCCGACCTGCTGGTCGATCTGCTCGTGACCCACTACCCGCGTATCAACGCCCTGCCCATCCTGATGGACGCCCACACCAACCGGACGGAAATACGCCGGCATTCCCGCGCCCTTGCGCTGGCGGGTATCGCCGCAGCAATCGGGAAACATGCGCCGCACATATCGACGGCGCAGACCGCCGATATCGCAGCTGTCGTTGCCAATAACATGAAAACAATGCTGGGTATGACCAACGGCAGCCTGCCGACCAGCAACGGCGCATCAGACGAATTGCGCTTCATGAATCGGCTTTATCTGGTATCGAGGCTGAAAGCTGCGCCGATCGAATAAACGACGCACATGTCAAAATCGGGACTGGCGGTTGCCGACGCTCGAACACACATCAGCCAGGGAACCGCGTGCGCCTTTTTGCCTATTTTCTGCCTGTCGCAGCAACCGTCATCTGCCTCGTTGGATGCACACCGCCAGACTTCAACCATCCCGGTCCGCTTGCGAACGATGCAGCATACGACGGTCTGTTTCCGCAATGGGCCGAATTATGCGCCGTTTCGCAGATATCCAAGAAGCCGGGCTATGGGGCGGATATTGCTGGCGGCCCGGGCGGCCATGCCGTCATGTTCCTGCACGGTGCGTGCCTCGATCCACATTCGACCTATCCGGTGTTGCACGCCTGTGCCGATGGGGGCACCGGGATCAGCATGAACGCCCATTTTGTCAATGCGAACTGGGTCGGCATCGGGGATCGCGCGTTCTTTTTCGATGGCATCCTCAGGCCGGGTGAAGGACTTGGCCGCGCCGATTATCAGGCAACGAAGGCCGAGGCGCAGAAACGCGGGCTTTACAGCGCGATCAATTTCCGGGACTGGGCCGTCGCCGACAGACCGGCCGGCACCTCACGCGAGTCATGGAAATACGAGGTCTCCATCGGCACGGATTATGCGGTCAGTTTCGGCCGGGCGCGTTACTGCGCACGGCTGCCGCTGACGGAAAAGCAGATGAGTCGCGCCATCTCCTTCCTCAATAGCCGTAACGCACCCTATCATCAGGGAGAAAAAACCTTCGACACCAATGTGTTGCAGGACAACTGCAATCATCTCACCCATAACGCGCTCGCCGCTGCGGGCTTCTGGCACAACTGGCCGGTCGATCGTTTCATCCTGACGTCCGCCTTCAGTTTTCCCGTGCCGAAAAATGAGGTCGTCAATCTGCTGGACCGCGCCGCGCGTCATGCACCCGATGATCTGCACGCGCTATATCACGATCCGTTGACGCGGCGCTCGCTCATGGATGACGGCTGGTTGCCGGGTGAACCGGGCATCATCCTGGACTCCCACCCCGTCAGGACACCGAACGACGTTTACAACACCAGACTAGCGCTGATCTTTTATGACGACCCGGTTCTGGGGCACTATCATCGTGCATTCCAGCGATATCTCGATGCACCGCGCTATCACGATCTGCGCGCCAACCTTTTATGGTACCGTGCCCTGTATGCTCGAATCAGCGCCGAAAGAAAGCCGCTTGCGTGGTGGCTGGGGCGCGAGCCTTCCGATTTCAGCGCTTTCTACAACGCATATTACGATTGGCTCACACGTGAGCAGGCATTGGTCGAGCGCGGTCTCAACCAGTTGCCCGCGCCCGGCGCCAGCGCATGGTCCGTAATACCAGTCGAAACGCCGCCAGCGGCAACTGCACAATCCAGCGCCCTCCGAAGTCTCCCGCCAGCAGGGAAATGACGCCATCGCGCATCCGGAGGAAATTGCGGGGATTAAGCAGAAGCTTTCGCTGATCCGGGTCGTTGATCCCATAGATCATCCAGGCCACGCGGCGCATTTCCGCCTTTGTTCGGCGCTCCTCGCGTCGCGCGGCGCGTCGTCCGGCTTCCGCACTGCGTAGCCATGCCGAAGCCACCCGCGCGCCCCGATAGGCACTTCGCATGGCCAACAGCACGCCGGAGGAAAAGACAGGATCGAGAAAGGCGTAGGCATCCCCGATCATGTAATATCCCGCCCCCCAGTTGCGGTCGGCGCGATAGGAGTAATTGCCCGTCGTCGAGAGCGGGTTCAGTTGTGTCGCATTTGCCAGACGCCGGGACACGCTGGGGCTCTCGGCCACCTTCTTCCAGAAAAGATCGGTTCTGGGACCCGCATGTTCCCGGAACGCCTTCCGATCGCCGACGAAACCCACACTCATGACGTCATCACGCAACGGGATCATCCAGAACCATCCATCCTCGACAAGATGGATCGAGATATACCCTTCCATGCCCGATTCACGTCGCTCGACATGGCGGAAATGGGTGAAGATCGCGGCCGTGGAATTATGCTTGTTGGCCCTTCGCTCGTGGAAGCGATGCGACAGGAAACCATCGCGACCGGACCCATCGAGAACAAACCGCGGTGCAAAGCGGCGCACCCGCTTCTGTCCATCGACAGCCAGAATGTCCGCACGCTGGCCCGGTGGAAAACGGGCTTCGGTCACGCGTATTCCCTCCCGCGTGGACACGCCATGCGCCGCGGCATTGCGGAACAGTATCTCGTCGAATTCCGAGCGCCGAACCTGATAGGCATGCGTTTCCCTGGCACCGATCGCCCATCGGAACGGAAACGCCACCCGCCCTTCCCCGCCATCGGAGACAAACTCGGCACCCGGCTTGAAAACGCCGATCTCCTTCACCTGCGGCAGTACGCCCAGATCGCGGAGCAGCGGCAGGTTGCATGGCAGAAGGGATTCGCCGATGTGGAAGCGCGGATGATGCTCCTTTTCCAGCATCACGACGGAATAGCCACGGCGCGCCAGCAGCGTCGCCGCCGTGCTGCCGGCCGGTCCGCCGCCAATCACCAGAACATCGCACAATTCCGGTGCGATTGCCTCGGTCATGCCATGCCTCCGTTGATTCCGATTGTCTGCCCGGAGATATAGGCCGCCCGTTCGGATGCCAGAAAGGCCACGAGATCGGCCACCTCATCCGGCTGCCCGGCACGTCTGGCGGGCACCATCGCGGCAATGGCCCCGGCGTCCAGCACTACGCTGGTTGCCGGAGATTCGATAATGCCCGGCGCCACGGCGTTGACCGTGATGCCTCGGCTTCCGACCTCCCGCGCCAGGGAGCGGACGGCACCTTCCAGCCCGGCCTTGGCGGCGGCATAGTTGACCTGCCCCCGGTTGCCCATTCGCGCGGTGACGGAAGACAGGGCGATGATACGCCCCCAGCGCGTCCGCGTCATGGGCAGCAACAGTGGCTGCACGATATGGAAAAAGCCATCCAGCGAGACCGCCAGGACATCGCGCCATTGCGCGGCACTCATCCCCGCCATCGTTACGTCATCGTGCGTCCCGGCATTATGTACGATCACCTGCGGCACACCCTGTGTCGTAAGCCCGGCAAGCGCCGCGTGCGTCGCCGCAGCGTCGGTCAGATCACATATCCAGGTTTCGGCCAAACCACCTTTCCGGCAGATCGTCGTCGCAAGATCGCGTGCATGAGCCGCCGATGCGTGCGCATGGATGATGACATGCAGACCATCCGCCGCCAGACGCCGACATATGGCAGCGCCGATCGGGCTGGCGCCACCCGTGACCAGAGCGCGTTTCATGCATTCACCGTTGAGATCGATCGAAACATCACGATCCCACGCCCCGCCAGAAGTCTTTCGCCTTTCTCTGACGAGACACGAAACCCGTAGATCATCCCGGCTGAATCCGCCTGCTCACGTGTGACGTCGATGGCTAACGCGCCATAATCAGGACAGTCGAGCCATGGCACTGCAATCTCCATGTCACGCAGGACGGCGAGATAGCCGGGCGCCTTTTCTCTCCCGGCAGTCAACGCCCCATGCAGGGCCGCCGCCTGCATCGCCATCTCCGCGCCGGCTCCTGCCCCAAGGCGACCATTCGCCCGCAATGGATTGTCGGGCAGCAGATGCATCCGCGTCTGTGCCGAAAGTGTCGTGTCCGTCCAGCCCAGACAGGTATCGAGCAGGCATGATCGACCCTGATGCGGGATCAGCGCGAGAATGTCAGCACGTTCGAGGGCAGCGGTCAGGGGCATGGCGTTACCTTGATATGCAAAATTCCGGGCTGACAGACCATTTGCAGCGGCTTACCCGTACCGCCTCGTGCGATTTCGCGGAGCAGCGGAATGCTTCTGGCTGCCGGGTTGCCCATGGCCAAACGGTCCAGCGCCTCTAGTGGAATGTCGTCCTCCGTGACCGCTGTCGGGCAGTATGCGGCGTCGAGTGTCGCAAGACCGTTGGTCGTCGTTGCAGGATCGAGCAGCAATGCGCAGCCAAAAGCTTCCTGCGTGATGCGCACGGTGCCAATCGGCCCGGGGATCGGCAGGTCGTAGGCCACGAACAGAACCGGCGCATCTTCGACCACGCATTCCGCCATCGCCTTGAGCAATCCCTGGCCGAAGGACCAGTCGAAACATCCGAGCGCGGCCGCCGGCGCGATCGTGCCCTGGCCGATCGTCCAGTATCCGGCAGTCGCGTTATGGACGGAGTTATGGAAGCGCGTCGGCGACACCTCGCCACCGGGCGTCGTCACCGCACCGAGAATATCATCCACGACGCCTCCATCCCCGTTCGAACTGGCAAAAACGCTTCGGAGCGCCGCAGGTGCGAGTCCGGACCGCACGCACGCATCTTCCGCCAGCGCGAGCGCCAGCCGTGTCACAGGCCCGCAACGACGTCGTTCATTGGGCGGCAGACAGCTTGGCGCCGGCGGCAGCACCGGCGACGATGCCCAGCCGACATCCCCACGCAGGACCGGCGCCGCCTGCAACCATCCCGAAAGTCCCGGTCCCCAGACCGATGTTCCACGCAGGATGACCTTCATCCCGCAGCACCGAACAGGAGGCTGCAATTCGTGCCACCGAAGCCGAAGGCATTGCTCATGATGAAGGCTGGCGACGCCGCAATTGTCTCCGTCATCACGGATGATTTGAAGGCCGGATCCACGGCGCCCACGTTCAGGCAACCCGCGAGGTAATGCTGCCGCAGCATGATCGCCGCCATCATCGCCTCGATGATACCCGACGCCCCCAGCGTATGCCCGGTCCAGCCCTTTGTCGACGCGCAGGGAACCTGATCGCCGAAAACCGTGAAAACAGCGCGATCCTCCATGGCATCGTTGGCAGGCGTGCCGGTGCCATGCAGATTAATGTAGTCGATGTCGGAGGCCTGCAATCCGGCGTGGTCAAGCGCCTGAGACATCGCCGCCACGGCACCGCGTCCGGCCGGGTCGGGGGATGACATATGGTGTCCGTCGCTGCTCACGCCATAGCCGAGCCAGCGTGCGAGAACAGGGGCATCGGGCCGGACGCCGGTTCGCTCCAGCAATACGAACCCCGCGCCTTCGCCCACGGAAATCCCGTCGCGCGCCACATCGCAGGGGCGCGTCATACCGGGCGCGACCAGTCCCAGCGACGCGAAACCGCGCAATGTCATCCGGCAAAGGCTATCAGCCCCACCAACGACAACCGCATCGCAAAGTCCCGCTTCCAGCCAGTGCCGCGCGTCGACAAAAGCACGCGAAGACGACGCGCAGGCATTCGAAACTGTCAACAACGGCCCTTCCAGACCCAGTTTCGTCGCCACGAAACGCGGCAGCGAGAAAAGGTCCTGCGTGCGCGCCTGATCGAAATCGGCTGGCATGGCGCCAGTTTCGGGATCGGTTGCCGCATAGGCATCCTCGGCACTGAGGATGCCCGACGTGGAGGTTCCCACCACGACAGCAACGCGCGCGCGACCGTAGAATGCCGCAGCCGCGGCCACGGCTTTGCCGAAACCGTCCAGCCCCAGCGCCATATCGGCCAGCCGGTTATTACGGCAGTCGAACCCCGCAGGACCGGAGAACGCATGTTCGGCAACGCCCGCGACTTCACCGGCAAACCCCGCCGTGATGCCCGCGAAATCGCAAGGTCGCAGGCCCGAACGGCGGGCACACAGGGCCTTATCCGTTTCGGCCCAGCCCGCGCCAATCGCGCTGAGCACCGTACCGGCACTGATCGACAGTGGCGTCATGACGCGTTGGTTCTCTCTATCGCCGGGCGCTCCCCGGCCAGCAGGAAGCCATAGATCATCGCCAGGAGCACACCCGGCGCGACCGTTGCGCCGATATGCCGCAGAACCATGGTATGACACAACGCCAGCATCCCGAATGTCATGACCGTCATGGCATTGCAGATCAGGAGCGTACGCATCGTGCGCGCCCGTTCGGCATCATCGAGTTGCGGCCGTGCGAAGAACAACGCGTAGTCGAGCGTGACGCCCAGCACGAATTGCAGCGCCACAAGATGCACCAGGGTCAAGGGCACGCCAGCTAACGAGGCAGCCCCCATCATCGTGACGATCACGCTCATCACCACGCCAAGAACGCGCGCCACGCGTCGGATTTCCCTCAGGCCGAGGACAAGCACCGCGATCGCCAGAATACAACCTACAGCCATCCAACGGATGGTTCGATGGAGGTAATGGGCGCTGAGGCCGTCCATTTCCTGGCGGAAATCCAGGACCATCACGTTCGGTATATTCTCGAAAGCCCTTGTGACCGCAACGCGATCCCGCACGTCTTCCGGCAAGAGCAGGCCCCACCATCGGCCGTCCCGCTCGAACAGGAGCGGCGACAATGCCGCTGCCAACGGCGTGTTATGAAAATCCTGCGGAATCACTGGCGGCGACTGACGCGCCATGGCGACATCGGCCGTGAACCCATCGAAAGCGTTGGCACGAAACGGCAGATCCCGTCGCGCCTCGTCGACGGCTGCCTTCAGAGTGGCTGGATCCGGCAAAGTGGCGGCTCGACTGCGTTGCGTCGCGGCGGCGGGGAGAAGGCGTGTCGCGCTCTGGGCACCGGCCAATGCACCTTGCGCGCGCAGTGCGGCGACAGCCGGTTCCAGCGCCGTTTCACGTTCGAGCACCCCCTCCGCGCTGACATCGGACACGGCCACCAGCAGCGAAGCATCCGGCACGCCGAGATCGCGCCGGAACGCCGTGTCCAGTTGGCGCAATTGATCGGGAATGGGGCTTAGCGCGGTCAGGCGGACATCGAATGCCGGCGGGTACCAGACGATAACCCCCACGCTGATTAATACCGGCACAAGGCAAATCGCGCGTGCCTGACGCCATTGCTCCATTCGCGCCAAAATCCGCGATGGACCGCTGATATTTGGCGCCAGATCCGCCGCAACGATCAGTTTCGGCATAATGTATAACGTCACGAACGCCGCTGTCAGCAAACCCGCCGCCGCGAAAACACCCAATTGCGCGAGTCCGGTCAGGCCGCAGAACATCATACCCGTCAGGCCAAGCACTGCCGTGGCCACCCCGATACGCATGCTCCTGCCGATCCGGCGCAACGTTGCCTCCGGCCCTTCCCCGCGATCCCGGTGCCCGACCAGCAGCACGGGATAGTCGAGCGAAACGCCGAGCATTGTCATGCCGAAGCCGAAAGCCACGCCGTGCACGTAACCGAAGACCGCGCGCACCGCGATCATGCCTGCGCCGAGAGACAACAGGAACGGCACGCCGATCGCCGCCAGCATCCACAGGGAGCGAAAGCGCCAGTACAGAATGCCAATGACCAACAGGAGGGAGGCGGCAGAGATCGTATCGATATCATGCCGCATACCGCCCGCGCTCGCCTGCGCGAAAACGCCCGGACCGCTGAGCAGGAGCCGCGCTTCCTTGGGATGCAGGGCCATGAAATCGCCCCGGATGGCTTTTTGTGCCGACGCCTGATGCGGCAGGTCCATGCCCGCTGCCCGCGTGCGGATCAACAGCAAGGCGCGCGGCGCGCGTTCCGTCTGTTCGGGCGCGAACCATACGCCCTGGCGAAAGCCGACATAGGCATCGGGTGAGAATGATCGCGCCAAATCGAGAAACGCACCCGTGGGATCGCGCAGCAACATGCCCGAGAACGGCGCGCCAGATTCAGAATTCAGGTCGTCCAGCAGCCTGCCGAAGGACTGCCGAAGCGAGGTCGGCCGGAAATCCCGACTGGCGGCATCGGGCGCCAGAACATACCGGTTCTGGAACATAATCCGACGCAATGCTTCATCGCCCTCAATCGAAAACGCACCGTTCGCCACGGTCACGAACTGGCGGTCCTGTGCCAGGGCGTTGCGCAGTCCCATGCTGAGACGCGCCAACTCCGGCTCCGGCGCGTTGTCGATCCCGGCCATAATGACAGTACCCGCGACGCCTTGCTGAACTTCCCGCAACAGAAAGCGCGACCCCGCATCGTGGCCTCGGGGAAGGAAACCGGCCATGTCCATACGCAACGGAATGACGATGAAAACGCCGCCCGCGAACATGGCGGCGCATACGAACGCCATCGCGAGCCACCAGTGTTTTCCTGACGTCATTTAGGGATCGATAACCAGCATCTGCCTGTCGCCGTTTCTCAGGACGACGCGAACGCTATCGACGACGTTGTTGCGCCCCGCCAGCGTAACATTCCGAACATATCGCGCCGCTTCCTGATCGACGGGCGACAGCAGGAGAGTCCAATGGCCTAGATCGCCGCTGGCGGAGAGCGTGTAGTAATGCCTGAGCGCCTGACTGTCGCCGGAAAGGGGCGCGCGCAGGGTGGTTGCGAGAACGGAAAGCTCGGGGCTCTGATCGAGCATGATTACATGGACCGGACCATCGCCACGCCGGATCGATACCCTGTCGCCCTGGATGGTCATGTCCTCGAGGCGCGGGGTGATCGTCGTCTTTTCGAGAAAATCCGGCTTGCGGAACGTCAGCGTACCCGTCGTCACGAGCGGGCGGTCGAGGGCCGCAATCTCACGGTGTTCCTGGAAATGGCGGGCACGTTCCGGCACCTGCCCCAGTTGCGCGACGATACGCGCGGCAAGTTCCGCGCCCTGATCGGCAGCCTTCGCACCGCCGATGCCCGTCAGGATGCCGACCGCAAGGATAACGCGAACAGGCTTCATGTCGTCTCATTCCAGTAGTCGTAGAAATTGAACCATGCGAACGGATGCGCCCGGCATAGATTTTCCATCCATGCCGCATATCGTTCAGCCGCAGCCTGAACGAGCGCACGACGCCCACGACCCTGCGTTGCCAGCAGGCTGGGCATGGCTTCGAATTTCACATCATAGGAACCATCGTTCCGACGCAGGGCACTGGCCATCACGATGGGCGCACCGGTGAGCAGGGCCAGACGGAATGGTCCCTCAGGCAGCCGGATTTCACGCCCGAACAGGTGCACGCCGACGCTTCGCCCGGCAATCGCCGCGCGATCCGCCAGAATGCCGACCACCTCCCCACGTGCCAGACTCTCGGCCACCTTCAACATCGTGTCCGGCTGGCCGATGGCGATGATGCCCGCCTCATAATCCGGCGCCAGCGCCTCGAGCGCAGCCGTCGCGCCACCCAGATTGCGCCGATACATAAGCATGCGCATGCGAATATTGCGTTCGGCCCCAAGTGCACGCATGGCGTCGAAGGAACCGATATGCGCGCCCAGAAGCAGGCAGCCTTTCCCGCGCCCAAGTGCGTCGAGCAGGACATCACGACCCGAAACATGCAGTTTCGGCTCGTCGACGCCCCCGAGAAGAAAATACACGCGATCCAGCGTGACCTCGGCAAAACGGTGGATATGCCGGAATATGTCGCGCAGGCCGATCTGTCGCCCGAGGATGCGTTGCAGGCAGACGCGTGAGCCGCGCCGCGCCCGATAGTCCATCACGAGGAAATAAAAGCTGATCGGCCACAGGAGCATCGACGTCCGGCGACGGCCAAAGCGTCGCGCGAACCCGAGCAGCGCCGTCATGACAATTCGGTTGCCGCGCTCTGGCACGACCCAACGGATATCAGGCCGGTTCATGCCCGCGCTTCATTTCGAGCACAACACGCAGAACCGTTTCATCCGCGCGCCGACCATGCAACCAGATGGTATTGTCCGAACGGCGTGCCAGAAACTGCACGGTCTCGTCGGGAAAGACCGGTTTCAGAAACTTCACCATCCGGATGTGCACAGGGAATCCGACATCGCCCCATTCATTCGCCAGACACGCCAGTCCGGCGTCCAGCATCATCACGCCCGGCACAACCGGCATGCCGGGAAAATGACCGGCCAGACATGGATGATCGGCGGGGATGTTGAAAGCACCAAGGGATTCCTCATCCTCATGGTTGCTGGCCAACTTGCGAAGAGACGCGAGTGTCAGCTTGCCCACGGCGTTACGTGGCAAGGCATCCAGCATGCGAATGCCGCGCGGCAGGAAAATCGGGTCGATGTGCTGTTTGAGAGCGTGAAGAATTTCGTCCGCCGTCCGGCCCGGCGCGACAGCGAACACCTGCATCCGTGCCGCCGGATCGGCGAGGCGCTCCCCGTCCGGCGGCAGGAAAGCACCGTCCTCCATGCCCGGAATGGCGTTCAGCGCGGCATTGAGCGCCGAGAGGGAGGCGCGTTTGCCGCCCAGTTTAATCAGATCGCCGATACGCCCCAGCAGTCGAAACCCACGCGCGCCCGTACGCTCCACAACGTCAGAAATCGGATAGGCCGGCGCGCCAGGCGCCGCGATGGTCGCTCCCGCTTGCGTCACCGACAACTCGATACCGTCGTAAAGCCGCCATTCCGGGCCTTCCAGCGTACGGCGCGTCGCCGCCGATCCGATCTCGGTCGCGCCATAGATTTCCATGACCTCGGTCTTGAGCATCTCCTCGGCATCCGCGGCGACAGATGCGTCAAGGGGCGCTGCCGCCGAAATCACCCGGCGAACCGGCGGCAGGTCGAGCCCGGCACGACACAGGCTGCGGAGCTGCAACGGGGTCGTCACCAGCATCCTTGGCGCGGGGGCCTGCCGAAGCTGATCTTGCCAGTCGGCGGGATAGCGACTGGGACCCACCGAGAGCGAAACGCGCGTGTTGAGGCTTTGCAGGACAAGTGTCTCGAACCCATACATATGATAGGGTGGCACGGTCCCAATGATACAGGCACTCTCCGTCTCCGGGTCCAGCAGATCCAGTGCGGCAACACTGCGGGCCACCAGCGCGCCCCAGCTTTTCCGATGCCCGATCGGCCTGCCCGTGCTTCCGGACGTGAAAACGATCGCCGCCAGCCTGTCAGCCGGGAAGGACGGATTGACCGGCACATCATCGGTCGTCCGGTTCCATGCCCATGGATCGGGCAGAACGATCCCCCCTTCAGGCAGGCTCGATGCATCCGGGTCGCCCTCGACCGTCACGGCGATGGCATCGTGCGTTGTCAGCAGGTCGAACAGCCGATCGGCTGCCCGCTCGCTTGTTAAAAGCGCGTGCTTCCCGCGCAACAGGGTGGCGGCGAACAGGAACATGAATCGTCCCGTATCGCCGCATAACGGCATGACAGGGCGATCGGGCAGCAAGGCCGCCAGACGGTGTGCCGCTGCCAGGAATTGCGTGCCGGTAATATGCCGATCGCCCCGCAGCAGAAGCATACGCTCCGGCGCATGGACCAACGAGAGATCCGGCCAGCTTTCAATGGACGACTGTGGCAAGCCTTGCATCAGGCCGCTGGACGATGCGCCAGCACGTAGTCGCAAAGAGACCGCAGCGAACCAAAAATGCGCTTGTTGTCCGGATCGTCCGAGCGCAGCGTGACGGCGTAATCCCGACCGATCAGAAGGGCGATCTCCAGCGCGTCGATCGAATCCAGGCCGAGCCCCTCTCCGAACAGCGGCGCGACGGGGTCAATGTCTTCGGAGGCAACCTCGAGTTGAAGCGATTCGACCAGACGTTCCGCCATCTCATGTTCAAAAGGCGTTTGCAACGCCGAGGCACTGTTCGTATTCACCGTCCATCTCATGTCGCACGAGGAGTGAGGCGTCCTGCTATCACACAGCGATACAATCGCAAAGAAGGCCACGGGGCGAAAGCATCGCGCGGGCGGCTACCGTCTGCTCGGCGGTGCTCTGCTGCTGCTGTCTTTCCTCATCGCCCATATAGGGCCACGTCAACTCCATCCGGTCGCGCAGGCCTTGTCGATGATCGTGCTGCAAGGCCTTGCATTGTCCCTGTTGAGCAAATGGCATGCGTTGCCGATCCTTTTCGCAATCCTCTTTCTTCCGTTTGCCGCGCATTGGCCCCAACAGACGATCGTTCTGGACGGTATCGGCTTTTATTCCCTTGCCATGGGCGCCATGCTGGCCAGCTTCGCCGGCTCGCTCCGTCCGGGGCACGAGCCCCTTGTCTCTACTCTCGCCCGACACGTGCACGGCACATTGCGGGATGATGTCGCGCGATATACCCGTCGCGTCACGATGTTCTGGTCGTTTTTCTTCGCGATTGCCCTGTTGTTACCGGCCGCTCTCTTCCTGTGGGGACCATCCGGCAGCTGGCGCTGGCCGATGACCGGAGGGACGATTGCGGCGGCGGTGTTCGCGATGGCCGTGGAGGCCTTTCTCCGGCGGATCGTCATTCGCAACTTCGACCATGTATCTCTCAGGACGACGATTACCGCCTTTCGCGATTTCCGCCCCGCATCCAGGCAAAAAGAAGCCGCAGATGCATGAGTATGAGGCGAAGATTATCGCGCCCGTAATGGAAATGCGAGATGCCGCCCTCGTTGGCTGAAGGATAACGAACGCTCGTCGGGATGTTCTCTGCGGGCACACCATGCCAGCAAAGGCGCGCGACCACTTCGGGATCGAAGTCGAAACCGCGCATAAAGCGGGAGGCTTCCATCGTCGCGATAAGGGGCGCGAGAGGATACACACGAAATCCGAACAGACAGTCGCGTACCATCCCGCCAGTTTCAATGCCGACCAGCATGTTCGAGATTTCGCGCCCCCAAACTCGGATGAAGGGCGCGTCCTTGCCGAAAACCGGCCTGCCCAGCACCATGGCGTCCGGCCAGGCTTGTGAACGGCTGACGAAGGGGTGGATGGCACTCGCGGGGTGCTGGCCGTCTGCGTCCATGGTCAGGACATGGGAGAAGCCATGCGCCCGCGCCCAGAGCGCGCCGGCCAGAACAGCTGCGCCCTTTCCCCGATTGGTCGGTAGCCGCAACATGGCCAGCCCGGCATGTTCGGCGCACAAACCTGCCACAACCCGATCGCTGCCGTCGTCGCTACCATCGATCACCACGATGACATCCGGCCAGGCTCCCAGGGCTTCTTTCACCGTTTCGGCAAGGAGCGACCCGGAATTGTAGGACGGGATGAGAACCGCGTGGCGTGGCGAGAGCGACATCGTGCGTTACGTTATCGATCGGATTATGCGCTGGCTATCCTTCCATGGTTCTTATGCCGTAAGAAGCCGGAAAAAGAGCTTGAGCCGCCAATCGACGGAACCTGAAAGTGCCAGACGACCCCAACCCGCCCCATCCGATCCTGTCAGCATATTATCGTTCCGAAAGCGACCGCGTGACATTCGTCCGTTCGCTGTTCGACGGGACCGCGCGTTATTATGACCGGATCAATGCCATCTTCTCTCTGGGAACCGGGCGCTGGTATCGCCGGCACATGCTCGGCGTCGCCGGGCTGAAGGCCGGTCACAAGCTGATTGACGTCGCGACAGGTACCGGACTGGTCGCAAGGGAGGCCGAGCGGATAACCGGCAAAGGCAACGTCATCGGGCTGGACATGAGTCCCGGCATGCTGGCGGAGTGCCGCAGGAGATCGTCCATCGACGTCATTCAGGCGGACGCCCAGCGGCTCCCTGTTGCCAATGCGAGCATGGACATGCTGAGCATGGGCTATGCCTTGCGGCACGTCCACGATCTGGGGGCAACTTTTGGCGCGTTTCTGAACGTGCTGAAGCCGGGCGGAAACCTCATTATCCTTGAGATCGGGCGCGCGCGAAGCAGACGGGTTCAGGCAGCGTTGCGCGTTTATCTCGGTCGCGTCGTCCCGTTTCTCTCCGGCGTTACCGCCTCTGCGGAGAGTCGCACGCTCATGACCTACTACTGGGATACGATCGAGGAATGCGTCGCGCCGGAGAGTATTCTGGCCGCCTTGCAGCAGGCCGGTTTTTCCAACGTCCGAAAGCAGACACATTTTGGCGTCTTCCACGCCTATCTTGCATCCAGACCGATCAATGCCACCGCCTTGAACCACCATCATGTGGACGCATGACATTCTTTTCAGAAAACCGCGGCATCGCTCAAGCGTCAGTCAGGAACACAACGGCGGCATATGCTTTCCGCTCGCATACGCCGCTAGGGCCGCGTCGCGCCAGCCGCGAACATGGACAACATGGACTTCGTATGTCTGACTAGCCTGATAAGACAGTAACGCTGGCCTGTTACAGCCTCAGCTGACGATGAAGGAAACGGAAGAAAATGGCTTACGAAACAATCAATCCCTATACCGGCGAAAAGCTCAGGACCTTTCCGGAGGCGACGGATCAGGAGGTGCAGGCTGCTCTGACGGACGCGTATGACGCCTTCCTTTCCTGGCGCCATGTTTCATTCGCGGACCGCGCCAAGGTCATGACGGCGGCTGCCAATATCCTGCGCCGCGATATCGACAAATATGCCAGACTGCTGACGCTGGAGATGGGCAAGCTCTACAGCGAAGCGAAGCTCGAGACCGAACTGTCCGCCGAAATCTTCGAATATTATGCAAAGAATGCCGAGGATTTGCTGAAGCCGGAGAAACTGCCGGTTGCCGATGCGAAGGAAGGCGAGGCCATTCTCGCGCATCAGCCGCAGGGTGTGCTGCTGGCGATCGAGCCCTGGAATTTCCCCTATTACCAGATTGCCCGAATTATCGCCCCCCAGCTTTCCGCCGGCAACACGGTCCTGCTGAAGCACGCATCAAACGTGCCGCAGAGCGCGAACGCCTTCGATGAACTGATGCAGGAAGCCGGGCTGCCGAAAGGCGCGTTCCGGAACCTATATACGGCCCGCCACCACACGGAAACGATCCTCAACGATCCGCGCGTCTGTGGCGTCGCGCTGACCGGTTCGGAAACGGCGGGCGGTATCGTCGCCAGTATCGCAGGAAAGGCCCTGAAGAAGGCGACCATGGAGCTGGGCGGTTCGGACGCATTCATCGTCCTGGAAGATGCCGATATCGAAAAGGCAGCGAAATGGGCGGTTTTTGGCCGCCACTGGAACGCAGGGCAGGTTTGCGTCTCGTCCAAGCGACTGATCGTCGTGGATGCCGTCTATGACAGGTTCGTCGAGCTCTACAAGAAAGGCGTTGCCGAACTGAAGGCGGGCGATCCGATGGATCCCGCCACCACGCTGGCGCCGCTTTCCTCCCAGAAAGCGGCGGACGATCTGTTGAAGCAGGTCGAGAGTGCCAAGGAACATGGTGCGAAGGTCGAGGCGATCGGCGCACCTGTGCCGAAGGAAGGCGCTTTCTTCCAGCCTCTGCTCATGACGAACCTGCATAACGAAAACGAAGCCCGTCACTGGGAGTTTTTCGGCCCGGTCACCCAACTCTACCGAGCGGACGATGAGGCCGATGCGATCCGCATCGCCAACGACTCCCCGTTCGGTCTTGGTGGTTCCGTGTTCACCCGCGATACGAAACGGGGCGTGAAGGTGGCAGAGCAGATCTATACGGGCATGGTCTACATCAATCATCCGACCATGGTGAAAGCCGACCTTCCCTTTGGCGGCGTCGCCCGGTCCGGCTACGGTCGCGAACTGATCGGCCTGGGGATCAAGGAATTCGTCAATCATAAGCTGATCGACGTCGTCGATATCGACGCGCCCTTCTGATCCGCCCCCAAGGGAAAGAAAATGGCCCTGCGGCATGACGCCGCAGGGCCATTTTGCTATGGGTCGTCAAACGGTATATTTCGATATCGTTATTGAAAGTCCCGGCCATCATATAAGCCAGCCTCTGCGTGACGCTTTTGGCCGCCTTGCAGAATTGCCGCGATGCAACGGTGGACGCCGAACCGGCGGAGGAGAAACCTGTCATCATGAATTTGACGGACGACGTCGAGAAAGGCGCCCTGCACCGCACACTGGGTGCCCGCGACCTTGTGCTGCTGGGCATCGGTTGTGTCGTCGGTGCGGGTATCTACATCCTGCCCGGCGTTGCAGCAGCGGAATATGCCGGTCCGGCCGTCACTGTCGCTTTCCTGATGGCCGGGATCGGCTGCCTTCTAAGCGGGTTATGTTACGCGGAACTGGCCGCCGCGCTGCCGGAAGCCGGAGCAGCGTATCTGTATGCGGCGCGGGCGTTCGGCACACGACCGGCCTTATGGATCGGCTGGATGCTCATGCTGGAATATTGGCTGGCCAATGCGACCGTCGCGACAGGTTTCGTCGCCTATCTGCAAAGCCTCCTGCTCGATTTGGGGTTGTCGATCCCGAAGTCGCTTATGACGGCGACCGTCGCACCGCCCCACGACCCGATGCCAGCAATCGGTGCGAGTGCCAATATCGCAGCGGTGCTGGTGCTGTGTCTGATCGGCTTTGCCCTGATGTTCGGCGCAAGAGTGACAGCGCACGCCAACACCGTTCTGGTGGCCGTCAAGATCGGTGTCCTCGCGCTCTTTCTGGCGGTGGGGTTCACGCATATACACAGCGTGCTTTGGCATCCTTTTCTGCCCGCCTCCGAGGGACCATTCCACTATGGCCTCGGCGGTCTCATACGTGCGACCAGCATCGTCTTTTTTGCCTATCTGGGTTTCGATGCCGTCGCCAATGGCGCTGCGGAAGCACGCAATCCCGGGCGCGACGTGCCTTTCGGCCTTATCGCGACCCTTGTCGTCAGCACGAGTCTCTACATCGCCGTCTCCCTTGTCGTGACAGGCATCGTCCCGTTCAGGCAGCTTGACGTACCCGACCCCATCGCGCGCGTCATGAGAACGATCGGCCATGCTGAACTTTCAATGCTGATCAAGATTGGCGCCCTCGCGGGCCTTGGATCGGTCATCCTCGCCAATATCTACGGTCATTCACGGATCAGCCTCGCCATGGCGCGCGCCGGTGTCCTGCCAAGGCGATTGGCAACGGTGGATACACATTCCGGTGCGCCCCGTGCCGGAATCGCGGCGAGCGCGCTGGCTGCCGGAATCATCGCGGCCTTGTTCCCCATCTCGATCCTTGCCGATGTCGTCAGCATCGGAACGATGGTCGCTTTTGCCGGCGTTGCCTTGAGTCTCATGCGGTTGCGCGTAACGGCCCCTGCCCTGCCAAGGCGGTTTCGCGTGCCTCTCGGCGGCATCGTCCTGCACGGCATGTGGCTCGGCATCATACCGATTGCCGCGTTCACAACATGCTGCGTCATGATCGGCGTGGTCTTCAGTGACCTTGTCGTCCAGGCGCGCTCAGGCCATTCGGCAGCCCTGATCTTTCTGGGCGCCTATCTCGTTGTCGGCGGTTTCCTTATCGAACGCCTGATGCGCAAGGAGCGTCGGCTCGAACGTTGACAGGTGCGGTCAGAACGTCACATCGAGCGTGAAGACGTATCCTGCGCCGCGATCGGTGCGGATGATGTCGCGCCCGCTCAGGCCGTCCACACTGCCTTTATCGAACCGGCGCCGGAGACGCAGGATCTGGACGTCGACACTGCGATCATAGACATCTTCGTGAATTCGCGTGGCGTTGAGCAGATATTCTCGCGTGAGCGGTCGTCCTGGCGCATCCAGAAATGCGACAAGCAATGCGAAATCGCCTTTCGTCAACTTTACGACGCGAGCGGAAGGATCTTTCAGGACGCGTGAGCGTCGATCGAGCTCCCATTCACCGAAACGATAGACCCGCTTCATCGTGAGACTGTCGGTCTCATCATTCTCCGATATGGGCCGGTTTGCCTGAGCCTCGCGAATGGAACAGAGTTCATCATGCCGGCGGCCAAGGACACGTATGCGCGCAAGAAGCTCACGCGGGCCGAATGGCTTGACCAGATAATCGTCCGCACCGAGTTCGAGCCCGATCACACGATCCAGTTCGGATATCCGGTGGCCGGTCATCAGGATAATCGGTGCGTCGGTCGCCTCCCGTAACGACCGCATGACGTCGATACCATCAATGCCGCCAAGCTGGAGATCAAGCACGATCACGCAATGCGTCCAGTCGACCTCAACGTCACGCAAGTCCTCCGGTCCAGATGCCAGAATGACCCGAAGGCCATTAAGCGCCAGATAATTGCCGATCGCCGAGCGAAACTCGTGGTCATCGTCAATCAGCAGAACCGAACGCGCGCGCGCCGCGTCGTGAAGTGCCATCGAATCCGGTGCAACGTTGCTCATGGCCGGACCACCGCCACGATGGAAACATTATCGCGGGCGCGTCGCCGCAGGGCAGTTGACAGCAAGGCGTCCGCCACGTCTCCATCCTGCCCGAGCAGATAGCCGATCTCGTCTTCATCCATCGTTTTCAGCAGGCCGTCACTGCACAGAAGAAAGCGGTCGTGCGGAAGAACCATGCCAATGCGTTTGTCGAGAATCAGCTCCGGATCAGCGCCCCCGACAGCGCGTGTGATGATGTTTCCCTTCGGGTGATTGCGCCCTTCCGCAGGGGAAATCGAACCGGAATCCACCATCTGCTGCACCAGGGTATGATCATGCGTCAACTGCGTCATCTCGCCGTTTCGAAGAAGATAAATGCGAGAGTCCCCGGCCCAGAGCACAACGAAATAGTCTCCTTCGAGGAGGAGTGCTGCGATTGTCGAGACCGCACCATTCCCGAGATTTCCGGCGAGATCCCTCAAACGGCGATGCGCGTCACCAACGGCGCCGCGAAGCATGGCAAGCCGCTGGTCCGGCGGCAGACCGTCCGGCAAGGCCGCAATCGCATCCGTAACGGTATTGGCCGCCAGTCGACCGTCCCGATGTCCGCCCGCGCCATCCGCGACGACATAGATGCCAAGATCGGGACGGCAGATCAGCGCGTCCTGATTTTCGGTGCGGAACGGCCCTTTATGCGTCGCGCAGTAACTATATTCCGACAAGGTCGTCATCGACAGGCCACGATCCGCTTCAATCCCGCCCCGCCGCATCCCGGCCGGAATCCAGACGCTCCCATTCCTCCCGATAATGACGCGCGAAGGATGCCTCGACGATCCGGTCGAAATTCTCGCTCACACGTCGATGCCTGCGCTTGAGAAACGACAGAGACAATGTCCGACGACCCTGCCCACCCTCTCGCACGGACGAGGGGGAGGCTTCCTCTGGATCCAGAGCATGCAACATCTCTTTCATACACCGGCGATAAGCAAGCGACAGACATAGCTGATGACGGTGAAGATCGTCGAATGCCTGCCCGATGATCTGCTCCGGCGAGGCGATCACCGATTTGTCCATTCCTGCAATCGCGCGCAGGACCTTCGGTATCGGCTGGCTTTCGTCCAGCAATCGGAAATCTTCGCCTTTTTCCGCGGCGCGCCCCGGCCTCGCCATGCGTCGAAGACCATGCACCGCAGCGCTCAGGGAAGCGCCGAGACGATAAAGGACGACAGACCGGCGTCCCAGCGGAAGGTCTGTGCCTTCCAGCCCAAGCAGTTCGAGCAACGGGTCCCCTCTTTGCGGGGACCGCGCTTCTGTCCCGCGCGCCGATGACGAAAGGCGCGTCTCCGACCGGGCACGCGTCCTACCCGGCTCTCGTGACGTGGGCGGGCGCGCCGCGAAATTGCTTCGCAGGTCGGCGATGAAATCCGGCAACGGCATGATCCGGAATGAGCTTTCTTCTTCCTGCACCGTCACCGCGATCTCGTAATCACCCAGGTGAAGTCGATCACCGGATGCCAGTCGATGCGATCCGACTTCGTCGCACGTCATCCCCGAGGCGTGACCCACCTCATGCCGCGTTCCATTGCGGCTGAGGTCGGCGAATAGCCAGTCGTCACCTTCCCGCACGATACGACAATGATGCCGTGAAACCTGACAGGTGGGATCGAACAAAATCCAGTCGTTATCCGGGTCCCGGCCGAGCGAATATCGATCCGCGTCGATCTGGCGTGTTTCCAGCGGAATACCGCCCGGCGCGCATGTCAGACTCAGTATGAGGGAAGTCATGGCTGCCCCTTCCGCGCCAGTGCTGCGGGAACAGGACGCTCCCCGACGAAACGAAGAAAATCCGCACGCTCGTCGTCATGCTGAATGAAATCGGCGCAATGGTCCACCAGACGATCAGGTTGCTCATCGTTCCCATGACGCGCGACGAGGATCGGTCCGATCGGCCCGATCACACGCGTCAAGCAGATCGCCGTCCAGGATTGCCAGGCACCCCAGTCGACTTCGAGAGCGTGATCGTCGGTCGTTGCCCCAGCAAATGCATCTCCGAACACCACACGCGCATCGCCGTTCGGGGTCGCCTGATCCGGTATCGCCTGGATGGCGTCCACAGCCGCCAGATCAGGTGACGACATCTCGCGGATCGTCTCCTGTTCCCCTGCATACGCCGTTGGCGCCGGGTCCATTGGCGGCGTCATGAGCGGTTCCTGCTCACCGCCTTCATCCGACCGGCCCTCGCGCGTTTCTTCGCGTTCCTCCTCAACCGAAACGTAAGACCTATCAGGCACCTCCGGGGACGATCGGTCAGCAATCGCCCCCTCGTCGTTTTCGACGGACGCCACTGCCATCGGGTCGGCGACGAACGGCGGCGCCAGGGGAGATGCCGGTGACGGCATGATACGGGTTGCATCGTCGTCTTCATCGACGACCGCTCTCTCCATTTCATCCGCCGGCGCGCTTTCGACGGCGTCCGCCTCGTCCCGCAACGGCACAGTCGTCACGATCGTCCGGACGGATGTCACTTCCGATGCTTCCACACCGTCATTCGCGGTTTCATATCCCGACAGGCGCCTGTCTTGCGTCGGCTCTCCTGCATCAGCCTCTGCGGGTCGTGCTGTCGCTGCCTCGGCACGATCCGGCTCGGCCCTGCGCGGAGCGAGCACAGTATCTGCCTCATCGCCGACCAGTGGCGCGACATGCCCGACTGCGCCTGATGGATCCATCGTGTCACGCGTTTGCGACGCCACCACGATATCGGACAGATTTCGCGGAATGGCGGGAACACGAAACGGGGAACCGGAAATCTGCTCCAGCGCCAGAGAGAAAGCACTGGCATCGGGAAAGCGATCGGCGGGATTCTTGGCCAACGCCCGGTCGATGACATCGATCAATGCCGGCGTCAGGTCGTCGCGGAAATCCTGTAACGGCGGATGTGGCCGGTTGATGATGCCGAGAATCGTATCGGTGTAGTTCGCGCCGGTGAACGGCCGTCGCCCTGCAAGAAGTTCGTATAGGACACAACCCAGGGAGAAAAGGTCGGATCGCCCGTCAAGCGATGCACCCATGCACTGCTCGGGCGACATATAGCTTGGCGTTCCGATCAGCAACGGCGTCATGGTCTGCTCGGTGCTGGTCAGCCGGGAGATGCCGAAATCGGTGATCTTGAGCTTGGATTCGGTCGTCAGAAGAATGTTGGGCGGTTTGACGTCGCGATGGACGATGCCGCGCTCATGCGCGTATTGCAACGCGTCCAGCACCTGCAACCCAATCGGCAGAACTTCCTCTTCCCGCCACTGGGTGCCACGCGGCAGGGCCTGCTGAAGGCCCATCCCGTCCACATATTCCATGACGAGATAGGGATTGCTCTCATGGAATGAGAAATCATACAGACCGACGATATTCGCGTGCACGCATCGCCCGGCGATCTTCGCTTCATTACGAAAACGCTGGAAATAGTTTTCGCGCTCCTCGCTGTCGAGAAGATCGGTTCGGATCAGCTTGATCGCCACGAGGCGGTCGATATGCTCGTCATGCCCCTTGTAGACGACGCCCATCGCCCCGCGCCCCAGCATCGAATGGATGCGAAAGCGCCCGATCCGCTGGGGTATCTCCAACGTCGCCGTCATGGCCGGACCAACGCCATCGCGGTTTCCATGCTGCGCCGCAGGCGATTGAAGGACAGCGTCAATGCGCCGATCTCCCCGCCCGATCGCGTATCGAATTCTTCGACATCCGGCGCGCCGAGCGATACGCGCTCCGCGACAGTCGCGATTTGCGAGAGCGGCCGCAGAACCATGAATTCGATCAGCAGGCAGGCGGAGGCCCAGCAGATCAACAGGACGAGAGCCGCCAGCAAGAGGGACGCATTGCCAAACAGGTTAAACGGCGCGACTGGGACGGTCGCAATCGTCGCCCCGACGATTTCACCCGGATGGCGATCAAAGCCCTTCGCACTTCCGAAAGCGTCCCGCACGGACAGCGGCGCCTGATCGCGAGAGGGATAGCACGTGGCGCAAATGCCGTCCTGCATCGTGAGCGGCACGACATAGGCCAGAGCGCCGTCAGGCCGCAGTTCAGCGAAAGGCGCGCCGTCCGGCGTCCCCCGAAGGCGCATGATCGCATCGCGCTCCCACCCGTCCGGCGTATCGGCCGGTCCTGTGGAATCGAGCACGACCCGTCGCAGGCGATATCCCTCAAGGGCCCGCTCGATCTGACGCCCCTGAGTTTCCACGGCGTAAAAGCCCGCACTTTGGGGAATGAACACCAGACGGCTATGCATGGCACTGTCGAGAAGTGGCGCGATCTCATGACGGGTATACTGATCGGCCGCATCGGCCTGGACGATCATCAACCGGGCCGAACGCTCCGCCGAAGCCACACGCGCCGTGCGATCACCGTGAGTTATGCTCGCCAGAAGCGCGAGATAACCGACAAGAGCTATTACGCCCAGCGTCGCGTAGATCTTCAAACGAAGCGTCATGGTCTTATTTGCCCGCCAACTCGTTCTGTTCATCGGGCGTCAATGTTCCTGTCGCCTGATGACCCAGTTTCTCCTGATAATGCCGAATGGCCTGCACGGTTGCGACATTGCTGATGCCCGATACCCTGCCATGATAGAAACCCTTCGCTAGAAGGCCAAGCTGCACCTGATGCACCGCAGGATCGGCCACCACACGTTTTGCAGGCGGATGGCGCACCACGGCAGGTTTGACGGAAACAGGCTTCGTGGCCGCGGGCGGCGCGGCGGCCTGCGCCGCTTTCGGTGCCGCCGCCTCGACGGCCGGTTCGGACGGCTTGTTCACGGGCTTCGGCGCAGGTGTATCTGCCGTCGCTGAAGTCGGCGAGGATTGAGCCGAAGAACCATTTGCCGCAGCGGGATGAGCGGTATTGTCGTCTGACTTGGCGGCAATCGTCGGCACGGCTACCGGCGCCACGGTCGGCGGCGGCGGTGTTGCCGACCTTTCAGCAGGCTGCACGCCAAGGAACGCCGATAACATGGCATCGCCATGCCCCTTCGCGGCTGCGGTCAGGCGATCGATCAGGGTGGCCGCATCGGGCGCCTGCTCAATCGCGATCAGACGCGACGTATTGGGCTCTGCCGCACGCCGCCACTGCTCGCCTGAATTCTCGGAGAGGCTCGTTCCGGAAATCGGCACGATGTCGAGCGCCGTCAGGCCGCCCGCCCCCGCGACACGCGCGAATGTGTCGGCACTGACGCCATTCCGACTCAGGTCGCGATTGTCAGCGGCAAGGTTTGCCGGCGCAAGGTAGAGTTGCCCCTCGGCCGAAGCGCCTTGAGCGCAGGCCACGACCATTCGCGGTTCGCTGCTTCCCTGATTGCCGAGTTGCAGCAGGACCATACGAAGCGCATCGACCGTCGGCACGGCAGGGCGTGCGGTCGGGATGCCGATTGCGTCGAGTGCGTCCCGCAAACCAGACAATGCAGTCGAGCAGGCCGCCGGTTTCATATCCTTGCCTGCAGAGAGGTCGATCAGCGTCACCAGAGAGGGCCTGGCAGCCGCCTGGCCCGCCGTCAGCAGCATTCCGCCTGTCAGCATGGCAAGTGCGCCGAGACGCAAAGCGCCCTTGTCACGCGCCGAACCGCCTGCTCGCGCTGAAATCATTATCTGACGCATGGACCTCACTTCGTCGCTCCCTGGGGTGTGAGCACGGCTGCATCGGCCATCAGGCGCATGCAGGCCGCAATCGCGGAATTATTTTCCGATCCGGCCAGCCACATCGGCCGACCCGCAATCTGACCGAGCGGCGTCGCGGACATTCGCCCCGGCATGAGTATCGTCAAAGGCAAAGCACCTGGTAATGAACGAAAACGCTCCGCCATGACGATGCATCCGTCAAGATCGGCGCGTTCGGTGCACAGCATGATCGCGCAGGGCCGAAGCGGATCATACGCAATCGCGCCAAGTGCTGCATCGATGCTGGCGTAGCCCTCCGGCTCGTAATTGAGTGCGGCAACAATGTCCTCGAACCGTTCGCGCACCGCATCGCGCGCGACGATCAGAACCGGCTGGCCGGTGCCGTTTTCAAGCGCAGGCCGTCCTTCGATCTCACGGGAAATCGGAAGCCAGACCTCGAAAGTTGTACCGCCTTCAGGCGGATCGACGATGCGGATCGCCCCGTTGTGGTCACTGACGATATCCGCCACCGTCGACAGCCCAAGCCCGGTTCCGGCGGGGCGCGTCGTGTGGAACGGGCGAAAAATCGTCGCGTGGGAGGCCGGATCGATGCCGACGCCGGTATCCTTCACCTCGACGACCAGATAGGGTCGTTCTTCCAGAGCGCCGATCTGCATGGCAAGGCGACCATGGCCTTCTCTCACCTCAATCCGCAGAACTATGCGCCCACGGTCGGGAATAGCCTGCATACCGTTGCGCAGAAGATTGAGAATGACCTGCTGCAGTTCGGTCGCCCGCCCATGAACGCGCTCCTCATCTCCTCGATCCTCAAAGGTGATAGTGATCCGCTCGGGTATCGCTGGACGGAGCAGTTCGAGCGTTTCGTTGGTCAGTCTCGACATTGAGATGGGTGCGCTTGTTATATCCCGCTGCCCGAAACCCAGTATGCTTTCGATCAGTTCGGCCGCCCGCTCGCTCGCATTGCGGATCGCCATAACGGCATTGTATCCGCGCGGCTGGTTCCGCAGTGCATCCAGCGCAACTTCGGTCTGCCCAAGCATGGCCGCCAGAACATTGTTCAGATTATGCGCCATCGCCACGGCCGTCGTTCCTGCGACGTCAAGCTTCTGACTCTCACTTAAACGGCGCAGGAGTATCCGCCTTTCCTCGGCGGCATTTTCACGTTTCATGGCCGCTGCAATCAGCTTGCCGATCCGCCGGGTCAGAGATAAGAAATCCTGCAAAAAATTTCCCGCAGGTTTTTCACGCCATCGCAACACAAGTGTGTCGCGGCCATCGAAACGCTGCGCATAAACCGTTGCGCCAGATTTCTGCCAATCCGTCAGTTCAAAGAATTCATCACCACCATTTTCCAGAACCCGACGTATCCAGTCACCCGATGGCAGATCGTCTTCAGATGTCGATGAGACAAGGCCATACCGCTGGCTGTCATCATGCCTCAGGATGAGGGCGCATTCGGCCCTACAGGCCGCCGCCAGATCGCGCAGGACCTGGCGTGTCGTCGTGCGTATGCTGGAGGACGCGCATGCCGCAAAGGCACAGGCGATATGATCGAGAAGCGCATCACCATCTCGGGCAGCAGTCGTCTGGAATGCAGTGTCGCAAGACGGCAAACGGTCAATCTGCGGGTCACCTGCGTGCATCAATCACCGATTTCCCATAACTGTGGTGCGATGCATAAGAACTCCGGATGAATCTTGATACGGACAGATCATGGAAGTTGGTAACATATATGCCACGACCTATCTTCTGCTTCGCATAAATTTCATCTGCCGGCATCAATATTTCATATGGTCGTGTTTTTTAAGTCCCTGTCGGCGGTGTGCCGTCCAATAACCAGTCGAATGCCGCGCCCACCGGCAAGGCGCCATGCAATGTTCCGCCGCCCGCGTGATTAACGCACCACCAGACGTCGAACACGGGCGCGGCTGGCGGCCAGGGCGCCTGCCCGGTCGCGATCAAGGCTTCCTCCAGAACGCCGATCGTCTGTGTCCGTTCGATTGCCTGCCGAATGACCGTGTCATAGGAAGGCAGTGCCCGGAAAGCTGCCATTGCCGGATCGTGCAGGATGGCAAAGAGAAAGGGAAAACACCGGCCAACGGAGTCGATGCTGGGTGTCCAGATGCCCGTCACCGCGTGAAGAGGGTCCAGAACACCGGGTCGCACCACGAAACACCAGCTCGGCGCCGCGTGCCAGATGCCGTTAAAGCGCGCGCCGTGCCGGTGTTCGGCGTCCCCTAGTTGCGTATCGATCCATCGATCGAGCCTCGTTACGACCTCCTGCGGAAAACCTGCCTTCAGGAAATCGCCATGTGCCGGCAGTTTTCCCCAGTATCCGGCAAACGGTTCGAGCATCAGGGAACCTCCGGGCAGGAGAAACCGGATAGCAGGGCAAAGGGCGACGCACCTTTGGCACCCGAGATCGATACCGTCTCACCATCCGAATAAAGCGCGCCGGTCCCTTGGCTAATTCCCTTCTGCAACAGGCGTGCAAGACCCCAGATTCCATCGCCACGCTCCAGTTCCTGCGGCTTACCATTGCGTGTGCGGGAGATGACAGCCGGAGAAAGCCCGTCGGATCCGGGCCAGGACAGCGTGACCGGCACATCGGGCCGAACCGTGGCGCTCCCAAGATTCATTGCCATGTCACTATCGCCCTGAAGCCTGATCGTCAGGCTGACAAAAGGCGCACCGGCAGCCGGAAAGAACGTGTCACGGATTGCGGCAGAACGTTGAAACGCAGGAAGTTGCGCGGCGGTGAATGGTGCGTGCACGCCGCCAGCATCATGCAGGCGCCACGTGGAGCCACTGCGATCCACGAACGGTGCTACGGACTGCTCCACATAACGATCGAGCAAGCCACCCGGTGCGAACACACGTATAAAGCCTTCCAGTGGCGCATCCTGCGTCGATGTCGGGTCGAACGGGAAATGCCCCTTCACCAGCGCACGGCAAGCAGCACCGGGGCCGGCAGCACTGTTGAAGGTGTCGGAGGCGGTCGCTTTTGCCTCCCGCTCTCGTGATGCCTGTCCAGAGTCCGCAATTTCACGCAACCACGTTGCAACCGGCTGCGGACGCCTTGACGCCTCCGCGCGCAGCCGCTCGCCCGGGTCGGGCATGGCAAGACCGGTAGCTGAACCGGATTGCTGCGACACGCCCCCAAGAGCGACGGCGTTGTCAAGCTGGCCGATCAATGCCGTAACGCTTTCGATCGGCGGCGTGCCGCCCGTCGCCGGATGAAGCATATCCGCCAGTGGTGCGATGGACGCATTCCACGCCGCCGCCTGGTCGATGGCATCGAGCGAATCCACGCCCTCCCCGGCACTTACGGGCTTCGCTTCAGCGCCCGGGGCCGATTTCTGTCCAGCGGGCGCCGGAATGGTCTGGGCAGCAATGATGGACCTGACCATGTCGCGTAGCGGCGATTGCGGAGACGACAGCAGATAAAGTGCGCCGGATACCTGGGACGGTGAACCGCCGATCCGTATTGTCAAATCATTCAATATGCCGGACCAGTGCGCACGCGCATCATCGCTCCACAAACGTGCGACACTCGCTTCCAGCGCCGATGCGTCGCTGCCGCGAACCGTCATGGCCGTATCATGCCCCACAACCCACGACTCATCCGCGACGGCCTGTGCAGCAGCCGGCAATTGTGGACGCAGTATCCGCGCGTAACCCTCCCCCGTGAAGAAAGCAGGAACTCCATCGTTCAGCGGCGCGCCACTGCGCCGTGCAAAGACAGAATTCTCCATATTGCCGACAGCGTCCTGCGGAGACCAGCCATGAACGCCCGCAGGAACCGGCAGATCGCGCAAGCGACTGTAAATCCGCTGCGCAGGTGTGACATGACCGAACGCAATGCGTGCCTGCTGAACGAGTTTTCCATCCAGCATCGCATCGTCGGGAACGGGATTTGCAAGCAGCGCCGCGAGATGAACGCCAAGCCGCTCACGCAACGCACGGTTCAGGGCTCCGGGGTAACGACGCTCCCAGTCGGCGGCGAACCAGCTTTCGACGATCTCCGGATCGCGTGGCCCCAACCCTCCGAGCAACAGATAAACCCGGGTTGCGTCATACAGAAATGACGGATCCTGGAAACGCTCCCGCATATCGTGTTCGAGCCGCCAGAGAAGGCGCGGATACAGGACACGCGCCAGCGCATTGTCGTAGACACCACGGCCGGCCTGTTCCGCCGCGGCATCGGACCCAAGGCGCAGACGCCCCACCAGACCGCCGCTTTTGCCGTAGGCTAATGCCCGGGCCTGATCCAGCGCGTCCGATACGGCGGGAAGATCGGCATCGCGATCCACGCTTCTGCCGACAAGCGGCGCGACGGCATCGTGATAGGCAGCAAAACGGGCAAATCGCTCCTGCACCATCGCCCGCGCCTGCCGGTGTCCTTGCCAGATCAGCATGACGCCCAGAAATGTCACGACGGAAATGACGCCGAAGGCTGCCGCGCGCAGTCTGCGCCGTCTGCGATACCGTTCCGGCGCATAGACGCCGAGCAGGGCTTCGCCAAGAATGACATCACGCATGAGCCGCGTCAGAAAGTAAGCACGCCCCCGTGCCCCCGCCGGCGGGCCGGAGCGTTGCTGGTCAATCCCGAAGGATCGGGCGAGCGCGCCCGACAGACGGTCGAGCGGCGCACCGATCTGCGTCGCGGATGTCATGTAGATCCCGCGCAGGAATGGCGGCTTGTCGATCCGACTACCGCGAAAGGCGCTATTGAGGAAGGCGCTCATCGGCTCCGCAAGACTTGCGACCTGAAGCGGAAAGCCACTCATGACGGCACGTCGCTCCGGCGCGCGCTCCGCCTGAAGCCTGTCGATCAGCCGCCTGTCCAGTTGCGCGATGAGCTGATCGAATTCGTTCTGGAAGTGCTCGACACCGCCATCGACCGGAAAGGTCATGCCCCAGACCTGCCCCCGGCTCGCCGTATCGAGATCATCGAAGAACATGTCGAAACCCGTGAGCCGGTCGATCTTGTTGAAGATCAGATAGACCGGAATCCGGACGCCAAGCTTCTCCGTCAGTTCGTTGATGCGCAGCCGAACCTGCCGCGCATGGGCCTCGCGCGTTTCCGGGGAACCGGCCGCGATATCGAGCAACGAGATCATGACGATCACGCCGTTGATCGGCTGGCGCGGGCGCGTCTTGCGAAGACTGTCGAGGAAGCCAAGCCAGCCGGCGCGATCGACAGCCTTGGCGCTGTCCTGTGTCGTGTATCGCCCGGCAGTATCGATGAGCACGGCCTCATCGGCAAACCACCAGTCGCACAACCGCGTTCCCCCGACGCCGCGCAGCGAGTCCTCACCATCGGCTTCCAGCGGGAAATGAAGACCGGAGTGACGCAGCGATGTCGTTTTCCCCGAGCCCGGCGGGCCGATCAAAACATACCACGGTAGATCGTAAAGCCGCCGCACGCCGCGCTTGCGCAATGTGGCCACAGCTGCGGAAAGGCGGCGACGCAGTTCACGCACTTCATCACTCGCGGCCTGACCGTCCCGCTCTCCGTCGTCCCGGTCGGCCTTGCCACCGCCCGTGAGCGTTGCGCTGAGATCCTTTTCCTCCCGACTGCGACGACGTTGAACGAGCCATGCGACCGCGAAGACCGCGACCCATACAACAGCGATGATGCCGAGACGCCGCCCTGCCGGCAGAAAAAAAGGTGAGAGTGGCAGGTAAAACCAGAGCAGCCCCGTCAGGAGCGCGGCGATCCCGAAAGCCTGCGCCCAGCGATTGCTGACGCAACGTTGTACAAGGGCGAGCAACGTGTAGAAGACGCTCACTGCGGGCGACCCTCCTCGACAACGATTTCAACACGCCGATTGGCGCGACGCCCCGCCTCCGTCGCATTGTCGCCGACAGGCGACTGCGCTCCCTGCCCGGACGCGGCAATGCGTGTCGCCCCGACATATGGCGCGATCACGGCCGCCGCTGCCTGTGCCCGTGCCAGTGACAGCGCATAATTCGACGGAAACGCCAGCGTGCGGATTGGCTGGGAATCGGTGTAGCCCACAACGTTCGTGTGGCCCTCGTTGCGGCCGACTGCATCCCCGACGCGGCGCAGGACCGCAATATATTGCGGCAGCACGGTCGCCGCGCCCGTTTCGAACATGCCTTGGCTTTGAAGACGAATAATAGGCACGCGTTCGGTTCCCGCTACACTCAATACGCCGTCGTGGATGTCGGATTGCAACGCCGCGACCAGTCGCGCACGCAAAGCATCGCGATGCGGGACGACCGGCGGCGCAACCACTGGCGCCGGCCGCGCGATCGCCGGCATGGCGTGGGGTGGCAGACCGGTAGCACCGGCGAGCAGGGAATCGGATGCCGCACCCGTGGCCAGAAGCGCCAGGGCATACGCAATGCCCAGTATTCCCGTGCCGAGAGCCATAGCCAGCCATAACGGCATCTCGAACCGCAGGGGTCGATACGGCTCCGCCACGCCAACCCAATGACGCGACAGATCGGCCGCCGCCGCACCGCGAATGCGCACGATTGCTGCATAGGTTTCCTCGCGCACGCGTTCCAGTTCGGCAGGTCCGCGTGGCATGAGCCGATACTGCCCCTGCATGCCGAGCGACATACACAGATACATCAACTCGATGACGCCGATATAGGCGTTCGGGCTCTCCAGCAGCTTGCGCAGAATTCCGAAGAACCGTTCGCCGCCCCGGACATCACGATGATAGGCAGAGGTCAGCGAAAGGTCTGCCCATGGTCCATGCGATCCCCACGGCGTGCACTGCACCACATCATCCAGACTCGCGCACATGACATAATGCGCCAGGCGGATCGTCTCCGGTGGCAGCCGCGCCTCGCGCAGTGCCGCGCCATAGCGCTCAATCTCACGCGCGGCCCGCTCACGCAACGCGCTGGCGTCCGGCACGCTGACGGTATTGCGCAGGCGTGCCATCAGGGTCAGCAGCGAACTTGCACAGGCGACGATCGGCGACTCTCCCCCCTGCGGCAAAGCCGAGAACTCGATATCCTGATCTTCGGCCCTTTCGACCGGTGCGAGATTCTGCCGCGCGGAAAGGGCCGAGACAGCTTCTCTCGGCATGATGACGGTGCGATCGTCGTCATCCGGTTCCGCAAAGGGGTTGTTCATCCCGTTCACGCCCGGATTGCCCATAGTTCCAGCCTCAGGTTAGGGAAGTCATGCGACACGTGGATGGCAAAACCTGCTGAATGGCGCAGCGCGTCCCACTGCGTGGAATGGCGCTCCAGCTCGAAATACAGCGCATTGGAAATGAACGGCATCTGGCGTGGCGCGACAGGCAACAACCGAAGCTCGATTCCCGGCAGCGCCACGTTCACCAGTTCCCGGATATGCTCGACGGCACCGATCTTGACGGTCGTCGGGAAAACGCGCCTCAGCGTCTCGATCGGCACATCGGCCCGAACCGCCAGAACGATGCTGCCGCCGGTCAGGATCGTCCGGTCGGCGATGGCGCCGACGCTGACACCATGTCTGTGTTCCTTGAGCGGGATCTGAACCGCGGTCTGCTCCAGGACGCTGGAAAGTGCGCGCCGGATCGCGGCCGTCACCGGCCCGAAGCTACGATGCAGGTCGTCATGCCGATAAGGCTCGAAGCGGTCTGGACGGCGCGACGTTTCGGTGAAGGTTGACAGTTCGCCCGCCATGGTCAGCAACAGCCGGAACAGTTCCTCCGGATGGATACGCGCGCCGTCAGCCAGATGCGCCGTCAGCGGCTGCCAGCCGTTGAGCGATTGCAACAACATGAAATCCGCGATCTCCGTGTTGCTGCGCGCGCCGATTGCGCTCAGCCGTCCGGCGATCGCCTCGCCACGCTGATGCAGGATCCCGGCCAGTTCGATCAGCAGGTTGGCCAGGATCGGCGTTGCCGCGCATGTCAGGACCGGTGGAATCCATGTGGCATCCAGAACGACGCGACGATCCGCCGCCACCTCGACGATCCGCGCCACGGAGAGGCAGTGATACCCCGCCCTGTCATCCGTGCCGAGCATCAGGCGGGGCGCCAACTGTCCGACCGTGATCGTCGCGGGGTCGGGTGAACCGCTATGCGTGTCGTAAATCTCCTGACTCGTTCCCGAAAAGCGTGCCAACCCCGAGTCGGCGCTGAATTCCATGCGGCCCGGCCCGGCGATTGGAATGGCCAGATAGACGAGCACATCACGCGCGCCATCCGGGACCGATAACGGCGGAGGCAGCAGCGACTCGTCCGGGGCGGAAAAGCGCGTGCCGTCCCCGAAAATCCCTTTTGCCGTCGACAGGCCGATGCGTCCGGACGCCAGCAGATCGCGGGCAATGTCGAGTTCGGCAAATCCCCAGCCATAGGCGCGCGTCAACGATAGTCCCTGCGCCAGATCGTGCGCACTCCATCGATCCTGCTGCTGGAAATGCTGCGCACGCAGGAACATGCCTTCCTGCCAGACGACCCGGCTACCCCAACTCATCGGCCTTGCTCCGGCGGCAACCGGGAGAACGCAGTTTTGTTCGTTCTCCCGCCGCTGCTGCCAGCGCCCTCGATTTCAGCACGCGCAGCTTCATAGGCGCGCCCGAATGCCCGACCGAAGGCGCCATCGAGGGTCTCCGTCGCCACGTCCGCGGTCTCCTGATAGTGACGCACATAGGTCGTCCAGGCCTTTGCCCGACGAAAAAGGGAAAGGGGCTGGTCGGCGGGATAGGACAGCAGTTCGAGCACCGCAGCGGGGCCGTTGGCGGCGAGAAACTCGCGCACCGCCGGCTCGATGGCGCGCGTAAGCGCCATCTCGTGAACCTGTATATCGCGCAAGGCATCCGCAACGGCATCCGGGCTTGAGACACCGGTCCGGCGCCCCACGCCAAGAAGTGCGGCAAGAGCGTCATCGTCGTCGACCGCGAATTTCAGGGGATTGTTGCCGAAAGGCTGGATCATGGTCTGGTCGATGCGGAACTCGCCCTTGATCTCGGCGCGAGCGATCATCGCGCGTCGCAACCCGACGACGAACGCCCTGAACGTCTGGCCAAGCCCTTCGAAAAACGCTTCGGCCGTTTTCGAAGGCGCGCCTTCAAGGCCGGCGCCACGCATGAATGCGGCGATAATGGCGGCGCCATCCGCCTGACCGGGCAGTCCTGGTCGTGTGGCCTCGACCGCGATTTCGGAATCCAGTCGCACCGATAGCGGATCGATTCCATGGTCAGGCCTAACGCCTGGAGATGCCGTTTCAGCCTGCGACACCTGGGTTGACGTTGGCGCGACCGGCGCCGTGAACAGTCCTTTCGGCGATCCGTCATCGTGTTCCGATGGCTCGTCCGCCCCAACAGGCGGCGGCGCTTTCGGATCAGGCGCGATCGGCGGCATTTGACGCGTTTCCGGTGCACTCCAGTCTTCCGGCAACAGCTCGCTGGCCGGTCGTGGCGGCTGGAAAGAGTCGTGCAGGCCGGTCGTCTGGGGCGCTACGGAGGACACGTCTCCCGATGGCGTTCCGGCTCCGAGATCAAAACCCGAATCGTTTGCACCGAGCGCGAAATCGAACGGATGGATGATCGACAGCGTCTCGCTTGAACTCCGTCCGTAACGGGGAGACGTCGTCTCGAAAAACGGCGCGGCATCATCGGGGGGCATTTTGCGCGTGTACGAACTCTCCCGCCTGTCTCCAGGCTCGCCTGCATCCTCGAAAGGATTGGAAAATTGCGGTAACGGCGCATTGACGAGCGTATCCTGTGGCCGGATGCCGATGCGCGTCGGCTCGTCCTCGGTCGTCGGGCCGAAGACCGCGTCCATCTCGTAGCTGCCGCAGCCAATCCGGTCGCCATCATGCAGTTCGTGCGGCACGCCCGGGGGGAGCGTCCGGCCGCCGACCGTCGTGCCGTTGCTGCTGAGATCGGTGATCGTCCAATGGCCGTTGCGCCAGACGATCTCGCAATGACGTTTGGACAGGAGGCGTTGTGGGTCGGGCAGCACCCAGTCGCAGTGCGCCCCACGCCCGAGAGACGCATGCCGATTATGGACATGAAACGCCTCCAGCCCAACGCCGGATGGCGTGCGGCGCGGCACAAGCGTAAGTTCTGCCATCTCCTGTTCCTTCCCTCCATGCCGGAACGAATTGCTGTTCCGCCCGGCATTCACAACCCTTTTCCTGCCGCCGTCGCCGCGCGATAGCCGATACTATGCCAGTCGATCGGGCAAAGTCAGGGCTGTATACGGACTATGCCACCCTCGATCGTCACTTCCGCTTCTCCTTCGACGGAGACCTTGGGCGAACGGATCGTCACCCCTGCCGGCGACAGGGTGATTGACGAAGCGCCGCATATCAGACGAATTTCCTCCGCGGCCTGAACCGTGACTGTTTTCGAGTCTGCCTGCACGCGGATATCGCCCGTACGGCTGTTCAACGTCTCATCGCGCTCCACGACCGTGGTGCGGTCGCGTCCGACCTCCGATGCATGATCGCGCTCCACCTCGACGCGATGGTCGCGCTGGGCATGCAGGAAGAACATTTCCTGACCCAGTTTGTCGTCGAACGAAAGCTCATTGAAGTCCGCCGTGCCACCCCCCATCGTGGATCGGCTTCGGAAGCCCATCTTCGTCTTTTCGGCAGGCAGGCTGAACACGGGCTGGTATTGTTCGTGATAAAAGCAGCCCATCACAACCGGATTGTCGCAATCGCCACTCATGAACGAAACGCCGACTTCCGTTCCGACACGCGGAAGATGTTGCCAGCCCCATTTATTCCCGGCCCATGGATGCATGACACGCACCCAGGTCGCCATGCCGGCGACCGTGTCCCGACGGTGGTCGAAAAGCAGGCGAACCTTGATGCGCCCCAGTCGATCGACATGGATTTCCTCGCCGCCCTCGCCCAGCACGATAGCGGAATAAATCCCGGGCATCGAGGGGCGGGAAATTGTCAGCGGTTCACGCCATGGCAACGATGAAGCAAACGCCGAGAACATGACGTGATAAGTTGACGGCGCAGTACCGCCAAGCCAGCTTTCGTCCCGCGCGACATGCTGCGCGGCCTGCACGACATATTCGTTCCCGCCCGATGCGGGATTATTTTCAATCTGGAAACGAAATCCGGCACAGAAATGCGGGTCGTGGCACAAACCTGACGTGAGTCCAGCCGACGCCGCACTGGCCTCGAGCGCATAACGCGTCCGATCGCGTGCAACATCATTTTCCGTGGTCATCGCAGGCCAGACGAAATGACGCCGCTGCCCCGAGCCCGGGCCGGCGTCATCTGCGACGGTCTGGCCGGTGACAGGACTCAGGGGACGGGTAGGATCGTAATCCTGATGCACCGCGACACCCGGTGAAACCATTTTTGCCGTTCGCCACTCGCTGATGATATCAACATTGTCTCCCTGCATCATCACGCGATGAACTGGATCTGCCATCGTTCGGAAGCCCTGATTGGTATTCGTTACAACCAGGGTATGTTGTGATTTCTCATGCACGAAATAATAAAATAGCCCACTTTCCTGCATGATGCGCTGGCAGAACGCGAGATCGCTTTCATTGTATTGGGTCGTGTACTCTCTCACCGGCTGACTGCCCGTCACACGGAAATCGACCGGCTGGACAGCATGATCGGCGAACAACTGCCGCAAAATTTCCACAGCTGTTTTCTTCTGGAAAATTCGACAGTCACTTGTCTGGGACAGGAACCATAAGGATGGCACGACGTCGAGGTGATATTCCCAACGTCCACGGTGTTCCACACCGCTGGACGATACATGACGGACGAGACCGTTGAAATATCGATCGATGCCATCTTTGCGGCGTATTGTAACGGTTACGGGCTTGTGAAGCAGGGAGTCCGGCGCGATCTGTTTTTCTGTCGAAACGACATCAAGGCCAATCAGATAAGGTGCGCTCAGCTGCTCGGTCGCATGCAGGCCAATGGCGTGCAGGCTACCTTCCTGATACGGCTTCGTATCATCGCCCAGAGGCGACGTCAGAAGAAGGAGGTTCTGGAGTTCGCCTCCCATGGCCTCCACTTTCGTTTAGGGTTCAATGCCTGATGAATAGCGCGATCATATGACGGTGCTGCATGCCGTTGCGATGCAGCACCCACCGAGCAGAAAAAAAGCGATCAGGAAGTTTTTGCCTGCGTGAGATCGTAGATAATCCGCTTCGGACCGGTTTTGCTGCCGTCCGCACCCTCACCGTAATCTTCGATCGTGATCTCGGTAAAATTAAGGGTCAGAGTCTCTGTCGGACGATCCTTGCCGTGCCCGGAATTCACGAGGCTGGAGGTGATGGAGTCTTTCAGGATGAGAGACCGGAACAACGTCTCCCCGCCCTCGTTGACGCGCGTGAAGTCGATCTGCGCCTGCTTCGCCTGCCCGACGAAAGCGTAGGTCGAGAGCGTGTGGCTCGACGCATCGATATATTTGGTGAGTGTCAGTTCACTCACATATGCCGAGGTGGACTCGCGGTTCTTGCCAATACCAACGGAACTACGGATCGTGCGGGACATGCTCCACTGGGCGTCGAGCAGTTCGATCCAGTTCGTATGATTGGTTTCGGTCACATCACCCTGGGCGTCACCGTATTTAAGATAGATACCCATCTTTTTTCTGCACCCTTTTTTACTAGTCGATACATCCGAAGGCCAACCACACGGCAGCCCTACGTGAAAAAACTAGACCCTTTACTGAGGCAGGTCTTTCGATTCTGGGTTACCAATGTAAAATTCCGCCATCTTTATCAGGCACGCTTTACGGCTCGACCGGACCAGGTCACGCCCATTGCACCGTTTCAGACGGGACGGCCGATCCCTTCAGTGTCTCGCTGACCATCTGACTGAAAGTCGGTCGACAGAAAAGACAGTGGAAAACATTATACCGATACCCGTGCTCCCACAGCGTTCCGACAAGCTCGGTCAACGTAACCGGGTTGGCATAGCGTAACCCCCGATTGCGGACGCTGACAACATCGTATCTGGGTAAAAACCGGCCAAGGTCGGCGAGTTTCGCGTAGTCCTCACCCATGCCATTGTGCTGACGACTTTGCCCATCGGTATTGGTATATTTTCCCAGCAGGTATTCATCCATAGAGGATGATGAACCCTGCGCAACACGTTCAGCGTTTCTCGGATTGGCGCTTTCCGTATTGAACATGGCAATCCCCGGATCGGTCAGGGTCGTGCGGCGACTGCAATAAAAGGAAAATGTAACATCCGGCCCGGAATATCGGCGATGGAGTGGATCGATCATCCCATGCGCGGTGATGACGCACTCGGATTTGCTCGATCGGCCATCTGCAAGAGTCCATACGTAAAAGTTGTTTCCAACTTCATTTCTGATCAGCGATGGCATCGACGGTTTTCTTTCCTGGATGAAACGACAGGGAGAAAGATCACTCAGGACATCAGAAGCTTGTCTCCAATCGCCAGCCATCCGGCCGGTTCCCGAATGATACCCATCACGTCATATTTGCGCGTGAAAAGACGTGTCAGTCCGCGTTGTTGAAAAAGTTCGTAGATCATGCGCGTGGCCTGACTATCGGACTGGCGCAACGTAAACCTGTGCTCGTCGAAGGCCATCCAGTGAAGGCCAGCGGCCGCCGCATAGCATGCCTGTCCGACACCCATCGGCGTGGCGACACCCTCGAACGACGCACCGATATTGATGCCCATCGTAATCAGGTTGTCGATGTTACCAATGATCGATCCCACCGGAATCGCGGATACAGCCGTATTGATCCCCCGGCGGGACATCTTGATCTGCTTCATGCGAATGACCGTATCGCACCATTCGACGAGCCGCTCATGCTCCTCTCCGCTTCGATCGGCCGCAATCTGCCTGAGCTTGATGAGATGAATGACCGTCGTGGAGAGGGAGCTGACATGACGCGTGAGGCCGGCAACATTGATGCCGGCGGTTTTCGCCGATGCGGCCGAGCCGCCCAGCGAAAGAATCTGTGTCCCGATCCCTTTCTTGGCACGCTGTCGCAGATAGGAGAGTGTCTGTGGTGAATGTCGCCCTTCGTAGGTGCTGCCCTCCAGAAAAGGATTGGCCGGCAGTTCCGCCTTCTTTGTCGCCTTGTAGAATGCATTCAGAACATCGATCGAGCCCCCTGCCTGCGACGCATGACTGCCGGAAACCGCGGTGCCGATCACGGTTGTGGCGATATCGGACATCGTCACGGCCGCTTTCAGACGGTCGGGCGCATTCTTCGATTTCCCATACGCCTCGGCTTTGCCAAGCGATTTTCGCAGGTTGGTGTTCAAATCGCCCTGATGAAGGGTCGGATACCGTTCCGCATTGACGTTGCCAGGAACCGGCACATTGCGGCGCATGGTCTCTCTCATGATACAATTCCTTCGTGCATGGACGACGTGCGTTGATCGATATCATGCAGCAGATCGAAGCTCTGGCCGTCATAGACCAGACGTATTTCGGCATCCGGGGCATCGGCCGACCGGCCAAGAAAACGGCGCGCCAGAAGCGGCAGTATTTCCGTCGCGATCATTCGCTCGATAACCCGCGCGCCCGATGCACTGGAAACCGACCGGGCCTGCAGTGCCGCCAGTGCCGTGTCGTCGAATGCGACTTTCGCACCATAAACCGCCGCAACCCGCCGCACGACCTTCGCCACCTGAAGGTCCACGATCAGCCGCCGCGTTTCGTCCGACAGGGGGAGATACGGCACTGTGGTCACCCGACCGAGAAAAGCGGCTTTGAAGTGCTTGAGCATCTCGTCATGCAGGGCTGTCGTCAGGCCATCGGTATCGGGCGCTGTATCGGGATCGGCGAACAGCGCATCAATCAGCTGCGTGCCTGCATTGGTCGTCATGATGATGATGGTGTTGCGGAAGTCGATGTCCCGTCCCTCACCGTCTTTCATCATGCCCTTGTCGAACACCTGAAAGAAGATGTCCTGCACGCCCGGATGCGCCTTCTCGAATTCGTCCAGAAGCAGCACGGAATGCGGTCGACGCCGCACGGCTTCCGTCAGCACGCCGCCCTCGCCGTATCCGACGTAACCGGGCGGGCTGCCCATCAGCAGGCTGACCTTATGCTCTTCCTTGAACTCGGTCATGTTGATCGTCGTCAGGCTCTGTGCCCCACCATAGAGCAGATCGGCCAGCGCGGTCGCCGTTTCGGTCTTGCCGACGCCAGACGTGCCGACCATCAGGAAAACGCCCACGGGTTTGCGTGAATCCGTCAGTCCCGCGCGCGAAACGCGGATCGCTTCGGACACCGCCGTCAGTGCATGATCCTGCCCGACCACACGGGCGCGCAGATCGTCTTCGAGACGCAACAGGCGCTGAATTTCGTCAGAACGCATCCGGCGCGCCGGGACGCCCGTCCACTTCTCCACGATTTCCGCGATGACCTGCGCATCCACGACAGGGTGGATCATGGGATGCTCGCCCTGCAATGCCTCGAGTTCCGCCGCGACCGCAATCGCCTGCGCTCGTGTGCCGGATGAGTCTGTGCCGCCGCTTTCCGCCCGTTCACGCAACGCGCTCAGAGAGGCGACAAGTTCGCTTTCCTTCGCAAGGCGCGCCTCATCGCCGGCCAGCCGTTCGGCAATCTCGGCTGCTTCGGCATCCAGCCGCGCAAGACGCTTTTCCTGCGACACGCCGGACAGGCCCTCGCGTTTCAGAAGGTCGATCTCACGCTCGATCGCGGTCAGACGCCGACGTCGACTTTCGATCGTCCCTGGCGTCGAGCCCTGGCTCATCGCCACGCGTGCGCAAGCCGTATCCAGCAGGCTGACGCCCTTATCCGGCAATTGCCGGTCAGGGATGAAGCGTTTCGACAAACGCACGGAGGCCTCGATCGCTTCATCCAGAATACGCACCTTATGGTGTTTCTCCAGCACGCCGATCAGTCCGCGCAGCATATCGATAGCCGTCGATTCCGAAGGCTCATCGACCTTCACGGTCTGGAAACGCCGCGTCAGTGCGGCGTCCTTTTCGAAATAGCGCTTATACTCGGCCCACGTGGTCGCGGCGATCACCCGCAGCTCCCCTCGTGCCAGCGGCGGCTTGAGCAGATTGGCGGCGTCGCCCTGCCCGGCCTGCCCGCCGGCACCGATCAACGTGTGTGCCTCGTCGATAAACAGCACGATCGGCGTCGGGGACTTCTGGACATCGTCGATGACGGACCGCAGGCGGTTTTCGAATTCGCCCTTCACACCGGCGCCGGCTTGCAGAAGGCCGAGATCCAGCGTCCGGATCGAGACGTCCTTCAAGGCCTCCGGCACATCACCCTCGGCAATCCGAAGCGCCAGACCTTCGACGACCGCAGTCTTGCCCACGCCCGCCTCGCCCGTCAGGATGGGATTGTTCTGTCGACGACGCGTCAGGATATCGATCACCTGCCGGATCTCCGTATCCCGCCCCAGGATCGGGTCGATCCGCCCGGCTCTTGCCAGTCCGACCAGATCGGTCGTGAAGCGGTCCAGTGCTGCGTTGCTCCCGATTGCCGGGCCGCTGTCGACTGCCGGGGCGTGACCTTCGGTGGACCTGCCCTCGGCGCTATCCGCGGTCAGCCTCGCAAAATCCCGGACAAGTATTTCGCTCGCCAGCTTTCGCAAGGCGGGACAGGCGATGCGCAGTCGGGATGCCACGACCTCGTCCGCCAGACAGGCGCAGAGAACATGGCCCGATCTCAAAACCCGGTCGGACCGATCAACGGTCGCGATCAGCCAGCCATCTTTCAGGATGCCGACGAGTTCCGGCGAAAGCGCCGGACTACGCCCGTTGCCCGTCGAGAAGCGGTCGAGCACCGTATTGAGGCCCGCCGCAACATGGCCAGGGTCGATATCCTCGCGCCGAAGAATCTGCACGACATCGGATTGCGCGTCCTGAACGATCTGCGCCAGCCAATGCTCGACATCGACGGTGTAATGCGTGCGGGACATTGCCGCGCCTGCCGCCGCTTCGAGTGCACGTCGACAGACATCGTCCAGATGCCCGACCAGTCGTTGAAGATCGATCACCGCCGCCATGCTTACCCCGTCGTCCGTTCACTTTCGGCAAACCGGCGCATTGGCACGGCGGTCTGTCGCGCAAGTAGTGGGAAATTCTCGGCAGTAAATGGACCCACGTCTACCGCATTGACGTTTCATTTGTAGCTTTTTCATCGTGACATTCGACTTGTCGCCTATAATGATGCTGCGCATAGTTGACGTCATCGAGAGTTCATGAAGTCGGTCGTTGCCTCACTTCGCGTCTCTCACCATTTTTCATTCCGCAGCGCGTCGCGCAAGGGCGGGATGGCATGATGCGGAAAGGTGTGATCGACAGACATGCTTCTGCCTGACGAGGAAACCATTCTTGCCGCTATTGCCGCGCCCATTGGCGATGCAATGCCATGCGGCCGGGACCTTCGGACAGGCGCGGGCGTCAATTCCACCTATTCGGCACTTCGGGACGCCCGTTCGGCCGCGCGCATGCAGGAACGTGCGGGAGATGATGATCCTGAACGTGCCATCGGTATGCCGGAGGAATGGCGGACTGTCGAAGCGCTGGCGATCGAAGCGCTGACGACCGAGACCAAGGACCTCGAGATTGCCAGCGCTCTTGCGGAATCGCTGGCGCGCCGTGGGGGATTGGCAGGTCTGTCACTCGGCGCGCGGATCATGACGCGTCTGGTAGAATCTTTCTGGTCGCAGGGCCTTTATCCCGCCCTTGAAGCCGATGATCCCGAAGCGCGGACATTCGCCGTCTCAGGACTTAGCGGGTCGGATCGGGATGGATCGCTGATCCAACCACTTCGCAAGACCATTCTGTTCGAACTCGAAGACGGTCGTCCGATCGCTTTCTGGGAGTACGAACGGGCCCGTTCCCGTGCGGCCTCCAGTGCGCAGGGCGAGCATATCGCGGTTGTCCATGACGGTCTGCCTTCCCTCGACCAGATGGAAAGCGCTGCGCGTGGATCCGGGAACGCGGATCTTGCGATCGTCGCCCGGCATGCCGATGCGGCTTATGCCGCCTGGCAGAAACTGAACGATATATTCCTTGAAGTCTGCCAGGATACGGTGCCTGCGGCTGAGGCGCCATCCATGGGTCGCGTCGCGAATATCCTTGGCGATATCCGCGCCGCCGCCCATCGTTATGTCGTTCCCGACGAGTTGCCGGCAAACGATGTCACGGAAGATCCAGGCGACCTGCATGACGCGGAGGCAGTCGGGGGCACCACCGCCGAAGCCGCGGCCCCACATCGGCACGCGCGTCCTACGCGAAGCGAACTGCTGGACGCGGCCATGGATATCGCGCAACAGTTCCGTGAGATGGAGCCACATTCCCCTTTCAGTTACACGCTGGAAAATGCCGTCCGGCGTGCGCGTTTGTCCCTCCCTGATCTTCTGCGTGAAGTGGTGATGGACGATTCATCGCGCATTGAAATCCTGACCCGACTGGGCATCCAGGAACTCGATGTCTAGCGCGGTTCTTCGGCTGGAACGCCGCCCGACCAATCTGGCGGGCCTTAATAACGATTGGAGCGATTCATGAGTGCAAGCATCCATGAGAAACTGGCCCGCGTTCGTCGGCCGCGAGTCCATATAACCTACGAAGTCGAGATCGAAGGGGCGGAGGTCGTTCGCGAATTGCCGTTCGTCGTCGGTGTGGTAGGCGACTTCTCCGGCGACCCGACCAAGCCGCTGCGTCCTTTCGCCGAACGACGTTTCATCCAGATTGATCGGGACAATTTCGACGAGGTCATGCAGCGCATGTCGCCGGGCCTCAATCTCAAGGTCGCCAACACGCTCAAGGGCGGTGACGAGACGATGGCCGTCGATCTGGCTTTCAACAGCATTGAGGATTTCGAGCCCCAGCGCGTCGTCGATCAGGTTCCCGCACTCAAGGCGCTTCTTGAAACGCGCAATCGCCTGCGTGATCTCATGAGCAAGGCAGATCGCTCCGAAGAGCTCGAACTACTCCTCGAGCGCATCCTGAAGAATAATGAGGAACTGTCGGCGCTGAATGCCGAATTCCAGTCCCGGAAGGAAGGCTGACCTCCATGTCCGATTCCGCTCATTCTCCCCAACAGGCTCCGGGCGCCGTCACCACGGAAAGCGGTGCCAATCTCCTGTCGCAGGTCGTTGCCGCCACACGGCAAACCGAACCGGACCGGGCCGCCGAACTGGTGCGCACCCTGGTCGAGGAGGCCGGCAAAGGAACCGTCTCCTTCGACCGCAACCTGACCCGCACGATCGAACGCGCGGTCGAGGGGCTGGACGCCGCGATTTCCAAGCAGCTCAATGCAATCATCCATGACCCCCGCTTTCTCAAGCTGGAGGGTAGCTGGCGTGGCCTGCATTACCTCGTCATGAACAGCGAGACGAGCAGCAACCTGAAAATCCGCGTCGTCAATGCCAGCAAGCGTGAACTGCACCGCGACCTGACGCGCGTTGTCGAGTTCGACCAGTCCCTGCTGTTCCGCAAGATCTACGAGAACGAGTTCGGGACACCCGGTGGCGAACCTTACGGCGCGCTGATCGGCGATTATGAATGGACGAACGCGCCGGAAGATATCGAGACGCTGCGCGAAATCAGCCACGTTTCGGCAGCGGCTTTCGCACCGTTCGTGTCGGCGGCAGGTGCCGGCATGTTCGGTTTCGAGGACTGGACCGAGCTTTCCCGCCCCCGCGATCTCGCAAAGGCTTTCGACACGGTTGAATTCCTGAAGTGGCGTGGCTTCCGCGATAGCGAGGACAGCCGCTTCGTTTCCCTGACGCTGCCACGCGTGCTGAGCCGTTTGCCTTATGGCGAAGGCGTGAAGGCCGTGGACGAGTTCCGCTACGAGGAGGCTCCGCGTGCCGATGATGGCAAGCCGCTGGCCCTCGATCATGACGAGTACTGCTGGATGAATGCGGCCTACGTTATGGGCGCGCGCATGACGGATGCCTTCGCCCGCACCGGTTTCTGCACCATGATTCGCGGAAAGGAGGGCGGTGGTCGGATCGATGATCTGCCGCAGCACATCTTCCAGTCCGACGATGGCGATATGGACGCGAAATGCCCCACCGAGATCGGCATCACCGACCGTCGTGAAAACGAATTGTCCAATCTGGGTTTCCTGCCGATCTGTCACTACAAGAACGAGGACTACGCCGTCTTCTTCGGTGCACAGACGACACAGAAGCCGAAGGTCTACGATCGACCGGAGGCGACGGCCAATGCCGCGATCTCCGCTCGTCTGCCCTATATCATGGCAACCAGCCGGTTCGCGCATTATCTGAAGGTCATGGCACGCGACAAGATCGGTTCGTTCATGGAGGTCGGCGATTGCGAGCGCTGGCTGAACGACTGGATCAGCCGCTACGTCAACGCCAACGATCTTGCCGGTCCGGAAAGCAAGGCGCGTTACCCGCTCCGGGAAGCCCGTGTGGAAGTCGCGGAAATTCCCGGTCGCCCCGGCGCCTACAACGCCGTCGCCTACATGCGGCCCTGGCTGCAACTGGAAGAACTGACGACCAGCATGCGTATGGTGGCACGTATTCCGGAACGGGTCTGATCGTCAGGGATGCCGTCTGTCGCACCCCAGGAATTCAGCAAGCCGGACGCATCCGATGGCGAAAGGACGTCATCGCTGCGTGCAGGCTTGCTGGCCGGGGCGCATACGGGGCCAGACTGGGATTTCCAGGCATTCGAACAGTTTCTAAGAGACGATCGTGGAGCATTGCTTGCATGGTTCGGTCTGGAAGCGCTCGAGGACTTCCGGAAATTCAAGGATAATCGGCTCGGTCTGGCCCTGCGCGGTCGGATAGATCGTGACCTTGCGCAGATCGATATCATGATCGCGCGGCAGATTGATGCCATTCTTCATCACCCACGATTTCTTCTGCTTGAGGGATCGTGGCGTGGCCTGCTCTGGCTCGTCTCGTCATGCGATCCGGCAGAAGACATCCTCATTCGAATCTTCTCAATGAAGTGGCAGGAACTGGAGCGCGACTTCGGGCGAGCCCTGGAATTCGATCAATCCGCGTTTTTCAAGCTCGTTTACGAAGGTGAATTCGGTCATGCGGGCGGCCAGCCATTTGGCCTTCTGGTCGTGGATCATGAAATCGCCCATCAGCCGCCCCGTCGCTCGGCCTTCGACAGCATGGCGCCGGTTGATGATGTCGCAGTCCTGCGGCAACTTGCAGCCGTCGCCGCAGCGGCCTTCGTGCCGACCGTGCTTTCCGCCGCGCCGCGCCTTCTCGGGGTGGAGGCGTTTTCCGAACTGAGCCTGGCTCAGGATATGACCACGGTTCTGGATGACGAGGACCATAGACGTTGGCGCGGCCTTGTCGCGCAGGAGGACAGTCGCTTTCTGTGCCTGACCCTGCCGCATCTACGCGCCCGTCCCCGCTGGGCGCGCGACAACAACCGTTTGCGGCACGAGGAATATGCGCCCGATGCCACGGATATATGTTGGCACACAGCAGGATATGCGTTTGCGCGCAATGTCCTGCGTGCTCAACGGACTTATCGTTGGCCGGCCGACGTACGCGGCGTGACACCCGGCCGACAGACAGGCAGTTTCGTGGCGGATACTGTGAAAGATCCCTTCCGCTTCGGTGCGAGAACCCGGATTGCCCGAGCGCCAACGGAACTTGGTTTTACCGATCGGCAATGTCAGGCGTTGATCGAGACAGGCTTCATGCCGCTGAACACGCTGCCCTTCGGTGGTGCCGCGTTCGCGTCGACCCGCAGTCTTCAGGCGCGCCCGACCGCGCCGCGCCAGCCCGAGCCCGGACACGCCAACCGTCGCATTTCCGCCGATATCGTCTCACTGCTCTGCGTCTGTCGTTTTGCTCATCACATCAAGATGCTGGGCCGCGACATGATCGGCCGATTGCCGACCCCGGGAGAAATCGAGCGCGAACTTCAGGATTGGCTGGGGCGATACACCAATGCCAGCAGCCTGTCTTCCGGAGAGAGCCGCGCACGATATCCTCTCTTGTCCAGCCGGGTCAGCGTCCACGCACGGGAAGGGCAGCCAGGTCATTATGGATGCGTGATCCATCTCCAACCGCATTACCAGCTTGACGATATCTCGACGACATTCCGACTTGTCACCAATCTCGCGTCTCCGGACCGTGCCGGAGGTAGCACAAACCATAGTTCACTGGAGCCAACCCGATGACGACGCCTCTGTCCGCCGATGACCTGTTCCGCCAGGGCGATCTTGATGGTGCCATCGCCGCCGCGACTGCTGCGGTAAAGGCTGCGCCCTCGGATGCTGCGCCACGTCTGCTTCTTGCAGAATACAGTCTGTTCGCCAGCGATCTACAGCGTGCCGAAACGCTGGCGAGTGCGCTGACGTCGATCAATCCCGACATGGGGCTGGTTGCCGCGGAGTTCCGTCAGCTTCTCCGTGCGGAAATGCAGCGCCGCGCCATATTGGACGACGGCGCGGCGCCCGAATTCATCGGTGCGCCCACGGACAGCCAGCGAGAATCCCTCCGTGCGCTGGCCGCGCTGCGCAATGGCGACAGGGAAGAGGCAACTCAGGCGGCAGAAGCCGCGGAGGCTGCCCGCCCCCGCGTGGCAGGCCGAAGCGTTCAGGACGGTATCGACAACGTGTTCGACGATTTTCGTGATGCTGACGACATTCTGTGCGGCTCGCTTGAAGTGCTGACGACGACCGGAAAATGTTTCTGGATTCCGACAGAAGCTTTCGTGGAAATCATGTTTCATCCGCCCCGCCGCCCCCGCGATCTGTTCTGGCGTCGTGCTTCGGTCGTCGTGCGCAACGGCCCGGAAGGCGATGTCTACCTCCCTTCGCTTTATTATCCGGCTGGCGCGACCACCGCGTTGCGCCTTGGCCGGGAGACGGACTGGGCAACCGGCGACGGCCCTGTCCGCGGCAGTGGACAGCGTGTTTTCCTTGCAGGCGACGATGCATTGGGCGTCCTGCAGGTCTCAGAATTGTCGTTCGGGTAAATGCGCGCGCGACATCACGCGCCAGCATCGCTCTCGGTGCTCGATCGGCTGCTGGACGAACACCCGGACCGGTCTGCCGATCCGCCACATTCGGAGGTTCGTACGCAAAAGCAGATGCGCGCCGCATTACGCCGTGATCTCGAGGCGCTTCTGAACGCTACGCGTCCCTGGATCGTCTTGAAGCCACATCAGGCGATGCTGGAAACATCTCCGCTCGGCTTCGGCATCGCGGATGTCACGGCGCGCGTTCTTTCAAACGAGGAAGAACGTGAACGCATCCGGGCGGATGTCGAGGCCACCATTCACCGCTTCGATCCGCGACTGACCGATATCCGTGTTACCCTGCTGCCAGACGATGCACCGTTGAGCGCGGTGATCCGTCTGCACATAGAGGGCATCCTTCTGGTCGATCCCCAGCCCGAGTTCGTCAGATACAGCACAGCGATCCTGCCACCCGGCCAGCCGATCTCCGTGCAAGCCGTTCGCGAAACATAGGGACACCATGGCTGAAGATTTCATCGACGCCTATCAGCGTGAACTCGATGCCCTTCGCACACTTGCGGATACGTTCGCGCAGACCCACCCGAAGATTGCCGGCCGCTTGCGTCTGTCACGCGACACCGTGGACGATCCACATGTCGAGCGACTGCTCGAAGGCGTCGCTTTTCTGACAGGCCGTGTGCAGCAACGTCTGGATGACGATTATCCCGAACTTACCGACACGCTGCTCGATATTCTCTACCCGCATTATCTTGCCCCCCTCCCCTCCGCATGTCTGGTTCAATTCGAAGGAATGTCGGACGCCCGCACGGCCATCCCCATTCCGAGAAATACGCCCGTGCAGACTTCGCTTCCCGACGGTGCAACATGTCGTTTCCGGACGGCGGCGCCAACCGATATATGGCCGATCCGCGCGCATGACACCCGCATGCAGGCGGTCCCATTCGAAGCGCCGGTTCATCCGGCCTCACGCCGCGCGCAGAGTGTTCTGAGCGTGCGGCTGACGCTGGCCAATCCGGAAGCACAGTTTGCCGATATCGCCCCGGAAGCACTCAAGTTTTTCATCCATGCCCCACCGGAGCAATCCTCGGCACTGCATCAACTCATGTGCGCCCATGCCATTGGCATTGCTCTTTCCGCCGGGCCGAACGACGATCGTCCGACAATAATATCCCCACAGAATATTTCACCCTGTGGCTTCGCGGAGGACGACGCCCTTTATCCATGGCCTCGACGCTCATTCAGCGGCTTCCGCCTGCTCACCGAATATTTCGCATTTCCGGAAAAATTTCTTGCTGTCGTCATCAGCGGACTGGACGCGCGCACGGTGGTGGAAACGCGCGCCGAACTGACGCTATTCGTCTATTTCGATACGTTGATGCCCGGGCTGGCGCGGAGCCTGCATGCCGATGCCTTGCGATTGAATTGCGCGCCACTCGTCAATCTTTACGAAAGTGCCTGTGAACCGATCCGCCTGACACACTGGCAGACGAGTTACCCAATCGATCCGCCACGCAGCGGAAACACGTCGACAGAAATCTGGCAGATCGACGCGGTTCGTGAAATCCATAGCGACGGTAACAGCCGATCATGGCAGCCTCTCTATCGCCACCTGCCGAACGAGGAGCGCAAGCCGGCGGGAGAATACACGCTCGTACGCCGCGTCTCGCCGATCGGCGACCGTATCGAGACACGGCTTGTCCCGGTCGAGCCTGGCTGGACCGATGAGGAAACGCGCGACCGGCTTCTCTCCGTCGATGCCACGATAAGTGACGGCGATCTTCCGGCGCGCCTCCCATTCGGCGGGGGCGCACCGCAGTTCGTGCCGGAACGCGGTCTCGGCAGCATCACGCGCGTGACGTGCCTTACGCCACCGACACAAGGTTGGCGACGCCGTCAACGCGAGCGCAGCGCATGGGCGCTCATCACGCATCTGACCCTCAACCACCTTAGCCTGACCGGCGGCGAAAGCGCGGCGGGTGCGCTGCGTGACCTTCTGACACTCTACGACGCTCGTCATTCCGAAGAAACACGGTCAGCGATTGCGAGTCTGATCAATGTCACGTCCCGTCCAACCGTCGCCCGCCTTTCGGACGGCATGAAAGTTGGCTGGTGTCGAGGGCTGGAGGTTATCCTCACATTCGACGAAACCGGATGGTTCGAGCATGGGCTATATCTGTTGGCCGGCATGCTTGACCGCTTTCTCGCGCTCCACGTCGCAACGAATAATTTCGTGCGAACGACCGTCCGGCTCACGGGGCGGCCCGATCCCATCGTTTCGTTCCCGCCCCGCGCGGGTCATCGCCGAATTCTCTGATCGCAATGTCTATCCCGCCGCCAGCCACCTCCACGACTTCCGCTGACGTCGCGCTGGAGCACCTGCTCGCCACGCCACAGCATTTCTCGTTCGACGCAGCCATGGCCGTTCTTGAGCAGGTTGCGGGCAATCGCCCCCTTTCTGATGTGATTCGCTTCCATACGCCAGCAGGATTGGCGACACCGACAAGCGACATTGTCAGTGTCGATGCCTTGCCGGACGGCACATTCAGGGTCGTGACCGGTTTCGGTGGACTTACCGGTCACGACGGTGTTCTTCCGCGCCCCTACGGCGCCCTGGTCGATGAACAGCATCGCGCTCGTTCGAATGCGCTGAGTGCCTTCCTCGATATGCTTGCCCAACGGCCGAGGGTGCAGTTCGCAGAAGCTGGAACCAAATATACGGCACGGAGCATTGCGGGCTCCGATACATTGGAAAACAGTGAGCGGCCTATCGCACATGCATTATTTGCGCTGATGGGATTTACCAGCCGTAACGAAGCGCTTCGGGCCGGCATCAATCCAAGTTATCTCCTTTACTTTTCCGGCCTTATCGCCACACGTCCGCGCTCGGCGGAACGTCTCCGCACATTATTGGAAGAGTGGACAGGCGCGCCGGTCACGATCAATCAATTCTCGGGTCACTGGACCGGTGTGCCCGCGGATCAGCAATCGCGTCTTCCGGGCGCAGGCGCGGGCCAGTTTTGCCAACTTGGTATCGATACGGTGATTGGCGCAAAGATGTGGGACATGAACGCCCGCATTGAAATCCGGATCGGACCACTCTCACTGGCAAGCTATCGTTCTTTTCTGCCGCAAGGATCCTGCCATGAACTTCTGACATGTCTGGTTCGAACATTCATCGATGACGATGTGGAATGTGTCGTGCGCCTGGGATTGAAGCAGGCTGAAATTCCGCCCCTGCAACATGACGCCATCAGATTGGGTGCAGACAGTTGGTTGCCCCAACCTTCGAACCGCTTCACCGACGCGTTCGATGCCATCATTCCTGTTGCGCAACGTGTCTGATTGTCTGGTCTGGCCAATGGTTTCTTTTAACAGGCTTCAGAGCGGGCTGCATACCGCGCCCTGTGTCGTTCAAATCATGACGGCGCATCAGCCAGACTGCTTGCGCAATTCGCGCGCCGCGCTGACTATGTTGGTAAGTGCCGGAATGACTTCACTCCACTGTCGTGTCTTGAGGCCACAGTCCGGATTGTTCACACGAGGCGAGTTGCGACGAGAGTCGAGCGCGATACGGTTGTCAGCGAGCTCATCCGCAACTGCGCTGCGCCCTTGACGCAGGGCGATGGCCAGAACCTTGATTTCCGAGAGTTTCTGGACGGCGAAGGCCAGCCAAGAGCGTATTTCCGCGTCCATCTTCTCTTCGCCCGTCAGATCGACGGAAACATGCAACAAAGAGTAAGGATGGCGCGATCCACAGACGGTCTCCGAGGCACTTTGCGACCGGCTCGAGCCAGTCGAGCGTCTTTTCAAGATCGGTCTTCCAGATGTTTCGCCCATCGATCACACCAAGGGAGACCACACGGTCCGCCGGACTGGTGCGGATGACTTCGGCCACTTCGTCATGAGCATTGACGGCGTCGAAATGCACGCCGGCCACCGGAAGATTGGCAACCAGCGAGATGTTTTCACGAAATTGGCCGAAATACGTCGTGAGTAGAAGCTTCATAGACAGACATCCGGGAGAATCATGACGAGCCACCAAGGGATGGCTTCATCGAAATGAGCAGAAATGATAAGTTTTCATATCTGTATAAATTCGGTGCATTGGTGAGTAAGAAATGGGCATTCTGGAGCGCAGTCATCTGACGATCATTCAGGAAGTCGCACGGGAAGGCTCCTTGACGGCTGCCGGGGTGCGTCTGAACCTGACCCAGCCAGCCCTCAGCCACGCCATTCGCAAGATCGAAAATCAGTTTGGGGTAGAAATATGGCGTCGGGAGGGACGATCCCTCGCTCTCACTCAGGCAGGCGAATGGCTGCTGTCGCTCGCGAACCGTTTGCTTCCCCAGTTCGAACTTGCGGAAAACCGGCTTGAACAGTTCGGCAATGGGGAACGCGGCACACTTCGCATCGGTATGGAATGCCACCCCTGCTATCAGTGGCTTCTGAAAGTGGTCTCACCTTATCTGGAACATTGGCCCAAGGTCGATGTGGATGTGCGGCAGAAGTTTCAATTCGGCGGAATTGGAGCACTGTTCAGCAATGAAATCGACATTCTGGTAACACCCGATCCGCTGTATAAGCCCGGACTGAAATTCACGCCGGTGTTCGATTATGAACTCGTGCTGGTTGTCGGGCCTCAACATCCCCTGCGCGATGCGGGGTTCGTCTTGCCGGAGCAGCTTACCGGCGAAACACTTATTACCTATCCTGTTTCATCCGAACGCCTTGATATCTACACGCAATTTCTGCAACCAGCAGGCATTGCCCCCCGACAGCAAAAGCAGATAGAAACGACCGATATCATGCTGGTAATGGTCACGCACGGCAGGGGCATCGCTGCGCTACCACGCTGGCTGGTGGAGGAATATGCCTCGCGGTTTGAGCTTTATCCTTTGAAACTTGGCAGAAACGGCATCGCGAAACAGATTTTTCTTGGTCGACGCGAATCTGATGAAGAGATTCAATACCTGCGCGGCTTTATTGAATTCGCAGCTTCTCCTCAGTTGAACGTCTGAGAAACATTGCTTCTGAAACTCCTAAATCGATGATTTGGCATTTATCGGCATGGCATGATTGACAGCATGATTATTCCTGGCTTTAGCCAAGGCGAAAAAACATAAATTGCCGGAGGCACGATCTACTTTTCCGATCTATATTCTTATACTTAAAGATAAACAGTTTTTATTTATATTCGAAGTCGAATCTGAGTGCGCACAAGCTTATTGCCGCAGTATCTTCGTTATCGCCTGCTTATGGCTTTTGGCTCACGAAGAACCGGATAGCTTTTCCCGAATTTCCCTCCTCTCCCGCAGAATCCGGCCCTCCAAAGGAAGACGTTCATTTTTGCGGGCCAGATCACGCTGACGCTTGGATATCGGCTCTGTCGGACAGTAACGATCCATTTACCGGGGTAGATTTGTACCAATGCAGCGCCAGCGCATCCGCAGCGCAATTGGGTGCGCGATTCCGGATGTCGCTCAACACCCCTGCTCCCGCCTCATCACGCACTGGGTCGGTAGCTATATCCTTCGGAGCGAGAGGCAAATGCGTAAGTAAGCCAGCTATCTTGCGGTGGCAGTGACTTGCGCAAAACATAATCCACTGCCTTGTTTCTGCCGCCCAGTTTCGCGATGAAGAGCATCGGGGGTCGGCTGAGTTCGTGTAGATAACCATGCGTTTCTCGAAAAAGGCATCGTCCAGTTCACGAGGCAACGTATCAAACAAGGCACGTAACACTTGAGACGTGGCCATTTCCTTGTGCGTATCAATGATCGCCTTAAGCCTTGTCAGAGTGCCCAGCAGGAACTTGAGAACGTCAACCGCCTCGAAGGCGACGCTACCGGATGAGCGGGATCCAATACGTCGGAACGCTTTTCCCATTTCGCGACCCTCTTGGGACTGATGCCGTAACGCTCGGCCAACGTTCTCAGGATCGCTTGACTATCCTGTATTGCTCGACGGGCTGTCGCTGTCGTCGTGGCGCTCCCGTGGCTCATAGTGCCTCTTCCATTCTGGCGAAAAGAATGCACCATCAAATCCCGGGACTAAACACTCGCGCTCGACAGGGTCAGTTCGGGGTGAACGCTGGCAAGGCCGGCCCGTAAACGGGAGCGGGACCGTTCATGACAGCGATCTTTCCGCGTACGCCATAAGTGTGAGCGGGAAACTGGATCGCACTGTATGGACTGTCGCTCTGAACCCAATAGTCGCTGCTTGCCTTTCCGTCGGACTGACTGACGATCACGAAGGACCCGGCTGTCATGAAAAGTGAGCCCGCCGGCTGACCGACAAGGGCATGAAGCCGGATCGGAGGAGTGTGCGGCGGAGAAATCTCAATATGCCCGTCGAAGCTCCACAGGCCTGATATCACCGCAGTCATTGTGTTGTAATCCAGACGCGACCCGAGCCAGTCCAGTTCCATGCCGCCTTCGTCATCCACACCCAGAGCATTATTGAAAACGTTGACATCTTCCAGGGTAATGCGCTCTCCTGCATCCACCGCATTGGGGATCGTATACAAGCCTGTCGCACTGTTATGGATCTGGACATGGGAAAGACCGAAAACGTAGACATGACTGCCAAACGTCAATCCGCGGCGAAATCCAGAAATCGAAACATTTTCCAACGTAATGGCGGAAGTGCGAATATTATCATCGTTTCTGTTGTCGAGAACAATCCCATCCGCTTTCGGCTGGCCCGTCAGAACGATATGATCGATGCTGTTTGCAGCGGTATCGTAACTTTCAGGCTGGCCCGAGCCGTCTGACGAAACAAGAATTGCAGGCTCACCATCCGGAAGACCCGAGGCATCCAGCACGCCATTGGTCAGCCTCATGGTGAGCGGATTGAGATGCAGCGTGTGCTGAATCTTGTAGACCTCTCCCTTGAGGTTAATTTCACAATGGGCAGGCCATGCCGGACAGGCTGCGATCATTCGGGCAGGATCTGCGGCATAAGCAGGTGCGGAAAGAATGAGAAATACAGCCAAAATTGCACTCGAGACGGCGAAAACCTTAAGAAAATTTCCTGTCATGAACCTGCCTTTCCAGTCGCTCCAGGAAGACTCCCGGATTCAGGAAATATTTTTCTGTGGGGTGTGCCGTGCAATCTGCCGGGCCTCTCTGGAGAAATACCCCGTCAGTCTGCCTAGAAGCGTTCTGAAATAATATGCCGCCTGATCAGATTGCCGTCGCAGAAGGCTAAGAAGCGCTCCTCCCAGCGGGCGAATGAAGAATGTCAGAACCGTTCGCATGGATGCATGGCTTTTGCGTAGGACATATCCCATTCCTGTCCCGTAATCATAGGCGCGGGAACCATTGACCGTGGAAGACTTGTCCATGTGACGGACCAACAGGCTGCGGTCGTGATATCCATTTACCCCGAGCAACATCAGGCGCAGCGCAAGATCTGGCCCTTCGCAGGAACCGAATGACGTGCCCGGGCCGAGATTTTCGTCAAAACCGCCAACCTGCTCGAACAAATCGCGAGGCATGAAGAAATTGAATTCGATAAGACCCGTCCAGATGTTGGAACGGTTGAGGGGCTGGCTTTGTTTCAGCCATCGCCCCATAGCCGTTGGTGCGCCATCCAGGTTCAGCACGGCACCGGTTATAAAGCCCTGATTACCTGTGTTGCGGAAATAGGCATCCACACGTTCGAGCGTATCTGGCTCGTAAATGCAATCGTCATCGGGGAAAGCAATAATTTCTCCCACAGCCTGACGGGCGCCCAGATTACATCCGTGCCGTGGTTTACGAATGTCAGAGCGGACATGCTTCACGGGCCATTTATGGCTGTATCGTGCAACAATTTCGTCAAATAGATCGGTTCTGCTCTGATCAACGAGGATAACCTCGAAGTCACGGAAAGTTTGGCGGTCGAGACCCTGCATGAAGGCTTCGACTTCGAACTGCCGATTGAGAGTAGGAACAACAAGTGAAAAACGCATGTCAGGAGGCTACTTTTGAAATGGTGAGTGTGGCGGCGCGTTCAGGAGTGATACGGTTTCGGATTAAATCGCCAATACCGACCAGATTTCCCCGCAGACGTCCCCTGCGATCGATGTACGGTTCGGGTCTGAAGGATTTGAGAGCGTTGATGAGGAAATGTCTTCCCGCGCTTTTCAACGCATGTGACCAAGGGTAAGTCCCCTTCCGGGCAAGATAGATACTATTGATGATCTGAGAATAACCAAGGCGGACACCTGACCCCTTACCAGTCTTGTTTCCGAGGTGTACGCCTCGGGCGCCATTGACTCTGACAATCCTGCCATGCGGCAGGAGGGAACGGGAAAAGTCCATGTCTTCATACCAGGAGTAAAGGGGCAGATTTTCATCGAAGCGGGTTTCAAGACGTTTTATGGCCGTGCAGCGAAAGGCCATGTTGCAGCCATAAGTATTGAAGACATCTTCGACCTGAAGAAAAGACGTCGTTTTGGCATTTCCGTTCAGTCGGTTGGCTTCTTCGATTTCAAGACCGGGCCCTTTTGCGCCATCCGCCAGAAGACTTCCGGTGGCGCCAAGAACATCCGGATGATCAAGAAAAGCCTCGATGATTCTGGAAATATATGTGGGGTGCGGAAAGAAATCGTCATCAAGAAAGAGGATGATGTCCTCATTCTTCACATGATCGAGGATAACATTACGCTGGACGGCAGCTCCCATATGGCCGGTAACGAATTCAACGGACATGCTGTCTCGAAGCGTCTGGGGTATAGCGGCAATATCATCCGGTCTGGCATAGCTGATGATAAGTCTATGAGGCCGGATCGACTGTTTGGCCAGCTGGTCCACGAGTTCTGCCAGAATTGCAGGACGGCCCGTAGTCGCGATGCCAATGACGACCTTGGGATCTGCTGACAACAAGGCCGTTTCGCTGGCATGCGTGCATTCCTGTCGTTGAGGGCTGCCTTGCATTAGCGGACCGACGGATTTCTTCGGATGTAATAAAACAGTTTCAGATGTCATGGCCTAATCCAGACCGATAGTAACGATTTGTTCGCCATGGTGTTGAGCCAAGGATACCGTGATATCTCTGGCCTTCGCGGCGTGAGTCTTATCCCGATAAACTGCACAGGCATGATCGCTGTTGCGAATCGTCAGATTGTAGCGACTGTTCACGACCGTCACGAAACGGCTGCTCGCGGTCCACAACGCCATGTGACTGAGTGTCCCTGTGGGAGTGGGATCAGAGACGAACACGCGGTTCGATGCTGAATCCGTGATCGTACACCATAACTGCATCTTTGCAGGCGAAAGATCCGCAGACGTGTCCTCATCTACGGTGAATTCCTGCGCACTGACTGGCGTAACGGTGCTGGCTGCGACCAGCATAGCCAACGCGTAAAAAACGCGGACAACCTTCAGCATACGGAGAATTCCTCTCGCATGATATCCAGAAGTTTCCCAGCCGCGATCGACCAGCGATATCGGCTTACCTGCTCCCGGCCCGCATTGCGTAGTGTTTTGGCAACACTGGGGTTATCAAGAATTGCCAAAACCCGGGACGTCAGATCGGCTGGCATGCAACCGTACAAGGCAGCCTGACCACAAACTTCATGCAACACAGGGATGTCGCGCGCGACGACGGGACATCCCGCCTCCATCGCCTCCACCGGCGGAAGACCAAAGCCTTCGTAAATGGAAGGAAAAACAAAGCAGGCTGCGTCCCTGTAAAGAGCGTGAAGTTCCTCGTCCGTCACACGCCCGACATAGGTGGCGTGTTGCAGATTGGGTATATCAGTATCGAAAACACGCTTATTCATTCCGCCGCTGATGACCAGTTTTACCCCGCGTTGCGGTAGGGTAGCTGCCAGATGATCAAGTGCCGCAAAATCCTTGTGGGGAGCCATATTGCCAACGGCCAGTACATATTTCCCCGCTTCCAGTCCATTTCGTTCAAGAACGGTTCTGTCTGCTGGAAGACGCGTAGCGTGGTCCGCACCTTCGGTAATGACATTTATCTTGGCGGGATCAATCCGCAGATGACTGGCAATGTCACTGCGGGCAAAGTTCGATACCGTGACAATCCGGGTCCGGCCTGACGTCAGTAACCGGTGTAAAGTTTTATAGTAGATACGGAACTGCCGCGAATAGGATCGTGGGGTAGAAAAGACGCCGGCATCATGGATGACGACGATCTGACGACTGTTTCGCGCCGGCAGGAAAAGGGGGCCGGTATTCCCTAGATTGACGAGCAATCCACGGCCTGCTGCTCTTGGGAGATCAATCTGTTCCCAGATCTGGCCTTGAAAATGGCCACAAGGTCGTATCGGAAAACCCATATCGACAGGTGTGGACGCAGAAGAGACCCGTGGTGTCAGGAGTTCGGGGCGAGTCAGTTCAATGGGCCAGATTCGCGAAAGTGCACGTGTAATCTCCGTTGCGAAACGCTGGACTCCACTTAGGGGCTGAACGGAGAAACGTCCGTTCAGATATATCCGGGTCATGGAAGAAGCAGCCATTATTGTGCGGAGACAAGCTTACGATAGTAGGCATATTCGCCAATGCGGACACTCTCTTCAGGGCGCAGATTTTCGATATCGACAAATGTCAGAACCGCACCCAGACATTTTGCATGATGGGTACGCAAAATCCTCTGTGCTTCAAGAACGGCACTTGCAGACGTATGATGCCACTTGACGGCAAGGATCACACCTTCAGCAAAAGAGGCCAAAACACCTGCTTCAGGAAAGCTCAGAATTGGCGGCGTATCGATGATGATCTGATCGTAATCATCGCGATGGTTCTCCAGAAACTGTCCAAGGGCTTCAAAATTCGTCACACCGCGTTCGCTGCTCTGACTAGCCACGAAAATATCCATTCCTGGCAATGCCTCGCGGATGAAACCATCAACGGTTTCCTTCAGCCCGAGTGACATGAGGACACCTGGACGATGGGCATCGCAGTCGATCAGAAGAGCCCGTTTGCCAAGCGCACCCACACTACTGGCAAGCGAAATGGCAAGTGTGGTTTTGCCTTCACTGCTCACAGCCGAGGTAATGACCGTGGTTTTTGTGCGGATAGAAGGATTGCCAAAGGTCAGGATGGCCCGCATGGAATTGAGCATCCGGACATAAAGGGAGTCACGGAAGCTCAGTTGCTGCCGCAGGGGACCTTCGAAGCGCGGAAGAGCGCCGAGTCCAAACAGATGGGTCTGCTGCTCAAGCTCGTTCAGGGTTCGAAGAGTATTGCGAGAACGGTCTCTCAGTAGGGCAGCACCCATTCCAAGTCCCAGGGAAGTCAACAGTAGCAGTATGCCATACTGCTTTTTAGGCGGTCCCGCAGGTCCGAGGGGCTGATCGGCCGGCGTGATGAGACGTGCTTCCGCCTGCTGTATGGCCGTCTCGGCCGAAATCTGACCGACGCGGGAGAGGTAATCCCGATACAGGGTCTGCGCGGCGGTCGCTTCGCCGACAAGTTGTCGCAGGTGAATGTCAGCGTGCTCTTCTTCCGTCGCATTTGCTTGCAGGGTGTTCGTACGCTCTTTCAGAGCATTGACCCGCTGCTGGGCAGTTTCAGCCTCGTAACGGAGGTTTTGCAGAAGTTTTCGGCTTTCGGTGGCAATCTGGGCATCGATTCGCGCCGCCTCGGCACGAACTGCGATCAGTTCAGGGTTCTGATCGAGGGCTGTAGCGGCCAGCGTCGAGATGCGTGCATTGACCCGCGCCTGCTGAAGACGAAGACTTTGGATAAGCGGTGAGGCCGTGATTGCCGTAATGGTTTCGATGTTGCCGCCGGATTCAGCCTGACTATATATTGCCTGCTTTCGCGCCAGATCTGCTTCCGCGTCGCCAAGTTCACGATTCATCTGCGTAAGGCGCAGATCGTTCGTTGTCGCGGGAAGCGCAATACGCCCCTTACGATCCGGATCATTGCCCGTATCGTCTCCAAGCAGATGCAAATTGTGTTCCTGCCTGTAGCGGGAAACGGCTTGCTCCGCCTGGATCGCCCTCTCGCGCAATGGAGCAATCTGCTCCTCAAGAAGAACACTTGCATTGCGGGCCGCTTGAATCTTGGCCTGCTGTTCGAAGTCGAGGTACGCGCGGGCGTAGGCATTGGCGATAGCCGGCGCAAGACCGGGCGTGGCGGACCGAGCGGCTATCCCGAGAATCGCCGAACGACCATCGTTGCTGATGACCACCTTCTGCATAAGCAGGTCGGAAACCAGTTCTTCATGCTGTTCATGCGTCAGAGGAGCTTCGGCTTTCTGAAGACCGAGTCTCCTCTTGAGTTTGGACAGACGCGACGGACGGAGCGCCTGCTCGTATTCCGGGGTGTCCGCAAGATGCAGTCTTTGCGTCACCATCAGGGCAATTGCTGGACTTTCAATGATGCGGAGTTGAGTATTGAGTGCGACCAGATCCAGAGCGTGATCGGCATAGGGGCTGAGTTGTGAGGGTGATATCATGCCACGAGCCCCCACCGCGACTTCGGCAACGGACTGATAGTAAGGTTTGAGGCTCGCAATGGCGACGGCGCCCAGAAGGAATGTGCCGCCTGCAACAGAACACATCAGAAGCCTGTGCTTTTTGAGGCTTGAAAACAACTGGCTAAAACCAGCAAACTCCTGCTCATGAGTAGGAGTTACCTGGGTCGGATGTGAAGAATTCAGGTTCATTGTAGCAGAAATCTGGCTCATAGATATTAATTTCCGCTTACCGAGCACCACGTCTCAAGAAAACAGCCGGAAGGGTTTTCGCCAGAATGGCAACGTCGTGCCAGAGAGTCCAGTTACGAACATACCATCGATCAAGCTGCACACGTTCAGCATAACCCGTATCGCTTCTGCCGCTGACTTGCCACAACCCGGTAATTCCCGGACGGATCGCCTGATAATACTCGAAATTATCACCGTAATGATGGACTTCAGCCTGCACAATAGGACGCGGCCCCACCAGGCTCATCTCACCTCGAATGACGTTGAGAAGCTGCGGCAGTTCATCCAGACTCGTTTTCCGAAGCATATGGCCAATACGCGTGATCCGGGGATCATTATGCAGCTTCTGTGTTTCCTCCCATTCTGCGGCTGCCTCAGCATTAGTTTCAAGAAGATGATTCAGGACCTCATCGGAGTTCTTCGCCATTGTACGAAATTTCAGACAATTGAATTCACGCCCGTTCTGACCGATCCGGCGATGACCATAGATTGGCTGGCCACCCTCCAAAGCAATGAGAATATAGAGGATCACATAGACAGGGAAAACAAGCGCGAACAGCAGCAAGGCAATCACAAAATCAAACGTAAATTTGAAAAAACGCTGAACAGGTTCTTCTAGATTGCTCCGATAGGACAGAATAATGGTGTCATGACTGAAATAGGATGATTGCGTCAGACCGTGAGTGGGCATCCCGGAGACCTGCGGGATCAGGGCGAAGGGAATACGCTTCCGGGTCAGTCGCTCAATGAGATCCCGAGAGCGTATGTCGGTTGGATCAAGGCATAACAGGAACTGAAACCGACGGGAAAAACTCGTTTCCCCGGATACTACAAGGAGGTTTATCGCCTCCGCCGGACTCAGACATCTTGTGATTTCATGGCTAGGAAGAGATTCACTATTCAGGATACGCCTTGCCTGATCCGTTTCTACCTCACTTCCAACCAGCACCGTAGGGATTTGCCATAAGTGAATTGCATGCAGTCCGTGACGGCAGAGCTGCCGCAGCAGTTCACCGCAAAACGGAAAAATGATCCATGGCAGCAGGAGCGCCATCCGTAGATCGGAAATCTGAAACGCGAACGCCCAGAAGCCCGATGCGAGCAACGCACAGAACGATGCTGCGATCAAACGCCCGAACTCGCTCCAGAACGGGAATCTATTACGGTATTCACCGCTGACAAACATGTAGAGTAGAACACCGATACAAATCGGCGTAAGATGGCCTGCTGCGCGAGATGCGTTCAGGTTTGCATCAAGAAACAGTGGAGCACCAACTGACAAGTTGTGGACGGCTGAAGCAATCCAGCTTCCAGACAGGCCCGACAGAACTACAGCCGTAACATCGCTGAAGAAGAATACGAGAGGCACCCGATGGGAAAACTCCATAATAAACCGGGCGCGAATACTGTCAGCCGCAGAAACCATCGTCTCATCAGCAGACGCTTCGAAAGCATCCTGGTTAAAGGAGGAGGACAATCTCATCTGCTCTCCGTGAATGACACTAGTTATCGAAGGATATAGCAGTGTTATTCACGGCTATTTTCCAAACGATATACTGCAATAAGAACTTTTCTCGTTGATGACGATTTATATCACATGAAAATTTGCGCTCGTCTACATCAATATGAGTTAATAAAGCGTTATAGCGTTATTCGTAGTATAATTCTCGACTAACTTCACAGGAAGGATTTCTAGAAAACTGGCTTTCTGATAAGAAACCACCCCATGTTCTTGTATCGGGAAAAATCTGGTCAGAGCGTACTGTTCGCTTTGGGAATGGGGGTGGTTTTTCAGGCACCTCTGTTTCCAGGCAAAGCGGCATATGCACAGGTGATTACACAGAATCTTTCGGCTCTGGGTGGCCCTGAGAGCAGTGAAACCGTGGATGCTTTCCAGTCGGACACAAATTATCGCTACGGAGCTCAGGGCCTCAGCTTCGGCCCCTGGGCTGTCAATGGCGAAGCTTCTGAAGGATGGGGTTACACCAATAATGCCGACCAGATCATGGGTGGCGTTCCCAGTGCAGTCAGCCAGACCAAGGCAAATCTGGAAGGATTGCTCACTCAAAGCCGGAGGCGCGTCAGAGTTGGGGCATCCGTCAACCAGCTTTACTACCCCGAGCGCGGATTACAGGATCAGACCAACTGGTCTGCATTTCTGTCGGGAGATGAAAGGCTAGGCCATGATCGGCTCGAGTATCATCTGAGCCATGAGAAAATGACCCAGATGCCATTTGATTTGGGTGCACTGGCCGCAAATCGGCCCGTTCCCTATTTTGTGCAGGATCTGGCTCTGGACGATCGAATCGAGACACACGGAAAGCTCTCGATAATTCCAAACTTTGACCTGAAACGCTTTCAGTTCGCAGATCTGGCGGGAAGCGATATCTTCCTGCAGCAGTCCTACCGCAACCGGGTACTGTTCTCCGAAGGGATCGGGCTGCGCTATTCCATGGCCGAAGGTAGCGATCTTCTATTGATCGCCCAAGGTGTCGAGATCCGGTATTCGAGCAACCGCTTTAGTCTCCCTTCCCGAAATTCCAATGGTTTTTCAGCTCTGGCAGGATACGATTATGAAATGCCCGGCCCGTTCAGCGTTCGGGTTCTGGGGGGGTATCAGAGCCGTTCCTACGCTGCTTCGGCCTATAAAGCCCTCAATACATTCTATGTTGAACTGCGAGGAACATGGACTCCCACGCATCTTACGCGAGTTTCCCTGACCGTATCACGCGGGATTGCTGACAGCGCTTTCGAAAGTGTGGCCGGCTTTGTTTATACGAACGCCGCACTCGATATCCGCCATACCTACTCCCGCAATCTCGTATTGCATGCCGGAGCTGAGGTTCAGCAGGGCGGAGCGGGAAAGACACCAGCCATTTTCGAACATACTCCACTATATCAGGTCATGACATCTCAACTGAATTGTGACTTCAGTGTCGGCTTTGACTGGGCGCTAGACCGAAACTTCTCTCTGGAGGCATCGAATATCTATAGAAATGCCAATGCGGTCGGAACGGGGCGATACAGTATCGATACGGCTGTGATAAGCATAAAATATCAATTATGATAAAGTTCTCATAATGACGGAATTTCTTAGAATGCGCCTTTTGCAGAACTTGCGAAAATACACTCTCCTGTGTGTGACAGGCTGTTGTCTCGCGGCTTGTAGTCCAGGCCGAGGACTGACACCAGTACCGGCTTACGATCCGATACAATATAGACTTGGGACGGATGATGAAGTGCGCCTGATGACGTATGGTCAGGATCAGTTAACTTCTGACTTCCGCATTGACAGTGCAGGTAATATTGATGTCCCATTACTGGGAGACGTGCATGCGTCAGGACTGACGACCCGAGAACTTGGACAGAGCATTACGGCTTCACTTCGGCAGAAAGCTATTCTTCGGGACGCGAAAATTGCGGTGCAGGTTACAGCCTACCGTCTCGTTTCCGTCATTGGGGAGGTCGAGCACCCGGGTCAATATGCATACCAGCCGGGCATGACGCTGCTTTCAGCTATCGCGGCGGCAGGAGGATTCACATATCGGTCATGGGAACGTTATGCGTATGCGATCCGGCAGGAGGGAGGCAACACGGTCACCGGCCTTCTCTATCCTCAGAATTTTGTGAAGCCTGGAGATGTCATCAAAGTATATGAGCGGCACTTCTGATGTTGCGTCCCCTTCTTCGAAGATGAGCAAGCCGCCAATCATTGAGGTTGATCAGGAGAAAAGCCAGTAGCCTGCGGCAATCCACATGCATGCGCCGAGAAATGCTGCCAGACCGATACCGCTTCCGGCAACTGGCTTGGAAGCCTGTTTTGACGATGGCCTTGCAACAGGAGCGCGAATACCCAATGGCAGCGGAACTTTGAAAACCGCAGAATGAGAAAAAATAGACATGAAATCTATCCAGGTTGCGATTGTACACGAGTGGCTGGAAAACTGGGCCGGTTCTGAGCTTGTCATCGAGCAATTAATTAAATGTTACCCGGACGCAAAAATTTTCTCCGTCGTGAACTTTCTTTCCCCGCAAGACCGAGCGCGCTTAGGAAACCGTGAAATTCAGACATCCTTCATCCAAAAACTGCCATTTGCAAGCAGGTTTTTCAGACACTACCTTGGCCTGATGCCCCTGGCAGTGGAGCAGTGGGATCTCAGCGGGTTCGATGTTGTCATTTCTAGCCACCATGCCGTGGCAAAGGGTATTATCACAGGACCGGATCAACTCCATGTGTCCTATGTCCATTCCCCAATGCGGTATGCTTGGGATTTCCAGAATACCTACCTTCGTCAGAGCGGGCTGAACAAAGGACTGCGCAGCCTCTATATCCGCTGGCTCTTCCATCGTCTACGCAACTGGGACGTGAGGGCCGCGGCCGGTGTGGACGCTTTCGTCGCAAATTCAGGTTATATCGCCCGCCGGATCCGCAAGACATGGCGACGAGAAGCCCATGTCATTCCGCCACCCGTCAATCTGGATCGCTTTTCCGTGAATGGCACAAAGGAAGACTACTATGTCGTTGTTTCACGACTGGTGCCCTACAAGCGGATTGATCTCGTGGTTGAAGCATTCCGCCACATGCCAGACAGGAAGCTGATCGTCATCGGCGGTGGAGCCGATGCGGAGCTTGTCCGTCAGAAAGCTGCGGGGGCTTCGAATATCAGCCTCAAAGGGCATGTCTCCGACGCAGAATTGCAGATGACGCTGAGTAAGGCCCGGGCCTTCGTGTACGCCGGGGAAGAAGATTTTGGTATCTCCCTTGTCGAGGCTCAGGCAGCAGGAACTCCCGTAATCGCCTACGGACGTGGAGGCGCATGCGATATTGTTCAGCCTGGGACAACAGGTCTTCTGTTCGACAGTCAGAGCGTTGACAGCATTATCGATGCAGTGCAGACATTTGAAGAACATGACAAGGACATGACGTCCGAACTCTGTCATCAGAATGCGCTCCGGTTTTCGGAGGAACTTTTTCGATCGCGTTTCACGACATTTGTTGAACAGCAATGGCAGGCGTTTATGCCCTCCCGCCCGGTCGACAAGGTCTGACATGGGTCTGACTGCGATGGGGCTGATCTTCTGGCCCCTCAGCCTCATCTTCTTTTTCAGAAAAGATCCGCAGCGTCTTCTGGAGTTGACTCTTATTGGCGGAGTCTTACAGGCATCCGCTGTTCTGGTATTGGGAGGGCTGGGCCTACAACCCTCTATGGCGCCGGGAATGATGTTTATTGCATTCATGGGGCTTCAGCTTGCGCTGGGCATCACCTTTCCTAAAGCAATGCGCCAGATGAAATTTTGTGCGCCGCTGTTCATCGCTTTTTTCTGGACAATTCTCAGTTCCATTCTACTTCCACGCCTGTTTGAAGGAAAAGTTTTTGTCTGGCCTCAGAAGCTGGATGAGATCGCAACCCGCGTGCCGCTCTCCCCTCAACGCGGCAATATGACGCAGGACGCCTATCTCGTGCTCGATCTCGTCATGTTCATCATGACGGTTTTATTTCTGACGAGACGCGAAGCCGACCCGCGCCGACTATACCAAGCGTATCTCATAGGGGCGATGCTTGCGTGTCTGGTCGGGTTCTGGGAAATGGCACATAGGCTTATAGGAAGTATTCCATTTCCAAAAACCCTTTTCTATTCTAATCCCGGCTGGGCTGTACTGGATACGCAAATGAGCGGACCAGTACCACGCATCAACTCCACGTTTACGGAACCTGCGGCCTGCGCAACATTTCTTATCGGCACACTCTATTCGACAGTATGGTCGACATTGAGAGGTTATGGCGGATGGCTGACGCGGCTCACGCTGATCATGGGCGTGCTTTGCCTGCTGATGACGACCTCGACCACGGGATATATTGCCATGTCGGTCGGGCTGATGCTGCTGGTCATTTATGCCGTTGTAAGTCGGAAACGGCAGTTGTTCCGGCGGTTGATGCTGTTCATCGGAGCCGGCGTCCTGTGCATGGGCTTAACGACATTTACCCTCGCGGCTTTCGCGCCGGACGTCATCAAGGGGGCAGCAGCAGTCATTCTGGAAACACAGGATAAGAAGCAGTCCGTTTCTTACGAAGAGCGCAGCCAGAAGGACTCTGATTCATACCAGCTTGCCTTGGAAACCTATGGGCTCGGAACCGGATGGGGAAGCAACCGTTCCTCCAGTCTTCTGCCAGGCTTCCTGTCTACCATTGGTGTTATAGGCGTCCTGGGACTTGTCGTCTGGAACGGACGACTCTTTGCGACAATATTCCGTACCCTGAAAGTAGCGGCGAATGAACAGTCGCTCGATGCATGGATGATCGAGGCAACAATGACAGCGTTGCTGGGCCGGACAATGGCGACGCTTATTTCCGGTCCGGTTTTGGGAACGATGGATTTCTATGTGCTGTTGGCTGTGCTGGTCTCATCGCTGATGAGGGCGCAGGCCAGAAAGGGAAAAACAGGGCGTGCCTGACAGCACCCTTGCTCTCATCGGCTTTCTGAGTGATTTCGGGGACGAGAATATCCTGTGGCCCCTGATGGCATTGATCAGCCTGATCCTCATCCTGCAAGGACGATACAGGATATTCCTGCACTACTCTGCCCTAGTGCTTCTGGTCTTCGGGGGAACGCTGATCCTCAAGCTCTGTTTCGAGGCCTGCGGACGTCTTCCGGGGCACAGCCTATACAGTCCCAGCGGACATACGGCAGGTACGACTTTTGTCTATGGCGGGGCGGCAGTGCTTTTCAGCAGGTCTCCGCGCGCATGTCTTGCTGTGGCATCTGGGGTTGCGCTGTCTGCGGGATTCGCGCGGATCGCCCTTCATGTCCATTCTCTTGCAGAAGTTTTTGTCGGTGCAAGCATCGGCTTGCTGGGCGTCCTGTTTCTGACGCTGGCGAGAAAAAACGAATTGCATACGCCTTTAGGACCGACATGGCTGAGCCGGCCCATCGTGTTCCTGATAACCGGCGGTCTGGTTCTGACGATGCTCCTGCACGGTCTGCGCTCTCCGGTGGAAACGTGGCTTGAGTATTTTTCGCACCGGTTTGTTGCACCGTTCATGCGCTGTCCTGTGACCCCTCCTGCATTCCAGAAACCACACCATAATGTTTTGGGAAAATAACATGAAAAAATTCATCTTACCCTTATTTGGATCCCCTGAAGAAAAACTAAAACATGCGCAGAATCTTTTGAAGAACGGGAAAAGCAGACGAGGAATAAAACAGCTTTACGGGCTGGCTATCGCAGGAAACGCGGAGGCGCAGTTCATGCTCGGAGAACTGTATCTGGCCGACAAAGATGTTCCGATGAACGGAAACGAGGCACTCCGCTGGTTCCGGCAAGCCGCAGAGCAACATCATGTCAAAGCCTGTCACAGACTGGGCGTGCTGAGTCATATGGGCTTCAGTGTGCCCGCTGGAGAGCAGGTCAAAGTGTTCGACATGGCGCTGAAACAGGGAAAACCTGATCATGCAGAGGCACTGTCCTGGGCCGAGCGGGCAGTGGAAGGCGGCGATTTTGACGGCATGGTGCTGGCAGCACATCTTCTGACGCAGGGGCCGGAAACTCTTCGCGACATCGCAAGAGGCCACGAACTCTACCAGCGTGCGGCTGAAGGGGGAAATGTCCAAGGACTGTACGGTCATGGAGTCACTCTGCTTGGTGCGGCGCGAACTTCCGGAGAACGCAGCAGGGCGGTGGCATTCATTCAGCAGGCGGCTACAGGTGGTCTGCCGGACGCCGAGCTGATGCTTGGCACAATTCTGGAATATGAAGGTGGCAAGGATGCTCAGGCGTTCAGTCATTTCATGAAGGCCGCAACACAGAGCCATTCAGTGGCGCAGATGAAAGTCGGAGTTGCCTACTATCAGGGCCGTGGTATCGAACGGGATGTGTCGAAAGCCGAAACGTGGCTGCGAAAAGCCGCCCAGGGTGGCGAGGTTGAAGCAATCGCACTGGTTGGCGATATCAATCTTCAGGGAGATGGCGTCGCCCCCAATTTCCCTGAAGCTCATTCATGGTATCGCCGAGCCGTCAAATCCGGGCACGTCGGGGCGGCAGTAACGCTTGCCCAGCTATTCTACAATGGAATGGGATGCGAGACCGATCATGCGGAAGCGAAGCGGCTTCTGGACTTTGCCGCAGATCATGGAAGTGAGCAGGCAGTCAAACTGCGCCAAATCCTTGAATCCCGCCCCACCCAATCCAGTTCGTAAGACAGCGACCTCGACAAGAACTAGTCCCGTATATTACAAATAGAAGCAGCGAAGATGGCTATAGATGTTTGAACTCACCAAAAGACGGCATTTCAAGATTGAGGTTGGATTTTCCTGAATTTCGACAGGCACTTTCCGACTATTTTGGCTTCAATATCGTCAGCCTTTTTCCCGTTCAGATACCAGAGTATAAGTAGAGCAAGGATATAGGTGCCTATTCCGGTCCCTCCCAGAATGAACAGCCTTGCAAGTCCCGGCCATGTCGACGGCAGAATATCGTATTTCATGCTTTCTATGGCGAGACAGGAAATGATTCCAGCCAGACCGGTACGCCAGTTCTGAAAAAAGATTTCGGTGTAGGATGTCTTAATCAGAGATCTAGTTGTCGCCAGGCAAACGACCATCATAATGAATGCTACGCCTATACGTGCCCAGCACGCCCCGATCGCCCCGAAGAAAAATGATACGCCCGTAATAATGGGTATCTTGATACAGAACTCCAAAGAATTAAGGCGCATATAAAGATGGTTTTTCTTAAAAGCCATCACCAGAGCCCCAATACCTTCAGCTAGACCTGCAATTATTGGAGGAATCGCAAGGAGGGTAATGTAAGTGACGGATTTCTCCCATTTTGGCCCCAGGATCGTGTGAACGATCTCATAGGAAAGAGACGACATTTCAATAAAAATAGGAAGAATGACCATAAAAATGGTCGTGTTCGACAGGCGGTAAAGATTTCTGAGACGATCCAGATTATCCCGGCTCGCGACGAGAGCAGAAAGAAGAGGGCGACTCAGAGGAACGGCGATAGCCTGAGAGGGAATGGCAACGAGATCACTTGCTATCGAAAAAGCGCCAAGGGTCTGTGCAGAGACAAGGCGACCGAGAATGAGGCGATCGTATTGCCAGTTAATGGCGCTAAGAATCTGAGCACCGCTACTCCAGCCGAGAAAACTCCTGAAATCATTCCATCGAGACAGTGTGAAACGTGGCCTATACGCAGATATGACGTAGGAAACGGACATGGAAGCAACAGAGCTGGTAATCGTTGCGGCTGCTATGGCCCAGTATGAGCGTGTTGTAAAAGCGACCAGAACGGCAATGACCATCGCGCAGCTTTTCCCCAGCAGCTCAATGGCACATTCGCGGGAAAAATCGAGACGCTTGGCGTAAAGTGCAAAACCCGGACTCTGCATTCCGCGAAATGCAGGCGCCAGACTCAGCGCCATGAGAAGCGGAAACAGTCTGAAATCGTGATAGAAAATCGAGAACGGGATAGAAACAAGTAGAATAACGATACATATCGTAAAACCACGCAGGAAACTCAATGTAAACGCAGTATCAAGATGATCTTTGTCTATCAGATCCAGAACAACAAGCGCCTGATACAGGGGGAGTTCAAAAACTGCTTCTGCCAGGTAGATTACGGACATGGCCAGAGAGACCACGCCGAAATCGGCCGGTCGCAAAAGATGTGTCAGGACGACAAGAGAAATAAAGTCCAGAGCGCGGCCTGCAAGCTTGGTGCCAAGCAGAAATGCCGCGCCCCGCGCTGTTTTTGCACCTGTGTCCGCTATGGCTTCATGCCCCGGATTCAGAAGACTTTCTGGCTGAGATCTGTCAGTCACGAGTCCAGATCAGTCCTTCAGCGCGGCTGCAACGGCTTCAAGCGGTTTCAACCCAAAACGCGTGTCGGGTTCCAGAATATTGCCTTCCGCCCATTCATTCCACGCTTTGAAGAAAATGAAATTATCACCGCCGCCCCGCCTGTTTCGCAGTAATGCCTTGCGCACATATTCGCCTAGCAATTCAGGAGAGTATCCTTCGAAGACAACCCCTCTACGTTTCGAACGTGGGGTATTGTCCCAGCCAGTCGTGATGCAGGGAATGTAATCCGGAGAGGCAGGAAGGTCTTTGAACGCCTGATCGACCACATCCCGAAATGGATAATGAATTGGAGCATTCATTGCTTTTCGCAAGAAATCAGGCAACCAGTCTGCCTGCGGTGTGCAGGCAAGACGACGCAAGACGCGCCTTACCAACCCTAATGGCCGGGACTCCAAATAATCTCCGGGCCCAAAAGGCATCACCTGATCGCAATAGGTCAGAAGTTTGTCAGTATCTCTATTGGCCATCCCGATGACATGCAGACCCGGAAATCCGTGTTCAACAGCCAGATTTCGCAGCGCCATGATGTAAGCCGGTGGGTCAGGAAGATCGCGAACGCCATAGATCGGAAAGACAGGCCGCCCGTTGAAGGTTATGTAGCGAGGATCACCGAAGGCCTCCGCGAGAAATGCAAAATGAGCTCGCATATCCTCACTACCATTATAGGTCTGTTCCATGAGTACCCGGCCCGGAGCCCCATGCCATACACCCGTCCAGGACTGGTTGGCCCAGCACAGGCAGAAAGGAAAATCAGGCTTCCCCGTCTCCAGAACCTTGTTAAAGGGTTTCTCGAGGATGCGCTTTCCGTTTCCAAACCAGTAATGCCAGTAGCAAAATCCCTCAATTCCATGATTCTGCGCCATCCTTGCCTGCGCGGCGTAGACCCGTTCGTCTAGCAGGTCGTAATATCCCAGCTCTTCTGGGACGATCGGCTGAACATGCCCCTTAAAGAGCGGCTTCGCCTTGCGGACGTTAGTCCACTCCGTGAAGCCCTCACCCCACCAATTGTCGTTTTCGGGGATACGATGAAATTGCGGCAAATAAAATGCAATGTTTCTTACTTCGACGCTCACTGGGGTCTCACTGTGATACTGTTTTGCGGGAACGTAGAGAAATCAGCCAGATTGGTCTACGCAGCTTATAGCTCTCCAGAGGCTATGCCTGATCAATGATCCGACTGTCTTGGGACAGGAGAACGTCAGAACTCGGACACCCTGATCGCCCCGCTCCTGTCTTTCCAATATGTTGTGGCTGTCATAATCGCCATTCGCCCGTCTGTGCAATTCTTCAGACTGGATGAATTGTGATCGAAAAAGCCGATCTTTCCTAGGGCCCATGGAAACAGACCTCCGGCATGCATCCGGAAATCAGAAAGAACCGGGGCGATACTCGAGATTTCCGGAAGTTTTCGGCCATTCGTCATTTATAAAAAAAGCGGTTTAACGTCTTATTAATGGGAAAATATTTTCAAGATATGCAAATTAATCCAGCGTTGACCCCGGATGAGAGTGCTCGATTTGAATAATGCTTGCACTCGGGTTTTGAACAAAAAATATCCGGGCTCCCCTGGAATATAGGATACTTGTTTAATGGCTTCTACTTACTGGACTGGCGGCTCAAACGGCAATTTCTATAATGTCAAGAACTGGTCCACCGGCGCTTCTCCGACGACCTATCATGATGTCGATATTACCGGAACGAGCTCAACCGCCACGGCTGAAGCTGTGGTCGGGACGGCAAGTTCGACGGCGGTTCCCAGCCTGACGATCGGTGATTACGGCACACTCGACATCACGGCGTCGTCTTGCAAATCCAGCGAAAGCTCGCCTGTTTTCTCGACGAGTTCTTTTCAGGTGTCGCAGCACGGATCGATTGTAGTCAATACGGATTCGGCTGTTCAGCTTGGCGATATCAACGTCATGAACGGCACTCTGACCATTGAGAACAACCGCAGCAACGTTTTTATGGGCGATGGCGAGCGACTGAACGGTAACGGTACGCTAAACCTTGTCAATTCGACATTCGGCAGCCAGACGGACGGCGTCAACATCGCCAATTCGATGCATATTACCCTGACCGGTGACAGTTCCGTCTACACGGGGTTCCTAGCGACAGGCGTTTCTGTCTCCTTCGACGCCAAGTCGAGCGAGCAGTTCTTCCTCAACGGTCAGGACACAACCGTTGACACCAGCTTCAGCAACGTCTCAGGCAAGACGGAATTTGGTATTACCGCCAATACAGGTGAAACGCCGCTTTCGGCTTCCTACGTCAAGAACTCCGACAACAGCTATAGCCTCGTCGTTCAGGAAAGCGACAACCATACGCTGACCTTGAGCAATGTATCGATGGCTTCAGGTTACACCCCCGGCACACTTCAGATCACGCAGGACAAGAGTGGAAACTATCTGATCTCTGATGCCTCGGCCAACAAAGGCAACTCTGATAATCATTGTGGCCACTGGGACCATAACGGACATTCAGGCCGGGGCGGACATTCCGGCTGGAATGCTCACGACGGAAGCTCGACGCACAATAACCATGGTGGCGGCACTGCCTGCGGTGGCCAGAGCGGAAACTGGGGCTGGGGTTTCGGCGGCTGCGGCGGAAGCGATCTCGCCTCCTCCATTCAGAAGATCATTTCTGCAATGAACGGCGCTTTCTCGTCCTGTAATGGATGGCAACCGAGCAACTGCGGTGGCGGCAGTAGCAGCAGCTGGTTTGGTGGCAGCAGCAGCTTCGGAAAGTCGGGCAGCGCATGGGGTTCTTCTACGGTGTCGAGCCACGCTGGTTCACATGACTGCTTCTCGTCGACCACGCCGTCCACCTCTCACTCGCAGCCTCCCGTCTATCACAACACATCGCACTGGGGTTGCTGATCGTTTCATTACCCAGAGCATTTCTGGACAGGAAAGGAAGCACCCGTATTCGGGTACTTCCTTTTTTTATTCCAGCTGTTTTATAGTGAACTACGGTTTGCCTAGGAAAGAAGCAACGGTGTCTCATACGATTGGCAGATCATTCAGAGTGACGAAATCTTTTGATAATCACATTCCGTCCCTCCAGTCACTGCGGGGGATTGCGTCCCTGGTCGTATTACTGCGGCACTATGTTCTTTGCTTCCCTGTGAGCAACTCTTTCTGGCTTGCACTTGAGGATGTTCTCCTCAACTCCCATGCTGCAGTCGTTGTGTTTTTTGTTCTGAGCGGTTTCGTTCTGTCACCATCTTTTTTCAGCAGACCTCTCGGAATGAGAGAGATTGCGGGTTTCTATACACGCCGCATATTCCGAATACTGCCTCTTTTGATGGTTGTGACTGCCCTTTCCCTGCTTTACGTAAAGTCGAATTTCTCGGAAAGGAACGTTCCGTTCGTTAATGCCTGGTTTCAGGGATTGTTACCTCACGATATGCCTTTACCCGGCTTTACTATAATTAAATGCTTTATTGGACTAAACAGTGCTCTCGTCCCTCAGAACTGGACGATTGCCTGTGAAATTCTCGTCGCGCTTGTATTTCCTTTTTTCATCAAGGCTTGCACTGGGCGCGTGTGGAGAGCTATATTTACTACTGTTACCTTCATAGGGCTGTCCTTCTTTATGGCTGGCGGAAGTGGCAAGACTCTGCCGATTTTTTATGCTGTAGACTTTATTGTTGGAATTCTAACATTTAGAGTTCTGGAATCGCATAAAGAAAGCTATCCTGATGTATTCTTCTATCTTGCTGTGGTTGGCCTTCTTGGCGTTCGAGGAACACTGAATCTACTAACCCACCAAGGGGAGACTCCATTCCACGACCCGTTATGCAGTCTGATTGAAGCCTTTTTTTCTGCGGTTATCATTTACGGCCTGGCAACGAGAAATCATATGTCCAAAATTTTGTCACACCGTTGGCTGTCTCAGATTGGTGATATATCGTTTGGAGTATATCTTTTCCACTTTCTGGTTATTGTCGTTGTTGCACGTCTGATAGCCCCTCTCCTGCTTTCAGAACCGCCACCTGTACAGATGTCAGTCATGCTGATTCCTGTCCTGATGATCTCGTTCATATCGGCATATTTTTGCTTCCATTTCATTGAAATGCCAGCCAACAGGCTCGGCCGAACACTTCAAAAGTACATCCGATGAGCCGCAACAATCTGTTTGGATTTGCGGCCTGTTAGGGCTTGTTAGGCCTTGATATAGTCTGCTTTAGCAGCGATGAGGATGACGGAGAGAAAGGAAGCGGCGGTTTTCTCATATCGAGTCGCGACAGCCCCTCATTCCTTGAGCCTTGCCCACAGGTTTTCGACCAGATGCCGGTGTCTGTAAGCCCAATTTAAACAGGCGACTTCTGGATCATTCTTCCTTGGCGGCATGACAGGGCAAGATCCCCGGTTCCAGAGATCTTCACGGAATTTGTGCGAGGCATATCCGCGATCACAGACGACAATAGGTCGGTGGGTGCGGCAGATCGTCGAGCGGGGAGTAAGCGGATAGCAGTTCATGGGCCTGACCGGGCGACAGCGTGAAGGACAGTGCCCTGCCATGTCCATCTGCAGCTACGCAGACCTTGGTGCCAAAGCCTCCACGCGAGCGACCATCGCCTCACGATTTCTGCGGTGTTCATGATATCCCCCTTTTTGGCCGCTCCAGCCACCTTGTGATGGGCACAGATCGTTGTGCCATCGAGAAAGACCATGCCCAATCCCGGGTCTGCGCCTCTGACGGCGATAGTTGACCTTGCCCCGAACATGCCCTCAGATTTAAGTTAGGGTCTGCGCCGCCTTGAAGTGCTCTCCGATTTTAGGCCACCGGGAGCTGGAGTTTCCCGGGGTTAAGGCTCGACCGGCATGCGTGCCGGAGAGCTGTTCAGTAGCGATATCGGCGGTTTGTTGCCAATAGCACTGTGCGGGCGGACCTCATTGTAGTCCTGACGCCAAGCCTCCATTTTCGTGCGGGCGTCGTCAAGGCTCATGAACCAGTGCGTGTTCAAGCACTCCGTCCGGAATTTCCCGTTGAACGACTCAATGAAGCTGTTGTCCGTCGGCTTGCCAGGGCGGGAGAAGTCGAGCACCACGCCTTTCTGATACGCCCAGAGATCCAGATCACGGCTGACGAACTCCGTGCCCTGGTCGACCCGGATGCTTCTGGGATAGCCCATCTGCCCGCATATCCGCTCCAGGGTCTGGACGACATCCTCGCCACGATAACTGAACCGCGGATCCGTGGCCGGTGACAAGCGGGAAAAGGTGTCGATCACCGTCAGGATCCTGATCTTGCGGCCCGTCGCCAGCTGGTCGTGCACGAAATCCATCGCCCAGGTATCGTTGTTATGGGTTGCCAGGCGGCGGTCCTCACGCACCTTCGCCTTGACCCGCCGTCTGGGCACCTTGTTGCGCAACTGCATGCCCATTCCCTTGTAAAGACGATAGATCCGCTTCGGGTTGCCGGCAATCCCCATATCGCGTTGACCGAACTGCTCCACACGCTGGTGCGTGATCTCTACTGGCAGGTCTCGGGCGCGGATTGGCCTGGGCGATGGTCGGTGCGTCGGCCAGCGCCGTCCTGACAAGGTCGTCGAGCGTCTGGTCTCCGAAAGCCGTCCACCACCGCATCCCCTCGTCGGGCAATGCGCCCGGCCTGGCGTCCGCGAAGCGGTCCGGCAATACAGAATGGGCGGCGTGATAATCCGGACCTGCCGGAGCGGCTTCGTCTCGGTGCTCCCCTCAATCACTATGACCGGGCGACGTTCTATGGCGGCGGGGCTGCAGGGTATGAGCGTCAGAAGCACCGCCGACGCCGCACCCGCCATCCAGCAGGGCCTACCCGAAAAACGTGATGGCGACGCCAATGAATTGACTACCACCCGACGGATGGAAACAAGGTAAGCTCTGATACCCTCTCTTTTTGGAAGATGATGCCCGGAGTCCTGCCATGGTGCGTGTCGCGCTCTATGCCCGCTATTCCTCCGACAATCAGCGGGCGGCCTCGATCGAGGACCAGTTCCGCATCTGCCGCGAGCACGCGAAACGCGAGAAATGGAAGGTCGCCAGCGCTTACAAGGACGCAGGCATCTCCGGATCCAGCATGATCCTGCGTCCCGGCATCCAGACCCTTTTGCAGGACGCGCAGCGTGGCGAATTCACTGTCGTGCTGGCCGAAGCGCTGGACCGCATCAGCCGCGATCAGGCCGATGTCGCCACCCTGTTCAAACATCTGAAGTTTGCAGGGGTCAAAATCGTTACCCTGGCCGAAGGCGAGATCAGCGAACTGCATGTTGGCCTCAAGGGCACAATGAACGCCCTTTTCCTCAAAGACCTCGCCGCCAAAACGCATCGCGGCCTGCGCGGTCGGGTCGAGGACGGCAAGTCTGGTGGCGGCCTGTGCTACGGCTACAAGGTCATCAAGAAGCTGGACGCGCGCGGCGATCCGATCCGCGGCGACCGGGAGATCGATCTCGCAGAAGCCAATGTGGTGCGCCGCATCTTCCGAGATTTCGCAGCCGGCATCGGCCCGCGCGCGATCGCCCGCACCCTCAACGACGAGGGCATCCCCGGTCCGAACGGCAAGCCATGGATCGACACCACAATCCGGGGCCACGTCCAGCGCGGCACGGGCATCGTGAACAACGAACTGTATATCGGCTGCCTCGTCTGGAACCGGCTCCGCTACATCAAGGATCCCTCAACCGGTAAGCGGGTGTCGCGGCTGAACCCGGAATCCGCCTGGATCACGACCGAGGTGCCGGAACTACGCATCGTCGATGATGCGCTCTGGCAGGCCGTCAGCGACCGTCAGGCGAAGATCGCCGCTCAATATGTCAACGTCATCTCGGCAGTCAGAGCCTCGGCCACAAACCGGATGCACGGCATGCGCCGCCCCAAATCCCTGTTCTCGGGGATGATTTTCTGCGGCGTCTGCGGCGGCAGCTACTCGCTCCGCGAGAAGGACCGCTATGCCTGCTCAAACCGGATCGCGAACCGTTCCTGCCATAACAAGGCGACGATCCTGCGCCCCGATCTTGAAGAACGCGTACTCGTCGGCCTCAAACACAAGCTGATGACACCCGAAGCCGCCGCTGCGGCCATGAAAGCCTATGCGGAAGAGACCAACCGCCTGAACCACGAGCGCCGCGCCAACAGCGCCGGCTACAAGGCCGAGCTGGCAAAGGTCGAGAAGGGCATCCGGGGCATCGTCGAGGCCATCAAGGAAGGCATGTTTCATCCCAGCATGAAAGCCGAGATGGACGCGCTCGAAGCTCGCAAGGTCGAACTGAACGCCCTGCTCTCGTCCGAGCTGGAGGATACGCTGGACATTCACCCGAACATATCGGCCGTCTTCAAAAAGAAGGTGGAGCGCCTGACCGAGAGTCTGAACCAGCCGGAGGACCGGGCCGAGGCGTCCGAAGCTGTTCGCACACTGGTGGAGAAGATCGTCCTGTCGCCGGGTGATAAGCGCGGCGAGATCTTCGCAACACTCTATGGCGAGCTCGGCACGCTGCTGAGATTCGTGAACCAGAAGGACACGAAATCGGGCAAGCCCTTGAAAGGAATTGCGAAAACATCAATGTGGGAATCGGTGGTTGCGGGGGCAGGATTGCTTCTCAAGTTGCGACAATCGCAAGGTGAGAATAAAGCGGGTTTAGATAATTGTTTTGAAAAGATTTTTTCTGCGCTCGCTTGATCTTTCCCCAATCATAGCGCCTCCTATCTCCTAGGAGTAGGGCAGCTCCCATTCAAAGCCATGACCTTTGTCGCGAACTGATCCCACCGGTTCAGGTCGGTTCGTATCCACCATTCCCTCGTTCGTACGTCCGCTTTAGGCGATCACCAAAGACGATTGACGGCGAAGTTGTCAAACAAGGCCTCGTTGGAGATCAACGTCATACCCTCGGCCTGCGCTTGGGCAATCAGGAAACGATCAAACGGGTCCTTATGAGCAATGTTCATCTCGCCCGCGATGCGAGCATGAGTAACGCTGATTGGCAGCTCAACGAATCCCTGCCCAGCAACAATAGCCTCAAAATCCTGTGCCAGCAGGGCCGCCCCCGGCAGTTTACCGATGCGGAACTTGGTTGCGACCTCCATGGCCGAAGCCGCGCTCACGGCTATGACGTTGACCTCATCCGCTATGGCCTCTTGGGCGCGACGGCTCAAATGCTCGTCGCCCGCCAACCACCAGATCAACGCATGTGTATCAAGCAATAGCCTCAAGCGAGATTCCACCCGTCCAGTTCATCGTCGGGCAGCGCCTCATTGAAGGTCTTATCCAGGGTGATCTGGCCTTTGAGCGCCCCAAACACGCGACGACCCTGCGGCTCCACCGGCACAAGGCGCACTACTGGTACAGAACCACGTGCGATCACCACATCGCCACCCGCAAGCGCGTCGGCAATCAGGCGAGACAGGTTGGTTTTGGCATCGTGAACCGAAAACTGGGCCATGAGGCACCTCCTTAGCTAAGGATATAGCTAAGAGACCTCCCTTTGGCAAGGGGCGCCTTCCATTCCGGCCTTGTGATTGGCCAGGCTTGCCACCTGGAAGAGATCGTCCACTCAGGTCTCGGCTTTGCGGCAATATCTCCCTTTCCTGCGTGAGCCGACATATTCTACGAGTTGAGCTTGCTGAAGACCTCCAATGTCCCTGCGTGCGGTTTTCAGGCTCACATTCCATACAGATATAATGTCTATGGCTCTGCATTTGCTTCCTCGCTCGAGGCTTAGCAGGAACCACCGTTGCCGTTCATTCAGTTCCCAATGATCAGGGACATTTACAGGGTCGTGTTCAAGGACATGTTCAGGGTCATTCCCTCTTGCAGCCACTGCCTGTCTGCCACTTGCCACCACTCCAAGCCGATAAGCTTCTCTGGCTGCAGCAAGTGAAGAACACTCTGTCGAGTATGTCGAGAGATCAGCATTACGTCCTTCGACGAGCCCAGAAACGAATGCCCGGATAACCGGCGACGAAACAACAAGACGCAAGAAATATATCGTATCTGGGCCATGCTGCGCTGAAAGCCAGTGTTTTACACTCTTCTCACTTGCGCCTGTCTGTCGCATAAGCCTTTTGATTACACCGTGGCTATCTTCATGCTCTTTGCGCAACAGTTCGGCAACCGTCTTGGCATAGTTTTCACGACGTCCGAGAACACCCTTCCATAGAGGTAATTTCCTGCCCTTTTTCGGCAACATCTTCCGATCCTTCCGATGCTAAAATAATCCCGCTTCAGAATGACGGAACAGACTCATTCTCACTGCGAGGGAAGATGTCCGGACCTCCGTTATCGGCCTCGGAAAGGGCAAAACGTGACGAGCCGGAGATTCTACGATGATGATCGCACGGAGCCGCTGGAACGCTTCGTTCGGGCCGCCGAATACGTCCGGATGTCAACGGATCTTCAGAAGTATTCGACCGAAAATCAGTCGGAAGCGATCAAGCAGTATGCCAAGGCTCGTGGGATTAAGATTGTCCGCACGTATGCCGATGCCGGGAAAAGTGGCCTCAAAATTGAGGGGCGCAATGCACTCAGACAACTCATTGAAGACGTTCAGGCAGGAAATACTGATTTCACATTAGTTCTTGTCTACGACGTCAGCCGTTGGGGCCGGTTCCAGGATGCGGATGAGAGCGCTTACTACGAATATATCTGCCGTCGCGCGGGTATTGCAGTCGAGTATTGCGCCGAACAGTTCGAGAACGATGGGAGTCCAATCTCAACCATCGTCAAGGGCGTTAAGCGTGCCATGGCTGGTGAATATAGCCGTGAACTTTCTACCAAAGTATTTGCAGGTCAGGGAAGATTGATCGAGAAGGGTTATCGTCAGGGAGGGCCGGCTGGATTTGGCTTACGTCGAACCCTGATTGATGAGAACGGCGCCATCAAGGGCATTCTTGGACAGGGCGAACATAAGAGTATCCAGACTGACCGCGTTATCCTGACGCCCGGCCCGGCCGAGGAAATCAATCTGGTCCGCACCATCTATCAGTCTTTCGTTCATCAGGAACGCAGCGAGAGCGAGATCGCCGACGACCTCAACAGACGTGGCATTTTGACAGATCTTGGACGTCTCTGGACCAGAGGAACAGTACATCAATTACTGATCAATGAGAAATACGTCGGCGACAACGTATGGAATCGTCGCTCCTTCAAGTTAAAGAAGAAACGAGTTCGCAATGATCCAGAAATGTGGATCAAAGCGCAAAATGCATTCGAAGCCATCGTCGAGCGTGAGCTATTCGAATCTGCAAGGAGCATCATCAATACGCGCTCTTTCCGTCTGACTGATGAAGAAATGCTGCATTCCTTGAAGGAACTCTATCACCAGAAAGGCCTATTATCGGGTATAATCATTGATGAATGTGATGACTTGCCTTCCAGCGGCGCCTATAGCGCCCGTTTCGGCAGCTTGCTCCGCGCCTATCATCTTGTCGGGTTCAAACCGGATCGTGACTATCGATACATCGCGATAAACCGTGAACTACGCAGACTTCATCCGGAAATTATTCGACAAATAATCGCTGAATTGCGCACCAAAGGTAGTGATGTATGGCAGACTCCTCAGGACGACCGTATCGTCGTCAATGACGAATTCAGTCTTTCCGTGACGATAGCGCGCTGTATAGAAACATCCACCGGACTGCTGCGCTGGAAGATGCATTTCGATACCTCACTCATACCCGACATTACGATCGTCGTGCGTATGGACAGCGCCAATCGTATGCCTCTGGACTACTATCTATTTCCACGCATCGACATAATTTCCGGCAAACTTCGCCTGTCGGAAGAAAACGGTCTTGCTCTTGACGCCTATCGTTTCGACAATCTTGAACTCCTATACGACATCGCCACTCCTATTTCCATTGCGGAGGTCGCCTGATGTCTGTCATTCGTCCGAGCAGGATCGAAATGATCCCGATCAGCCAGATTACAGTCGTAAATCCACGCGCCCGCAACAAGCGCCAGCATCGGGAAATTGTTAACAACATCGAAGCTATCGGTTTGAAACGGCCCATCACCGTAAGTCGCCGAGATACGGCCAATGGCCCCAGATATGACCTCGTTTGCGGCGAAGGTCGGTTGGAAGCCTTCCAGATGCTCGGCCAGCCAGATATCCCGGCAGTGGTCATCAAGGCGAGCGAGAGCGAGTGTCTCGTCATGAGCTTGGTCGAAAACATCGCCCGACGTACACCGCGCCCCATTGATCTCATGCGCGAGGTCGGCGCATTACGATCACGCGGTTATAGTGATACGGCAATCGGTACAAAAATCGGTGTCGGAGCCTCCTGGGTCAACATGGTCGCTTCCCTCCTCGATCGTGGTGAGGAGCGGCTTCTAGCCGCAGTTGAAACCGGCCTTATTCCTATTACTCTGGCAATGGAGATTTCCCGGGCCGAAACAGAAGAAGCCCAGAACCTACTCCTTGATGCCTATGAAACGGGCAAGCTGAGGGGCAAGAAGCTGGCAGCGGTCCGGCGAATGCTCGAGATGCGCTTGCAAAGCCAACGTAAAGGTCTACCAACGGGGCGTTTAGGGCGCAAAACGAGCAGTCGTAGAATGACGGCCGCTGATCTAATGCAGGTCTATCAACGTGAGGCTGAAAAGCAGCGTCTGTTGGTCAAGAAATCGGATTTTACTCAGACACGACTTCTGTTCATCGTTGAAGCCTTGAAGGATCTTCTCGCGAACGACGGCTTTATTAACCTGCTTAGAGCCGAAGGGCTGGCGACCATGCCTCGCGCTCTAACAGTCAGAGTATCGGGAAACGAGCATGACTGATGAAGTGAACAATCGAGGGCATAGCCGTATTCATATGGCTTTCGGCATGGATTTCCTCACGATTCCTGTAGCATCAATCATTCCACTCAAGACATTGCCGCCCGATATTAGATCGAGCCGCACATATTCACAGATATTGACCTCCATAAAAGCGATCGGACACCCGATAGAGTCCCCGGCTGTGACGGCAGATACGACGAACGCCGAACAATGGTTTCTACTTGACGGTCATTTAAGAATCGAAGCCATGAAGGAACTCGGCTTCACAGAAGTCGAATGTCTGCTGGCTCCTGACGATGATACCTATACCTACAATAAGCGGGTCAATCGTATACCACCAATCCAGGAACATCGGATGATCGCACGCGCCATGGAGCGCGGAGTCTCGTCAGCTGATATCGCTACCGCACTCAATATTCAGGTAGAAGCGGTATTGAGACGTTTCCGGCTACTGGACGGCATCAGTCCCGAAGCGGCTGAAATGCTTAAAGATACCCCCTGCTCCATGAAGGTATTCGATATTTTGCGCCAGATGACGGCTGTACGACAGATCGAATCCGCTGACCTCATGATCGGCCAGAACAACTTCACAGTCATGTTCGCCCGAGCCTTGCGGGCCGCGACGTCAGAAAACCAGCTCGTACCGAACAAAAGAGGAAAAAAAGAGAGTAGAGCGACACCATCAGGTCAGCAGATTGCTCGTATGGAACGAGAACTCGCAGCACTTCAGACACAAGTAAAGTCTGTCGAGGAAACCTACGGCATTGATAATCTGCATTTGACCGTGGCACGCGGCTATATCGCCAAACTCCTTGCAAACAGTCGGATAGTCCGTTGGATGGCAACTCATCAACAGGATTACCTTTGTGAATTCCAGAAGATCGCTGAAATCGACCCACTTGGTTCGATTGGTAAAGAAGCGAGCACCTGAATTAAAATGGGGACCCGGACCCGATAAGCGCGGGACCATGGGAGAAGCCACACTGTGGGGTGGATCAAGCATGGCGGTGGGAATGGCGGCGACCCCGCATGATGCCCACTAGGCTGGCCGTCATATGGGTCAGCCGCGTGCTGTCCCGTTTGACTGCACGAATATGAACGGGCGTGCCAGACCTCCATCTGGCACGCCCTTCGACTGATGAATGTATGGGTAATAGGATTAAGTTACGGCTCTCCCCTATGGATATTTGGCGTCCGACCTCCTGTATTTAGAGGCCATCGCTGACTGTCGCGTGGCAAAGGGATGCAGCTAATCGCAATTGGTTGCGTGGTGTTCCACACTCGATTTGAACCCACTTCCCGTAAGCCTCTAAAATTAAATAACTTTCCACAAGATGACCTCAGTTCACACATAGAAAGCCCCCGCCAAGTCAGCGACTTAGCGGGGTTTCAGAAACTGTAAGTGGTTGCGGGAGCAGGATTAACCCTCAACTTGCAAGGCCCTGCCCTCCCTGCTTTTCTAAAAGACCTGGTGGACATAACGCATCTGGAAGGGCTCTTCTGCGCCGTCGCCTAAATCCTCGTCGCTCTGCGGCCTGTTCATTCCATGGTGGATAGCGAGTAACTGGTGCTACGCCCTCCCCCATGGTCTCGGGTCAACAGCCCTTTGGCTATGAGATCGACAATGTCGCGCAGGGCGGTGTCAGGCGATACTTTAGTGAGCTTGGCCCACTTCGACGAGGTCAGCTTGCCTTCAAAGCCTTCAAGCAGGCGATTGAGCATGAGTCGCTGTCTGTCGTTCGATATATGTGGCTCGGCCACCCTCCAGAACGCGGCTTTTCGTAGAACGTTGACCAAAACCCGCTCGGCACCGTCGATCGCCTGGCTGAGACAGGCCAGGAACCAGAGGATCCACTTGGTGATGTCCAGGTCCCCCCTCTGCGTACGTTCGAGTATCGCGTAATAGCCTTTGCGCGCTACGCGGATCCCGGCGGACATGCTGTAGAAACGCTGCGGTCCGTCCTCGGAGCGAGCCAGCGCCATATCTGCAATGGCACGGGCGATGCGCCCGTTGCCGTCCTCGAACGGATGAACGGTCACAAACCATAGATGGGCGATAGCGCCCTTGAGCACGGGATCGATACTGTGTTCCTGTTCGAACCAGGCAAGGAACGCCGCCATCTCGTCAGGTAGCCTTGATGCCACGGGCGCCTCGAAATGAACCCGCTCGCGCCCGAACGGTCCAGAGACGACTTGCATCGGTCCCGAGCGTCCGTCACGCCACGCGCCGACGACAATCCGGCTCATGCCGCTTCGCCCGGTCGGAAACAGCGCGGCGTGCCAGCCGAACAGACGCTCCGCCGTCAGGGGTTGAACGTAGTTCTGGGTAGCATCGAGCATCATCTCGACGACCCCCTCGACATCCCGGTCAACAGGCGACAATGCGCCAATATCCAGGCCAAGGCGACGAGCGATCGACGACCGCACCTGCTCCTTGTCGAGCGTCTCTCCCTCGATCTCGCTCGACTTGATGACGTCTTCGGTCAATGTGGCGAGATTGGCCTCAGCCTGGAGATTGAGGCCGAGCGCTTCCATGCGACCAATCAGGCGTCCTTGACGATGGCGCACTGCCGCAAGAGGTACCGTGATCGCTTGCTCGGACCATATGAAACGGGGCCAGTCCCGATGCTCGTGGATATACATGTCAATCACCGCATAAGTTGCGGATATTATGCTGCCTTTTCGCCGCATCGGCAAGCTTGATCGACGAATCTCGCTGACCCACGCGGACCATCCCGGTTCATACTTCAGTGGACGCGCTCTGGATCAAGCAAGGCGCGATCCCGGAAGGTCGTCACGTGACTTCGCTCAGTGGCGCCTCAGGGCAGCGCCGGTTACAAATCGCCCATAACCAGATCTCGGTGTTGCGGGTTCGGTCCTCCTCGACTTTCGTAGGCCTCGCGGCGCCTGAAACTCTTCAGGAAATCTGCCAGCCTGCTTCCGATTGCAAGCGCTCGGAAGCAGCTTTCCTCCGCCGATCCCGGCGCAGTTCGCCTCCTCCATCAGGCTGTCTCCAAGGAACCAACGTCGAAATCGTTGCGAAATCGCGTCATGATTCGGTCGCCCATGAAAGAGGCGGCGGCAACTTTCTTCCCACATCGCTCTTGACGTTCACTATGTCGAAGAATGTCAGGTGTGTCCCGATGATTATCCTTGCGGATTTGTGGCTGTCGCTCTGCGTTCTCACCGTCATACTGATCGCCGCCGACTGCCGAAGTCATCCCCAGCGTATGGGGGTCATGAACATGACATGGCCGCTGACCGGCCTCTACTTCGGCCCGATCGCCGGCTGGCTGTACCGGACCCTTGGTCGCTCGCAACGTACAGGCGATCATGCGGGCGCTCACCACCACCAGCACATGCTCGGCTCTTCCGGCAGCCACGACGTTTCAATACGCGCCACCTTAGTCAGTACCACGCATTGCGGCGGCGGCTGCGTGTTAGGCGATCTCATCGGTGAGACGCTGGCTGGCGCGTTTTCGCTTACGCTATTCGGTTCGAAGCTCGCGGCCGGTTGGATTCTGGATTTCGTTCTGGCCTTCCTGCTCGGCATTGCTTTTCAATACTGGTCCATTCGCCCGATGCAGCCTGACATGACGTCCAAGGATGCTTTTCTTGCGGCTCTAAAGGCTGACACGTTGTCCATCACTGCTTTCGAGATTGGCATGTTCGCCGTCATGGGTCTCCGGCTGGCGATAGCACCGAACCTCACAATCTGGGACGCCGGCTTCTGGATATGGATGCAGGTGGCCATGCTGGCCGGCTTTGCTACCAGTTTTCCAGCGAACAGATGGCTGGTTCGCGCCGGTCTGAAACACGCGATGTAGCCACTTCCTCCGCTAAGATAGTATTTTTGCGCGGCCCCGTCCGAGTGCTCGGATGTGTGGCGTGGCCGCGCCCGATCCACTCTTTCAAGTCTCTGTAAAGCCGACTATTTCGCCGGCGCTCCACAAGGGCGGGGTTTTTAGGCAGAGTGATACAAATCGTCCGCCTTGCCCGCGACACGTTCTTCGGAAGTGTTACAAACCAGACAACGCGCCCGTGTGATGGCCAATTGGGTCGGTTCAATAGTGACTGCGGACTGTCCGCTCTGAGAAAAGTAAATCGGAAGGAGGTACGACCAATATGCGGGCGGCCGCCGCGTGTCTGCTTCGCTTCCATTGAGCGGACAGGCGGCTTGGGGGGAAAGCCGTCTGTCCGGTCTCAGACACGAAGTTGCCAAAGCGGACGTCTTTGACAATTGGAAATCGGTTCAGGTGTCACGTCCTGTAGTCGTCATGGCATGAGCGCTGCGGCGCCTGAGAACACCGGTTGCGGGTTGGTCGAGATATGCGCCTGTGCACGCGCGGCTTGTGTGCCTGGTGCGGGCTCTGCGTATTGCCAGCCGCCGCCGAGCGCGCGGTAGAGGCCGACGAGGGTGGTTTCGATCTTCGTCTGGTTGGCGGCCAGCGCCGACTGACTCGCCAGCACGGCACCCTGGGCTGCGACGACGTTGAGATAGTCGGCCGCACCCTCGACGTAGCGTTGACGTGCCGCGAACAAGACCGCTTCGTTCTGCGTCATCGCCTCGCGGGTCTGTTCACGGGTGCGCTGAGCCTGCGTGTAGGCCGTCATCGCGTTGTCCACGTCGTTCCAGGCACCAAGCACGGTTTTACGGAAGGCGAGCGCTGCTTCCTTCGCTTGGGCTTTTCGCAGATGCAGGGTCGCCAGCAGGCGTCCGCCCTGGAAGACCGGCAGGTTCAGCGTAGGTCCCGCCGCGAACTGCCGCGCGGGCAGCGCAAAGAAGTCGGCGGCCGAGAGGGATTCGGTGCCCATGTTCCCGGTCAGCGTGATATCCGGATAGAACGAGGCCTGCGCCATGCCAACTTCCGCCGTCGCCTGATGCAGACGCGCTTCGGCCACCAGCACGTCGGGACGACGGCGTGCAAGATCGCTCGGCAGGCCGACCGGCACGGTGGGTGGCACCGGAGGCTGGATATCCGGCGTTTTCAGTTCGGTCTCCAGCGCGCGGGGCGGCTGGGCGAGCAGGAAGCCGATCGCATTGATGAGGGTTGCCTCCCGATCGTCCAGATCGGGCAGGGCGGATGCGATCTGCGCGACCTGTGCGCGGGATTGCGCGAGATCGAGCGTGGTCGCGACGCCGTTGCCGAACCGGCTCTGCACGAGCGCGAGATTACGCTGGGCAAGGGCCAGGTTGGCGCGCGTGATCCGGGCCTGTTCCTGCACGCCGCGCAGCTGCATGTAGCTGGTGGCGAGATCCGAGACGGCGGCCAGCGCCACGGCGCGCCGGGCCTGGAGCGATTCCAGCTCGCCCGCGCGTTGTGCTTCGACCGCGCGGCGGATCATGCCGAACAGGTCGAGATCCCAGCCCGCGCTGACGGCCTCGGAAAAGAAGTCGAACTGAAAGTTCGCATTGGGCTGTGGCTGGGCGAGCGAAAAAATGCCGTGCGTGCTGAGGCGGCGATAATCATAGTTTCCGGCCCACGAGACCTGCGGCAGCCCGGCCGAGGCCGCGACGTGCATCTGTGCACGGGCCTGATCGATCCGCTGCCCCGCCGTCTGCAGGTCGAGGTTCTGCGCCGCCAGCCGATCGACGAGGCTGTCGAGCACGGGATCGCGGAAGCTGTGCCACCACTGCGTGTCGATCGGGCCCGAGACCAGACGGCTGCGCGCCTGCGGCTCAAAGCCCCACTGGTGCGGGCTGGTGATCTGCGGCGCATGAAAATCAGGCCCCACGGCGCAGCCCGTCAGGGCAAACACCGTGGCGCAAAGGACTGTGCGGAGGCGATGATGGCGGATCATTTCGCGGTCACCGTGCCCGGCGCCGTATTCTGGTGCGCCGCGACGTCGGCCAGACCCGTATCGACCGTGGTCTCGACCGACATGCCCAGGCGCAGCAGCCTTGCGAGCGGCTGGTTCGGCGCCAGCACGATCTTGACCGGCAGGCGCTGGACGATCTTGGTGAAGTTGCCGGTCGCGTTCTCGGGCGCGATCGGCTCGAACGCGGCCCCCGATCCCGGCGGCACGGAATCGACGATCCCGTCCACGCGCAGCGCCGTCGTCATCAATAGGGGGATGGCAAAACCACCGGACAGACCCTGTAAAACGCGCAAGCCAAAAAGCACGATCGGATAGCCGGTCGTAATCAGGCCGAGAGTCGAGAGGCAGCACAGCGCGACAACAAACAGCGCGAAACGACGCAGTGAAAACGTTACGGCACACCATGGAGACAACGCCATGCCGATGATTTCGGCGGAGGTGTACAGGCTTTCATACTAGGTGGCAGGATCATGGCTCATACCGATCGCCCCACTGATATCGACCAGTGCCTGAGACGAAATCTGGTCATTCAGTTCGGTCATCATCGCGAGCGTGATAGCGCCCGCGAGGCCGATAAGGGGTGTCTTGTCCATTGTCTCAGTGGACCGGCGTAGCGTTCATTATAAATGCTGCGCCTGTGGGAGCCGTGCCTTTTGCAGGGATTTCCCCTCGATCGGGTAGGGCTTGCATCGTCAGACGCCTTTCGCTACAAATAACAACAGCACGCTATGTATATAAGGACAGCACGCTGTGCAACGGAAAAAGGATTCCATTTCTGCCTGCGACGAGCAGCCCGTCGAATCCATGGGCTATCTGGTCAATCGGTGCGCAAGGGTTCTGACACAGACTCTGGCACGCGCATTGGCGCCCCTTGACCTCGCCGTCGCGCAATTCATGGTCCTGCAGCAGCTTTGGGTTGCCGAAGATCTTACCCAGCGCGACCTGGTGGAGCGGCTGGATATCGAGCAGGCCACAATGGGCAACACGCTTGGGCGGATGGAACGCGATGGTCTGATCACGCGTCGTCCCCATCCGACCGATGGGCGCGCGCAGATTATCGTGCCCTCGGAGCGCGCGATGCAACTGAAGGATCAGGCGCTCGAGGCCGCCGCGAGCGTGAACGACCTCGCGTCGTCGCGATTGTCGACGACCAGACAGAAGCAGCTCAAGGCGATGCTTGAGGGGATCATCCTCGAGGTCAGAAAAGCGGACGCGTTATGAAGCGACCGTCCCTCAGGCGCCGTACCAGACTGGTGCGACCGATATGTAAGACTCCGGTTGGGAAGATCTTCCGACAGAACCGAGGATTTGTGCGATGTTGCGCACCATAGCAGGTCGTCTGGCCAAGCGCTTTCTATCCGAAAAACGCGGGCTGCCCTCGGGGCGCACGCCGGATGAGGCAGAGCTTGTAAAAATTTATGGGCATTTGCCCATGGAAACGCGCGCTCAGCCTGAGAACCCCTTCACAATCGCCGAAGCCGATTACCGGGCGAGGCACTGGCGAGCGACCACATCCGGAACCTTGAGACCCGGCACGGCGGACCATAAGCGTGCTGTCGCCGATATGTTTCGCGAGACGTTCAATCCTTACCGCCCCTCGGTCATCGCCTGGCCGAAGCTGGACCCGGAAACGCTCAAAAGAATAACATCCCTGCCCATCTGGGATATTGCGGTGGAAACCGAGGGGAAAGCGCGCCTCCGGATGGCAGCCTATGCCGCGACGATGACCGACCCCGAAATGCGAGACGCAATCGCGCGGAATGCCTGGGAAGAAAACCGTCATAAGGAAGTGCTGACGAAGCTCGTGGAAGCCTATCAGATCGGCATGGCGCCAGAGCCTCCGTATGTCGTTCCACGTGACGCCGAATGGGCTTATCTCGTGACCGGATTCTCGGAATGCGTGGATAGCTTCTTTGCGTTCGGCCTCTTCGAGCTGGCCGGGCGATCCGGCCTGTTTCCTGAAGAACTGATCGAGACTTTCGAACCGGTCATGCAGGAAGAATGCCGCCATATCCTGCTGTTCGCCAACTGGCTGGCCTGGCATCGCACCACGTTGACGCTGTACCGGCGAGTTCGGTTCGAGTTCCGGGTGCTAGCCGTGTGGCTTTTTCTCGCATATGAGCGCATCGGAATGGTCCGGACCCTGGATGGCAACGGTGAAGTTCATGACCAGGACAACAACTTTACTATTTCTGGCACTAAAGACGTCTCTGACACCGATATCGGCCTGCGTGATATCCTGGGTGTATGTCTGTCAGAAAATGCCCGGCGTTTTTCCGGATATGACCCGCGTCTCAAGCGCCCGCGAATGATGCCCACAATTGCAGCACTGCTGCGCACGGTACTGCCACGCAGACGACCCGGGTCGCCAGCCAATCGATCCGCAAATATTCCACCGTCACCGTAGTCTGTTTTTGGGAACAAGGAATTGAAGATGCCCTTCAACTACCATATTGATATCGAGCGTCACGACCAGGAAAAAAAGGCGGGCTGGAGTATCTCTGGTCAGTCTATCAGCTTCGAATTATCAAGCCGTGATGATCTTCAGGAATTGATTAGACGTGTCGACTCCCTCGCGATCGTATCGGGGGACGACGCGGCGCAGCTGACCGTCGGCATAAAGCTGCTCGGAGACGTTCTTCTCAGGTATCGGGACGATGAAATGTTTTCGGGCCTGTTTCCTCACTTCGCCACGTTTATGAAGAAACTTAAGAGTCTTCCAGGCAGCGATCATTAACGATGATTATTGATCGGTTATAGTCGAAGAAGAGGTTTCCCAAGGTTGCCTCTGGGTCGATAATCGGACCTCACGAATTGGTCGTCAGAAGTGTCAGCCATAACGTTATAGCCCTCCCTCACAGTGTGACCCGCGCTGACCCGATGTTAGTCCGTCATAACCGTTATATTTCCATAGGGTTAACGATAAACTAACGAAAGAGAGCGGAAATGAATGTTCGATTGCACGTCGCCGAGCGCGTCTCCAATGAGCATCCTCTCGACAAGCGCATCAACTCACCGTTCATATGTCGCTTGATAAGTTAGGCTCGCGGCTATGAGGCCCATGAGAGACTGAGCGAGGTGCCAGAGAACGCATGACCGGAAATCAAAATTGAGACGGCGTCTCGGAACGCTCCGGTTCTTAATATCGGTTGTTGTGGCGTTGGCGTCCCCGGCGCTCAGCGCTGAAGGTCTTCCTACGCTGGGCACGCAACCAAATGCTTCCGTCTACAAGGTAAGGGGGGCAGTCATCGAGATCGCGGCGTTGCGCGGCGACATCGTTCGTGTTCGTATCGGGCGAAATGGCAACCGACCCCCGCCCGACGAATCCTGGGCCGCACTCGGAACGTCGCGCGAGTCACGTGCCCCAATCGAACGTTTTACGCGCGGCCAAATCGCAGGCTTCACAACGAGTGTAATCAAGGTCACGGTCGACCAGGAAAGCGGCGCAATCGTCATTTCTGATCGCAAGACTGGCCGCGTCCTGATGGCGGACCGGAGGCAGGCTTTCCGCGCGGACCCGGATGGCGCGGGCTTCTCCATGGGGAAATCGCTTCCCGATGACGCCCATTATTTCGGGCTCGGCGACAAGTTTGGCCCGCTCGATCTGCTGGGTCGCAGCTTCGCCATGTGGAACACGGACAGCTATGGCTTCCAGGAGGGGCATGACCCGCTCTACAAGGATATCCCCTTCTTCGTCGGGTATACCCGACAGGGTTATTACGGCTTCTTCCTCGACAATACCTGGCGCACCACGTTCGATTTTGGCCACGAGAAGCCGGGACAGGTGACAATCGCCGCCGACAACGGCCCGATCGACTACTACGTGATGGCAGGACCGACACCCAAAGACGTCGAGCGGCAATATGCCTGGCTGACGGGAACCCCCGCAATGCCGCCGCGCTGGACGTTGGGATTCCAGCAGTCGCGCTGGGGATATCCGACGGAGGCGTCCGTTCGCGATATCGTGGCCCACCTCAAAAGGGACCGGATCCCGACGGATGCGATGTGGCTCGATGTCGACTACCAGCAGAATTATCGGCCCTTCACCGTCGATCCGAAGACCTTCCCACGGTTTCACGACATGGTACAGACCTTCTCCAGGGAAGGCGTCCACACCATTGCCATCACAGACCTTCACATCGCTGATCACCCAAATGCGGGCTATGCGCCCTATGACACGGGGATCGCGCAGGACCGGTTCGTCAAGAAGGCCGACGGCACCAACTATATCGCCCCGGTCTGGCCGGGACCGGCACTCTTCCCGGACTTTACGCAGAAAGCCACGCGCGACTGGTGGGGAGCGCTTTATCGGCAATTCTACCTGACCGATGGTATCGCGGGGTTCTGGAATGACATGGACGAACCAGCCGTGTTCGATACGCCCACCAAGACGATGCCGCTGGACAATATTCATCGCATCGACGAGCCGGGGTTCGCATCGCGCAAAGCGTTGCATGCCGAGATCCACAATATCTACGGCATGCAGAATCACCGCGCGACCTATGAGGGATTGCTGGCGCTCAAGCCCAACGAACGTCCCTATGTGATGACCCGCGCGTCCTATGCCGGCGGCCAACGCTACGGAACGACCTGGACCGGAGACAACAGTTCCAACTGGAATCACCTGCGTCTGACCGTGCCGATGCTGGAAAGCCTGGGGTTAGGCGGCTTTGCGTTTGCCGGTGCCGACATCGGTGGTTTCGCTGGATCGCCGTCGGCCGATCTTCTGACCCGCTGGATCGAGATCGGCATGTTCCAGCCTCTGGCACGAGATCATAGCGACGAGGATAGCCAGCCACAGGAGCCGTGGGTTGGCGGCAAGGCGCAGGAGGACATCCGTCGCCGTTTCATCGAAGAACGCTATCGCCTGCTTCCCTATAATTACACGCTCGCAGAGGAAGCGGCCCGCACAGGCATTCCGATGATTCGCCCACTGTTCATGGAGTTTCCGGAAGGTCTCCTGAACGGTATTCCGCTCGATCTGGCCGCCTGGGGACAGTTCATGTGGGGCCCATCCCTGATGGTGGCACCGCCACCCACGCCGGAATCTCCCGCGCCTTACTCGGTCACTCTGCCGGCGGGCGGCTGGTATGACTACTGGACCGGAAAGCCTGTCTCCGGCGTGAAGCCGCTCAAGCTCTGGGGGGCGAGCGGGATGTTTCTCACCCTGAAGGACGAGGGCGCCGCCTCGCCACACGCGCTGCCGGTCACGCCGCGCCTTGACCAGCTGCCGGTGTTCGTTCGCGCGGGCAGCATCATTCCGCGTCAGGCCCTCGTGCAAAGCACAGACGAAACACCAAAGGGGCCGCTGGAAATCGACGTGTATCCGGGTGCAAACTGTCATGGTAGTGTCTATGCGGACGACGGGCACAGTTTCGATTATCGCAATGGCGCCTATAGCCGCACAGATCTGACGTGCATGCAACATTCTGACGGTTCGATCGACGTCAGCATCGGCAAGCCGGAGGGAAGTTACACACCGTGGTGGCACAGCTACCATATTGTTGTGCATGGCGTGACGAGACGACTGTCTCAGAGTGTGATCGAACGAGGCCATACTCTGGCAGTCGTCTATGACGCCGATCAACAGTCCGTCGCACTGGAGTTCCCGACTTCAGCCGATGCCATAAAGGTCGCGCTTCAATGAGATTTACGCGGGGCGGCCACTGAATGACCGACAACGAGACATGGCGTGTCTTCCGTTAGAGCTACATTCCTTATTAAGGCGTTTCTGATTCATAATAAGCGATAAAGAACCGCCTTTTAGTCCTGTATTCACGGCAGTTCCTATGCGCCTCGATGGAATGCTTCAGTCAAAACCATATCCGCTATCCGGAAGTTTTTTTGTTCTGAATGTCACATTTGAGGACAAAAGCGGAAATCGAAGCTTGCGGCTCATGAGAAAAGCACGTTCTCCAACCACTCCCTTAGCTTCGACCACCGCCGCCTCCCGCCCTTATTCCGCACGGCGATGGCCAGCGCCTTCTTCTGCCCGACCAGCACAACGAGCTTCCGCCCCCGTGTCACACCCGTATAGAGCAGGTTCCGCGCCAGCATGGCGTAATGCTGGGTCACCAGCGGGATGACGACGGCCGGGTATTCCGATCCCTGGCTCTTGTGGATGGTCGTGGCGTAGGCGAGCACCAGCTCGTCCAGTTCCCCAAAACCATAAACGACCTCCCGACCATCGAATAAGACCGTCAGTTCGCCCTCTTCCACATCAATCCTGTCGATAACGCCGAGGTCCCCGTTGAAGACATCCCGGTCATAATCGTTGGCGATCTGCATCACCTTGTCGCCCGGCCCATAGGTCCAGCCGAACCGTTCGACCTTCACCTCGCCCGGCGGATTCAGCGCCTGCTGCAGTTCGATATTCAGGGACCGCGCCCCAAGGCCGCCCCGATTCATCGGGCAAAGCACCTGTACGTCGCGAACCGGGTCCAACCCGAACCGCGCCGGGATGCGGTCCTTCACCAGCGCCAGCAGCTTGCGCAGCCCGATCTCCGGGTCGGCCGCTTCGACGAAGTAGAAATCCGATCCCTCTTCCGCACTCAGTTCGGGCATCCTGCCCTCATTGATCCGGTGCGCATTGGTGATGATCCGGCTCTGCGCTGCCTGGCGAAACACCTCCGTCAGCCGCACCACCGGCACGGCGTTGGAGCCGATGATGTCGGCCAGCACCTGCCCCGGTCCGACCGACGGCAACTGGTCCACGTCGCCCACGATCAGCAGGGCTGCGCTATCGGGCAATGCACGCAGCAGGGAGCGCATCAGCAGCACGTCCACCATGCTGGCCTCGTCCACGACCAGCAGATCGCAGATCAGCGGGTTGGTATCGTCCCGCTTGAAACTGCCGGTTGCTGGGTCCGTCTCCAGCAGGCGGTGGATGGTCTTCCCCTCCAGCCCCGTGCTTTCCGACAGGCGTTTCGCCGCGCGGCCCGTCGGCGCGCAGAGCTGCACGTCCGTGCCCTTGGCCGTCACGATCTTCAGGATGGCGTTGACCAGCGTGGTCTTGCCGACACCGGGACCACCGGTGATCACCAGGACCTTGCTGCGCAGGGCCAGGCGCACCGCCTCCTGCTGGCTGGGGGCCAGAGCCAGCCCGGTCTTCCTTTCCACCCAGGTCATGGCCTTGTCAGCATCGATCTCCGGCCAGGGCGGACGACCGACGGCGCAGGCGCGCAGCCGTTCGGCAATACTCTGCTCGGCGCGATAGAGACCAGCCAGAAAGATGCAGTCTGTTTCGCCAACACTGTCAGCGACCACATCTCCCGCTTCCAGTTCCAGCGCGAGGGCCGTCTCGATCAGAGGGGTGGCAACCTCCAGCAGTTCAGCGGTGCTGGTCAGCAATTCCCCGACCGGCAGGCCGCAATGCCCTTCATCCATCGCCTCGCCGAGCGCATAGGAAATCCCTGCCCGTACCCGGATCATGGCGTCGGGCGCGATGCCCATCTTCCTGGCGATCTGATCCGCGGTCTTGAACCCGATCCCGCGAATATCCTTCGCCAGCCGGTACGGGTTCTCGCTGATCAGTTTAACCGCGTCCTGGCCATAGGTCTTGAAGATCCGCACCGCCCGCGAGGTGCCGACGCCGTTGCTATGCAGGAACAGCATGATCTCGCGGATCACCTTCTGATCCGCCCAGCCGGCGACGATCCGTCCGGCCCGCTTCGGGCCAATCCCCATCACCTCCCGTAGACGGCCGGGCTCCTGCTCGATCAGGTCGAACACGGCCTCGCCGAATGCTTTCACCAGCTTCTTCGCATAAACCGGGCCGATGCCCCGGATCATGCCGGAGCCCAGATAGCGCTCAATGCCCTCGACCGTGGTCGGCGGGCTGGCCTTCAGAAACTCCGCCTTGAACTGGAGGCCGTGGGTGTGGTCGTTGAACCAGCGCCCCGACATCTGCACGAACTCGCCTGCCGAGATCATGGCGGCATGGCCGACAACAGTGGCCAGATCGCGCTGTCCGCGCACCTTCACCCGCAGGACGCAGAAGCCGTTCTCGGCGTTGTGAAACGTCACCCGTTCCACCAGTCCCGCCAGCGCCTCGGTCGGCGCGGAAGAAGTCTGCCCGTTCACCCTGCCCTATGCTGGTGATGCCGGAAGCAGACAGGGTCATGATCATCGATCATCCCGACCGCCTGCATCCAGGCGTAAACGATCACCGGCCCGACAAACTTGAATCCCCGCGCTTTCAGGGCCCTCGACATCGCCTGCGAGAGCGGCGACTGCGGCAGCACGGCACCGGTCGTGTTCCGGATCGGCGCGTCCGGCACCATGCCCCACGCGAACCCTGAAAAGTCCTCGCCCCGCTCCTGCATGGCGAGATAGGCAAGCGCGTTACCGATCGTCGCCTCGATCTTGGCCCGGGCACGGATGATCCCGGGATCGGCCATCAGGCGTTCGACATCGTGCTCGTCAAAGCGCGCGACGATGTCGGGATCGAAATTCGCGAACGCCCGACGAAAGCCGTCACGGCGTCGCAGTACGATCAGCCACGACAACCCCGCCTGGAAGCCTTCCAGACAGAGCATTTCCCACAGCATCCGGCTGTCCCGAATGGGCTTGCCCCATTCCTCGTCGTGATAGGCGCGCAGCAGCGGATCGGTTCGAGCCCAGGAACAGCAGGGGCGATTGGCGTTAGATGAGTTGCACGTCATCTGAGGCATGACAGCACCATAGCATATCCACGCCTGTTGGCTTTATGCGCAGTTCCCGTTCTATGGCTACAACCGCGATGGCGCGACGGTATCGGAAGGCATCCGGCGGTCGTTCTGGCTGATGGGCATGCAAGGCGGCCTGAAACCGCAGCTCGATTCCATCAAGCAATTTTCGGAAACTGATTTCACCGAAGACCTGCAGCGGATCGACGTGCCGACAGCGGACGAGGACCGATCGCCCTGCTTCGACGATAACCCTGACGGCCAGGAGAATACGCTCCCGAGACCATCACGCGTCCGTGATTCCGGCGGAAACTACGCTGGTCTTTGATTCCGTTTGTTGCCTATGTGTTTCCTGCGGTGGATTTTGGGCAACAAAAAACCCGCCTGTGAGGGCGGGTTTTATTGTGCAATATCAGTCGCTTAATTCATGGTTGCGGGGGCACGCAAGCACCGATACCGACATTCACTTCAGGCAGCAATATAATTCAGTAAAATCAGATCATTGGTTTCCCGTATATAGTGGCCCGGCAAGCCGATCGTCCGCGACCGGAAACGTTCCAGATCCTAGATCTGGCGAGCCGACATCGTGAAAACGCATGACGAATTTGCGTATTCCCTGAGCCCAAGCCTAGCACTAAATTTGCGCTTTCATTCTGAGGTGGGCGAGGTATGCGGCGGCTTGATGAGACCGTCGAAAGACGGACCATCAGAGGGTATGCGAGATAGGGACCTGAGCCTGGGTGACCTTCATGGCGAGGCGGCGGATTTCCTGGATCGACCATCGGATGAGCTTCTGCGTGTTGGCAACGGGCTTTTTTTGAGCGCCGCGGCGTTGGCCTGGGAGCGCACGGCGGCCATCATGGCGTAGGCCAGCATGACCAGCGAGACGTGGCGGTGCCAGCCATGCCAAGAACGGGTCTCGTTGTGGTCGAGGCCCAACTCATCTCGGTCGATACCGCTATCGAAGCACTGATCGCCAGTGATACCGTGCTGGCCCGGCGGCAACAGGTGCTGGCCCAGCGTCCCAAGCCTGGGGGCCGTCACGATCATGCCCTGATGGCCGACATGCCCGAACTCGGTGCCATGGAGGAAGGCTAGACCGCGGTCCTCGAAGGTTTCGCGCCCATGACGCCGCAATCCTGCAAATGGTCCGGCAGAAGCACCATTCGCGCCGGCCGTTCCGTGCTGCGTCAGGCCCTCCACAGGCCTGCCCTCGTCGCCATGCGATTCAACCCGGACCTCAAACGTGTCTGCGATCGCCTCATCGGCACCCGCAAACACGCCAAGATCGCCATCGCCACAGTCATGCGAAAGCTCGTCGTCCTCGCTGACGCCCTCCAACGCAACGACCGCCTCAGGACACCAAAAGAGGCGTGATCACCACGGATACTCTAGCCGACGATGGAAATAACTTAGAATCATTCTGGTTGACATGCCAACGAGTTTTGCATTAGCGGACGTCAACGACTTCTCTCCCTCCGGCAAGCACATCCATGCGAGGCAATTTTATGGTTCGTAACGAAGCAGTCTGGCGCTCGCGTGGTTTGACAGCGCTTGTTCCTCTTCTTCTGTCAGGCTGCACTTCAGCGCCCCTACAGAATGTTCTGGGATCTTTCTTCCCGTCCTGGATGGTCTGCATCATACTCGGAACCGTAGCTTCCGCCCTGCTTCGGGCCGTGATCGGAATGTTCGGCATGCAGGACGCCGTGCCAGTTCCCATGCTGACATACCTGCTGATTGCACTCTGTGTGACGTTCCTCATATGGCTTCTAGTTTTCGGAAACTGAGCCATGGGACGTTTTCATCCTTCCCCAGCCCGCGTCGGCGGAACTGCGCTTCTTATCCTTTCCCTGTTCGGGTGTACCGTTCTCGGCATCCTCGTTCTCGACCGACTGCACCAGCGGCCCAGGACGGAGGACGCCTATCTCGCGGCAGATATCGTTCACCTCGCGCCGGAAGTCAGCGGACGGATCGTTTCCATGTCCGTCCGGGATAACCAGCATGTCCAGCGTGGACAGGTGCTGTTCGTTATTGACCGCGAACCGTTCGAATATCGGGTGCAGCAGGCGCAAGCGCAGGTCGACAACCTCAACGCCCAGATCGAGGTTCAGACCAATCAGGTCAGTTCCCAGGTCTCGCGCGCCGAGGCCGAGGCCAGCAGTGTCAGCGCGGCGCGTGCCCGCCTTTCCCTCGCTCAAGCCACGCAAGGCCGCCTCGAACCCTTGACGCGGCAGGGATTCGTGACTCACGAGGCGCTGGATCGGGCGCGCGCTGAAACCCGCAGCGCGGAAGCCAACCTTCAGTCGGCGCTTCAAGGGGCTCTTTCGGCCAAGCAAGCTATCCGGAGCGTTGCGCCCCTGAGAGCGGACTTTGCGGCCGCGCAGGCCGTCCTGCGGGAAGCTCAGCGCGACCTGCGCCTGACGACCGTTCGCGCTCCGTGCGATGGAATCGTCACTGACCTCACGGTTGCCGCAGGTGAATTCGCAACCACCGGACATCCTGTGTTCACTCTGGTTGACGATGAACGCTGGTGGGCAATCGCCAATTTTCGCGAAACCCAGCTTTCCACGCTTGCCCCGGGGCAGAAAGTCAAGGTGTACGCCATGGCAAAGCCGAATGAGCCAATCTACGGTGTCGTGGACAGCCTGAACGCCGGCGTCGTCCCGGACGAAGGCGCCAGCGCAGGTGGCCTGCCGAAAGTTCCGCGCACACTTAACTGGGTGCGCATCGCCCAGCGTTTTCCAGTGCGTATTCTTCTGCGCGATCCTCCATCGCGTCTGATGCGTATCGGTGCGACCGTGGTCGTGGTCGTGATGCCATGAGCGCAGGCCCCTCGCCGAGGGAACTGCCACCGCTGCCGCAGATGGACGGAGGCGGCCGACAGGGCTCCTTTGGAGCGTTCCGGGCGGAAATGCTCCCGACACCCGGGCGATTGCGCAATACGCTTGTTCTTCTGACACAGGTCATCATCGCGATCACGATCGGAGAAACCTTTCGTATTCCGATGCTGTCGATCCTGATCATCATCAGTTTCTTTCTCTCCGGGAACGACGCCGTCTCGAACACCAGCACGGTCCTCATGGCGGGTACGACGATTATTGCAGGAACGCTCCTGACGATCGTCTTTCTGATGCTCAGCCTGTCGGAGCCCGGACTGAGACTTCCGTGCATGCTCATGCTGACGCTCTGCGCGGGATTTATGTCACAGGCGGCAACTCTTGGGCCGCTGTTCAATATCCTGTTCTTCTGGATCGTCTATATGGCGATGAACGCGGATATTCTCGACGCTGTCGGGTATTCGCTGGACGGGTTTGTCGGCAACACCACAGACAGCATCGTCCCAGACGCGGCCTTTCTTCCGCCCGAGGAATCAATGCTGCATCTCCTGCTGTGGATCTGCTTCGTTTTCCTGATCGGCATCACGCTGCTTGTCGTGACGAACAAGCTTGCCGGGCACGATCCGCTCGTGGCACTGCGAAACGGCCTAGTTGCGCGCCTCAATGCACTCGCTGATTTCTGCGAGGCACAGAATATTCCGAACGCCGTTCGCCCCCTGCATCGTTTTGCGCAGCAGGGGGGTGTGGGGCTCAGACGCGCTCACGATCTCGCATCGAGGCTTCATCCGGACCTGTTGGAGCGCCGCGCGGGAATCGCAATGATCCGCACCATAACGCGCCTCGTCCTGATCACGGTGTATCTCCAGCCGCTGCTTGAAGAGCGCGACGACGCCTTCATGAGAGCCGTGGGCCGCAAGGCCCGCCTGTGCGCGGCGGCCCTTGAGAACCGGAGACGGGACCTGCAGGGTCTGGAAGCTGACGATATAGATCTCTCTGCGATCGCCAGGGAGACGATGCATACGGACCCGTTACGTTTTCCCCTTGGCACGGAACTGGCGCGGGCCCTGACGATCATTCGATCACTCATTCTGGTCCCGGACACCGAAAAGCTTGGTTTCGTGCCGGAAGCCCCAGCTCCGGCCCGGACCTATCTCAAGCCGGACGCCTTCAAAAACCCTGCCTACGCACAGGCCGCCGTACGGATCGCCTTGTGCGTGGCGATCTGTTACGTCATCACGCGCGCCACCTCCTGGCCGGGCATCCAGACCTGCGTCGTCACATGTTTCCTCGTCTCTCTGGAAACTGTCGGCGATACCGTACACAAGATGCTTCTGCGCATAATTGGCGCACTGGTCGGCGCATCATTCGGCATCGGCACGATCCTCCTGCTGATGCCCTATATGACGGACTGCACCGAACTTCTACTCGCTGTCGTGCCTGTCACGCTGCTGGCCGGGTGGATCAAGAGCGGCAGTGATCGCATCGCTTATGCCGGCGTCCAGATAGCGCTCGCGTATTTCATGACCGTTTTGCAAGGCTATGGGCCGACGCTCGACATGGAAACGGGACGCGACCGCGTCGTCGGCATCCTGATTGGCAATATCGTGGTCTATCTTGTCTCGGTCTCGCTCTGGCCCGTCAGTGTCACGGCAACAGCCCGACGACATCTGGTCAACGCGACACGCCTTCTGGGCAGCCTGCTGATATATCGACGTAAAGATCCTGAATCTCTCCTGGAGACCGGACAAGAGATCGAGCGTGAAAATTTTGGCAAGGCCATCGCCGCAGTCCGGAGCTCCATCGCGAACGCTCCCCTGGAAGTCTTTCGCTTCGGGGATCCCCATGAAGTGCGCGAGATCGACGAACGCATGATCACAGCCATTCAGATGCTTGCGGTGCCGATCGCCCTTCTCGCCGACATCAATCCCCCCGCAGACGACATCGTGCGGACGCATGAGGAAAAATTGAAAAACTGGTTCGACGAGTTCGCATTGTGGGTCAGCGACGGAGAAAACGGCCGCGACCTTCTGCGGGACCTCCCCCAGCCTCCCGACTTGCCCTCGGACCCACAAAGAGAAATCTGGTTCAGAGTGCTGGACCAGCACCTGAGGCTTATACTTGGGGATCTCGTACCCGGTCTCGCATCGCAGACATCCATGCCAACCTTGAACATTCACAAAGCCCGAGCCTAATTTCGATGCCGCCAGTCAAGACATTCACGATAAAAGCATTCGCTCTATGCGGCTGCTCCGCCCTGTGCCTCGCTCTGACGGCGTGCAACGATACGCGTGATCTGGCCCCTGACAGTCCGGCCGATCCCTGGCGTCCGGCCGCTTCGACCGGGCTAAGGATTCCCCCCTCGGCTCAGGGATTTGTGACACCGCGCGAGCCGGGAACAGGAGCGGAGGCCGTAGCAGCACAAGATGATGCCCTGTCGTCCGCGAGCGAAGTCAGCGGCAACCCAGTCGGCCTCGCGGAGATGATCGACATTGCCGAACGTCATAATCCCCAGACCCGCATCGCCTGGGAGGCGGCCCGGCAGGCGGCAATCGGCGTCGGGATGTCGAGAGCGGCACTTCTTCCGCAGTTGACCCTTTCCGCGATGGGCGGTTTTCAGCGTCTGGCGTTTCCGCTGCCCAATTATCTTTCGAGCCGTGGATATCTGACGTCGAACGGAGCGGCGGTCTTTCCGAAACTCGAACTCGACTACCTTCTTCTCGACTTTGGCCACACGCGTGCACTCGTCCAGCAAGCCCAGCAGACCGCGCTTGCCGCCAATTTCGGATTTACGGCGATGCATCAGGAACTCATCCTCGATGTGATCCGCGCTTACTATGCCCATCAGGCCGCACAGGCCATCGTGGGCGCCTCGAAAGCTGCCGCCAAAAACGCGTCCGTGCTATTGCGATCTGCCGATGCGCGCCGTAACAACGGAGAAGCAACCGTCGTTGACGTCGCCATCGCTGAACGCAATCTTGCGCAGGCGAACTATGACTGTGACAAGGCGGAAGATACAGAACACGCCACGAAACACGCACTTCTTGCAACGATTGGGTTGCCCGCCACCGCACAGTTGAACATTCAACCCACTAACGAACAGCGCCTTCCGCAGATACCCGCGCAAGCAGTTCACAAACTGATCGAAGAGGCTCTCAGAGCGCGTCCCGACATTCTGGCCGATGTCGCTAAGCTCCGGGCCGAAGAAGCTGCAGTTAAAAGTGCCCGAGCCAGCCTGAGGCCACGCATTTCACTCGCAGCGAACGTGTCGGCATATCTGGGCGAACTCAAGACATACGGAACCGCCCAGTCTGCTCCCGCTTCCGCGATCGCACAACCGCAGACGCAAGCCTTTCTGCAAATGACGTGGCCGATTTTTCAGGGAGGCCTGCGCGCAAACGCCATCCACATGGCCGAATCCCGCGAAGCCCAAGCAACTGCAACCTTGGAAAAGGATCAGATTGCCATGGAGCGTGAAGTTGCCGATGGACAGGACGAACTGGAAACCGCCCTTGCGCAGGTTCGTTCGGCGGAAGCCCTGCAAAACGCTGCCCTGACGGCATTCGATAGCGCCTCGCAGTCCTATGCTCACGGCGTTGGCACTTTTACAGACGCGTCCAACGCGATCTCGGCCCTTTATGGTGCCCAGGCTGCACTGGCCGTCAGCCGCGCCGATCTCTTCACCAAGGCAGCCGCTCTTGCGCATGCGACCGGACAACTCGTCTCGCCGGGGAAACCCTTCGGCGGAATGGATGACGAAGAATGATAGGAAGTCGTGAAGTTGAAGCGATTTCGCTTGGTCGTCAGCTCAGCCTCATCGCTCGACGATGGCGGCAAATCCTCGACGCTCGACTGCGTCCGTTCGGCGTGACGGATGCAACCTGGCAGCCCCTTCTGGAACTCAAAAGGCATAACAGCCCGATGCGTCAGAAAGAGATCGCCGATGCGCTACAGCTCGACAAATCCTCCGTCGTCCGTACTCTTCGCATGCTTGAGAAAAAAGGGCTCATCATCCGCTATCCTGACGAGCACGATAAACGCTCTCACTATATTGCCATGACGGAAGCCGGGCATAACTGCACGCGGGACATTTTGAGAATTGCTGCAGAGTTGGAGCAGGAAATACTCGAATTTCTCGGTCCGGAAAGCACTGCTCTCACCTACGAGATCGCGCAGAAAATATTTCGGTCCGTGGAAAGGGCCGGACAATATCTCACTGGCCTGGATTATACATGATGGTTAACGGATATGGGTTCGACGTAGTGACCTGATCTGGGTTCTCCCGCCTCCCGGTTTTTTTGACACAGCCGATAAGCACGTGAGATACGTGCGGAGGTTGTCACGATGACGAACGACCTGAAGAACGACGCGAAATGACCAGAGGATAGTGAACGGATGTCACGCCGTCGTAAGAAGGAGGCTGTGCTAGGTCTGCTGCGTGGTGAGGAACTGGAGATGGTCTCGCGCGAGCTCGGCCTGTGATGTCCGCAACCCTGAGCGGATGGCAGGACGCCTTCCTTTCCGGGGGCGAGGCCAGTCATGCGCCCCGTCAGACCGACGGCGAAACTCTGGAGAGCAATCGCCTCAGGGCAAAGCTCGGCGAGGTCATGATCGAGCGTGAACTGCTGCATGAAAAGATCGCAGACATGGAGGCTGGCCGCCCTTTGGGCCGCAAGAGGCTGCGACCATGAGCGTTGCGGTCTCCCCCTCTTCCGGTCGCCCCTAGCCGCCATCAATCCCTCGCCCAGGACCATGTCGATACCAGGGAGTGTCATCAGCCGTTCTACATGATCGGAATGGATTGCCGTTTGCGCGAGATCTCATTCGACGCTCCTACGGCGTGTCATCAGTTAATTTCTGGGAGTATGACGTAAGGGTTGTACTTTCTGGTTGCCTGTGCTGACAGTTTTCCCGGCTTTGAGGGAGAGCAACAGATGCGGCGATACGGTCTGCGCGATGACCAGTGGGAGCGAATGAAAGGCCTTCTTCCCGGTCGGGAGGGTCATGTTGGCGGCACGGCCGCGGATAACCGTCTTTTCGTGGAAGCCGTGCTGTATCGCTATCGCGCGGGCATCCCGTGGCGTGATCTTCCTGTCCGTTTCGGAGACTGAAAAAACGTCCACCGGCGTCTGCGCCGCTGGGGTGAAAGCTGTGTGATCGAGAGGATTTTTCGCTATCTGGCCGCGGATCACGACAATGAATACATGCTGATCGACAGCACCATTGTCCGGGCGCATCAGCACAGTGCCGGAGCCCTCAAAAAAGGGGCTCGGATCAGGCCATCGGGCGATCCCGGGGCGGTCTGACCACAAAGATCCACCCATCTGTGACGCGTTGGGCAATCCCATGGAGATCGACATTACACCGGGTCAGGATGCGGATATCAGCCTGGCGGAACCAATGCTGGACAATATTGAACCGGATGCCTTCCTGGCTGACAAGGCGTATGATGCCGACAGACTGACTGATTGATCGGCTCACAGAGCGCGGGATTACTCCGGTCATTCCGCCCAAAAGCAACAGAACGACCTAACGGGAAACAGGCTTCGCTCTCTACAGGGAGCGTAATCTTATCGAACGATTCTTCAATAAGCTGAAGCAGTTCAGGGCTATCGCAACACGCTACGACAAGTTGAAATCAACCTTTCGCACAGCGGTCCAGTTCGTCTCAATCATCATTCTGCTTAACTGACGACACGCCGTAGCATCGGCGATGGGTTTTCTGCTGCAAGCGCTCTGGGCAGAGGACTCCGATCATCGCCGGTTCTGGACTGCGGTAGGCAACTTGCTGAGCGCGTCAAACTGCGACCCTATCATCTGCAGCATGACCGCTCGCATGGGCATGATTATCCGAGAGCCCGGTCGGCCAAGGCAATCGCACTTGAAGTTTTGATACTCTTGACCGACACGATGCGCCTCAAAAGGAGCGCATTTTGATTGCTACAAGCGCGCTTGAGATGGCCGAGGCATTTTTGCGGACGGACAACTCGGCTATAGGGCTCCAAGTGCGATTGCACTGCCCGGCCACCCCCCCTTGTTGTAGTGACAGACCCGGTCCCGTAGCGCCTGGCGATCCATCCCAACCCAACGGGCCGCATCGCCCCGCGACGCTCTCCATAGACCAGCGCCAGTGCCAGCATGTGGCGACACGCCGCATCAAACTCCGTCCGCATTATGTCGATCGCCGCCGCCATCGCGTCCTCTATCAGAACAGAAAGGCAGCGCATCACAGAAACGCCAAAAGGGGAATTCTGACAGCGATTCCAGAAGTTTCGCCGAGCGTTACAGCCCGAACGAGAACCCGCCCTCGAGTGTCAGGCGCGGCTGCGGTGCGGTGTAGATCGTCGAGCCTGAAATCCACTCGTCTTCCGCAAACCGATTGCCGGGGAACACGATGCCCGACAGCCAGATGCGCATGTTCGACAGGCGCGCATCGGTGTAGGAAACGCGGGTCGCGATGCGCTGATATTGCGGCGCGGTGTAGGTCCGTGCCGAATTGAGCGGTTGTGGACCGATGAACTGATGCGTGACGTTGAGGTCGATTGCCTTCTGGTCGGTGATAGGGAACGTGGCGTGCACCCCATATCCGGCCATCCAGTCCGCGACGTTTGGAATGAAGCTGGTCTGTGTGCTGACGAGGCGTGCGCGCACCCAATTGTAGTTCGCCTGAAGATCGATGATCGCATGTTTGCTCTTGATCAGCGTGATGGCGCCGTCCGCATCGTAGCCGCTGCGATGCGACTTTCCAAGATTGGCCTGCGTCAGGGTCGCTTGATTGAAGCCGATTTCGTTGGAATCGATCGTGACATAGGCGCTGCCCTGGATATGGGCATTCAACGGCTTGTAGTCGAAGCGCATGCCGGCTTCCTCGCTGCCTAGCTTCGACGGCTGCAAGGTCGAATTGACCGGAATGTCGGTATTGGCGTCAGGCGAGGTGATGCTTTGTCCGTAATTCAGGAACCCCGTCCAGAAAGGTACTGGATTGATGGCAAGCGCTGCCTTGATCGACGGTGCGCCCGTGTGGGCCGCAACCCGGGGACGGGAGATGCCGCCCGTGCCGTAGCGTGTATCGTTGACCGAATACATGAAGTCGTCATAGCGCATGCCTCCCGTCATCTTGATCCAGCGCAGCGGGCTGATCGAGGTCGAGGCATAGGCGCCGTTCGCGATTTCCGTGAAGCGGTTCATGTTCAGGAAACTGCCGTAATATCCCGGCACTGCCGCAGTATAGGCAACGTTGTTCTCGCCCAACTGATGGAAATTGCGCGCGAAATCGACATGCGTTCCGGCCCCGACCTTGAAATCCCATGAACCACCGTTGGGCAGTCGGAACTTCCAATAGGGATCGACCGTCGCGCCGACGGTATAGCGATCGTCGAGATACAGATGCTGCACGTTCGTCGTGCCGGGCAGGCCCGTCGTCGTGGAGCGCGTCAGCCAGGTCTTGTTGACGAACACGTTTGCATCGAGCGTGAAGTTTCCGGAAACATGCTCGAATTGGCCATTCAGCGTGTATTGGTCATTGGCGCCGCGATCGATATAGGATCGCGGGTCGCGCTCCGACATCCGCCCGGACTGGATATAGGACAGCGGGATCGAATAGGGCTGGCCATAGCCGGTGATATACGCCTGCGCCGTCACGCGCAGCGTGTCACGCTCGTTGAACCGATCGACGAACTTCGTGAAGCTGTTGATCCGACGCGTCACGCTGTTGCGGCGATAGCCGGAGTCGAAAAGCCCCTCCACCGCCGTATAGATCGAGGCATGGGAATTCAGGCGGCGTCCCAGCGTCACGAGCGCCCGCGCCCGACCGAACGAGCCGCCCGTCACCGAGATGCCCGGCCCCACATAATCGCGGGTCGTGATGATGATGCTGCCAGCACTCGCATAATTGCCGCCATAACGCGCATCGAACGGCCCGGAAATAACGGTCATGCCCCCCAGCAATTCGGGGATCAGCGGGTTGAGGTCGTTATAGCCGTTGAGGATGCCGGAATAGACGTTGCGGATCGAGCCGTCGATAAATGTCGCGATATAGTTGCCGTCAGACTCGCTCGACCAGCCACGCGCGCCGATGCCCTGCGCGATGCCGCCGTCCTGATAGTCGTCAACCTGAAAGCCCGGAACTGAACGCAGCAGATCGGCTGTTACGTGGACAGGCGTGCGGCGGATTTCCTCGTTGTTGAAATGGCTGACCATCGCGATGTCGCTCAAGGGCGAATTGGACATCTGCATGGGCTTCGCGGCCGAGCGCGCGCCGGTGCTCACGATGCCGGTCGAACGGACTTCCACCATTTCAGGGGCCGACGTGGGCTGCGCCTGAGGACGGGTCTGGAGCGCGGGCACTGCTTGCCTTGCGGGCGTCTTGTCGGTGCTCCTTGGCGCGGCTTGCGCGCAGACAGGTACTGCCAACATCGCAACACTCATGAAAAACCATGCTCGCGACGCAGCATTTATGCGCATCGAGGATCGGTCTCCTTTGAAAATCTGACGCATCACGCAAGTCCCACAACAAAACGGAAGTATTAGTTCCGGGCCACAGAATTAAGGTCTTCGACGAGATATAGGCCACACAATGAAATATCATATATCGCGTCTGATCGCGGTAACTTGCTGTCCACGGCGGCCAGCCATCAAGCGATCGTTGCGCCGTCGCGAACCACTCAAGCCGAGACGTGAGAGATAAACCGCATAAGATAATATATGATATATCTTGAGTGTTTTGGAGGCGTCAAGCCATTTTGTGGTCGCCAACCGGAATGTTCCGGTATAACAACGAGTACGCCATATTTTACGTCGTTTGTCTCGATCGCAGCGCCCGATGCTGCCCTACAGCGAGGCCTCGAGCCGGCAATTAACGAGGATTTCCGCAACGATCGCGGTGTTCGGCAGCCGCAAGGTCAGCTCGGTCAACGCGGCCAGATCTTCCGGCTGCGTCATGTCCTCAGGCGCCACGGCCACATGGCCTGCGACCATCGGCGTGTTGACAAAACCGGGGCAGATCGCTGTTGCCCGAATGCCGTCGTCCCATCCTTCGCGACGAATAACATGCGTCATCGCCGTCACCGCGAACTTGCTGGCAGCATAGGCGATATTCGTGTTCGCAACCCGCTTGCCCGATAACGACGAGACATTGATTACCCGCCCGTGCCCTGCCCTGCGCAACGCAGGAAAGGCCGCGCGCACAACCCGCAGCGGCGCCTTGAAGTTGATCGCCCAGCTCTGGTCCAGCGCGGTTTCATCCTCGTCCTCGAGCCGCGACGGCAGCAACACCCCTGCGACATTGATGACGGCATCGATCGCACCAAACCGCGCGATCGTCGCTGCAACCCACTGCTGTCCCGCATCCGGCAATGCTGCATCATAGGGTACACACAGCAACTGGTCAGGGCGCGCTTCCAGATCGTCCAATCCACCGATGTCGCGCAGTCCCGCCGAGACGCGCCAGCCGTTCGCCAGCAGGCAGCACAGGATGCCGCGCCCGACGCCGCCGGACGCACCACTAAGCATAACCACACGATTTTCAACGGGCAGCATAGATCACCATCACATTCGCACGCGGGATCACGCCGTCGCCGGCTCGGCCAATGCCGCCGCCTTCTCGAGATTGGTGACGATAATCCGCGTCCCCTCCTCGATGGAGTTGCTGACGATCTCTCGTACGGCTGCCTCGTCACCGGTCTCGAAGACTGCAATCAGACGGTCGTAATTATGGCTGTCTGTGCTGCTCAGATCGCCTTGCGGAAACAGGAAATTGAGGGTCGGCCCAATTTTCAGCCAGAGATTCTCTATGACCTCGAGCAAGTCCGGCATTTCTGCCGTCGCATAAAGCGCGAAGCGGAAGCTGTGGTTGAACGCCAGCGCCTGCGCCACCTGCCCGCGCCGCTTGGCCTCCTGAAACGATTCCTGGATCGCACGCAATTCATTCAGGCGCTTGGCGGTCATGTTGTGCATCGCACGGGATGCCGCCAGCGGCTCGACGGCCTTGCGAATGTCCGAAAGCTCCCGATAACGGGCGCTGCTCAAGAATGGGACCATAAAGGACTGCGCCGGCAGCGCTTCCAGCACACCGATGGCCGCAAGCCGCAGCAGGGCTTCTCGAACCGGCGTGATGCTGGTTCCCAGCAACTCCGCCAGTTCCCGCGTGACCAGACGGTCCGATGGACGCAGCCTTCCCTCCAGAAGCTCCCGCTTCAGACAATCTTCCGTATATTGAGCAAGCCCGATTTTCTGGGCACGCGGAATTTTCATCGCCGCCAACCTGCTCATCGCCACGGGTTCCTCAAACAAACCACCATTGCACTATCATTCATCTAATGCGTTCCGTGCCTTGCGGCGGCGAACGGCGCGGGATCGACCGTAGGCGCCTGTCCGCACATTATATGACATATCAAGTTTCCCGCAGCAGGCGCGATACCGAAACCGTGCCCGGAAAACCCGGTTGCGATATACAAACCCTCGATCATTCGGCTGCGATCGATGACCGGAACCGCATCGGGCAGCACGTCGATCATCCCGGCCCACGTCTGCGCGATCCGCACACCCTCGAACGACGATATATTTCTGACCAGACGCCGCAAGCCCTGGCGCATCACATCGTGCTCCGGTGCGGGATCGAGCGTGCAGCACTGCTCGAATACGGAACGCTCGCCGAGCACGCTCTTCGATCCGATCAGGGTCGATGTCTGCCCGCTCCAGTCCGGGCGAAAGCGGATCTTGTCGCTTCCACCCAGCCAGGACTTCATGAAGCGCGGCCCGAGCGCGAGGCTGCCGCGCGACAGGTCGTGGCGGGCAACGCCGCGCCGGGCGATCGTGTATCCACCATCATCGCGCCTGCGATATGCGAAATCCGGGCCACCCACCGCGCAATCGGGAATGTCGGCCCCAGCGGCTGTCGGTGCCGTGCGCGCCGCCGTCGAAATGACGCCAAGCTGCGGCAGCGACAGCCCGATCCCCTGCAGCAGCAGGCGCGACCACACACCCCCGGCCACCAGAACCTGGCCGCAGGCAACGCGGCCATGCTCGGTGACGACAGCCTGCACCCGGCCGCCATGCGTTTCGACCCCGCGCACGGCGCATCCCGTGCGGATCATGGCGCCCGCGCGGACCGCAAGCCCTGCCACGACGGGTGCTGCGCGTCCCGGCTCGGCCCGGCCGTCCGATGACGTATGCATGCCCCCGGCCCAGGGTGCCGAACCCGGCGGCAGAAACGTCTCGACCTCACGCGCGTCGAGCAGCGTGGTGTCGTGATGGCCGCGTGTCGCAGCGGTTTCGATCCACCGACCGTAACGCCGCAGATCAGCCGCACTCTTGGCAAGATACAGCGTGCCACACTGCCGGAAGCCCACGTCCACGCCGGCATCGGGTTCAAGCGTCCGCCACCGGTCGAGGGCCTCGCGGCTCAAGGGGATTTCCGCCGCCGCACGGCCCATCGTGCGGCACCAGCCCCAGTTTCGCCCGGATTGTTCAAGCCCGATCCCGCCCTTCTCGCACAGCAGGACAGAGCGCCCCGCACGTGCCAGATCCAGGGCCGCAAACACGCCGACAATGCCGCCACCCACGACGACGCAATCAACGCGCTCCGGCAAGCCGCCCTGAAACGCCGCATCATACGCGGCGCCGTCGGTGCCGCTCATGCGCTGCGCGCCACCAGTCCGCACCGTTCGTCGTGTTGCTGCATCTCTGCCGGACGGTCCGACAGCGCGCCATAACCGCCGCCGCCTGCCGTGCTGAATGTCAGCACACTGCCGCGCTGCACGAAACATGTCGTCTTGCCGGGAAGTTTGCGGCTGGTTCCGTCAAGCGTGACCGTCAGGGAAGACCGGCCCGCAGCCTGTCCGCCCGCGATCCCCCACGGCCGGTGCCGCGTCCGATCCATGTGAACCGTAACGACGCAGTCGGCCAGAAGCTCGATTTCGCGCACCAGACCATGGCCGCCGCGATGACGGCCCGCGCCGCCGCTGCGCTCCACAAGCCCATAGCGACGCACAAGGAACGGATATTCGCGCTCCATCTGCTCGATCGGCGAATTGGCGGTGTTGGTCATGTGCGTGTGGGTGGCGTCGGCACCATCCGCATCGGACAGCGCGCCCTGGCCTCCGCCATGCGTCTCGACATACGAGAAATTGCAGTTGCGGACGGGGTCATATCCCCCAACCACCAGCGCGTTCATACTGCCCGAGGACGCGGCCATCGCCTGCTCCGGCATCAGCTGATTGAACGCCGCGATCAGCACGTCGCATGTGCGCTGGCTTGTGATCGACGTGCACAACGCCACCGCCGCAGGCTCCCGCGCATTGACCAGACTCGCCTCGTCGCTGTCGAGCGCAATGACATCCGCGAGCCCCTGGTTCGACGGCAGATCCGGGTCCAGATACGTCTTGGCGACATACAGTAGGCAGCTGGTCGTGATCAGCCATGTCGCATTCACAGGCCCCGCGATCTGCGGCGACGTGCCCGAGAAATCCGCATGAATGACGCCGTCGCGGATCGCCAGCGTCACTCTGATCACCAGATCACGCTCCTGCCCGTCCGTGTCCCATTCCAAAATTTCCGAACAGGTCGCAGACCGCTCCTCGAGCGAGGCGAGACGCCGCCTCAGCCGCTCGGCCGTCGCTGCCAGCAGCGTCTCGACCGCGCCCTCGAACGCGCCTGTCCCGATGCGGCCATACAGGCTGGTAAGGCGCTGCACGCCGGTCCAGTTCGCCGCGACCTGCGCCAGAAGATCGCCCGAAACCATGTCAGGAAGGCGGCTTGCACCTGCAACCAGCGCCACGATCGTGGGGTCGATCGCACCGTCACGCAGCAGCAGGAGCGGCGGCATCCGCAGCCCCTCCTGCGCGATCTCGTGCGTGCCGAGCGACAGCGACCCGGGTGCGGCCCCGCCTACATCGACGTGATGCGCCATGTTCGCGACATAGCCGATGCGCGCGCCGTCCACATCCACGGGCGCCACGATCGTGACGTCCGGCAGATGTGAGCCGGAAATCCACGGATCGTTGACAATCCACATGGCACCCACCGGCAGATCGCCCGATCGCGCCCGGCACCGCTCGATCAACCCGCCGAACAGCCCGAGATGGACGGGGATATGCTCGGCCTGTGCGATCAGGCGTCCCCGCGCATCGAAGACGGCGCAGGAAAAATCCCGACGTGAGCGGATGTTGACGGAATAGGCCGTCCGCACGAGGGCGGCACCCATCTGCTCGGCTACGGCCTGAAGGCCATGGCGCAGAATTTCCGCAAGGATGGCCTTGTTCTGCTGGATTGCGATCATTGCTGCGACAACTCGATAACTAGATTGCCCTGTGCGTCCACCATGACGGCATCATCCCCGACATAGACGGTCGAATCCGCCTGCTCGATCAGCAACGGACCGTGCCAGCGTCGACCCGGCGCCATTTTCGTCCGATCAAGCACCGGCGCCTCACGGAATGCGCCCGCAACCCAAAGCGGCGTCGTCGTCATGACGGCATCGCCCTCGCCTTCCGCCGCTCTACCCAGCATGGGCGAGACGAAATCGGGCGAAGGTGCGTGGCCGATGGCGCGCAGCATGCGGATTTCGACTGCTTCCTCGGGTCGCTGGTAGCCGAAGCGTTGGGCATGCAGCGCGTGGAACGCCGCCACCGCATCGCCGACCGCATCGCTGCTGCCTGCGACATATGTCACGCCGAGATCATGCCCCTGCCCGCGATAGCGCATCTCGAGCTCCATGGTCGTCGTGACCTGCGCCGGATCGATACCATCGATCGCAGCGCGGGCCGCAATGGCCTCGCGCGCCTGCCCGACCGCCACATCCAGCGCCGCGCTATCGGCATGATGGCCCGAACGCACGACAACCGACACGACACTCGCCTGACTATGCGTCCACGGAGACAGCAAAACCCCCAGCGCACAAAGCATGCCCGGCGCCGGCGGCACGATGACGGTGCGCATTCCCAGATCGCGACACAGATCGGCCGCATGCGCCGGACCCGCACCGCCGAACGCCATGCCGACGAATGTTTCGGGATCGAATCCGCGCTCGATCGTCATCCGGCGCATGCCGCGACTCATGCTTGCGTTCACGACCGCAAGAATACCCGACGCCGCCTCTTCCACCGAAATGCCCAGAGGCTGCGCGATATGCGCGTTGATCGCCGCCACCGCCTTGTCGCGGTCGAGCGTGATGCCGCCCGAAATCTGGCGGTTGGCGCGCAGACGCCCCAGCACGACATTAGCATCGGTCACCGTCGGACGCGTGCCGCCCTTGCCATAGGCACACGGACCGGGACGCGCGCCTGCACTCTCAGGCCCGACGACCAGAAGGCCGCCTGCATCGATTGTAGCGATACTGCCGCCTCCGGCACCCAGCGTCACGATGTCGAACATCGGCACGTTGATGGGAAAGCCCTGCAATGCGCTGTCGTGGCGGCGGATCACGTCGCCGCCTTCGATCAGGCCGACATCGAAGCTCGTGCCGCCCATGTCCATCGTCACGACGTTGAGATATCCGGCCTGCCGTGCCGTCCAGGCCGCGCCCATCATGCCGCTTGCCGGTCCGGACAGGCAGGTATGGACTGCCTTTTCCCGGTAGGCGGCTGCAATCGGCATGACACCGCCGCCCGACTGCATGATCACGACCGGTGCCTGCACGAACGCCTCGTCCAGACCAGCGCTGAGCGCCGCCAGATAGCGCTCCAGCGGCGGCGTGAGATAGGCGTTCATGACGGCGGTCGATGCGCGCTCGAATTCACCCGGCTCGGGCGAGATGTCGGCCGAGCACGAGATGGAAAGCCCGGGCAGCAATGCCCCCAGTGCTTCGGCAACCGCATGTTCATGCGCGGCATTGGCATAGCTGTGCAGCAGGCAGATCGCGACCGCATCGACCGCCCCCTGGAGCAGACTTTCGGCAATTGCCGCCATCTCTGCCGGATCGGGCGCCTGAACCACCTGGCCGCCCGCATCCATCCGCTCTGCCACCTCGAACACGAGATGCCGCGATACCAGCGGGTCCGGGCGCCGCAGATGTGCGTCATAGAGCGACGGCCGCGTCTGGCGCGCGATCGCAAGGATATCGCGGAACCCCTTCGTCACCAGCAGCGCCGTGACGCCGCCCTTGCGCTCGAGGATCGCATTAGTCGCAACCGTCGTGCCGTGGGCGAAGCGTTGCAGCGCGTCAGCAGGCACCCCCGCCTCGGCCCTGGCCTGCGCGCTGGCCGCCAGAACCGCTTCCGCCTGCGCGCCCACGGTCGTTGGAATCTTGACATAGACCACGCGGCCCATGCGGCTATCCGCCAGACAGACATCCGTGAATGTCCCCCCGACATCGCATCCAATCAGGTAGGACATCGACTTTCCACCCTCGACTTTAAATCTGGTTTCAAATTCGATATATCATATATCATCGATCAACAAGTTTATTTTTGGATCATATCGACCCGGTGCGATATGCAGTCCCGGACACAGGGAGACCGACGATGAGCGCCATCGCGCAGGCCACACGGCCACTCGTGGATCAGACGCTGTCGCTGCTTCATGACTGGACGACGCTGCGCTCCACCGCCGACAATACGGCAGGGCGCCGCCAGATGGCCCGCGCGCTGACGGCCTTCCTGCGCGACGAACTTGGCGCTGCGATTATCGAGCCGGGCGAGACCCGAGATCTGATCCACGCGCGGATCGATCGCGGCCTTCCGGTCACGCTGCTGCTCTACAACATGTATGACGTCATGCCGGCCAGCGCCGAAGGCTGGGTGCTCGATCCGTTCGTGGGCGGCATCGTGGACCTGCCGGGGATCGGCACCAGTTTCGTCGGACGGGGTGCCGAGAACAACAAGGGCCCGCTCGCCGGGATGCTGGCGATGCTGCGCGACCTCGTGCAACGCGACGCCCTTCCGGCCAACATCGAGATCATCCTCGACGGGCAGGAAGAAACCGGCAGCGCCGATCTGCGCACGTATCTGCGCAACGGCACCGTTGCACGCGCCGGTGCCGCGTTCTTTCCATCGTTTTGCGAATATGGCGGCGCGCCACCCCGGATCTTCCTCGGCTCCAAGGGGATCGCGCGCGGAACGATCGTGGCACGCGGCGGGCCGTCTGGCGGGCCCACCGCCCCGATTCACTCGTCCAACAGCCCATGGATCGCCAACCCAGCATGGCGTCTGGTGCATCTGCTTGCGACACTCGCACCCGACAGCACCGGTGCGCTCGGGCGCACCGCGCCCACACAACAGACGTGCGACCTGATCAGCACACTGGCCGATCAGTTCGACCCGCAACGCGAACTGCAAATCCGAAAATCGGAACGCTACGCGATCGACGGCACGACCGAGGATCGCGTCACCGCATTGCTGATGTCCGCCAACCTCAACATCTCGTCGATTGTCACCGACAGGACCGCCGACAGCGGCGTCATTCCGCCGTCCGCGCAGGTGGCATGGGATCTGCGATGCCCGCCGAACCGCGATCCTGAGGCGATGGTGGCCGACATCCGGCAGAAAATCGCGGATTTCGGCCCGGACATCACGCTGACGCATGATAGCGGCTATGCCGGGGCGACCTTCCGAAGCGACCATCCTGCCGTGATCGCCCTGACGCAGACATATGAGGATTTCGGGATTGCGCCCCAGATCTGGCCCTGGACGGTCGGCGCGATGCCTTGTGGCCTGTTCCAGGACGTGACGGACATCTTTCTGCTCGGCGGCCTAGGGCATGGCGGCCATGCCCATGCCGCCAATGAGTTCGTGACGCTGGAAGGGCTTGCGCGCTTCATGACCTCGCTGTCCGTCTGGATCGACCGGACCGCGCGCGCTTTGCTTGCTGTCCGCGCATCATGATTGTCCTGTCCGCAAACACCGTCAGCGCCCTTGGCGGCCACGACATTCTCCGCGCCATCGACGATGTTCGGCGCACGACCGCCCTGTTTGCCGCAGGTGATGCCGGCATGGACGCTGAAAATTCCGTGCCTCTCGCACCAGAGGCTGGCCCCCATGCCCGCGCCTATGCGCTGCCCGCCTGGGTTGGCGGCGACTATCAGGCAGCGGGCGTCAAATGGACGGCGCATCGGCAGATTCGCCCGACGGAAGAGGGCGCATCTGTTTCCATGACGCTTGTGAACGACCGTCGCAGCGGCGCGCTGCTGGGCGCAGTCGAGAGCGACGGGCTGACACATGCGCGGACGGCGGCCGTGTCGGGTGTCGCCGTCGGTGCATTTCGACCCGCAGGCGTGCGCCATGCGCTCGTGATCGGGGGCGGCGCCAATGCGCACGCGCATGTCGACATGGCCAGCGTGGCCCTCCCCGGGTTGCAGACCCTCGCGGTCTGGTCGCGCGACCCGGCTCAGGCGCAGACCCTGCGCGCCACTCATGCCGATGATCCGCGTCTGCATGTCGCGACCTCGCTGGACGATGCGATCGGCGCTGCCGACACGGTGTTCTGCTGCACGAGTTCTGTCGAGCCGTTCATCATGCAGCGGCACGTGCGCCCCGGCCTCACCTTCGTTCAGGCCGGGCACCATGAAGTCGAATTCGATGCCATCACGCAGTTCGATCACATCACCGGCGATCGATGGGGATCCTTTGCCGAGCGCAGCGGCAAGAGCCTATTCCGGCTTTATCGCGCAGGCGGATTTCCGCGCGCGTGCCTCGATGCCGATCTGACCGATGCCGTGAGCAATGCGTGGCAGGCACCGCCGCAGGACAGCCTATATTTCTCGAGCTTCGGGCTAAACATTTTCGACATAGCCCTGGCCGCGCGCGTCCTGAAGGACGCGATCGCTGGCGGTGCGTTCTGAAAGACGCAATCTCGGGCAACGCATCCTGAGAGACGCGATGTCAGGCGAGCGGCAGGTCCGGCCGCGCACCCCATTCCTCCCATGATCCATCATAGATCCTTGGACGCGGCCAGCCACAGATCGCAAACACCAGCGCCAGAATGCACGCCGTCACGCCCGACCCGCAGCTAACGATAACCGGCGCATGCGGATCGATCCCCTTCCCGGCCACGATGGCCGCAAGAACATCCGGCGCTCGAAGGCACCCGTCCGCATCCATCAGTTCCGCATAGGGAATGTTTGTAGCACCCGGAATATGTCCCGCACGCACGCCGGTATAGACGCCCGTCACATCGCCACGGAAAAACCCGGGCGGCCGCACATCCACGATCTGCGCGCCGCCATGCTCCACCACCTGCAACACGTCCTGCCACGTGCAGGTCGCAGCCGCATCGTCGCTCAGGACGACCGCCCGCCAGTCCGTCGGCTGGACAGGCGGAGGCAATCCGGTTTCCATGGCGCCCTCGGCGCGCTCCCATGTCGGCATGCCGCCATCGAGCACAGCCACCCGCGCAACCCTGAAGGACCGCAACAACCACCAGACTCGCGCCGCGCTATAGAGCCCGTTGCGGTCATAAACGACGAGTGGCAGGGCCGGATCTATCCCCGCCTTCTCCACAAGCGGCACGAACGCATCGAGCGCCGGCCGCATCCGCCCCGGGCCGCCTGGAACCGCCGGAGCCGCGATCCGATCGATATCAAACCGCACGGCTCCCGGAAGCCTGCGAGCCGCAAACTCGGCGCTCACATCGCGTCCGGTCGAGGGCGGCGCCCATGTTGCGTCGAGGAATTGCACAGCTCCCAACCTCATGGCCGCTTGGGGTGACAAAAGGTCGGGCATCGTCATGGGCTCAGGCGTCAACCAGCGTTTCGGCGAACGGATACAGCGCCGGAGAGCCACCGCAATGAATGAACGTCACCTCAGCCCCTTGCGCGATCGTGCCGTCCTCCACCAAGCCGAACAGGCCGGCCATCGCCTTGCCGGTATAGACCGGGTCGAGCAGCAGACCTTCGGTGCGGCCCACACGCAGGATGGCGCTGTTGCCATCATCGCTCGGCACGCCATAACGCGTACCGACGAAACGATCGGCAACCGATACGTCTTCCGGCTGCCACCTGAACGTCTCGCCCAGAACGTTCGCGCACTCGTTGGCGATCTTCGAGACGACACCCTGGAACCAGGCAGCATCGCGCGAAACGCTGATGCCGATCACACGCGTCTGCGGCCAGAACATCTTGCAGCCGACCAGAAGGCCCGCAAACGTGCCGCCTGAACCGCATGGCAGAAGGACAACGTCCGGCGCGCGCGCGCCGCTTGCCTCATACTGCGCCCGCATTTCCTCAACCGCACGCACATAGCCGAGCGCGCCGGTGGCGTTCGCGCCGCCTAGCGGAATGATGAACGGCACTTCTCCGTTCTGGCGCGCGGCTTCGGCATGTGCCTCCATCCGTTCCTCGATCAGGTCGAAATAGGCATCGGGATCCAGAAATTCGAGTTCCGCGCCGAAAATACGGTCTAGCAACAGATTGCCCTGATACGTGTCGGGCCGATCGCCGCGCAGCACCAGGACCGAGCGCATCCCGAATTTTGCTGCCGCCGCCGCGACCGTCCGAGCATGGTTGGATTGATGGCCGCCCGTTGTGATAAGCACATTGGCACCCTGCGACCGCGCATCGGCCATCAGATATTCCATTTTGCGAATCTTGTTTCCGCCGACACCGAAGCCCGTATAGTCATCGCGCTTGATCCGGAGACCGATCCCGAGCTCGGCGCCAAGCCGCTCCATCGCCTCGACAGGCGTCGGCAGAAACCCGAGGGGAACCCGGTCAAAATCAGCAAGCTTCATAGCGAACATCGTCCATTTTTCTGATTGGCGGCACGCCCGATGCGCGATATTTGGCATAGCTGCATCGACGAGTTGATATATGATATATCTATCGCAGGCGCTCCGCAACATTCGCCTGCACCTATCCACCGCCGGAAACCTGCCACAGTCATGTCGATCCACGAGAAAACCGATACCGTAACGAAGTCCGCCTATCGGGCCGTCGATCGGAACGTCCTCGCCGTCATCTCGTTGGCGTATGTAGTCAACTGTGTCGACCGGGCGAATATCTCGTTTGCGCATCTGCGGATGGACAAGACGCTGCACCTGACGGAAACGGACTACGGGCTGGCCATTGGCCTGTTCTATACCGGGTATGTCCTGTTCCAGATCCCGTGCGCGTGGCTGTTCGAACGTATCGGCGCCGCCAGGACTTTCTCTCGCATCATGATCCTGTGGGGGCTTGCGGGCATGGCGATGGCGCTGTGCACCCAGAAGTCCCATTTGTTTGGCCTGCGCTTTTTGCTCGGCGCATTCGAGGCCGGGTTTTCCCCGCTATGCATTTATTTCCTTCGCCGGTGGTATCAGGACAGGCGCCTTGGCCGGGCAATCTCGATCCAGCAGATCGCAGGCCCGCTGTCGGGCGTGCTAGTCGGCCTGATATCGGGCGACATCATGACGCGTGCCGAAGGGCTGTTCGGAATCGCAGGCTGGCGGTGGATGTTCATGATCGAGGCATTCCCGGCCCTGCTTATCGGCACGTGGATTCTGTTCCTCCTTCCCAACTCTCCGGCCGATGCGTCGTGGCTTTCATCCGCGCAGAAGAGCGCATTCGGAAACATCGCTCTGCCACCAAAGCCTGGGACACCGGTCGCAGGCGCTGCCCGTCCGCAGGTGAGACGCTGGGCCGTAATTCTGTTCGCTTTTCTGGGAATTGTCTGCGGCAACGATATCTTCAGCTTCTGGCTGCCGCGTCTCATCGCCGAGGCGCATGTGGGCTCACTCCGCATGGTCGGCGTGCTCTCGTCCTTGCCGTTCGCTGCCGCCGCGGTCGCCATGATCGTGGCCGGCCGCCTCGCTGATCGCTTTTCGGAGCATCGCGTGACGCTGTGTCTGGCAGCCTGCGCGCTCGGCGCCGCCTGCCTGCTGTTGCTTGCGATCGACACTGCGAATATCGCCGTGGTTCTGGGATGCACAACTAGCGGGCTGGCCAGCCTCTATGCGGCCTATGTGATTTTCTGGACGCTCCCGGATCGGCTTTTGGGCGCGCCCGGATCGGCCACCACATATGCCGCGATCAACACATGCGGCATGATCGCGGGGATAATTTGTCCCATCGTAGCCGGGCGACTCCTTGATGCGACGGGAAGCTTCGTGCTCCCTTTCTGCGGCACGGCGCTCCTGCTGATCTGTGGCGGAACCGGGCTCCTCATACTCGGCACATCATCTTCCAACGACTCCGGCAGCACGAAAGTCACAGATCATGACGTCCAGGAGATATAACGCTGCCCATTGGGGAGTTTACGAAGTTCAGCAAGGTGGCAAAGACGGCATAACGCTTGCGCCATTCGCCGCTGATCCGTCGCCGAACCGGATTGGCCTGGATCAGCGCAGTCCTGATGTGATGCGGCTGCGCATCGTGGGACCAGCCATCCGTCGGACATGGCTGGACAGAAAAACCCGAGGCCGTCGAGGGGATTCCGGGCCCGACGCTTTCGTGACCGTACCCTGGGACGAGGCAGTCGAAATCGTCGCGGATGAATACCGCCGCATCACCTCGACCCACGGCAACGAAGCGGTATTCGGCGGGTCATACGGATGGGCCAGTGCCGGGCGGTTTCACCATGCGCAGAGCCAGCTTCATCGTTTCCTCAACCTGTCCGGCGGCTATGTCCGCAGCGTCGACAGCTATAGCCTCGGCGCCGGGCGCGTCATCATGCCGTATGTGGCTGCCCCGCTTGATACGATCCTGAACGAGGCGACGTCGTGGGATGTGATCGCAGCCCACACACGTCTGTTCGTCACGTTCGGCGGCGTATCTCCCAAAAGCGCGCAGGTGTCATCCGGCGGGGCCAGCACGCATCGCGTGCCGCAGGGCCTGCATCGGGCCGCGGCTGCCGGCGTGCGCTTCATCAACATTTCGCCCGTCGCCGACAATATCGATACCGGGGCGGGCGTCACGTGGATCCCGATCCGCCCCAACACCGACACTGCCCTCATGCTTGCGCTGATCCATGAGATGGACCGAACCGCGACACTCGACCGCGCTTTTCTCGAATCTCATTGCACCGGCGCCGAGCAATTCCTCGCATACATTCGGGGCACAACAGGCACGCCGCCCTGCGACGCGTCCTGGGCGGAACGCATCACGGGCGTGCCGTCCGCCACCATCCGCGCTCTGGCCGTCGACATGGCGGCCACGCGCACGATGCTGAATTGCGCATGGTCGCTCCAGCGCGCATCCCATGGTGAGCAACCATTCTGGACGATCATGGCGCTCGCGGCTTGTCTTGGGCAGATCGGCTTGCCGGGCGGCGGCTTTGCATTGGGATACGGCGCGATGAACAGCGTCGGCAGTCCACACATGCGCCTCAAGGGCCCGACACTCGATCAAGGCAAAAACCCCGTTGTACGCTTCATTCCGGTCGCCCGCATCGCCGACATGCTTCTGGCGCCAGGTTCAGCCTTCACCTACGAAGGCAAAACCCATCACTATCCAGACATCCGGCTCGTCTGGTGGGCTGGCGGCAATCCGTTCCACCACCATCAGGACACGAATCGCCTCCGTCAGGCGCTCCGCAGGCCGGACACGATCATCGTTCAGGATCCATACTGGACGCCGATGGCGCGTGCAGCCGACATCGTATTGCCCACCACAACCACGCTCGAACGCAACGACCTCGGCTATGCAACGCTGGAAGGCATGGTGATCGCCATGCAACGCGCGGCGGACCCGCATGCCCACGCTCTGGACGATCACGCAATTTTGGCCCGGATCGCACAAAAGCTCGGCTTTCTCTCCGCCTTTACGGAGGGGCGCACGGAGATGGAATGGCTGCGCGCACTGTATGATGGTTTTCGCACCGGGGCGGCGAAGTGCAATGTCACCACTCCAGATTTCGATACGTTCTGGGATCAGGGCTTGCTAGATCTGGGCGCTCATGCTCGGCCCAAAGTGCTTTTCGAGGCGTTCCGGGCCAATCCGCTGGCCAACCCCCTGCCCACGCGCAGCGGACGTCTTGAGCTCTATTGCGAAGCTCTGGCCGAACTCGACCTGCCGGATTGCCTTGGCCATCCTGCCTGGCTCGCACCTACGGAATGGCTGGGATCGCCCCTTACCACACAATACCCGCTGCATCTGATTTCCGATCAACCCGCCACACGCCTGCATAGCCAGCTCGACCACGCATCCCTCAGCCGCCGCGCAAAGATCCATGGCCGAGAGCCAGTTTACATCAGCCCGTGCGACGCCGTAGCCCGTAACATCAACGCAGGCGATATTGTTGAACTGTTCAATGGACGTGGCGCCTGCCTTGCCGCCGCTATCCCGGACCCCGCCATCATGCCCGGCGTTGTCCGTCTTTCAACAGGTGCATGGTCCGATGCCGACGGTCTGCGCGACAATCACGGAAACCCAAATGTCCTGACCTGCGACCAAGCGGCATCGGGCCTATCACAGGGTTGTGCTGCCCATACGTGCCTTGTCGAAGTCCGCCTTTTCACCGACCCAATTCCGCCGGTTATGGCGTTCAGGATGCCAACGTTAGAAAGCGCATCCTAGGTGTTTAGTCCCGGGGTTTGATGGTGTGATATTTTCACGAGAGTGGAAGGAAGCCTAAGAGCTGGTCCCGGAAAATTGGACAGAGTGATAAGCTATCCCCGGCCTGGATAGGAACAGGGACTGATGGGCAAGGTTACGAGGAAACGCTATTCGGGTGAGTTCAAGTCGCGTGTTGCTCTTGAGGCGATCCGCGGCGAGCAGACATTGTCGGAACTGGCGTCGAAGCACGGTGTGCATCAGACGATGATTGCCCAGTGGAAGCGTCAGGCGATCGAGGGCATGGCGGCGACCTTTTCGGCGAAGGCAGTTGCGGAGCCAGTGACGAGCGCGGCCGAGGTCGCGAAGCTTCACGCGAAGATCGGCCAGCTTTTGGTGGAACGGGATTTTTTGCGGGATGCCTCTGTTCGCTTGGGCGTGACCAGACGTGGCAAATGATCGACCCGCAACGTCCCCTTCTGCCGATCGTCAGGCAATGCACCATGCTGAGGCTCAACCGATCGGGGGTATATTATCAGCCTGCACCCGCAAACGCGTTCAACCGGTGCTGTCACATTAACGTTGTGGTTTTAGATTACCTTGCATGAGTGTCCCTGCTGCCATCTACAAACGCCATCGATTTCCCCGTGATCTGATTGCGCATGTTGTGTGGCTGTATTTCCGGTTCCCGTTGAGCTTCCGCCTGATCGAGGAAATGCTTTTTGAACGAGGGATTGTCGTGTCGTATGAGACGATCCGCCGCTGGAGCGTGAAATTCGAGGCGACATTTGCGCGCAGGCTGCGCCGTAAGGCAGCCAGACCCGGGGATATCTGGCATCTTGATGAAGTCCGGATCGTGATCCGTGGTCAGGTTCACTGGCTGTGGCGAGCGGTCGATCAGGACGGCTACGTTCTCGATGAAATCCTGCAAAGACGACGCAACACGAAAGCGGCGAGGCGGGTGCTGACGCGGCTTCTCAAGAAGCAGGGCGCCAGACCAAAACGCATGATTACCGACAAACTGAAGTCTGAACCGCCCCGGGATTAGCGGAGACCTTTCCACCTGAGAAGAAGGTCTGATGAGCAATTCTGTGAAGAAGTTTTCGCCTGAGGTTCGTGCCCGTGCGGTACGGCTGGTTCTGGAGCATGAGGGCGAGCATCCGTCGCGCTGGATGGCGATGGTGTCGATTGCCGGCAAGATCGGCTGTCCACGCGTATCGGCGCTTCGATGTCCAGGCGTTCCACCAACGCTGGCTGGAGGGCGTGCCCGAACACAAACGCGACTGGTTACTTCCCGCGGGATGGTTCGAGCAATGGGCTACGATCATTCTCGCCAGTGACCCTGCGGAACACGATGGCATCATCCGTGCGCCCGCAGGCGTGATCCAGGATGTCCGCGAATACTGGTCCGCCGGAAAAGCCTTCTATGACCCCGAAGGCATAACCGTCCCGGTCCTTCTGCTGCATGCGGAATGGGACCGCGATGTGACCATCACCCAGATGGCGAACCTGTTTCCGCGCTTTCAGAACGCCCCCTATCGGCGCTGGACCGAGATCGGGGAAGGAACGCACATGGTGGTCATGGAGCAGAACCGCTGGCAGATCCTCGAAAGCATCAAGGCTTTCCTGTCTGCACTCTGATATTAGCTTGCATCTCCTGTTCATCGATATCGCCCAACCCGGCAGAGGGATCGTGGAAATTTCACTGCGTTCTTACTTCGCGTCGTGCGTTTCCGTTTCCTACAGCCTGCCTCCATCCACGGCGAGCGTGCTGCCTGTGATGTACGAGGCATCCTCGGACACAAGGAATGCAACAGCGGCGGCGATCTCCTCCGGCTGGGCCAGGCGCTGCAGGGCGGTCTTGCTTTTCAGCGTCGCGTCTCCCGGCACATCCCTCAGAGCCGGATGGGTATAGAGGCGACCGTTCTCGCGGGCCATGGCTGTCGCGGTGCATCGACCAGGAGCCTTCCGTCCCGAGAGGGGCGGACAGGCTGATAACCATCGGCAGCCTCCTGTCGGATCATCAGCCGACCGGACCACCGGCCACCGATCTCATACCAGTCCCATTTGGCATCGGGATTGTGGAAATAGCCGTAGCGGCCGGTATCATGATTGCGCACGTAGCCGAAGAACTCCCTGACGAAGAGATCGAACGTCCTGAATCGCTCCCTGAACGGGACACCGTTCTGGTCGGCGTCTTTCCAGCGCTCGACACATTCGTCATGGCAATCACAAAACGAGAGATATTCGGGCGGGCAATCGCCCATGTTGTTTTCCTGGAACGGCGCGAGCTGGTCCTCGACGTCCTCGCCCGTCATGAATACGTTGAAATGCGACATCGGATTTCTCCATCGTTGGAGACGCGCGGGACCGCGACCCGCGCAAGGCACGCGGGTCGCGGTCGTGCAGCGATCAGGGATGTGAAATGTTATTCGGCAGCGATGTCGGCGGCCGGCACTTCGGTGGCCATGTCGGCGGGAAGTGCGGTCCGCAGCGCTTCGGGCAACCAGCCGGAGCCCTCCAGCAGCCGCTCGGCCTCGCGCGCCATGTCGCCCTTCTTGAGATGGGCGATGCGCTCCGCCGCCTCGTCACCCCGCGCCTCGCGCAGGGCCTCGAGAATCCGCGCCTTGGTCACGCGGCCAAGATAATTATCGACCGTCGGCTGCCAGCCCGTCTCGACCAGATCGAGCCGCAGGACCGTCGCCAGCCGGTCGGCGCGCGCCAGCCGGTCGTCGATCGTACGCTGGGAGAACCGTCCATGCGGCATGGCCCGGTCATACAGCGCGTTGATGCCGAAGGAGAGGCAATGTGCCAGCAGCGCCTGCCGGCTGGTTTCGTCCAACCGGTCGAGCCAGCGCCACAGCCCATCGTCGTCCTCCGGCAGATCACGCTGCCATTCCGCCTTGCGCCGCTTCAGCGCCTGGGCGGGAATGCTGCCCGGCAGATCGACGGAATGAACCGGGAGTGCGATATCCCGGACGTCGGCCTCGAGGCTGTCCGCGCCCGGCACCGTCCAATAGAAGCTGCGCACCAGCGTATGCAGCAGCTCCGTCACCGCGACATGTGGATTCTGCGCGAAAGCGTCGCGCAGGGCCAGCGTCCGCCAGGCCGACAATTCGGTCAGCAGGCGGTCCGGCAGCGGCTTCAGCCCGTCTTCCTCCGGTTCTTCGGCGGCCGGTAGTACCCCGTCCGTGGCTTGGTGATCCTCACCCGGCTCATGGTCGGATCCACTCTCGGTATCGTCAGACCCGATACCGTGTTCGTCGGCCTCCCGCTGACTGTCCTCCGGCCGGACGAAACCGCGTTCGACCAGCAGCGTGCCATCAGTGTCGGGGCTGACGAACACGCCGGCACGCGCAATATCCGCCGGATCATAGATCATCGGCCTCGTTTCCAAGGACTCGATTTCCGTCTCGATCTCCCCGAGCCAGGCATCGACCGCGTCGGGCAGCTCGTCGGCCTGGGCGTATTCGGCCTCGATCGCCTCACGCTCATGATTGAGTGCCGCGAGACGGACTGCATCCTCTTCGGACAGCGGGACCGGCGTCGCGTCGATTTCCTGGAAGCCGCGCTTGTGGTTCCAGGGAAACGACAATGCCGCCTCGACCCATTTCCAGCCCTCAGCCCGGATCGTCTCGACGGCTGCCGCAAGCTTCTCCTGCACCAGCCGGTCGAGGATCGCGACATCCTCCAGCCAGCCGCCGCCGTCGGGTGCGAACAGATCACGCATGATCCGGCCGCCGGCGGCGACATAGGCATCCAGCCCGGCGAAGCGCACGCGGTAGTCCGAGGCACGGACCGTCTTCTCGGTCAGCATCCGGCGGATCAGATGCGGCTCGCGGTTATGGCTGTTTGCCAGCATGTCCCAGACCTGCTCCTGACGGACTGGATCATCGCTGATCGCGAACGCCATGAGCTGGTCGAGCCGCATGCCGTCCTCCTCGTAGACGGCCAGCAGCGTCTCCGAAACCGTGATCAGCCGCAGGCGCTGCCGGACCACGGCGGGCGTGACGAAGAACCGGGCGGCGATTTCCTCTTCCGACTGGCCCTTTTCCAGCAGCGAGCGGAAAGCCCGGAACTGGTCCAGCGGGTGCAGATCCACGCGCCGGACATTCTCGGCGAGCGAATCTTCCTCGGCCGGAATCGGCGAGTTGGCGTCCCGCACAACACAAGGGATCGGCGCCGTCTTCGCGAGCTTCTTCTGCTTGACCAGCAGTTCCAGCGCGCGAAACCGGCGTCCGCCGGCGGGAACCTCGAACGTGCCGGTCTCGGCGCCCTCGGCATTGAGGACCGGACGGACATTGAGGCTCTGGAGCAGACCCCGGCGCTCGATATCGGCGGCCAGATCGTCGATCGACAGGCCGGACTTCACGCGCCGGACGTTCGCCTGCGACAGGACCAGCTTACCGAACGGGATGTCGCGGGAAGGATTCAAGGTGATTTTCTGGATGGCGCTTGCCATGTTGGGAAACTCCACGGCGGGCGGATGGAAGCCTCTCTTCCCCCTTTCAAACCCGTCACGACATCCCTTCCTTCCCTCTGCCTCTCTGCCGGCCTCACACGCCGCACATCCCGTCACACTCGTCGAGGAACAGATCCGGCTGGCCGGTCTTTTCCTCATCCGTCAGCGGCGCGTCCTTCAGCGGCGTAGCGGAGCGATGCAGAAAGACCTCGCCACGGATACCGCGCAGGCCGCGCCGCATCGCCTGATCAACGGACACGACGTCCGCCCATCCCTCCGGGTCATGGTCCCGAATTTCCCGCCAGGCCGCATCGGAATGGAACGGGCAGCCGAGGCAGCTGCTCTTGGGCGGGCGCGGATAGCCATGCCGCTCCAGCCAGCGCAGGCAGTCCCGGCGCGTCATGGCCTTTTCGATCAAGGGCCAGCGGTTGATCTGCCACGCTTCGATCGAATATTTCGCCCGAACCAGTTCGTCGAAGGAAATGCCGATCCACTGCTCGACCACAGGGTGACGCGGCGAGCGTTTCCGCGTGAGCCCCGCCAGCGCCCGGACCTTACGACGGATGGGCACGAGCTTATGCTCCGTCGTGCATTGACGGCCGATCATGCCGATCTCGTCGCGACCGTCGACGCGCGTGCGCGTATAGGCGGGGATCGACGCCCAGCGCCGACCGCGCGCGGCCGCCAGGATGCCCGCGCGAATATTGCCCGCCGACACGATATGGACCGGAAAGGGCAGGACGTTGGGCGAACGCAGCCAGGCCAGATGCTCATAGACGGCTCGTGGCTCCCAACCGGTATCGGCGAAGATGGCGCAATCCGGCATCTGCCCGATTTCGCCCTGGGCGGCCATCAGGGCCAGGGTGGTGGACTGCACGCCGGCGCCCAGGCTGAGGATGCGCAGGCGGATCGTCTCGGGCGCCGCCCACTGGCGCGCGAGCGGATTGGATAGAACCAGCATGGCGGAAAACTCCGCGACGGGTGGCGCGAGCCTCTCTCGCGTCAGACCCTCCCGTCGCGGAAGCGGGACAGCCCTCTCCCTCTGCCGCCGATCCCGGTGCCGGCTGGAAAACTCACCGGGCGTTGAATGAAGACACCGAACCGATCAAGCTGCGGTGGGCATGACGCAGAGCGGGAATAAGACAAGGGAAATGCCTGATTTCGTCGTCTCCCTCCCCCCTCAATTCAGACATAGAGGTCAATTTTTTGGAAACTCTTTAGCGAAATTGATCTGACAGGCAGTCTGTCGATATCCGTTGTAGAAGTATTACTGCAATGTGGACTTCACCTTTCTGATAAGGATCAGGAAAAGAAAGCCGGCGATGCTGGTGATGGCGATGATACAACTCATGGGAACCGGCGTGCCATCAGCGAAAAAGCCGACAAGAGCCGAACCCGCAATGCCGCTGCCGTAATGTACGGCTCCGACGAGAGCGGAAACGGTGCCAGCCTGCCCGGAATGATCGTGCAATGCTCCAACGAGAGAATTGGCGATGATGAAGCCGGCCATCGAAACGTAGAAAAAGAGAGGAATTGCCAGGCCCCACAGACCGCCCAGGTCCAGCCACGACGTGACCATCAACATGATGGCTGCCAGCATGGCCCCGACGCAACCCAGTTTGAGGAGGCAGTCACTGCCAAGACGATGAGCCAGCCGGGCATTGATCTGGTTCGTCAGCATGATGCCAATGATGCTGGCACCAAACAGCAGTCCATATCGCGTTTCCGGGACATGGTGATAGGTGATGTACGCAAAAGGTGACCCGGAGATATACGCGAACATTCCAGCATAAAAACACCCGCCGGAACCGGCGTAACCCAGCAGACGGGGCTGTCGGAGAAGAGCGCCATAGCGCAGGAAAGCGTTTGAAATCCGGTCGGTATGCCGTTTCTCGGGAGACAATGTTTCCGGCACGGAAAAAAGCGCAAGCGACGTCAGGATACCGACAACAACCAATATCCAGAAAATGGCGCGCCACCCACTAAGTTGCAGGATTTGTCCTCCCAGCAACGGTGCGATCAGGGGCGCGATTGCCATGATGGTCATCAGGGTCGAGAGCATCTGTGTGGCGCGGGCACCATGATACAGGTCCCGCACCATTGCCCGGGCGAGAACCACGCTGGCACATGCCCCGACTGCCTGCACCACCCGCCAGATGATCATGGTCGTGATGGTTGATGACAGTGCGCAGCCCGCCGATCCGCACGTGAACATAGCGAGCCCGACAGCGATCGGCAGACGACGACCGTAGCGATCGCCTACAGGCCCCCAGAAGAGCTGCCCCAGGCTGAAGCCTGCCAGATAGCCGGAGACCGTCAGCGCTACCTGTCCGGCACTGGCCGAAAGCGACCGTGCCATTTCGGGCATCGCGGGGAGATAGAAATCCGTCGAGATGGACGCGAACCCCATCAGAACGCTGAGGACCACCAGTATGTGCCATTGCTGCATACCCTTGCGACGAGACAGTACGGTCGCATCGGGGATTCTGGCCTCCGGCATCAGCAGTTTTTGTCCCTTATTATCGTGACTATCATCCGGCCCGATCCTTCAGCCAGACCGGATAGCCGAAACTTCCGGGGCTTTTGCCCCCAGCTGCTCCCAAAAAATCTCAGCGCTGGTACTGTGCGTCGCTGACATGCTCCATCCAATCCGAAGACTTGCCATCCTTGGATTCCGTAATGGCGATATGGGTCATCGCGCATTCCGGCGAAGCACCATGCCAGTGCTTTTCACCAGGCTCGAACCACACGATATCGCCGGGACGCACGTCCTCGATCGGACCGCCATCGCGCTGGACCCAGCCAAGGCCCGCCGTAATCAGAATTGTCTGGCCGAGCGGGTGCGTATGCCAGGCCGTACGGGCGCCGGGCTCGAAGGTTACGGTCGCGCAGGCGAGTGCCCCGCTTCCCGCGAATGGTGCATCCACGCGCACGTTGCCAGTGAACCATTCCGCCGGACCTTGGACTGACGGTTTAAAACCGGGGCGTCGAATATCCATGAGTTCTTTTCCTTTCGAGACAGGTCACGAGAGAGCGGATCCTGTCAGATTCAAAAACTCATTCAAGCATGACGCCATTCCGATGATTAGATGGTATGATGCGCTTGATCTTATATCAGGAGTTCATGAATGAGGCGCGAGGAACTGGTCGATCTCAATGCTTTCATGGCGGTCGCCGAGGAGCAGAGTTTCACGCGTGCGGCGGCAAAACTCGGGACGTCCCAGTCAACGCTGAGTCATACGATCCGACGACTGGAATCCCGGTTGAACGTCAGGCTTCTGACGCGCACGACCCGACGTGTGTCTCCTACGGAAGCGGGTGAGCGCCTGTTGAGCACGCTTGTGCCGGCGCTGGACACGATTGCCGGTGAGATTGCCTCCATCAGCGAACTTTCGGACAGGCCCACTGGAACTGTGCGGATCACGACGTCAGAACATGCCGCGACCACGGTGCTCTGGCCGGCACTGCGAAAGCTTCTTCCGGAATACCCCGACCTGCATGTCGAACTGACGATAGATTCAAGCCTGACAGACATCGTCGCCGAACGTTTCGACGCTGGCGTGAGGCTGGAAGAAACCATTGCGCGTGATATGATCGCCGTCCCCATCGGTGCCCCGCTGCGCATGGCGGTCGTGGGCGCACCGTCCTATTTCGAAGCGCACTCAATCCCGCGTACACCGCAGGACCTGTCACAGCACATCTGTATCAATCTCCGGCTTCCGACTGCGGGAGGCGTCTATGCATGGGAACTGGAAAAAGGTCGTCGCACCCTTCGTGTCCGCGTGGATGGGCAACTGACGTTCAACACGACACTCATGATCCGGCAGGCGGCCCTCGATGGTTTCGGGCTGGCATGCCTGATGGAGGATCAGATCACACCCTATCTCGAGGACCGACGCCTGATCCGTGTGCTGGACGACTGGTGCCCACCTTTTCCGGGGTATCACTTGTATTATCCCAGTCGGCGTCAGTCTTCCGCCGCCTTTCGCCTGGTTGTCGAAGCCTTGCGTTACCGCGGATAGGAGGTGTTACGAACCGGATCGTTCTACACGACATTGCAGCCAGATAACGTCATCCTGGCGCTTTTCGACATGCTTCAGGCGTAGAGCCTGCCCGGATGCAGGCTGTTCATTCCTGGCCCCCGGCCAGTCAAAACTGCTGGCAACCCCCGATAGTCCATCAATGCCGGGATAGATCAGCAGGCTGATCTCGTCGATGATACCAGCCTTGAGGAACGCACCATTGATCCGTCCGCCTCCTTCAAGAAGAACTTTGCGGCAACCGAAGACACGCCCCAGAACGTCCACCGCTTTGCGGATGTCGTGTCCATCGGAGCCTGCGAAGCAATAGGAAATACCACGGTCCTGAAGACTTTGCAGATACTCGTCAGCAACAGTTTCACCCAGCACGGCGACAATATGATCGCCTTCAATATCGGACCGCTCGTATTGCAACCTGCCGTGATGGTCCATGATGATGGCCAGTCGTTCCGCTGAAGGGTGTGCGACGTACGGTTCCCGTGGAAGTCCACCTGTCGAGCCTTTCCTCGGCTCCGCGGTCTTGACGAAATGCTCTGAGGCCGTCGTCCGCCCGATGATCCAGCCATCAGCGTCGTAATTTTTTTCAATATCGAAATACTGGTTTACGAGGGCGTCCCGGCCCGTGCCATCGACGGGCGGCGTCCAACGACCGGTCACGATACGGCCATCGACGGAACTGATCATGTGGCAGATAATGACAGGTCGGGTCACGGTCAGTATACCTGTGCCGTAGGGCGGAACAGGATCTCATTGATATCGACCTCTTCCGGCTGGCTCATGGCAAAGGCGACCGCACGGGCGAACGAATCTGCCGGGATGGCGTATTGTTCGTAGAACTCCTGAATAGTCTTCGCCGTATCGGGGTCTGTCACGCTTTCGGGAAGTTCTGAACGGACGGCACCGGGAGAGATGACGGTCGTACGGATATTGAAGGGTTTGACCTCCTGACGCAGACCTTCGGAGATGACCCTTACTGCCGTCTTGGTGGCGGAATAGACGGCCCCGCCGGGACCAACCTTGTGCCCTGCGACTGAGGAGACATTGATAACCTGTCCGCTCTTCTGTGCCTTCATATGCGGCAGGGCGGCGGCAATTCCGTAAAGTGTGCCCTTGAGGTTGACGTCGATCATGCGGTCCCAGTCATCGACCCGCAGTTTTTCCAGGGATGAATGGGGCATCAGGCCGGCATTGTTGATGATGACGTCAATACGGCCATGCAGCTTTACCGCGCGGTCGACCAGCGCCTGAACCTGCTCCAGTTGTGTGACATCCGTTTTCACGGCTGCCTCAGCCCCCAGCGAGAGTGCGTTGGCCAGAGCCTCCAGCTTGTCCATGCGCCGGGCACCGATGACGATTTTCGCACCGTCCGCCGCAAGACGGCGAACCGCGGCTTCGCCGAGACCACTGCTGGCACCGGTGACAACGACGACCTTGCCTTCAATGTTCTGTGCCATAGTGTCAGTCCTTCTTTTCGTCAAAAATGCCCCGTGCGATGGTCAGGGCCGTGGAGGCTGTGGGCCATCCCGCGTAGAACGCCAGATGTGTGATGATCTCGATGATTTCCGCCTGAGTGACGCCGGTCGCGAGTGCCTTGCGGATATGAAAGCCCAGTTCATTGGTGCGGTAGAGCGAGATCAGGCTGCTGACTGTTACGATGCAGCGCTCTCGCGGCGCGAGGCCAGGGCGTTCCCAGACATCACCGAACAGCACCTGATCCGTATAATCGGCAAGACCCGGCGCAATATCACCAAAGGCTTTCCGGGCGGCTGAAGGAGTATTAGCCATCAGTCGATTCCTTTCTATTTTTGTAACGGAATGACCGCCGGAGCATGCTCCGGCACGAAGCTTGAACCGGGGCTGCATAACCAAAGTACAGCGCTTGCGACATAAGCTGGAAGTCCGGCAATTCCGTTCAGGCGACCGGTAGACGAGGCATTGACGATGGCACCGCATTCCTGCGCCAGCATCCGACGCAGTTCATGCGTCATGCAATACCATGTGCCGCGCAGGTTAACCGACATGATCCGGTCCCATTCCGCTTCGGACAGATCGGCCGTACTGTTTTGCGGGCTGATAGTCCCGGCTGCTGCGCCTGTTACGAATGCGACTCGCCCTGAAAATGTCTCGACCAACGCAAGGCCCCTTACGGCGAAATTCCACGGGCAAAGTGTAAGGCTGGCAGACTTCAATGATTAGACGATTTATTGCGCATGAGGTCATATTCACAATTCATGAATGAGTTTTGATGGCTATCACCAAAAAAGGGAAACCTAGAAGCTTCTCGAAATACCGAAATCTCAGATGCTTTGTCGAAAATGCCCATTGCGGACATTCGACTGCCCCCCAATGCCGACCATCTGCGCCCTGAATAGCAGAAGTGAGGCTTTCGCCTTCGTGGCGGCCACAATTACGGTTACCGGTTATATGCACGCGCGGCCGTCAACATGCCATGATCATGGCGTACGGGCGCACTCATGTCGCCTCGGGCTCGGCGCAAAGTTGGGACCAAGCCACCCCACCGACACAAAGTGCGCCAAAGGTTGCGAGAATGTATTCGGGAACGACGCCCATCCCGCCAAGGCCCGAGAAGCCGAGCGTCATGCTGAACCCGACCAGCGCGGCCGGCAGCGCCAACACGACGGAAACAGCACCCCTGATCACTGGATCGCGCGACGTGGCCAGCACGACCTGGGCGATGAACAGCAGCCAGCATAGGAAGCCTATACCGACAAACCGAGCACTATGCCGAAACCGAGCATCATGGAGCACCTCCTGGCATCATCTCGAACGCAGCCCGAACACGACATTCATGTGGCGCCGCCTCCGAAACATCCATAAAAATGAGCGGTTATCGAGAGATTTCAGGACACGGCACCGAACATTCACCACCGCCAATCGCCGGACCGGCTACCCCGCCACTCTCTCTCCGTCATGGCTTGCAAGCCGACGGGCCGCGGTTGCGGCATGATCCGGATCGAGATCCATACCGATCCAGTCCCGCCCGAGATCACGGGCCGCCACGAGGGAGGAGCCGGACCCGCAGAACGGATCCAGGACCAAACCGCCGGGCGGGCAGAAGACTTCCACCAGAGGCAGCAACGCCTCCACCGGCTTCTGCGTAGGATGCAGCCGGTTGCCTGAATAGGGCATGTCGATCACGTCGGGGACCGTCCGGGCCGGTGGTGTGACGTCGCCCTTTGCCAGCAGGTAGGCGCATTTATGCTCATACCGAAGGAAACGGGACGAAGACGCATAGGACTTGCGGAAGACGATGTGTCCGACCATGCGGAACCCAGCCGCCTTCCAAGCTTCGGCAAACAGATCGATCCTGTTCCAGCCATAAAACGAGATCGCGAAGCCACCCGGTTTCAGGATGCGGTGCATCTGGTTGACCGACGGCCGGAGCCAGCGCGCATTGTCGTCATTCCGCAGATGCCGGCCGTCCCGGCCCTTGTAGCTGACCAGATAGGGCGGATCGGTGAGAATGAAATCGACCGAATCCCGGTCCATACGCCGCATCAGTTCGATGCTGTCGCCATTGAGGATCACGTTGCGGCGCTTCTCGGCAAGTATATCGCCTACCGGTGTTTCAGGCGAGACGTGTCGATGCGTTGCACCGGACGAAGCACCTGACTTGTCCGGGCCGGGAGGGTCGTCGCCTTCTGACAAAGGCAAGGCGGTTTCGCTCTCTTGCCTTCCTGACAGAAATGTCGTCGTACGGAACGGCTGCCGTCGATCCGTGACCGACGGACCGCTCCCATCGAAGCGCGACACTTCGCCTTTTTAAACGGGATTTCCGATATGTCGCCCACACCGAAAGACGCATTGCCGTATCGGCGCAGCGTGAGACCTGTCGTGCGCGAGAAAGAGCGATGGCTGGCGCCGAACACCACGGCACGCGGAAACGACCCGGCCGGCATGGCCACCATAGGAGAAAACTTGCTCATGAAAAGAATCCTGGGAGACGCTGGGATGGATCGAGCCGGCCGCCGCGCTCTCTAATGACGACATCGACTCACCCCCTTGCCGGCTTCCCTCTCCCTTTCCGGCCTCGCCCGCCACCGATCCAGGCGACTCCCCATCGCGCCATCCGGTCGCCATGGAAGTATTTTCGCCGGCCGCCAATCCATCCGATTACGTACGCAAACACCGCCGACTGCCGCATGGCGCGATTTAGAACTTTCCCGACAGATCATGACCCTGACCAATGGTTTCCGAAACCACCCGGAGAAGAGCCATGGGCACACCCGGCAAGATCACACGGATCGACGTCATCCTGCCGGAGCAGAACGACGCCTCGCCACATCTGACGGACGCCACAGTGCTGCGCCTGGCCCGCATGATCGGTCGACAGATGGCGCGCGAAGACCACGAGCGCCAGAAGCGCAGCCGACGCCGCCGTCAATCCGCGTCCAGACAGAAATCGTGATCGACGTCCCGCCGAATTGACTACCGGCCAGAGGGCGGACCCAGGGTAACCTCTTTCGCCTTCCCCTGCCGAAAGACCAGCCTGGAGTCCCGCCATGATCCGCGTCGCGCTCTATGCCCGCTATTCCTCCGACAACCAGCGGGCGGCCTCGATCGAGGACCAGTTCCGCATCTGCCGTGAACACGCAAAGCGCGAGAAATGGAAGGTCGCCGGCGCCTACAAGGATGCGGGCATCTCCGGGGCGTCGATGATCCTGCGCCCCGGCATCCAGACCCTGTTGCAGGATGCGCAGCGCGGCGACTTCACCATCGTGCTGGCCGAGGCGCTGGACCGCATCAGCCGCGACCAGGCGGATGTCGCCACCCTGTTCAAGCACCTGAAATTCGCAGGCGTGAGGATCGTCACTCTCGCCGAGGGCGAAATCTCCGAACTGCATGTCGGCCTCAAGGGCACGATGAACGCGCTGTTCCTGAAAGACCTGGCGCAGAAGACCCATCGGGGCATTCGAGGGCGCGTCGAGGAGGGCAAATCCGGTGGCGGCCTGTGCTACGGCTACAAGGTCATCAAGAAGCTGGATACACGAGGCGATCCGATCCGGGGGGACCGCGAGATCGACCCGAACGAAGCCAATGTGGTGCGCCGCATCTTCCGGGACTTCGCATCTGGCGTCGGCCCGCGCGCGATCGCCCGCACCCTCAACGACGACGGCATCCCCGGCCCCAACGGCAAGCCATGGATCGACACCACGATCCGGGGCCACGTCCAGCGCGGCACGGGCATCGTCAACAACGAACTTTACGTGGGCCGCCTCGTCTGGAACCGGCTTCGCTATATCAAGGATCCGTCCACCGGGAAGCGGGTCTCGCGTCTGAACCCGGAATCCGCCTGGATCACGACCGACGTGCCGGAACTGCGCATCGTCGATGACGCGCTCTGGCAGGCCGTCCGCGAGCGCCAGACGAAGATCGCGGCGCAATATGTCAACGTCATCGCGGCCGTCAGGACGTCGGCCGTGAACCGCATGAACGGCATGCGCCGTCCCAAATCCCTGTTCTCGGGGATGATTTTCTGCGGCGTCTGCGGCGGCACCTATTCGCTTCGCGAGAAGGACCGCTATGCCTGCTCAAACCGGATCGCTAACTGTTCCTGCCATAACAAGGCGACGATCCTGCGCCCCGATCTTGAAGAACGCGTGCTCGCCGGCCTCAAACACAAGCTGATGACCCCCGAAGCCGCCGCTGCGGCCATGAAAGCCTATGCGGAAGAGACCAACCGGCTGAACCACGAACGTCGCGCCAATAGCGCTGGCTACAAGGCCGAATTGGCGAAGGTCGAGAAGGGTATCGCCGGCATCATGACCGCGATTGAGAACGGGATGTTCGACCTTCACGTGAAAGCGCGCATGCAGGAGCTTCGCGACCGCGAAGTCGAGCTGAACGCCCTGCTCTCCTCCGAACTGGAGGACACGCTCGACATTCATCCAAATGTCGCAGCCGTCTTCAAAAAGAAGGTGGAGCGCCTGACCGAGAGCCTGAACCAGCCAGAAGACCGGGCCGAGGCCTCCGAGGCCATCCGCGCGCTGGTCGAGAAGATCGTCCTGTCACCGGGTGATAAGCGCGGCGAGATCTTCGCAACACTCTATGGCGAGCTTGGCACGCTGCTGAGATTCGTGAACCAGAAGGACACGAAATCAGGCAAGCCTTTGAAAGGACTTGCGAAAACGTCAAAGTCGGTATCGGTGGTTGCGGGGGCAGGATTGCTTCTCAGCTTGAGGCAACCGCAAGTTGAGAGCAAAGCGGGATTAATAGGCTGTTTTAATGAACTTTTTTCGGCACACGCATGACCTCTTACTGAAATAAATGCCCCCTACCCTCATAAAGCGTAAAGCTTATGCATCCAGAGCTATGTCCGCTTCCGCCGTCTTCTCGGACGCCAGAGCGCAGCTGCACGCTTTCGCATAGCGGACATGCAAAAGTCTCCGTCAGTCCGGGGGCGGCTCAATTTTTAAAACCGGATCCTCGCGCGAGGCTTTTCGTTCGCAATCGTTGTTCGTTAGAGGCTTGCGATTACGAGGCCTCCGATGACGCTGAGATGTTCGAGAGCCGCCTGAACTGCCTTTCCATGAGCGGGGCCGCCAAGCGACCAAAAAGGGTAGGCGATCGGAATGGTAGCGATGGTGAACAGCCCGAGCGCTGCCGCGCCGATGCGTCCCCAGCCGGATGGATCGATCAAGATGGCGACCGTCCCGGTCAGCTTTAGTGCGATGACGGCCCAGATCGTGATCGAGGGCAACGGCAAACCAAAGCTGCGCATCTCCTGCGTGGCCGCATCAAGATCGAGGAGACTCTGTACCGCCGTGCCCCAGAAGAAGGCGGTCAGGGCCAGGCGGCCAAACAGGGTAAGGGCGGACATCAGCGGCTCCTCGCGAAATTGGGCTCGCCTATCGCAGGGACATCCTGCCACCCGCCGCCGAGCGCCTTGTAAAAGGCGACAAGATCGACCGCACAGTCGCGATCGCTCTGCGCCTTGAGGGTCTGGGCGCGATACAACGTCCGCTGCGCGTCCAGGACTGTGAGATAGTCAGTGGCGCCGACCCGATAGAGACGCTGCGCCACGTCAAGAGCATGCTGTTCCGAGCGCGTTTCGGTCTCCAGCATGTTGCTACGATCCTGGGCGCGGGCGTAGGCCGACATGGCAGTCTCGACATCTCGCAAGGCGTTCAGAACTACTTGCCGGTAGGCGGCATAGGCTTCGTCCGTACGCGCCCGTTCGCCCTCGATGCGGAAACGCGTCCGTCCGGCATCGAAGATTAGCCAGCGCACGGTCGGGCCAGCCTGATAATACAGACTGCCGCCGGTGAAGAAGCGATCGGCGTTCAGGCTCTGGATCCCGGCGACGCCCGTCAGGTAGAAATGCGGGTAATAGTCGGACGTGGCGACGCCGATCCGCGCATTGGCTTCCTGCATCCTTCGTTCCGCCGCCCGGATGTCGGGACGCCGCCGGAGCAGATCTGACGGCAGGCCCGGCGGTGGATCCCGCATGGCCTGCGGCAGTGGGCCTGCAACCTCCAGGCGATCGATCAACGTCTCGGGCGGATGGCCGGTCAGGGCGGCGATACGGGCGACATCCCCCCTGATCGCGGCCAAGGCAACAGGAATGTCGGCCCGGACATCGGCGGTCTGCGCGTCCGCGCGCAGTGGGTCGAGGACCGGCGAAAGCCCCGCTGATAGGCGCACGGCGGCAAGATGAGCGGTATCGGCCTGCGCGTTGGCGTTGGCCCTTGCGATCGCAAGCGTTTCCTGCGCGCCGCGCAAGTCCCAGTAGGCACGGGCGATCTCGGCGATCAGCGTCAGGGTAGCATCCCGCCGGTCCTCGATCGCCGCCTGGTAGTGGCCTTGCGCCCCCTCGATCTGACGCCGAACACCGCCGAAGACGTCGATCTCCCACGAAGCGTCGAACCCAGCCTGGAAGATATTGCTGTGTACGCCGCGCCCGAGGCCACCCGGACGCACGCCCGTCGGCACGTTCTGACTGCCCAGATTGCGCGTGTAGGCACCATCCGCGTCGACCTGCGGCAGGAGCTCCGCGCCAGTGGCGCCTGCCAGCGCCCGCGCCTGCGCCACGCGCGCATTGGCCTGGGCGATAGTGGGTGCGTCGGCCAGCGCCGTCCTGACAAGGTCGTCGAGCGTCTGGTCTCCGAAAGCCGTCCACCACCGCATCCCCTCGTCGGGCAATGCACCCGGCTTGGCGCCTGCGAAGCGGTCCGGCAATACAGGATGGGCCGCGTGATAATCCGGCCCGACGGTACAGGCGCTCACGAGGCTTGGTAACAAGAGCAGGAGGGCACGCGCGTCGCGCAGCCGGAGCCGGCGGGCGCTCATTCGAACAGCCCCAGCCAGTGCGGCCGCCCGGCAAAGAAGACCTCCGTTTCCACCGACATGCCCGGTGCGAGGAGCGCGCCCGATCGGGGCAACTCGTCAAACACGATCTTCACCGGCACGCGCTGCACCACCTTGATGAAATTACCGGTCGCATTCTGCGGGGGGAGGAGGGCGAAGCGCGAACCCGTGCCGTCCTGAAAGCTGTCGACGTGAGCATGCAAAATGCGACCTCCAAGCGCATCAACCCGGACCAGCGCCGATTGCCCGACCCGAAGCGGCGCCAGCTCCGTCTCACGGTAGTTCGCCAGAACGTAGGGTGCATCGGGCACGAGCGAGAACAGAACCTGCCCCGGCTGGACGTAGTCGCCGCGTTGGGCCGTCTTGTTCGTCACCCGGCAGTCGCAGTCCGACGTGATCCGGGTGTAGGAGAGCAACAGCGCCTCACGTGCCTCGCTTGCGCGCGCCTGATCGACACCGACGGCAGTCGTCTCGACCTCGGAGCGCGCCAGTGCCTCCTGCGCCGTCTGCTCCTGCACCACCGACCGGGAGGCCGAAAGATCGGCCTGCGCCGCCGCAAGTGCGGCCGTGGCATCATCGACACTTTGAGTCGAGACGGCCCGCGCATCGGTCACGGCGAGCAGGCGCCGAAGCGAGACCAGTGCAAGACGGACGTGCGCCTCATTGACCTCGACCCGCGACTGCGCTTCCCGCACGGCGGCCGCGACGACCGCGACGCGATTTCGTGCATCTTCTAGGCGGGACGACGCCGCTGCGATGTTTGCTCGCGCAATGGCAAGTTGCGCCTCGTAATCACGCGGATCAAGTTCAACGAGGAGGTCGCCACGATGCACATAAGTGTTGTCGTTCACATGCAGCGCCCGGACATAGGCGGGCACATGAGGACTGATCTGCTCGATATGCGCATCGATATAGGCGTCGGCGGTGCTGGCCTCGAAGTATTCCGGCACCGTGACAGCCAGGAGGCCAAACAGGATCACGACCACGAGGGCAAGCGGAACGACGACGCGCGTGGACGGGCGGGGTAAGTAGAACGGCATGATGCGCATGGATTTACTTCTTGACCGGGGTCGGCGGCATGAGCGGGATCAGGAGGACCATCAGGACGCCTATTGTCGCCATGAAAAGAAAGCCGTCCGCATAGGCCAGCGTCTCGACCTGCCGCCGCCCTGTCTCTGACAGCAGATCGATTGCGCCTTCGACGGTACGCTCAGGCGAAAGACCGGAATGGCTGAGTAAAAGACCGGCTCCCTGACGCAGCCACGATGCCGTGCTGTCACGGCCCGTCTGCAAGGCCTCATACAGTCGCGAGGAATGCAGGGTAAGGCGGTGATCGATCAGGACGGTCAACAGCGCGATGCCGAGAGACGCGCCGAACTGGCGTGCCGTCATGTAGATCGTGACGGCATCAAGGAACCGCTCGTCGGATACGCGCGACATCGCGCCGCTGCCGATCCCCGGCAGAAGCAGCGTCTGGCAGGCGGCGAACAGGGCCAGGGCCGGGATATAGTAGAATGGCGGCGTGCCCGACGTCATGAGGCGATTGATCAGGAGCATTGACGGGATCAGCAGCAGCATCGCGACCAGAAGTCCCTTGCGCTGGCCGATGCGCGCGTGAACCTTTCCACTCTGCGACCGGGCGAAAGCCGTCATGAGCGAATAGATGGCCATGAAGACGCCCGCCTGGGATGCGCTGAAATCCGGCTGCATGACGCCACGCAGGAATTCCGGCAACTCGAACAGGCACCCCGCGAGGATCATGCCCGTGGGCACGCCGAGCAGTCCGGCCGAGAAGGACATGCGATCGCGCAACACGCCGAGATGCAGGAGAGGCGCATCGTTGCGCGGACTGAACTGCCATGCCACGAACAGCACACACCCGATCGCCGTTATGGCCGAGAGACCCCGGATCAGGCTGCTCGCGAACCAGTCGTCGACATCGCCACGGCTCAGCACGACCTGAAGCGCACCGATCGAAACGACGGCGATCGCCGCTCCGAACCAGTCCGGCCTCTGATGACGCTCTTCGCGCGATGGCGGCAGATCGGGATAATGGCGAAGAAGGAGCGCTACTGCCGTGCCCGCGAGCACTAGGGCGGGCAGAAACATCAGCCGCCAGCCGAGGAATTCCGTCACCCAGCCGCTGACCAGCAGCCCACAGGCGCTTGAAAGCGACAGGCGTATCGACGTCTTCTGCATGCTGGCGCCGCGCTTGGCCTTGGGCAGGACCGTATAGATCGTGCCGCGCCACCAGGTGAACAGGGCGCTCCCGGCAAGCCCCTGGATGAAGCGCCAGAAAAGGAAGACAGGAAAATCCATCGAAATCATGCAACCGATTGTCGAAAGACCGAACAGACAGACGCTTCCGATCAGATAGCGGCGTGGCCCGAAATGCGCCGCCATCCAGCCGCTAAGCGGGATGCCGATGAACATCGCGCCCGTATAAACCGTCAGGATCCAGCTTGCCTGATCGAGGGAAATGCCCATGGCTCCAGCAATATCGACGAGAATCAGGTTGAGTCCGTCCGCGACGTAGAATTCCACACCCGTTGCAAGCCCCAGGGCCAGGAGGAGGCCTTTTTCCTGTTGCGGAGGGAGTGTCATGGGCGTCGGTTGCATTTTTTCTCACGTGTTCGGAAAACGATTGCACGTAAAACCAATACCTATCCATTGTCAAACGTTTCCCGACCGTCCCTGCGCTTCGTAAATCTCGGAAAATCTAGGGTGTATGAAGTTTCTTAAGGTGTGTAAGGTTTTGGTCGGCAAGAAAACGAGTGCACGCTGAACCGCTGCAAGCGAGGACAAACAATGGCGCACGCGCGCATAAAGGTTACCGATGTCGCGGCCCGGGCCGGGGTGCATCCCTCGACGGTCTCGCGCGCGCTGAATCCCAAAATGCGGCATCGCATCTCGAAGGATGTCGTCGCCCGCGTCCTGGTCGCGGCAGAGGCCTTGGGCTATCAGCCGGGCGCCGCTGCCGCTGCCTTGCGATCCGGCCGAAGCAACATGATCGCCTTTCTGGTGCCAGATTTGAAAAGCCCATTGTTCCCGACGCTTTTTGCCGGGATCGATGCGGTAGTGTCCAAACTTGGCTACGCGACCCTTCTGGTTCAGGCTCCGCCCGATCTCGCCGGCCAGAAGGAGTTGATCCGGCGACTGGATGCCCGGCAGGTCGATGGCCTGATCCTTGCGACCGCTTCGCGACGCGACGAGATCGTCTCGTGGGTCCGGTCCCGCGAGCTACCTCTGGTTTTGCTCAATCGTCGAACCGACGAGGATACCATTTCCTCCGTCACCAGCGACGATGCTGCCGGAGTGGGGATGGCCGTGGATCATCTCGTTGCACTAGGCCATCGGGCGATCGCCTATATTGCGGGCCCACAAACCCTATCGACCGGAGCCGCGCGCCGCGCCGGATTCCTTGCCGCCATGCAACGACAGGATCTCCTATCTGACAACATTGTCGCCGCTCGCAGCCTCGACCAGCAGCACGGACGTATGGCGACGCTTCAGATACTGGACCGCAGTCCTGATACGACGGCCATAGTAGCCGGAAGCGACCTTCTCGCATTCGGTGCCCTACAGGCGTTGCGAGAGCGCAACCTCGTCTGCCCCAGGGACATCTCCGTTACGGGATACAACAATATCCCATTCGGCGAACTCGTTGCGCCAGGCTTGACGACGGTCAGTGTCCGGCATGACGAACTCGGCCGCGAAGCCGGTCAGATGCTTCTTGGCGCGATCGAGGGCGATAAAGGCGTCCGCACCGTTGTTCTGCCCACCGAGCTTCTTATCCGGTCCTCCACAGCGCAGGTAAGGAGTTGACCGCCTGTTTCTCACCGCGTTGAGTGCCTAAAAGTGTTGATCCGAGTGTCTGCTATCAGATGCTTCTCTCTGGAAGCTGACATTCAGCTTTTCCCCCTCCATTTCGGCCATCACTATCATGCTGGGGTAAGAAGATGGGATATGGCCTGAATAGGTTTCATACCCTGTCCAAAGCGCTCAATTGCCTTACGATCCGTCTCAAGCGCTCCATAAGGTAGATATCGGACTTTCAGATCGGCGATCCTACTGAAGGCCGGTCGCTTCAACTGTTCCTGCACATCGGCTTCTCTCTTATCCGGTGCGACAAGGAATAGTCCCTCCAGAGCCTGCGCCTCTGACCCGAGAGCAAGATCCAGCATCCGCACAATGCCGGAATAGATGGTCGTTGAATGCTCGACCTCGAATGCTGCAACAATCCGGTGGCTTTCCCGGTCCAGCCACAGAACATCGATCAGCCGCACGGATTGTGCCCCTTGCGTTTCCGTTGTGAACCCCGGCAATACCGACAGGCAACCATCCCCCAGCTGGCCGTCCTGCCATGGACGACTGCGATCGTTGGCGGCAATCCAGACATCATACTCCAAGGAAAACCCCAGATCGCGAAGCCATCCCTGAATCTCGGTATGGGTATGATCCGTCTCCCGCTCCGCAGCGAGGACCCGGGCCTCTTTTGCGCTCTGCTCCCTCACCTGATGAAGATCGGTCTCCCAGAGTTTTCGCGCTGTTTCGTCATCCTCAAGAGGCGGCGCTGTATAGCGTCCGCTTCCGAGGTCAAACAGCAGTCCTCCAAGCAGACCGATGGCGTTCAGTCATGCTTGTTGTGGAACAGAAATAAAACCGACGCAGAAGCAGTCGACTCCACGCTGGATGCGATACAACATAACGTTCCTATACGCGCGGAGGGGGCTGTATCATTGCCATCAGACATCAAACGCCGAAGACTTCTGACCGCGGGCGCCGGCCTCTCGCTGGCCAGTCTGCTTCCGTCGATCCAACGTGCCCGCGCCATTCCTGCGCGACGCGAAAGCGGAACGATCGAGGATGTTCAGCATATCGTTGTTTTGATGCAGGAGAACCGGTCGTTCGACCACTATCTCGGTCATCTCTCCGGCGTGCGCGGCTATGGGGACCGACATGTCGTGCGCGGCCCGGAAGGCCTGCCCGTCTGGTGGCAACAGCGACATAACGCGACGGACGGCTGGATCACGCCCTTCCATCTCCCGACACAGACCACCAGCGCGCAATGTGTGATCGACCTTGATCACAGCTGGTCGCCGACACATGCCGCGATCAATAAGGGCTGGAACAATCAATGGCCCCGTCACAAGACGGATATGACGATGGGCTACTATACGCGCAATGACATTCTCTTTCATTACGCACTGGCCGATGCGTTCACGGTCTGCGACCACTGGTTCTGCTCCACGCCGACCCAGACACATCTGGCTGCTTTCGATGACGTCGGCATCCGGATTGAGCGACAGGATGATCTGCCGTGCCGCGCTGACCTGCTCGGATGATGCGGTGTCGATCTTGTTGAGGATGACGACATCGGCCAACTCGATCTGTTCGACGAGCAGGTCTACCAGCGCACGCTCGTCACCTTCTCCGGCCGTCTCGCCGCGGTCGCGCAGAAAATCGGACGAGGCATAGTCCTTGAGGAGATTGACCGCATCGACCACTGTCACCATCGTGTCGAGACGGGCAAGATCGCTCAGGCTGTGGCCGTCCTCGTCCCGGAATTCAAAAGTCGCCGCGACAGGGAGCGGTTCGGAGATGCCCGTTGATTCAATCAGCAGATAGTCGAACCGACCTTCACGGGCCAGGCGCCCGACTTCCTGCAGCAGGTCATCACGCAAGGTGCAGCAGATGCACCCGTTGCTCATTTCCACCAGTTTTTCGTCGGCCCGTGAAAGATTGCTGCCGCCGTGGCGCACGAGATCGGCGTCGATGTTCACTTCACTCATGTCATTGACGATGACCGCGACCTTTCGCCCCTCGCGGTTGTTGAGGATGTGGTTGAGCAGCGTGGTCTTGCCCGCCCGAGGAAGCCGGAAAGCACCGTGACGGGCAGCTTGTTGGTCGCAAGGTCGTTCATGAGGCCCACCTGAATGTTGTCTCTGCCTACCTAATACGTTATGTTATAACGTACTATCAAGATGGTAGATGCTTCGACCATGCCTAACGTCACGCCATCCGATGCATGCTTAACGCGAAGGGAGATTCAGCTCCTTGTCGATTGCAAGCCCGTACGCGCGCCCGGACATGCGATGGCCATGAGCCGTCGCGTGCTGCCGGACCGACTGCGTCAGGCGGCACATCGCCACCTCGCAACCGGTCCGCGGCTGATTGTGGCGAGAGGAACGTTTGCGTCCATCGACACGGCGGTCCGTCAGGCATTCACGGCCGAGACGCAGATGCTTCTCGAGGATATGCGGATACTGGCGCAGACTTTTCAGTCGATTTCCGGACATGATGCGCTTCGGGTGCGGCTGGAACGCGTCGTTAGCGACAGTTGCCGGAAATTCCATGTCGATTGCGTGGATCTGCGCCTGCTTTGCACGTACTGCGGCCCGGGTGTTCAATGGACGCGCGACGAAGGGCGCACAATTGCCGAGGCCGAGCCGGGGGCGGTCGTGTTTCTCAAGGGGCGTTGCGCACCGAACTGGCGGGAGGACGACACCCTCCGCCACCGTTCGCCGCCGCTCTCGGTTCTGCCCGAAGGTGACAGGATGCGGCTTCTGCTGACGGTCGACGCCGCGGATGCCTGTGGAGCCTCCGCGGACGAGCCTCTCGTCATCGCGGCCTGAGCATGCTTGTTATTGAAAGCTGGCCGGATCCGGCTGTGGCTTTGGCGCCGCGCGTGCGCGCCGCGAGTGACCCGACCATTCTGCTTGATCTGACCATGACCGCGATCGACGTGGTGGTCTGGGGACGGAATGTCCCGCCTGCCTGGCAGGAGGAACTTTCCGTCAACACAGCGCCATATGAAGGGTTTACGCTGGAAGGCACGCTCGATCAGATCACAGCGGCATTGCGGGACGCAAAGCGCCGGCGCCAGTTCCCGGTGTTTCTCATGGACGATGTCGAGCACACGGTCGCGCTTGCCGCCGCGCTGGCATTTTCGAACAGACTTGTTGTCTCCCTTGAGCCATTGGCGCCGCCGGGCGCGCCCGTCTTGAGGAATACGGCAGCGCTAGAAGTCTATTGCTGTTATGGCGGCGCTGTAAGCTGGGATTCCGGTTTGCCGAAAGACGCAGAGAGCACCACGACATCTGTTTGTGCTCTGGTTTTTATACCATCCTTTTCGGACGGCGAAGCAACACTGCGTTTCGCCTCCGTGGTCGAAAATGCCTTCGGTCTGACAGTCTTTGCTCACCGGGACGTCTGAATAACCGCTTTCGGGATAATGTGTCAGTCTGTCGAATGTCCGAAAAGAGGCGACAGCAGATAAGCCTCATGGTTCCATGACCTCGATATTGGCCAGCACCCGCCTGAGCAGCTCCACAAGCGTATTGACCTCCTCCGAGGTCAAACCCTGCGTCATATCGGCATTACCTTGACGCAACACCGCGCGGCCGGCAGGCAGTCGCTCGAGCGCCGTCTTCGTCAGCGAGATCAGGCTCGAGCGCCTGTCATTCGGATCTGGCGTGCGCCGGATCAAGCCGTCGCGTTCCATGCGCGACAGCATCTGCGCCATGGTCGGCTGCTCGACCTTCGCCCAATGCGCCAGCTGTTTTTGCGAGAGTTGCGCGCCGTCCTTGAGCGCGGTCAGGATCGGCAGTTGCGCCGTGGCCAACCCAAGGCCGCGTAGCCGCGCATCACCGACGCGGCTCAGACCTCGGGCAATCCGGCTGAAATAGTGGCCGGGATGGCGCAAGGGGTCCCATTCGTCGTCGCTCATTGCATAGGTGCCTATGTTACTATATATAGGTCACTATGTAGATGAGAGGTGCTGACATGGCAATGAATCGGATCGCGATCGTCGGAGGTGGGCCGGGTGGCTTGCTACTTGCCCGGCTGTTGCAACGTCGCGGCCGATCGCCCGTGGTGTTCGAACGGGACACCCATGCTGAGGAGCGCCCGCAGGGCGGCTCTCTCGATTTGCACAGTCGAACCGGCCAGTACGCGATGCGGCAGGCGGGTCTGGAAAGCGCGTTTATCGCGGCCGCACGTCCAGAGGATCAGGGTGACCGGCTCTATGATTCCGATGGTGCCCTGTTGTTCGATCGTGACGATCCCACGGATGACCGGCCTGAAATCGATCGAACGGCGTTACGCGGGATCCTCCTGGACTCACTCCTGCCCGACACGGTCCGCTGGGGATGTCGTGTCGCAGGGATCGCTCCCGGTGCTGATGGCTTCGTGCTGGCTGGAGACGGCTGGACCGAACGGTTCGACGTCGTGGTCGGGGCCGATGGTGCCTGGTCGCGCGTCCGGCCGCTGCTCAGCAACGCCGAGCCGGCCTATGAGGGCGTCACGCTGGTCGAGCTGGGCTTCGATGTCGCCCGACATCCCACGATCAGCATGTTGACTGGCACCGGGAAGATGTTCGCGGTGGGCGATAACCGTGCCCTGATCACGCAAAGAAACGGATTTGGACATATTCGAGGCTATGCTGGCCTTCGTTTGGCTGAAGCCACGGCACGAGAATGGCAGGCATCATCCCCCGACCAGTTGCGACAGGCCCTGCGAGAGGACTTTGCGGGATGGGCCCCCATGTTGAGAGAAGTGATCGAGACTGGGGACGTGATTGGTGTCCGGCCGCTTTATGCGATGCCGGTCGCGCATCGATGGCAAAGCCGGACAGGTGTTACGCTGCTGGGCGATGCCGCGCATCTGATGTCCCCCTTTTCGGGCGAAGGCGTGAACCTGGCACTCGCCGACGCGGTCGATCTGGCTGAAGCGCTGACCTCAGATGGCGGCTGGATGTCCGTCACCCGGTATGAAGAGGCAATGTCCATGCGTGCTGCCGCGTCAGCCGAAGGAGCGGCCCGAGGGCTGAACAGCGTCTTCTCGCCAGAGGGCGTTGCGCCGGTTCTGGAACACTATCGCGCGCGCGTCAGCGGTGCATGAGACACCAAGCGAATTTCGCATCATGCAGGGCAGAGCATCGACGGCAATGTCCACTACCCGGCTTTTTAGCTGTCGCACAGCACGACCGACATGCGGGCGCCTTCTGCCCGCCCGCCTCATGACGCCAAGTTCACAGACAATTGAAACGGGGAAACCAAGGCCCCTTGCTAGGTATGCCCTTCCAACCGAACATATCGTACTGGTGACATTCCAACGTGACGGGCGAAGGCGGTGCTGAATGTGCTCCCCGAGCCATAGCCGACTTGCGCGGCGATATGCTCGATCCCCAGCTCGCGCGTGCGCAGCAGGCGTTTCGCAAGCGCCATGCGCCATGCCAGCAGATATTCCATCGGCGGATGCCCGACGACGCGGCTGAACCGCGCGAAGAATGCCGAGCGCGACATTCCGGCCTCGCGGGCAAGAGCAGCAACAGTCCAAGAGTGCGCTGGAAGCCCATGCATCGCCCGCAAGGCTGAGACCAGTCGATCGTCTGTCAGCCCTCGAGAAAGGCTCGGTATCGAGGTCACGTCGGCCCCGCACCGAAGCGCCTCGATGAGCAGCACCTCGAGCAGGCGCTCCAGGACCACCTCCCGGCCCGGCCGGGAATGGCGCGTCTCGTCGGCTACCAGCTGCAGCAGAAGGGCCAGCCGCGGCTCACCGCTGGCGACGATCATCGCCGGCAACAGCGAGACGAGCAACGCAGCGTCGGGGGAGGCGAAGCTGCAAAGTCCGACCTGCATCCTGAGATTAACCGGTTCGTCGGGCTGTCCAACCCGAAAACGCCCCTCGCCAATCTCCGTCGGCATCATGGCGATCCCGTAAGGCGGTGCGTCGATGCTTTCGACGACATGATCGTTGGTCGAAGGGGACAGCACGAAATCGCCTTTTCTCACGATGATCGGCGGGCGGCCGGACGATACGACCCGGCATTCCCCCTCCAGGACCGCGAAAAAAACCGGCTTGCCTTCGATGTTGCGGTGGATGCGCCATCGTCCGGCATATTCGACGAGCTTGGAGTAACTGGCCGAGGGCTGGAGCAGGGTCACGATCTCGGCAAGCGGATCAATGGTCATAACAGGACTATCGCCAATGGATTCAAGACCTAGAAGTATAGATGGTCTCTGGCTCCAGAGCCATATTCGGAGGATCACAAACACTCTTGGAGCACGCTCATGCCGACCGTTCTTATCACCGGATGTTCCTCGGGCTTCGGCCTCGAGACCGCGAAACTGTTCCTCGAAAAAGGCTGGAACGTCGTCGCGACAATGCGACAGCCCAAGACTGATATTCTGCCCACTTCAGATAATCTCACCGTCTTGCGACTCGACGTCACCGATCCGGACAGCATCCGGAAAGTGGTCAAGCAGGTCGGCGATATCGACGTGCTGGTCAACAATGCGGGATTTGGTGCAGCCGTGCCGATCGAACTGATCGCACCGGAGACGGCACGACAGTTGTTCGAAACCAACACGCTTGGCACACTGGCGATGATACAGGCGGTTCTTCCTAAAATGCGCGAGCGCCGCAGCGGCATTATTATTAACGTCACGTCGTCAGTGACGCTCAAGCCGTTGCCGCTGGTTGGCGTCTACCGGGCTAGCAAGGCGGCCGTGAATGCGCTCACAGAGAGTCTCGCAATTGAAACAAAGCCATTCGGCATCCGTGTGCACACGATCCTTCCCGGGCGTTCGCCTGAGACAAGCTTCGGTACCAATGCCATGCCGCATCTACGGGGTCTGGACAACGCTGACTACAAGCCGATGATCGAGGGCATGATCGCCAGCTTCCGCGAAGCCAACGGTCCAGTTACTCATGCTGCGGATGTGGCGGACGCGATCTGGCGGGCGGCCAACGATCCGGGCACGCCGCTCAAGATCGCTGCCGGTGAAGACGCGATGCAATGGATGGCCGAAGCCGGTCAGCCATAATCAACGGCCACATCCGCGTGTCATTGGTGGTGAGTGCCCTGAAAGATACCGGCAATTCCCATCGAGACACGCCGGCGTGCGGCCGGTTCATCGTCCCCGAACCGGTCGACCGCCCAGGACAACGCCACAACGAGTTCGAACACGTCCGTCGCCATCACGGTACCCACGGCATCTCCAGAGAGAGTTGTCTGGCGCAGAAAGACCCCTGTTCTGTCGATCAGCGCGGCGCACGCCGTCGCCATGGCCGACTGCGGGTCTCCCTGAGCGGAGGCGACACAGGTCGGCAGGTCGTGCCAGATGCGCAGTCTCCAAGCGAGCCGGATCAGCCATTCCACCAGTGCTTCCTTCGGGGCGAGCGATCCGGACAGCGCATCAGCTTCGGACAGCGCAGCTTCGATGCTGACCGACGCCACGGCGGCGAGCAGATCGTCCCGTGTCGGAAAGTTCCGATAAAGCGTCGCATTTCCCACGCCTGCACGCAGGGCGATGCCGTCAAAGGAGGCAAGAACACCCTCTTCCTCGAATGTCGCGTGGGCAGCTGCAAGGATCGCGTCCCGGTTGCGCCGCGCATCGGCGCGCATGGGACGCGGCACGGCTGAGCTTATGTCCTGGTCGGCGGTCACGAATGTCCTCTCTTGACCAAGTGGGGATTGTCCCCGGATAGTGTTTCGGGGACAATCCCCACTTGATGGAGAACTACAGGATGACGCAGCCAACCGACAAGACTTGCCGCACGCTGGAGGATCGGGTCGTGCTCGTAACCGGCGCCAATGGCGGTCTCGGGGAAGAATTCGTCCGGCAGGCCGTGCAGCGGGGCGCACGCCGCGTCTATGCCGCAGCCCGGCAGCTTAGGGCCTGGGATGATGCTCGCATCGTGCCGCTGACGCTCGACATCACGAAAGCCGATGACATCGCACGCGCTGTCGCCAGCGCGCCTGACTGTGACCTGCTTATCAACAACGCGGCCATCGCACCGGAAGCGGATGTCCTGCTCCAGCCCGAAGAGGAGACACGGCGCATCTTTGACACGAATTTCTTTGGCACGTTGAACGTCGCCAACGCCTTTGCGCCGGTTCTTGGCGCCAATGGCGGCGGGACGATGCTCAATATTTTGTCCGTTGCAGCATGGATCAGCATACCGACGGCCTATGCGGCCTCGAAGGCGGCGCTGTGGTCGGCGACCAATGGCTTGCGTATGGCGTTGGAGGGACAGAACACGCAGGTCATCGGGCTGCTGGTCGGCATGATCGACACGCCGATGACGAAGAACTGGAATATTCCGAAGAGCAGCGCGGCGAGCATCGTGACACAGGCCTATGACGGCATCGCCGCTGGAGCTCTCGAAATTCTGGCTGACGACACGACGCGCGACCTGAAGTCGAAGCTCAACACGAAGGGCGAGGAATTATACCCTTGGGTGCATGCGCAGCTCCGGGCGCTGATGGCGTCATAGGGGCGCCGTCCCACGACGTTCGGCGTCTCGGCCGCCTACGCTGGCTGAGGCAATCCTGCGATCAGCCGCTCCCAGTTTCCGTGTGCGAAACCCTGCGTCGCGGCCTTGTCCAGACCGCAGTTTTCGAGGAAGCGTCGTGCGTCGCGGCCGGGGCGGTATTGATACGGATAGTCGGTGGAGAACAGCAGCCGGTCATGGCCGACAATGCGTGCCGCCTGTTCCAGATAATGCGGCAGGTAGATGCCGCTCGCCGTGACAGACAGGTTGCGCCGGAAATACGTCGCCATGGGATGGGCGAGTCCGGAAACGCGATCCATGTTGGCGATACGCTCGGCGTAGAACAGGACCAACTCGCCCCAGTGGCCCAGAATAACCTGTAAATCCGGGAAACGATCGAAATGGCCCGCCAGCACGAGACGCAAAAACTGGATGCCGGCGTCATAATGCCAGCCGAGACCGAAACAGGAAAACGCGGCATCCACCTGCGGGCTGAACCCGGAATAATAGGCATCCCGGACGGCCTTTTCCGGCGCTCTGGGGTGAAGCAGGATTGGCGCCTTTAGTGCCGCAGCACTCTTGAAGATCGGCAACAGATCAGCGTGGTCTAGGTTACGATGGCCCACGCGCCCGCACAGCATCGTTCCTTTGAAGCCGAGCGTCCTGACGCAGCGCTCGAGTTCCAGGGCCGCTTCGTCAGGCATTGCCACAGGCAGGGTCGCCAGCGCCTGAAAGCGGTCCGGATGGCGGGCGATTGCTTCCGCCACGGCATCGTTCGCGCGGCGCGTCAGCTCAACACTCTCGGGTCCAAGGTCGTGCAATGACGGTGTGGTGAGCGACAGCACCTGCACGTCCAGCCCGGTTTCGTCCATGAGCGCCAGCCGCTCTTCGGCGAGATCGGCCAGCCTCTTCGCAAGCGGGCCGCCGTGGAACGCGACGCTCGGGTCAGCGGCGTCAAGACCGATGGTGGACCAGGCGTCTTTCACTTCGGGCGTCAGAAAATGCTCTTCGATGCCGATCAGCTTCATGGGATGGCTCCTTTCCGCAGGCTCTCCGTCACGACGGAACATGCCTGTTTTCGCTTCAACCGAAGATAGGGGCGGACCCGAAGTAGGCGCCAGACGCAGCGGGATCAATGTATTATTGCATACGACGCTATCTGTTGCCGGTCACCGTTGATAAGTTCAGCGCATGGAGAATGTGGATCTTAATCTTCTGATCGCGCTGGATGTGCTGCTTGATGAGGTCAGCGTGACCGGCGCGGCCCGTCGGCTTGGGCTTAGCCCATCCGCCATGAGCCGCACGCTGACGCGGCTTCGCACGGCCACCGGCGATCCGTTGCTGGTGCGGGCGGGTCGGCATCTTGTACCGACGCCGTATGCGATGAACATTCGTGAGCACGTTCATGCCCTGACCCGTGACGCGCAGGCTGTCCTGCGTCCGCAGCATCGGGAATTGGCTCTGGAAACGCTGGATCGGACATTTGTCCTTCGCGCCAATGAGGGATTTCTCAATGTTGCCGCGGCGCCTCTGGTAACTGCCGCCCTGAAAGAAGCACCTTGTGTTCGTCTGCGGTTTGCGCCCAAGCCGGACAAGGATGTGCTGCCGCTGCGAGAGGGACGGATTGATCTGGAGATCGGCGTGCGGGGCGTGTCGGCGCCCGAGATCCGAAGTCGGCTCCTGTTCCGGGACGCGTTCGTCGGGGTGGCGCGCATCGGCCATTCCCTTTTCCTGGACGGAGAGATCAGCGTGGCGCGCTATGCCGCATGCCGCCATGTCACGACCTCGCGACGCGGGACGTTCAGAGGGCCGGTTGATGATGCGCTGGAGCAGCTGGGATACCAGCGCACCGTGTCGGTCGTCGTGCCTGGCTTTCCGGATGCGCTCGAGATCGTGCGGCAATCGGATCTGGTGACGCATGTCCCGCGATCGTGTCTCAGCCACCCGCCCGATGATCGCGCAGGGATATCGCGTCTGAAATCGTTCCCCCTTCCCGTGAAGACGCCTGAAATCGCCATTTCCGCCATGTGGCATCCCAGGCTAGACGCCGATCCTGCCCACCGCTGGCTTCGCGACACAGTGCAGGCGGTTTGCCGGGAAGTTCTCGTCTGCTGACGACGCCCGCTTTTGAAAAAAACGCCACAGTTTCGAACATCCAGGATGCAGTGAGAAGTGACCTGCAGCTCACGCCTCATTCTCGACATCGCGCATGCGGCGCCTTACATTTCGGACTGCCGACGTCAAGAGTGATGCTCGCGACGAGCATGCCGGAAAAAACGGCCCCTGTTTGGCCAGCGCGGATACGGGAGAACGACATGACCGAGAAGGCATCTATGATCGTCAACATGCACGCGACGCCGGAAGTCGCGGCCGACGTGCCTGCCGCCTGGGCGCATTTCCGGCGCGACCTGACGCCTATGATGAGAAACGCCGGACCGGGGCGTTTCGGTATGGGCCGTCTCGGCATGGGGGCCGTGCGGGTGCCTCCGGGCCACAGTGCGTGTCCGGCACATACGCACCTCCAGGCCGACGAGATCTTCGTCGTGCTCGAAGGGCAGGGTCTCTTCCGCTACGGCGACCGCGTGTATGACATCGGCCCGGGAGACTGCATTTCCTGTCCAGCCGATACGGGGGTCGCTCATCAGATCGCGAACCCCGTGACCCAGGATGGCATGGGAGATCTGGTCTATCTCGCAATCGGCGCCGAGCCACCTGCGGAGGTCTGCACCTATCCCGATAGCGGCTCGCTCGTGATCGATGGCCTCAACCGCCGAGGCTTTCTGCGCGAGGCCCCCTATTACGAGGGTCAACCAGAACCCACGCCGCTTCTATCGTGCCATGCGGGTAAAATCTGAACCCGGATGGCGTGGTTTATTCGCTCAAGATGATCATGAAAAGTGACGGTGCCAAATCCAGTTCCGACTGAAAAGCGTCAAGCCCCGTCCCACGGCCTCGCCCCGACGTCAGTCTTTAATATCGTAGCAACGACATCACGCAGCCATACGGCAGCCGGATCGCGGTTGCTGCGAGCCGACCAGACCATCGACACTGCCGGAATGCGCAAATTCAGCGGCACCGGCCGTAGCGTCAGACCGAAATGGGCCGCATGCTGGTGTGCGATCTGGCTGGGGAGCGTCGCCAGAACCGGCGCCGCGGCCGCCGCGGCAAGGGCGGTCAGGAAATCCGATGCGGCAAGGACAACGTTGAGTTCCTCGCCAATCTGCATCAACGCCTCTGACAGACATCCCTGAATATCGTCTTTCAGAGTCATGAGAACATGGGGCAGCGCAAGATAGCGCTCGACCGTAAGCGGCGCGCCGGCGTCGATCAGATCGGGGTTGAAGCAGCACGCGAGCGACTGTTCATACAACGGCATTCCACAATGGCGCTCCAGGCCAAAATCGAAACACCCGACCGCGATGTCCAGCGCGCCGGTGTCCAGCAACGTATGCACCTCGCCTCGCGGCGAACCTCGTGACAGCAGCCGTATCCCCGGCGCATGACGCTGCAGATAAGCTGCCAGTGTCGGCATCAAGAAGACTTCGAGTTCGGATGAAAAGCCGAAACGGAAAATCCGCTGTTCCGTCCTGGGATCAAACCGATCCTCGGCTGTCAGGATGCCCTGAGCCTGCCTCAGCAGACTACCCACATGCGGCGCCATGGCAGCCGCTTTGGCGGTCGGCTGCATCACCGCACCCGTCCTTACCAGCACTTCGTCCGCCAATAACACCCTGAGTGTTGCCAGCGTATGGCTCATCGCCGGTTGCTGGATGCGCAAACGATGCGCCGCCTTGGTGACGCTGCGTTCCGATACGAGCGCATCGAAAGCAATCAGGAGATTAAGGTCGAAGGAACGAAGATTGAAATGATCGATAGGCTTCATGATTCAGATCGATTTGTATGATGACCTGCCGCACCCTAGCTTCTGATGTGACATAAAACAATCGCATCAAGGCCAATCATGACAGCGGTTTTTCAGGCGGGCGACGCCCGCATCACGCGCATTCCCGAGCTTCAGTGGGACAATGCCGATCCCAGAAGACTGTATCCGGATATCGATACTGAGGCACTGACGACGTTCGGTCCGTCTTTGACACCGGGATCCTTTGATGCCGCGACCGGCAGGCTTGCTCAGGGAACCCATGCATGGCTCATCCAATTCCCGGACATCACTCTTCTGATCGATACCGCCACCGGTAACGACAAACCCCTGCCGGACGCGCCGGCCCTGGATCATCTGCATACGCCATTCCTCGAACACCTTGCCGCAGCAGGCGTTCGGCCCGGACAAATCGATGCTGTGCTGCACACGCATATCCACGCCGATCATGTCGGATGGAACACCCGCCTGCGCGATGGAAAATGGGTGCCCACCTTTCCGAAGGCGCGTCATATCTATTCGGCGATCGAAGCCCGCTACGGCGCGGCCAATGACGGTATCGATCCCGCGCCTGATTTGCCACCTGATGTGCTGGGGCCGCCCGATCATCGCCCCCTGCCCCGTGTCTACACGGACAGCATGCTTCCCGTCATCAATGCTGGGCTTGGCCAGGCCATCCGGATCGACGGTCGGGAGGTCCTCGCAGGCTTCTCTTTTCATCCCACCCCGGGACACAGCATCGACCATGCCTCGATCCGTCTGCGCTCACAGGGTGCGGAAGCCTGGTTCACGGGAGATGTCATGCATCATCCTCTTCAGGTCTACCGCCCCGATCTGCGCTCCGTTTACTGCGAGTTCATTCAACCTGCCGAACGCTCGCGCCGATGGTTTCTCGAACAGGCTGCCGAAAGCGGAAGCCTGTGTTTCACCAGCCATTTCGCGGAAACGGGTGCTGGCTACGTCAGACGTCGTGAAGCCGGATTTTCCTGGGAATTTGCACAATCAGACGACGGAGATATCAAGTGACGAACCTGCTGACGGAAAACCTGCATATCCCGAGCGATACCGCGGACATTGCGCTCCATCTGCGTCATAAGCGCCGCACAGATATCCAGACATTCGGTCCGCAACGCACCATCCTGCTGATGCATGGCGCGACATTGCCGTCAGAAAGTCTTTTCGACGTTCCCGTTGGCGACGGGTCATTCATGGACATCCTCGCCCAAAACGGTTTCGACGTCTACGCGCTCAACGTTCGTGGTTTCGGTGGGTCGACGCGCCCAGCCGGAATGGAGGGCGCACCGGAAGATGCCCCGCCGCAGGTCAGAACCGAGACGGCCGTGCGCGATCTGGGAACCGCTGTCGATTACATCCTGACGAAACACACCCTCCCCCGCCTGTGCCTGATCGGCATGTCCTGGGGTGGCACGGTGACGGGAGCCTATACGGCGGCCCATAACGACAAGGTCGAAAAGCTGACGCTGATCGCACCGCAATGGATCAATGACGGAGTTTCCCGGCTCGATCCCGGCGGCCCTGTCCACGCATATCGGCGCTTCAATGTCCAGGCATTCCGCCAACGCTGGCTTGAGGGCGTGCCCGAACACAAACGCGACTGGTTACTTCCCGCGGGATGGTTCGAGCAATGGGCTACGATCATTCTCGCCAGTGACCCTGCGGAACACGATGGCATCATCCGTGCGCCCGCAGGCGTGATCCAGGATGTCCGCGAATACTGGTCCGCCGGAAAAGCCTTCTATGACCCCGAAGGCATAACCGTCCCGGTCCTTCTGCTGCATGCGGAATGGGACCGCGATGTGACCATCACCCAGATGGCGAACCTGTTTCCGCGCTTTCAGAACGCCCCCTATCGGCGCTGGACCGAGATCGGGGAAGGAACGCACATGGTGGTCATGGAGCAGAACCGCTGGCAGATCCTCGAAAGCATCAAGGCTTTCCTGTCTGCACTCTGATATTAGCTTGCATCTCCTGTTCATCGATATCGCCCAACCCGGCAGAGGGATCGTGGAAATTTCACTGCGTTCTTACTTCGCGTCGTGCGTTTCCGTTTCCTACAGCCTGCCTCCATCCACGGCGAGCGTGCTGCCTGTGATGTACGAGGCATCCTCGGACACAAGGAATGCAACAGCGGCGGCGATCTCCTCCGGCTGGGCCAGGCGCTGCAGGGCGGTCTTGCTTTTCAGCGTCGCGTCTCCCGGCACATCCCTCAGAGCCGGATGGGTATAGAGGCGACCGTTCTCGCGGGCCATGGCTGTCGCGGTGCCCCCTGGGGCGATCGCATTGATCGTGATGCCACGCTCTCCCAGTTCGGGTGCGAGATTTGCCGCCATGGCCGAGACGGCGGCCTTGCTCGCTGCGTAGAGCGTATGATGAAACACTGATAGCCGCGCGCTCACCGACGAGGTGAGCACAATCCGTCCGCCGGTCGGCAAGACGGCCGCCGCGGCCTGTGTCATGAAAAGCTGGCCGCCGACGTTGATCGCAAAGACGCGCTCGAAGTCCTGCGGGGTGAGGTCTTCCAGCTGACCAAAAAACTCCACACCGGCGTTGCTGACGAGCATGTCGACTTTTCCAAAAGCCGCAACCGCGTTCCTGACCAGAGCGTGGCATTCATCAGGGTTGCTCACATCGGCACGAAACGCCTGTGCCTTGCCTCCACGCCCCTGGATTTCCGTAACCAGCGCATTTGCGGGTGCATCGTCCGCACGATAGTTGACGGCAACCGTGGCCCCTTCGGATGCAAGCCGAAGTGCTACGGCTTTACCGATACCGCGACTTGCGCCAGTAACGATGGCAACTTTGTCTTTCAGCCTCATGGGGCCCTCTCGGTCATCTGTTGGCAGAATACGGTTTCAGAAATTCTGTGCGCTTTGGCGGCGGAGGCCGTTGCCAGCCTCCATGACAGGCGAACGGCCAAAAGCGATCAGGCGTCTGTGGCCTTGAGTTCTTCGAAATACGCCTCCAGCGTTCGCGGCTCGCGTCCGAGGATCGCGCGCAGTGTGAGCGCGCTGCCAAGCAGGCCGTGATGGTTATACCAATCCATCATGGTCCGAATGGGCGGCGGCGGCGCGTCCTTCCCACCGCCCGTCTTGTCGAGATCGACGGTGCCAGCCCGAATGTTGCGTCCCAGAACCTTGCCCATGAGGGCTGCGACATCATGGCGATTCAAATTGCCCTCCGAGCACAGCTCGAACGTGCCATACAGAAGCCGGTCTTCGGTCAGTGCCATCGCTGCGACTTCGGCAACATCGCGATAGTCTACCCGCGAAAACCGCGTCTCCGCCGACCACGGCTCGCCGTAGGTCCCGGACTTGACCACCTCGGCCCATCCCTGGGCGAAGTTCTGAAAGAACATCGCCGGTTGCAGAATGGTATATTCCACATTGGACTTGAAAATCGCTTCCTCGACTGGCCCCTTTTCGCGGTGATTGACGAGGGTGCCCAGCGTCGGATGAATGACCGATGAAAAGACGATGCGCCGGACGCCCGCTCTGACGGCCGCGTCCACCACCTGTCTGCCGACGGCGCCTTCATCCGCGATGAAGGCCGGCGCGATATAGAAGAGAGCGTCCATGCCCTGCAATGCGGCTTCGACCGAAGCCGGATCGCGCAGGTCGCCCACCGCTGTCTCCCGCGCACCGTGCTGCAGCACCGCCTCTCGGTCCGCGTCCTTCTGGATAAAACCGCGCACATAGGCGCCACGCTTGGCGAGCTCTGGCAGCACGAGCCCTGCGAAATGGCCTGCGGCCCCTATGGCCAACACTTTGCGTTTCTCAGGCATGTTTGTTCTCCTGCATGTCTGCCGAAAAACGTGGCATCGGGAAGCAATTCCGATTAGAGCTCATTTCGTAACGTCAAACATAAGTCGGGTTTACGAATGGACCGCCTGGACGCCATGACCAGCTTCGTGCGTGCGGTTGAAAGCGGGAGCTTCGTGACGGCCGCGCGCAGTCTGGGGCTGTCCGCGCCGATGGTCGGCAATCACGTCCGCTTTCTGGAGGCCCGTCTTGGCGGCAGTCTGCTGGTCCGCACGACACGGACGCAATCGCTGACGGATCTTGGACGTTCCTATTATGCCCGCTGTCGCGCCATTCTCGCTGATCTGGAGGAGGCTGAGGCGCTGTCCGGCGACAACGGAATCGTGCCGCGGGGGCTGTTGCGGATCAGCGCACCGCATTCGATTGGCACGACCATGCTGCCTGCCATGATCGGTCGTTATCTCGATCGTTTTCCTGACATGACGGTCGATCTGCGGCTCAACGATCACCGCGTGGATCTGATCGCGGAAGGGTTCGACGTCGCCATCCGTGGCGGAGCGCTGCCGGATTCCCGGCTGCGCATGCGTCGCCTGGTGCCGTTGACGCTGGTGATCTGCGCCGCGCCTGACTATCTCAGGCGACACGGGATCCCGGCTCGTCTGGAGGATCTGCAGGCGCATGCGTGCCTGGACTTTGCCGCGTCATCGACGCCCGGGCGCTGGCAGTTCGGTGATGCGAAGAAGACGACGGACGTCAGGGTCACCGGCCGCCTGCGTTCGAACAGCGGACATGCGCTGCGTCTGGCCGCACTGGAGGGCCGCGGTATCATCATGCAGCCGGAATTTCTCGTGCGTGACGATCTCGCTGCAGGACGCCTGGTGGCAGTGCTGCCCGAGGCAAAGCCCCGGAAGCGCCCGATGCAGCTCGTCATGGCCGCGGACGCGGCACCGCCGCCAAAGCTACGGCATTTCGTGAATCATATCGTCGGAGAATTTAAACAAGCTCGCGAAATCGTAAAATCCGGAACAGTAACTCTTTGACGAACTGGACGGGGATTGCCTTGACCTTGCGGGCGTCTGTCACATCATCGAAATGATGGCATCTCCGATACCAGACATCGTCAGGTCGCTTCATCAAAGGCCGCACGCGCGCCCCTGATCGCACTCCCGTAACGGTCCGCCCACCGGACAAGCGCGTCCAGCGGCTCCAGGATCGTCTGCCCAACGGAGGTCAGACCGTATTCGACACTGGGCGGCTTGGTCGGGAACACCGTTCGCGTGATCAGACCGTCGCGCTCAAGGTCACGAAACGTCTGCGTCAGCATCCGCTTGGAAATGTCCGGCACCGCGCGTCTTACCGCACTGAACCGCTGTGGGCCGTCCGCGAGCGTCATCAGAATCAGCGTCGACCACTTGTCGCCGATCCGGTCGAGAACATCCCGGACGGGACAGTGCGGGTCAAAGGACCAGTCCTGAAGCCCGGGGGCTCGTCGGCTGGGGGCATTAGTGACGATCGAGGCGGTTACATTCGGCTCACCCTGTCCCAAAATCCTGCCTCCTTCCCGGCTCCAGTGGTCTCTTTTATTTACCTTGCGTTCAATACGAACCTCAAGGAGAACGACAATGGGATCCCGAAAACTCTTCGTCACCGGGGCTACGGGCCAGCTTGGCAGGCTAGTCATCGACAGGTTGCTCGAGAACGTGCCGGCCAATGAGATTGTCGCGGGTGTCCGGGACACAACTGCCGAGGCCGCCACGGCGTTACGGGAGAGAGGCATCGAGGTCCGGGCCGCCGATTACACCCGGCTCGAGATGCTTGCGGCAGCCTTCGCCGGGGTCGACCGCCTGCTGCTGATCTCCAGCAGCGAGAATGGTAAGCGAAAGCTCCAGCACCGCAACGTCATCGATGCCGCCAAGAGCGCCGGCGTCAGTCTGATCGCCTATACCAGCATCCTCCATGCCGATACCTCGCCGCTGTTCCTCGCGGAGGAGCACCGCGACACGGAGGCCGCCCTGGCAGAATCGGGCGTCCCCTATGTGCTGCTGCGCAACGGCTGGTATTCCGAAGTCTACACGTGGCGGCTTCCTGGCGCGCTGAAGGCCGGCGCGCTGCTTGGCGCGGCAGGAAACGGACGTATCTCTTCCGCCGCGCGGGCCGACTATGCCGCGGCCGCGGCTGTCGTGCTGGCGGGCGGTGACCACGCCGGCGAGGTCTATGAACTGGGCGGCGACGCCTCCTTTACGCTGAGCGATCTGGCCGCGGTGGTTACGCAAAACATCGGCAAAGAGATGCCCTATCGGGATATGATCCCGGAATCGTTCCGGTCGGCAATGCTGGCGGCAGGCCTGCCGGAAATGGTTGCAAAGGTCGTGTCCGACACGGATGCGGGCGTGGCCAAAGGCGCATTGTATGACGACAGCCACACCTTATCCCGTCTGATCGGCCGCCCCACGATGCCGTTCGACACCACGATCACGACGTTTCTTCAGAACAGGACACCCGAAGCACCACCGCACCACGATTGATCGGATCTCGGCCGCCCAGCCACCATACTGCGAAGCGGTCGCTTCCTCTTCCTCGAGAGGATGCATATGATCGTGCCTACGCTCCATTACATCTATGACCCGCTGTGCGGATGGTGCTACGGCACCTCGCCATTGGTGGAGGCTGGCATTCGCACCGGTGTAGCCGTCAGGCTGCATGGTGGGGTCTGGTCCCCGAGCCCATATGCATCGGGCCGAACAAGACCGTGTATGTGCGCTCGGCCGACACGCGGATCGCCGAGTTGACGGGCCAACAGTTCGGGACTGATTATGTCAACACACTGCTCGACGATCCGACGACGTCATACTGGTCGCTGCCGCCCATTGCGACTGTGTTGGCGACCGAACGGATCGAGACCGAAGCCGGTCCTTCCATGCTCGCGGCTATCCAAAAGGCGCACTATGTTGACGGGAGGCGCGTGAGCGAGCCCGAATCGCTCGTCGACATCGCAGCCACGCTGGGGCTCGATGCTCATGCCTTCACAGTGAGCTTCAGCATCCAGTCCGCCCGCGCCCATGTCGCACAGACGCACGCTTTGATGCAGACAACGGGACTGCAGGGCTTCCCCGGCTTTTCGATCGAACGAAATGGTCGATTCACAAAACTTTATAATGAAAATTTCTATGGCTATCCTAACAAGTTTGTCGATGCGCTTCGTCGATCCGTCGGATCTGATGCGTGACAGAAGGATGCTTATCAATAGAGGCAATTGTTCCGCCGGGAGCGGAATCGATTTCATGACGTTTTTTGTAAAAGCGCCTGTAGCACAGGAGAAACTCGATCGGCCGAGTACGCCAGGACTAGATTCAGGTCCGCTTCACACACTGTCTTGAGCGGGCGCGCGACAAGGCCCTTCGGCAGCATGCTGGAGAAATGGCTCGGCACCAGACTGCAGGAACGCGTTGCGGCCACAATCGAGAAAATACTCAACATCGTATCCGTCTCCTGCCACGGCGCAGCGGCATTGCGGGTTCCTTGGCCGAGGAACCTGTCCACGGCCGCCCGGAAAGCCGGCGCGACCGCCGACGCGACCGCCACAAAAGATTCATCAGAAAGGTCGGCGGGCGCCAGAGTCCGTTTGCGTGCCAACCGGTGCCTTGCGGGCAGTATGGCCACGAGGGCTTCCGTCCGAACCGTTTTGGTGGCCCACTCTTGACCAACGTCCCCATGCCTGATGAAGGCCGCCTCGATCGTGCCACTCTCCAAGGCCTTGATAAGTTCGGGTGGCACTCTGCTCTGAACATCGATGACGACGTCCTGCATATGCGGGCCCAGTGCCTTACGGACGTGCACGATCAATGCATCTTCCGTCCCGGGGATCATGCCTAGAACCAGGCGCCGCGTGCGACGACCGATGTCACGCGTACGCCGGATCGCGTTGTCGAATTGCGCCACTGCCCTGGTCGCTTCGGGAAGCAGTGTTTTTCCCGCTTCGGTCAGGATGACGCCCCGCTGTGTCCGAAGGAAAAGCTGCGAGCCGAGATGAACCTCGAGGTCACGGAGCTGACGCGTCAGCGACGGCTGTGCCACGCGCAGGCGACGCGCTCCCTCGGTGAAGCTGCCTGCGTCGGCGATCGCCAGGAAATAGCGCAGATGTCGAAGTTCCATGATGCCTCACCATACCTATGAGGCATGGCGACGGTCAAAGAAAGTATTGGAAGCCCGTCTGCCGAGCCGTCTACGTCAAAGGTCAATCACATCGGAAAGCGTGGCATGACACAACAATTCGGGCTTCGGGATCGACTCATCGGAAGCTGGATGCTCAAGTCCTACGTCGAGACGGACGTGAAAACAGGCGCGCGGCATCATCCGCTTGGGCAATCGCCTCTTGGCATCATCCTCTATACGCCGGACGGCTACATGTCGGTCCAGCTTCAAGCGCGCGACCGCGATCCCTTCCTCACTGACGACATGTATCGGGGCACGGCGGCCGAATACTTTGCTGCCGGGCGTAGTTACCTTGCATATTCCGGCAGGTTCTTCATTGACGAGGGTAAAGGGCGGCTCTCGCATGAGATGGCGGTCAGCCTGTTTCCCAACTGGTTTGGACAAACACAGATTCGCCTCGTCGAATTACGCGACAACCGTCTTCACCTTGCCACCGACGGTCCTCAGCGCTTCAATGGCGCCCTAAAGACGGCAGATCTAGTCTGGATGCGCGCCGTCTCCAACCCGTGACTTTACAACGCACAACCGTCTCGTTGGCCAACTGGGAGTCGTAGATTGTCAAGACGGTCCATGGGTCTGAACTGCCTATCCAGGACATGATGACAGCCAGGCTGAGCACTTCGACCACAAAGCAGGGCGTGGAAAACCACCAGGGCGTAGCACTGTCGTAATTCGAGAAGAACATGATCGGAAAATGCCAGACGGCCCATAGAATGCCTGTCGCAAGAGCACCTCGCGTGAAACCAAGCTTTTCGTGCAGCAAGGGGTTGAGGAAGCCGCGCCAGCCGGTTTCCTCACCCAGAGAAGCAGCAAGGCCACGCACGAACCCTGTAGTCGCGAGAAGAACGAACCAGCCGCATACGATCGTCCACGTCCCGGCGCTCGGCCAGTCGAGGGTCTTGCGCAGGGCAACGACAGTTTCGTGATTGGGAAAACCGCCAAGGCCGACGGCGTAGACCAGACCGTAGGTCATGCAGCAGATCGCGAGAGGCCATAGATAGGAGAGTACCTGCCAACGCGATCGACCCCATGTCCATCCGAGCGAGCTGACCGACTGGCCTGTGATCCAGCAGGTGAGCAAAGCCGCTATTCCGGGCCCCCACATGGACCCCACCGCGTAAGCGCCCCTGCCGCCGGCCGAGTCTCCGGTTGCGATCCCGAGCGCCCAGAACGGAGCGGTCGTCAGGCAAGTCAGCCCGATAAAAAGCCATAGGCGTGTCTTGAACCCAGCCACGATCATCCGTTCCTTGTCCTAGGCTGCCGCGAAATCAGCCCGGCATGAAAGAAGGGCCTGATCCCGGACATGACGGGAAGTGAACCGGGCGAAGCTTCATCTGCGCGCGTGTCCAGGGAGTGCCCTTCAGGGGTTCCTTATCCAGCCCAGATCGCGACCTGACGCGCCACGTCCGCCATGGCATGTTCTGCGCTTCTGGTGTCGGGCGTGTCGGAACGGGCCGCTGGAACCGTATCCGGCATCGGCCAGCACGCAGCCGAAACGGGCACCTGAGGCGATGACCCGATCGATCTCCTCGATCGCAATCTCCGGTTTTGTCAGGGACGTTCGTTTATCTTCCGGCACATGAGCCCGCGCCATGCGCTCCGGATCGCTGGTCCATTCATCGGGCAGGAAGAGCCGTAGACCCACCATCACCGGCACTTCGCGCGACGCCAATGTGACCGAAACCAGAGACTGGCAGTTGGCCGTCTTGCCCAGCGACGAGGCATATTGCGGTGCCACGCCGACCGAATGGTTGCCCTTCTTGGGCAGCGCCGTATCGTCGATCACGAGGAAACCCGCCTCGTCGCCAACCAGGCGATCCGCCGCCTTCACAAGCGCTGCCTCGACAAGGGCCCTGTCCCAGATACCGGCCGCGATGAAATGGTGCAGCCGATCGTAGTTAATCTCATCTGCGCGCGCGGCCATCGGCTGAACGCTCTTGCGATCTCCCGGCCCGATCAGCTCGGCGATATAAGCCGGGCACATCCTTGCCCGTGCCTTGTACCCCAGGGCTTCAATAAACGGGCGCGAGCCACGCCTCCAGATCCTGTCGCCAACCAACGTCCATACCCAGCCCTCGCTACAGCCGGTCTCCTATGAATCAGCAATCCCTCTCCAACGAAATCCCTCCCTCAATTTTTCTGCCAAAGTAGTGTTAGGGGTGAGGACTAAGTAAGACGCTACGCGCGGCCACACACGCTGCACCAACTGCCCAGTGGAGGTTATTATGCCGCTGTAGGATAAGCAAATTTGCACGCTTGAACCCAGGCATCAGGTTTTGCTCGAAGGTCTGGCGCAACGCCGTTGCGAAGACCCCAGGCAATAATTCTTCCGGGAGGATCACAATGAGATGCGAAGGATCCAAAATTTGTATCAAATTAGACATAGAAAAGCTTAGTGCTGCTGCGGCTGTGTGAAGTATATGCAACGCCTTTTCATTGCCTTCACGTGCTAAATTTGACAGACGCCCAAGATCTTGAGGAAGTCCCTCTTCTTCGGCGCGACTTGAAATTCCTCTAGATGAAGCGATTGTCTCAAGGCAACCACGATTGCCACAACGACACGGGCGAGGCACTCCGTCAAATAAACCTGGCGCAATTGGTAAATGAGCTAACTCTCCAGCGCCACCATTTTCGCCTCGATATACTGTATGGTTCATCGTGTAAGCCGTTCCAATTCCATCACCAACGGCGACAATCGCAAAGGCTGGAACACGGCGCATACTGCCAAACATTGCTTCGTAAGTAGCTAAGGCATTCGTGTCATTTTCCAAGTACACTGGTAGCCCAACGACACGTGCGATCTCGTGTCCGATTTCAGCATTTTCCCAGCCTAAAACTGTCGAAGTAATACATGTTTGCTTGTCTGCGGAAATATACCCAGGTAACGAAAGTCCGACAGCCAAAAATCTTGCCGAGATCGAACAGTTTTTTCTTAAGACGGCAACTGCATCACAAATAGACTCTATGCAAGAATCTGGATCACTATCAGAATAGAACGTGTTCTGAAAAATAATATTTCCATTGGGATCTGTGGCTACAGCAATAAATGGCCTGCAATGTAAGCTTATTCCTATAAATGTTGCTGCACTTGGGCTCAATCTAAGTAAAGCGGAAGGTCTCCTAACGCCGGATATTGATGCGTGATGTTCAATAATTCGCTGATCCAAAAGATGTGTCGTGATGACCGACACGCGCCCTTTGCTGATCCCAAGTTTTGTCGCGATATCAGCCCTCGTCATCTCGCCGTGCTGAGCAATCATAGCGACAACCCGTCTAGGCAGTCCTTCTAAAGACGACGCATCTTTCATCGAGCACTCGCACAATAAGTTATCTAAGGAAACTATTTATAGCATACGTTTTCCCATGGAAAAACTTTTTATTGGCGAGTATGTTCTGACATCGAAACGCTACGCAAGATTCGATAAAGGAACGATTGATGGGGTCTATTAGACTGAAAGTCCTGTCCGCAGGTGCGTGCCTAGCGAGCCTAAGTATAGCAACAGCCTCCGGTGCACCGCAGACAGCACATCGTCGACCAAAGGCTATACAGGCCCCGTCGAAAAAGCCCGCGTCAATGCGTTCTCTAGAAACGCACTCCGTGGAATCAGTTGATGTGCGCGGGGGAAGTACGTCGGCTAATGGCGTCACCAATACGACCCCCGGTGGCGGTCTAATGTTGCGACAAACCGCCGCCCGGTCACAAAGTACAATGACACGCGATTATATCGCCAAGCAAAGTCCAGCAACAAACGTTAATGCTTTGCTTAATGCGCTTCCGGGGGTCGTTTCGGGATCGAATAGTCCTATCGGCGATCCCTCACATGACACCGTCAACGTTCGTGGATTAACTCAAGCCGAACTGGGCTATGAAATGGAAGGGGCGCCGCTCCAAGATCCCGTAAATTTCAATGTGTTCTCCAGCGACATGGTTGATACTGATAATGTGTCGTCAATTGCCTTAACACAAGGAAGCAGTGATATAGGCGCACCTTTCTATTCTGCAGTCGGTGGACAGGTCTCGGTGCAGCGTGTGCAGCCTGGCGCAAAGCCTGGCGGTCTTGTCGACCTCAGTTATGGTTCGCGCGCATTGCGGCGCGAATTTATTCGCTTGGAAAGTGGCGAAATCGGTCATTCGGGGGTCAGAAGCTACGCATCTTTTTCTGACACTCGTAGCGACCCTTTGCGCGGACTAGGATTTGCCCGTCGAGACCACGTGGATGCTATGGCAACAAAGTCGTGGGGCGACAATAATTATGTCCACGCGGTTTTTGGTTGGAATGATTCATTGGGAACAGCACAGCGCTACCCGACGCTCGCCCAATATCAAGCATATGGGTACAATTATGGCTGGGATAGAAAATACTCTCCGGAAGACACAGGTTATTACCAACTACACTACTCGAAAAGACGAGATGTTCTTGCTAGCCTGCCAACGCATTTAACTTTGATGCATGATGGTAATGAAAGTTTAACCCTTGATACGACACCTTATTTCGTCTGGGATAACGGCACTTATGGCGGGGGCGAAAATCTTTCTGTAACAAATTCTTATCAGGGGACAATTGCAATACCCTATCTTGATACCCCAAATCCTGTGAACGGTACCCAGACTGCCGTTTCTTCTGATAATGAACGTGAAAACTCTGCGGGCCTAACGACCGCAATAGCATGGAATACGGCGCAGAATACACTTCGGTTCGGTTACTGGTATGCATATCTCGACCATAGCGAGTTGGAAAGCTTCTCGCCCCTAAACCTACAAGGGGGCGCGGCAAATCTTTTCGGGCAATACCCGATTATGGTCGATGGTCAGGTTCTAAGCGGATACAATATTAACTTTAAACAACAGACAAACGCATTATTTTTAGAAGATCAGTTTCACGCTCTGAATGATCGGCTGAATATTACAGCAGGATTTCGAGAGGTAATGATTTCGCGTTCAGCTACGAACAACATACCTGGAGCACTTTTCAAAGCTGGCGGGAACTACGCAACACCCCTACCACGCTTCTCCGCAAGCTATAAAATCACTAAAAATGACCAAATATTTTTAAATGCAACGACTGGTTTCCACGCACCGGCGTCGGAAGAGGTTTATATTCAATTATGGGATCCCACAGGTAGGGGGCGTCCAACGATGACCGGAAATACAAATTTGAAATCCGAATACGCTATTGGTGAGGAACTCGGTTATCGGCACTATGGTCTTCTCAATGCAACATTTACTTTATTTAATTATAACTTGACAAATCATCAAATAACCTCTTCTGGGTATGTCAACTCGCAGTTAATTACTCAGCCTCTTAATATTGGAGGTGAGACAATACGAGGCGCGCAAGCAGAATTTGGCTTGCGTCCATGGCACCACATTAGTCCGTATTTATCTTTCCAGTATTTGCATACCGAGCTCGGAAATAACTATGCAACTGGTGGTGATTATCTGCCGACTAAGGGAAAGGAAATGGTTCAGAGTCCAAAATATAGTGGATCCGTTGGATTGAGTTACGACGATGGGCACTTTTTTGGTACAGTTATGGGTGATTATGTCGGAAAGCAGTATTCGACATTTATGAATGATCAGAGCATTCCTGGATATGCGATCGCAAATGTGGCAGTTGGATATCGATTCCAGAACTATGGCTTCTTGAAGCATCCCCAAATTCAATTAAGCATCAACAATATTTCTAATGATCAATATCTGTCAGGTGTTTATGGCTTTGCGGGTAGTGCACGAGCACGAACTGGTGTCTACGGTACTGCAATTGCCGCAAGTTCTCCAAGCTATATGGTCGGGGCCGAACGTATGTTTGTTGCAACTATAACAACAGGCTTTTGAGAGTGACCATGTTTCGAACCAATATGTCCACTGTAGTAGCTTTTTTGTCTTGCATCGAACTTGCGTCCTGCTCGCAGGTAAAATATATGCCTCAGAATGAGCAAATGTCCGGTCCTGCCTATGACGTATTATCTCGCTCTATGCCAGATTGGCGTGACAAAATTACTTTTTCGCTTCTCAATGATCACGATACGCATGATCATTTTTCGGTTCGAACCGAAAACGGAAAAGTTGTGGTGGCGGGTAATTCCCAAATCGCGCTTTTGGCTGGAAGCGGCTGGTATATGAAATACTATGGGCTGGACCAATTGTCGTCCAACGGTGCCCCAATGCCGAAAAACCCTTCTGTCGTGGCACTAGATAAAGAGATCAATAAGCGTTCTTCCGTAATATATAGATATGCTCTTAATCAAAATACAGATGGGTATACTTCTCCTTACTGGAATTGGCGAAAGTGGGAGCACGAAATTGATATATATGCTCTTGCTGGCATTAATACTATGCTTGTTGAGCGCGGGGCCGAGGCGGTTATTTCTCGAACTTTAATGCACTTTGGCTATTCTTCTGAAAATGTGCGTACTGACCTTACTATGCCTGCGCATATGAACTGGCAGCTCATGGGGAACATGTGTTGTTTCGCTGGTCCACCTTCCACGCATTTGTTAGAAAAACGGATCGAATCTGCTCAGCAAATACTGAGACGTCTACGTGAATTAGGTATCACTCCCGTTCTCCCTGGCTTTTACGGGATGGTACCTGCGGATTTCAAAAAACATTTTCCAAAGGCTCACGTAATCAATCAAGGGCGCTGGAATGATTTTCAACGCCCGGCTTGGCTCGATCCGCGAGATCCTTTGTTTCCTAAAATAGCGGCCACTTATTACGCAGAACAACGTGCGCTTTTCGGTGATACCTCAATATATGATTTGGAGCTATTTCAGGAGGGAGGAACCCCTGGAGATGTGCCAATTCCAGATGCTGCTGCCGAGATTGAAAAAGCACTTCAAGCTGCGCATCCCGGGGCTCGGTGGATGATACTTGGCTGGCGTAACCAACCAGCAGCAGGAATTCTGCGTGTAGTGCCGAATGATAAAATGTTTATCGTTGATTTGCGGCAGAACGTTATCCGAAGCGCCGATCGCGGTCGGGAGTTGCTTGGTGCGGACTACCTCTACGGTGGTCTATGGGAGTTTGGTGGGCGTACGACGCTTGGTGGCGAGGCATATGATTATGGTGTCCGTTTACCCAGTTTGCCCGCAAAGCAACCTGCATTAATCGGTACGGCTATTTTTACGGAAGCAATGGATCATAATCCCTACTTGTTTGATTTGTTTTCTGAGGCGGCCTGGCATAATCAGCCGATCGATTTAAGATCTTGGACGAAAAGTTTCGCGGATCGCCGCTACGGTGCCGCAGATTCGCATGTGGAAGCTGCGTGGCAGGACTTGCTTCAGACCGTTTATTCAACACAGGCAACCTATAGTAGCGATGCTGGCGAGAATGCGGCGCCGATTGACAGCCTCTTTAATGCTCAACCATCACTGGATGCTCGCAGTGCGTTCAATGGTAACCAAAAGGTTGCAGGATATTCTTTCAAGGCATTACAAAATGCTTTTGAGACCTTGCTCGAGGCCCCTGCGGCCTTCGATTCCAGCACGGCGTATCGTTATGATGTTGTGGATGTCGGTCATCAAGTACTTGCTAATACCGCACGAATTTTACTTCCAAAGATCAAAGCGGCTTATGTGTCCAAAGACCGTATGACATTCGAACGCGATACAAAGCTCTGGTATGACTTAATGACATTGCAGGACGAGTTGCTCGGAACCGAATACTTTTTTCGTGTGGGGCATTGGCTGGAAAATACAAAACAGTGGGCGGATACCCCTGAGGAGGAAAAAAAACTCAATTATGATGCTCGCTCTATCCTAACCAACTGGGGTGATCGTAGCGCTAGCCAAGCTGGTGGTTTACATGATTATGCTAATAAAGACTGGGCTGGCCTTACCAACGATTATTACCGCCACCGATGGGAGATCTATTTCAAATCTTTGGATGCAGCTTTGATTTCTGGAATGCCCCCGAGGAAGATCGATTGGTATGCTGCAGGCGAAGAATGGAACCGAAATTCTGCGGCGTATGATCCTCTGCCGGTTGGCAATTCAAGGACGGTAGCATTGAAAGTAAAGGACTTTCTAAATAGTTCTCGGGCGGACGATCTGAGAGTTTCTTTGGGAAATCGGTGAAGTGTGATTATGGAATGGCCCGCCCCTCAACGGTGGTATCCTGAGAAGGGTGCCCGTTTCGACAGGAGGGAGAGATGGCGGTCACAATGCTGGGTGTGGATCTTGGCAAGAACAACGTCAGCGTCGTCGGGTTGGACGAGCGTGGTGCCGTGGTCCTTCGACGGCGGGTCACGCGCGAGACCCTGATGACGTTGCTGTCGAAGCTTGCGGCCTGCACGGTGGCGATGGAGGCGTGCGGGGGTGCCCACTACATTGAGCGAGCGGCCCAGGCCATGGGCCACACGGTCCGCCTGATGCCGCCGGAATATGTCCGTCCCTACGTCAAGGCGCACAAGAACGACGACCGGGACGCGGAGGCGATTGCGGAAGCGGCAACACGGCCGACGATGCGGTTTGTTCCGCTAAAGGCTGAGGACCAGCTCGACATGCAGGCGTTGCACCGGGCGCGCGATCGGCTGGTCGCGGAACGCACGACGCTGATCAATCAACTCCGCGCCCTGCTGCTCGAGCGCGGTATCGTGTTGCCCCAGCGGCGCCGGGCCCTACTGGACTGGCTGGATGCGCCGGCCGTCGAAGGACAGGCCGATCCGTTGAGCCCGCGGCTACGGTTGCTGGTGACCGACATGCGCACCGAGTGGGTCGCGCTGGCTTTGTTGCGCAAATACGTGCGCGGGATTCGCGGAGTGAATTTGGTTTGCTAGCTGGTTGTCATGAGCAAGCCGAAGCCCACGCACTACCGAACGACGAACTGGTCCTCCTACAACGCATCGCTGAAGAAACGTGGATCTCTGACAGTTTGGTTGGACCCGTCCATGACCTGGGAAGGCTTTCCGACAGGGCGCCGTGGCCGCCAGCCGGGTTACAGCGATGCTGCGATCCAGACCTGCCTGACGCTGAAGGTTCTGTTCGGTTTTGCCCTGCGACAGACGACGGGTTTTGTTGAAAGTCTCCTGCGCCTGGCTGGACTTGCGTGGTCTGTGCCGGATTTCAGCACGCTGAGCCGTCGGCAGAAATCCCTGACGGTCGATATCCCCTATCGCGGTTCGGACGGTCCGCTCCACCTTCTGATCGACAGCACCGGCATCAAAGTCGAGGGAGAAGGCGAGTGGCACACCCGCAAGCACGGGGCGTCAAAGCACAGGATATGGCGCAAGCTTCTTATTGCGATCGACGAAGGGTCTCTGGAAATCAGGGCCGTTGACATCACAGGTCACGATGTCGGTGATGCCCCGATCCTGCCGGCGCTCCTGGCCCAGATCCCCGCAGAGGAGGAGATCGCCCGTGTCACGGCCGACGGGGCTTACGACACGAGGCGATGTCATGAAACCACCGCCGAGCGCGGGGCGCACGCTGTCATTCCCCCCACGGAAGAACGCAAAACCATGGAACCCCACTTCGCCCGGAGCCATCGTCAGAAATGAAGCCTTGCGAGCTGCAGATCGGTTTGGAAAAACGATCTGGCGGCGATGGAGCGGATACCACAGGCGAAGCCGCGTCGAGACGAAAATGCACTGCATCAAACTCCTCGGCCAACGTCTGACAGCACGCGATTTCGACCGCCAGATCACCGAAGTTCACATCCGTGTTGCTATCCTTAATCGCTTCACAGCGCTCGGAACCCCTCTCACACAGGCGGTCGCGTAACGGAAAACCATCAAAGCGGTCAGCACGACCAATCAGTGAATTGTGCAACAGAGCCAGTCCGTATCGTCAACGATAAACTGTTTGAAATTCCGGGCGATCGCAGCGATCGGGCAGATGGCAAGATCTGCAAGAGAAACCTTCCTGAAAATCTATAATTAGTATCGGAAAACGACGGCATCGGTTTACTGGGCGATAACCTTCTGAACTGTCTCTCGTAACCAGCGATGCACAGGGTCTTTGCCGAGCCTGGGATGCCAGGCTTGAAAAATATCGAATGGCGCCGTTGGCGTGGGATCCGAGAGGAAACCGATCTTGTGCTTGTCGATATGTGATCCCGACATGAGAAAATCCGGGAGCCCGAGAATCAGGTCAGTCTTTCTCAACATCGCGAGAGCAATAGCGTAGGTTGGCACGACAAGTTCGATGCGGCGTTTTGATGAGCCGTGCCGAGCCAATACATCGTCGATGGGCTGTCGCATGTTGCTGTCACGCGAGACCATGATGTGGCCGTATTTGAATAACCGCGAAATTTCCAATGGCCCTGAAAGGAGAGGATGGTCGTCTCTCACAGCACCTTTCGTAAACCCGGAGCGAACAGTCTGCCGCATGATTTCCGGACCGATTGTTCCAAAGACACCGACATACAGATCGACCTCACCGCGCCGAAGACGCTCATTTTCCTGTAAAGGCACTTCATCCAGAAAGTGAATTGTCGCGCCAGGGCATTGTTTCCAGATCGCGTCCGCCAATGACGTTCCATAGGCTTCGATGACTGCCTCCGCCAGGACAAGCGTAAAGCGCGGTGTCATGGCACGCAGATCCGGCATTGGTGCCGCGTCGTAGAGACCGCGTGCGCTTTCAAGCACACCGTGCACGCGCGGGAGCAGATCGAGCGCATACTGCGTCGGAGCAAGGCCGCGGCCAGACGCGACGAGAATGGCGTCGCCGAAGTCGTCCCGGATACGCGCAAGCGCGCGGCTGATCGTGGCCGGACTTGTGTTGAGGCGCCGTGCGGCCCGGACAACGCTTTGTTCCTCAAGCAGGATTTCAAGTGTGAGGAGCTGATTGAAGTCAAGAGAGCGCGGCATGTTGCATCCATATGCGAGGACAGCGACCATTTTGCTGGATGCAATCCTCGCATTGCAAGATTGATTCTTCTGATAATCGAGATGTTCGGTCAAAAATGACGCCAATCCCATAACGGGACGGAAAAACATTGTCGAAGAGTCAGCTCCACCCATGACCACTACAATGGACCGACTACGCCCTCTGCTGGGCTTCGCAGGCGTGATCATGCTGGCGATGGCGAACGAGCTCAATGAGACGGTCTCCGATGCCGCGCTCGCGGATGTCTCGGGCGGCTTGGGCTTCAGTCACGATCCTGGAACGTGGTACCAGAGCATTTACACGGCCGCGGAGATCTGCGGCATGGCGTTTGCGCCGTGGTGTGAGGAAACATTCTCGATTTATCGGTTTGCGATGTTTGTTGCGGCGTTGGGAATCGCGCCCACTGTCTGCATTCCGTTCACGCATAACCTCAGTCTGCTCTATATCGAACGCTGGCTTCAGGGACTGGACACCGGCTTCACGGTCCCCTGCGTCATGACCATCGCGTTGCGCGTATTACCTCCGCCAATTCGGTTATGGGGCCTCGCCTGCTATGCCATGACCGCGACATTTTACCCAAATCTGAACTTCGCGTTTGCTGGTTTGTGGACGGACTTGGTCGGCTGGCAGTTCGTTTTTTTTCAGTGTGTTCCGTTCGACGTAATCGCTGCATTGCTGATGTGGTATGGGATGCCGCGGGATCCCCTCGAGCTCGATCGGTTCAACAACTTTAACTGGGCTGGCGTTCTTCTCGTCCTGGTTGGCGTTTCGTCGGGTGCGACGGTTTTCGAGCAGGGTGATCGGCTCGACTGGTTCAACAGCCCACTTATCTGTGTCCTTTCGGTTCTCGCTGTCGGCGCACTTCCGCTGTTTATCATCAACGAGATCCGCCATCCGTCACCATTGCTTGATTTTCGTTTGATGCGGCGCCGGAATTTTGCGTACGGAGTTGTGACCCTCAATCTGTTCGTTATCCTGACGGAATGCTCGACGACAGTGCCGATCCTCTACCTCGACGAGGTTATGGGGTTCCGAACTGAGCAATCGCAGCTTGTCGTGACAGAAATCGCCTGTCTGCAATTCATCTTCCTACCGGCGATGGCCCTGATCCTCAATCGTTCCTGGGTCGACGCACGCTATCTCATCGGTCTTGGGCTCGGCGCGATCATGGCGGCCTGCATTGGTGAATCCAATCTTACCGTCGAGTGGTATCGGGATCAGTTTTATGCGTGGCAAGCCCTGCAAGGGATGGGCGAAGCCATGATTGTCGTATCGCTCGTGATGATGGCGACGAACGACCTGACCCCGGCCGATGGACCGTTCGCATCCGGTTTGATCAACGCGCCCCGCGCCACAGGCGCTGCGATCGGGGGGTGGCTGGTCGATCTGGTCCATCGTTGGCGGGGGAGTCTGCACTCCAACCGACTGGCCGATCAACTGGGTCGCGAGCGTTTCCGTACCTATCAGGCGACCGGGGTATCCTGGCGCCATCCGGCTCCGCTTCTTCCGAATGGTGCTCCGCGCGCTCCAGGAAGCGTGACCGCCTTTCGGGAAGAGTTTTCTAAGCAGGTCGCTGTACTCACCATAAGTGACACATTTCTCGTTTTTGCCGGTGTCGCCGGCCTGATGTTCGTGATTCTGCTGATCCTTCCCGTTCGAACCTATCCACCGCGAATTGCCATACCGCGTCAGCGCCTACCACGAGCGTTGAAATCTGGTGGTTGAGATTTCGTCTGGCGAAAGAGGATGATTTGGAATGACCCGGAAAATCAAGAAAATCCAAGGAGGCCGCGACAATGTATGGCGTGCGGCAGTCATCGTGATTTCTGCGGAGTTCTTTGCCTTCGCCATAGTCGCCCTCATTATTATTTCTGGATAAAGCATAATGTCTAATGAAGATCATGGCCAAGAAAGTCAGAAGGTCCCGCGTTGGCCATTCGTCGTGGCATCCGTCACCGTTATCGGCTTCGTTGTGATCGTGCTGGCGATTATTTACCTGCCAAGCCGACATGTATGGACGGACGATGCGTATGTGACGGCGCATTATGCGACAGTTGCACCACGCATTTCAGGGCAAATATCGGCTGTGATGGTGGACGACAACCAGCCTGTTCATGCGGGTCAGGTGCTCGCAACGCTCGACGATCGCGATTACCGCACGGCGCTCGCCTCGGCGCAAGCGACACTGGCCCGTGACAAGGCCGTAGCACTGGACGCCGCTGCCGCGGTGACCCGCCAGCCCGCCCTGATCGACGAGGCACAGGCCAACGCCGCCCAGATCGAGGCACGGCTCGCCTTCGCGCGGCAGAACGCCCGCCGCTACACCAACCTTGCCCAGACCGGGGCCGGCACCACGCAGGAACACCAGCAGTCGGACGCAAACCTGCGTCAGCTGACGGCCGATCTTCAGGGCGCGCATGCCGAGATCACGGCGGCCGAGGACCAACTCACAATCCTGCGCGCCAGGCACCAGTCGGCACTCGAGACCATTCACCTGGACGAGGCGCGGGTGCACCAGGCCGAGCTCGATCTCTCGTACACGAAGATCCGCGCGCTGATCGACGGCATGGTGGGCGAGAAATCGGTGCAGGTCGGCAATTACGTCGCGCCGGGTGCGGCGCTGATGGCGCTGGTGCCGCTGAACCAGATCTGGATCATGGCGAATTATCGCGAGCTCGCGCTGCGCCACATGCAGCCGGGCCAGCACGTGAAGATCCATGTGGACGCCTATGACGTCACGCTGGACGGGATCGTCGATTCCGTGCCGCCGGGATCGGGGGCCGCGTTCGAGCCGATCGCGCCCGAGAACGCGACCGGCAACTTCACCAAGATCGTCCAGCGCCTGCCGGTCAAGATCGTGCTGGCGCCGAACCAGCCGCTCGCAAGGCTGCTGCGCCTGGGCATGTCGGTCGAGACCACGGTCGATACGGGTCTGGCCGACGTCGCGGCGCACCAGAATACGGCGCCGGGCACGGTGACCGCGAAATGATCCGCCATCATCGCCTCCGCACAGTCCTTTGCGCCACGGTGTTTGCCCTGACGGGCTGCGCCGTGGGGCCTGATTTTCATGCGCCGCAGATCACCAGCCCGCACCAGTGGGGCTTTGAGCCGCAGGCGCGCAGCCGTCTGGTCTCGGGCCCGATCGACACGCAGTGGTGGCACAGCTTCCGCGATCCCGTGCTCGACAGCCTCGTCGATCGGCTGGCGGCGCAGAACCTCGACCTGCAGACGGCGGGGCAGCGGATCGATCAGGCCCGTGCACAGATGCACGTCGCGGCCTCGGCCGGGCTGCCGCAGGTCTCGTGGGCCGGAAACTATGATTATCGCCGCCTCAGCACGCACGGCATTTTTTCGCTCGCCCAGCCACAGCCCAATGCGAACTTTCAGTTCGACTTCTTTTCCGAGGCCGTCAGCGCGGGCTGGGATCTCGACCTGTTCGGCATGATCCGCCGCGCGGTCGAAGCACAACGCGCGGGCGAGCTGGAATCGCTCCAGGCCCGGCGCGCCGTGGCGCTGGCCGCCGTCTCGGATCTCGCCACCAGCTACATGCAGCTGCGCGGCGTGCAGGAACAGGCCCGGATCACGCGCGCCAACCTGGCCCTTGCCCAGCGTAATCTCGCGCTCGTGCAGAGCCGGTTCGGCAACGGCGTCGCGACCACGCTCGATCTCGCGCAATCCCGCGCACAGGTCGCGCAGATCGCATCCGCCCTGCCCGATCTGGACGATCGGGAGGCAACCCTCATCAATGCGATCGGCTTCCTGCTCGCCCAGCCGCCCCGCGCGCTGGAGACCGAACTGAAAACGCCGGATATCCAGCCTCCGGTGCCACCCACCGTGCCGGTCGGCCTGCCGAGCGATCTTGCACGCCGTCGTCCCGACGTGCTGGTGGCCGAAGCGCGTCTGCATCAGGCGACGGCGGAAGTTGGCATGGCGCAGGCCTCGTTCTATCCGGATATCACGCTGACCGGGAACATGGGCACCGAATCCCTCTCGGCCGCCGACTTCTTTGCGCTGCCCGCGCGGCAGTTCGCGGCGGGACCTACGCTGAACCTGCCGGTCTTCCAGGGCGGACGCCTGCTGGCGACCCTGCATCTGCGAAAAGCCCAAGCGAAGGAAGCAGCGCTCGCCTTCCGTAAAACCGTGCTTGGTGCCTGGAACGACGTGGACAACGCGATGACGGCCTACACGCAGGCTCAGCGCACCCGTGAACAGACCCGCGAGGCGATGACGCAGAACGAAGCGGTCTTGTTCGCGGCACGTCAACGCTACGTCGAGGGTGCGGTCGACTATCTCAACGTCGTCGCAGCCCAGGGTGCCGTGCTGGCGAGTCAGTCGGCGCTGGCCGCCAACCAGACGAAGATCGAAACCACCCTCGTCGGCCTCTACCGCGCGCTCGGCGGCGGCTGGCAATACGCAGAGCCCGCACCAGGCACACAAGCCGCGCGTGCACAGGCGCATATCTCGACCAACCCGCAACCGGTGTTCTCAGGCGCCGCAGCGCTCATGCCATGAAGAAATATATATTGAAATGAACCAAGCGTATGAGGTCATCATGAAGAGAAATAATAAGTTGGCTTCGTTTATAAAAACACCTGTAAAATCCACATAAAATGAAACGACCGCCGTTTGAATTGTGGCAATTAATTTGTGCACGATCAATTGCCGAATGTGGAAGTATTCACAGTGCAGCGCGTTTTCTCAACACTCGTCAATCGGCCGTGAGTCGGTCTTTGCATAACCTCGAGGAGCGGCTGAATGTCAGGCTGTTCACCCGCTCCCCGGCCGGGGCCGCTCCGACCGTCTTCGGTGAGGAATTCATCGGCTGGACCCAGACGATCCTGGACAACGTGGCCGGCATGACTGCAGCCGGGCGAACGCGGCCTTGAGCAGGCGATAAGGCGCGGAACTGGTCCAGCGGGTGCAGGGCCACGCGCTGGACGTTCTCGGCCAGGGAATCATCCTCGACGAGAATGGCCGATCCGGCCTCGCGGACCACGCACGGCACGGGTGCCGTCTTCGCGAGTTTCTTCTGCTTCACCAGCAGTTCGAGAGCACGGAAACGACGCCCACCGGCAGGCACCTCATAGGTACCGGTCTCGGCCCCGGTATCATCGAGAACGGGGCGGACATTCAGGCTCTGCAGCAGCCCGCGGCGCTCGATGTCGCGGGCCAGTTCCTCAATCGACAGGCCGGACTTCACACGCCGCACGTTGGACTGGGACAGCACCAACCGGTTGAACGGGATGTCGCGGGACGAACTCAACGTAATTTTCGGAATAGCGGTCGCCATGGCGAAAACTCCATGACGGGCGGACGGGAGACTCTCTCCCACCCTCTCAACCCGTCACGAAAATTCCCGCAATCCTCTGACTCTGACGGAAAAATTGGAGCATCCTGCGAAACGACCGCTACAAAAAAGCTCCTATGACTGACCACAAACACAGGCTGAGATTAGCTTGCTAATGACCGATCAAAATTCACTGTTTTTCCCAAATGATCAGACAACATATCGATCGTTAAACTGAGGCGAGCCGACATAAACTTCGTTTCCGGCCAGATCGCATAAATATCCTGAGATGCCAAAGGCAATTTCTCCAGAAGTGGGACAAGTCGCCCTTCCTTGAGATGATTATGAATGAGCCAGCGTGGTAAGCAGGCAACGCCCATGCCTCGAAGAGCGGCGTCAGCCATTGCTTCCTGATTATCAAATTGCAGCCGCCATTTAGGGGGAAGTTTGAACTCCGTGACACCGGTATCGCAAAAATTCCACAAGCATGGCTGTTCATTTTTCCAATAAACCAAAGCATCGTGATGTCGAATATCTTCCAGAGTATAAATTGGACCACATCGTGCCAAATAAGAAGGCGACGCACATAGTACTTTATTTTGAATAGCGATCTTGCGCACATTCAGATAACTAGGTAGCTCGCGGTCCAGTCCGTTACGAACAGCCAGGTCAAACCGTTCGGCGACAAGATTCTGTTCTAAATCTGAAAAACGGAGATCCAACTCCAGTTTTTCGTACTCGCTAGCCAGATCGAGCAGGAATGGTTCCACACAATATCTACCGAGCAAAGTCGGCATGATTATTTTCAATTTACCTCGGACATTAAACCGTCCAAACTCCAGCACAGATTGACCTGCTCGAACCTCTTCAAGGGCACGAACACATCTCTCGTAATAAATATGGCCTTCTTCCGTCAGGTTGTGTCGACGGGTCGTGCGCTGGAAAAGCTTTATCCCTAATCTTTCCTCAATACGTCCAATCGTTTTTGCAACAGCCGAGCGTGAAAGCGACAGACGTTCAGCAGCCTTGGCGAACCCCCCAGCTTCGACAACCTCCAAGAAAACACTGATGCCTTCGAAATCATCTCTCATGTGAACAATCATCAGTACATTACTGATATTTTTGAGTTTCATTAATCGAAAAATCTATCAATTCATAAAATTTCTTCTCGCAGATACGTTGATCGGCGAGAGACCATATGAATCAATGAGTTTTCAAAATAACCGGGCTGCTGCTGGCTGAAACGGTCTGCTTCCTTAGTTTTTTGACATCCCCCCTCGTCACGGGAGGCTGCCGGTTTCCCCATGACGAGCGGACAAAGGTCAGCACGTCCGCAATTTCCCCATCGGAAAGCTGCGCGCGATATGACGGCATCCGATAGGAATCCGGCACTCCGGCCGCGACGACACGGCCAGATCCGTTAAGTGTGACGTTGATGGAGGAGGAACTGTCCGGCACCAGAGACGAAGCTGCTCCTGCCAACGGCGGCACCCATTGCCCCTGCCCGCGCCCATCCGCCCCATGACAGAAGCTGCACTTCGCCATGTAGGTCTGCGCACCCGGGATGCTCTGTCGTGCTGCGGGTTGGAGAGACGCAGCCTGTGTCGGCTCATACTGCCACGGCGCTCCGTCTCCTTGCTGATCGCCTGGCAGAGACTTGAGATAGTGTGCCACAGCCCGCAGATCATCATCCGAGAAAAACTGCGTCGAGTTGTTGAAAGCCTCTGTCATGGAGCCGAACACGACAGCATGTTCGTTCCGGCCGGTCTTGAGAAAACGGAAGACATCGTCCTCGCTCCACCGGCCCAGACCCGTATTTGCATCGTTGCGCAGGCTGGGCGCAAACCACCCGTCGATCAGAGCGCCAGAGACAAATGACGCGCTATGGCTGTCCGTCCCCTTTTCGTTGAAGGCCAGATTTCGCGGCGTATGACAGGCTCCGCAGTGCCCGGCCCCTTCAACAAGATAGGCCCCCCGGTTCCATTGGGCATCTTTTGAGGGATCCGGACGATAAACGCCTGACGGAGCGAAAACCACATTCCAGAAGGCCAGAGGCCAGCGCATGTTCAGCGGCCAGGGGATCGTGCTTTTCCGGTTTTCCTGATGAACGGCCGGGACGCCCTTCATGAAATAGGCATAAAGTGCCCTGACATCATCGTCAGAAAGCTTGGCGTAGGACGGATAGGGCATGGCCGGATAGAGGCGATGCCCATCCTTCGCCACACCGGAACGAAGCGCTCTGTCAAAATCCGCCAGCGTATATGCACCGATACCCGTCTCATGATCCGGCGAGATGTTGGTTGCGAAAATCGCGCCCAGCGGCGTCACCATCTTCAGGCCACCGGTATAGGCCGCCCCGCCCGGCACACTGTGACAGGCCACGCAGTCCGTCAGACGTGAGACATATTCCCCCCGCGCCACAAGGTCCGCCGATGGTTCGCCCTGAGAACCAGCTCTCTCAAAGGACGACGCAGGGAGGCGGGTCACGAACCATGCCGTTCCCGCAGCCAGAACGGCTGACGCGGGGATCACGACTGCGAAAATTTTCTTCAGGCGGTTAGTCATGTTCAGTTCCGCAATCTTTCTGCTGCACGCGAGACGTGCCGAACGACGATCAAAGTCTCAGCTTGCAAAGTCATGACGTGACAGCGGCATGCTTCGGATACGCCGCCCCGTCAGGGTCGAAACCGCATTGGCTACCGCAGGCGGGATGGCAGGTAACGGAGGCTCCCCGACGCCGCCCATCTTTTCGCCACTCTCGACGATTTTCACATGCACACGAGGCATCTGATTCAGTGTCAGGATCGGATAACCGTCATAGTTGCGCGCACGCGGCATACCGTTCTCGTAGACGGTCTCTTCCAGAAGCACCTGAGACAGTCCTAGGGCTATGGCTCCGTTGACCTGCGCTTCCACAATCGCCGGGTTCACGACCTTTCCGGGGTCGATTGCTTCCCAGACTTCGTGAACCCGCACACGCCCGTTCTCGATCGACACTTCCGCAATGGCCGCAGCTTCAGACCCGAAGGGTGAGGCCATGCCGATCCCGCGCGCCCGACGTGAGCCATCCGCTGCCGTAAACGGACCACGCTTCCAGCCACCGGACAAGTCTGCGAGCTCCTTGAGCAAAGTCGTGAGGCGCTTGTTGTCTCGCAGCAGACGTAACCGCAGTTCGTATGGATCCTGATTTCCTTTGTCCGCCAGTTCGTCCAAAAAAGTTTCATAGAGAAAGTCATTCATGGAGTTGCCGACGGAACGCCAGTAGCCGAGCATCACAGGGCTTTTGATGAAATGCTGGGCAATCCGTCGGTCAGGGATGTCATACGACTTTCCGGTCAGCCCTTCGAGAGCACTGTCATCCAGCTTGTCACCGCGCTTGTTGTTGAGACCTTCTGTTGGGCCTTCAGTCGCGCTGACGGCCTCAAGAACTACGGGAATGCCGTTCTCATCCAGTCCGCCACGAAAGCGTACTGCCGCCATCGGCCGCAGCGTATCGCGCAAGAATTCTTCTTCACGGCTCCAGATCAGCTTGATAGGACGGCCGGTCTCCTTTGCCAGCGTAATCGCTTGTGGGTAGGGACTGGCTGTCTCGTAGAGGAAATGACGACCAAAAAATCCGCCCAGCATTTGGGAATGAATGACAACCTTTTCAACGGGGAGACCCGTGCGTTTGGCTATGTCCGCACGGAACATGTCCGGTGCCTGATTGGGCACCCAGACCTCCAGCGTACTATCCGGGCTGAAGCGGGCCAGCGCGGAGGGCGGCTCAAGTTGTGCGTGATTCACATACTGGCTTGAATAAGTCGCTTCCACGACCGTATGAGCATTTTTCAGCCCACGGGTCACATCGCCTCTGGTTTCCGCATCCTCACCGGAACCGCGTGCATCAGCCAGATCCTTCCGGAAAGCTTCCGTCGAAAAGTCGGCGGGCATGACCCGCATCGTCGTGTCCGCTCCAGGCTCCTGCCAGTCGATCAGCGCTGCTTCGGCCGCCCGCTTTGCGTCCCACCAGCGTTCGGCCACCACCGCAAATACGCCCGGGAGACGATGTATGGAATGCACACCCTTCATCGCCCGGACCTGATCTTCGTTGCGTACTGTCTGGATGATCATACCAAGCCGGGGCGCATGCTGAACGGCCGCATGAAGCATATCATCCACGCTGACATCGACCGTATAGACCACCTTGCCCGTCGATTTGTCATGCACGTCCACACGCGGGACCGGCGCACCGATCCAGCGAAACTGTCCCGGCTCCTTGAGCCTGACAGTGGCGGGATCTGGCACCGGCAAGCTCATTGCTGCGTGAGCCAGCTCCCCATAGGCGATCGAGCGTTCGGACGGCTTATGAATCACCCGGCCAGGCTGCGTCGTCAGCTCCTCTACAGGTACGTCAAACTGCCGAGCGGCCGCCTGTAGCAGCATCTCGCGGGCCAATGCCCCGAGCCGACGCATCGCAGGATAACCATTCCGGATAGACATGCTGCCGCCGGTAATGCGCATACCGTTGTCCATGACAACATACTCGTCGCCGGGAGGAGCGTTCTCGACGACGAAGGTCGCCGGGTCAGCATCCAGTTCCTCACCGACGATCTGGGCCATAGCCGTGAATGTACCCTGCCCTCCTTCCACAAAGGGGCTCTGAAGCCGCACCGTACTGTCGGGTCGTATTTCCAGAAATGCCGGAACCTTGGTGCCCCGCAGCTTCGTCGCATCTGCCCGCGCAGTCCGTTGGGGTACAGCAATTCCGAGAACGAAGGTTCCTGCCGCGACACCAGCCGAAGAGAGCATAAAGCGACGCCGAGAGAGATTGACCGGAACCTCCCCCATCGCATCGAACAGAGCGTTCCTCACTGCTTCGCCCCTTCCTCTGCTGCCTCTCCTGCCAGGTCGTGAATCGCTGCGCTGACGGCGTTATAGGTTCCACAGCGGCAAAGATTGACCATGACAGCCCTGATATCGTCGTCCGTGGGATGCGGGGTCTGTTTGAGCAGCGAGGTCGCCGCCATAACCTGTCCGGATTGGCAATAACCGCATTGAGGAACCTGATGCCTGATCCATGCAGCGACTACCCGTTTGCCGATATCGTCCTGCTCGATCTCTTCAATCGTAGTGATCTGTGCGGCGCCCAACTCCCCTACTGGCGTGACGCAGGAGCGAACTGCATTCCCATTGATAAGAACCGTGCAGGCACCGCATTGCGCAAGGCCGCACCCGTATTTGGTACCGGTCATTTTCAGGTCGTCACGCAGCACCCATAGCAGAGGGGTATCCGGATCGGCATTGATGTGGTGCTGCACACCATTGATCGTCAGTTCCATCAGCCCCTCATTATCAGACACGATTGATCAGATTGCTGTTTTCAGTGAGCAATGGAAGCGACACTCGCTTTGCTTCCATTGACAGGCATTGGCTGGAACTCTTTAGTCAAAGAAAAAACATTCCTGCTAGTTCCCAATATAGATCTTTCCCACTCAGAGAATAATCCAGAAAAAATATCTTACGGTCATGAAAATAATTCATAGATCGGCTTTATACACGATCCAAAAAACTCAGCTACCGGGCTTGCTCTTAACGCATACGTCAGGAGTTCACCAAAAAATCACAAGGAAACAAGCTCATGTGGAAGGTATCGAGGCGGGGAGCCGCAACGTTCACCTAACGACGAGTAGCAAGCTGACAACCCGGGACAAACATGCGGCGACTAAATGGTGAATCCACCCGTTGCTAACTACTCAGTTGCTGTACTCGTCGTCAGAAACATGTTCGAGCCAATCGACTGGAGAACCGTTCTGCTTTTCCTGAATGGCAATATGGCTCATCGCTGTAGTCGCTGTCGCTCCATGCCAATGCTTCTCACCAGGCGCAAACCAGATCGTATCGCCGGCACGGATTTCCTCGACACGACTGCCTTCGCGCTGCACCCAGCCACATCCAGCCGTAACGATCAGGGTCTGCCCGAGCGGATGGGTGTGCCACGCGGTTCGAGCGCCTGGCTCAAACGTGACGAGTGCCGTCGTCACCTGCGCGGGTTCGGGTGGATTAAACAGGGGATCGATGCGAACCGTACCGGTAAACCAATCGGCAGGCCCCTTTACTGAGGGTTGTGATCCAATGCGCTTGATATCCATGATAAGTGTTCCTGCACGTAGTTCGAAAGCGTTGGCCTTAGCCAATTTCCAAACTTGAATGCCCTCAAAAATTATTGGTAGCGGCCCTGCCGCATCGTCAACAAAGCCGACAGAGCTGCGAGCACAAGTACAAGCGCGCTGGCAGCAAAGGTCGCCTGATACCCAATCCTGTCAAAAAGAATACCGCCAGAAGTCGCTCCCAGCGTTATGGCAAGCTGGACAACGGCAACCATCAGGCCGCCCCCTGCTTCAGCATCCCGGGGAAGCATCCGGGCCAACCAAGTCCACCAACCAACAGGAGCGGATGTCGCAAACAGGCCCCACACAGTCAGTATTATGGCAGAGACAACAATCCATTTTCCCAACATAAGGAGGCCAAATGCCAGAAACGCCATCAGCAGAGGAACAGCAATCAAAACCGGATAGACACTTTTCTTCAGCATAACGCCAATCAGCACAGTGCCAATAAAGCCGGAAATTCCCATCAGCAACAGGATCAAGGATAGCGTAGACACCTCGACATGCGCCACATCTTCAAGGAACGGCCTGACATAGGTAAAGAGCGTGAACTGCCCCATAAAAAAGAGGCTGACTGCAATCATCCCCATTCTTACAATTGGCCGCGCCAGCAGGGCGAACACACTTGCTGACTGTTGATGACGTTCACTGGGCATGGATGGAAGGCTGATAAGCTGCCAGACGAAAACAATCACAGCCACCGGCACCACGCAGAAAAACGCACCACGCCAACCTATCAAACCACCAAGAAAGCTGCCAGCAGGTGCCGCAATAACTGTAGCAAGAGCATTGCCACCATTTAGGATCGCAAGCGCACGTGGAACATGGTGATCTTCGACAAGACGCATCGCCGTTGCGGCAGACATTGACCAGAAACCACCGATCACAACACCGATCATCGCCCGTCCGAGCATGAAAAGGACGTAATTAGGTGCCAGAGAAACAACTGTTCCTGAAACGATCATCATCGCGATAAGAACTAACAGTAGTGTTTTGCGATTGATCCCTTTTGCCAATGAAGAAATAAAAAGGCTGGTGAAAACCGCAAAAGCGCCCGAGACCGAGATGGCCTGACCCGCTTGCCCTTCACTGATATGAAGGTCAGCCGCAATAGGCGTTAAAAGACTGACAGGCATAAACTCCGATGCGACAAGCGCGAAGGCGCCAAGAGACATGGCGAGCACAGCGCCCCAAGACCCAGCCTGCCTGTCAGAGTCCTTATTCGCTTCAGATAATGTTTGAGAAAGAGTATCCATTACACCTCGGCATTACGAATATTCATCAGCACAGGTATTTCGAAAAACGACAAGCAACGTCAGCAGATCGCCTTCATCTGCACTCTTATTTTCATGCCTGTGAAATTTTCTTATGCTGACTGGCAGAGTTCTTAAAAGAATGTAGGGACCGTCGGGCATCCAGACTAGCCCCTATAAAACGCGCATAGTCATGAATAATATTCATGAATGACAGTTCCATTGGGCTTGAGGCTTTGCTCTCTGAAAGACTTGCCTATTGGTAGTTTTCTCAAACTTATAAAAAAGGCCGCGTCCTTTTCAGGACACGGCCCATCTCAAGTGTAACACGCCTGTCAGCGCTATCTTATATCTGTTGCTTTGTGGGACGGAAAAGGATTTCGTTGATATCCACCTCTTCCGGCTGGCTGATCGCAAAAGCCACGCACCGGGCAAACGAGTCAGCACCGATCGCAATACCAGGTACAAAATTCCTGAGTTGTTCCGCGGTCGCCTCATCATGAACGCTATTAAGGAGTTCCGACTCAACCGCCCCCGGTGAAATGATAGTCGTGCGCAGGTTGTATGGCTTCACTTCGGCGCGCAATCCCTCAGAAAGCGCACGAACAGCGAATTTTGTAGCGGAATAAACAGCACTGTTTTCCAGAACGCGATGCCCTGCAACGGAAGACACGTTGATGATCTGACCGCTTTTCTGCGCTTTCATGTGCGGAAGGGCGGCTGCAATACCATACAAAACACCCTTGATATTGACGTCGATCATCAGATCCCACTCATCAACACGCAGGTTTTCAAGTGGCGACAGAGGCATGACACCCGCATTGTTGAGCAGCACGTCAATCCGGCCATAAGTCTTGACCGCCGTATCAACGAGGCTCTGAACCGAATTACGATCCGTCACATCCGTTTCAATCGCCAAAGCCTTGCCACCTTTGGCGGCAATATCTTCAGCAAGCGTCTTGATCCGGTCTTCGCGCCGCGCTCCCAGAACGACGATCGCACCCTGGGCTGCCAGATGTCGTGCAGCTTCAGCCCCCAGCCCACTGCTGGCACCTGTTATGACAACGATCTTCTTCGCAATGTTACTGCTCATGGATAGTCTCCGGATTTTTAACGATCGATTTTCTGGAATTTGAGGACGAAGTTATCGCCCTCCCCGATTGCCGCATATTTGGCGTGATCCTTATCCCCCAGGGCAAAGGTCGGAGGCAGTGTCCAAACACCCTTCGGCCAGTTGGCCGTATCACGCGGATTGGCATTGATTTCCGATGACCCAACAAGCTTGAAGCCTGCTTTTTCAATGAGAGAAATCGCGTAAGACTGCCGGACATACCCATCCTGAGCATGCGGATCCTGCGGGGCATTTGTGTGGCCACGATGGTCTTCAACACCGAATATCCCACCCGGTTTCAAAGCCCGATGGATGGCCGCAAGCATCTGCGGTGCATTACCGGCTTCCATCCAGTTATGCAGGTTACGAAAAGTCAGAACGAAGTCGACACTGTCAGGCGCAGCAAAATCGAGATGGTCGCCGTCAAACTGTGTTGTCCTGAACGTTTCCTTAAGTTCGGGATGAACTGCCACCATCTTGCTGAAGGCTGAACCCGCGCCATCTTCAGGACCAAGAGCCAGAGTATAAACGCCTTTGCCCCGTAGATAGGGACCAAGGATCTGCGTCCAGTAGCCCCCACCCGGCCAGATTTCGACAACACTGGCATCCGGACGCAAGCCAAAAAACTGCAATTCTTCCAAAGGGTGCCGGATCGGATCACGCGCAACGAAGCGGGTATCCCGCGTGGGGGAATGAACAGCCTGTTCCAGCGTTGGTGCTGCCATGGCTTGCCCTGCTCCGGTCACGGCAAGAGCACACACGATTGGATAAATCGCCTTCATGATATTTTCCCGTTCCTTTTTGATCGCCATGTGACCATGTTTCTTCATGTAGGAGCTATCTACAGGCTCTATTAGTCCCTTTCTGATGCTAACGATCTTCGATTTTACTCATGAATGCGAAGATTCTGCCGGTTCGTAACGCATTTCCTCGACAAAAAGTGAAAACGGCATGGTAGTCTGGTGGTGGTGGGGAAAGCAGAGATGGTATCCAGTCCAATAAGGACACCAGTCCTGAAGAACTTTTACCAGACGTCCATCGGCAATATATTTCTCCGCGACCATTTCCGGCATATGCGCCAGGCCGAGCCCGTCCAAGCAGGCATCCCGCACAGGAAAAATGCTGTTGAATATCAAAGGACCATCAACGCGGACTTTAACATCCCGACCGTTCTTCTCAAATTCCCAGGCATAAATCCCACCATGTGTTGGCAGACGCATCGTGATGCATTTATGCTTCAGAAGGTCATGCGGAACCTTCGGTTTCGAGTTCTCCCTGAAATAGGATTTCGCGCCCACGACGACAAAACGAATATCTGGAGTGAGAGGCACCGAAGTCATCTCCTTGGTCACCTGCTCTCCCAACCTAATTCCGGCATCAAAACGCTCGGCTACGATATCCACCAGCCTAAGATCCGCATTGATTTCAATTTTTACGTCAGGATATTTTTTAAGGAACTGTTCAACCCTCGGCCTGAGGATGTAGGCGATGACATCGTCCGTTGCAGTGACACGGATCAGGCCGCTCGGCACATCCCGCAGTTCACCTAGAGAGGCAATCTGACTTTCAATCTGATCAAAATGCGGGCCAATGTTGCGAATGAGATAGTCACCTGCATTCGTGGGCGTCACGCTACGCGTCGTCCGTGTCAGTAATCGCAGGCCCAGACGTTCTTCCAGTAGACGAACCGTGTGACTCAACGCAGACTGGGACACACCCAGCTTTGCAGCGGCCCGCGTAAAGCTCTTCTCGCGCGCCACAGCCAGAAACGCGATCAGGTCATTAAAATTCTCGCGAGACATATATGAGCCCTTTTCATGAACATGCTCATATTGTTTTAGGCGCAGCTCTGCTTGCCGTCGAGATTTAGCTTCCCCAGCGCTCCGAGCACTCATAGTATCATCCAGCTTTCGTGCTGCGTTCAACGCGATATCGCAGCCACATCACCCCCCCTTCCAATGTCTCGGAAGATATGAGAGCCAACGACTGGCCGAGCGCAGGTTGCTCTTCAGAATTGCCCGGATAATCAAAGATGCTTGGCTCCCCGGAAAGGCCGTCAAGGCCGGGATATACCAGTAGGCTGAGTTCATCGATCAGACCGGCGCGAAGAAACTCTCCATTCGTAATACCACCCCCTTCAAGCAAAAGACGTTCGACCCCGAAGTGCTCGTACAGCCCTTGCATCGCGACAGCGAGCATTTCCTCCCCACTTCCAACGAAGAGATAGGAGACGCCTACTGCACGAAGGTGCGACAGATAGCTGTTGGATACTTCTTCACCCAGGATGGCCGTTGCATGATCTCCATCGATATCGTCGTCTGTGTAGGTCAGACGCCCATGGAGATCGACTACGACCGCTAGGTTCCTTTCACGTCGATCCCCGATGAACGGCGTGCGAGGCCAGACCTGTTCGGTAATCTGTCTGTCCGTTGGCCAAGGAGAACTGCCCAAAATTTCAGACATTGTGTGCCGGCCGACGATCCATGCCGGCGCATCGTGCCTAAGCGCAATCTGTTCGTAATACCCCATCAGCACGTGGCGGTTTGTTCCCGCACAGGGCGCTGTCCAGCGCCTTGTGCGCAGCCGACCGTCGATCGACGTGATCATGTGACAGATTATTCTGGGACGCATACATTTCCTCAAGCGAAAAGCAGACAGCCATTTTGTTAAGACCGTTCCGGATCAAAACCCATTTCTGAAACCTTCTTCTCTAAAAAAAGGCGTCAGCTTACTGGCGGTCCAATCGACTAAATCGGTAAACCCACTCCGGGCCCATAGGAGTTTCATAGGCCAGTTCCGCGCCCAGCATCGAGAAGGGTTCGATATACCGGGCCATTTCAAGTGATCCCGCGTCTACGGGGCTGAACCCAGCTTCGGATATTAATTGGGCAACAAGCTGTTTGCCGGCTCCATTGTCCCCGCAGAAAACGACGCTCGGCCTGTCCACTCTCTGCCTGCCCAGATATACCGGACGCAGACTTTCGCTGGGGGTCGTCTGGAAGGCCGCGACTATGTGTGCATGAGGCAACATACGGGCCAGAGCTTCCGCCCCGGAATCTGTATGAGCGATCACCAGTTCGCTATCCGTTTCATCAAGCGGCATGCAGCAACTCATGACGGTCTTGCCGGACAAGTCACCCGCACATGCGAGAGCATCTTCTACGCGCATCCAATGAACAGCGAGGATCACGAGGTCGCAGTTGCGGGCGGCATCGTCGGGCGTGCTCCAACGGGCCTTCCGGCCCGCCGCCTGCGTGACGGTTTCCAGCTTCGTATCCGTACGCGCGTAGCTGAAAATAATATCATGCCCGCAATCGGCGTAGACCTCGCCCAAGGCACTTCCCATTCGACCCGCGCCGATAATACCGATGCGCATGAAGAGCTTCTCCTATATAAGGGAAATATCGAACATATCTGACTATGTAACTGGGTGAGTGTGATATTTTTATTTTCCAAAAAAATTACTTAATCATGATGCCTGACTATTTTTAAAAAATTTGTTTTTCCAAACAACTCATATTTCCTTCAGGCTTGTGTCATAACTACTTAATTTATCAGAACACATTTATCTTTTTTTAAATACTCCAAAGCCGCCATCTAAAACTATGCCTAATAAACGTATTCTATTATGAATATAATTCATTAATATAAAACTGCCTATCCAGACACGGTGACCTCTCGGCTCCATCGTTACGCTTCTGGATTAATGAATATAATTCATTATTATATTCAGAATATAGCGTATAGTCGTATGATGAAGAGATACTTTATTGTCAGTATCCACACATCAATGCCGGTGTCGCACGACGTCAGGGCACTCTGCAATCTATTACCCTGAGTTACCCAACATCAGACTCGAAAAAAGGAAATTGCCAATTCATGGGCATTGTTGGTCTTGCGCTCCGAAAGCCCTATACTTTTATCGTCGGGTCATTACTGATTCTTCTGCTTGGCATTTCCGCTATCTTCAGGACGCCAACCGACATTTTCCCGAATATCGATATTCCAGTCATTACTGTTGTCTGGTATTATGATGGTCTTTCGGCACCCGAAACCGAAAAACGCATCAGTACCTATACAGAATTCTCGCACAGCTTTTTCGTCAATAATCTGCGGACCATCGAAAGCCAGACCACACCCGGTCTTGTGCTTCAGAAACTGTACTTTCAGCCGGGAGTGGATATCGGGGTTGCTCTTGGACAAACTGTTGCCGCCACCCAATCCATTCGTGCACAGCTTCCACCGGGCGTGCAGCCACCCATTATCATGCAGTACAGCGCCTCCAGTGTAGCAGTTCTGCAGCTTTCCCTGTCTTCTGATAAGCTGACGGAAAGTGAGTTGTACGATTATGGTGTCTACCGTCTGCGTCAGCAGATGGCGCCAGTCCCCGGAACACTTCTGCCCCCGCCGCATGGCGGCAAGATCCGCCAGATCATGGTCGATATTGATCCGACTAAGTTGCAGGCGATGAAAATCAGCCCATTGGATGTCTCCAATGCCATCAACGCGCAGAACCTCACACTTCCGGGCGGCACGGTGAAATTTGGACCGTCTCAATACAACATCCAGATGAACGGTATTCCGTATTTTTCAAAGCAGCTTAATAATATTCCGCTGCGGAAAGACCCGAATACCGGTGCCATCATCCGTATCCGCGATATCGCGCAGGTCCGTGATGGTTGGGAGGTGCAGCATAACATCGTGCGCCGTGAAGGGCAGCGCTCGGTTCTGCTGCGGATTATGAAAGCCGGAAATGCGTCCACGCTGGCGGTTGTGAACGCCATGCGTGATACAGTGCTGCCCCTCTCACGCGCTGCAGCACCTCCGGGCATGAAGATTGACGAACTGTTCGATCAGTCCCTGTTCGTGAAGGCCGCCATCAAGGGCGTGGCGTCTGAAGCCGTGATTGCTGGTTTGCTGACAGCAGCCATGATCCTTGCCTTTCTGGCAAGCTGGCGTTCCACGCTGATTGTGGCGGTCTCCATCCCACTCGCGATCCTGTCTTCCATCGCCATTCTCTCTGCAACCGGAGAGACCCTCAATCTCATGACATTGGGTGGCCTTGCGCTCGCCGTGGGCATTCTGGTGGATGATGCCACGGTCACGATCGAGAATATCCACCGCCTGCATCATGATGGCGCAGACTTGCGCAAAGCCGTTCTGGATGGTGCCGCAGGCATTGCACTGCCGACACTGGTGTCCACGCTGGCGATTTCCTGCGTTTTTGTATCTGTGGAATTTCTGACGGGGCCATCACGGTTCTTGTTCACGCCCATGGCGCTCGCCGTCGTGTATGCGATGCTGGCCTCCTACGTTATTAGCCGAACGCTGGTGCCGATCTTTGCAGCTCTGCTTCTCCGCTCCGAAGAACAGGCCAAAAAACGGCGAGAAGAGGCTGGAAAGCCCCCTACGATTTTTGAACGGTTCGGCGCGAAATTTGATGCCCGGTTCGAGCGCCTGCGGAATGGTTATGAAAAGACGCTGTCCGGCCTTCTGCATAGCGCTTGGAAAGTTCCGGCTCTGGGCGGCATCTTTGTTCTGACCGCTGTGCTTCTTGCAACGCAGGTGGGACAGGACTTCTTCCCTGTTATTGATGCCGGAGAGTTCAAGCTGCACGTCCGTGCGCCTGCAGGAACAAGGATTGAGACCACCGAACGGATTTTCGATCAGGTTGAAGATACCATTCGCGAAGTTGTTCCCCAGAATGAGCGTGAACTGGTGCTCGATGATATCGGCATTCCTTTCCGTTTCTCCATGCCCTTTGATGATGGCTCAACCATAGGCCCGAATGACGGGCAGATCATGGTGGCCCTGAAGGAAAAGCATCGTCCGACAGCGGAGTATATCAGCCGTCTGCGCACAGTTCTGGCCAAACGCTTCCCAGATGTCGTGTTCTATTTCCAGCCCGCCGACATGGTGACGCAGATCCTGAATTTTGGTCTGACATCACAGATTGACGTGCGGATTACGGGGTATGATCAGGCGAATAACCGCGTGGTTATGGGCAAGATCATGGAGGACATGCGCCATGTGCGCGGTCTGGTGGATGTGCACCTGCACCAGCAGCTTGTAGCACCTGCCCTGAACGTATCGATCGACCGCGAACGGGCGCAGGACCTCAATCTCGTTCTGAACGACGTGGCCCGCAGCGTCATGGTCTCGCAGGCCTCCTCCAATACAGTCACGCCGAACTTCTGGCCCGATCCGCAGATGGGAACGCTTTACCCGGTTGCCGTACAGACACCGCAATATCAGGTCAACACCGTTGATGATCTGGGCAAGCTGGTGGTGGCAGGGAATGCATCACAGGTGGCCGGTATTCCGACTCTGCTCCGGAACGTGGCGACCATCGAGCGCACGGTCGCACCTGACGTGATTTCACACAGCAACATCCAGCCGGTTCTGGATATCGACGCCAGTGCCGAGGATCGTGATCTGGGAAGCATTGCTCGTGATATCGGGCGGATTGTCGCGTGCCACAAAGGCGACCTGAAACCCGGCAACAGCATTGAGGTGGCAGGGCAGATCGACAGCATGAACACGTCCTTCACGCGCCTTGAAATCGGCCTGCTGGTGGCGGCGGTTGCAGTCTATCTGCTGATGGTCGTGAACTTCCAGTCCTTCATGGACCCTCTGGTTGTCATACTAGGGCTGCCGGGCGCCATGTGCGGCATCGTGCTCATGCTTTTCGTCACGGGCACGACTTTCTCCGTGCCCTCACTCATGGGTGCGATCATGAGCGTGGGTGTGGCGAGTGCCAATTCCATCCTGCTGGTCACCTTCGCCAAGGAAAGCCGTGCGCATGGCATGACCGCCATGGAGGCTGCGATGGAAGCCGGGCGGGAGCGTTTGAGGCCAATTTTAATGACGTCGCTGGCCATGGTGATTGGCATGCTGCCGATGTCGCTGGGCCTCGGAGACGGCGGCGAGCAGAACGCACCTCTGGGCCGCGCTGTGATTGGCGGCCTGATGATTGGCACCTGCACCACGCTTTTTGTTGTCCCCTGGCTCTACAGCCGTCTGCGCCGTCGTGAATCCCGCATGCTTGAGGAATATGAGAATGTCATCTGATCCTGTCATGTCCCACTCCGGTCACGAACGCAGGCGGTTCTCCCCCGGCATTGTTGCCGGACTGGGTGTCATCCTCGCAGTTGGTTATGGCGTTTATACCCATGTCGAGCGTGCGCACGCGGTCACGGCAACGGCCAGAGAGCGCGACCAGCAGGTTCCTGATGTGCGGACCATGATCGCGCGTGCTTCGACACAACCTTTGTCGCTGGACCTGCCAGGCGAAACCGTAGGAATTGAGACAACACCCATCGGCGCACGCGCTTCGGGCTATATCGACAAGCGGTTTGTCGATATCGGAACCCCCGTGCAGGCAGGACAGGTTCTGGCGGTCATCCGAGCGCCGGAACTTGATCACCGTGTTGAGCAGGCGCAGGCGACACTGGCGCAGGCTCGCGCCAATCTGGCTCTGGCGCAGATTACCGCGCGGCGGTCTGGCGGGCTTGTCGGTGGAGGCGCTGTCAGCAAACAGAATTTCGATGTGGACCGCCTGACACAAAATGCCCGGCAGGCCGAACAGAAAGCTGCTGATGCTGTGCTGGCTGAAACAGCGCAGCGTCAGGCTTACACGACGGTGATCGCCCCTTATGACGGCGTTGTCACCGTCAGGAATGTAGAGGCCGGAGATCTGGTCAGCGCTGATAACGCCACATCACGCCCCCTGTTTGTGGTCACCCGCACCGATCGGTTGCGCGTACGTGTCCACGTTCCCCAGGATGCTGCTCTGACAGTCAAAGTGGATGAGCCAGCTTCGATCGTGGTGCCGGAACGACCTAGTCAGACTTTCAAAGGCACAGTGACGCGAACTGGGCACGCGCTGGAACAGGGAAGCCGTATGCTGCCCGTTGAGATCGAAATTGATAACCACGATAATCGCCTGACAGCCGGGCTTTATGCGGAAATCCATTTTGACCTGCCTCGGGCTGCTTCCGTTATTATGGTTCCCTCAGAAGCCCTCAATTATGAGGCTGACGGATTGTCTGTCGAAACTGTCACTGCTGACAATAAAATCGCGGTTCACAAGGTCAAGATCGGCCGGGATTATGGAGATCATCTGGAAATTCTGGATGGATTGCCCGATGGCAGCCAGCTTGTGGTGCATCCTCCGTCCGCCTTGCATGAAGGCAGTGTTGTCGCGCCACAACTCGACAAGAACCTGAAGGTGATCTGAGCGTGCGGGCTTCATTCCTTCTTCACGGGATCACGCTGACGGCTTTGCTCGGCGGCTGCACCATGATCCCGCATTATCACAGACCGGCTGCACCGTTGTCCACGACATGGCCATCCAGCGGCGAACGCCCTACGCACGCTAAGGATGACACGACGCTCATGCAGGACTGGCGCGATTTCTACCGCGATCCTGTCATGCAGACCCTCATCGCCACAGCGCTGGAGAACAACCGGGATCTACGCATTGCGCAGCAGCAGACTGCCGCAGCCAGTTCGCAATTCGACATTGAGAACGCAGCCCTGTTCCCGACTTTGAACGGAACGGCGGGTGCCAATATCCAGAAAATGAACTCTCATATCTGGAGCCTCTCCCGCACGGACGAACCGATCTACATGCGGCAGTATGCAGTCGGCTTCGGTGTTTCCGCCTATGAAGTGGACCTATGGGGGCGCATACGGAGTGCCTCCAGAGCCTCGTTCGACCGCTATATGGCCAGTGCGCTGAACCAGCAGGCGATGAGGCTGAGCATCATTTCCAGTGTTGCGATGGCGATGCTGAACTGGGTCGCCAACAATCAGGCGGTCACGGTTACGCAGAATGTTCTGGAAAACCGACGCCATACTTACGATCTTGTCAAACAGACAGCCGAAGTCGGTACAGGTACGCAACTGGACCTGGCGGAAGCCGAAGCCTCCCTGCATGATGCCGAAACCAATCTGCAAATCTACACGCGACAACGCGCGGAGGCCCTTGATCAGTTGACATTGCTGGTGGGCACCCCGCTCACGGACGCCATGATCCGATCCATGAGCACCAAGACTTCTCTTGATTCCATCACGGCATTTCCAGTCGTACCGGCTGGCCTGCCGTCCGACATGATAAACCGGCGACCGGATATAGCGGCCTCCGAAGGCGAGTTACGGGCCGCCAATGACGATATCGGTGCAGCGCGGGCCGAATTCTTCCCGAAAATCCAGATCACGGCCGCCAATGGCACGGCAAGCAACAATATCACCCGCCTCTTCCAAAGCGGCATGGGCGCCTGGAACGTCGCACCGCAGATTACCTTGCCGCTCTTTGACGCAGGTCGTCTGACCGCCCAGCTCAAGCAGGCCCGTGCTCGCAAACGAGAAGAAGTGGCGCGCTACGAGCGAACGATCCAGTCCGCGTTTCGCGAAGTCGCGGATGCGCTGGCCGGGCGGGAAACCTATCTCGGGCAGATGGTGGCCCAGCAGGCATCGGTCGCTGCCAATCAGCGGCAATATACCCTCGCCCTACAGAGATTCAGGGCCGGCTATGACCCCTATCTCGGAACACTTGTTGCGCAGAGGGCGTGGTACACCGCCCAGCTTGCAGCCATTACGACCCAGCTCCAGGCCCTGTCGAACACTGTGACCCTCTACAAGGCGCTCGGCGGCGGTTGGGGCACGGAGATACCGCCCCGCAAGGCACCCCTTGCCGAGCGTATTCTCTGACGATCGGGCTCATTCGACACACAGACGACACAGACAATTCACGGCGCGAGAGCCGTGAAGGAAAGAGCACATGCCTCAGCCATTACCACCCGTCCCCGCGACGGCCACACTCACCTATATGCGGAGTAAGGTGAGTGAAGCCGATGCCATGTTCAGGCAGGGGTTGGGCAACCTCTCCCAGCCCTCTGACATGATACGGCTTGCCAGCAGGTTGTTAGATCTCTGCAATGACGTATCCGATCACCTCAACCATCTCTGCATTGTGAAACCTGTAGCGTGCCGCAATGGCTGCGACACCTGTTGCAGAAGTCTCATCCAGGTCAATCCGATTTTTGCACACCTTGCGCTGGATCATGCACAACGCACCTTCACGCCGGATCGTCTAAAGCAGCTTCATCAGAGACTGCTAACTGGCGTGCCGTTTTGCCCGTTTCTTTTCGATGGCGCATGCTCAATCTATGAGCAACGTCCCATGGTGTGCCGCGGATACTATAGTCTGGACGTTGCCCTGTGCCTCGCTGGCACCTTCTATGAAGGCAATCCGGCTTATCAGGGAGATGACGGACACGCGGCGCATCATTACAGGATATTTCTCTTCGTTCTCGAAAAACGCCTGGAACAGATTGAGAAAGAATTTGGAATTACGCCAGGCCCAGTCTTCCTGCACGAAGCAGTACACCTCCTATGGGATGATTGGCAGGCCAGCGTGCATCATCCTGACAACATGTCGGCTTCTTCGCTCTAACTGTCCTGTTCTGGAATGTGTGTCGGAACTGTCGAGGCGTTTATCAGGTCCAAAAGTTCATCGGGAATATCGTCACCGAGAATAGCGCCGTATTTGTTCCGCAGTTCATGTCTCAGCCACGCGTCAACCACCGCGTCCCGTTGACGGTCCTGATCGCAGCTGCGTGAACTTTCTGGACTCAATGACTGCGCTCCTTTTTCAGATGGTTGTTCCTTGTTTGTCAGCCTTCATTCGAGACTAGGTACGACACATGTTGATACTGGTATGATAGCGGCTGCCCGAAGCCCATAGCGTTCGGCCTTACCCTGCATAGTTGGACCGTTACGTCCACACTGAACGGTCCAACACGGATGATCACCAGCAGGTTTCAGCGCTTATTTCAGATTCTCACGAAAGAAATTAGCCAGCTTGGCGAAAGGAATAAGTTTTGTTCTGTCATAGAGATCAACATGCCCCGCGCCCGGCACGATATAGAGTTCCTTTGGCTCGGCTGCACGCTGGTAGGCATCTTCACTGAATTCACGCGAATGCGCTTTCTCTCCGACAACAAAAAGCAGATGACGCGGCGAGATGGTTTGTATCTGCTCGAACGGGTAGAAATTCATGAATGAAACGTTGCTGACAAGTGTGGGATGCGTCGTGGTATTGGGAGAATATCCGCGCGGCGTCCGATAGAAATCATAGAACTCGCGTTCAACAACCGTCGAGTTTTTTGTCAGTTTTTCTGACGTTCCACTCGTATACTTGATCGGAGCCCCTGAAAATTCGGCGGTGCGCTCTTGCGCAGCATCCTGAAGAATTTTCTCTCTCTGCTTGAGCGTAACAGAATGGTGCAGTCCGTTCCGGTTAGCCGCTCCCATGTCATACATGCTGACAGTTGCAATAGCTCTAATCCGTGGGTCGATCTGTGCAGCACTGACAACAAAGCTGCCGCTCGCGCAGATGCCGAGTGCTCCGATACGTCCCCTGTCTACAAAGGTTTGTGTCCCCAGAAAGTCTACGGCTGCCAGAAAATCATCCACGTAGATATCGGTCGATACCGTATTACGGGGCTCTCCTTCGCTTTCACCCCAGAAGGACAGATCGAAATCCAGCGTGACAAAGCCCTGCTCGGCCAGTTTCGTCGCATAGAGGTTAGCACTCTGTTCCTTGACGGCTCCCATCGGGTGGCCGACCACAATGGCCGCATATTTTCTGTTCTGTTCCAGGTTTTTGGGCGTGAAGAGGTTTCCCACTACTTTCATGCCCATCTTGTTCTTGAAAGAAATTTTCTGAATCGTGACGCGATCGCTTTTGTAGAAATTGTCTGCACCATTCGACATGTCCGCCGCCATGGCAGGCACTCCCACCAAACCCAAGGTGATTGCCAGCATCACCATGATCTTTTTCATGATTATCATTCCTCTTTATTGACCTGGTGTCAGGCGAAGGAGTTTCCCGTCATCCGTCAGGACATACACCGCCCCGTCCGGACCTGACCTGACATCACGTATCCGGCTGCGCAGATCGGCCAGCAGCGGTTCCTCATCCCTGACTTTGTCGTTAGTTGTCAGTGTCAGACGATCGAGAAATCCGGCACGCAAACCGCCAACGAACACGCTATCGTGCCATTGAGGAAAAAGATTGCCTGAATAAAAAGCAAGACCTGATGGTGCTATAACCGGATCCCAGTAATAGCGAGCCTGTTCTGTTCCAGGTTTTTCGGTCAGGCCGCCATTGATCTTCTCTCCTGAATAATCAATGCCGTGTGTCACTAAAGGCCACCCATAATTCTTACCTCGTTCGATAAGATTGAGTTCATCACCACCTTGTGGCCCATGTTCTGTTTCCCACAACCTGCCATCTGGTGCGAAAGCCAGTCCTTCTTCGCTGCGGTGCCCAAGAGTCCAGATTTCCGGTCTTGCTCCTGCCCGACCAATAAAAGGATTATCTGACGCGGGTTCACCGTCCGCCGTAATGTGAATGATCTTGCCCAGATCGCTATCAAGATGCTGGGCGACATCCCAGGGCGTAATGCTGGAACGATCCCCTACAGTCATGAACAGGGTTCCATTCGGTGCCACCGCGATGCGACCGCCCTGATTGGCACCTTTTGTAGACGAGACCGCTGGTAACGCCCGAAAAATCACGGAAACATCCCGCAAAATACCAGCTTTCTCATCCAGCGTAGCGCGCGCAAGAGCAATATTGGTCTTATCGTCTCCCACATCCTCGCTATAGCTGAAGAATATGCGGTGATCCTTTGCGAAGTCGCGATCCAGCGCAACGTCCAGAAGCCCCACCTGACCGCCATAATGGACGGCTGGTAAATTCCTGACAGGCCCAGAAATCCTGCCCTGTGCATCTACGATACGCAACGCCCCAGGCTTTTCCGTTACCAGCATGCGCCCGTCAGGCAGGAATGCAAGGCTCCAGGGCGCATGCAGCCTGTCTGTCAGAACCGTGACGTGAAAGGGAGAGGTTGCATGGTAAGGCGCCCGGGTCTGCCCCACGAATGCAGGCCGGTCACTCTCAAGTTCCGGCGGACGTGTTTCGATGGCATGCCCCTCACGCCATGAAGGTTCGGCAGCAGCATAGGTATTTTTGACAGATACGGAAACAAGAACTGTCCCGAACGCAAGAATACCAAGAGTTACCAGCCTCCCTTTAGCGTGTCGCATTTCCTAATCCTTCGCATTCCAGCCCGAGATGGCAGTTCTCCTTTCCCTTCCGGGAGGACATGTCATCCGCATAATTACGCCCAAGCCCACAGGTACGAACCGTTGTCCATGTAGGCACCAGCCTAGACTCCAGATAGCAGATGCCTTTGCCATACGGCCTTGACAGCGATGTTATCTTACGTCCATGCCATTAATGTTGGTAGTCGATAAAAATTGCATACGGTTGTGAGTTATTTTCATTAATTCAGTTCCGTCCGGCATTTTGACATCGTCTGCCTCGCACAGCGAACAAGGGAGATTCATCATGTCAGTGCAATTTGATTATTCGGGCAAGGTCGCCATTGTCACCGGTGCGGGCACGGGTATCGGGCGTGCGACCGCTCTCGCCTTTGCCAAGGCCGGAGCAAGCGTCGCGGTAGTTGGCCGTTCGGAAGGAAATATTCAGGAGACATTACGCCTCATTACAGAAGCTGGTGGTAGAGCAATCTCCATTATTGCCGACGTCTCAAAGGAGAATGAAATCAAAAGTGCTGTTGCAAAAACCGTTGCGGAATTTGGACGCCTTGATTTCGCATTCAACAATGCGGGCATTGAACACAAGGCACTCGCAACTGCCGACATTCCGCCGGAGATGTGGGAAAATGTTATCTCAACCAACCTGAATAGCGTTTTCTTCAGTCTGAAGCATCAGATACCGGAAATGTTGAAAATTGGCGGTGGTGCTATTGTCAGCACAGCATCGGGCGCTGGCGTGAAGGGCTTCCCAGGAAACGGGGCCTACTGTGCATCCAAATTTGGAGTTATTGGTCTCAGTAAAGCCGCAGCTCTTGACTACGCATCTTCAAATATTCGCGTTAATGTCGTGGCTCCTGGCATCATAGAAACCCCGATGATGACCCGTTTCACTGGAGGAACCGAGGAGGGACGTCAGGCCGCTATCGGACAGGAACCTGTGGGTCGGCTCGGCAAACCGGAAGAAATTGCCGGAACCGTACTGTGGTTGTGTTCGGATCTCGCTGCCTTCACGGTCGGCGCAACGTTCGTAGTGGATGGCGGTCAGACCGCATAAGTAACAGTGCTGTGGAAAGAGAATTTCCACAGCACGTCAAAAAACACTCTGTATAAGTCAATTTTTTATTTCTTTATCTTTCCCGCAGATAAAAAAATCATGTTACTGGAGTGCAGCAGTATGCTTCCGAATAAAACAGAAGTAAAATCCTATATCACCCGATTTAATTTCAGAATATCATACCGAGTTACTTTCGCTGTTTTTTTAGCTGCCACTAACCTTGCATTGTCAACGGCTCAAGCCGCACCATCCACCAAGACCAGTCAACATTCAGGGGAGACCACATGGATAAATACCAAGAATGTCAAACTCCAGATTCAGATTGGCAACACAAGAATGCTGGCGACTCTTAACAACTCGCCAACTGCACACAGCTTTGCCGCGCTGCTTCCGATAACAATGACCTTGCGAGACCTGAGCACCGCAGAGAAAGTCAGCGATGCATTGCCTACCCGTCTATCTGAAGAAGGTGCGCCGAAAAGAGACATGGGGACGATCGGTGACATCGCCTACTATGCACCTTGGGGTAATATTGCTTTCTATCGCGACGAAGGGCCTGACGCATCAGGGGTGATCAAAATTGGAAAAATCATATCTGGCCTAGAAGCCTTAAACTCTTTTGGGCGAGTGACGATTACCATATCGCTAATTAATCAATTTCAGCCCTGACCGGATCGGGCGCCAATCTGGTTCCGGCAAACTGGATCGTTTTTGGGTAGAGTTTTTCGCGGGCCGTTTCTCAGGATGAGAGAAACGAAAAGGGACGACGGCATCCCCATTGCGGAGCTTTGTCGAAAGGCTGAGATCAGTCAGGCATTATATTTTCAACTGGAAGAAGAAATATGACGGCCTACTGCTGATGGAGATGCGGCGACTGAAGCTGCTTGAGGATGAAAATGTCACGTTGCGCAAGTTGGTGGAGGATATATCGTTGGAGCGGGAAATGCAGCAGGACATGATCCTTCAAAAAATCTGAGACCTGCTCGCAAGCGCGAACTCGTGGACAAGCTTAAGAAGATATCGACATGGCGCGCCTGCGCGAGGAACGTCGTCATGCGGCGCGCACCAATGATAGCTGGGCAACGGATTTTGGTCACGACCGGCTTGCCGACAGCGCGCATCTATGGGGGTATCAGAATGGGGTCGTGCTGACTTCTTCAGCCGGGGCAAAAATAGAGGCTTGGCGTGTCGACTACAACGAGGTCCAGCCTCGACAGGACCATCGACAAAGCGAGACCTTCTCCTAATCGAGAGAAACAGGCCCGAGAGTGCTCATCACCTCGAACACGAGGTAAGTGGCTTCGCGCCTGCATCACACACTTGTGAAGTCCGACAAAAATGCGCCGGATTACCTTTTCGTCTGTTTCCTATGTGTTTCCTGCGGGGTGATTTGGGCAACAAAAAACCCGCCGGTGAGGGCGGGTTTTAGTGTGCGATATCAGTCGCTTAATTCATGGTTGCGGGGGCATGGCTTGGCCGATACCGACATTCGCTCAAAATCGCAATTTGAGTGTCATGCAAACGGAATTGACGTGCCCCCTCACATGAGGAGTTCTCTGTCAACGCCGCTGTTTACTGTGTTGGCATATTTTCACTCCGTCTTTCGGATCCATGGTCTGAGCCTGTTTAACGACTACCGGCACGGTGCCGCGCCTGTAGAACCTCACATCCGGTCGCCGCTCTTGCACGGCAGCACCATTATCCCGCGTTCGGGGCAAAGGCTCAGGAGAACGGGACCATTCTTTTTGCTCGGCATTACAAGCCATGGGGGGCTGCGGTCCGTTCGCCCGGATCCACAGGACTGATCAGGCCCTGAGGATGACGTTTACGTCGGAGGCGCCGTCATTAAAGAGGCGCCAGGACCGCGCCGTCGATGACGACGCCTCCTGTGACGTATTTCCAGAGTGCGACAAGAAGCTTGCGGGCCAGCGCGACGATCGCCGTTTTACGGCTCCGCGTGCTTCTTGCGCCAACATGTTCATGGAACCACCGTGCCAGTGCCGTTTCCGGCTGATAGCGCAGCCATAACCAGGCCATCTGGATCATGGTCGTTCGTAGCCGCGTGTTGCCAGATTTCGATACGCCCTTCGCGATCGATCGATCCGCTCTTCCATAGCGACGGTGCCAGGCCAGCATAGGCGGCAACCTGCCGCCGGTTGTCGAAATGTCGGAACAGTCCTTCCTGCGTTAGAATTGCAGCAAACTCGGGACCGATCCCTTTGAGGCCCTGCAATTGAGAGATCGGCGAATGCTCACTGACGTTATTCGTCTTCGCCAGTTCATCCCGTTCGCCTTCTACCGCCTTGATCTGCTCCATGAGCAATTCGATGCGATCCAGTTCGCGGGTGACCTGGGCTTTGAGATGCTTCGGCAACGGATACCCGACGCTGGAGCGGTCAGGCTCCTTGAATTGCCGGCATGGATGCTTGATCGCGCAGCGTGCGCCGGGATGCGACAGGCTCCGGATCCGGTCGTATCACTCAATGCGTTGCATGATCTGCGATCGTTGCTGACGGAGTTTTTGTCGGCGCATCCGCCTGAAACCATTGCAGGCTTCTCTTCTGACCGGAATCTGAGAGAGGACCATGCGACACGACGAACGACAGCGCTCCCGTGTGGGGACGATATCGGCGCAGCCGGATCTGTTCGGTGGCAAGGAGGTCGAACCGCCCTGTCCGAACCTTGTCTAGAAGGACCTTCCCCAGCAGGCGCGGAACGATCTGCAGTCGATGATGACCCGCCTGATCCTCGATCACGTGCGCGGTCGCGGACCCAGCGCCGTGCAGGAGACCCGCGATGAGCCGTGACAAGATCAGCCCGCGTCATCTGGAGCGTGGGGTAATTCTGTATGTGCGACAATCATCCGCGCATCAGGTGCAGCACAACCGGGAAAGCCGCGCATTGCAATATGCCATGCGCGAACGGCTCGCCCTGCTGGGCTGGCAGACGATTGACGTGATCGACGACGATCTGGGCTGCTCGGCAGCGGGCGGCGTAACTCGCGCAGGTTTCGACCGCATGGTCGCCGAGGTCTGTTTGGGGCGCGTCGGGGCGGTTGCGGCCCTGGAGGTCTCCCGGTTCGCCCGGAACAGCCGCGACTGGCAGCAACTCATCGAAATGTGCCGTGTCGTCGACACACTTCTGATCGATCAGGAGGCCATTTACGCACCACGTGTCGGGAATGACCGGCTCCTGCTCGGTCTGAAGGGCAGCTTGAACGAGTATGAGCTGGACCTTCTGCGTCAGCGGTCCCTGACGGCACGTTATGAGAAAGCGCGGCGTGGCGAACTCGTGGTCGGTGCGCCTGTGGGGTTCATCAAAACTGGCGACCGTTATGAGAAAGATCCTGACATGCGGGTTCAGGAAGCCATCAGCCTTGTTTTTGACAAGGTCGCCGAACTCGGCAGCGCACGGCAGGCACTCCTGTGGTTTCACACGCATGACCTGGATCTGCCGGCACGACGTCGGAACGGCGATGTTGTCTGGCGACGGCCGGACTATGCCACCATCCATCGCATGATCGCCAATCCGATCTATGGCGGCACCTATGCCTATGGCAAGACCGGCGTGGCCGCGTCATATGACGGCAGTGCGTTCAATGCCCAGCGCCAGCGTAAACCTCGCGAAAATTGGCTTGCCCTGATTCCTGGCACGCATGATGGTTATGTGAGCTGGGACAAGGCAGAGGCGATCCGCCGGATGGTGAGCGAGAACGTGCCGACCGGACGTCATCATGGCGCGCCCAAACATGGGAACGCGCTGCGGGCCGGTCTGCTGCGATGTCACCGGTGCGGACGCAAGCTGACGGTATGCTACACGGGAGCCGAACATAATATCCCGCGCTACAGCTGTGTGCGCGGCTGGCTCGATAGTGGGGAGCCGCGCTGTATTGCCTTTGGCGGATTGCGGGTCGATGACGCGATCGAGACGGCCCTGCTTGACGTCGTAGGACCCGGTGCGATCGAGGCCGCCGTCACCGCTCAGGCGACCATCAATGAGCAGCGCGACCAGATACGCGAAGCTCTGGCACGCGATCTTCAGGCGGCCCGCTACGAGGCTGAACGGGCATTCCGTCAATATAATGCGGCCGATCCGGAAAACAGGCTCGTGACTGGAGAACTGGAACGACGATGAAACGCTGCGCTGACAGCCGCGGCCGCGATCGAGCAGAGGATCGCCGCCCACGACGCGGCACGCGGGCAGGAATCCGCATGCGAACCGCACTCGCTGCTGGAACTGGCGCATGATCTCAAATTTATCTGGCAGGCGCCAGCAACGGATGTCCGTCTGAAAAAACGGATCGTTCGGACATTGGTACAGGAGGTTGTTGCCGATCTCGACACCGAAACAGCGGAAATCGTCCTGGCTGTTCATTGGACAGGGGGCATCCATACCGAACTGCGCCTGCCTCGCCGCCGACGCGGTCAGCGCAACAGCACCGGTGCCGACATCATCGCCGCCGTGCGCGATCTCGTCCATATTGCCAGTGACGACCTGATCGCCAGCATCCTGAACCGCAACGGACTACGGACAGGGAATGGAAACCGCTGGACGCGCGAGCGGGTGACGTCCATGCGCTCGCATCATCGGATCCCGGTCTATCGGGGCACGCCTGATGAAGAAAAGCCATGCCTCAATCTGGGCGAAGCCGCGAAGCTGCTCGGCATCGCCCCCAAAACCTTACGGCTTGCCGCCGAGGCCGGAAAGATCGCCGCCACGCACCCATTGCCCGACGGTCCCTGGATATTCGAGCGACAGATCCTCAATGGCGACGAGGCAATGCTCGTAGCCCGTCAGGCAAGAACCCGGCGCAATCAACTCGCAGGACAAACAGATGAACAAGAAACCTTATTCGAAACAGCCACATAGACAGATGGGTGTTGTGAAGCAGGATTGTAGTCCTTACGCCAAACCTCCATTTTTGTGCGGGCGTCGTCAAGGCTCATGAACCAGTGCGTGTTCAGGCACTCCGTCCGGAATTTCCCGTTGAACGACTCAATGAAGCTGTTGTCGGTCGGTTTGCCAGGGCGGGAGAAGTCGAGCACCACGCCTTTCTGATACGCCCAGAGATCCAGATCCCGGCTGACGAACTCCGTGCCCTGGTCGACCCGGATACTCCTAGGATAGCCCATCTGCCCGCATATCCGCTCCAGGGTCTGGACGACATCCTCGCCGCGGTAACTGAACCGCGGATCCGTCGCCGGGGAGAAGGGGGAAAAGGTGTCGATCACGGTCAGGATCCTGATCTTGCGGCCCGTCGCCAGTTGGTCATGCACGAAGTCCATCGCCCAGGTGTCGTTGTTATGGGTTGCCGGACGACGGTCCTCGCGCACCTTCGCCTTAACCCGGCGTTTAGGCACCTTATTGCGCAACTGCATGCCCAACTCCTTGTAAAGACGATAGACCCGCTTCGGATTGACTGCCCACCCGTCTCGTTTCAGCAGGACATGAACGTGGCGGTAGCCATAGCGCAAGCGGGTTTCACAGATCTCCTTGATCCACTGTGTCAGTTCGGCCTGCGTGCCACGCTTCGACGTGTAGACATAGAGCGAACGGTCGATCCGCAACACCGCGCAGGCGCGCCGTGTCGAGACCTTCCAGTCGCCCTGAAGCGTGTCCACGAGTTCGCGTTTGCGCGCAGGCCTCACAGCTTTTTTGACAGAACATCCTGCAGCATCGCCTTATCCAGCGACAGGTCCGCCACGATCCGTTTCAGCTTGGCGTTCTCGTCTTCAAGCAGACGCAGCCGCTTCATCTCGGACGGCATCAGACCCGCGTATTTCTTCCGCCAGTTGTAGAACGTTGCGTCCGAAATACCCGCCTTTCGGCAGATTTCAGCGACCGACGTTCCCCCTTCGGCCTGCTTCAAAACAAACGCAATCTGCGCCTCGGTGAACTTCGATGCTTTCATGGAATTCTCCTCATCCCAAGCACGGGATCACAAGTGGAAAATTCCAACTTCAGATGGTCCAATTTCCGGGGGGCACGTCAATTCATAGATCGCCGGAAATCAAGCGATACATGGGACGAGTATCGCCGACTCCCAAACGATGCATTGCTCCATACCAAATGTTCTTCTGAAACATTGTTCGACTAGCCCTTCTTCCTATTGATTGAAGATACCAGTGGCACAAAATGCGGCAAACTCGACCGTTTCCATCTGGAAAAGGGTGTACAGCATTAAAATCTCCAAGCGCGAAAATAACCCACGTCAAAGCTTCAATGTCGGTTGCTGACTGTATTTTTCGCATATCACCGTAAATCTGCACCCACTCTTCTATTGAGGCCGCTATACTACCATGAAAAGCATATATTTTTCGTCCCCTTGAAAGATCAATGTCTCGAAAAGATCTCTTTCGCGGAACTGACCAGCCAACGACAAGATCATGGATAGTTTCGATAAAATCTCTCGTCAGAATTTCGGGTCGGCCGATCGCTCGTAGCCGCGACGCACCCTGCGCTCTATGATGCTGTTTCCAAGCTTGAAGAGACTGAAAGCCCTCTAGCCTTGCCCGTGACAACATAAAATGCAGGCGTCGTTCTTCCAATCGGATTCTATGAACAAATGTATTTTCTGGATCTCCAGCTTTGATAGGAGAAATATTAAACGTATGACACACGCGAGTCTTTTGAGAAATAATCGGAGGAGCGATAAGGATGTACTTGTGTTGTGCAACGAACGTATTTGACGTCATGTCAACAGAAGCTGCCTTTCTGTATTTAACTACCTTACACCTGACGCCATAGCGATCACTCCACAATTCGAGCAGATCGCAATCAAAAACCCCGTCGCATATATCGTTAGCCTTAGGAAGGCCTAACGATTCAATCATATGAATAAGAAGCGCCAACGGCGGTAGGGATTTATCAAATTTAGCTATGAAATTCCCGCAAATCTCCGACCGTGAAAAGCTCACCCCGACTCTTGCAAAAAGAATTTCCAAACAATCAACGACAGAATCGAAACCGTATGCCTCGAGACCCACGATATGCTCTCTCTGTCAGCAAAATGGAGAAATTAGTCATATTCGAGTTATTGAATAATCAATTTCGCCTATCTCGAAGCAATATCCATAATTCTATACATCTTCCAGCCACACACACCGCAAACATATCCAAAACCTTTACGATAGTGTCAGTACTATGAGAGAACGGAACAACGGCCGTAAAAAAAGCTCCGAAGCCTAACGGTAAAGCGAAGCGGTAAAAATTTTTTTGATTTTCAGGTAGTAGGTTTTCAGTATCAAAAACTCTTCCCTCTCCTTTTATACTGTAATAAAGAGCCATAGTGAATATTGTAGCCAGAAACACCAATAGCGGGGCGCATGCAATATATCTGACCACATCCTTAAATGAGAACTCAAATAATGACGCCAGGAAGACTGCCCCCCAAATGGTAAAACACGCTATAAGCGATATCGCGTCAGAACGGTATCTTGCGGAACCCGTAAAGGATATTTTCACGCTACCGGCCTTTCCAATTCCTCGACAGCCCCGCGGCGGATTATCTTTCCTCCAGAGAGCGACAGAAAGCGCTCGCACGATTTTATAGTTTCGTATCGATGCGCTACACAAATCCTCGCAAGCCCCAACGCCTTGATGTTATTAACGACTCTTCGCTCGGTTGCAATGTCTAACTGACTAGTTGCTTCGTCGAGGATCAATATGGCCGGCTTACGATACAGCGCTCTAGCGAGAAGAATTCTTTGTCGTTGCCCCCCAGACAGCGTGCTTCCCATATCACCAACTCTGGTATACCCTTGAGCTGGCATGTCATTAACCTCGTCGACTATGCACGCAGTCGAAAGGCATTCCGTCACTCGTTCTAAGTCGGGTCGATCTTCGAAAAAACTAACATTTTCGATGATAGTTCCGTTGAACAAGTAGTCGTCTTGCATAACCGTTCCACAGATATCTCTTAGCTCCGGAAGCGCCGAACTGACGCAGACCCTTCCATCAAGTACGACCTGCCCTAAGGACGGCCTTAATAACCCTGCAAGGATTTGAGCCAGCGTAGTTTTTCCTGATCCTGACGGGCCAATTATTGCAACGCTATCTAACCTCGATAGCCGGAGATCAACACCTTTTAAAATGTATTTATCGTCCGACGAATAGCGAAAAGCTATGTTTTCGGCCCGGATTTCGCGAAACTCCTTGTCACCCGAACGGGAGCCATTCTGGATTAAGAGTCGATTTTCTTCGGGTTCTTCAGAGGTTATCTCAACAACTCTTCTCAAATGCATTTGAAGAAGTCTTGTTTTCGAAACCGCATCGATGACATTTACAATTCGCTTGTCCGCCTGCTCTCGGTAGGCCAAAAATGCCACCAAGCCTCCAACGGAGAAATCACCATGAATGACCATTGCAGCCCCCCACCAAACAATGCCAATTCTCTCGGTGCCCGTAAGACTGCCACTCAGAACCTGATAAAACTCGGATGCGTTTGATAAACGGCCACTAGCATTAAGCTGCGCTGTTGCAATATTGATCCACTCCCGCAGCCTAAGTGTCTCTTCTTGAAAAAGTTTGATTGTCCTTAAACCTCGAACTGTTTCCATCAAATGAGTTTCTTGCCGCGCTTTAAGCGCGATTTGCTGAGCAGTAGCACCATGCAGCGGGGCGACCCGAACGGTTCTAAGCAAAGCATAAAATATCAACGAGACGCATGAGAGTAATGCCAACTTCCAACTGTATGCAAACATCATTGCCATCGTAAAAAGCGCCATAACCCCGTCAATGTAACTGATCAAGAAAACACTCGTGACAACTTTTATTATCTCGTCTAAAGATTCGAAGCGGGAAAGGACGTCACCGAATAGGCGACCAGAAAAAAAAGAGTAGTTCAATTTTAGTATGTGTGAAAACATGCGGGACTTCCATTGTATCCCGTACGAATTAGACAAATAAATAATACACCAGCTTCGTGTATAATTCAAAAACTGCTGCACTATTACGACCACAAAGAAAGATATAGATAAGGTAAACAGTAAATCTGTATCGGATGATGGTATTGCGAGGTCAAGAACCCACTCCGAAAATAGAGGCAGCAATAAACCAAGCGCTTCTATACCGACTGATATTAATATTATTTTCCAAACCAGTTTGCGAGAACCATGTATTGTACCTAGAGACTTATGGGGACGCAGGTTCTGCGCGACATTAGTTTTTTCGAAATTTTGGCCTGGCCAAAGCTCCAGACCGTAACCGGAGCTTCTATAAGAGAACTCTCTTTTACTTAAGGTTATCTCGCCACAGGACGGATCGTTCACTGTGATGCTTTGTCTGCTAACCTTAGATAATAGGACAAAATGGTCGTTATCAAAATGCAATATGGTCGGAACTTTCAAATCGGCCAGATCGTCGGCACTCACGGCGATCGGACGAGACATGATTTTTATGACAAGCGCAGCCCTCGACACGTCCGACAAAGAGCACCCAAATGTACTTCCTAGACCGAGCGATCTAATCTCTTTTACAGTCGTGTTGTTTCCGAAATAATTGGCAGCCATCGTAAGACAAACTGCTGCACACTCTGTTCTATTTGCCTGCAGTAACACCGGTGGTTTACGCTTAATCGAGATATCAAGCTGTAACATATAGTCCTCCGTGTCGAAATCAATTTACCGAAGGCAGTAATAATGGCTCAACAGCCCACTCAATCAATCGACGCTTTTCTTCGAGAATTTGCGACTGGACGATCATTCCAACTTGGATTGTTCGAGACGTTCCAGCCCTAATCCATTGTTTATCGGGGCGCACGCGTATGACATAAAGTTGCTGGTGATCAGAGGGATCGAAGTTTTCCGCGTGCGCCGTGTCCGCTACGCGACCTGAACTTATATCGTATCCCATCACCGTGCCGCCCAACTGACCATATTTCTCGTAGGGATATGCGTCGAAGCGAAGATTTACGCGTGTACCAGGAACAAGAAAACCAATACTTTTACTCGTGGCGTATAACTCAATGATACGTTCTCCTGGCGCGGTGTCTAGGGTTATAATCGGCGTGGACGAGTCGATCCAAGAACCTGCCTGAGCGCCAACCGCCGTAACCACACCGTCATACGGCGCGAATATTTCGGTTATACGAGATGCCTCGCTCTGAAGAAATTGACTTCCTATGTTATGAAAACTTTTTTCCAGTGTTTGAAGCTTCAAATCCACCTCATGCTTGGTCTCGTCAATTTGTATCTTTGCGTCTGTTTCGTCATGGGTTAGATCGTCGTGCTCTTTCTCCAATTCCTGAAAACGCTCAACCGCGGAGTATAAGGAGTCAAGCGCCTCATCCGCTCTCTCTGCTGTGTCAAATCCCTCACTAGCACCAGAAAGACGCCGCCTATATTCTGAATTAAGGTTTTTAATTTGCTCGAGATACGTGGACTGTAAATTTTTATTGCTTCTTATATCGTCCTCTATCGAGGTTATCTTTGCTTCTAGCTGATGGACTTGTGTAATTTCAAGTTTTCTCTGCGAATCAATACTTTTGGTTATTTCCGTCATTTGCGATCGCATCTCCTCCGAGACTTGCGCCGTCACATGCGGTCTTCCATCAGCTCCATGATCGGTGTCAATACGGAGTAACAGGTCTCCCTTTTTGACCTTTTGTAAGGATTTTACAGTAATCAGCGCAATGTAACCAGATGTAGCGCTGTGGATTTGTAATAATCCGCTCTTTCCGATAACCTGGCCCGATACGGTTTCTCGCCGCGTATAAGTGCAAAGCACCGAGACTAATATTATTAAAATCGTTGCTGCAAGCGCGACACTTGCCCCGTAACGCGGCAGCGGCAGGTTGGTCGATACTAGCGGGACAAAATGACTGTCTTGGAAGTCTATCATCAGAAATCCCATCTCGATCGCGCACACAGAGGTCCGCAACGAAGAAAATTCTTTGTTCCTTTATGAACAGATTACGTTGCTCTGTAGTCGGTCAAATAAATCTCGCGGAAGTATTGTATTTCTACGTCTTTCTTCAACTGGTCCGCTGACTCGGTGAAGCTCTGGCATGCCGATTTCAGCGTCAAAAGCCTCAGCAGAGTAGATTACGTTATTGAAGTCATGTGGAAATAGCTCCAACCCAAGCTTCTGATATATCATTGAAATAGTGTGTTCCGGGTTCGAAACTAGTTGTTCGTAGCTCACGATGATAATGCGATCTCTTTCCTGACTTGACAGAGCGCCTCGCAAAGCATTGAACGGCCGTCCAACGATTCCGCGGGCTGAGATCCAAGATTCGCATCGATCGAAAACAGACATCCCTGGACCTCCCCTTGATAGACGAGTTGGGGCCACCGCATGTGTGGTCACCAATCTCTCGAGACTGTCTACGATCCAGCCTAGCCCGCGTACACAGCAGATTATTCTAGCTTTCGGAAAAATATCAGCAATCGCCGATATTTTTGTAGTCCACATTCTATTCGTGTCAAAAACCACCGCATATTTATTGTCATGGTCGCAATACGCATTTACTGACGACCGCAGCACTCGGACACGTAGATCATCGGTGATTTGATGATGAAACTCGTTTTTTGGGCCCATTACATGTAAGAGAGAGTTGAATATCGAATGAAGAGGGGATGACATTCCCGCATAGAAACTCGGGTTTTGTCTCAATATTGCCGAAAGTAATGTCGACCCGGAACGGGGTAACCCGGAAATGAAATGGATCTGCTTCATAACTATAATGATTACCCCGCAATTTTCTCAACAAATATTAAGTGTCTCTATTATAAGAATACGCGAATGTTGGTGGCTATCAGTCATCGTCGTAGCTGTAACCTTCGCCACCTCCGCCGCCGTCCCCGCCATATTCTCCACCATAATATCCGCCGTTTCCGCCACCTCCGTCATACCCATAGCCGTCGTCCTGCCCATATGCCGCGTTGTCTTGTCCCGCCCAATATTGCGTGCTATTTAACAGGCCTTCATAGTCCGCTCCTTCCGCGGCGTATGTAGTACCGAAGTTGTATGCGTCAGATTTGACGTCATTGTATAACATATTTTCCTGATTGTGTGTAAAAGTCGAACTTTCGGCACCATTTGCTTGAGAAATGGCGTGGATGTAATCGCTTATTATATCGCCTAAATAGGTCCCTACGGCGGTGCCGATTTCTGGACCCCATTTTTGTCCGACAGATTCGCCGACAGTAGTAGTAAGCACCCCAACCTCGGGCCCGAGAATATTCCCGAAGGCACCTATGGCGCCACCGATTGCTCTACCATAGTCTGTGCCCGCAATCTTTCCGACCAATGCACCTATTGCTGCGCCACCAGCCGTTCCGCCCCTTGCGGCGAGAGCAGCATGTTCTAATCCCGGCTCCATCGTCTTAGTCTCCTACGAGAATTGTTGACTACCGATTTCGATTAAACATGATCCGCAGCTCAATGCGCTTACGAGACCATTACCATGTTGTTGCAAATAATTGCATTTTTTTCGTTAAAAGTTTGTCATTTTTTTTGTGTTATTTAAGTAATTGATATAACTATATAAAACACTTCGTGCTTTAAGCCAGAATTTTCCTAGAGCTGTTCCACTGAACTCTGAATCGCACCATGACACTGGAGGCGCATTGTGATTCACCGTCTTCATTGATGGAAACGGTGATGGCGCGAGCATTGAGTGATGATCCTCGGGAGCGTGCTCTGGAAGCTGGAACTGCGGGAGAATCTGCCCGCTCGATTACCGCGCGGTTTGGAATGGGGATTTCAACGGCGATCCGCTGGCTGCGTCGGGAGCGCGAAAGCGGCGAGCGGGTGGCCCGTCGCCAGGGCAGGGCGCGTAGGTCACGGCTGGACGCGCATGAAGCCTTTATCGTGGATGAAGCCCGGAAAAACATCACACCCAGCGAGATGATGGCGCGCCTGCAAAGCGAACGTGACATTGGGATTGGTCGCAGCATGCTCAGTCGCTGGCTGCGGAGCACGGATGGACATTCAGAACAAAGACTGGAGCAGGAGCGCTAGGACGTCCTGAAACGAGGGCAGGACTGGTTTAGAAGACCTGTGCGCGGATGGCGGATTTCTCGGACAAATGGTGTGATTCTCTTTTGACTAATATCAAGCCTGGAGCATGACGATGGCGCACCGGTCAATTGGTCAGGACTGTCTTGTATTTTCGCGACAGGATCGGAAGCCGTCGTCATTGGATGACATCGAAAAGCTGATCGAATGGCAGCCGATTGCAGCACTTCTTGCCCCACTCTACGCCGCGTCGAAAGGCGAAGCCGCGTGGCCACCCGCTCGCTTGACCAGGCCCTCTTCGAAGCGGTAACGGATCAGTTGAAAGCACAGGCGATCTGGATCAAGACCGGCACGATTGTCGATGCGACGATCATAGCGTCGCAAACAGAGCATGATGGCGAGGCACGCTGGGTGAAGCACAAGGGCCCAAGGCCGTGCATGGTTTCAAGGCCAATGTCGGCGCCGATGCCACGACGGCTCTGGTCGAGCGGATCGCGATAACGCCAGCCAACATCAACGATGGACGCGCAGGTCCGGACGTCGTGCCCGCCGATCCTGGCGAGGTTTTCGCCGACAGTGCCTATCGTGACAATCATCTCCGCGACGCGGTCCGGTCGAAAGGTGGCACGCTCCGCGTTACCGCAACGTCGATGTGGGGACGCGACGAACAGGAAACGCTTGCCCGCCTGAAGGCCTGGAACGACACCGTCCAGATTCACGTTACGGCCATTGCCTCACAATCTCAAACGGACCATCACGATCCTCGCATTGGCCGCGTGACGGGGCGGCGACCGCATCCGTCACGCAAAGCGCCATGCCAACGCGCGAAAACATGGAGACAACGAGAAATAATGCCGTGTTTTCCTCATCAAATACAGACGACCTTGGCAATATCCACCACCCGCGCACAGGTCTCCTAAAACTTGGTATTAAAGTCGTCTCAATCATTTACCCATAGGGTTTTCACGCGACCCGGCGACATCCCTCACCCGCTCATTGAGGAACCGCTGCCCCTTGGCCAGCCGCCGGACCAGCACCTCGTTGAACCGAGCATACATCTCCGCACCCCGACCCTTCGCGGCCTCGTTCTCGTTCGCTGGAAGCGGAAGCTGGTGCCTCATCCAGGCATGGGTATAAAGCGCGAACGCCTCCCCCAGCACGGCGACGGCCTCGTCCACATCCTCGATCCGCCGCCCGAGCCGGTCCAGGCGTTTCGACAGCGCCGCGTCGCGCCGCGCATCGTCGTCACCGGAGACCAGCGACAGCACCGCCGCCTCGATCACCGCCGATTTCGACACCTTCCGGCGCTCGGCCAGCGCCTCGACCTGCTTCAGCAGGCCCGGCTCGAAATACACGTTCATCCGCTGCCGTCTGGTCATCGTCGTGCTCCCGATCTGGAGGTCCGATGACAGAGTGACGCGGATTTTTTCTCGCGCAAGTCCTTGTTGGATGGTCATGGTACAGGGGCGTAGCCTGGCGTAAACGCTGCGACGTTGGCAGCGTCATGATGGGTGATCGCGGCATCGGTATCTGCCGGTTCAACGTCGTGTTCCACGAGCTGAGGAGGCAAATCCTCAGCCGCTGCAGCCGATATTACTGTCCCCAATGCAAGTGACGTTAAGAGCGCAGAAGCCATCACTCGCTGCATTAAACCACTCCTACAATTCTTCGATACGCGTCAGCAGGAGCATGGATAATCAAGCGGGGAAAGCAAAGCCTGTAGCGAACTCGATGACTGTTTCTCCATGTCCGCTTTCGGCAGGCCGACGATGACCGTGCGACGTCCGAGATGAGGGCGGAAGCGGAAGTCAAGAACGCAGGCTCGGGCGCTTTCCCAAGCGTGACAGGACCGTGCCCTTATGCGGACGGTCCTGAACCGTGAACGTCGTTACTCAGCCGGATGTTGCGCAGAATTGATGACGCCAAAGCGCGCAGGGTCGCGCATGTCAAGGATGACCTGCTGATCTAGGAACGCAGCGTCGCCGACAATGCCCGCAGCGCCTCTACGGGAGACAATCGGCTGCAGGTTCTCCGGCAGCTCATAGACCACGGGGGATGTCAGCGGTTTCGCCCCGATAATGACAGTGCCTGTGATCAGCTTGCTCTGCACATGCAGCAAGGTCCCGTCATAGGCATGTCCTTCAACGTCGGGCAGCCCTGGACCTCCCGTGGTGGAGACGCTCGGAAGGACATCCCATACCGCGGGAAAGACCTGGACGGTGAACGGAGCCGACCCAGTGTCGAACAGCAGCCTGTCGAGATGCGCTGTGCCCACGATACCTGAGATGAGGAAAGAGCCTTTGGAAACGACAGCGGGACTCCATGTGATCTTCAGAGCTTGCTCATCACCGCCCAGCGCGCAGATGCGCTGGGCCGGGTAATCCAGCAGCGTTTCCTGGCCCTGAAGGACGTCAAGTCCCAGGTGGCCGAGGATTTTAGGACTGGATACGAACTTGCGACGGTCAATCCTCAGTGCCGATGGTGTCCAGCAGTACGATCCTGAACACAGCTTATTGGGCAGAAATGTGTCTCGGGTGGGATCGGTCAGTCCGGTCCGATCGGTGACCCTGCCGTACAGGACCGTTCTGGGTGCGCCTGTATCGAGTTGCATATAGGCATGCTGGTCGTTGATCGTGATCGGCACCATAATGCCCGATCTGCTGTGTGATCGACCATGCGCGCCCGCCCACACGAAGCCGAAGCAGCGCTGTGCGCCGGGGGGAACGTCAGCACTCTTTTCGTCTGCAAAGGCGGCCCCCGCCAAGAACAACGCGAAAACAAAGGCGAGGACGACACCGGCCACAGGGTGGAAGCGACGATTGCGTACGTGGTCAAGCAACCTGTTTCTCCCCTGATGACACCTCACGACTAATCCCAGCCTAACATCATTCAATGCGACACCGTAACGCACTACCATATCCAATCGCATTTTGAACCTTGCTCACGCGGCTGACGCACGAATTCGGTGAGCGGGACTGGGAAGCCAACCGTTACCATTAACCCGTTTGGGCCCGGCTGCATGGGAACGAGCTGACTCTGCTCCAATATACCATCGCTTCATGGTAAGAAGACACACCTGCATATCCGCTGTCCGGAAAAGCAAAAACCAACGCAGATGTCGGACAAGAACACTGAAGCAGCCGTCATCACCCAATCAGCGAGTCGCACCGACAAACCAGCCATTCACCAACTTGTGATTCCTTGAATCGTGAACAAAACACCGCCAAATGTACGCCTGACTACGCCCCAGTACGCAACGACCGACACACACCGACAATCCATTGGAATGGCTAGATTTTTCTAGTTGCACGGCGTTTTTCAGCGCGTGATGCTGCTGTCCTCTCCAGACGGAAAGGGCAGGACGATGACGGACGAAAACCGCATATCGAACGCCGGACCGAATTCTCCGGCCAACGATAACGAACCCACGGGCAATATCCAGTCCGCTCTTCCCGATCCGGCCATGAAGGCGCGAACGGACGCACTGATCCTTGTCCTGGCGCGTCTGCTGGGACGGCAAATCGCCCGCGAGGAATTCGAGCGTCGACTGGAGCAGATCGCCAACGACAACGATCCCACTAGCAGGGGCACGCCGGAGCGGGAGGAATGAGATTATCCTTGAGAAAGAGGTATTATACGTATAATTTGAGCATCACCAATCCACCAGCAGGATGCCCCGCCCATGCCCACCGTCGGCGCCCTCGAATTCCAGCGCAAATTCGGCGAGTTCCAGCATCAGGCCCAACGCGAGCCGGTCGAGATCACCCGCCATGGCCGTCGCGAATATGTGCTGTTGTCCGCCGATCATTATGACTGGCTCCGCGCGGCGGCCCAGCGAAGCCACCGGACGGAGGATGTGTCCGACGTGGTGCTGGCCGCTGTGGAGCGCGCGGAAATGGACCCCGAGCATGCCCATCTCGACGAGTTGCTGAAATAAGGGCCGTCCGTGTCGTTTCCCGAACCCAAACCCGGCCTCGTCGTCCGTTACGATTATCTGTGGACGCATGAAGCCGCGCGAGGACAGGATCAAGGCAAGGATCGTCCCGCCTGCCTCGTTGCTGCCAGCGACAGCGTGCTGCGGCCCCGCTATGTTGTGCTCTTACCAATCACCCACACGCCGCCTTCCGGCGAGACGGTCGGGATCGAGATACCGGCGAAGGTCAAGGCGGCGATCGGACTGGATGACGTGCCAAGCTGGGTCATCGTCTCGGAGCACAATGTTGATGAATGGCCGAGCGGCCGCGTGTCGCCGGTCCCTGGCAAGGCGGGTGTTTTCGCCTACGGTTTTATTCCGCCGGGCCTGTTTACCAAGATCAAGTCGGAGTTTGTCGCCCTCGCCCGACAGAAGAAAAGTGCTGCCGTGCGTCGCTGACTGTGGAGAACCGATTAGGTTAGGGTAAAGAGTGAACTATAAAAAAACTCGGCTTTGGCCGCCGTTTTGGATGGCTGCTTGAATAGGCATTCCTCATTTGCGCGTAACCATGGATACATCGGCGTTTTCTGCCGACGTACTCCAAGGTCGACGAAACTCCCTATATCGTCGCCTTTACCCCAGTACTGCCACCGTTTAGAAAGACGATTTTCTGCATAGTCACGCAAAGACCGACAATGGAGCCCATCAGACGCGAGGTCCGCGGCGCTGATCAGTAATGAAAGCGTCGCCAATCTCAGTTGCAGTCTGGAGCAGCAGAACCTGCAACGCTCTCAA